>NZ_JBPJZG010000003.1:0-785794 GCF_051216415.1 Variovorax trehalosi
GCACGCAGCCAGCGGCAGCGTGACGCTGCAGAGCCAGAAGGGCGCGACGAAGATCGCGGCGGACAAGAAGGTGACGATCGCCAGCACGACGAAGAACGTGGATGTCGAGGCGCCCAAGCACGTGCTGCTGACCAGTGCAGGCGCGTACATCAAGCTGGAAGGCTCGAGCATCAAGATCCATGCACCGGGGAAGGTGACGTTCAGGGGGATGCACAACTTCGTCGGGCCGCAAGGGGACAGCAACCGTAATTCGGTAGGCAAGAGCGAATTGAGCAGTTGCCCGAAGCAGAACGATGCCGCCGCAAGTGGCGCTGTAACCCTGTGAGACAGAACACTCATGCTTGAACGCCTTGTCAGGCAGTTGGGTGAAACGCTGCAAGCGGATGACATGCTGTCGGCCTATGTGCTGGTGGACCCCATGTTGCGCGAGCCCTTCTCCGAAGACTTGCCACAAGCGGAGTCGCGTGATGTGTGGACCATTCCTGTGCATCACCCGTTGCTGAAGCCTGAACAGCGTCCTAGGTTGATTCACCTGCATCCGCACGACACGCATCTGCTGGAAGCGAGCCTGGCCTTGGCGCTCAGCGAGCAGGCTGACCCCGATACGGAGGGTGAGCAAGGCTTTGCTCTTGGTGGCTGGTTGCTGTGCGCAGCGCCTGCGGATGCGCTGGTTCGACACCTTGCCCGATGCATGAACGGCGGCCTTTCGAATGAGGCAACGCCAAGGCTCATACGCTGGGCCGATCGAAGGGTCATGGAGTGGATGTGGCCCGCCCTCACGCCGAATCAGCAAGCGGGTCTCCTGGGCCCCATGCAATGCTGGTGCAGCCTCGACCGGTGCGGAAGGCTCATGCGTTATGAAATCGCCCCTGGCGTCGTGCTGGAAAGTCCGAGTTTCAGTGCCGGCCAGTGGGCACACGCGGGCAGCAATGAGGCGGTTCAGGATTTGCTGCGCGGATGGCTGCGGTTCGCGGGCGCGCTGCCCGAAGACTATTTGCAGCAAGCGTCCGAGGTGGCGCGCACAGTCATTTCCGCTGGCCTGTCGAACCGACAAGACAGGGTTCTGTTAGGTGCCTATGTGCTGCAGATACACCCGCGCTTGATCACACATCCGATCGTGCACTCGGCCATCGCTCGTGCCTTGCGCGGAGAAGTCACGCTCGCGCAGGCGCTCGACGATATCCCCGACCCCGAAGGCTGGAACGCCATTCGAGATGAGTTGGAGCGCCGCGCCGGATCTGGACAGTCTCGATCGATCGCAGAGGGAGAAGAACTTGGCTGATACGACGTCCCCCACTTACTCGGCGGCGGCGCAGAAAGCGGCGGCCGGTACGCCCGGATGCGCCGCCGGTGGCTGTCCTGCATGCATCAAGGCCGGATTGCCGGTGCTGCTCGTGCGTCCCGGGCTTGCCGAGAGGAAGTACGCGAAAGACAAGCAAGACGCGGCACGACCGCTCCTCGATAAGCATACCGCTGAAGTAGCGTTGACCTACAGCAGCTATGTCATGCGCACGCTGCGCGCGGGCTTTGTTGTTGTGTACTACAAAACACCGCACACCCCGCAATTGATAAGCGACGAAGGGTGGCAGATCTTTCGTGTCAGCGATGGTGGCTATCTCAGCCCATTCCCGCTGCATGCCGTTCCCTACACGAACAGCACCAGCCACGATGACGGTTTCGTGTGCCAGCGCTCCGACGCCTACGCCAATGCGATGCTGCTTGTGATTCCCGAGGCTCAGTATGCCGGCTCGGTGTGGGTCGGCTACAGCGACCACCCCTGGTCCAAGCCGGTTCGGGATCTGTATGCGTCCAGCGAGGAGCTGCGGCTCAAGCGCATGACGCTGATCGAGGCTTCGCAGGGGAAAGCCGAGCGTGCAATGCCGTTGACCGAAAAAGCAATCCTGGAGCTCGTTGCGGACTACGACAAGAAGCGACAGCCCAACGACCTACTGGGCACACCATTCCCTCCTCTGAGTCTGCACAAGGTTGCCCCGGGAAAAGCCGGGGTGCGGCCCGAAACCGCACGTCAGGTCATTCAGGCGGCCCAGCGTCTGGTGGCTGCTTCGGAGGGGCAATACGCCATGAGCCATGTCCACATGGTCAGTGTGCCCGATGCCGTCGGGGTGACCTCCGAATCGGCTTACATGCGTCTGACGCAGTGCAACAGCGCTGCTTCGTGGATTGGCAAGCAGAAAAACGGAGAGTGGTTGCTTCAATCGGCGTTGGCCATCGAGGGGTTGCTCAAGGAGATCGATGCACGCGGCGATTCAGCCAAGCAGCACATGCAGGACGTGGCGTATTTGAACGGCAAGCCGATCACGAAGGCGGAGTTTCAACGGCAACAGGAAGCTGGAAAATTTCCACCCCAAGCCCGTTGGGAGCCCAATCGTCGTGAAAGCCCGGTTCCAAGAGCTGGAAGCTATCCCGATTTCAGTGGCGGCAGGATCGTGCTTCCCAGTGAAGGGGAAATCGACGACGGCACAGCCGATCTCAAGACCCGTGTGCTCAACAAGCTTGCATCGAACGGTCGAACCAACTATCCGTTTCGGAAGTTCCTGCAAGAGTTCGAGAGGCTCTCCAAAGCCGACAAGTACCTTCTCGCACAGATCGAACCTGACCATGGCATGTGGCTCCAGTCCGACGCCCGCAAGCTGGTGACGGAGAACGACTTCGGTCCCAAAGAGCGTATCGACGGTTTGCACTATGCCCATGTCGTCGCGCAGATCACGCTCGGAGGGCACATGAGCATCACCGGGCTCGAGTGGTACAAGGCGCTTGTTTCGGACAGTCCATATGACAGTCAGGCGTTGCTGACGCGTGCGATGCTTGGAAATCAGGTGGATTTTTTCGACGTGTTCAAGTCCACCAAGATTCACAAGGAAACCAAGAACATCTTCAAGCTGTTCGAGGAGACACGTGAGGCGTTCGTGAACACCGGAAGGGGGGTGATCGCCGCCCCTTTGGCCAGCCAGCAATGGTTGGCCAAATATCCGTTCTACAACACGGCGATTGCATCCATCCCAGCGCTGAAAAATGCCGCTGCACTCGTTGCGAGTCCCTTGATCGGCATTGCTGGCGCTGTCGTCATGGCGAGGAAGGGAACCGACCCGCTCTCCAGCGCCATACGTGAGGAATACAAGGCACTCATGTGCGACATCATCGAAGCCACGGGCCTGAACGGCACCAAGGCTCACGCGGTAAAGATGAGATTGTCCGAGGCGGTGAGCTACTGGGAGAGCGTGCGCGCGGAAATCGCCCGCAATGCGGCGGGAGAGGCGAGCAGGGCCGGAAATGCGGTCGTCGGAAGGCTGCGCAAATCATTCCAGGCAGGCGGGCTGAGCCTGGCCTTGGCGGGGCATTTTCGTGGCATCGATATGATCATCGATGTATGGGTCTTTACAAACGAATCGCCTGAAAAATTGAGCCAGCTGGCTGCCGCTGCGGGGCGCACCGCAGCAGGCACGACAACTGCGCGTGCGATCGGATGGACGGCAGCGCAATTGACGACACTTGCACGTGGTTCCGCTGTCGCAATGAGTGGTGGTACCGCGGCGTTCTCGTTGGCGGGCGCCATGCTGCACGGGCTCTCGCTCAAGAAGTCTGCCGAAATGCTCGAACATGGGTCGCAGGAACAACGCAGAGCTGCGTGGTTTGGTCTTGCAAATTCTGGCCTGGGTGTCGTCGGCGCCATGGCGGAAGTGTCCGAACAGGTACTGAAAGAGAGTGGTGAGATGCTCAACACGGCGCTAAAGGACAGCGGCAGGCATTGGGTAGACCGCGCCAATCGCGCGAAGCTTTTGGCCAGCAGACTGTCTGCACTCGGATTGTTTGTAGATGCGGGTTTTGCTGCAGTCAATGCGTGCGCGCGATTCGAGAAGAACGATACGGATTCAGGAACCGCGTACTTGGCGTCCGGCGTTCTTTTCGGAATGGCCGGCTGGGCTGGGTTGATGGCAGCTGCGCAGGTCGGTGCCGAAGCAGCCGCCGTCAGCGCAGGCACGGCCTCGGTTGCCAGTACGGGTCTGCTGGGGTTGTCGTGGACTGGTTGGGGCCTGATTCTGATCGGGCTTGCTGTCAGCGTTGGCTACATCGCTGTGCTGTTGAAGGACACACCCACGGAAGAATGGGTTGCCAAAACCATCTGGCGCGGGGCCGCATCCAAGCCTTTTTTCAGCCTCGATTCGGCCGAATGGGGCAGCTTTGAAGTGGAGCAGCAGGAACTCAACAAACTCCTGATGGGAATTCGCGTGGAATTCGACTATTCCATGGGTGTGCAAGACACCATGAGCACGTATGGGCGCAATCTGACGCAAGAGGCAATCATTCGCGGTTCTCCGTTCGGAGGAGCCGCGAAGGACCCGATCAAGGAGGAAATCGGGGTCTTCAAATCGATCGACCTGCGACTGTGGATGCCCCAAACGCTACGCGACAACCTCGAATGGAGCATCGATATCACATTGGACAATCCGGGCGGTGGCTCTACGTCCGTCTATGTCCTGGGTCGAGGCTATGTCTATTCCTCAACGAAGGACCTGGGGGGAGTCGCGGACCCGAAACTTACCGAGGAGAAGAAGAATGGCTTCACGCACCTGGAGATTCCTGTCGACGCAGTGCGATACCCCGGTGCCCAGGCCCGAGTAGTGGTGCGGGCCGATGCCCTCAGCCAGGACTATGTGATCAATGAGGTCATCAGATCCCCATGAGTGCAGCTTGGATGTCAGCCGGAACCCGCAGCCCGCGCAGTCTTCCGGGCTGAGCACTGGCAGCCACATCGAGGTCAGCATGAACACATACACGGCGGGTAACCAACGCCTTTTGGGTGTAGCCGCATTCGCGGACATAGTGGCCGCCGCTCATGGGCCACCGTTCGCCGCGATGCAGGCGTGTCCGAGCGCCGCCATTTGCACGAGCATCCCGACCGCCTGCGCAAAGAGCGCCGGCTGCGCCCTGAAAGTGAAGCGCACGTGCTCGGGCAATTCGAGCGCGCCGGCGCCTTCAGGGGTGAGGACGAGCGCGAGGCCGTCGCTCCGCACCGCGAGCGCCAGTACTTCCCCGCTGCAGGCCAAGTCCTGGCTCGTTCGCTCCAGGTACAGCGCGTCTTCTTCGAGGATGCCGGTGGGCATCTTTCCGCAGACGATGTGCAGCACGTCCAGCGGTTCGCCCAGCGAGGCAAAGCCGAGCGTGAGCCACAGCATGCCGTCGTCGTCGCCCGCGAAGAGTTCGACTACGTCGAAAGCGGTGACTACAGGGTCCGGTGCAGCGTGATTCATTCAGGGTGGCGTGAAGGTTTCCGCAGGGACTCTAGGAGGCCGGTGGCCGGCCCGCCAGTGTCGAAAGTCACCCCTTCCGGGCAAGCGGGCATGCATGCCGTTCTCTCGCATCACTCTCGTACCATTGCCCGAATGCGAACACTCCCACTCCCCACCGGCGGCGAGATGCCGGTCCTCGGCCTCGGCACCTGGCGCATGGGCGAGGTGGCCTCTCGTCACGCGGCCGAGGTCGCCGCGGTGCGCGAAGCCATCGTGCTGGGCTACCGGCTCATCGACACGGCCGAGATGTACGGCGAAGGCGGCGCCGAGACCGTGCTCGGCCAGGCCATCGGTGAGGCGCTGCGCGCGGGCGACGTGCGGCGTGACGAGCTCTTCATCGTGAGCAAGGTCTACCCGCACAACGCGAGCCGCCGCGGTACGCGCGAGGCCTGCGAGCGCAGCCTGAAACGGCTCGGGCTCAATGCCATCGACCTGTATCTGCTGCACTGGCGCGGCAGCCATCCATTGAGCGAGACGGTCGAGGCGATGCACGCATTGGTGGCCGGTGGACGCATCGCGCATTGGGGCGTGAGCAACTTCGATACCGATGACATGGAGGAACTGGAGGGCGTCATCGGCAGTGGCCCGGGCTGTGCAGCGAACCAGGTGTACCTGTCGCTCGGCGAGCGCGGCCCCGAGTTCAGCCTGCTGCCGTGGCTGCGCGAACGCGGCATGCCGCTGATGGCCTACAGCCCGATCGACCAGGGCGCATTGGCCGGCGACGATGCACTCGGAGAATTGGCGCAGCGTCTTGGCGTGACCGCTGCGCAACTCGCGCTGGCGGCAGTGATCGCGCGGCCCGGCGTCGTCGCGATTCCGAAGGCGGTACGCAGCGCGCACCTTCAGGAAAATCTCGCCGCCGCTGAATTGAAGCTCGATGCCGCGATCCTCGCCGAACTGGACCGACTGCACCCGCCACCGCGGCGCAAGACGCCGCTGGCGATGATCTGATTCCCTAGTGCGCGTCCGCGTGCTTGGCCGCCGCGATCACGGCCTGCTCGTCGTGCTTCGCGCCGTTCAGGAACAGGTTCAACAACACGGCAGCAATCGATGCCAGCAGGATGCCCGACTCGATCAGCGAGTGGATCGCATGCGGCATCCACTGCTTGAAGTTGGGTGCGATCAACGGAATCATCCCGACGCCGATCGACACCGCGACGATCATGGCGTTGTGGCGATTCGTCTTGAAGTCCACGCCCGACAGAATGCGGATGCCGGTGGCCGCCACCATGCCGAACATCACGAGGCCCGCGCCGCCGAGCACTACGGTGGGCAATGACTCCACCAGCGCCGCCATCTTCGGCAACAGCCCCAGCACGACCAGGATCACGCCGCCCGCCACGCACACGTAGCGGCTCTTGATGCCGGTGACGGCCACGAGGCCGACGTTCTGCGAGAAGCTGGTGTACGGAAAGGTGTTGAAGATGCCGCCGATCAGCGTGCCCAGGCCGTCGGTGCGCAGGCCCTTGGCGAGGTCCTTCTGCGTGATCTTGCGGTCGGTCATTTCGCCGAGCGCGAGGAACATGCCGGTCGACTCGATCATCACCACGATCATGATCAGCGTCATCGTGAGGATCAGGATCGGGTCGAACTGCGGCATGCCGAAGTGAAAGGGCAGCACGATGTCGACCCACGCGGCCTTGCCGACCTTCTCGTAGGTCATGAGCCCGGTGAACGTGGCGACGACCGCGCCGATCACGATGCCCAGCAACACCGAGATGTTGGCCACGAATCCCTTGGCGTACTTGACGATCAAAAGGATCGACACGAGCACCAGCGCGGCCACGCCGAAGCCCGAGAGGTCCGCGTACTTGGGGTTGGGCACCGTGGGCATGATCGCGAAGCCCTTGGGCACCGCCGGAATCGAACTGCCCGGCGAGGTGACTTCGGCGAGCCACTTGGCATACACCGGGTCGACCAGCGCGGGCGCCGTCGGGCCCACGGGGTTGCCGAAGATCCAGTTGATGCCCACGCGCATCAGGCTGATGCCGATGACCGCGATGATGGTGCCCGTGACCACCGGCGGAAAGAACCGCAGCATGCGGCTCACGAGCGGCGCGATGAGTATCGACACCACGCCCGCGCCGATGATCGCGCCGAAGAGCAACTGCGCGCCGTTCTGCCCGGGGTTGGCATTGGCAATGGCCACCATCGGCGCGACCGATGCGAAGGTCACGCCCATCATCACCGGCAGCTTGATGCCGAACCACTGCGTGGCGCCCAGCGCCTGAATCAGCGTGGCGATGCCGCAGCAAAAGAGGTCGGCCGAGATCAGCAGCGCAACTTCGTCGGGCGAGAGCTTGAGCGCGCGGCCCACGATGAGCGGCACTGCGACAGCACCCGCATACATCACGAGCACGTGCTGCAGTCCGAGGGCCGCGAGCTTGCCCGAGGGCAGGCGCTGGTCCACGGGGTGAACTGCTGGGGAAAGGTTATCGCCCGTCATCGTGTATCTCCTGCTGGACTGCATTGTGTACGCGAAACTGTATACAATTTATGCCGCAATCTGCATGCAGGAAAACCCGCACGCCGTCTGCGTGCAGTGCAAGCGCCGTGCCCCGGCGCAGGCTTCAGGCGAGCAGCGCCTTGACCAAGTCGAGCTGCCGGTCGGGCTTGTCGGTGCCCAGTTCGAGGCTGGCCTCGATGCGTTCGAGGTGCTCGGTCATGCAGGCCACGGCACCTTCCACATCGCCTTTTCGGCAGATACGCAGGAAGTCGGAGTGCTCGTCCGACGAGCAGTGCGGATCGTTCGACGAGTGATAGAGCATCGCGATCAGCGAGCTGCGCGCCACCAATTCGCGCACCAGTTCCGTCAGCGTGTGGTTGCCCGTGGCCTCGGCCAGCGCCACGTGGAAATCGCCCAGCACCTTCTCGCGCACCGCGCCCATCGCGGGACTCTGGCGCAGCGCCGCGCGCTCGAACTTGATGTGCTGCTCAAGCGCCTGGTAGTCGCGCGGCCGCGCATTCGCGATGAAGAGGCGCACCACTTCGCTTTCCAGAATGCGGCGCACCGCGAACACCTCTCGCGCCTCCTGCACCGTAGGCTGCGAGACGAAGGCGCCCTTGTCGGGAATCATCTCGATGAGCTTGTCCTTCGACAGCATCAGGAGCGCCGCGCGCACCTTGGTGCGGCTCACCGAGTAGACGCGGCCCAGCGCCTCTTCGCGCAGCCACGTGCCGGGCGGCAGGCGCTTCTCGACGATCGCGGTGGCGATGTCCTGGGCGATGCGCTCGATGGAGCTTCCCTTGCCAACGGCTGCACCGTTCTCGGCCGGAGTGGCGATGGTGTCGGTCGGGGCGGGGGAGGCGATGGTTTTGGTGCTGGCGCGGGGCATGCGGAGATTGTGGCTCAGCGTTCGATGCCTTCGCCCGCGCCGGCCCGCATCACCCGCGGAGCGTGAAGCCTTCGAGCGCTCCCGTCATGGTCTTGGGCAGGGGCCGCGCGAGCTCGCCGCGCTTGCTGGTCTGCAGCTTCAGCGTGACCAGCGATTCGATGAGCTTGGTGCCCGCGGCCACGCCGTCGATCACCGGCACGCCCAGCAGGTCGCTGATGTGTTCGCACAGGTCGGTCATGCCGGCGCAGCCGAGCACGATGCAGTCGGAGCCGTCTTCTTCCAGCGCGCGCCGGCATTCGTCGACGATGCGTTCGCGCGCGTTGGAACCCGGCTCTTCAAGCTCGAGCACCGGCAGTTCGCACGCGCGCACGTTGGCGCAGAAGCGCTCCATGCCGTAGATCTCGGCCAGGTGCCAGGCCTGGCCCATCGTCCGGCCCAGCGTGGTGACCACGCTGAAGCGGCTGCCGATCATGCTGGCCAGGTGCATCGCTGCTTCGGCGATGCCGACCACCGGGCCGCGCGCCAGTTCGCGCGCGGCCTTCAGGCCCGGGTCGCCGAAGCAGGCGATCACGTAGCCGTCGATGCCATCGCGTTCGCCCGCTGCAATCTCCTGTAGCAGGCCGGGCACGGCCAGCGCCTCGTCGTAGTGGCTCTCGATGGAAACCGGCCCCATGGCCGGGCTGACCGCGACGATTTCCGTGCCGGCGTGCGCCACCGTGCGGGCGCAGGCGCCGATCTTCTCGGTCATGCTCCAGGTGGTGTTGGGATTGATGATCTTGATGCGCACGGCGCGGCCCTTTCTTTCTCTTCGGTGTTTCAAGTCTTGTTGTTGCGGTTCAGGAGCACGTAGAGCACGAAGCCCAGGCCCATGCCGATGAACCACGCATAGTTCGCGCCACCGCGCAGCGCCGGCATCATCACGCACAGGATCGGCACGAGGGCCGAGGGCACCAGCGCCTGGATCGCCTTCGGGTTGTAGCCGCCGCTGTACCAGTACTTGCCCTGCTTGCTCATGGTGTAGAGCGCGTCCACGTCGATCTGTTGCTTGCGTACGATGTAGTAGTCGGCGATCAGGATGCCGAACAGCGGCCCGATGAACGAGCCCAGCACGTCGAGCGTGTAGTGGATGACTTCGGGACTGTTGTACAGGTTCCAGGGCGTCAAGAACACCGAGCCCACCGCGGCGATCATGCCGCCGGTGCGCCAGCTGATGTGCTGCGGCGCCACGTTCGAGAAGTCGAAGGCCGGCGAGACGAAGTTGGCGACGATGTTGATGCCGATGGTGGCGATCATGAAGGTCAGCGCGCCCAGCACGACGGCGGTGGTGCTGTCGATCTTGCCTACGGTGTGCACCGGATCGGTGATCAATTCACCGAACACGGGCAGCGTGGCGGCCGTGGTGATCACCGTCAGCAGCGAGAAGAAGACGAAGTTCACCGGCAGGCCCCAGAAGTTGCCCTTCTTCACCGCGTCGAAGCTCTTGCCGTAGCGCGAGAAGTCGCCGAAGTTGAGCATCGGGCCGCTGAAGTAGCTCACCACCAGCGCAATGGCCGAGAGCATCACCGGCAGCGCGTCCCAGCCCTGGAACTTGATGCCGCCCAGATTCAGGTCGATCTTGCTCCAGCCCGCCTTCCACACCAGCCAGCCGCACAGCACGGCCATCACCACGTACACCGCCGGGCCGGCCCAGTCGATGAACTTGCGGATGGCTTCCATGCCGTGCCAGAACACGAAGGCCTGCAGCACCCACATGACCATGAAGGCGACCCAGCCGAGGGCGGAGAGGCCGACGAAGCCGTACTGCGCGACATCGGCGTACGGCGCCAGCCCGGGCGCCATGTGCAGCGCCAGCACCATGAAGGCGGCGGACGCGAGGTAGGTCTGCACGCCGTACCAGGCCACCGCGATCAGCCCGCGGATGATGGCCGGGATGTTCGCGCCCAGCACGCCGAAGGGCGCGCGGCACACCACCGGATAGGGCACGCCCGTCACCTGGCTCGGCTTGGCCACGAGGTTGCAGAAGAACTGCACGATGACGATGCCCACCAGCAGCGACACCAGCACCTGCCAGCTCGACAGGCCGAGGGCGAACAGGCTGCCGGCCGTGATGTAGCCGCCCACGCTGTGCACGTCGGACATCCAGAACGCAAAGATGTTGTATTGGCCCCAGGTCTGTTTCTTGAGCGGGGCGAGGTCCTCGTTGGTCAGGCGCGGGTCGTAGCCGGGCTTGATGAGGGCGTTCGATTCCGCGTGCGGCGCAATGCCCGCTTCGCTGGCCCCGGCGGGGGCGTGGCTCACGACTGTGCTCATGGTCTTTTCCTCGTGCAAGTGTTGGGGAGATGAAGCCCGTTTTCGACGCAAATATCGCGCCACATTTCGAGTGCGTTATTTGTATACAAAAAATGCACGCAATCAAGACCATTCGCGGGATCATATATCCGTAGATTCCCTGATGCGGGGCGCTGTTCCGCGGCAAAAAAGGTGTTCCGACCTGCAGCATGGCAAGGCTGCAGTGATCCAGTACGAAGTCGCGCAGGCCGCGCCGAGCAAGAGAGACCAGTTTGGTGACTCAGTCCGGCAAGCTCCGTGCAGGGGCGAGAGTTGCCCGCGGCAGGACGAGCCTGAACGAGCAGCCGCGCCCCGGAGCGCTGTTCAGAAGAATCTTGCCGCCGTGCCGCGAGGCAACCGTCTTCACGAAGGCCAGGCCAAGACCGGCACCGTCGGCGCGAACGCTCGAGTGGGTCCGCGAAAAGGGCTCAAAGATCTCCGTCTGCCTGTCCTTGGCAATCCCCGGTCCCTGGTCCTGCACAAGAACGGCCCAATCGCCCGCGTACGTCTCGACCGCGCAAGTGATCGCCGAATGCGCAGGCGCATGCTTGAGCGCATTGCCCAGGAGGTTGCCGATGGCGCGGGAGACCAGGTCGCGGTCCACGCGGCTGAACGGTTCTTGTGAACCCCGGAACATGGTCACCTTGATCTGCCTGCGTTCGCAGGCCTCCCACGCGTCGTCGATGCATTCGAGCAGCAACTCCGACAGGTCGCAGGGCTCGAAGCGGTAGCGCTGCGACTGGGCTCTCATGAGTTGGATGAAGCCGTCCGACAACAACAGCGCCTTTCGTGCGTGGCGCTCGATCCGTTCCTCGAGCTGGACCTGCGTCATGGCTTCGGGACTGCGCTTCCTGAGCGTCAACAGCGTGAGGATGGCTGTCTGGGGCGCGCGAATGTCGTGGCTCAGGAAGTGCAGGGCGCTGTCGCGCTGGCGCTGGACCTGATGCAATTCGGTGACGTCGACAAGGCTCAGGATCCAGCCTATGTGTCGCCCCTTGGCGCTGAGCGAAGGCACGCGCTTGACCAGCAGGTCATGCGCATGTTCATCCCGGGCCGACACCGCGCTCGCCGCAGGAGGGCCGGCCAGCGCTTCCGGTGTGATCACGGGTCGATGGTCGGCGGGAGAGTGGATGCGGCGCATGAGTGCAACGGCCGATGCATTGCTCAGCGCCATGCCGGCAGTCGCGTTGAAGTAGCGTGCCGCCGCGGCATTGGCCAGGCGGATACGCCCGTATCGATCGCACACCAGCGTCACGTCGGGCAGGTTGTCCAGGCTGTCGCTCACGAACCTGTGCAGATCGCGCAGGTGCTCGGTGGCATTTATCAACGCCTCGATCCGGCGATCAAGGAAGTCGCCCGACAGGTGTTTTCTGGTTGCGGGCGGTTGCGCGAGACTGACATTTGCACGCAGATGCCTCGACGCGTCGATCAGATAGCGGGTTGCCGCATTCAACTGGCTCCAGCTCCAGAGTGCATAGGTGACGCCCAGCCCCAACACTCCCGCGGCGGGGGAGAACTGAAGTTGCAGCAGCACATTGCCCAGCACGGTTGCGAGCGGAAGGAGCAGCGCCAATGCACCGGTCAGAAGCAACGCCGCCAGCGGCTCCAGGAAGGCCATGCCGATCAGCGCGAGCAGCACGGCCGAGAGGCTCAACGCGATGTTCAGCCACGTCGGCGCGGGCGACAGGTCGTGCCGGCGCAACAGGCTGTCCAGCACGTTGGCGTTGATCTCGACACCCGGCATCAGATTGCCTTTTGCCGCGACCGGTGTTGCGTACAGGTTGCCCAGTGCCGGTGCCGTGGTGCCCACCAGCACATATTTCCCGCTGAAGACGCCAGGTGGAACAGAGTCGGTGAGCACGTCGATGTAGGAGATCCGCCGAAAGCGCCCGGGCGGCCCCGCATAGGGCACGATCATCTGGTGCGAGCGTCGCCAGTCGACCCACCGACCCGATGGCGGCGTGTGGGGAAGCTCCTGCGCCTGTGCACCACCCGGCGGCACTTCGAAGTCGTGTCGCGGATTGACGACCTTCAGCATGGCCAGGCTGAAGTGATCGAATTCGAATCCCACCAGGCCTTCGTGCAGGTACACGTCGCGCGATACGCCATCTTCGTCCACCGGCAGCCGGTCGAGGCCGACCCTCGCTGCCGCCTGCGCGAGACTGCCGATGGGTTCGATGGTCACCGGGTTGCCGCCGTCGCTTTGCAGCATCGCCATCAGGACCACCTTGCCGCTGCGCCTGAGTGCACTTGCCAGCACCTTGTCATCTCCCGGCTCTTGCGCATCCGGGCCCGCGAGCGGAATGTCCAGCCCTATCGCAAGCGGCGCATCCTGCGTGATGCGATCGATCAGCCGTGCGTGAGCCGTCTTGCGCCAGGGCCAGGAGCCGAGCGCCTCGAGGCTCTTGTCGTCGACCTCGACGATGACGACCTGGCTGTCGCGCACCTCGCGGCCCTGCGAGGCGATCAATGCGTCCTGCAGGAAATGATTGGGTTGCCGCAGCGTGTACGAATCGTCCAGGCCGACGACCACCGCGAGCGCGGCTGCGACGAGCATGAGCCACGACATCCAGCGCGCGCATCCTCTTCGTCCGAATGCGCGCGTGAACGTGCCTGCAGGTTGTCCTGTCACAAGCCGGTGTAAATCGTCGGCCTCGCGAGGAGATGTCGACATCGGGCCTATGGCCGCGTCTTCATCATTCAACTTCTTTCGCGACAAAGACAAAGCGAGAGATGGCCACAGTTCTCATTGCGCCATGGAAGAGGAAGGAATGGGAAAAGATCAGAGCTCGCAAGACACCATGCTGTTCGTGTCCGGCCTCTGCCTGCCGACGGCCTCGAAGCGATAGCCCTGTCCGTAGATCGCAGACAACCGATAGCCGTTCTCCGGCCGCAGGCCCAACACCGTCCTGACGCGGGAAACATGGGTGTCGAGCGAGCGCGACATCAATTCGGTGCCCACCGGGTTGTTGGTTTTCCACATGCTCTCGAGCATGTGCCCGCGCGATATCAGGCGGCCCATGTTGCGAAACAGAAAGAGCGCGAGATCGAACTCCTTGCGTGTCAGCGGCATGACCTTGCCGTCGATCTCGAGCTTGCCCATGGCGGGAGTGAACCGGTAGCGCCCCCAGACTTCGTTGTCGGTCTGGGGCTTGCCGTATGAACGACGCAGCAGCGCCTGCACGCGTGCCGTCAACTCGCCCACCCTGACGGGCTTGCTCATGAAGTCGTCCGCACCCGCATTCAGCCCTTCCACGATGTCGCGCTCTTCCCGTCGATTGGTCACGAAGAGGATGGGAACGTGTTCTTTCAAATTGCTTCGCACCCATCGCACGACCTCCGGCCCGGACACGTCCGGAAGCTCCCAGTCGAGTACCAGCAGATCGAAGGACTCGCGGCGCAACTCGTTGAGAAGGGTGGCACCGTCGGTGAACGTGTGGCAATGATGGTTCATTGCCTTGAGCGTGATCTTGGTGAGATCGAGTTGACCTACATCGTCATCAAGAGCAGCAATTCGCATGGATCCCGGATGGTTTGTTGGCGTGCGACGCGTAGTTTCGCGCAGGGATGCAGCAGGGCTACTTGATTCTAGTAAATAACCACATCCGGGGATGAGTCCGAAATCTCAAGAATTGTCAGATCGACAAGCAGCGCGAGCGAATGCGCGGCATTGATCGAGTGCTTTTGCGTGCAGTCACGTTGGCTGTTCAGCCTTCGTTCATCTGCATGAAGCGCGGATATGCGAGAAGAACTTCGTAATTTCTGTGCGCACTTTCTCAACAATTGTCAGATCGATAGACGCAACTGAACCCCCTCTCTACTGTCCGGCCCGAAGAGTCTTTCGTGTGGTTACGCGGCGTTGCCGCTGATTACAGAAATACCGACTCGAGCGGCAGTTGAGTGCTGGGCAGCGGAGGGCTTGCCCAGCTCCGTCATTCACGAGGAGAGGGTATGAATAAGTCTTATCGGTCGCTATGGAACGAGCGGCTCGGTGCCTGGGTTGCGGTGGCGGAATTCACCAGCGCCCGCGGCAAGCGCAGCGGGAGCTCGGTGCAGGCAGCGCCCGGAAGCGCTGCCGCGTTGCACCCGCCAGGGCGATTGCGCGCGGGGGTCATGACCGCACTGGTGGCCATGGGTGGGCTCGGGGGGGCCTCGTTGGCGCAGGCACAGGTGAACTGCACTGCGGCGCCGTACTACATCTACAGCGGCAGCTCGACGTGCGCGGGTGTTCAGTCCCAAGCGACCATGGCCGGAGCCACGGCCATAGGTTTCAACGCCGCCAGTACGGGGCTGAATGCCACCACTCTCGGCTATGGTGCCGTTGCCTCTGCGGTCAATGCTCTTTACCTGGGCGCGCGTACCGCTCCAGGAACCGGAGCGACCGGGGAGTCGTCGATTGCCATCGGTACGGACGTCACTTCCGCCGGCCCGGGGTCCATCGGCATCGGCGTGCAGTCGAAGGCAGCTGGAAACGGCGTTGCCGTGGGTGCATCAGCCGTTGCCTCAGCGGCGGGAGTCGTCGCAGTGGGCGGTGGCGCCACGGGTTCGGCAGTCAATGGCGTCGCTGTGGGTTCCGGAGCCAGTGCCACCGGAGTCAACTCCATTTATCTAGGCGCACGCACCGCCTCGGCGACAGGTGCACTGAGCGAGAGTTCAATCGGAATCGGTACGGACGTGATTGCGAGCGACACGTACGCAACCGCCATCGGCTTCAACACGAAGGCGACCGGGCTGCGCAGCATCGCCTTTGGATACCGTGCAAATGCGCTCGCACTCGATGCCATTGCACAGGGCAACACCGCCAACGCGAGTGCCCAGAATTCCATCGCGATCGGCTTCCAGTCGATCGCCTCCAAGATCAATTCCATCAACCTTGGCGCGCGCACGGCTCCAGGAGCGGGCGCCACGGCGCAGGGCGCCATCGCCGTCGGCACGGACGTGGAGGCGTCCCAGGATCGCGCCGTCGCAATGGGCGTCGCAGCACGCGCTGCCGGCATCGACGCACTGGCGCTCGGTACCCGTTCCAACGCGACTGCCGACAACGCCACCGCGCTCGGCTCGGGCGGGACCACCGTCGCGACCGCGGTGCGCGCCTCGGGCGCCGGTTCCGTGGCGCTGGGCGGGAACGCGACCGCGGGCGCCAATGCAGCGGGAACCAATGCCATCGCCATCGGCGGAGAGTCGGCCGCGACGCAGGCGGAAGCGATCGCTGTCGGCCGCCTGGCCCGCGCCTCGGCCTTGAGCACCATCGCGGTCGGCAGCAATGCCCTGGCGGATTCGGCCGAAGCGGTTGCCATCGGCACCAACGCCACCGCCACCGGCGGCCGCTCGGTCTCCATCGGCTCCGGCAACGTGGCCAGCGGCGACGGCGCAGTAGCCATCGGCGACCCGAACACCGCCACCGGTGACGGTGCGATCGCGAACGGCAAGGACAACACCGCCACCGGCAACGGCTCGGTGGCCATGGGCAATACCAACATGGTCGGCGGCGGCGGGCAGGCCATCAGCACGCCCGGCACGGCGGCGCAGGGGGCGGTGGGAATCGGCTTCCAGAACACCGTGGTCGGGCAGGGCAGCGTCGCGATCGGCAGCACGAGCAAAGCGCTGGCTGCGGGCGCGGTCGCGTTCGGCGACACGGCAGTGGCCAACAACGCGGGCGATGTCGCACTGGGCTCCGGGTCCAACACCGCAGCGGCGGTGGGCACGCCCAGCGGGGTGCTCGGCGGCATCACCTACACCTATGCCGGCACCACGCCGACGAGCACGGTGAGTGTGGGATCGGCGGGCAACGAGCGCACCATCACCAACGTGGCGGCCGGCCGCGTGGACAGCGCCAGCACCGATGCCATCAACGGCAGCCAATTGGCTGCGGCCTATACGTCACTGGAAAGCCTGTCGACCTCGACATCCACGGGCCTGAGCACGGCCACCAGCAACATCGGCAGCCTGTCCACGGCATTGAGCTCGTCCACGAGCGGTCTTGCGAGCCTGTCGACGGGCTTGAGCACGACGAACAGCTCCCTGGGCAGCTTGTCGACCTCGACATCGACCGGCCTGAGCACTGCAACGAGCAGCATCGACAGTCTCTCGACGTCGACATCGACGGGGCTGAGCACAGCGACCAGCGGCATCACGAGTTTGTCGACCGGCTTGAGTACGACCAACAGTGCCGTGACCAGCTTGTCGACCTCGACGTCGACCGGCCTGAGCACTGTCACAAGCAGCATCGGCAGCCTCTCGACTTCGACCTCGACCGGCATCAGCAGCTTGTCTACCGGCCTGAGCACGACGAACAGCACCGTGACCAGCCTGTCGACCTCGACATCGACCGGGCTGAGCACTGTCACAAGCAGCATCGGCAGCCTTTCGACTTCGACCTCGACGGGCATCAGCAGCCTGTCTACCGGCCTGAGCACAACGAACAGCACCGTGACCAGCTTGTCGACCTCGACGTCGACTGGTCTGAGCACTGCAACGAGCAGCATCGGCAGCCTCTCGACTTCGACCTCGACCGGCATCAGCAGCTTGTCTACCGGCCTGAGCACGACGAACAGCACCGTGACCAGCCTGTCGACCTCGACATCGACCGGGCTGAGCACTGTCACAAGCAGCATCGGCAGCCTTTCGACTTCGACCTCGACGGGCATCAGCAGCCTGTCTACCGGCCTGAGCACGACGAACAGCACCGTGGCCAGCTTGTCGACTTCGACCTCGACCGGCATCAGCAGCTTGTCGACCGGCCTGAGCACGACGAACAGCACCGTGACCAGCTTGTCGACTTCGACGTCGACTGGCTTGAGCACCGCAACGAGCAGTATCGGCAGTCTCTCGACGTCGACATCGACGGGCCTCAGCACGGCGACCAGCAGCATCGGCAGCCTGTCCACTTCGACCTCTACGGGCTTGAGCACTGCGACAAGCAGCATCAGCAGCTTGTCCACTGGCCTGAGCACCGCGACCAGCGGCATCTCCAGCCTGTCGACCGGCTTGAGCACGACCAACAGTACCGTGGCCAGTTTGTCGACCTCGACGTCGACCGGGCTGAGCACTGCAACGAGCAGCATCGGCAGCCTCTCGACTTCGACCTCGACCGGCATCAGCAGCTTGTCTACCGGCCTGAGCACAACGGACAGCACTGTCGCCAGCTTGTCGACCTCCACGTCCACCGGGCTGAGCACGGCAACCAGCAGCATCAGCAGCCTGTCGACCGGCTTGAGCACGACAGACAGCACGGTAGCCAGCCTGTCCACTTCGGCATCGACGGGCTTGAGCACTGCGACGAGCAGCATCGGCAGTCTGTCTACCGGCCTGAGCACGACGAACAGCAATCTGGTCAGCTTGTCGACCTCGACGTCGACCGGCCTGAGCACTGCAACGAGCAGCATCGGCAGCCTCTCGACTTCGACCTCGACAGGCATCAGCAGCCTGTCCACTGGCCTGAGCACCGCAACCAGCAGCATCGGAAGCCTGTCCACTGGGCTGAGCACGACGAACAGCAACCTCGCCAGCTTGTCGACATCGACGTCGAGCGGCCTGAGCACCGTCACGAGCGGTATCGGCAGCCTTTCCACCGGACTGAGCACCGTCGCAAGCAACGTCGACAGTCTCTCGACGTCCACCTCGACCGGCATCAGCAGCTTGTCCACCGGCTTGAGCACGACGAACAGCAATCTGGCCAGCCTGTCGACCTCGACATCGACCGGCTTGAGCACGGCGACCAGCAGCATCGACAGTCTCTCGACGTCGGCGTCCACGGGCCTCAGCACGGCGACCAGCAGCATCGGAAGCCTGTCCACCGGGCTCAGCACCGTCGCGAGCAACGTCGACAGTCTCTCGACGTCCACCTCGACCGGCATCAGCAGCTTGTCCACCGGCTTGAGCACGACGAACAGCAATCTGGCGAGCCTGTCGACTTCGACATCGACCGGCTTGAGCACGGCGACCAGCAGCATCGGCAGCTTGTCCACGGGCCTCAGCACCGCCACCAGCAGCATCGGCAGCCTGTCTACAGGGCTCAGCACCGTCGCCAGCAGCGTGGACAGCCTCTCGACGGGCATCAGCACGGCAACCAGCGGCGTCTCGAGCCTTTCCACGGGCCTGAGCACCACGAACAGCAACCTCGCGAGCCTGTCGACCTCGACTTCCACCGGGTTGAGCACGGCGACCAGCAGCATCGGCAGCCTGTCGACCGGCATGGGCAGCCTGTCCACCGGGCTGAGCACCGTGACCAGCGGCGTGGGAAGCCTGTCGACTGCGTTGAACATCACGAACAACAACGTCAACAGCCTGAGCACGTCGGTCAACGAGATTTACAACACAGGCACCAAGTACTTCCACGCCAACTCGACGGCGGCGGACTCGCAGGCCATCGGCCAGGAATCCGTGGCGATCGGACCACGGTCAGTGGCCAGCGGCGACAACTCCTTCGCAGCCGGCAACGGCGCGCAGGCCACGGCCAACGGCGCGGTGGCCGTGGGCTTCGGCGCCCAGGCCACAGGCAGCGATGGCATCGCGATCGGCACCAACGCCCGTGCAACTGGCAGCGGCACAGCCATCGGCTTCGGCGCGGTGGTGCAGCAAGCCGGCGGCGTGGCGCTGGGTTCGGGCTCGGTGGCGTCCACGGCAGCAGGCGTGCAGGGCTACGTGCCAGGCACCGCGACTGCGCAGCAGACGGCAGCGATCCGGGCGACCACCAGCACACAGGCTGCGGTGTCCGTGGGCGATGCGGCCAACGGCCAGTTCCGCCAGATCACCGGCGTGGCGGCGGGGACGGCCGACAGCGATGCGGCCAACGTGGCGCAATTGCGGGCCGCCTCCGGTGCCGTGGCGGCGGGCAGCGTGCAGTACGCGACCAACGTGGACGGCTCGGTCAATTACGGCCAGGTCAACCTGGGCAACGGCCAGGCGCCCAACGGCACGCGGATCTCCAACGTGGCGCCGGGCATCGCGCCGACGGACGCCGTGAACCTCGGCCAATTGACGGCCATGCAGAGCCAGCTGCAAGGCCAGATCGCCAGCACGCAGCGCATCGCCTACTCCGGCGTGGCGATGGCCACGGCCATGAGTTCGATGCCGCAGGTGATGACGCCGGGCAAGACGCTGCTGTCGGTCGGCGTGGGCAACTACTCGGGCTACAACGCGCTGGCCATCGGCTTCTCGGCACGCTCGGACAACGGCAAGTGGGTCTACAAGGTCAACGGCGGCTACAGCGGCACCAAGTTCAACATCGGCGTGGGGGTGGGATATGAATTCGAATAACCGGGTAGCGCGCAAGCGGAAACTGAAGGAGTCTTTCATGGCATTCGCAGGGCAACGCGCATCTCGAATCTGCATTGCCGCGATCGGTTTCGGGGCGCTCGCTGCCCTGTACGGCTGTACCTCCTATGTGAGCAAGGGCATCACCGACGACGGCAAGGCCGAAGAGCTCGCATGGCCTGCCGAGCGCAATGCGCGGCAACCGGAGGGGAGTTTTCCGAACCGCGACAACCTGCGCGCAGTGCGCCCCGGCGACACCAAGAACCAGCTCTACGAATTGTTGGGCCGCCCGCACTTCGAGGAAGGGATGTTCGCGGTGCGCGAGTGGGACTACATCTTCAAGTTCCGCTCGAGCGGAGACGAGGTCGCCACCTGCCGCTACAAGGTGATCTTCGACAAGGACTACAAGGCACAGACCTTCCATTGGCTGCCAGCCGATTGCGCCGGCCGGAGTTCGTGAGCCAACAAAGCGAGGCAGCGACGGCGATAGATCGATTGTGAAACGGGGCCCGCAGTCTTGGAGGCGGGCGCCACGACTGTCAAATGGTTGGTGGCGCTCACCAGGCGCGAGATCTGCGAAGCGAGACAGGCCCGTACGCCTTGCCATCTCGCGGATGGACATCTGCTCGCGCACGGCCCAACGTCTGATGACGCTCAATGAATGCCGCCACGTCTGTCACTCCCAGGATCCCCACTATTCAAAAATAGTGGGGTAGGGTTTTGCGTGGGGCCGTCTTGGGCGCAAATTACTGGGTTCAGGCGATTAATTTTCGACGGCAAATAACACAATGGCTTCGGCGGGCGTAATTGCCGATGCCCACAGCATGGGAATGACCTCGTTTCCGTGAGATCGCATGTCGCCAGGCCGACCGCGCCGAAATGAATTGCACGGATTCAATTCGCAGGATCGCCCGCAATTGACGGGCCGATTTCTTTTATCAAAGAGACTGGACGAAAGGGAGCGTCAAGTTTCCTCTGTGCAGGTGCGCCATCCACTCGCGCTCGCGGGCGGGATCTGCCGTCCTAATTTTTGCCTAATTTAAAAGTCAGCTTGTGGTCAGATCCAGTGTGGTTGCGAATTGATGCGGCCTGAATGTCTTCGTTGAATTAGCAAAGAATTAGCAAAGAGCCAAATGCTCTTTTGACATGTCAATGTCATTTGCTATTTCTACATTTCTCCTCGATGTGGCGTTTCGTACTCAAACGCACGATGCCCGCATCCCCATGCAGGCCGGTCAAAACCATCGATAACCAACAGCCCCATATATATGATGATTTTCCAGAAAAGAGTTTTGCTCTCGTCATTGACGACGGTTGCGGCCTGCGTGCTCGCCGCTTGCGGGGGCGGAAGCGACGGGGGGAGCAGCTTCTTCCCGATCATTCCGCCGGCCAACACGAGCAGCACGACCCTCAGCGGCGTGGTGGCCGCCAGCGGCTACGTGCCGGGCAGCACCACCGGCAACCCGACCCTGAAGCCCGGCTACTACCAGAAGGCCACCGTCTTCGTCGACGCCAACGGCAATGGCGTGCTCGACAGCGGCGAAACCTCGACCGTCACCGATGCCAGCGGCAAGTTCACGCTGACGACCAGCGCCACCGGACAGCTGGTGGCCGACATCGGCACCGCCGCGACCAACACCGCCACCGGCGCTGCCGTGGCCAAGCACCTGATCCTGCGCGCCTCGGCCGCGCAGATCGCCGACCAGGGCGCGGACGCGATCGTCATCAGCCCGCTGTCGAGCGAAGCGCAGCGCCTGGTGGAAGCCAACGGCAGCGACTACGCGACCGAAAAGGCCAACCTCGCCGCACGCATGAGCGGCCCGGCCTTCAACCTCGGCGATGCGAAGTTCAGCGATCCGTTGGCGGACGTGAACGCCCTCGGCGGCGCCACCCAGTACGCCGCGCTGTATCAAGACAACGAGCTGACCAACCGCTACACCTACGCGACCGCCAAGCTCGACCGCAAGGACATGTTCCCCGACAACCTGGCCGTCGCGGGCGGCGACCCCCGCCTCGTGGGCCTCGCGGGCGTGACCCTCACCAACGCCGACGGCACCAAGGCGACCCCCTCGGTGCCGACGCAGAAGCAGGCGGCCATCACCTTCGCACAGGCGCAGCAGGCGGCCTTCAATGTGGAGGGCGTTCCGGCCTACGACAACATCTTCGTGATCATCGAAGAAAACAAGTCGACCGATGCGATCGTCGGCAACCCGCGGGCCGTGAACATCAATCACATCCTGAACAATTACAACCAGCTGAGCACGTACTACTCGACCGGCAACCCGTCCGAGCCGAACTACACCGCGCTGGGCGGCGGCGACGACTTCGGCATCCACGACGACAACTGGTTCGGTTGCGGCGCTGCCGGGGACTACAAGATCACCGACGCCGCATTCGCCGGTGGCACGGCTTCCGACGGCCAGCCCTTGCCCGCCCAGGGCGATCGCCCGCCGACGAACACGCGCGCCGGCTGGAGCGGGACCGCTGGCGCCACCTGCAGCGACACGCCGACCGGCGGCACCGTGCACAACGTCCCCGGCGACAACCTGTTCACGTTGATGTCCAGGACGGGCCGGACCATCCGCACCTACAGCGAATCGATGAACCCCGGCCAGGATGTGCGCGGCGACAGCATTGCCGACGCCAGCGTGGTCGCCACGTACGACACGAGCCGCCTGAAGGGTGTCACCAACCTGGACGGCTCGGCCATTCCCGCCCTTGTCGGCACGTCCAACTTCGCGGTGGTGAACGGCCTCTACAAGGTCAAGCACGGCCCGTCGATCGCCTTCCAGGAAGCACGCAACCTGCCCGAGTTCACCGCCACCAACCGCACCATCTTCGGCACGCAGTACCAGGAAGCGGACTGGCTCAAGACCACGGCCTACAAGGTGCCGAGCGGCTGGGTCTATGACCAGTTCAGCAAGGACCTGGCCGCGGGCGATGTGGGCAACATCAACTTCATCGTGCCGGACCAGTGCGACGACATGCACGGCGTGGGCAACGACGCAAGCTGCCAGGGCGGCAACGACGGCCAGGGCCCCAACATCAAGCGCGCCGACATCTACCTGGGCATGACGGTCAAGGCGATCCAGAACTCGGCGCTGTGGAAGAACCCGCACAAGCGCGTGGCGATCGTGGTGATGTTCGACGAAGGCGAAGGCGGCAGCAACGGCTCCTGCTGCGGCTGGAACGCGGGCGGCCCGAATTCCGGCACCGCACCTGTGACTGTGGATGCGAGCGGCAAGGCCGTCGCCACCACCCCGCCGGCCAACTACGCCGGCGGCAACTTCGGCCACGGCAATTCGATCTTCGGCATCCTCACCAACCAGCAGGACGTGGGCACGGCGAAGAAGAAGGTCGCCGACAGCGACGCCTACAGCCACTTCTCGTTCCTGCGCACGCTGCAGGACATGTTCCAGATCGCCGACCCGGCTGTCGATGCGACGTACCTGAACCGCGCCAAGTACTCGGAAGCGTTCATCACGGCCAACATCCTGGCGCTGCCTGAATACCAGAACAGCGCGGACACGCACTTCGACTCGGTGCGGCCGATCAACCATGCCTACGTGATTCCGGCCAACTACAAGCAGAAGCTGTACGCGAACGACATCGTCGGCGTGCAGGACCCGGAGACGGGCAAGCTGGAAGGCCAGATCACGCCGCAGGTTGGTGCCGACGCGAGCCAGAGCAGCGTCTGGGCGACGAAGTAAGCCGACGACCGACGACAGAAAAGCCGCGGAGGGTTTGGAGGCGTCTCGCCTCCGGGCCCCCGCGGCAAAAGCTTGAGGCGATTTCCCTTTTGATGAATCTGGCAACGGACAAGATGGTCCCGCTCGTCATGGCGCTCTCGGTAGCGCTGTTGGCTTTGACGGCCTGTGATGGCAATGGCAATGCGGCGGCGGCAAGCAGCCCCTCCGCCCCGCGCAAGCAGGTCCTGAGCGCGCGGGCCCAGGTCGGGGAGCTGGCCTTCTTCGACAAGAACCTCTCGGGCGGCAGGAACATGTCGTGCGCGAGTTGCCACGACCCGCAATACGCCTACGGTCCACCGAACAGCATCTCGGTGCAACTGGGCTCCGACACCAAGCGGACCGGCGCGCGCGCCGTGCCCTCGCTGCGCTACAAGGAATCGACGCCGCCCTTCAGCGAAGACGCGCCGAACCCCGACGGCGTGACCTCCAACTCGCCTGGCGGCGGCTTCATGTGGGACGGCCGCGGGACGACGACGATGGCGGCGCAGGCCGCGCTGCCGCTGCTCAACCCGGTCGAGATGAACAACAGCTCGAAGGAGGCGGTCGTGAAGGCCGTGCAGAACGGCGCTTATGCCGGCCTGTTCAAGCAGGCCTTCGGCGCCAACGTGTTCGACAACACCGACGCCGCCTTCGACGCCCTGGGCACCGCGATCCAGGCGCTGGAGACCGAAGACCTCAGCTTTCATCCGTACAGCAGCAAGTACGACCTTTATGTCTTCAACAAGATCGGCGGCGTGCTGACGCCGGCTGAGCGGCGCGGCGAGGTCCTGTTCCACAGCACCGGCGTCACCAATTGCTCGGGTTGCCACTACACGGGCGCCAACTTCAACGGCAACAGCGGCCTGATGACGGACTTCACCTACCAGGCCCTGGGCGCGCCGCGCAACGACAGGTCGATTCCGAACAATCCGGACCCGATTCCGGCCAACGACGACCCGAAGTACTTCGACATGGGCCTCTGCGGCCCCTTCCGCACCGACTACATGCCCGCCACGCCAAATACGGCCCACCCGTACTGCGGGATGTTCAAGGTGCCGGTGTTGCGCAACGTGGCGACTCGGGGTGCCTTCTTCCATAACGGCGTGCTCCACTCGCTGGACCAGGTCGTCAACTTCTACAACACGCGGGACACCAACCCGGCGTACTGGTATCCGGCCAGGAACGACGGCACCGGTGCGCCGCAGGCCAACCCGGTCTGGGCGCTGCAACCCACCCATGTGCCGGGCGCAACGGTCGACAAGTTCAACGACCTGCCGCAAGTGCAGCAAGGCAGCATCGACGAGGAACTGCCGATGGGGACCGGCGAGGGCGGCGACAAGACGCTCGCCAGCGGCACGAAGCCGCGCGCGCCCGGTTCCACCCCGGTCATGACACCGCAACAGATCGCCGACCTGGTCTGCTTCCTGGGCACGCTGAGCGATGGCTACCAGCCTTCCTCCGCGCCATCGACCAGCGGCAGGTGCGTGAAATGAAGACCCATGCGAACTCCGTGCTTCGGTGCATCGGTGGCGCCGTGTCCCTGATCGTGCTGCTGGTCTCGCTCTCCGGCTGCGACAACGAACAGGCGCGCCTTCCGAGCCAGGGGAACTTCACCGCGACCACGAACGACTACCTCGCGCAGCGCGGGCATGTGTGCCTGGCCAAGTACGACTGGCCGATCACGGTGGCGGCCGGGTCGCGCGAACCCGATGCACAGCAGATGCCGGTGCTCGAGAAGCTGGGTCTGGTGACCGGCAAGGATGCCGTCTCCAATGGCGCTGCAGCCGGCGCCGTACCAGCCCGCGAATATGCGCTGACCGATGCAGGCCGCAAGCACTACCTGCAGGTGCCGGTGGTGATACGCACCACGACAGAGAACATCACGCACCCCGCCGACTTCTGCGCGGCCACGCTGAGCCTGGATCGCCTGATCGGCTGGGATCCGCCGCAAACGCGCGATGGCCGCACCGCGACCTCGCTGCTCTTCACCTACCGCATCGCGCCCGAACCCTGGGCCGCAACGCCCGAGGCGCAACAAGCCTTTCCGCTGCTGGCGCGCGCCATCCAGCGCGAGGGAACGATGCAGATGCGCCTGGGCGTCCATCTGACGCAGCGCGGCTGGGTCGCGGACGAACTCGATGTGCACTGACCGAATCCACGACCGCCACGCTATCCGTCAATCAACAACAAGACTCCGCATGAATTTCCGTTCCATTCGCCTGAGCCACCATGCCAAAAATCTGGCGGGCATCGCCCTGGTCTGTGCGCTGGCCGCATGCAGCACCAGCCACGATGCCAACGCACCCACCGCCGAGAACCTTGCGGCGCCGCTGGACGACTACCTGGCCCAGCGTGGCGACATCTGCCTCGCGATGGTCGACTGGCCGATCGACCTGACCGAAGCCGAGGCCGGTTCCGGTGCCCGCCATGCGATCCAGTTTCCGGTGATGGAGCAACTGGGCCTGGTGCACAGCACCATCGTCGGCGTGTCGAAAAGCAGCGAGAACCCGGATGGCGCGGTCAAGCGGTTCGAGCTGACCGACGCGGGCCGCAAGTTCTACAAGCCGCACTCGCCCGCAACGCAGGTCGCCGGACAACAACCTGCCAATGATTTCTGCGTGGCGCATCTCAAGCGCGAGCAGATCGTGGACGTCAAGGTCGACGCTTCCAACGCGCAACATCCGATAGCGGTGGTGAGCTACACCTACCAGATCGACACCGCGCCGTGGATGCAGGACGCCGACGCGCAGCGCGTGTTCCCGATGGTCGCGCGCATCGCCAACGGTGCCGGTGGCAAGCTGCAATTGCGCCAGGGCTTCACGCGCGGCGACAAGGGCTGGGTCGCCCAGACGGGGCCGGTCTGAGAGGCTGATCCGCCCATGAGCACCGTCGTCCGTTTCTCGCCCGACCTGGGCCGCTGGCTCACGCACAACCTCAATGCCGGCCAGATGCCGCAGGCGCTGGTGGCGACGATGCGGGGGCAGGGCATGAACGAGCGGGCCGCGCAGGCCATCGTCGCGGCCTACCTCGACGCGCGCCAGCGTGGCGGACCGATGCCGGCCGACGCCATCGAACTGCCGGACGAGGCGCCGTTCAGGCCGGTGGCGCGGCTCGCGCCGGGCACGCGAATCCTCGCGGCCGACCGCGAGATCGTTGTGCACTCGCGCGGCGAAGACCCGGTCTTTGCCGCGCTCGGCAATGTCGTGGACGCGGAGGAATGCAAGGCCCTCATCGAGATGGCCCGGCCGCGCCTGAAACCTTCCACGCTGGTCGATCCGATGACTGGCCGCGATGTGGTGAGCGACAAGCGCGCGAGCTGGGGCATGTTCTTCCGCCTCTGCGAAAACGACCTGATCGCCCGTCTCGACCGGCGCCTTTCGGCGCTGATGAACCTTCCGCTGGAAAACGGCGAGGGGCTGCAGTTGCTGTACTACCCGACCGGCGCAGGCAGCGAGCCGCACCACGACTACCTGGCGCCCACCAACGCCGCCAACCGTGAATCCATCGCGCGAAGCGGCCAGCGTGTGAGCACCTTGGTGACTTATCTGAACGATCCACCGGAAGGCGGCCAGACGGTCTTTCCGCAGCTCGGCCTGGCGGTGTCGCCGATTCGCGGCAACGCCTGCTATTTCGAGTACTGCGACGGCAACGGCCGCGTCGACACGCGGTCCCTGCACGCCAGCGCGCCGGTGACCCGGGGCGAGAAGTGGGTCATGACCAAGTGGATGCGCGAGCGCCGATTCGTGGCCGCCGAGGGTGTCGATCGCCGTTGAAACCGATTCGGTCATGGAGCGACGCTTCCATGCATCCGGTCATCGGGACCTCACGGTGCGTTGTGGCGGGGTGGTTCCGCGCGTACCCTGCGCATCTCGCTGCCGCCAGGGCCGGCGCGTTCTTAACAGGAAATTAATCGTGTCCCGGCAAGATCGACGACTGCCATCCACGCCGCCAACAGCAACCGCCCCCGATGCACCTCCTCCTGGTTGAAGACGACAGCATGCTCGCCGAGGCGATCTGCGACGGCGCGCGCCAGACCGCCTGGACGATCGATCACGTCGGCGACGCCGCCGGCGCGCGGCTCGCGCTGGTCGACCATGCCTATTCGGCGGTGCTGCTCGACATCGGCCTGCCCGGCGAATCGGGCCTGAGCGTGCTGCGGTCGCTGCGCAGCCGCTACGACCCGACGCCTGTGCTCATGCTCACCGCGCGCGGCCAATTGAGCGAACGCATCCTCGGGCTCGATGCCGGCGCCGACGACTACCTGGTCAAGCCCTTCCAGTTCGACGAACTGTGGGCGCGCGTGAGGGCCGTCATCCGCCGCAGCCAGGGGCGCGTGATTCCCGTCTTCAGGCATGGCGACATCCAGCTCGACCGCAGCCGGCGTGTGGTCACGCGCGGCGGCGTCGATGTGCCGTTGAGCGCGCACGAATACCGCACGCTGCTGGCTCTGCTCGAGCGGCCCGGCCACGTCGTCACGCGCGACCACCTGCAGGACGTGGTCTACGGCACAGCCAGCACCATCGAGAGCAACACCATTGCGGTCTTCATCCACCAACTGCGCCGCAAGCTGGGCGACGACCTCATCCGCACGGTCCACGGCCACGGCTACGTGATCGGGCAGGCGCAGCAATGAGATCGCTCCAGGGGCGCATGCTCGCCGTGCTCGGCGCGACCATCGTGCTGTGCTGGACGGGGGCGCTCACCGTGCTGTTCACCTATGTGCAGTACCGCCAGACCAGCATCTGGGACGACAAGCTCGAGTCGTTCGCCACCCGGGTGCTGCTGGCAATTCCTGCCGGGAGGAACCTTTCGACCACGCTTGACCGAAACCTGCAGCTACGCCCGGACTTCGCGCAGAAGAAGGAGCAGCAGCTTGTGTTTCAGGTCTGGGTCGACCGCAGCCGCCTGGCGGTCCGCACGCCGGGCGCACCGGCCGTGCCCCTGCGGCCGGACTTTGCCGAAGGCCTCACCACCACCACCATCGACGGCGAGAGCTGGCGCGTTTATTCGGTCTCGGACAGCACGGGCCGCTTCTATGTCCAGGTGGGTAATCTTCAGAGCGTGATCAACGTCGAGTTGAGGTCCAAGGCGTTGATCGCGCTGGCCATCAACACGGGGTTGTTGGCGCTCGTAGGCGGGCTGATGTGGTTTGCGGTGCGGCTCTCGCTCAAGTCCGTGACGGCCATGCAGACGACCTTGCGCGAGCGCCATAAATTCGACCTTACGCCCGTGCCGATCGCACACCTTCCTTCGGAGCTGAGGCCGCTGGTCGCTTCGTTCAACCATCTGCTCGACCAACTCGACAAGGCGGTCGAGGGCGAGCGGCGTTTCATCGGCGATGCGGCGCACGAGCTGCGCACGCCGCTGTCGGCCCTGCAGGCGCAGGCACAGGTGGCGATGCAGGCGACCACGGTGGCCGAGAAGAACGTGGCGCTGGCCAAGCTGATGCTCGTGGTGGAGCGCAGCGCTCGCCTGTCGGAGCAGTTGCTCGACCTTGCCCGGCTCAATGCCGGAGCGATCGCGAGCCGCCATGTGCCCGTCGACCTCAGCGAGTTGGTGCTGTACGTCGCGCGCGAATTCGAAGTCCATGCCAGGCAGCAGGACCGCTCGATCTTCCTGGCGATCGAATCGGGCTGGATCGCATGCGACATCGACGAGATCGGCATCCTGCTGCGCAACCTTGTGGACAACAGCCTGCGCCACACGCCGGCGGGCGCGCGCATCCGCATCGCTTGCGGCGTCGTCCTGGAAGGCGGTGGGAAGCAGGTGTTCCTGGAGGTGGCGGACGACGGGCCGGGCGTTCCCGAGGCGGAGCGCGAGGCCATCTTCGAGCGCTTTCACCGGGTGGCTGGCACGAGCTCGCGCGGCAGCGGGATCGGGCTTTCGCTGGTGGCCGGCATTGCGGATCTTCACCGCGCCACCGTCCGTACCGGCGAGGGGATCGACGGTCGCGGCTTCAGCGTGCGGATCCTGTTCCCGGCATCGGACCGGGGCGCATAGCCCGTCGGCCTTTCGCCCTCATCGCTCACCTGCGAGGCTCCGTTCCGGACGGGTCATGCGCACCGTGTCTCCCACGGTCCCGCCGCCGTTGTCAGAACCGGTACACGTAGCCGACACGCACGGCCGTCGAACTCGACCGCTCGACCAGCGGGCTGTCCTTGATGCCGCTGCCGAGCGTGGTGGCGCTGACATCGAGGAAGACGCTCTGCTTCGGTGCGATGGCATAGCCCACGCGCACGCCGATCTCGACGTTCACCGTCGACTTGCCTTCGTAGAACGCACGGCGGGCATTCACCTCGGCGGACCTCACGCCGTAGTAGTAGTCGACGTATTTCCTGTCCATCCAGTTCGCGGCGATGCGCGGCGTGATGTCGAAGGCGCCCGACTGGAAACGGCGGTCCAGCTGCAGCTTGAACTTCGTTCCCTTGCTGTTGCCCGAGCCGTCGGCCAGCAGTTCCGCGGACAGGTTCGCGAACTCGCTGTGCCAGGTCGCGGTGCCGCCAAGCCAGAAGCTGCCCGTGCGTTTGTCCATGCCGGCTAGAAAGGGCGAGTCGTCGGCCTTGTAGCCGTCGTCGGCGTAGCGCGCGCGCAGCCGGAACGATACCGGCCCCGCGGAGGGCAGCTTCACGTCCAGGCTCGGGCCGAGGATGCTGACGTATCTGTTCTCGAACATGATCAACGGGATGCCCCGGGCTTTGTCGTCGAACTCGCGGTAGGGCTTGCGCTCGAAGCCCAGGCCGATGCCCAGGCCCCATTGCGACCCGCCTTCGCTCGATTCGCCCGCGCCGCTCACGGATTGCTGCGCCCAGGCGGCGGGCACGACCATGGCGCCGAGCACAGTGCCCGCAAACAGGGCCTGTGCACGCGTGCGCGCACGGGCGCTGAAAGGGGTACGGGTTTCATTCATCTTCGAAGTCCTAAGGGTTGAAAAGAAGCGGGGTCGGCAGCGGACACCGCCGACAGGTCTTGGGGGTGGATTGCTGTCGTACAGGAGGTCTTGCCGACGCTGCAGGCGGAGGGCGCGGCTCACGCCGGCGTCTTGATGCAGCCCTGGCGTGTCTGCGCTTCGGCGAGCTTGAGTTCGCGTCCTTCGGCTTGCGACAGCGCGGAGCTCGCATTGACGTACCTCGCAGCCACCAGGATCGGCAGCACCACGTGCCAGGAATCGCTGCGCGCCTGCGCCGCGACACGCCTCGTCTCGCCAGCCATCGCCGCTTCGGCGTCGAGTTCGCGGCAGCTCATCTGCGAGAAGCGCGATTCGGGGGTGGTGCTCATCGGAATGCTGGTGCACGCCGAAAGCAGCAGCACCGGGACGAGCGCGAGAAGGAGGAATTTGAGGCGGTTCGGCACGGCGGCTCCAGTTCGGCGCGAGCTGGGACGACATGTCTTTCGCTGGCTGAGCCGGATGCTGAACCGCCGCCTTTAATAACTCTTTAGGCGTTTTAGGATTTGATTAAGGGAGCTGCACGAGGCCTTGAGCCCATGCGTTCCCTTGCGGGCCGGCCTACTGCGCCGCGACCTTCACGAACACCGGGTTCGAATAGAACCACAGGTCGGCGTAGTTGCGCGCATTGATGGCGTTGAAGCGCGCCACGTTGTCCGCGCCGGTCGTCTGCGCATCGAACAGCGGCTCGCCGCCCGCGGTTTCGTTGGGCACGTCGGTTCCGAGGTTGGTGCCGCGCAGGCGGAAGTACTGGTTGCTGCCGGCCTTGACCGTGTAGCTCACGGCGAAGTAGCCGTCGGCATCGAGCTTCCAGTCGCTGCGCGTGAAGCGCTTGAGCACGCGGGTCGACGGATTGGTGTCGCGCGCGTAGCCCGGCGTGCCCGGGGTTTCGCGGCCGGTCACGTCGCCCGCGATCAGGTCCACGTGATCGACCACCGGCTTCACGTTCGCGAAGACGCCGCTGCCGAGCTGGAATTCGTAGTTGTTGCGCTCGGGGCTCTTGAAGCGGATGGTGATCTTCAGGTCTTCGCCCGCCGTGGCCGCCACTTCGGTGCCCATCTCGCCCGTGGCCTTGGCGCTCTGCACCTTGAAGTCGAGCGCGTCGATCAGGCCGCCGTTCACCGCGAAGAGCTTGCCCGAGCGGAAAGCCGCGAGCAGCGATTTCGGATCCTTGATGTCGCCCCAGAGATGGTTCTTCGCGTACTCGCCCGGCGCGTAACCGCTGCTGTACTGGCCTTGCGAGGTGGTGAAGTGGTAGTCGGAATCCGCCACGTTCCAGATATGGCGACCTTCGGAGAGCAGCGCGTCCCAGGTGCCGCCGAGCTTGGCGACGAGGTAGTCCACGCCGCCGTAGGTGCGGGACGGCAGGTTGGCCGGGGTGTAGGCGCTGTTGTAGCCGCCGCGGTCGGGCTCCATCTGGTTGCCGACCATGCCTTCGAGCGAGAACACGATGTTCGGCGCGGCGTCGTTCATCTCGCGCAGTTGCGCCGCCGTGTACTTGCCAGGATTGCGCGAGGGATGGTTGATCTGCAGGTAGCTCGTGTCGGGGTAGTTCCTCTTGAGCCAGGCGATGGCCGCAAGCACGTCGGCGTGCGTGGAGAAGGCGCGCGCATCCTTCGCATTCCACGCCGTCACGTCGTCGGCCGGAAACAGTGCGGGGTCACGGTTGGTGAACAGGTATTCGAACTGGCTCGTGGCCTTGAGCGCGGCATCCGACATCGGGCTGTCGGTCAGGATGCCGACGTTGCCGTGGTCGTGCGTGGCCATGTCCCACTCGAAGGACGCGAAGATCGTCTTGTCGGCGTACTTGCCGCCCGCCTGCAGCGCCTTGATGCGCGGCACCTGGTACTTCGCCATTCCCTCCGAGAAAGGAATCTGCTTGGCCAGCTTGTTGCCGTCGTTGTCGTAGGAAGACAGGCGCAGGTGATCGGAGAGCGCGGCCCAGTCGAGCCCGAACTGGTCGAAGGCCTTGGCGAGCACCTGGTCGAGCGTGGAGATCTGCTGCGTGTCGTCCGACTGGATGGTGTGGACGTGCAGGTCGCCGACGGTCCAGCGGCCGGTCGGCTCGATGGGTGGCGCGGGAGGTGGCGGCGTTGCGGGCGCCGGTGCCGGTGCCGGCGCTGCAGGAACGATGGGCAGCCCGGCGAATGGATTGCCACCGCCCGAGCCGCCGCCGCAGGCGGTCAGTGCGGCCGCGGCGAGCGCGAGGGTGGAGAAGAGAACGGCGGGAGCACGGGAAGCGGGAGGATGCAATTTCATGACGGCAGACAAGGCAACGGCCAGCACAAGGCTGGCCGTCGCTTCGGGGTTTCAGGAGAACCCGGAGTCTGGAATCCTGTCGTGACACGACGATGAAAGTGAGGTGAAAGGTTTGCGCGGGAAGTCCGCAGTCCCCGCCCCGGGGAACGCTCGCTACAGTGAACGCACCGGCCGACTTCACTCGCCGGACAAGGACGACACGTGCGACACCTTCTCCCCTCGATTCTTGCCGCGGCCATCGCGACCCTCTCCATGAGCGCGATCGCGCAGCCGATCACCAGCGAAAGCTGCAATGCCAAGCGCAAGGCCATTGAGCGTGACATCGATGCGGCGGAGGCCAAGGGCCAGGCGCAGCGGGTGCGCGGCCTGGAGCGTGCGTTGAGCGCCAACCAGCGCAACTGCAGCGAGGAGCGGCTGCAGGCCGAACACCGCAAGCGCGTTCAGGCCCAGGAGCGCAAGGTGGCCGAGCGCCAGCGCGAGCTGGAGGCGGCGAAGCACAAGGGCCGCGCCGACAAGATCGCGCAGCGCGAGAGCAAGCTGCGCGAGGAAGAGTCCGAGCTCGAACGACTGAAGGCCGCCCACTGACGGGCGCGGCGGCCTCGGGGCCTCAGGCCAGCAGGTCGCTCAGCGTGCGAGCGATCACCTTGGTGGCGCGGCGCAGGTCTTCGAGCACCACGCGCTCGTCGCTGCGCTTGGCATGCGACTCGAGCACGGTGCGCGGGCCGGCGCCGTAGATCACGCCGGGAATGCCGGCTTCGCCGTAGAGGCGCACGTCGGTGTAGAGCGGCGTGCCCATGGCCTTGACCGGCTCGCCGAAGAGTTCGCCGCCGTGCTTCTGGATCGCGTCGACCAGCGGCTTGTTGCCCGCGAGCGGCTTCATCGAATTGGCGAGCAGCAGGCGCTTGATGTCGACCGAGATGCCGGCGCTCTCTGCGGCCGCATCGGCGATCACCTTGCGGATCGTCGCCTCGACCTCGACCGGGTTTTCCTCGGGGATCATGCGGCGGTCGAGCTTGAACACGACCTTGCCGGGCACGACGTTGGTGTTGGTGCCGCCCTCGATGCGGCCGACGTTGAGGTAGGGGTGCGTGATGCCCTCGACCTTCGACGTGACCTGCTGGTAGAGCGTGTTCTGCGCGTAGAGCGCGTTCAGGATCTTCACCGCGCCCTGCAGCGCATCGACACCGGTGGTCGGAATGGCGGCGTGCGCCATCTTGCCGTGCACCGTCACTTCCATCTGCAGGCACCCGTTGTGGGCGGTGACGACCTCGTAGCTGAAGCCGGCCGCGATCATCAGGTCGGGCTTGGTCAGGCCCTTCTCGAGCAGCCATCCCGGGCCGAGGATGCCGCCGAATTCTTCGTCGTAAGTGAAGTGCAGCTCGACGCTGCCCTTGACCGGCTTGGCGACCGCTTCGAGCGCGCGCAGCGCGAAGGTGAAGCTCGCGAAGTCGCTCTTGCTCACCGCGGTGGCACGGCCGTAGAGGCTGCCGTCGACGATCTCGCCGCCGTAGGGATCGTGCGTCCAGCCTTCGCCGGGGGGCACCACGTCGCCGTGGGCATTGAGCGCGACCGTCAGGCCGCCGTTGCCGTACTGGCGGCGCACGATCAGGTTGGTGATCGATTCGAGGCCGTAGTCCTTCACCTCTTGCGCGGGCACGGCGTGCTTCTCGGCATCGAGGCCGAAGTCCTTCAGCAGCTCGGCGGTGCGCTCGGCGTGCGGTGCGTTGTTGCCTGGAGGCGTGTCGGTGGGCACGCGCACGAGTTCCTGCAGGAACTTCACTTCCTCGTCGAAGTGGGCGTCGATCCAGGCGTCGAGCTTGGCGTAGTCGGTCATGGTTGTTCTTCTGAAAGTCAGTGAGCTTGTTCGGCGGCGAGGTTGTCGAGCAAAAGCTGGAAGGCTTGCACGGCAAGTTGGATGTCGTCGTTGGTGCTCGATTCGAGCGGGTTGTGGCTGATGCCCGAGTTGATGCCGCGCACGAAGAGCATGGCCTGGGGCATCACCTCGTGCAGCTTCATCGCGTCGTGGCCGGCGCCGCTGGGCATGCGGAACAGCGGAATGCCGAGCGCATCGACCGCTTTCTCCCAGCGCTCTTGCCAGGCGGGGGCGCTCGGTGCGGCCGAGGCGCGCATGCTTTCCTCGATCTCGTAGCGCACGCCGCGGCGTTCGCAGATGGCCTTCAATTCGGCGAGCACGTCGGCGGTCAGCGCATCGCGCTGCGCGTTGTTCGGCGCGCGCATGTCGAGGCTGAACTTGCAGCGCCCCGGCACCACGTTGATGGAGCCGCTGGGCACTTCGAGCATGCCGACGGTGCCGACCGAGTCGCCGTCTTTCGCGGCGCGCTGCTCGGTGTAGAGGATCAGCTCGGCCACCGCGGCGGCCGCGTCGCGGCGGCGGTCCATCGGCGTCGTGCCGGCATGGCTGGCCGTGCCGATGACTTCGCCCACGTAGCGCACGCCGCCGTTGATGGCGGTGACGATGCCCAGCGGCAGGTCGAGCTCCGTGAGCACTGGCCCTTGCTCGATGTGCACCTCGACGAAGCCGAGGTAGCGCGCCGGATCGCGCTGGATCTTCGGAATGTCTTCCTGCTTCAGGCCCGCGTGCTGCATGGCCTCGCGCATGGTGATGCCGTCGGCATCCTTCTGGTCGAGCCAGCGCTGGTCGAAGTGGCCGATGAGCGCGCCCGATCCGAGGAAGGTCGCCTTGTAGCGCTGGCCTTCTTCTTCCGCGAAGCCGACCACCTCGAAGGCGAAGGGCAGGCGCTTGCCTTGCCGCGCGAGTTCGCGCACGCAGGCGATCGGCACGAAGATGCCCAGGCGGCCGTCGTACTTTCCGCCGTTGCGCACGGTGTCGTAGTGCGAGCCGGTGAGCAGCGTCTTCGCGTCGGGCGTTGCGCCCTCATAGCGGCCGACCACGTTGCCGACCGCATCGATGTGCACCGAGTCGAAGCCCACGTCGCGCATCAGGGCGCTGATCTGCGCGGCGCAGGCGCGGTGCGCATCGGTGAGGTAGGTGACGGTGAGCTGGCCCTTCTCGGCATAGCCGGGGTCGGTGTGCACCGAGAGCTGTTCCTGCCAGTCCCACACGTCGTTGCCGAGCGTGATGTCGGCCGCGAACTTGTCGTCGAGGCGGATCTCCGCGATGCGATGGATGTTGCGCAGCGCTTCGCCGAGTTCGAAGGCGGGGTGGTTGAAGAGGCGCCGCTCGAAGGTGTCGATGATCTCGCGCTTGGACAGGCCCGTGCCGCGCGGGCCCCGCACCGCGAGGATGAACGGGAAGCCGAACTTCGCGTTGTAGTCGGCGTTGAGCTTCTGGATCTTGGCGAACTCTTCGGGCGTGCAGTCGGTGAGGCCGGCCTTGCTCTGCTCGTTGGTCGATTCGGCGGTGAGCGTCTTGCTCACCATGGCCTTGCCCGCGAGCTCGGGGTGGGCGCGGATCAGGCCGATCTGTTCGTCGTTCGACGAGGCGTCCAGCGCCTTCACCAGCGCATGTTTCAGGTGCGCGAGCGAGCGGAACGGGCGCGCGGCGAGCGCGCGTTGCGCGATCCATGGCGAGTGTTCGTAGATGCCGTCGAGCAATGCAACGGCTTCGGCCGGCACGGCGGCGTTGAGTTGGGAGATGGTGAGGCTCACGGTCAGCTTCCTGTGACGGCCGATTCGAAGGGATGCGCCTGTTTCCAGTGCCGCGCGATGTCCACGCGCCGGCAGACCCACACGCGGTCATGCTGCGCGATGTGGTCGAGGAAGCGCTGCAGCGCGGTGATGCGGCCGGGCCGCCCGAGCAGGCGGCAGTGCATGCCGATGCTCATCATCTTGGGGCTGTTGTCGCCGTTGGCATCGCCTTCGGCATAGAGCGCGTCGAAGGTGTCCTTCATGTACTGGAAGAACGGGTCGGCATGCGAGTAGCCCTGCGGCAGCGCGAAGCGCATGTCGTTCACGTCGAGCGTGTAGGGCACGATGAGCTGCGGCACGACTGTGCCGTCGGTCTTCTGTACTTTCATCCAGAAGGGCAGGTCGTCGCCGTAGTAGTCGCTGTCGTACTCGAAGCCGCCGTAGTCGGCCACCAGGCGCCGGGTGCGCGGGCTGTCGCGGCCGGTGTACCAGCCGAGCGCGCGCTCGCCGGTGAGTTTTTCGATGGCCTCCATGCCCAGGCGCATGTGCTCGCGCTCGGTGGCTTCATCGAGGTTCTGGTAGTGGATCCAGCGCCAGCCGTGGCAGGCGATCTCGTGGCCCAGTTCCTTGAAGGCAGCGGTCAACTCGGGGTAGCGCTCCAGCGCCATGCCCACGCCGAACACGGTGAGTGGCAGGCCGCGCTTCTCGAACTCGCGCAGGATGCGCCACACGCCCGCACGCGAGCCGTATTCGTAGATGCCTTCCATGCTGATGTGGCGGTCCGGAAAGCTGGCCGGATTGAACATTTCCGAGAGGAATTGCTCGGAGCCCGCGTCGCCATGCAGCGTGGCGTTCTCGCCGCCCTCTTCGTAGTTGAGGACGAACTGCACCGCGATGCGCGCGCCGCCCGGCCACTGGGCGTGCGGCGGGTTGCGGCCATAGCCGACGAGGTCGCGCGGGTAGGGCAGGGTGGTGTCGTAGACGGTCATAGGCTTTTCAGGACAGCGCAAGAGAAATGTCGTTGGTCGGAACCTTGCGGTCGAAGGTCAGGTTGGCCTCGACGTGTTCCAGGTGTTCGGTCATGAGGCGTACGGCGCGCTCTTCGTCGCGGGCGGCCAGCGCCTTCACGATGTCGGCGTGCTCGTCGTTGGAGTGCTCGGCCGCGCTGGTGCTCTGGTACATGAGCGTGATGAGGGCGCAGCGCGAGATGAGTTCGCCGAGGATCTGCGCCAGCACCTGGTTGCCCATGAGTTCGGCCATGCGCACATGGAAGTCGCCGAGCAGCTCGGTGCGGCCCGAAATGTCTTCGCCCGACACGGCCGATTTTTCGAGCGCGACGTGTTCCTTCAGCGCCTTGATCTTGGCCGGCGTGACGGTGCGCACGAACTCGCGCGTCATCTCGGCTTCGAGCATGCGGCGCACCTTGAACACCTGCTTGGCCTCGTCGACGGCCGGCGCCGCCACGAAGGCGCCGCGCGCGGGCTCCAGCCGGATCAGCTTGTTCTGCGAGAGCTGGAACAGCGCCTGCCGCACGAGCGTGCGCGAGACGCCGAAATGATCGGCCAGCTTCTGCTCGGCGAGCTTGGTGCCGGGCTGCAGGCGATGCTCGACGATGGCCTTCGTGAGGGCATCGACGATCGAACGGGTGGTGGAGGACTCCATGTTTTTCATGATAGACCCAAAGCCGGTAACTGTATACACTTTTGTCCACCGGAATTTCCCGCACCCGATCCGAGCCCTGCGCTCGATCTTTGAAGGAGCGCCCCATGGGCTTGAGCACTCACGTACTGGACACGATGCACGGCGGCCCCGCGGCCGGCATGGAAGTGGCGCTGTACACCACCGACGGCGACGCCGCGACGCTGGTGAAGCGCTTCACGCTGAATTCGGACGGCCGCAGTGATGGGCCGCTCTATGACAACAATTCGATCAAGGTCGGCACCTATCGCCTGGTGTTCGACGTGGCGGGTTACTTCAAGGCACGCGGCGTGACGCTGCCGGAGCCCAATTTCCTGAACAAGGTGTCGCTGGATTTCGGCGTGGCACACACCGACCAGCACTATCACGTGCCGTTGCTGGTCAGCCCGTGGAGCTACTCCACGTACCGCGGGTCTTGATGTCAGTCGCCTTGCTGCTGGCCTTCGGTGAGCGTGTCGAGCTGGAATCGACCGCTCTTGTCCCAGAGCCAGGTGTCGGTCCACGTCACCGCGCCGAGGCGCGTGGCGGCCGGGAAGGGCGCGGCCTGCAGCACGGCGCGTTCGATCTCGGCGATGACCTCGGGCGCGTGCTGCGGCGCGCGCAGCCAGTGCATCGAGACCACCTTGCCGCCCGTATCGAGGTTCACCTGCAGCGTGCCGACGGCGTAGAGGATGGGCGGCAATTGCCCGCTGTAGATGCGCGACTTGTTGAGGTCGTACACGTGGCGCGCTGCATCGCGCCGATAGTCGCGCGCAGTGGCCGCATTCGACGCACGCGGCACCGCACCGGATGCAACGCCCTTGGCGCTGCTCAACTGGCCGGGAACAGCCCCTGGACTTCCGCAGCCAGCGAGCCAGAGTGCGGAACAAAGAACGGATGCCGCCAATGCAAGGCGGCGCGGCGTAAGCTGGGCATTCATCGCCGGGTTTATACCGTGAGTCCTCGCGGGCCCGGCAACCGAAGGTATCGGGCATGAGCGGTGCGGTCGATCAATTGTTGGCGCGTCTCCGGGAGGAAGACGCGGTGCTGGTGCGCGTCGAATCCACGCAGGGCTCGGCGCCGCGCGAGGCCGGCACCTGGATGGCGGTGTGGGCCGATGCGCTCACGGCCACCATCGGCGGCGGGCAGCTCGAGTTCCAGGCTACGCAGGAAGCGCGCGAACTGCTCTCGGGCAAGCGTGCCATCGACGGCATTCAGCGCTATCCGCTCGGCCCGAGCCTGGGCCAGTGCTGCGGCGGCGTGATGTTCCTGTCGTACCAGCGCATCACGGCCGCCGACGCGCCCGCATTGCAGCGCGAACTGGTCGCACAGCTCAAGCCCGTGGCGCTGTTCGGCGGTGGCCACGTGGGTGCTGCACTCGCGCGATTGCTCGCCGCGCTGCCGTTCTCGGTGCGCTGGATCGACAGCCGCGATGGCGTGTTCCCCGACGAACTCCCCGCGCAGATCGACACCGAGCATTCCGAGCCCGTGCAGGACGCTGTCGCCGCGCTCGCGCCGGGCAGCCGCGTGTTGATCATGAGCTTCAGCCATGCCGAAGACCTCGACATCGTCATCGCGTGCCTCAAGCGCCTGCGCACCCGCGACGACTTGCCCTACATCGGCCTCATCGGCAGCAAGACCAAGTGGGCCACCTTCAGCCACCGGCTCGAAGCGCGCGGCTTCACCGCCGACGAGCTGGCCCGCATCACCTGCCCGATCGGCGTGCCCGGCATCACCGGCAAGGAGCCCGAGGTGATCGCGGTCGCGGTGGCGGCACAGTTGTTGCAATCGCTGGGCTGAACAGGGTTTTCCCGGCGGCGACGCCCTAAAAAATCCATCCGTCCTTTGCCAAAACTGTATACACTTTCGGTCCACAACAAGCCGCAGCGGAGCGAGGCCCATTTCATGGAGCCTGCGTTCGCGGCACTTTCTCTGCTTACAGCGCCCGCAGTGGTGAGCAGGCTGAAACCCCTCATCGACGCCCCACGCGTCTAGAGGGTTGCGAGAGAGCACATGGAAAGCTATTACCTCGACTGGGCCAACCTGCTGCTGCGCTGGGTCCACGTCATCACCGCCATCGCCTGGATCGGCGCTTCCTTCTACTTCGTGATGCTGGACAACAGCCTCGAGAAGCCACAGGACCAGGAGTCGCTCGACAAGGGCGTGGGCGGCGAGCAGTGGGCCGTGCATGGCGGCGGCTTCTACAACATGCAGAAGTACACGCTGGCGCCCAAGAAGCTGCCGGACCACCTGCACTGGTCGTACTGGGAGAGCTATTCCACCTGGATCACCGGGTTCGCGCTCTTCACCATGTCGTACCTGTGGAACGCGAGCACCTACCTCATCGACAAGTCGAAGATGGACTGGCAGCCCGGCGCCGCCATTGCCGTGGCGCTCGCCTTCTTCGTCGTGTTCTGGATGGTCTACGACGGCATCTGCCAGGTCTTCGGCCGCCGCAAGAACGGCGACACCATCGTCGGCGTGCTGATCGCGATCTTCATCGTCTTCGCGACCTGGCTGGCCTGCCAGTGGTTCGCGGGCCGCGCGGCCTTTTTGCTGGTGGGCGCCATGATGGCCACCACGATGAGCGGCAACGTGTTCTTCTGGATCATCCCCGGCCAGCGCAAGAACGTGGCCGCGCTGCGCGAAGGCAGGCCGGTCGATCCGGTGCACGGCCAGCGCGGCAAGCAGCGCAGCGTGCACAACACCTACTTCACGCTGCCGGTGCTGTTCGCGATGCTGAGCAACCACTACAGCTTCACCTACACGCACAAGTACAACTGGGTGGTGCTACTGCTGATCATGCTCGGCGGCGCGGCCATTCGTCAGTTCTTCGTGGTGCGCCACCGCTTCAAGCTCGGCAATGCGGGCAACCCGCTGCCCTACGCGATGGTGGGCATCGCGGTGCTGGGCCTCACCATTGTCTGGATGAAGCCCGAGCCGGCCGCGGCCCCCGTGGCTGCAGCAGCGGCGCCCGCAGTCGCGTATGCCGACGTGCAGAAGGTGCTGGAGCAACGCTGCTTCATGTGCCACGGCGCGGCCGTGCAGATGAAGAACGTGCGTGTCGATACGCCCGATCAGGTCACGGCGCATGCGCAGGCGATCTACCAGCAGGTCGTGGTGACCAAGATCATGCCGATGAACAACGCAACGAACATCACGGACGAAGAGCGCGCGCTGATCAGCCGGTGGTTCCAGGCCGGTGCAAAGACGAACTAGATAGACCGCGGTCAAGAGAGCGGGCTGCCGCTCCCCCGCACAATCGCCGGATGGAGACAAAGCAAGCCATGACCGCATCGACCCCGTCCCTCGGGCCCGCGCCCGATCCGCGCGAAGCCCCGCGCGCCTTCCTCGAACACCTCTACCGCGTGGCAGTGGATCGCGCGCTGCCGCTGTCCACGCTCGGCGCCCATCTGCCCAAGCCGCCCAAGGGGCGCACGCTGGTGCTGGGCGCCGGCAAGGCAGGCGGCTCGATGGTGCAGGCGCTCGAAGCCCTGTGGCCGTCCGATGCGCCGCTCTCGGGCCTCGTCGTCACGCGCTACGACCACATTCCGCCGCGCCCCGAAGGCGTGCCGCAGCGCATCGAACTCGTCGAGGCTGCGCACCCGGTGCCCGATGCGGCCGGGCAGCAGGCCGCCGAGCGCATCCTCGCGCTCACGCAAGGTCTCACGGCCGACGACCTCGTGCTGTGCCTGATCTCCGGCGGCGGCTCCTCGCTGCTGGTGCTGCCCGCCGAAGGCCTCACGCTGGCCGACAAGCAGCGCATCAACAAGCAACTGCTCGACAGCGGCGCCGGCATCGGCGAGATGAACTGCGTGCGCAAGCACCTCTCGCGCATCAAGGGCGGCCGGTTGGCCGCGGCATGCGCGCCGGCGCGCGTGGTGACGCTCACCATCAGCGACGTGCCGGGCGACGATGCGGCCGTCATCGCGAGCGGCCCCACGGTGCCCGATGCGACCACCTGCGCCGATGCGCTCGCCATCCTTGACCGCTACGGCATCGAGGTGCCCGCGCCGGTGCGCGCCCAGCTCCAAAGCGGCGAACTCGAAACGCCCAAGTCCGACGACAAAGCCTTCACCGGCCACGAGACCCACATGATCGCCACGCCCCAGCAGTCGCTCGAAGCAGCGGCCAAGGCGGCGCGCGAAGCCGGCATCGAGGCGCACATCCTGAGCGACGAGATCGAAGGCGAATCGCGCGAAGTCGGCAAGGTGCATGCCGCGCTCGCCCGCGCCGCCGCGCACCGCGGCCAGCCGTTCGCGCGGCCCTGCGTCATTCTTTCGGGCGGCGAGACCACGGTCACGATCCGACCGCGCCAGCCGGGCCAGGTCAAGGGCCGAGGCGGCCGGGCGGGCGAGTTCTGCATGGGCCTGGCCGGTGCGCTCATGGGCCAGCCGCAGGTCTGGGCGCTGGCGGCAGACACCGACGGCATCGACGGCGTGGAAGACAACGCCGGTGCCTTCGTCGCGCCCGACACGCTCGCGCGCGCCATGGCGCAGGGCAAGAAGCTGTCCGATCACCTTGATCGCAACGACGCCTACGGCTACTTCGACGCCATCGGCGACCTGTTCGTGACGGGGCCGACGAACACCAACGTCAATGATTTCCGGGCGCTTTTGATCCTGTAACGGGGCAAAAAGGGCGATTTCCGGACCCCGGCGAAGACTGTTAACTCGGGTTAATCTATGCACCCGGCGGCAATTTGCCGCCGTTGTCGCATGCGCACCTCCCAAAAGGTGCCGCGCCGCGCACCCAGATTTCCCCTTTTCATCATCCAGTCCTCGAAGGAAAAGCTCGTCATGACCGCCACCTACACCGACACCCGCCTGCTGATCGACAACGAATGGGTCGACGCCGCCGGCGGCAAGACGCTGGACGTCGTGAACCCCGCCACCGGCAAGGTCATCGGCAAGGTGGCGCATGCCAGCATTGCCGACCTGGACCGCGCCCTGGCCGCCGCCCAACGCGGCTTCGACAAGTGGCGCAACACCCCCGCCAACGAGCGCGCCGCCGTCATGCGCCGCGCCGCGGGCCTCATCCGCGAACGCGCCGGCGACATCGCCAAGCTGCTCACGCAAGAGCAAGGCAAGCCGCTGGCCGAAGCCAAGGGCGAGACGCTGGCCGCCGCCGACATCATCGAATGGTTCGCCGACGAAGGCCGCCGCGTCTACGGCCGCATCGTGCCCTCGCGCAACCTGGCCGCGCAGCAGCTCGTGCTGAAGGAGCCGCTGGGCCCCGTCGCCGCGTTCACGCCGTGGAACTTCCCGATCAACCAGATCGTGCGCAAGCTCGGCGCAGCCCTCGCCACCGGCTGCTCGTTCCTGGTGAAGGCGCCCGAAGAGACCCCAGCATCGCCCGCCGCGCTGCTGCAGGCATTCGTCGACGCCGGCATCCCCCCCGGCACCGTGGGCCTCGTGTTCGGCAACCCGGCTGAAATCTCGAACTACCTGATCGCCCACCCGATCATCCGCAAGGTCACCTTCACCGGCTCGACCCCGGTCGGCAAGCAACTGGCCGCGCTGGCCGGCTCGCACATGAAGCGCGTCACGATGGAGCTGGGCGGCCACGCACCGGTGATCGTTGCTGAAGACGCCGACGTCGCGCTGGCCGTCAAGGCCGCCGGTGCCGCCAAGTTCCGCAATGCGGGCCAGGTCTGCATTTCGCCCACGCGCTTCCTGGTGCACAACAGCCTGCGCGAAGAATTCGCCCGCACGCTGGTCAAGTACACCGAAGGCCTGAAGCTCGGCGACGGCCTTGCCGAAGGCACGACCATCGGCCCGCTGGCCAACGCACGCCGCCTCACCGCGATGGCCCATGTGCTGGACGATGCGCGCAAGAAGGGCGCCACCGTGGCTGCCGGCGGCGAACGCATCGGCGACACCGGCAACTTCTTCGCGCCCACCGTGCTGACCGACGTGCCGCTGGACGCCGACGTGTTCAACAACGAGCCCTTCGGCCCCATCGCAGCGATCCGCGGCTTCGACACGCTCGAAGAAGCGATTGCTGAAGCCAACCGCCTGCCGTTCGGCCTGGCCGGCTATGCCTTCACCAAGTCGATCAAGAGCGCGCACCTGCTGAGCCAGAAGCTTGAGTTGGGCATGCTGTGGATCAACCAACCTGCCACCCCGTCGCCCGAAATGCCGTTCGGCGGCGTGAAGGATTCGGGCTACGGTTCGGAAGGCGGCCCCGAAGCGCTCGAGGCCTACCTGAACACCAAGGCCGTCTCGATCCTCGGCGTCTGATCAGTCGTCTGCGCTGGCGTTCCAGAAGGCCTGCTGGACGCCACTCAGCGCTTCGAGTTCTGCAATCACCTGGTCGAGCTCCAACGGCTCGACCGCGGTGGCATACAGCGTCGCTTCGATCTCCGTGTCGGCCGGCCCGAAGGCGTGCTGGTCGACATCGCGCACCGGGTAGTTCGCGGCTTCCAGCAACAGCAGGAGCTGGTCCATCACGTCGGGCCGCGCCGCGCGCGAGCAGATCACCCGCACCGTGTAGGTCGCCTCGCTCGATTCTTCCTTGATCGGACGGCGGTTGATCCGATTGACCACCGGCAGCAGCAGCGTGTTGCTGGCCAGCACGAACATCGCGGCGATCATCGCCTCGCCGATCAGGTCGGCGCCCGCGCACGCCCCCACCGCCGCCGATCCCCACAGCGTGGCCGCCGTGTTCAGGCCCGTGATGTTGGTACCTTCCTTCATGATCGCGCCCGCCCCAAGGAAGCCGATGCCCGAGACCACATAGGCCGCCACGTGCACGGCCCCGTCATGGCCGTGCAGCCGGTTCGCCATGTCCACGAACACGGCAGCGCCCACCGCCACGAGCGTGTTGGTGCGCAGGCCAGCGGCGCGCTGGCGTATCTGACGCTCCAGGCCGATCAGCGAGCCGAGCGTGAAGGCGACTGCCACGCTGACGAAGGTGTCGAGCAGCGAGGGCAGGTTCAGGTTTTGGATGGCTTGCATGCGTTGTGTCTTTCCATGTGTGGCGCCAGTTTGCTGGGCTTGGGTGTCATCTGCGTGTAGCCTTGTTCGGGGCGGCGATCGAGCCGACGGGGTACCTTGCTCCGCGAATGTCCCCCGGCCTGCGGCCTCCTCCTTGATTTCGCTGCGCAAGGCACCCCATCGGCACGCTCGTGTTCAGAGCAGCAGTTGATCAGCTGCACACCAGCAGCGCGCCCAAGTGCGCAGGGCATCGGGTGCTCCCCGCAGCGAAATCAAGGGGGAGGGCGAAGCCCGGAGGACATTCGCGGAGGGGAGTACCCGGTGGCCTGTGCACTCACCCTGAACAAAAGCAACTCAGCCTTCACTGCCACCCATACCGCCGCGCATACCAGCCTTTGACGGTCTGCGTCAGCACCGCATACCCCACCAGCATCGCCACCAGCCACGGGAAGTACGCCAGCGGCAGCGCCTGCAGCTTGAAGTAGTGCGCGAGCGGCCCCATCGGCAGCCAGATGCCCACGGCCGCGATCGCCGCACCCATCGCCAGCAGCGGCCAGGCCGCGCGGCTTTGCAGGAACGGGATCTTGCGGGTGCGGATCAGGTGGACGATGAGCGTCTGCGACAGCAGCCCCTCGATGAACCAGCCCGACTGGAACAGCGTCTGGTGCTCCACCGTGTTGGCAGAGAACACGAACCACATCACGGTGTAAGTCAGGATGTCGAACACCGAGCTCAGCGGCCCGAAGAACACCATGAAGCGCCCGAGGTCCGCCGGGTTCCAGCGCTGCGGCGACTTGAGGAATTCCTCGTCCACGTTGTCGAACGGAATCGCGATCTGTGACACGTCGTACAGCAGGTTCTGCACCAGGAGGTGCAGCGGCAGCATCGGCAGGAAAGGAAGGAACGCGCTCGCCACCAGCACCGAGAACACATTGCCGAAGTTCGAGCTCGCGGTGAGCTTGATGTACTTGAGCATGTTGGCGAAGGTGCGGCGGCCCTCGACCACGCCTTGCTCCAGCACCATCAGGCTCTTTTCCAGCAGGATGATGTCGGCCGACTCCTTGGCCACGTCCACCGCACCGTCCACCGAGATGCCGATGTCCGCTGCGCGCAGTGCCGGCGCATCGTTGATGCCGTCGCCCATGAAGCCCACCACATGCCCGTTGGCATGCAGCGCGTGAACGATGCGCTCCTTGTGCGCGGGCGTGAGCTTGGCGAACACCTGATGCTGCTCGACCAGCACGCGCAGCTCGTCGTCGCGCAGGTCCTCGATCTCGCGGCCAAGCACGATGTGGCCGGCTTCGATGCCCACGTCGCCGCAGACCTTGCGCGTGACCAGTTCGTTGTCGCCCGTCAGCACCTTCACCGCCACGCCGTGCTCGGCGAGCGCGCGCAGCGCGGGCGCGGTCGATTCCTTCGGCGGATCGAGAAAGGCCACGTAGCCCAACAGCGTGAGCTCCGATTCGTCGGCCACGCTGTAGGCGGCCTTGCGTGCTTCGGCGGCCAGTGTGCGGCTGGCCACGGCCACCACGCGCAGGCCCTGGGCGTTCAGCTCCGAGGCCACGCTGTGGATGCGCGCGAGCAAGTCCGCATCGAGCGCCAGCACCTCGGCGCCGCGCTCGACCGACGTGCACACCGACAGGATCTCCTCGAGCGCACCCTTGCAGATCAGCAGGTGCTCGCTGCCGCCGTTCTCCACCACCACCGACATGCGGCGGCGCGAGAAGTCGAAGGGCACCTCGTCGATCTTGCGATAGGCCGTCTGCAGCCGCGTCTCGGGTTGCATCTCGGCGTGGTTCAGCACCGCCTTGTCGAGCAGGTTCTTCAAACCTGTCTGGTGAAAGCTGTTCAGGTAGGCGAGTTGCAGCGCGTGGTTGGAGCCTTCGCCCCACGCGTTGGTGTGGCGCTCCAGCACGATGCGGTCCTGCGTCAGCGTGCCGGTCTTGTCGGTACACAGCACGTCCATCGCGCCGAAGTTGTGAATGGCCTCGAGGCGCTTGACGATCACCTTCTGGCGCGACATCACGACCGCGCCCTTGGCGAGCGTGGCAGTCACGATCATCGGCAGCATCTCGGGCGTGAGGCCGACCGCGATCGACAGCGCGAACAGCGCGGCTTCCCACCAGTCGCCCTTGGCCACGCCGTTGATCACCAGCACCAGCGGCGCCATCACCAGCATGAAGCGGATCAGCACCCAGCTCACGCGGTTGATGCCGGCCTGGAAGGCGCTGGTGCCGCGGTCAGTGGCCGTCACGCGCTGCGCGAGGGCGCCGAAGAAGGTGCGGTCGCCGGTGTGGACGATCAGTGCGGTGGCGGTGCCGCTGATCACGTTGGTGCCCATGAAGAGGAGGTTCTCGCGTTCGAGGACACCCGCTTCATGGTCACCACGGTCGATGGCGAACTTCTCGACCGGCATCGCCTCGCCCGTCAGCGCGGACTGGCTGATGAAGAGGTCCTTGGCCGTGAGCAGCCGGCAGTCGGCCGGGATCATGTCGCCGGCCGAGAGCGCGATCACGTCGCCCGGTACGAGGTCGCGCATCGGCACCTCGACGCGCACCGTGCCCGCGTGCGTGGCATCGAAGCCCTCGTCGCCCGCAACGCCGGCCTTGCGACCCGGCGCGGGCCGCAGCACCGTGGAGGTGTTGCTCACCATCGCCTTGAGCCGGTCGGCCGCCTTGTTGGAGCGCGACTCCTGCAGGAAGCGCAGCACCGTCGACAGCACCACCATGCTGCCGATCACGAGCGTGGCCTTCATGTCCTCGGTCACGTACGAGATCAGCGCCAGCACCGTGAGCAGCAGGTTGAACGGATTGCGGTAGCACTGCCACAGGTGCGTCCACCACGGCAGCGGCTGCTCGTGGCGCACCTCGTTGCTGCCCAGGCGCTTGCGCAGCACCTGCGCGTGGCCTTCGCTCAGGCCTTGCGGCGAGCTGTTGAGCTTGACGAGCATTTCACCGGCATCGGTGCGCGATGCGGTGGCCAGGGCCTTGGCGATGTCGGGCGGCATCGCGACCGAGGTCACGCCAAGGGGCTTGGAGCCCAGCAGCGTCTGCCAGCGCTCGAAGTGATGCAGCATGTGGCGGCTGCGCAGGAAGCTCTCGAAGAGGGACTTCAGGACGTTTTTTTTCATTTTGTTTTCTCCTTGATGAAGGAATCGATAGAGAGACGGATCGATCGATCGGGTCAGCGCGCGAAGGCCCAGGTGAAGCCCAGCGTCCACCATGCGGGCGCATCGGCGCGCAGGCCGCGTGCGCGGCTCAGGTCGACGCTCAGCGCCTCGACCGGCGTCCAGCGCACGCCGGCGCGCCATGCGTTGCCGCCGCCTTCGCGAAAGCGCTCGGCAACGAACGAGATGGAGGGCAGGGCGCTCCATTCAATGGCCGTGCCCGAATGGCTGGTGCTGGGTTGGGCGCGATGGAAGTCGCGACCCAGGTTGATGTGCGCGCGCCAGCTCTCGTCGATCTGCCAGGTGACGGGGATCACGATGCCGCTGCTGGCGAAACGCAGCGCGGTGGCGCGCGTGTCGCCTTGCCAGCCGGCCGCGGCGAGCACGCCGGCGCTCAGGTTGTCGTCGATTGCAAAAGCCCACTTGACCTGCGGGCCGGCGCGCACGGTGCGGCCTTCGCCGGCGCGTTCGCGTTCCAGGTTCAGGCCGAGTTCGACCGCGCCGATCCGACAGGCCGGGCCAATGTGCAGTAGGTCTTGCGCGTTGCTCGCGTGCCGATCGGTCCAGGTCTCGACCTGGCACTGGCCCGCATCGAGGATCGCGGCGTCGTCCACCGAATGGTGTCCACCGGCGGCATGCGTCTGCGTTGCCGCGAGGCCGCAGAGGTATGCCGCCCAGAGGCGCAGCGACGTGGGCGTGGGACGGTGAGGATAGTGGCGGGGTGCGGTGAGGCGGTCGGCCGTGGCCGTTCGCCGCACGACACGCCGCAGGCGTTCGCGGGTCATGGTGAGGTTCTCCTTCGGGTGCGGCGCCCGCGAAGGAAGAACCTCCCGCTTCAATCAGCCGGCAGGCATCCTTCGCAGCATGGCGCGCTGCGTTGTGGTGGGCATCGATGGATGGGGCGCGCTACGGCGCCAGAGAGGGTCTGGGTCCATGGTGGCCTCCTTGTGATCTGCGGTGCGGTCCGGTGTGCGAGCGCGTCAGCGTTGCACTGCGCGGGGCGGTTGCTCGAGCAGCAGGAAGAAGCTGCGGATGCGCCGCGTGGTCCAGAGCGCGGCAGCCCGGTCGAGCGTTTCGTTCTCGGCGTCCTGCGCCGTCGCTGCGCGCGCAGGCACGTGCGCCGACGGGCGAACGAGCTCCTGCATCGGCTGCGGTTGCTGCTGCTGACGAGTTTGAAATTGACGCATGACAAGGCTCCTTCGTGGGGAAGGGCCTCGCGCACGGACACGCAAGCTGACTGAAAAAGTCAGTGACGGAGAACGACGGGATTCGGAAGGGGAGAACCGCTGGCCTGAATGGCGAACGGGTCACGCTGCGTGCACGGCGGCCACAGCGCGAAAGAGCCTGCGCTAGAGGGCCGGAAGTGTCACGCCTGCCGAGGCACGCGTCTTCTTGTCACTGATCCAACTGGCACTGTCCACGCACGGGGCTCCGAAGTAAAGATGCAGGATTGTTGCACCGCGTCACAATGAGCGTCAACCTTTTAGCGCATGTCCTGCAATGCCAGCAGGGTCGTTATCGCCTCGTTGTTGCGATTTCGCCTCGGGCCGCGCGGCAACCTTTCAACCGGCTTTCATTTCGATGACCCAACCCGCCGTTCTCTTCATTTGCACCGGCAATATCTGCCGATCTCCTACTGCTCACGCGCTCCTGCTGCACAAGGCCAGCCTTGCACGCCTTTCCGTCGATGTCGACAGCGCCGCCATCTCCGACGAGGAACGCGGCAACCCGCCCGATCCGCGTTCGATCGCCGAGGCACGCCGGCGCGGCATCGAGATGCCTGCGCACTGCGCGCGCCAGGTGCGTGCCGGCGACTTCGAGAACTTCGACTGGATCGTCGGCATGACGGCGCAGCATTGCGCCGCGCTGCGTCGCCTCGCGCCCGCGGGCACCGCTCACAAGGTGCACCTGCTCACCGATTTCTCCGCGGATGACGAAGGCGATGTGCCGGACCCTTGGTACGGCGGCCAAGAGGCTTTCGTCGAAGCCTTCGATCTGATCGATCGCGGCGTCGACGGCTTGCTCGCGAAACTCCAGGCCAAGGCCCGTTGAGCGGCTACTCGCAGAGCGCGCGAATGGTCGGCGGAATCGGCACCGCGCGGATGCCGCCGCCTTCGCGCTTCGCAGCGAAGATCCGAACCTCTTCGCATTCGAGGATCAGGTCTTCGCCGCGCGTCACGCGGTAGGTCTGAACGAAGCTCTTGTCGCGCCACTCGGTGATGCGCACCGCGATCTCGAGCGTGTCGCCGTAGCTCGCGGCCTTCACGAAGCGCGTGTGCGTGTCGACCAGCGGTGTGCCGATCACGCCGAGCGTCTTCGTGGTTTCTTCCCAGCGCGGCACGCCGCACCCGGCGAAGAAGTTTCGCGAGGCCGCATCGATCCAGCGGAAGAAGTTGGGAAACCAGACGATGCCGGCCGGGTCGCAGTCGCCGAACTCGACGCGTGCGGTGTAGACGATTTCCTTGTGTGTGCTCATCAGCCCATTCTCGTCGGCAGCCACAGCGCGATGACCGGGAATGCGATCAGGATCACCAGGCGCACGATGTCCGTCACGATGAACGGCAGCACGCCCTTGAAGATGGTGGTGAAGCTCACGTCCTTCACCACGCTCTTGATGACGAAGACGTTCATTCCCACCGGTGGATGGATGAGGCCCAGCTCCACCGTCATCACGATGATCACGCCGAACCAGATGGGGTCGAACCCCAAGTGCACGATCACCGGGAAGATGATGGGCACCGTGAGGATGATCATCGCCATCGCGTCCATCAGGCAGCCCAGCACCAGGTACATCAGCATGATGAGCGCGAGCACGCCGTAGCGGCCGATGCCCAGCCCAGTGAGGAACTCGGTGAGCTTCTGCGGGCTCTGCGTGATGGTGAGGAAGTAGCCGAACAGCAGCGCGCCGATCAGCACCGTGAACACCGCCGCCGCCGTTCGCGTGGCCGAGAGCAGCGCCTCGCGGATCTTCGGGCCATCGAGCTTGCGCCTGACCAGGCCCAGGATGAACGCGCCGCTCGCGCCCACGCCGCCCGCTTCGGTCGGCGTGAAGAAGCCGCCGTAGAGCCCGCCGATCACGAACACGAAGAGCACCAGCGGCGCCCACACGTTGCGCAGGTCCTTGAAGCGTTCCGACCACGGTCTGACTTCGCCGCCGGGCAGCCAGTCGGGCCTGAGCTTCACGATGATCGCGATGGTCATCACGTACATCGCCATCGCCAGGATGCCCGGCACGATGCCCGCCATGAAGAGCTTGCCGATGTCCTGCTGCGTGAGGATGGCGTAGACCGCGAGCACGGTCGAGGGCGGCAAGATCGCGCCGAGCGTGCCGCCCGCGGCGATCACGCCGGTGGAGAACGACTGCGGGTAGTTGAAGCGCCGCATCTCCGGATACGCCACCGCCGAGAACGTGGCGGCCGTGGCTACCGACGAGCCGCAGATCGCGGCGAACCCGCCGCAGGCCACGACGGTGGCTACGCCGAGGCCCCCGCGCAGGTGGCCGATCATCGAGTTGGCCGCCTTGAACAGCTCGCGGCTCACGCCCGACACCGATACCAGCGCGCCCATCAGCATGAACATCGGAATTACGCCGAAGGTGTAGTCGGTCACGGTGCGCATGGAGGTCTGGCCCACCAGCTTCAGCGCGGGACCTGGGCCCACGAGGTAGCTGTAGCCGGTAACGCCGACGAGGCCCATCGCCATGCCGACCGGCACGCGTAACAGCATCAATGCGAAGAGGGCGACAAAGCCCAGGATGGCAACTGCATCGGCGCTCATTCATCGGCTTTCTGTTCAGCGTGGACTTCTTCGAGCTGTTCGGGGTGAAAGATCAGCCGGTACGTGCGGATCGCGATCAGCAGCACGGCGCACACGTCGCCTGCCCAGGCCACCGCATAAAACGGCCAGGTGGGAATGTTCATGTCGTAGGTCAGCACGTTGTCCACGTAGGTGCCGCGCACCTTGTCGAACAGCATCGCGGTCTGCACCGCCACCACGAACAGCAGCACCAGCGTGGCGAACACGTCGATCACGCGCTTCATGCGCGGGCCTGCCGCGGCCCACACCAGGTCGACCGTGATGTGGCCGCCCCGGTAGCTGGTGGCCGCGATGCCCCAGAAGATCAGGATGCCCAGCAGCATGCGGCCGAAGTCGTAGGCGTCGGGGATCGAGGTGTCGAAGAACTTGCGCAGCACCACGGCCACGAAGATGTTGAGCGCGACGATCCCTACAAAAATGGCGGCGAGCCATTCGATCGTATTGATCGCGCGGTCCATGTAGCTGGCGGACCGGGCAGCCATTGGTCAGAGCGCCGACTTGTTCTTGGCGAGGCTGGCCTTCAGGGCATCCATCACCGTCTTCGGGTCTTCGCCCACCTTCTTCACGCTTTCGGCCCATTGCGCTTCCGACGGCGCGGCCGCCTTGCGCCACGCATCGAGCTGGTCCGGTGTGAGCTTGTAGACCTCGTGGCCCGACTGCGCCGCGATCTTCGCGCGCCCGCCGAATTCGAAGTCGGCCCACGGCGCTGCCACCTTCTGCGCCCATTCGCTGGTGCAGTGGTCGTCGATCACCTTCTTCTGCCCGGCGGACATCGCGTCGTACTTGCCCTTGTTCATGACCCAGACGAAGGGCGTGACGTAGAGCGGCGCATCCATGTGGTACTTCACCACCTTGTCGATGCCGAAGAGGCCGATCGATCCCCACGGGAAGGTGATGGCATCGGCCACGCCGCGCTCCAGCATGTCGCGCGACTCGGGCGCCGAGGCCTGCACGTTGGTGCCGCCCAGCGAGGTGATCAGTTGGCCCACGGTGCTCGTGGCCGGGCGCACCTTCAGGCCCTTCACGTCGGTGGGCACCACGATCTTCTTGCGCGAGTGGAAGGTGCCGGGGTCGTGCACGAACGCGAAGCAGTACTTCACGTCCTTCATTTCCTTGGCCGCGTAGTTGCGGTACCAGGCGTCGATGGCGGCCGAGCCTTCCTTGCCGTTGGCGAACAGGAAAGGCAGCGACGCGCCCGCCATCACCGGAAAGCGGCCCGGCTGGTAGCCCGGGTTCACGTACGAGAAGTCGGCAATGCCGTCGCGCGCCATGTCGTAGTGGTCGAAGGCCTTGCCCAGCTGCTCCGACGGAAACAGGATCGCGGTGAGGGTGCCGTTCGATGCCTTCTTGATGTCGTCGGCCCAGGCCTGCAGGGCAGGGTTGAGCGGGTGCTGCGCGGGCACCCAGCTCGACAGCTTGAGCTGCACCGGCTTGTCCTGTGCGAGGGCCGGCGCGGCAAGCGCTACGCAGAAACCTGCGGCGGCGAAGCCGAGCGCACGGGTGCGAAAGCGGATGGCGGAAGGGGTCTGCATGTCTTGTCTCTCTTTCTGTGTTGTGAATCTTCTGGAGCGCCGATGCCGGCAACGAGGGAGCAGCCTGGGATGCGATGGCAGGGTCAGTCGGCGGCGATCTTCCTTTCGCGAATCAACGCACCGAAGCGCTGCGAATCGGCGGCGGCGCGCTGCTGGAAGTCGGCCGGCGAGCCGGGCACCGCCTCGCCGCCGAGCGACGCGATGCGCTCCTTCACCGCCGGCAGCGCGAGCGCGCGATTGATCTGCGCGTTGAGCTGCGCCACCACTTCCGGCGGCGTGCCGGCGGGAGCATAGAAGCCGAACACCGTGTCGGCATCGAAGCCGCGCAGGCCCGCCTCGTCGAGCGTGGGCACCTCCGGGAAAAGCGGCGAGCGCCGCGGGCTGCCGACCGCGAGCAGCCGCAGCTTGCCCGCGCGTACCTGCTGCAGCGCGATGCCGGGATCGAAGCTGTAGTCGACCTGGCCCGCGAGCAGGTCCTGAAGCGCGGGAGCCGCACCCCGGTACGGCACGTGCAGAGCGAAGAGCCCGGCCTGGCTCTTGAACATCTCGCCCGCCAGGTGCGGCGAACTGCCGTTGCCCGGCGAGCCGTACGAGAGTTTTCCGGGGTTGGCCTTGGCGTAGGCGATGAACTCCTGCACGTTCGAAGGCGGCAGCGAAGGCTTGGTCACCAGGAACACCAGCACCCGCGCGGCGGCGGCCACCGGCACGAGGTCCTTGGCCGGGTCGAAGCTCATGCGCGCGTAGAGGTGCGGGTTGACCGACACCATGCCGCCCGAACTCATCAAGAGCGTGTAGCCGTCGGCCGGTGCGCGCGCTACCGCCTCGCCGCCGACGTTGCCGTTGGCACCGGCGCGGTTCTCGATCACCACCGGTTGTTTCAGCGCTTCCTGCAACGGCTGCGAGATGGCGCGCGCGATCTGGTCGGCCGCGCCGCCGGGCGGGAAGTTGACGATGATCTTGATCGGCTTGGTGGGCCAGGCGCTGGGGCCCGTGTTGGCCTGCACGTGCACGCAGACCAGCAGCGCTGCGGCGGCGGTTGCGAGCGCCAACCGGCGTCTGAAGGGGAATGGCGTTGATGTCATGGCGGTTGTCTCTGATGTCGTTATGGATTCGTGAGCCGGGGGTCAAGCGGCCTTGGGGGGCGGCCGTTTCATCCAGCGAACGGGCTGCGCTACCACCGGCCGCGGTGCGGCGCCATGGCGCACCAGCGCTGCATCGAGCGCCTTGCCGCCCTCGTCGGCCAGCGCTGCCTCGCGCGCCGCGGCAATCGCTTCCGCGCGAGCCGGCACAGGCAGCGCCGGATTCGCGGCGAGTGCGTCGATCACATGCAGCAGGTTGTGTTTGCCGCGCTCGTTGGTGCTGCCATAGCCCTTGATGAGCCGGCCGCACAGCGCAAGCTCGTGGCCCAGCGCCCAGCTGTCGCGCGTGCCGGCTTCAACGGCCGCAAGCCAGCGTTCGATCAGCGCTTGTTCCTCGGCGAAGCGGCTGCCGCGGCGGCGCAGCCACTTCAGCGACGACAGGAGCCGCAGCGACGCCATGCCGAAGACCGAGTGACTGCCTACCTTGAGCGGCAACGCCCAGGGCTCCCGGCCGCGCGCCTGCCGGCCGCGGTCCCACGCGGTCACGCGGCGCGACAGCGCGGGCGGCAACAGCGCGGCGAACTCGGCGGCACCGGGCTTGAAGTGGTCGTAGACCTTCACGATGTCTTCGTCGGTGGCGCGCACTTCCTGCCGCACGCGCTGCGCGCGGCTCGCGCGGCCCTTGAGCGCGGCCACGCGCACGATGTCGTCGAAGGCCATCCACAGCGCGAGCCAGCGCGCGGCCTCGCGGGTGATGGCGAAGCCGTGTGCGCCAGCGGGATCGGCCGCGCGCTCGGCATCGAGAACCTTGCCCAGGCGCTCGGCGTACAGCGTCGCGTAGGCGGCGTCCTGGTAGTCGAGCACGCGAGCGTGGCCGAGCGTGAGTATGTCGTGCACGGCGGGCGGAAAGCGCCGTGCCAGTTCATCGGGCAGCGCGCGTGCCGGTGGCGGCGCATCGGCGGAGTCGCCGGCCATCACGCTGTTCACGAAGGCGGCCTGCGTGCGCGGCGCACTGACGGCGTCGAAGGCGGCCGCGAAGCCTCGCAGGCTGGCGGCGGCCATCTTGCCGAGCTTCTCGGGCGCGCTCGTGTCGCCGCCGCGCACCACACGCTCGTAGGCGTCGCGCGGGAACGGGAACAGGCCGCTGCCCGCGATGGCGCCGAGCATCACCGCGCTGACCACGGTGCCGGTGTCGCGCGCGATGGCGTTCATATCGAACACGTGGTGCTCGCGGCTGAAGGCTTTCACCACGTCGACCAGACGCTGCGCATCGGCGCGCCCGTCGCCGGGCTCCATGCGCTCGGCGGTGGTGAAGATGCGCGCTGACGAGCTGATGACCAGCGTGCGCAGCGGTGCGCTCATGCCGTTGCCGATCTGCCGCGCGGTCTCGAGCAGTTCCGAAGAGACGATCGCATCGAGCGCGCCCGGCACCGGGCTCAGGCTGAACACCGGGCGCCTGCCGCCCAGTTGCGCGAGCGGCACGGGGAACACCTCGATGTAGTACGTGGTGGCGCCGGTGCGTTGCGCGACGCCGGGAATCGAGGTGCTCTGCGCGGCGTAGCCGGCATGGCGGGCGATGTCCACCAGCCATTCGGTGAGCACGCCGCCGCCTTCGCCGCCGAGGGCGCAGACGAGGAGGGTGGTGGGACGGTTCTGTTCCATGGAGCGGCTCATGCGGGTTGCAGTGCGCGAACGACCGCGCCGCGCAGCGAATGCACGATGCGCTCGTGCCACTTCGGGTTCTGCACCACCTCGGCGCGGTAGAAGCTCGGGCACAGCGTGGCTGCGTGCGCGTTCGCGCCGCAGAGGCCGCAGCCCACGCAGCCGTCGATCACGGTGGCGACCGGGTCGATCTTCAGCGGATCGGGGTTGTCCTTGAGCGTGAGCGTCGGGCAGCCCGAGAGGCGGATGCACGCATGGTCGCCGTTGCACACGTCTTCATCGACGCCGTACTTCACACGCACCACGCGTTCGCCTTTCTTCAGCAGGCCGGCGATCCACGGCTTGATGCGGCGCTGCCGCTCGAGCTGGCACTCGCCCTCGGCGATCACCACCTTCAGGCCGTTGAAGTCGCTGGTGAGCGCTTCGGTCAGCGTCTTGCGCATGCGCTCCACATCGTAGGTGGTCACGGTGCGCATCCACTTCACGCCCAGGCCGGTGAGCGTGGCCTCGATGGTCTGGTTCTTGTCGACCAGGCTCTGCTGCTTGTCGACGGCGCGCTCCTTGGTTTCGTCGTCGGGCGTGGAGATGATGTCCTGCGTGCCGGTGGCCGAGGTGTAGCCGTTCTTGAAGATCAGCAGCACCGCATCGTCGTCGTTGAAGAGCGCGCTCTGCACGCCGGTGAGCAGGCCGTTGTGCCAGAAGCCGCCGTCGCCCATGATCGACAGCGTGCGGCGGTTCATCATCGGCGCGACACCCGCGCGGCTCGCGAGGCTCATGCCGTAGCCGAGGATCGAGTGGCCCATCGAGAACGGCTCGAAGGTGCCGAAGGCGTGGCAGCCGATGTCCGCGGCGATGTGCACTGGGCCGGTTTCCTGTTGCGCGAGCTTGAGCGCGGAGAACACCGGGCGCTCGGGGCAGCCGATGCAGAAGCTCGGCGGGCGGTTGGGCAGCGGCGCGGAGAGCTGGCGCGCGACGGCCTCGCGGCGCTCACGGTTGCCCGCGAGCCACGCCTGTGCGGACGACAACGCTTCGCCGGCCTCGATGTACTTTGCGGCGAAGGTGCCGATACCGCCCGACAGCACCTCGACGCCGTACTCGCCGGCCGCGGGCAGCACGTCCTTGCCGTGCAGCGGCGTCTGGATGTCGCGCCGGCGCAGGAGCGTGGCGATGTCCTGCTCGATGTACTCGGGCTGGCCTTCTTCCACCACCAGCACCGCGCGCTTGCCCACGCAGAAGTCAGCCACCTGCTCGGGCACCAGCGGGTAGGTCACGTTGAGCACGAGGATCGGGATGTCGGTCTCGCCGAACGCATCGGCCAGGCCTTGCTGCTGCAGGCTGCGGATCAGCGCGTTGTAGAGCCCGCCCTGCACCACGATGCCCAGGTCTGCATGCCGGTGGCCGGGCATCAGCTCGTTGAGCCCGTGTTCGACGATGTAGCGCCGCGCCGCCGGAATGCGCTCGTCGCCCTTGAGCTTCTCGTGGCGGAAAGTGACGGGCGGGTGCGCGAGGCGCATGTAGTCGAAGCCCGCGGGCTCGGTCATCAGTGCGCGCGTGGAGACCGCGGGCGCGACGTTGTCCTTGCACTCGAAGCTGCCGCGCACGTGGCAGGTGCGGATGCGCAGTTCCATGAGGCACGGCATGTTCGAGGTCTCGGAAAGGCGAAAGCCTTCTTCGACCATGCGCACCATCACGCCGAGGTCGGGCCGCGGATCGAGCAGGCACATGCTCGACTTGAGCGCATAGGCATGCGTGCGCTCCTGGATCACGCTCGCGCCTTCGCCGTAGTCCTCGCCCACCACGATCAGCACGCCGCCGGTCACGCCCGGCGAGGAGAGGTTCGACAGCGCATCGGCCGCCACGTTGGTGCCGACGATGGATTTCCAGGTGACAGCGCCGCGCAGCGGATAGTGGATGGAAGCGCCGAGCATCGCCGCGGCCGAGGCCTCGTTCGAGCACGCCTCGACGTGCACGCCCAGCTCGTCCATGTAGGCCTTGCCCTGGACCATCACGTCGAGCAGGTGCGACACGGGCGCACCCTGGTAGCCGCCCACGTAGGCCACGCCCGACTGCAGGAGGCCCTTGGTGATGGCGAGGATGCCCTCGCCGTGAAAGGTGTCGCCTGCGCCTAGACGCAGCATTTCCACTTCCTTGCTGAATGAGACTTCCAAGAGATTCGGCTCCGATGTTGATGGTTTGGGGATGCGACGGGTACGCGGCGCGCTGCGCTCCGCATCGCGCATTCGCAGATGTCGTACGGCGGTGTTACTTCGGTGGTGGAGGCTTCGCGGGCGCGGCGGGAAAGCGCGCCACGTAGTAGGCGAGCGTGTCCAGGTCCTCCGGCGCGATGCGGCTCACCGCCTCGCCCATGGCCTGCGTGTAGCCCGGGCGCTTGCCCGTGCGAAAGCCGTGCAGCGTGAGCTGCAGGTAGTCTTCATGCTGCTGGCCGATGCGCGGCACCTGCTGGCCGCCGCTCAGGTCGGCGCCGTGGCAGATCACGCAGCGATGTTCTTGCGCCAAGGCCTGGCCGCGCGTCATGCGCGCGGCATCGGGTGGTGCGGCGGCCGGCGGTGCAGGCACCGCGGGCAGCGTGGCGATGTAGTCCGAGAAGCCGCGCAGGTCGGCGTCGGTCATGGTCTTGGCCACTGCGGTCATTGCCGGGTTGTCGCGCCGGCCTTCTCTGAAGAGAAAGAGCTGCGTGATCGCATAGAACGAATGCTGACCCGCGAGCACCGGCGTGCCCGCCATGTCGCTGCGGCCGTTCGCGCCGTGGCACGAGGCGCACAGGGATGCGTAGCGCTGCGCATAGCTGGGCTGAGCCGATGGAGCAGGCTTCGTGCCCTGCGCAACCGCCGATGACAGCGCCACCGCCATGAAGCCTGCTGCTATCGCTTTCGCAATGACGCCAGCTCTCTTCATTTGCCGCCGTAGCTGATGCGGTAGATCGCACCGGCGTGGTCGTCGCTCACGAGCATCGAACCATCCTTCAGCACGAGGAAGTCCACCGGCCGGCCGAGGTAGGTGTTGTTCTCGACGAAGCCGGTCATGAAGGGCTCGACCTTCGCGCCGCCCTTGCCGTCGGGCCAGGCGACTGCGATGTCGGCGTACTTGGTGGTGCGGTTCCACGGGCCGTGGCGCGCGATGAACATCGCGCCGCGGTACTTGGCCGGGAAACTCTTGCCGTTGTAGAAAGTCAAGCCCAGCGCCGCGGCGTGCGGGCCGAGCAGGGCCGCGGGCTTCTGGTAGTCGTCGCAGCGCTTGCCCCAGCCGAATTCCGAATCGAGGATGTTGCCCTGGTGGCAGTACGGGTAGCCGAAGTGCTGGTCGGGCTTGGTCACCACGTTGAGCTCGTCGTTGGGCAGGTCTTCGCTGAGCCAGTCGCGGCCGTTGTCGGTGAACCAGAGGTTGCCGGTCTTCGGGTCGAAGTCGAAGCCCACCGTGTTGCGCACGCCGCGCGCCACCGTCTCGATGCCGCTGCCGTCGGGGTTCATGCGGAAGATGCGCGCATGCGCATCGTCGGGCTCGCAGAGGTTGCAGGGCGCGCCGACCGCGTAGTAGAGCTTGTCGTTGTGCATGCGCAGGTACCGCCAGCTGTGGTCTTGGCCGCCGGGCAGCTTGTCGTTGAGCACCACGGGCGTGCCGGGGTTGTCCAGCTTGTCCTCGATGCCGTCGTAACGCACGATCTGCTTGTGTGTGGCCAGGAACAGCGCGCCCTTGTAGAACTCGATGCCGGTGGCGAATTCGGTCTTGTCGATGATGGTCTTTGGCTTGCGGTCGCCCTTCTCGGCAATGGCATAGACCTTGTTGCCCACGAACAGCGTGCTCACGAAGACCGTGCCCTTGGCGCCTTGGCGCAACTCGCGCGCATCGAGCACCCCCGAGGCCCAGGTCTCGACCTTGAAGCCCGGCGGCAGCTTGAACTTGGCGGTGGGCAACTGGTCGGGCGCGGTGGGAATCGGGAAGGAGGGCACCGGCGCCAGGCGCGTGGCCGCTTCGTTCTTCGGCCGGCCCTTGGCCCAGCCCGGCTCCTCGGCGGGCGGCTGCTGGGCCCATGTGGCGGCGGATGCGAAGAGCAGGGCGGCGAGGGCCGCATGCAGACGGAGTCTGGCCATGTCGTGTCTCCTTCTTTTTTCGTGGGGTGTTCCAACGGGCCGACTGGGAGGTCGGCTGAAAACCGCTCGCCAGTGTGCGTGCCGCAAGGTTTGCCTTCAATAAAATAATCAAGCTAAGTAATATGAATGGCATGCATATCGACTCGGTCGACCTCAACCTGCTGCGCCTGTTCGATGCGGTCTACCGCGAGCGCAGCGTGAGCCGCGCCGCGGAGTCGCTGGGCCTCACGCAGCCCGCGGCAAGCCACGGACTGGGACGGCTGCGGCTGCTGCTGAAAGACGCGCTCTTCACGCGTGCCCCCGGCGGCGTGGCGCCCACGCCGCGCGCCGACCGGCTCGCGGTGGCGGTGCAGGCGGCGCTCGGCACGATCGAAGCGGCGCTGCACGAGCCCGACCGCTTCGAGCCGCAGGTGTCGCGCAAGAGCTTTCGTATTCACATGAGCGACATCGGCGAGGGGCGCTTCCTGCCCGCGCTGATGGCGCGGCTGGGCGAGCTGGCGCCCGGCGTGCGGCTGGAGACCCTGCCGCTGCAGCCGGCGGAGGTCGCCCCCGCGCTCGACAGCGGCCGCATCGATTTCGCCTTCGGCTTCTTGTCGAACGTGCGCGACACGCAGCGCATACATCTCCTGAAAGACCGCTACATCGTGCTGCTGCGCAAGGGCCATCCCTTCGTGAAGCGGCGGCGCAAGGGGCAGGCGCTGCTCGAGGCACTGCAAGAGCTCGACTACGTGGCGGTGCGCACGCACGCCGACACGCTGCGCATCCTGCAACTGCTCAACCTCGAAGACCGCCTGCGCCTCACGACCGAGCACTTCATGGTGCTGCCGGCCATCGTGCGCGCCACCGATCTCGCGGTGGTGATGCCGCGCAACATCGCGCGCGGCTTTGCGGAGGAGGGCGGCTACGCGATCGTCGAGCCGCCGTTTCCGCTGCGCGACTTCAGCGTGTCGCTGCACTGGAGCAAACGCTTCGAGGGCGATCCGGCCAATCGCTGGTTGCGGCAGGTGATCACGGCGTTGTTCTCCGAGCGCGGCTGACGCGGCGCGCTCGATAACCAAAGTACGCGCACGCGTGATGTGCGGGTGCGCGACTTCGCGAATAGCACGCCGAGGATGCCCCTACAACTTCCCCACCAAGTTGCTGCATCGCAACATTCTTTTGGGGTGCATGACACGCGAAATACGATGAAAGCCTTCGATTCCGAATGCCGCGATTCAGGTCGCAACTTCGGGATGAAATCTTTCGCGCTCAAAGACGCTCGTGAAATGTTTTCTCCCCAAAAACCGTCATTGAAAGTGTTGCAACCACTTGTACAGTGGACTGGCAATGTGAACGGATTGTTACCGCGGAGCACCGGCATTTCTCCTTGAGCGGCAGGTGCACGACGCGTCCATTTCACGCGCACATGCATCGTTGCCAATTTCACTCAAGACCTGGAGAAGTGCATGAGTACCGTCGATCAGCTGGGCCGCACGGCCCCCCTCACCTCGGGGCAGATGGCGATGTGGCTCGGCGCAAGGTTCGCGTCGCCCGACACCAATTTCAATCTCGCCGAAGCCATCGACATCGCAGGCGAGATCGACCCCGCGATCTTCCTGGCGGCCATGCGACAGGTGGTCGATGAAGTCGAGGCCACGCGCCTGAGCTTCGTCGATACCCCGCAGGGGCCGCGACAGGTCGTCGCACCCGTTTTCATCGGCGAGATTCCCTACCTCGACCTCAGCGGCGAGAGCGATCCGCAGGCCGAGGCCGAGCGCTGGATGCATGCGGACTACACCCGCAGCATCGACCTTGCGCACGGGCAGCTGTGGCTGTCCGCGCTGATCCGCCTCGCGCCCGATCGCCACATCTGGTACCACCGCAGCCACCACATCGCGCTCGACGGCTTCAGCGGCGGCCTCATCGCACGCCGCTTCGCCGACATCTACACCGCAATGGTCGACAACAACGCAGCGGTGCCCGAAGACTCGCGCCTTGCACCGATCTCGCAGCTGGCCGAAGAAGAACATGCCTACCGCGAGTCCGGCCGCTTCCCGCGCGACCGCCAGTACTGGACCGAGCGCTTCGCCGACGCACCCGATCCGTTGAGCCTCGCCTCGCACCGCTCGGTCAACGTCGGCGGCCTCTTGCGCCAGACGGTGCACCTGCCGGCGGCCAGCGTGCAGGCCCTGCAGACCATTGCGCAGGAGCTCGGCACCACGCTGCCGCAAATCCTCATCGCCACCACCGCGGCCTACCTGTACCGCGCAACGGGCATCGAGGACATGGCGATCGGCATCCCCGTCACTGCGCGCCACAACGACCGCATGCGCCGCGTGCCCGCGATGGTGGCCAACGCGCTGCCGCTGCGCCTCGCGATGCGCGCGGACCTGCCGATTCCGGAGCTGATCCGCGAAGTCGGCCGGCAGATGCGGCAGATCCTGCGGCACCAGTCGTACCGCTACGAGCACCTGCGCAGCGACCTCAACATGCTGGTGAACAACCGGCAGCTCTTCACCACCGTGGTCAACGTCGAGCCCTTCGACTACGACTTCCGCTTTGCAGGCCATGCAGCCAAGCCGCGCAACCTCTCGAACGGCACGGCCGAGGATCTCGGCATCTTCCTGTACGAGCGCGGCAACGGGCAGGACCTGCAGATCGACTTCGATGCCAACCCCGCGGTGCACACCGCGGAGGACCTGGCCGATCACCAGCGCCGGCTGCTCGCTTTCATCGACGCCGTGATCCGGCTGCCGTTGCAGGCCGTCGGCCAGATCGACCTGCTCGGTGCCGAAGAGCGCCAGCAATTGCTGGTCGAGTGGAACGACACGGCCCACGCGGTGCCCGACACCCACCTCACCGCGCTGATCGAAGCGCAGCTCGCCGTCAACCCTCAAGCCATCGCACTGCGCTTCGACAGCGAGGCGATGAGCAACGAAGAACTGAACCGCCGCGCCAACCGTCTCGCGCACCTGCTGCGCGCACGCGGCGCCGGCCCGGAGCGCACCGTGGCGCTCGCGATCCCGCGTTCGATGGAGCTGATGGTCGCCTTGCTCGCCACGCTGAAGACCGGTGCGGCCTACCTGCCGGTCGACCCGGACTTCCCGCAGGACCGCATCGCCTTCATGCTCGGCGATGCACAACCGGTATGCCTCGTCACGAACGAAGCCCTCGCGGAATCGCTGCCGAAAGCTGCCCCCACATTGCTGCTCGATGTGGCGCAAACGATTGCGGATCTGGCGAGTTGCGCCGACACCAACCCCGACATCGCGATCGACCCTTCGCATCCGGCCTATGTGATCTACACCTCGGGCTCGACCGGCATGCCCAAGGGCGCGATCGTGTCGCACCGCGCCATCGTCAACCGCCTGCGCTGGATGCAAGACCGCTACGGCCTCCAGGCCGACGACCGCGTGCTGCAGAAGACGCCCTCGAGCTTCGACGTGTCGGTGTGGGAATTCTTCTGGCCGTTGATCGACGGTGCCACGCTGGTGCTTGCGAAACCCGGCGGCCACAAGGATGCGGCCTATCTCACGGGGCTGATCGCGGAGGAGGGCATCACCACGATCCACTTCGTGCCGTCGATGCTCGAGGTCTTCCTGCTCGAACCCACGGCTGGCGCATGCACCACGCTGCGGCGCGTGATCTGCAGCGGCGAGGCCTTGTCGCCCGCGCTGCAATCGCAGTTCCAGCAGCGCCTCTCGTGCGAGCTGCACAACCTCTACGGTCCGACCGAGGCCGCGGTCGATGTCACCTCGTGGGAGTGCGAACGCATGGACGACGCAGAAGCCTCGAGCGTTCCCATCGGCCGCCCGATATGGAACACCCAGATGCACGTGCTCGACAGCGGCATGCAGCCCGTGCCGGCCGGCGTGACCGGCGAGCTGTACATCGCGGGCGTCGGCCTCGCACGCGGCTACCTCAAGCGCCCGTTGCTGAGTGCCGAGCGTTTCATCGCCAACCCCTACGGCGCACCTGGCAACCGCATGTACCGCACCGGCGACCTCGCGCGCTGGCGCAAGGACGGCAGCCTCGACTACCTCGGCCGCGCCGACCAGCAGGTGAAGATCCGCGGCCTGCGCATCGAGCCGGGTGAGATCGAATCGGCGCTGCTGCAGCACCCGCAAGTCGCGCAGGCTGCCGTGATGGCGCGCGAAGACGTACCGGGCGAAAAGCGTCTCGTGGCCTACGTTGTTGCGACGGACGCTGCCGATCCGCAAGCGGCCGAATTGCGCACGCATCTCGCGCAATCGCTGCCCGAGTACATGGTTCCGTCGGCCTTCGTCAGCCTCCCGTCGCTGCCGCTCGGCCCGAGCGGCAAGCTCGACCGCAAGGCATTGCCACCGCCCGAGGTGCAGGCCGCCACGCCATACGCCGCGCCGCGCACGCCGACCGAGAAGATCCTTGCCGGCCTTTGGGCGGAGACGCTGCACCTGCCGCGCGTCGGCGTCAACGACAACTTCTTCGAACTCGGCGGGCACTCGCTGATGATCGTGCAACTGATGTCGATGATCCGGCAGCAGTTCATGATCGACCTGCCGGTCGACACGCTGTTCCAGGTCTCCACCATTGCGGGCCTCGCCGAGCTGCTCGACCAGGAGTCGGTCGCGCGCCCGAGCCTCGTGCCGATGCCGCGCCCCGCGCGCATTCCGCTGTCCTTCGCGCAGCGCCGCCTGTGGCTGATGAACCAGCTCGAAGGCGCGAACCCGGCCTACAACATGCCGCTGGCCTTGCGCCTGTCGGGGGTGCTCGACCGCGCCGCGCTGCATGCGGCGCTCGGCGACCTGGTGCAGCGCCATGAAAGCCTGCGCACGGTCTACCCGAACGAAGACGGGCTGCCGTACCAGCACATCCTGAACGGCGTGGATGCGCGACCGGCGGTGACCGAGGCCGACAGCAGCGAAGAAGAAATCGCCGCGCAGCTTCATGCCGCTGCGGGCCATGCCTTCGATCTCGGCAGCGCGGCGCCCTTGCGCGTCTACCTGTTCAAGCTGGCCGCCGACGAACACGTGCTGCTGCTGCTCACGCACCACATCGCCGGCGACGGCGCTTCGCTGCTGCCGCTGGCGCGCGACATCAGCGTGGCCTACGCGGCGCGCTGCGAAGGCAAGGCGCCGGGCTGGGAGCCGCTGCCGCTGCAATACGCCGACTACGCGCTGTGGCAGCAGGAGCTGCTCGGCAGCGAAGACGATGCCGAGAGCATGGCCGGCCGCCAGCGCGAGTTCTGGCGTTCTTCGCTGAGCGACCTGCCCGAGCAACTGGCCCTGCCCGTCGACCACGCACGGCCGCTCGTGCCTACCTACCGCGGCGACGTGGTCCCGCTGCAGATTCCGTCGCATGTGCATGAACGCATCCTGCAACTGGCGCGCGATGGACAGGCCAGCGTCTTCATGGTGTTGCAGGCGGCGCTTGCAGGCCTCCTGAGCCGCCTCGGCGCGGGCGACGACATCGTCATCGGCAGTCCGGTCGCCGGGCGCAGCGACCATGCGCTGGACGAGCTCATCGGCTGCTTCGTCAACACGCTGGTGCTGCGCACCGACACCTCGGGCCAGCCGAGCCTGCGCGAGCTGGTCTCGCGCGTGCGCGCCACCAACCTCGCGGCCTATGCGAACCAGGAGTTCCCGTACGACCGCCTCGTGGAGCTGCTGCGTCCGGGCCGCTCGCGCGCCAACCTGCCGCTGTTCCAGGTGATGCTGGGCTTCCAGGGCACGAGCCGCCTGTCGTTCAGCCTGCCGGGCCTGTCGATCACGCCGCAGCCGGTGGCCATCGACACCGCGAAGTTCGACCTGTCGTTCATCCTCGGCGAGCAGCGCGGCGCCGATGGCCTGCCGGGCGGCATCTCCGGCGGCATCCAGTACAGCACCGACCTGTTCGAGCGCAGCACCGTCGAAGCCATGGGCGCGCGGCTGGTGCGTTTGCTGGAAGAGGCCTGCGAGGCGCCCGACGATGCGGTGAGTGGCCTCGCCATCCTGAGCGCGGAAGAAACCGACCGCCTGCTGTCCGACTGGAGCGGCCACACGCGCGACCTCGCTCCGCTCTCGTTCGCTGCGATGGTGGAGGCGCACGCCGCGGAGCGCCCGCATGCAGATGCAGTGGTGCTCGATGACGCGACCGTAAGCTATGCCGAACTCGATGCACGCGCCAATCGGCTCTCGCACCTGCTGCGCGCACAGGGCATTGGCTGTGGCTCCATCGTTGCGACAGTGCTGCCGCGTTCGCTCGATCTCATCGTGGCGCACCTGTCCATCGTGAAGGCCGGCGCGGCCTACCTGCCCATCGACCCCAACCACATGGCCGCGCGCAGCGCCTTCGTGTTCGAGGAGGCCGCACCCGCCGCGGTGCTGACGCACGACGCGCTGTTGCCCGAGCTGGCCGGCGTTCCCCGCTGCATCGCGCTCGACAGCGACAGCATGGTCGCCGCACTGGCCATCCAGTCGGATGAGCCGCTTGCGCAAACAGCCGCGCCCGGCGATGCCGCCTACATCATCTACACCTCCGGCTCCACCGGCGTGCCCAAGGGCGTGGTGGTGCCGCATGCGGGCCTGAGCAGCCTCGGCACGGCGATGGCGGAGCGGCTCGTCATCGACCACGACTCGCGCGTGCTGCAGTTCTCCTCCAGCGGTTTCGACGCGTCCGTGATGGACCAGCTGATGGCCTTTGGCGCCGGCGCCGCGCTGGTGGTGCCGGGGCCAGAGCAACTGCTCGGCACGGAGCTGGCCGACCTGCTCGAGCAGCAGGCCGTGAGCCACGCGCTGATTCCGCCCGCCGCGCTCGCGACCCTGCCGCACGGCGAGTTCCCGCACCTGCGGACGCTGGTGGTCGGCGGCGATGCCTGCACCGCCGCGCTGGCGGCGAAGTGGTCGCAAGGCCGCCGCATGATCAACGCCTACGGCCCGACCGAGATCACCATCTGCGCGAGCATGAGCGCACCGATGACCGCCGAAGAGCTGCCTTCCATCGGCCAGCCGATCTGGAACACGCGGATGTATGTGCTCGACAGCGCCCTGCAAGCGGTGCCGCCGGGTGTCGCGGGCGAGCTCTACATCGCCGGCAGCGGCGTCGCGCGGGGCTACCTCAACCGTCCTGCGTTGAGCGCGGAACGCTTCATCGCCGACCCGCACGGCGCGCCCGGCAGCCGCATGTACCGCAGCGGCGACCTCGCACGCTGGCGGGCCGACGGCACGCTCGATTTCCTCGGCCGCGCCGACCAGCAGGTGAAGATCCGGGGCTTCCGCATCGAGCCGGGCGAGATCGAATCCGTGTTGCTCAAGCACCCGCTGATCACGCAGGCCGCCGTGATTGCCCGCGAGGACGTGCCCGGCGAGAAGCGCCTGGTCGCCTACTTCGTCGCCGGTTCCGAGCCGCAGCCGACCGAGCTGCGCGCCCACATGGCGCAGGCCCTGCCCGACTACATGGTGCCCTCGGCCTTCGTGCGCCTGCCGTCGCTACCGCTCACGCCAAGCGGCAAGCTCGACAAGAAGGCGCTGCCGGTGCCCGACCAGCAGCCCGCCGCGCTGTATGTGGAGCCCCGCACGCCCACCGAGAAGCTGCTTGCCGGCCTGTGGTCCGAGACGCTGCACCTGGAGCGCGTCGGCATCCACGACAACTTCTTCGAGATCGGTGGGCATTCGCTCATGGCCATCCAGCTGGGCATGCGCATTCGCCAGCAGGTGCGCGCGGACTTCCCGCACGCCGAGGTCTACAACCGCCCGACGATCGCCGACCTGGCCGCCTGGCTCGACAACGAAGGCGGCACGGCCGAGGCGCTGGACCTGTCGCGCGAACTCGACCTGCCCGCGCACATCCGCCCGCAGGCCACCGCACCGAAGCTCGCGTCGCGGCGCGTGTTCCTTACCGGTGCCAGCGGTTTCGTCGGCAGCCACTTGCTGGCCGCGCTGCTGCGCGACACCGCGGCCTGCGTGGTCTGCCATGTGCGTGCGCCCGACGAACAGGCCGGCGAGCAGCGCCTGAAACGCACGCTCGCCGAGCGCCAGCTCGGTGCGATCTGGAACGACGCGCGCATCAAGGTCGTCACCGGTGACCTCGGCAAGCCGAACCTGGGCCTCGATGACGCCGCCGTGCAACTGGTGCGCGACGGCTGTGATGCCATCTACCACTGCGCCGCGCAGGTCGACTTTCTGCACCCCTACGCGAGCCTCAAGCCCGCGAACGTCGACAGCGTGGTCACGCTGCTCGAATGGACGGCGCAGGGCCGCGCGAAGAGCATGCACTACGTCTCCACGCTCGCAGTGATCGACCAGAACAACCAGGAAGACACCATCACCGAACAGTCGGCGCTGGCCTCGTGGAGCGGGCTGGTCGACGGCTACAGCCAGAGCAAGTGGGTCGGCGATGCGCTGGCCCGCGAGGCGCAGGCGCGCGGCATGCCGGTCGCGATCTACCGGCTGGGCGCGGTCACCGGCGACCACACGCACGCGATCTGCAATGCCGACGACCTGATCTGGCGCGTGGCGCATCTCTATGCCGACCTGGAAGCGATTCCCGACATGGACCTGCCGCTGAACCTCACGCCGGTGGACGACGTGGCGCGCGCCATCCTCGGCCTTGCGGCGCAAGAGGCCTCGTGGGGCCAGGTGTTTCACCTGATGAGCCAGGCGGCGCTGCGGGTACGCGACATTCCGCACGTCTTCGAGCGCATGGGCATGCGGCTGGAGCCGGTGGGCCTGGAGCCCTGGCTGCAGCGCGCGCATGCGCGGTTGGCCGTCGCGCAGGACCGAGACCTCGCCGCCGTGCTCGCCATCCTCGACCGCTACGACACCACGGCCACGCCGCCGCAGGTGAGCGGTGCGGCCACGCATGCGCAGCTCGAGGCCATCGGCGCGCCGATCCGCCCGGTGGACCGCGACCTGCTGCAGCGCTACTTCGTCGACCTGGGCATCGACACCAAGGCGCGCCGTGCCCTGGAAACCACCACTTCATAGGAGCAAACCGAATGGCACGCTATCTGATCGCAGCAACCGCTTTGCCGGGACACGTCCTGCCGATGCTGGCTATCGCGCAGCATCTGGTGAAACAGGGGCACGAGGTGCGGGTGCACACCGCGAGCCAGTTCAGGGCGCAGGCCGAGGCGACTGGCGCGACCTTCACGCCGTTCGAGCGCGCGATCGACTTCGACTACCGCGACCTCGACAAGCGCTTTCCCGAACGCCAGCGCATCACCTCGGCGCATGCGCAGCTGTGCTTCGGCCTGAAGCACTTCTTTGCCGACGCGATGGCCGCGCAGCATGCGGGCCTGCGATCGATCCTGGAGGACTTCGAGGCCGACGCCATCCTGGTCGACACGATGTTCTGCGGCACCTTCCCGCTGCTGCTGGGCAAGGAGCGCGAGGACCGCCCGGCCATCGTCGGCATCGGCATCTCGGCGCTGCCGCTGTCCAGTTGCGACACCGCCTTCTTCGGCACCGCGCTGCCGCCGTCGTCCACGCCGGAAGGGCGGGTGCGCAACAAGGCGATGAACGCCAACCTCAAGCAGGCGATGTTCGGCGAGGTGCAGCGCTACTTCGACACGCTGCTCGCACGCTCGGGCCTGCCCGCGCTGCCGGACTTCTTCGTCGATGCGATGGTGAAGCTGCCCGACCTCTACCTGCAGCTCACCGCGCCTTCGTTCGAGTACCCGCGCAGCGACCTGCCGGCCTCGGTGCACTTCGTCGGCCCGCTGCTCTCGCCCGCGAGCCGCGATTTCACGCCGCCCGACTGGTGGCACGAGCTGGACGACGGTCGTTCGGTCGTGCTGGTCACGCAGGGCACGCTGGCCAACCAGAACCCGTCGCAACTGATCGGCCCGACGCTGCAGGCGCTGGCCGGGGACAAGAACATCCTCGTCATCGCCACCACCGGCGGCCCGGTGCCGCCCGCCCTCGCGGTGAACCTGCCCGCCAACGCCCGCGTGGTGCCGTTCCTGCCTTACGACCGGCTGTTGCCCAAGCTGCACGCGATGGTCACCAACGGCGGCTACGGCTCGGTCAACCATGCGCTGAGCCTGGGCGTGTCACTGGTGGTCGCCGGCACCTCCGAAGAAAAGCCCGAGATCGCCGCGCGCGTGGCCTGGTCGGGCGCGGGTATCAACCTCACCACCGGCCAGCCGACCGCCCGCCAGGTCGGCGATGCGGTGCGCAAGGTGCTGGGCAACTCCACCTACCGCCAGCGCGCGGCGGCGCTGCGCGAAGACTTCGCTTGCCATCGCGCGCTCACCGGCATCGCGGACGCCCTCGAGGCATTGCTGCAAACCGCCGCACCCGCGGAAATGGCTTGAACCTGAACCTCATACGACAAGGAAATCTCAGATGAGCAACCCGTTCGACGACAAGAACGCCAGCTTCCAGGTGCTGGTGAACGACGAGGGCCAGCATTCGCTGTGGCCCGCCTTCATCGCCGTGCCCGCCGGCTGGCAGGTGGCGCTGGCGCCGACCGACCGCGACGCCTGCAGCGCCTACATCGAGGCGAACTGGCAGGACATGCGCCCGCGCTCGCTGGTGGCGGCCACGGCGGCCGGCTGACGCCGAGAGGATGTCTTTCCCGTTCGGTGCGGTCGTCGTCACCTATTTCCCGACCGACGAGCAAGTGGCGAACCTCCATTCGCTGGCCGGGTCATGCCCGCACCTCTGCGTGGTCGACAACACGCCGCAGGTGGACGGCTGGCATCCGGCGCTCGTCGATGCAGGCGTCCCGGTGCTGCACAACGGCAACCGCGGCGGCATCGCGGGTGCCTTCAATTGCGGCATCGTCGAGCTCGAAGCGCGGGGCGCCGAGCTCTTCTTCCTGCTCGACCAGGATTCCAGGCTGCCGCCGGGCTACTTCGATGCCATGTGCCGGGCTGCGATGGTGGCCCGGGAGCGGAAGGGCGAGGGCGGGGAGGACGCGGCCTTCCTGATCGGCCCGCTCGTCCATGACACGAACCTGGACGCGCTGATCCCGCAATTCGGCCTCCAGGGCAAGCGCGTCTACCAGTTCGACCTGCGGCAGCCTTTCACCGAACCGTTGATGCGCTGCGCTTTCATGATCTCCTCGGGCTCTTTGATTTCGCGCGGCGCCTGGGCCAAGGTCGGCCGGTTCGACGAGCGCTATGTGATCGACCACGTGGACACCGACTACTGCATGCGCGCCCTGGGCCGCGATGTGCCGCTCTACCTGAACCCGCACGTCGTGCTGCGGCACCAGATCGGCGATATCCGGGCCCGGTCGCTGTTCGGCTGGAAGATCCACTTCATCAACTATCCGGCGGCGCGGCGCTACTACATTGCGCGCAATGCCATCGATCTCTCGCGGGCGCATGTGCGCGCCTTTCCCGCGATCCTGTTCATCAACGTCTACACGCTCAAGCAGATCCTGCCCATGCTGATGTTCGAGCGCGATCGGCTGAAGAAGACCATCGCGCTCGTGCTCGGCTGCTTCGATGGCCTGTTCGGGCGGCTCGGAGGACTCATCGAGGCGCATCCCCGCGTAGGCAAATACCTGATGAGTCGCAGCGAGTGAGCGCCACCCTTCCAGCACCGCGCGTGCGCCGCGCCGCGCTCGCCTTCATCTTCGTGACGGTGCTGATCGACTTCCTCGCGTTCGGCCTGATCCTGCCCGGCTTGCCGCACCTGGTGGAGCGGCTGGCCGGCGGCAGCACCGCGACGGCGGCGTACTGGATCGCGGTGTTCGGCACCGCGTTCGCGGCGATCCAGTTCGTGAGCTCGCCGATCCAGGGCGCGTTGTCCGACCGCTTCGGGCGGCGGCCGGTGATCCTGTTGTCGTGCCTGGGGCTGGGCGTGGATTTCGTTTTCATGGCCCTGGCTGACAGCTTGCCGTGGCTGTTCGTCGGCCGGGTGGTGTCTGGCGTGTTCTCGGCCAGCTTCACCATCGCCAATGCCTACATTGCCGATGTGACGCTGCCGGAGGAGCGCGCCCGCAGCTACGGCATCGTGGGCGCGGCGTTCGGCATGGGCCTGGTGTTCGGGCCGGTGCTCGGCGGGCAACTGAGCCACATCGATCCGCGCCTGCCGTTCTGGTTCGCGGCCGGGCTGACGCTGCTCAGCTTCTGCTATGGATGGTTCGTGTTGCCCGAATCGCTGCCGCCGGAGCGACGCGCGCGCCAGTTCGACTGGTCGCATGCCAACCCGGTCGGATCGCTGGTGCTGCTCAAGCGCTATCCGCAGGTGTTCGGGCTGGCGGCGGTGATCTTCCTCGTCAACCTGGCCCAGTACGTCTATCCCAGCGTGTTCGTGCTGTTCGCCGACTACCGGTATCACTGGAAGGAAGACGCCGTGGGCTGGGTGCTCGGCGCGGTGGGCGTGCTCAGCGTGCTGGTCAATGCGCTGTTGATCGGGCCGGGCGTGAAGCGCTTCGGCGAGCGCCGCGCCTTGTTGTTCGGCATGGGCTTCGGCGTGCTCGGCTTCGTCATCTACGGCTTGGCCGATGCCGGCTGGGTCCTTCTGGCCGCGCTGCCGTTCGGCACCTTGCTGGCGTTCGCCGGGCCGGCGGCGCAGGCGCTGGTCACCCGGCAGGTCGGCGCTGCCGAGCAAGGCCGCATCCAGGGCGCGCTGACAAGCCTGGTGTCGGTGGCAGGCATCGTCGGGCCCGCGATGTTCGCCGGCAGCTTTGGCTATTTCATTGGCGCGGACGCGCCGGTGCACCTGCCGGGCGCACCCTTCTTCATCGCCGCGGTGTTCCTGGGCATCGGCGCGCTGATCGCTTGGCGCTACGCACAGCCAAAGGCGACAGTGGCGGCGGTGCCCGAGCCGACCTGATACGGCACTCCGGGCGAACTGGTGCCCATGGCCCGGGAATTGCTCGCTCTCTCCAGGGTTTCCCCCTAGGTCGCATACCCGCGCCCACATACGCAATATGGCTCCCGCGGTATGTGGCTTGCGGCCCAAGCGACTAACGTCCAGGCTTGGCCGGAAACACCGAGCCGCCCACGAGCCCGAAGAGCATGAGTACAGAGCCAAACAACATCCAACCCGTCCGTTTTTTCCATCGCGGCAAGATCGTCGATGTGAGCGGCGTTCACCCGACGCGCTCGGTGCTCGACTGGCTGCGCGAGGACGCGCACTGCACCGGCACCAAGGAAGGCTGCAACGAGGGTGACTGCGGCGCCTGCACGGTGGTGATCGGCGAGTTGGCCACCGACGCGAACGCGCTTGGCGCCGTCGGCGGCCTGCAACTGCAGACGGTCAATGCCTGCATCCAGTTTCTCCCTACGCTGCACGGCAAAGCGCTCTTCACGGTCGAGGACCTGAAGGCGCAGTGCGCCGCCCCGGCCTTGCAGGACAAGAAGCATTCTGTCCACACGCTGCACCCCGTGCAGCAGGCGATGGTCGACTGCCACGGCTCGCAGTGCGGCTTCTGCACGCCGGGCTTCGTGATGTCGCTCTGGTCCACCTACGAGCATCACCAGGCCGAGGGCACGCAGCCCACGCGCCAGCAACTGGCCGACGACCTCTCGGGCAACCTCTGCCGCTGCACCGGCTACCGCCCGATCCTCGATGCGGGCCAGCGCATGTTCGACCTGCCCAGCGTGCGGCTCGACACGAAGCCGGTGGTGGCGGCGCTCACCGCCCTTCAGAACGACGGGCTCGACTATGCGGCGCCGCTCGGCGCCCGCATGGACCACTTCCACGCCCCCAAAACCATTGCCCAACTCGCCGCGCTGCGCGAGCAGAAGCCGCGCGCCCAGTTGCTGGCCGGCTCCACCGACGTCGGCCTCTGGGTCAACAAGCAGTTCCGCGACCTGGGCGACATCATCTATGTGGGCGACGTGGCCGAAATGAAGACGATCGAAACGCGCGCGGACGAGCTCTACATCGGCGCAGGCGCCTCGCTCGAATCCGCCTTCGAAGCGCTCGTGCAGCGCGTGCCCAGCCTGCAGGACGTGTGGCTGCGCTTCGCCTCGCCGCCGATCCGCCATGCCGGCACCATGGGCGGCAACGTGGCCAACGGCTCGCCCATCGGCGATTCGCCGCCGGTGCTGATGTCATTGGACGCGGAGATCGAACTGCGCCGTGGCGACGTGGTGCGCCGCATGCCGCTGCCCGACTTCTACATCGACTACATGAAGAACCAGCTGCAGCCCGGCGAGTTCGTGCAGGGGCTGGCGATTCCGCTGGCCGCCATGCGCCGCCAGGTGCGCGCCTACAAGATCAGCAAGCGCTTCGACTGCGACATCTCGGCGTTGTGCGCCGGCTTCGCGATCGAACTGGAAGAGGGCAGCGACACGGTGAAGGCCGTGCGCCTGGCATTCGGCGGCATGGCCGCGACCGTGAAGCGCGCGGCGAACGCGGAAGCCGCACTCGTCGGCAAGCCCTGGACGCAGTCCAGCGTTGCCACCGCCAAGCTCGCGCTGGCGCAGGACTTCAAGCCGCTGTCGGACATGCGCGCCTCGGCCGACTACCGCTTGCAGGTGGCACAGAACCTGATCCAGCGCCTCTGGCTCGAAACCCGCACCGAAGACGCGCTCTCCCTCGAGGAAACCAGCGTCTGGAGCGTGATGCCCCATGCAGCCGTCAAGGCAGCAGCGGAAGGAGTCTGACCATGAACAAACCCATCGACGCTCGCCTGCTGCAGCCCGCCGAGGCCTTTGCCGACTACCTGAAGAACACCGCCGCGCGCATCGACCCCGCGGCCGAAGCGGTGGCGCACGATCTCGGTGCGCGCGTCGGCATCAGCCGGCCGCACGAGTCGGCGCACCTGCATGTGGCGGGTGAAGCGACCTACATCGACGACATTCCCGAGATCACCGGCACGCTGCATTGCGCGCTCGGCCTCTCGCCCGTGGCCAACGGCCGCGTGACGGCGCTGTCGCTCGATGCGATCCGCGCGATGCCCGGCGTGGTGGCCGTGCTCACGGCCGACGACATTCCCGGCACCAACGACTGCGGCTCGATCATTCACGACGACCCGATCCTGCTGCCGGTGAACGACGGCGGCGAGATCCGCTACCTCGGCCAGCCCGTGTTCGCGGTGATCGCCGAGACGCGCGAGGCCGCGCGCCGCGCAGCCGCCAAGGCGAAAGACGCACTGACCATCGAGGCACAGTCGCCTGTCATCACCCCGCAGGACGCCCATGCACGCGGCCAGTACGTCGTGCCGCCGATGCACATCGTGCGCAGCGGCGGCAGCGCCAACGAGGGCGACGAGGCGGCCGTGCGCGCCGCCATCGCCAAGGCGCCGCATCGCCACAAGGCCACGCTCGACGTGGGCGGTCAGGAGCAGTTCTACCTCGAAGGCCAGATCAGCTACGCCATTCCCAAGGAAGGCGGCGCGCTGCACATCCACTGCTCCACGCAGCATCCGAGCGAGATGCAGCACCTGGTGGCGCATGCGCTGCACCTGCAGTCGAACGAAGTGCATGTCGAATGCCGGCGCATGGGCGGCGGCTTCGGCGGCAAGGAATCGCAGTCGGCGTTGTTCGCCTGCGTGGCCGCCATTGCGGCGCGGCAATTGCAGCGCCCCGTGAAGCTGCGCCTGGACCGCGACGACGACTTCATGATCACCGGCCGGCGCCACTGCTTCTGGTACGAGTACGACGTGGGCTACGACGACGAAGGCCGCATCCTCGGCGTGGAGATCACCATGGTCTCGCGCGCCGGCCACTCGGCCGACCTCTCGGGCCCCGTGATGACGCGCGCGCTCTGCCACTTCGACAACGCCTACTGGCTGCCCAACGTGGCGATGCACGGCTTCTCGGGCAAGACCAACACGCAGAGCAACACTGCGTTCCGCGGCTTCGGTGGCCCGCAGGGCGCCATTGCCATCGAGAACATCATGGATTCTGTCGCGCGCGAGCTGAAGCGCGACCCGCTCGACGTGCGGCGCGTCAACTTCTACGGCAAGGCGGAGAACAACGTCACGCCGTACCGCCAGACCGTGACCGACAACATCGTCCACGAACTTGTGGCCGAGCTGGAGGCCAGCAGCGACTACCGCGCGCGGCGCGAAGACATCGCCGCGTTCAACCAGAAGAGCACGGTGCTCAAGCGCGGCCTGGCACTGGCACCGCTCAAGTTCGGCATCTCGTTCAACGTGAAGCACTTCAACCAGGCCGGCGCGCTGGTGCATGTGTACACCGACGGCTCGATCCTCGTGAACCACGGCGGAACCGAGATGGGGCAGGGCCTCAACACCAAGGTGGCGCAGGTGGTGGCGCACGAATTGGGCGTGAGCTTCGAGCGCGTGCGCGTCACCGCGACAGACACGACCAAGGTGGCGAACACCTCGGCCACGGCCGCATCGACCGGCGCGGACCTGAACGGCAAGGCCGCGCAGGATGCGGCGCGGCAGATTCGCGAACGGCTTGCAGAGAGCGCCGCCGAACGCCACGGCGGCAAGGCGAGCGACGTGCACTTTGCCAACGACAAGGTCGAAGTCAACGGCCGATCGCTGGCCTTCAGTACCGTCGTCGGCGAGGCGTATCTCGACCGCAAGCAGCTCTGGTCCGATGGCTTCTACGCCACGCCGGGCCTGAGCTGGGACAAGGACAAGATGCAGGGCCGCCCGTTCTACTACTACGCCTATGGCGCGGCGGTGAGCGAAGTGGTCGTCGACACGCTCACCGGCGAATGGAAGCTCCTGCGCGCCGACATCCTGCACGACGCGGGCAAGTCGCTGAACCCCGCCGTGGACATCGGCCAGGTCGAAGGTGCCTTCATCCAGGGCATGGGCTGGCTCACCACCGAGGAGCTGGTGTGGCATCCGCAAAGCGGCAAGCTCACCACGCACGCGCCGAGCACCTACAAGATCCCGACCGCCAACGACTGCCCGCCCGTCTTCAACGTGCGCCTGTTCGAAGGCCAGAACTTCGAGGACTCGATCCACCGCAGCAAGGCCGTGGGCGAGCCGCCGCTGTTGCTGCCGTTCTCGGTGTTCTTCGCGATCCGCGATGCGGTGTCGGCGGCCGGCGGCCACAGGGTCGATCCGCCGCTGAAGGCGCCGGCCACGAGCGAGTCGATTCTTCGTGCCGTCACCGCCGTGCAGGCGGGACCGGCTGTATCGGCCGAATGAAAACGGGCCGTGCTCGCACGGTCCGAGCTCCACTCCTTCACCCGGTTTCGCCCAATGCTGCGCTGTATAACTGTTCGCACAGACAAGAAAGGTGTGAACAGCCATGAGAGACCAAGCGCTTTTCGACAAGATCGATCTCCATCTGATCCGGGTGCTTCACACCGTGCTGACCGATCGCAGCGTCTCGCGCGCCGCCATTCGCCTGGGGATGTACCAGCCGGCCGTCTCGGCCGCGCTCAAGCGCCTGCGCGAGCTGTCGGGCGATCCGCTGCTGGTGCGCTCGGGCTCAGGCATGGTGCCCACCGATGCGGGGCTGCGGATGATCGAGCCCGCGGCCAGCATCCTGCGCGCGGCCGAGATGCTGTTCTCCGATGCGCGGGGCTTCGAGCCGCAATCGGCGGCCACCACCTTTCGCATCGCGGCGAGCGATTACATGGACCCGCTCTTCCTGCCGATGCTGGTGGCGCATGTGAAGCGCGAGGCGCCGCTCTGCCAGATCGAGATCCACGCGCTCTCGCCCGATTCGGACTACCACGGGCACCTGGCGCTCGGGCAGGTCGACTTGGTGATCGGCAATTGGCTCAAGCCCCCGGAAGACCTGCACATGGCACGGCTCTTCGGCGACGAGGTGGTGTCGCTGGTCAACCAGGACCATCCGGCGGTGCGCCGCGGCTGGGACCTGGAGACCTGGCTCGCGGCCGAGCACATCGCGCCCACGCCGATGCACCCCGGAGGGCGCGGCATCATCGACCAGATGCTCGACGAGCTGGGGCGGCAGCGCAACATCACCGCGCGCTGCGCGCACTTCAGCCTGATCCCCGACATGGTCGCCTCGAGCCTGCTGGTGCTCACCACCGGCCGCCAGTACTGCGAGCGCTTCGCCGCGCGGCTGCCGGTGAAGATCCTCGACTGCCCGGTGGCGCTGCCGCGCCTCATGTACTACCAGCTCTGGCACGAACGCACCCATTCGTCGAGCTCGGCGCGCTGGCTGCGCGAATGCATCAAGGACGTGGCGGCCTCGCTGCGACCTGCGTCTTCCGCGATACCTGGCGCATCCCGCCTGCCTGCCGCCCCTGAAAGACCGGACCCCTGAGAAACCCCCGTTCGCGCCGGCGTCGTGAGCGGGGCAACGATGAAACCGCCACTACAACAGCTGGAGACAAGCGAAATGAGTACGTTGGAACAGGCGCCCAAAGGCGCCGAGCCCCACACCCCGGGGCATGTCGAGTCCGCGCGTCCGCGTGCGGCTGTGGGCAGCGCAAGCGGCTCGGGTTTGCTTGAACGGGTGTTCAAGCTCAGTGCGCACAACACCACGGTGCGCACCGAGGTCATCGCGGGGCTCACCACCTTCCTCACGATGGCCTACATCATCTTCGTGAACCCGACGATCCTCGGCGATGCGGGCATGCCGAAGGGCGCGGTCTTCGTCGCCACCTGCCTGATCGCGGCGCTGGGCACGCTGATCATGGGCCTGTACGCCAACTACCCGATCGCGATGGCGCCGGGCATGGGCCTGAACGCCTACTTCGCCTACGTGGTGGTGCTGGGCATGGGCTATACGTGGCAGGTCGCGCTGGGCGCGGTGTTCATCTCGGGGTGCCTGTTCCTCATCGTCACGGTCACCGGGTTGCGGGAGCTGTTCATCGCGGGCATACCGCAGTCACTGCGAACGGCGATCACGGTGGGTATCGGCATGTTTCTGGCGCTCATCGCGCTCAAGAGTGCCGGCGTCGTCGCCGCATCGCCTGCGACCTTCGTCACGCTGGGCGACCTGCACTCGCCGCCGGTGGTGCTGGCCACGCTGGGCTTCCTGGTCATCGTGACGCTCGACCGGCTCAAGGTGCGAGGAGCGATCCTGATCGGGATCATGCTGGTGACGGTGCTGTCGTTCTTCTTCGGCGGCAACAAGTTCCATGGCGTGTTCGATGCGCCGCCGTCGATCGCGCCTACCTTCATGCAGCTGGACATCCTGGGCGCGCTCAAGGGCGGCATCCTGAACGTGGTGCTGGTGTTCTTCCTGGTCGAGATGTTCGACGCCACCGGCACGCTGATGGGCGTGGCCAAGCGCGCGGGCCTGCTGGTGCCCGGCAAGATGGAGCGCATGAACAAGGCGCTGCTGGCCGACAGCGGCGCGATCTTCGCGGGCTCGCTGCTCGGCACCTCGAGCACCACGGCGTATGTGGAAAGCGCGGCCGGCGTTCAAGCCGGCGGCCGCACCGGCCTCACGGCTGTGGTGGTGGCGGTGCTGTTCCTGGCCTGCCTCATGATCTCGCCGCTCGCGGGCTCGGTGCCGGCCTACGCCACCGCACCGGCGCTGCTCTTCGTGGGCTGCCTGATGCTGCGCGACCTGGTCGAGCTCGACTGGGAAGACACCACCGAGGTCATTCCCGCCGCCGTGACCGCGCTGGCCATGCCCTTCACCTACTCGATCGCCAACGGCCTGGCCTTCGGCTTCATCACGTACGCGGTGCTCAAGCTCTGCACCGGCCGGGCACGGGAAGTGCATGCGATGGTGTGGGTGATCGCGGCGATCTTCCTGTTCAAGTTCGCCTACATCGGCGGACACTGAGCCGAGCGCCGTCGGGCGCCGATGGTTGCTGGGACGCTATTAAACTGATAGCTGTCCCAGCGTTGTTGCTTTGAACGAGACAAACCCACGAAACCCGGCATGACAACCCCCCGACTCCAGCTCGCGCACATCACCAAGCGATATCCCGCGGTGGTGGCCAACAGCGACATCTCGCTGGCCGTCGCCCCCGGCGAAATCCATGCCGTTCTCGGCGAGAACGGCGCGGGCAAATCGACGTTGATGAAGATCATCTACGGCTCGGTCAAGCCCGACGAAGGCACCGTCACCTTCGACGGCCAGGCCGTCACCCTGCGCAACCCGCAGCAGGCGAGGGCCTTGGGCATCAGCATGGTGTTCCAGCACTTCAGCCTGTTCGACACCCTCACCGTGGCCGAGAACGTGTGGCTGGGCCTCGACAAATCGCTGCAGCTGGCCGAAGTGGCCCGCAGCATCACCGCCAAGGCCAGCGAGTACGGCCTCGACATCGATCCCTCGCGCCCGGTGCACACGCTCTCGGTGGGCGAGATGCAGCGGGTGGAAATCATCCGCGCGCTGCTCACCAACCCCAAGCTGCTGATCCTGGACGAGCCGACCTCGGTGCTCACGCCGCAGGCGGTCATCAAGCTCTTCACGGTGCTCAACAAGCTGGCCTCCGAGGGCTGCAGCATCCTCTACATCAGCCACAAGCTGCACGAGATTCGCGAGCTGTGCACCGCCTGCACGGTGCTGCGCGGCGGCAAGGTCACGGGCGTGTGCAATCCGCAGAACGAGAGCAACGAATCGCTCTCGCGGCTGATGATCGGCAGCGAGCCGCCGGCGCTGCAGCACCGGCCGGTGCATGCGGGTGCGGTGGCGCTGCGTGTGAAGGGGCTCACGCTGGCGCGCGAAGATCAGTTCGGCGTCGACCTCGACGGCATCTCGTTCGAGGTGCGCGCCGGTGAAGTGGTCGGCATTGCGGGCGTCTCGGGCAACGGCCAGAAGGAACTGCTCTACACGCTCTCGGGCGAAGACGTGCGCGCCGATGCCTCGATGGTGCAGGTGTTCGACAGGCCCGCCGGGCGCCTGCGGCCGCGCGCGCGGCGGGCGCTGGGCCTGCATTTCGTGCCCGAAGAGCGGCTGGGACGCGGCGCGGTGCCCACGTTGGGGCTTGCGCACAACCTGCTGCTCACGCGCAGCAACGCGGTGGGCAAGGGCGGATGGATCCGCACGTCCGCGCTCGACAAGCACGCCAAATCCATCATCGAGCGCTTCAACGTCAAGGCCGGCGGGCCGCGTGCGGCGGCGCGTTCGCTCTCGGGCGGCAACCTGCAGAAATTCATCGTCGGCCGCGAGATCGACGCCAACCCCAAGCTCTTCATCGTCTCGCAGCCGACCTGGGGCGTGGACGTGGGCGCGGCTGCACTCATCCGCGGCGAAATCCTCGCCCTGCGCGATGCCGGCTGCGCGGTGCTGGTGGTGAGCGAGGAGCTCGACGAGCTGTTCGACATCAGCGACCGCCTGCACGTGATCGCCAAGGGCCGGCTCTCGCCCTCCATCGACCGCGCCGCAGCCACGCTGCCGCAGATCGGCGAATGGATGAGCGGTCTCTGGCAAGAACACAAGGCCGGGGAGGCCGCCCATGCTTAAGCTCGAACCCCGTCCGGAGCTCTCGCGCTTCTGGACTTTTGCCTCGCCGATCCTGGCGTTGCTCATCACGGTGCTGATCGGCGTGGCGCTCTTCGCCGCGCTCGGCAAGGACCCGGTCAAGGGCCTCATGGTGTTCTTCTACGAGCCCATCAAGAGCGGCTATGCGCTCGGCGAGCTGATGATCAAGGCCACCCCGCTGCTCATCATCGCGCTGGGCCTGGCGGTGTGCTTCCGCTCCAACGTGTGGAACATCGGCGCCGAGGGGCAGTTCGTGTTCGGCGCCATCGTGGCGGGCGGCGTGGCGCTCCTGGCCGACAAGAACACCGGTTCGTGGATCGTCGTTGCCATCCTCGTCGCGGGCACGCTCGGCGGCATGGTGTGGGCGGGCATCGTGGCCTTCCTGCGCGACAAGTTCAACGCCAACGAAATCCTCGTGAGCCTGATGCTGGTGTACGTGGCCACGCTGCTCCTGAGCTACATGGTGTTCGGCCCGTGGAAAGACCCGAACGGCTACAACTTCCCGCAGTCGAAGACCTTCGAGGCGGTCACGCAGATTCCGCGGCTCTTCAAGGGCTCGCGCGTGAGCATCGGGCTGATCATCGCGCTGGTGGGCGTGGGCGCGCTGTGGGTGTTCCTGTTCCGCACGCGCGCGGGCTTTGCGCAGCAGGTCGGTGGTCTCGCCCCGGCGGCGGCGCGCTATGCGGGCTTTTCGGCAAGGCGCGCGGTGTGGATCGCGCTGCTCACCTCGGGCGGCGCGGCGGGCCTGGCCGGTGCGCTCGAAGTGGCCGGGCCGCTTGGTCAGCTCACGCCTTATGTGCCGGCCGGCTACGGCTTCGCGGCCATCATTGTGGCCTTCGTCGGGCGGCTGCATCCGGTGGGCATGGTGTTCTCGGCGATCCTCATGAGCATGTTCTATATCGGCGGCGAACTGGCGCAATCGCGCCTCGGGCTGCCCAAGTCGCTGACCGGCGTGTTCCAGGGGCTGCTGCTCTTCACGCTGCTGGCCTGCGACACGCTCATCGCGTACCGCATCCGCCGCAAGGCGGCCGCCAAGGCCATTCTCACGACGAGTTCGCTGCAAGTCAGCACGCCGCTGACCGCGCCGGTTGCGCGGCCGACCGAAGGAGTCCTCTGACATGGACAGCTACGCACTCCTGCTCGGCTCCACGCTGAGCGCCGGCACCGTGCTCGCGATTGCGGCGCTGGGCCTCCTGATCAACGAGAAGGCCGGCATCGTCAACCTCGGCGCCGAGGGCATGATGCTCTGCGCCGCCATCGCGGGCTTTGCGACGGTGGTGATCACCGGCAACCCCTGGCTCGGCTTTCTCGCGGGCATGGCGGCGGGCGCCTTGCTCGCCGCGTTCTTCGGCGTGCTGGTGATCTGGCTCAACACCAACCAGTACGCGACGGGGCTCGCGCTCAGTTTGTTCGGCGTTGGCTTCTCGGCCTTCGTCGGCATCAACTTCGTGCAGGCCAAGCTGCCCGAGAGCGCGAGCTACGCGATTCCGGTGCTGGCCGACATTCCGCTCGTCGGCCCCGCGCTCTTTCGCCATCACCCGATGGTGTATTTCGCGGTGGTGCTGACCGTCGGCCTCATCTGGTTCCTGTACCGCACGCGCGCTGGCCTCGTGTTGCGCTCGGTGGGCGAATCGCCCGAGTCGGCGCATGCGCTCGGCTACCCGGTGCGGCGCATCCGCTTCATGGCGGTGGTCGCGGGTGGCGCGCTCTGCGGACTGGCCGGCGCGTACCTCTCGACTGTCTACACGCCCCTGTGGGTCGAAGGCATGGTCGCGGGCCGCGGCTGGATCGCGCTGGCGCTCACCACCTTTGCCACCTGGAGGCCGATTCGCGTGCTGCTGGGCGCCTACCTCTTCGGCGGCGTCTCGATGCTGGGTTTTCACCTGCAGAGCAGCGGTGTCGATGTGCCGCCCCAGTTCCTCAGCATGCTGCAGTACATCGCGCCCATCGTGGTGCTGGCGCTGATCTCGCGCAACCCCGCGTTCATCCGCATCAACATGCCGGCTTCCATAGGGAAACCGTTCTACCCCGGCTCATAATCGCGTTTTTCGTTTTCCCGCCAACCCGTCCTTTTTTGAGGATTTCCGACAATGAATGATCTGAACAAGCGCTCCCTGCTCAAGCTGGCCGCCCTCACGGCGGTCGCTTCGGCGGCCCTGATCGGCTGCGGCAAGAAAGAAGAAGCGGCAGCACCGGCCGCGGCCCCCGCGCCCGCCCCGGCCCCCGCTGCAGCCGCCCCGGCCCCGGCCGCGCCGCTCAACATCGCATTCGCATACATCGGCCCGGTGGGCGACGGCGGCTGGACCTTCGCGCACGACAACGGCCGCAAGGCGCTCGAGAAGGAATTCGGCGACAAGATCAAGACCACCTTCGTCGAGAGCGTGCCCGAAGGCGCCGACGCCGAGCGCGTGTTCCGCGACATGGTCGGCCAGGGCAACAAGCTGATCTTCGGCACCACCTTCGGCTACATGGAACCGATGCTCAAGGTCGCCAACGACAGCAAAGACGTGAAGTTCGAGCATGCCACCGGCTACAAGACGGCCGACAACATGCGCACCTACGACAGCCGCACGTACGAAGGCGCGTACATGGCCGGCGTGATCGCCGGTGCCATGACCAAGAGCAACACGCTCGGCGTGGTCGGCTCGGTGCCGATTCCCGAAGTGCTGCGCAACATCAACAGCTTCACGCTGGGCGCGCAGTCGGTCAACCCGAAGATCACCACCAAGGTCGTGTGGGTCAACGAATGGTTCAGCCCGCCGAAGGAAACCGAAGCGGCCACCGCGCTCATCAACGGCGGTGCCGACATCCTGTTCCAGAACACCGATTCGCCCGCCGTGCTCAAGACCGCACAAGAGAAGGGCAAGCGCGCCTTCGGCTGGGATTCGGACATGACCGCCTACGGCCCCAAGGCTCACCTGGGCTCGGCCACCATCAACTGGGCGCCGTACTACATCAAGGCCACGCAGGACGCGCTCGACGGCAAGTGGACCACCGGCCAGGCCTGGTGGGGCGTGAAGGAAGGCGCCATCGACCTCGTCTCGATCGCCGAGGACGTGCCGGCCGAAACCAAGGCCAAGGTCGAAGAGATCAAGAAGGGCCTGAAGGACGGCAGCTTCGTGATCTGGAAGGGCCCGATCCTCGGCCAGGACGGCAAGGAAGTGGTCGCCAAGGACGCAGTGGCCGACGACAAATTCCTCACGGGCATCAACTTCTACGTCAAGGGCGTCGAAGGCAAGGTGCCGGGCGGCGACAAGAAGTAATCGCCCAGGCGATGCAGACGGAGAGGGTCGCCCAGGGCGGCCCTTTTTCATTCAAGGAGGATTCGCACCATGAAGCTGATGTTCACCGTTGCGGGCGCCGCGTTGCTGTTGCTGTCGGCCTCGTCGTCGTTCGCCGCCGAGCTCGTGAAGTTCTCGAAGGACGAGAAGGCACTTCAGAAAGCCGTCTCCGACACCGAGATGTGCTTTCACTTCGCGGGGGAGTTCAACGGCGACGGCTCCGCGCGCGACAAGGAAATCAACCGCATGCAGCGCAAGAACTGCAACAAGGCGGGCCAGCAGCTGCTGCAGAAGGCGTATCGCGCGAACCCGCAGGACGCGCGCCTCTATCCCGCCGTGCTGATGCTCAACAGCCTCGCGACGGAGTTCCTGTCGAAGGCCGAGGTGGCCAGGCTGTGCGCGGCGTCGAAGACGGAGCTCGTCTGCCCCTGAGCACAAGGGCAGACGGCAGCGCCGGGCCTTACTTCGGCGTGTAGGTGATCTGCGTGGCGACGATCATCCCGAAGTCCTCGCCGATGCGCGTCACCAGCTTGAGCATCTGGCCGCGGTAGGGGCCGTCGGCGGCAATCCAGTTGTCCTGGTTCTGGATGAGGTCCGTCCCATCCACTTGCCGTACGCGCGTGATGCCCGAGAACTTGCAGGCGCTGAACGAGCCCATCGACGTCACGACGGTCTCGCGTCCGACGTAGGTGTCCGTTCCCGAGATGGGCTGCTCGTTCCGGATCTCGCCGTTCGCGCCGCTCACGGACTTGACCACGTAGTTCAGCTCCAGCGTCTGGCCCGGCGACATGACGGGCATCGCGAACGTTGGCACGTTGGTGTTGGTGCCGAGCGCAGGGTCGGCGCCTTCACCGCCGTTGCGGGAGCCGTATCGCAGGATCTTGCCGTCCACGAAGTCGATGTACTGCCGGTCCGTCGCTTCCGAGTTGTTGAAGTAGTTGAAGGTGGTGCGCAGCAGCCGCACCGGGTTCGCGTCGGCGAAGGACTCGCGGGTGCGGGTGACCGTGGTCACGCGCTGCTTGAAGGTCTGGTTTTTGGCGGTGACGTCCAGTTCCACCACCGACGTGGTGCCTTCGTGCAGGTCGGCTTCGTTGAAGCAGGCTGCGGAGGATGTGTTGTCGGGGTTGGGGGCCGGTGCGGGCGCTGGCGCTGGCGCTGGGGCCGGGGCTGGTGGGCCGATCGGTACAACCGGCACGGCCGGAAATCCGCCACCACCATCACCGCCTCCGCCACAGGCGGCCAGCGTTGCAGCAGCCACAGCCGCCAGTACAAATCTTGTGTTCATGAGCTTCCCTCTTTGTTCCAAAAAAGAAGCCCGGAGGCTTGGATTCGCCTCCGGGCGCGCCGAACTATGGCGCGGGAGCACCCATGTTCACCAGTGCCATAGGTCACGCAAACTTTGGTGTCTACCGCTTGCCGGTGACCAAGATTTCCGCTGTCGACGAGCTCAAAGCCCCCCTGCGGCACGATGCAGCTGCGGCCCGGTGCGCAAGCGCGGCCGCCGGGAGTAAAAAAACGCTTACAGTGGTCGCCCCGCACTCCCGCCAGAACGCCTTCCCTCCGAACCGCGAGTCCCATGTCCGCGACAGCCCACAACCTCGCCGATGCCTGCTTCCCCGGCTTCGGCTCGGCGTTCACCATGGCGTTCCAGCCGATCGTGGATGTCGCGCGGCGCGAGATCTTTGCGCACGAAGCGCTGGTGCGCGGCCTCTCGGGACAAGGCGCCACGGAGGTGCTCGCCGGCATCGACGCCTCGCAGCGCTTCGCGTTTCACGAAGCCTGCCGCGTGAGGGCCATCGAGATGGCGGCGGGGCTGGGCATGGCATCCAGGCTCAGCCTCAACGTGCTGCCCAACGATGTGGCCGGTCGGCCCGAGTGCTTTCGCACCGCCATGGCCGCCGCGCAGCATTGCAATTTTCCGGTGAATCGCCTGATGTTCGAGGTCACCGAGGGCGAGCGGACGATCGACTTGCCCGGACTCGCGGCCGTCTTCCAGGACTTCAGGCGCCACGGCTTCACCTCGGCCATCGATGATTTCGGCGCCGCCTATGCAGGCTTCGGGATGCTCGCCGTGTTCCAGCCCGACGTCTTGAAGATCGACATGAGCCTGGTGCGGAACATCCATGCCGACCCGGTTCGGCTGGCCATCGTGAGAGGCTTCGTCTCCACCTGCGACGAACTGAAAATCCGGGTGATCGCCGAAGGCGTCGAGATACCGGAGGAGGTCGGCGCGCTTCATGCGCTCGGCGTGGACCTTTTCCAGGGCTACTTCTTCGCAAGGCCCGCCATTGCTGCATTGCCGGCGGTGGCATGGGGCACCGCCTAGGGCGGCCTGTTCACAGGTTGCTGGTCGCGCGCACTTCCTCGATGGTCGTCTGCCCGGCCAGCACTTTCTCGATACCGTCCTGACGCAGCGTGCGCATGCCTTCGCGCAGCGCCGCCTCCTGCAGTTCCTCGGCGCGTGCCCCGTTCTGCACCAGGCGGCGAAGCGTCCTGGACACCACCATGAGCTCGTGGATGCCGACGCGGCCCTTGAAGCCGGTGTCGCCGCAATGCGGGCATCCGGTGCTGGTGAAGGTGTGCAGATGACCGTCGTGCCCATGGCGTGCGATCCAGTCGCCGTGCACCGCCTTGCGTTCGGCGGGCGTGGCCTCCGCGCCGAATGCATGCATGTAGTCGGCCAGCAGTTCCTCGACCTTTTCGGGGCTCGCGGGGCTGCTGGTGGTGCACTGGGTGCAGAGGCGGCGCACCAGCCGCTGTGCCAGCACCGCCAGCAGCGAGTCGGCGAAGTTGAAGGGGTCCATGCCCATGTCGAGCAGCCGTGTCACGGTCTCGGGGGCGCTGTTGGTGTGCAGTGTCGAAAGCACGAGGTGGCCGGTCAATGAAGCCTCGATGGCCGTCCTGGCGGTTTCCTCGTCGCGGATCTCACCGACCATGATCACGTCGGGGTCGGCGCGCACGAAGGCCCGCAGGGCCTTGGCAAAGGTCCAGTCGATCCGCGGATTGACCTGCACCTGCCTGAGGCCGGCCTGCGTGATCTCGATCGGGTCTTCCGCGGTCCAGATCTTTCGCTCCGGCGTGTTGATGTGCATCAGCGCCGAGTGCAGCGTCGTGGTCTTGCCCGAACCCGTGGGGCCGACGCACAGCACCATGCCGTAGGGGCGCTCGACCGCCTGCGTGAACTGGGCGAGATTGCGCGGCGAGAGGCCCAGCGCGTTCATCGCGATGGGCCTGGCCGACGCAAGGATGCGCATGACCACGTCTTCCAGACCGTTGTTGGTCGGAATGGTGGCAACGCGCAGTTCGATGCGGTGCTGCGGCGAATACTTGACGAAGTTGATCTTGCCGTCCTGCGGCTTGCGCTTCTCGCTGATGTCGAGGTCGCACATGATCTTGATGCGCGCCACCACGGCGTTGCGATAGCTGGACGGAAGCTCCAGGTACGTATAGAGGCGGCCGTCGCGGCGAAACCGGATGCGGGTCTTCTCGTCGCCGGGCGAGCTTTCGACGTGGATGTCCGATGCGCCCTCGCGGTGCGCTTCCAGGATCATGCTGTTGATCATGCGCACCAGCGAGTTGTCCGATTGCTCGATCGGCGCCTCGATGCTGGTGATCGAGCGGCCTTCTTTCTCGAGCGTTTCGAGCAGTTCGCTGGTGCCGGCCATGTCGAACTCCAGCGGCCGCATCGGATCGAAGCTGGCCGGGCGCACCGTCGCGGGATCCCCGAGCTTCTCGTAGGCCTTGTGCAGCACGCCGTCCAGGTCGAGATATTTCCCGACCACCGGAATGACCTTCGCCTGGGCAATGAATTCCACTTCGTCGATGGCCGAACGCCGGTTCGAGGGATCGTCCAGCGCGAGGACCAGGCGGCCCTCGTGCAGCATCAGCGGCATCACCTGCAGGCGTTGCGCCGCGCTGTGGCCGATCTTGCGCAGGGCGTCGGCGGACGGCGCGAACAGGTGCAGGTTGACCAGCGGATAGCCCATCTTGTGCACCAGCGCCGTCTGCAGCTGGGCGCGGTTGATCATGCCCATGCGCACCAGCGTCTCGCCCAGCGGCACCTTGGGGGCGAGCTGCTGCTGCGCCAGCCCACCTTGCAGCTGCGCCGCGGTGATCATGCCCAGCGACATCAGCGTCTGGCCGATCTGAGCAATCGGCATGCGGGTCTGGGCATCGAGCTCGGCCAGCAGTTGCTCCGGTGTGGTGACTTCGGCGGATGACATGGATGGATCTCCTGTTCTGGTTTCTCTGCGACCGCGTGCATGACACGGAGTGGCATGGAGCGGTGCTGCGGCCGGGGCCGCGGTTGAAAGGCAACGGATCAATCGGAAAACTCGAACCTGTTCCTCCCCGCCGACTTGGCGGCGTACAGCGCGCTGTCCGCATGTGCCAGCAATTCTTCGGCGGTGACCGGTGCATCGCCGCCCTGGCGGAATGCGATGCCGATGCTCGTCGTGACCTGCAGCAGCTGGCTGTCGAGGCGAAACGCGGGAGTGCGAATCTGCGCGAGGATTTTCTGTGCAACTGCTGCCGCGGCATCCCGCGCAGCCAGGTTTTCCAGCACGACGACGAACTCGTCTCCCGCCAGCCGCGCCACGGTGTCGGTGGCGCGTACGCCGGACCGCAGGCGGTTGGCGTATTCGGCCAGAACGCTGTCGCCGCTTGCGTGGCCCAGCGTGTCGTTGATGGTCTTGAATGCGTCGATGTCCAGGAACATCAGGGCTATCGCGCTGCCGGTGCGCTGCGCACGCAGGAGCGCTGCGGGCAGGAGCTCGTTGAAGGCGAGCCGGTTCGGCAGGCCCGTGAGCGTGTCGAGCCGCGCCAGCTCGATCAGCTGGCTCTCCACCGCTTTCAGGGCCGTGATGTCCAGGCACAGCGAGAAGATGCCGTGCGTGGACCCGTCCGCGCCGATGTCGGGCACCAGGCTGACGCGTGTGACGCGGTCCGCGCTGCGGGTTCCGGTCTGGTCCTCGAACTCCACGCGCTCACCGGCGAGCGCCCGGTCGATCATCGCTTTGCGCTTGCGGTACACGCTGGCGCCCACCACGTCATGAAGCGGGCGATCCAGCAGTTGGGATGGTTCGAGCCCGAGCCACTCGCGATGGGTGGCATTGGCGAAGGTCACGTTCTCCTCGCGGTCGATGTAGGTGATGAGCGCGGGCAGGTTGTCGGTGATGGTGCGCAGGCGGTTCTCGCTGTCGGCGCGCTGCAGCTCCGCCTGCTTGAGCGCGGTGATGTTGAAGGTCATGAGGTAGAAGCCCAGGACGCGGCCGCCCAGGTCCTTGTCGGGTATCAGGTGCGCCTGGAAGTGCCCGTCCTTGCCGTGCAGCGGCGCATGAAGCGGAAAGCGAACCTGCTTGCCCGCGAGCACCACGGGGATGTAGGGCGCGTGCTGTGCGTACATCGATTCGCCCAGGGCCGAGCGCAGCGTGACGCCGTCCAGCGGCCGGTCGCCATGGCCTGCCATCTGCCGTGCGCGGCTGTTGGCGTAGAGGCAGTTTTCCTCGGTGTCGAAATAGCCCACCAGCGCGGGAATGCTGTCGGTCACGTCGCGCAGCCGCTTCTCCTGCTCGGTCAGGGCCTTGCGCACGTTCACCTCGTCGGTGATGTCGAAGGTCATCGCGAACACGCCCTGCACCACGCCGTCGGCGTCCTGGTCGGGAATGTAGTGGGCCTTGTAGGTGCGCTCGCCGATGCCGCGCGCAGGGTCGCCTTTTTTCTCGACGACCACCGTCTCGCCGGCCAGGGCGCGCCGGATGTAGGGCTCGACGATGGCGAAATCCGCCGCACCGCGCGCCTCGGGCATCGACTGGCCGACCATCGAATCCTTCTGGTGCAGCGCCCTGATATGGGCGTTCACGAAGGTGTAGTTGAGCGATGCGTCGACATGCGACACCAGCGCAGGAATGTTGTCCGCAATGATGCGGACCTTCGCCTCGCTGTGCGCCAGGCTGACCTCGATGCGCTTGCGCTCCGTCACGTCGAAGGTCATGGCGTAGTAGCCGCGGTACTGCCCGGCGTTGTCGAGGTCGGGAATCAGGTCGGTCTGGAAAAAGCGCTCTTCTGCGCCGGGCCCCGATGTGTCGCGGCGCTCCAGGCTGACCGATTCGCCCGCCGCCACGCGCTGCAGCCCCGCTTCGAGGGCCGCGTCGTCACCGGGGCTGCGCATGCTTTGCACCGGCTGCCCGATGAGTTGCGCGGCGCTCTGGCCCAGCTTCTCGCACAGGCGGGCATTCACGAACGTATAGCGGCCCTGCACGTCGGCATGCGACACCATGGCCGGGAGGTTGTCGGTGATGTCGCGCAGGAACTTCTCGTCCGCCTGCCGTTGCCGCATCAGCCGGTCGAAGGTGCGCGAGAGGTCGCCGATTTCATCGTTGGTGTACGTGCGCAGCGCGGCCACTTCGGTCGGTGCGGCTTGCGCATCCAGCATGTGCCGGTGCAGCGCGGTCAGGGGCTTGAGCTGCCGCCGCACGACACCCAGGGCGATCGCACCCGCCAGCAGCGCGAGCACGAAGGCCCCCGCCCAGGCCGCGCGCTCGATGGCATCGACATGCGCAAACGCCTCGTCGCGCGGATACATGGCGCCCATGATCCAGTCCGCCTGTCGCAAGCGCCTGAACGCATAGAGGCCGTGCACGCCTGCCCGGTTGACGCCTTCGGTCGCGCCCTCGAAGCCGGCGATGGCGCGCTCTATCTCGGGGTTGCGTGCCGTGTCCGGGCTCGCCGTTTCGAGCACGCGCTCCTCGCGGGGATGGTCCACGACGATACCGTTCGTCGTGGTGATGAACAGGTACCCCGTCTCGCCGAACCTGACACTCGCAAGCTCGCCCAGGATGTTGCGCTCCTTCAGGTTGATGGAGCCCGAGATCACGAACTGCACCCGCCCGGCGCTGTCCAGCACCGGCTCGGTGATGGCAACCTGCGCCAGGCCGTTCAGCCGGTTGCGATAGGGCTCCGAGATCACGCCCGCCTTGGAGGCCACCGTGTCCCGGAAATACGCGCGATCCTTGACGTTCACCCGGCGGATCTGGCTGGCGTTGTTGAGGTTTGCCACCAGGTTGCCGTCCATGTCGATGAAGGCCACGTTGTCGAACGCCTCGTGCAGCGACCTGTGTCGCTCCAGAAAAGCCTGCAGCGGCGCCGCATCCGTCAGCCTGAGCGCCTCCGCGCTGTCGCCGAAAGTCTTCAGCAGCGTGCGCCGGCTGATGAACTTCTGGTCAACCGCATCCGCCAAGGCCGAAACGCGCGCGAACTCCTCCTGGGCAATCGACTCCCGCATGCGGGTCTTGACGAACTGCAGTGCAACCGTGGCAACGGCGAACGTGGCTGCCAGCACCACTGCAGCAACGCCGAGGCTCATGCGCGTGTTCAGACCGATGCGGAATTTTCTGGAACCTGAGGGATTCATTGACCTGCATAGTGCATCGCAACCAAGGAACTGGTGCAGGCCCGCAAGTTAGGCGTTCCGGGAGAGAAGCGCAAGTAGCCATTCACCTGATCGCGCGTAGGGCGCCGGGTGCCTTCAGGTCGGCGTGCCTCTCGTTTCGATCACGCGTGCTGCACTGTCGACGAAGCCCCGAATCAACCGCTGCCGGGGCGACGCGCGCAGCCACAGCACGCCAAAGCGCCGCGGCTCCGAGGGCAGCGGCAGAGGGATCTTCGCGATGCGCTGGCCATCGAGCAGCGGCGATGCGATGTCGGGCACCAGCGAAACGCCCAGCCCCCGGTCGACCATCATCGCGATCGCCAGCAGCGAGCTGAGCTCGAAGCGCTCCTGCGGCACGATGCCCGCGGCGCGCAGGTACCGGTCGGCCTGCTTGCCGCCGCCGAGGGCGCGGTCGTAGCGGATGAGCGGCGAGGTTCGCAGCAGCTCGTGCGGGTCGCGCCTGGCGAGCCGGCTCGGCGCGAGCAGCACCAGTGGCTCCTCGCGCAGCAACGACCAGTCGAAGGTCTTGGCGAGCACATAGGGCGGATACAGGCACACGGCCGCATCGAGGTCGCCCTGCTGCACCGCCTTGTGGAGCGTGGCCGTCGTGCCCGATTGCAGGAATACCTTCACGCCGGGATGCGTCTTCACGAAGCGCGCGAGGATGTCCGGCAGCAGGCTGTGAATGGCCGTGTTGATGGTGCCGATGAGCAGCTCACCGCCGGCCGCGTCGCTGTTCAGCAGTGTCTTGATGTCGCCCACCTCGCGCAGCAGGTTGCGCGCACGCTGTACCAGCAGGTGCCCCGCCTCGGTCGGCTGCACCGTGCGGCCCGCGCGCGCCAGCAGCGGCGCGTTGAGTTCGCGTTCCAGCGTGCGTATTTGCTGCGCCACGGCGGCGGGTGTCAGGTCGAGCCGGCGTGCCGCTTCCGACATCGAGCCCGACTCCACCACCAGGAGAAAGCTTTGCAGGTAGGCGGTTTCCATGAAGATAGATTTTCTATGAACTGATCATAGAAAGCATGTGTTTTTCTTTTCTCATGCGCTGCGCACACTGCGACGCATGAGAAGCAAACTGTTCGTTCCCGGAACGCGCTCCGAGTTGTTCGCCAAGGCCCTGAGCGGCGCGGCCGATGGCGTGTGTTTCGACCTGGAAGATGCGGTGTCCGAACCGCGCAAGGCCGAGGCACGCGATGCCGTGCGGCAGCTGCTCCAGAGCGGTGAGCCGGCCGCATCGGGCAAGACCGTGATCGTTCGCGTCAACGCGATGGACACGCCGCACTTCGCGGACGACATCGCGGCGGTCGCCCAGTCCGGTGTGCACCTCGTCAACATTCCGAAGCCCGAGAGCCCTGCGCATGTGCGCGCCGCGGTCGAAGCCATCGAACGCGCCGAGCAGGCCAACGGCGTGCGCACGCCTATCGGCCTGCTGCTGAACATCGAGGCGCCTTCGGCCTTGCGCACAGCAGCGCAGCTTGCAGGGGCCCATCCGCGCGTGGCGGGGCTGCAGCTGGGGCTTGGTGACCTGTTCGAGCCGCTGGGCATCGCGCGACGCGAGCCGGTCGCCATTCAGCAGGCGATGTTCGCGATGCGCATTGCCGCGGGCGAGGCGGGCGTCTACGCCTACGACGGCGCGTTCGCGGACATCCGCGACGTCGATGGGTTCCGCGCCGAGGCGATGCTGTCGCGCAACCTCGGCTTCCTCGGCAAGACCTGCATCCACCCGAGCCAGATCGCGATCGCCAACGAGGTGTTCCGGCCCACCGATGAAGAAATCGCCCACGCCTGCAAGGTGGTCGAGGCGGCCCGCGATGCCGATGCCAAGGGCGTGGGCGCTTACGTGGTCGACGGAAAAATGATCGACATCCCTTTCGTGATCCGCGCACGCGCCATCGTCGCGAGTGCGCGCAGCCTGGGCCTGCTGCCGGGCTGAGCTTGCCGCTTTCTTTAAAAAAATCAGGAGACAAGACAGATGAAGATTTCCCCGTCATTTCGCCTGCGTGCGCTCGCCGTGGCGACCGTCGCTTGCGGCTGCTTTGTGAGCGGCAGCGCATTCGCGCAGGCCGCGTACCCGGCCAAGGCCATCACCATCGTCGTGCCCTATCCGGCGGGCGGCTCCAACGACACCTTCGCGCGCCAGGTGGCCAAGGAACTGGGTGAAGAACTCAAGCAGCCGGTGATCATCGACAACCGCCCCGGCGCGAGCGGCAACACCGGCACCGGGCAGGTCGCCAAGGCTGCGCCCGACGGCTACACGCTCGTGGCGGTGTCTTCTAGCATGACGACCAACGCGGCGGTGCAGTCCAAGCTGCCGTTCGATCCGGTCAAGGGCCTCGCGCCCGTGGCCATGTTCGCCAAGGGCCCGTTCATCGTCGCGGTGAACAACGATTTTCCCGCCAAGACGCCGGCCGAACTCATCGCCGCCATCAAGGCGAAGCCGGGGCAGTACAACTACGCCTCATCTGGCTCGGGCAGCGTCAATCAGTTCGGCACCGAGCTGCTCAAGGCCAAGGTGGGCGACCTGCAGATCGCGCACATCCCCTACAAGGGCATGGGCCCGGCCGTGACCGACCTGATCGGCAACCAGACGCAGCTGCTGATCTCGAGTGGGCCGTCCCTGCTGCCGATGGTGCGCGCCGGCAAGCTGCGCGCGGTCGGCATCACGAGCCTGAAGCCGAGCCCGATCGCGCCCGATCTCACGCCTATCTCCACGGCAGTGCCTGGCTATGAATTCGAACTCTGGTGGGGCCTGCTCGCGCCCGTGGGAACGCCGCCCGATGTGGTGGCCAAGCTCAACGGCGCGGTCAACAAGATCCTCGCCAAGCCCGAGATCACCGCCAACTTCCTGCGTGAAGGCGCCATTGCCACGCCGCTCACGCCGGCGCAGTTCGGCACGGTCATCGCCGAGGACGTCGAGCGCTGGAAGAAGCTGGCCAGGCAGCAGAACATCACCGCCGACTGACGATTGAGGAAAGAAGGATCCATGAGCTTCGACGCCCCGCACGACGACACACGCCTGCCCGCGCGCACCGGCCCCGCAGGGCCCTTGAGCGGCCTGCGCGTGCTCGACCTGAGCGCCTACATCGCGGGGCCGTACGGCTGCTCGCTGCTGGCCGACCAGGGCGCCGAGGTCATCAAGATCGAGCCGCCCGCGGGCGACAACCTGCGCAAGTACCCCTCGACGCTCGAAGCCGAGAGCCGCGCCTTCATCGGCGTGAACCGCAGCAAGCTCGGCGTGGTGCTCGACCTGAAGCATGCAGAGGACCTTGCCGCGCTGATGGCGCTGGTGCGTACCGCCGACGTGCTGGTGCACAACTTCCGGCCCAGCGTGCCGCCGCGGCTGGGCATCGCGTACGACCAGTTGAAGGCGATCAATCCGCGCCTGATCTATTGCAGCCTCACGGGCTATGGCGAGACCGGTCCGCTGCGCGAGAAGGCCGGCTACGACCAGGTGCTGCAGAGCATGACCGGCATGTGCGCGCTGCAGGGCAAGCGCGGCGAGCCGCCCGAGATCATCTACGGCTCGGTGGTCGACTACTACGCGGCCGCGCTGGTGGCGGCCGGCGTGGCCTCGGCGCTGTACGAGCGCGAGAAGAGCGGGGAAGGGCAGTTCGTCGGGGTGTCGCTGCTGCGCTCCGCGCTCACGATGCAATCGGCCCGCATGGTGTGGGCCGAGGGCGAGCCCAAGGAAGTGGGGCGCGACATGCGCTCGGGCGGCATCACCGGCCTGCATCCGACGCGCGAAGGCCATCTCTACATCTCGGCCAACACGCCGCACTTCTGGCAGGCGCTGTGCGCCAAGGTGGGCCTGCCCGATCTCGCGGCCGACGAGCGCTACGACTCGGTGCGCAAGCGCGCGCAGCACTTTGCGGAGATCGTTCCGCGCCTGCGCGAGGCGCTGGCCGCGCGCACCGCGCTCGAATGGGAAGAACTCTTCGGCGAGGAAGTCCCTTGCGCGGCGGCACGCACGGTCGAGGACATGTTCGACAACGAGCAGGTGCTGGCCGAGGACATGGTGGCGAACTTTGCGCATCCCACGCTCGGGTCGTATCGCGGATTCACGCGTGCCGTGAAGTTCGGCCGCACGCCCGGCCCCGAACCCTTTGCCGCGCCGACGCTGGGGCAGCACACGGACGAGGTGCTGATGAAGACCGCGAACGCGGCAGACTGACACGCGCATGGACGTCGTCTACCCCAACAGCAGCGGAATGCGCAGGGCCGCCAGCGTGGCGCCTGCGGGCGCGTGCGATTCGCACATGCACGTCTACGACCGCCGCTTCGCGCTGCACGGTTCGCCGGACGCGATGGTCGACCAAGCCACCGCCGACGACTACCGCCTGCTTCAGCAACGTATCGGCACGCAGCGCACGGTCGTCGTGCAGCCGCGCGTCCATGGCACCGACAACAGCGTGACGCTCGACGCCATTCGCGCGCTCGGCCCCGCGCAGACGCGCGGTGTCGCGGTGCTCCGCCCCGATGTGAGCGACGCCGAATTCGAGCGACTGCACGCAGGCGGCATTCGCGGCATCCGCTTCACGCTCTATACGCCGGCCAATGCGGCAACCGATTTCTCGATGGTCGAGCCGCTCGCGCAGCGCGTGCATGCGCTCGGCTGGCATGTGCAACTGCACTGGAGCGCCGACCAGATCGTGGCGCACGCGGACCTGCTCGCGCGCCTGCCGTGCACGATCGTCTTCGACCATCTCGCGCGCCTGCCGCTGCCGAATGCGCTTTCGCATCCCGCGTTCGACGTGGTGAGCCGTTTGCGCGACAACGGCCGCACGTGGGTCAAGCTGTCCGGTCCCTACCTCGATTCGAAGACAGGCGCAGCGGGTGGCTATGCCGACATGACGGCCATCGCGCAGGCCTGGGTTCGCCAGGCCCCCGAACGCGTGGTGTGGGGCAGCGACTGGCCGCACCCGACCGAGCCCATTTCAAAGCCCGACGACGCGGTGCTGCTCGACCTGCTGAGCCAATGGGTGCCCGACGAGGCCACGCGCCATCGCGTGCTCGTGGACAACCCGAAGCTGCTCTACGACTTTCCTGAAACTGCAAAGCCCGAGACAACTGAATGACGAAGAGACGCATCCTGAAATCGATCGCCGCGCTGGCCGCGTGCGCCCCGTTGCTTGGCTGGGCTGCGTGGCCCGACAAGCCCATCCGGATGGTCGTGCCGTATGCCGCGGGCGGCGGTGCCGACAGCACCGCGCGCGTGGTCGCGCAGCAGATGAGCATCGCGCTCGGCCAGCAGATCGTGATCGACAACAAGCCTGGCGCGGGCGGCGTGATCGGCGAGGACAACGTGGCCAAGGCGCCCGCCGACGGCTACACCGTGCTCTACGACGCCTCGGCGTTCTCGGTGAACCCGTCGCTGCGCAAGCTGCCGTTCGACGCGGCGAAGGATTTCATTCCGGTCTCGCTGGTGGCCACCGCGCCGCAGATCCTCGTCGTGCCCGCCACGGCACCGTACAGGACGGTGGCCGAGTTCCTCGACTTCGCGCGCAAGAACCCCGGCAAGCTGAGCTTCGCCTCGGCCGGTGGCGGCACCGGCTCGCACCTGGCGGGCGAGGCGTTGAACGAGCAGGCCAAGGTCAACCTGATGCACGTGCCCTACAAGGGCGGCGCGCCCGCGCTGACCGACGTGATGGGCGAGCAGGTGTCCTCTTACTTCGGCAACGTGGCCTCGACGCTGGGCTACGTCAAGTCGGGCAAGCTTCGCGCACTGGCCGTGAGCTCCAGCAGGCGCGTGAACGGATTGCCCGACACGCCCACGCTCGCCGAGTCGGGCCTGCCGGGCTACAACGTCGTCGAGTGGAACGGCGTGTTCCTGCCCAAGGGCACGCCGGCGGATGTCGTGCAGCGGCTGGGCAAGGCGGTGCAGGCGGCGGTCAACGACCCCACCGTGAAGCAGAAGCTGCTGCAGTTCGGACTGGAGCCCGCGGGCACGACGCCCGAGGCGTTCGCGAAATTCGTGCAGGACGAGACGGGCCGGGTGAGGACGTTGGTGCGGGCGCGGAATATCCGCGTTGATTGAGCGCGGCCCCGGGGCCGTGCAACGGGTCTGGCAGCGGAGGCGTCCCAGCGCTTCTTGCGCGATCAGCCGGCGCAGGTTGCAGCGGGCGGCCCTGCGTACTCCATCTCCTGCATGACCCAATCGCGTCGTGCTTCGCCATGCTGCGCGGCGATCTCGCACAGCGTGCGGTCCAGTTGCTGCACCGGCTTCACCGACGAAGACAGCGGCAACCGGGTCGACGCGTTGCGCACCGGTTGCGCGACGAGCACCAATCCGCTTCGCAGCGTCACCGATTCGGATGCAGATGCAGCGTCGACGCTGACATGCCCGGTGCGCGTCCACGCATCGACAGCCAGCGCAAGCGCGATGTCGTCGGCGCCGTTCTGCACATCGACCTGCCACCGCTCGCCGCGCCAGAACGCGGCCTTGTTGAGCAGGTAGCTGCCGCCGCGCTTCACATTCAGGCCGAAGGGTGCGCTGTCGTGCTCGGGGCTCCATGACGCCACGCCCAACTCCGCTGCAACGGACTTCGCCTTCTCCGGCCCGCCGATGGCCTCGACCAGTGCCAGCATCGTGGGCACCGAGGCGGTGATGCCGGTGGTGGTCGCAACGTCGCGGTCTATCACGTAGCGTTGATGCGGCGCGTAGGTCGCGCCGGGGTTGCGCTTCAGCAGTGTCTTGCGGTCGTACCAGTGGCCCGCGAATCGCCGGCCGTCGAGCAGGCCGGCGTGACCGACCACCAGAGCACCGGAGCAGACGCCGATCACCCGTGTGCCCCGCGCAGCCTGCTGCTTCAACCATGCGGCCACCGCAGGGTCGTCTTCAGTGACCATCGCCGGGACGATCACATAGTCCGCCCCCGAGGGATTCGCACGATCGAAACTCGCGAAGTCCTGCGCACCATCGACCTGCAGCGCGGGGTACAGATTCACCCGTCCGCTCTTCGGCGCGACGATCCGCACATCGGCCACGTCGGCGCGCTTCAGTACCGCGTGCGGCAGCAGCAGGTCGGTCGTCTCGGTGCCTTCGTTCAACGCGAGCACGGCGATCACCGGCCTGCCTGCGCGGCGCGGCTTCAGGGCCTCGACGAAGGCTTGTTTCTCGCGTTCCCTCGCGGCCGCGTCGGCCTGTGCGGGCGGCAGCGGCGCGCCCGCGCCGCATCCTGCGAGGGCAAACGCTGCAATACTTGCGCCGATCAGCGCCCACACCGCTCTCCACATGGCTCTGTTCTCCTGTCAACGTGACGATGCCCAGAGATTAAGAATGCCGACCCCGACCCACAAGGACGAAGACACCGCGGTTCCTGCCAGCAACGTGGCGCTGGTCGTGTTCGACGGCGTCGAGGTGCTCGATGCCGCGGGCCCGGCCAGCGTGTTCAGCAAGGCCGAGGAGATGCGCCCCGGTACCTACCGCCTGCACATCGCATCGCCCGGCGGCGGTACGGTGTCGACGAACGGTGGATTGCAATTCGGAGGCACGCTGACGCTGCGGCAACTGCCCGCCACCATCGATACGCTGATCGTGGCCGGCGGCGACGAACCCGCGGTGCGCCAGGCGATCGTCGAGCACCATATCGGCGCGTGGCTGAAGGAGGCCGCGCCGAACATCCGCCGCGTTGCGAGCGTGTGCAGCGGCGCCTTCGCGCTCGCTGCAGCCGGCCTGCTCGATGGCCGCGAGGCCACCACGCACTGGCGCTGGTGCGACCAGCTGCAGGCGCTGCGGCCGCAGACGCGCGTGCAGCGCGAGCGCATCTACGTGCGCGACGGCCCGGTATGGACATCAGCCGGCGTCACGACCGGCATCGAGCTCGCGCTCGCACTGGTCGAAGACGACCTCGGCCATGCCGTGTCGATGGACATTGCGCGCACGCTCGCGTTGCCGATGCTGCGCGGCGCAGAGCACCCGCAGCTGAGCCAGGCGCTGCAGGCGCAGGGCACGGCGAGCCATCGGTTGCGCGAGCTGGTCGCGTGGATCGGCACGCATCCGCAGGAGACCTTGTCGGTCGAGTTGTTGGCCGAGCGCGTGCAGATGAGCCCACGGAATTTCGCGCGCGCGTTTGTGGCGGAGACGGGATGCACGCCGGCGCGGTTCGTCGAGCAGACGCGCGTGGCCGCCGCGGCGCAGTTGCTGCAGCAAACCGGGTGGACGCAGGAACGCATTGCGAGTCGCAGCGGTTTTCGTTCGGTGGACGCACTGCAGCGTGCGTTCGCACGGCAGCATGGCGTGACGCCGCAGCGTTATCGCGATGACAATCAGCGCCACGCATCCAGGTAGCGAACTGCCATTCGACCCGGCGCGGCCACCCGCGATGAACAGTCTGCATGGAGCAATCATGAAGATCGATGCGTTCGATGAGAGCCTGGAACACCGCAACATCCTGCCCTACGACCCCGCGTACGCCGATGTGTTCGCGCAAGTTCAGCGCCACGTTCAGGAGCGCCTCGAGGGCGTGGAACTCGTTCACATCGGGAGCACCGCCATTCGTGGCTTGCGGGGAAAGCCGATGGTGGATGCTGTTGCCATCACGCAGAGGGAGGATTTGCGCAGCGAGCAACAGGCGTTCGAAGCGCTCGGGTTTCATCGGCGTGCCGTATGGGTCGACAAAGATGAGAAGCCGTATGTCTGCGCAAGCGTCGGGCACGACGGGCGCAGGTTCAACATCAACATCCACATCTGCCACCGTGGCGATCCGGTGCACAAGGACTCGCTGGCCTTCATGGACATCCTCGACAGGCGTCCCGACCTGCGCAGGAAGTACGAAGAGGCCAAGGACCGCGCCCACACGATCGATCCCGTCAATCCGGAGGTCTACAACCGGGAGAAAGCAGCGGTGATCCAGGAGATACAGGCGCAGATTTCCGCTGAGCGCGCCAGCTACGCGCCGAGCATCAACTCGAGGTTCTGAACGGCCGCGCCGGACGCGCCCTTGCCCAGGTTGTCGAAGACGGCGGACAGCAGCACCTGGCCGTGGTCTGCATTGGCGAACACGCCCAGCTGCAGGTCGTCGGTTCCGTTCAGCGCCTGCGGATCGAGGTGCGCCATCGCCTGTGTCTCCGCAAGCGACATGACCCTGACATGGCGCGCGTTCGCGTAGTGATGCGCAAGGCATGCCTGCAACCGGACACCGTCGACGCCGCTCGCCAGCAGGCGCAGCTCGAGCGGCACGGTCAGAACGATTCCCTGCCGGTAGGCGCCATAGGCCGGCACGAAGAACGGACGGTGCGCCAGCCCGGCGTATTCCTGGATTTCAGGCGTGTGTTTGTGTTCCAGCGCCAAGCCATAGACCTGGGACGGTGCCACGGCCGGCGTGTCGCTGGCTTCGTGCGCATCGATCGCTGCCCTTCCGCCCCCCGAATAGCCGGAGGTCGCATAGACCGTCGCCGGGTATTCGCGCGGCAGCAGGCCCGCTTCCACCAGCGGCCGCAGCAGGGCAATGGCACCGGTCGGATAGCAGCCCGGATTGCTGACACGCCGGGCTCGTGCAATCCGTTGCGCATGCCCCTGGGCCATTTCGGGAAAGCCATAGACCCATTCCGGGTGCGTGCGATGCGCGGAGCTCGCGTCGATCACACGCACAGCCGGATTCCGGATGAAGCCGACCGCTTCGCGTGCCGCCGCATCCGGCAGACAAAGAATCGCGATGTTGCACGCATTGATCGCCTCCTTCCGACGCTGTGGATCCTTGCGTTCGGCGGCCGGCAGCGTCAGGAGCTGCAGGTCGGTGCGATCGCGCAGGCGCTCATGGATCTGCAGCCCGGTGGTGCCCTGGTCGCCGTCGATGAAGATGGTCGGAAGACTCATGATGTTGCGCGCTCCTGATTCGGTCTCTGGATGGATCTGCCGCAATTCTTCTCTGGTCGATAAAATATGAAAAGTTGAATTTGGCAATCCTGTAGTTCATATTTCCTGAAGCAGAGATCTCACATGCGCGAAATCAGCCTCGATCGTTTGCGCACGCTGGTAGCGATCGCAGACCACGGTTCCTTCGCGGCCGCAGCGCAGGTGCTGCATCTCGCGCCGCCGACGGTCAGCCTGCACATCGCCGAGCTGGAGGGGCGTGTGGGCGCTCCGCTCCTGTCACGGCGGCGCGGGGACGTGCGGCCGTCGGCCGTCGGCGAATTGCTGGTGGAGCGCGCACGCCGGCTGCTGGCCGAGATCGAGTCGACGCTGGACGACGTCAGCCGGCAGGTGCAGGGGTTGGCCGGACGCGTGCGGCTCGGCGCCTCGACGGGCGCGATCTCGCACCTGTTGCCGCAGGCCATCGCACGGCTTCGCGAGGATCATCCGGACATTGATGTGCAGATCGCGGTGCTCACTTCGCAGGACGCGCTGGCGCGCCTTGCGCAAGGCAAACTGGACGTCGGGCTGGTCGCGCTGCCGCAGTCGCCGGTTGCGGGGCTGTCGATCCGGCCCTGGCGCCGCGACCCCGTCATGGCCTTCTTGCCAGCCGACTGGAGTGCTCCCGGCAGGGTCACGCCGAAGTGGCTCGCGGCGCAGCCGCTGATCCTCAACGACGCCACCACGCGCCTGTCGCGCCTCGTCTCGGAATGGTTCGCGCTGGGTGGCCACCGGCCCGTACCGCGGATCGAGCTCAACTACAACGATGCCATCAAGAGCCTCGTCGCCGCAGGCTACGGTGCGACGCTCCTGCCGCATGAAGCGGGAGCGTTGCAGCCGGACGCGCGCATCGCGATGCGCCCTCTGCGTCCGGCCCTTTGGCGCGAGCTGGGCATTGCCCACCGGTCGGGCCCCGTCGAGCGCGCGACGCAGCGTGTGCTTGACGCGCTGTGGGCGCTCAAGGCGCGTTGAGCGCTAGACCACGACGACCAGCTTGCCCTTGGCTTCGTTCTGCTCCATCGCCCTGTGTGCTTCGGTGATGTCGTCGAAGTCGTAGGTCTTGTCGATGGGAACGGAGAGCTTGCCCGCCGCAGCGTCGTCGAGATACCGCTGCAAGACCGATGACGGCAGGTCGGCCGCCTCGCCCGAGTAAGCGCACAGCCTCACCGCATTCGGCAGATAGCCGATTGGGTAGAAATCCTTGACGGTCCATTCGTTCGACAGCATGCCGGTGAAGCAGGCGACGCCCCGCCGGCGCAATGCGCGCAAGGTGTCAGGCAGCGTGGGCGTTCCGACCAGCTCGAGCGCGAGATCGACCCCTTCTGGAAAGAGCCCGCGGACCTGCGGCGCCACGGCGCCATCATCGATCAGCACGTGATCGACACCGGCCGCGACCAGCGCCGATTGCTTGGCGGCGCTTCGCGTGGTCGCGAGAACCGTCAGTCCGATTTGCTTCGCAAGGCTTGCCGTGGCCAGCCCGACCGACGACGTCCCGCCGCGGATCAGGATCGATTGGCCCGCCTGCGCATCGAGCGCCGACACGAGCGACCCGTACGCGGTCTGCAGCATCTCGGGCACCGCGCCAAGAACCTCCCATGGCAACGCGCTCTTGAATACGATCACGTTCGAAGCAGGCACGCAGGTGTATTCGGCATAGCCGCCGTCGTAGGTGCGGCCCATGTTCCCCATCATCGCTACGACCTGCTGCCCGACCGCGAACTCGTTGCCCGGGCACGCGGCGACTTCGCCGCACGCCTCGATGCCCAGCACGCGGGGGAAGGTCACGCCTTCGGCCATGCCGAGGCGGGTGTGCAGTTCGGAGCGGTTGAGCCCGAAGGCGCGCACCTTGATCAGCACCTCCGCGGGCCGGGGCACGGGGACGGGCAGGACGCGGATCTTCAGGGCCTCGGGCGGTCCTGGGGCGTCGAGTACGACGGCGCGCATGGTGGGGGTCATGAGTGTCCTTTGGGTCGGAGGATCGAAGCGTAGCGCTGTCGACGCATGGCGGCGAGCCCGGTCAGGAAAACTCATTTTCACCAGTGCGGGGTAGCCGCTCCCGCGGATGGTTTATCCCCTTGCGTGCCGGGAGCGGCCCGAGAAATTCGCTCAAGCCAACCGGTCCAGCAAGCTGTACCAGGCCACGCCGCCCGCCACATAGAACCGCTGCAACCCATGCAGCGGTATCGGTCGCATCTCCGTCACCGGATACGGAAACTCCGCCTTCGCATCCACGAGCCGGGCCGCGAGATGCTTGCCCATGCTCGTTGCCAGCGCAATGCCGCGCCCGTTGTAGCCCAGCGCGATCGTCATGCCCGGTGCGGGCGTGTGCACATGCGGCATGAAGTCGCGCGTGACGGCGATGCGGCCGGCCCAGCGGTATTCGTAGCGCAGCGGTCCCAGCTGGGGAAACAGCAGTTCGAGCGAGCGCTCCAGGTGCGCGAAGTCCGCCGGCCCGCCTGGGTCGGCGAAGTGCCCGCGCCCGCCCATCAGCAGCCGGCCTTGCGCATCCTTGCGGAAATACAGCAGCAGTCGCTGCGAGGTCGAAGCCGTTTCGCCGCGCGGCAGGATGGCATCGGCGGCGGCGCCTTCGAGCGGGGCCGTGGCGACGATGAAACTGTTCGCCGCGAGCACGGTGCGCGACAGCCCCGGCCACAGCGGCCCGGTGTAGCCGTTGGTCGCCAGCACCACCTGGTCCGCGGTGACAGTGGCGCCGGTCGACGTGCTCGCGTGCCAGTGCGCGCCGCGGCGCTCCAGTGCCGTGACTTCGGTGCCGCCATGCACGGCCGCACCGAAACCCTGCGCGGCGCGCACCAGGCCGCGCGTGTAGGCCAGCGGCTGGATGCCCCCGGCGCGCGGATCGAGCCAGCCGCCCGCGAAGGCCTCTGTGCCCAGGCGCGCGCTGACAGCGGCGTGGTCGAGCATCTCCGTCTTCACGCCGCGCTTGGCCCATTGCTCTGCGCGCGCATGGAGTCCGGCCACGTGCTTGGGCGAGTAGGCAACCTGCAGCCAGCCGTTGCGCACCGGCTGGCAATCGATGCGGTGCCGCGCGATCAGGTCGAACACCACGTCGGCCGAGCGTGAGACCGCGTCGATCAACGGCGCCGAGCGCTCGCTGCGATAGATGCGGGTCAGCTCGTCGGGGTCGTGCTTGAGCGTGGGGTTCACCTGCCCGCCGTTGCGGCCGGACGCGCCCCAGCCGGGTTCGTGCGCTTCGAGCACGCAGACCTGCACGCCTGCTTCGGCCAGATGCAATGCGGTCGACAGACCCGTGAAGCCGCCGCCGACGATCAGCACATCGACCTTGCGCGATTCGCGGAGCGGCGGTGTCGGCGGGGCAGGGGGCGCGGTGGCGGCCCACAGCGAAGGCGGAAGCGCTGCGCTCATGCCCGCACCTCCACCGCGGCCGTCGACGATGGATGCAAGACGCGCCGCAAAAAGTCCTGCGTGCGCGGCTGCTTCGGCGCGCCCAGCACCTGTGCGGCCGGGCCTTCCTCGACGATGCTGCCGCTGTGCAGGAAGCACACGCGGTCGGCCACTTCACGTGCGAAGCCCATCTCGTGCGTCACCACGATCATGGTCATGCCTTCGTCGGCCAGCGCGCGCATCACGCCGAGCACGTCGCCGACCAGCTCGGGGTCGAGCGCCGAAGTGGGCTCGTCGAACAGCATGGCCTCGGGCTTCATCGCGAGCGCGCGGGCAATCGCCACGCGCTGCTGCTGGCCGCCCGAAAGCTGTGCCGGATAAGCCTGTGCCTTCTCGGCAAGCCCGACCTTGGCGAGCAGCGCGAGCGCCTCTTCGCGCGCCTCCGCGGGCTTGTGGCCCAGCACGTAGACCGGGCCCTCCATCACGTTCTCCAGCACCGTGCGGTGCGGGAACAGGTTGAAGCGCTGGAACACCATGCCCATGCGGCTGCGCAGCCGGTGGATGGCCTTGCTGTCGCGATCGACGCGCTCGCCGAAGGCGCGCACCTCGCCGCCTTCGTACGACTCCAGTCCGTTGATGCAGCGAAGCACGGTCGACTTGCCCGAACCCGAAGGCCCGATGAGGCACACCACCTCGCCCGCATCCACATGCAGGCTCACGCCCTGCAGCACGCGGTGCGTGCCGAAGCGCTTCTCCAGTCCATCGACGCGGATCATGGCTGCTTCCTCCCGGCGCCGAAACGCTTCTCGAGCCGCCGCAGGCCGTAGACCAGCGGGAGGCTCATCAGCAGGTAGAGCAGGGCGACGAGCGTGTAGACCGTCATGTTCTGGAAGGTCGAGGAGGCGATGAGCTGGCCGGCGCGCGTCATTTCGGCCACGGTGATGGTGGAGACGAGCGAGGAGTCCTTCAGCATCATTACCAGCGTGTTGCCGTACGGCGGCAGCGCGATCCGAAAGGCCTGCGGCAGGATCACGCGCCGCATGATCAGCGCCGAGCGCATGCCCATGGCCTGCGCGGCCTCGCGCTGGCCGGGATCGACCGCCTCGATGCCGGCGCGGAAGTTCTCGGCCTGGTAGGCCGAGTAGGCGATACCCAGGCCGATCACGCCGGCCTGGAAGGCGGTGAGCTGCACGCCGAACTCGGGCAGCACGAAGTAGATGTAGAACAGCTGCACGATGATCGGCAGCCCGCGGATCACGTTGATGATCACCGCGCCCGTCCACGCGAGCGCTCGCACGGGTGAGAGCTTCATCAGCGCGAGCCCGAGGCCGAGTGCGCTGCTCAGCAGGAACGAGAGCACGGTGACCTGCACCGTGACCACGGCGCCCTGCAGGAGGATCGGCAGGAAGTCCTGCGCGTTCTGGAGAAAGGAAGCAGCCATGGGTGCGATGCGCCGTCAGATGCCCCACTTCTGGACGATCTTCGCCAGCGTGCCGTCGGCCTTGATCGCGGCGATGGCCTTGTTCAGCCGCGCCATGGTCTCGGTGTCGCCCTTGCGCACGACGAGGCACACGTCCCCCACGTTCACCGGCTTGTAGCTTTCCACCAGCTTCACGCCGGGAAAGGTGTTCTGCCGCAGCTGGTAGGCAATGATGGGCTGGTCGCCCAGGCCCGCCTTGATGCGGCCGAGCGAGAGGTCGCGCGTCATGTCTGCCACCGAGTCGTAGCTGCGTACCTCCTTGAAGATGCCCTTCTTGGTGAGCATGTCCAGGAACACGGTGCCGACCTGCGCGCCGACCACTTCGCCCTTGAGTTCGTCGAGCGAGACGTACGCGCGGGCGTCGTCGCCCTTGACGATCAGGCCCTCGCCGTACGAATACACCGGGTCGCTGAAGTCGACCACTTCCTGGCGCGCCGCGGTCTTGAGCATCGCGGCCGAGACGATGTCGATCTTGCGGGCGGTGAGCGAGGGAATGAGCGCCGAGAACACCGTCTGCTGCACATTGACGCCGAAGCCGCCGGCCTTGCCGACCGCGGTGACGGTGTCGACCATCATTCCCTGGATGGTGTTGGTCTTCACGTCCAGGAAGGTGAAGGGCACGCCGGTGGCCGTGGCGCCCACGTTGTAGGTGGCGGGTGCGGCGCCCTGCGCGACGGCCAGTGAGGCGGCACCTGCGACGCACAAGCCCAGGGCCAGGCGGCGAAGTTGGTGAAGGTGGCGAACGATGCGGTGGACGATGGGTTTCACGGAAGCACTCCTCGGGAAGATGAAAGAGCAGGAAGGAAACGGAAGATGTAGAAAAGGCAGAACGGCCGATGCAACATGCGTGCCAATAATCGATTCTTTTGAATCTCATATCAATAAAAAAAACCACTAGTCGAATTTAAAGTATCGATATTCGATATTTCAGGTCGGCGTGGCTATACTCCGCAGCCATGGACGCCATTCCCGAATCCGCCCCCGAAGACAGCCCCAGCCTGCTGTTCAACCAGTCGCTGGAGAAGGGCCTGGCCGTGCTGCAGGCCTTCAGCGCCCGGCGCCGCACCATGACGCTGGCCGATGTCGCCGAGGCCACCGACATCACCAAGAGCTCGGCGCAGCGCATGGTCTTCACGCTCGAGAAGCTCGGCTACGTGCGCAAGCACCCGAAGACGCGGCGCTACCAGCTCACGCCGCGGGTCATGGAAATCGGCTTCAACTACCTGGCGGCCAATTCGCTGATCGACGTGGCCAACCCCTTCCTCGCGGAACTGACCAAGGTGACGACCGAGACCTCGTGCCTCACCGAGCCCGACGGGCTGGACATGGTCTATGTCGCGCGCTTCGTGAGCGCGCAGTTCGTGCCGGTGCACATGCCGATCGGCAGCCGCATCCCGATGTACTGCACGGCTTCGGGGCGTGCCTACCTGGGTGCGCTGCCCGAGGACGAGGCGCGAGGGCTGATCGAAGCGTCGGATCGCGTGACCCACACTGCGCACACGCGCACCGATGTCGACGAGATCCTCGAAGTGCTGCGCCAGGCACGGCGGCAGGGCTTTGCCACCAATGCCGAAGAGCTGTTCCTCGGCGACATGACCATCGCCGCGCCCGTGATCGGCAGCCAGGGCCGGCCGGTGGCATCGGTGCACGTGGTCGCACCGACCAGCCGCTGGACCATGGACGAGGCGGTGCGCAAGCTCGCGCCGACGCTGCTGCTCTGCGCGCGTTCGCTCACGAACTCGGCCCGCAGCATCGACTGACGGTCATACGTTTGCGGTGATGGCGCAGCCCGTGGCTGCGCTTATGCTGTGCGGGATCACAACGCAGATTTCCCACGCCATGACCGACTTCCGCCCTGTCTACGACAAGCGCTTCGACAACATCCTCGCCGACCGCCTCCCCGAGCTGCTGCGCGCCATGCCCAAGGCCGAGCTGCACATGCACATCGAAGGCTCGCTCGAACCCGAGCTGATCTTCGCGCTCGCGCAGCGCAACGGCGTGGCCATTCCGTATGCCAGCGTCGAAGACCTGCGAAAGGCTTATGCCTTCACCAACCTGCAGAGCTTCCTGGACATCTACTACGCCGGCGCGAGCGTGCTGCTGAAAGCGCAGGACTTCTACGACATGGCCTGGGCCTACCTGGAACGCGCCGCGGCCGACAACGTGGTGCATACCGAGATGTTCTTCGACCCGCAGACGCACACCGCGCGCGGCGTGCCGATGGAAACGGTGATCGACGGCCTGCACCGCGCGTGCGTCGATGCGCAGCCGAAGCTCGGCGTGAGCGCGTCGCTCATCCTGTGCTTCCTGCGCCACCTGAGCGAAGAAGAGGCTTTCGAAACGCTGGAGCAGGCGCTGCCGTTCCGCGACAAGTTCATTGGCGTGGGCCTCGATTCGAGCGAGGTCGGCCATCCGCCCGAGAAGTTCGCGCGCGTGTTCGCACGCTGCCGCGAACTGGGCCTGCACCTCGTCGCGCATGCGGGTGAAGAGGGCCCGCCCGAATACGTGTGGAGCGCGCTCGATGTGCTGAAGGTCGAGCGCGTCGACCACGGCGTGCAGAGCGCGAAAGACCCGGCGCTGATGAAGCGGCTCGCGCAAGACCGCATTCCGCTCACCGTGTGCCCGCTGTCGAACCTCAAGCTCTGCGTGTTCCCGGACCTGTCGAAGCACAACCTCGGTGCGCTGCTCGATGCGGGGCTGGTTGCCACGGTCAATTCCGACGACCCTGCCTACTTCGGCGGCTACATGAACCAGAACTTCACGCAGACCTTCGAGGCCACCGGGCTCAACGTGCAGCACGCCTGGCAGCTCGCGGCCAACAGCTTCGAAGGCAGCTTCATCGACGTGGCCGCCAAGCGCGCCTACGTGGACCGGCTCAACGCCGTCTTCGCGAGCTTCTGATCCGAAGCAACCGGCCGCGGCACCAGCAGCGGCATCGCTACCAGCGCGCAGGCGCTGCCTGCGAGCCACACCATCGGCCAGCCCTGCAGCGCGAGCAGGTGCGGAATGGAGAAGGGCGTGACGAAGCACACCAGGAACACGCTGGTGTTCGCCATGCCCAGCGCGGTGCCGGCGCGCGCCGCGCCGGCCAGCGTGGCGAGCTCGGTGTAGGCCACGCCGTGCCAGGCCGACACGCAGACACCGCTCACTCCCAGCAGCACGACCAGCGCGATGCGCAGCGACAGTGAATCGGCGGTGTGCGCACCCGCGGCCATCACCAGCACCGCGAGCGCGGCGAACAGCGCCACGCTGAGTGCGCTGCAGGCGCGCAGGTAGGCGGGGCGGTTGCGGTGGCGGTCCGTCCAGCGGCCGCTCCACACGCGCATCACCATCGCGCCGACCTGCGTGAAGACCATGGTGGCGGTGATCGTGGCGAGGCCCGCGTGGCCGAAGTCGTGCAGGAACACCGTGCCGAAGGACAGCACCGCGAACTGCGGTGCGCAAAGAATGCCGATGCCCAGCACGATGCGCCAGACGCGGGCATCGCGCAGCGGGCCGGTCTTCGATGCGATCGCCGCTTCGGCGACGTTGGCCTTGGTGCGCGGTGCGATCGGCGGCTCGTGCACCCAGGCCCAGCTCATCAATGCGCTCAGTGCGCACAGCAGCGCCAGCAGGCCGTAGAGCGCGGCAAAGCCGAAGTGCAGCGCGACGAACGGCAGCACCAATGCCCCGATGCCGCCACCCAATGGCACGGCGGTCTGGCGAATGCTCATCGCGAGCCCGCGTTCGCCTGCTTCGAACCACGTCATCACTGCGCGGCCGCTCGCGCCGTTCACGCTGCCGCCCAGCAGGCCGACCAGCAGCAGGCCCGCGGCGAGCCAGCCGAGCCCGGGGATGTGCTGCCCGCTCGGCGCGGCCCAGAGCGCCATCGCCACGAGCGCCACGGCGGTGCTGCCGAGTCCGGTCAGCAGCACCGGCCTGTCGCCCCAGCGGTCTGTGAGCAGGCCCCACGGCAGCTCGCTCACTGCGATGCCCAGGCCCATGAGGCCCAGCACGAGACCGAGCGTCGCGTTGTCCAGCTGATAGCCGGTGCGCATCAGCACCGCCGTCATCGGAATGCCGCTGAAGGCCACGGAGAACGCCGCGTTGGCAGCCACGCCCGCGGCCAGCACCTTCCAGCGATGGCGGGGCGAATACGAAGGGGAAAGAGGCGAATGGGTCATCGTGCAACGAAGTTTCCGCCGTTGCCAAGGTTTTGAAAATCAGAAAATAATGCGAGAACCGTCCTGAAAAACAGGACGATCAGAAAAGGATGAATCCATGTCCCAGGTGATGTTCGATCTCGACGTGCTGCGCAGCTTTTCCACCGGCATCGCGCTCGGCAGTTATGCCCGCGCGGCCGACCGGCTGGGGCGCTCGACCTCGGCGGTGAGCGCGCAATTGAAGAAGCTGGAGGCGCAGGCCGGCACCGTGCTGTTCCGCAAGGCCGGCCGCGGGCTGGAGCTCACCGACGCCGGCGAAACGCTGCTGGCCTATGCCCACCGCATGCTCGAACTCAACGAAGAGGCGAGCGCCGCCATGCGCGGCGCCGACCTCGAGGGCTGGGTGCGCCTGGGCCTGCAGGAAGATTTCGGCGAGACGCTGCTGCCTGCGGTGCTCGGCCGCTTTGCGCGCGCGCATCCCAAGGTGCGCATCGAGGCCTGCGTGGCGCGCAGCGCCGAGCTGCGCGAGCGCCTCGAACTCGGAAAGCTCGACCTCGCGCTGGCGTGGGACGCGGGCGACCACCCGCCGTCGATGCATGCCGAGCGCGTGGCGCGCCTGCCGCTGCAGTGGATCGGTCCCGCATCCGGCGATGTGCTCGATGCGGCCTGGTGGAAGGAGCGCGAGCGCCGCGAAGGCGGAGGTCGCGGCGCGCACAAGTCGAAGGAGCCGCTGCCGCTGGTGCTGCTCGATGCGCCGTGCCCGCTGCGCGAGATCGTCACCAAGACGCTCGACCGCGCCGGCGTGCCATGGCGCCACGCGTTCACCAGCGCCAGCCTTGCGGCCTTGTGGGCCGCGAGCTCGGCCGGCCTCGGCCTCACGGTGCGCACGCCTTTCGGGCTGCCTTCGCATGTGCGCGTCATCGACCGCGCGGCGGTCGGCCTGCCGGCGCTGCCGCAGATGTCGATGTCGCTCTATCGCGCGCAGGCCAGCGCCGAAGCGCCGGTCGGGCGGCTCGCCACGCTGTTGCTGGAGGCGGTGCGGCGGCACGTGCAGCCAGGCACGAGCTAAGAAGGTGTGGGCGACGCCCGGGCTACCGCCGCTTCGCCAGCCAGTTCCACCCGGCGCCTGCGGCCATGAGCACGCAGGTGCCGAGGAACACGGCCCGCATGCCGATGTGCCCGCCCACGAAGCCGCCGAGCAGCGGGCCCGCGACCTGCCCCGTGTACTGCGCAGAAGTCGAGTAGCCGAGCATGTTGCCGGCCACGCGCTCGGGCACGTTGTGGCGGATCACGCTCGCGATGCAGGGCAGGAGCCCGCCGAGCGACAGCCCCATGAGGAAGCGCAGCACCACCAGTTGCCAGCCCGAGGTGACGAAGGCCTGCGGAACCAGCAGCACCGCCGACACCGCCAGGCACCCGACGATCACGTTCCAGTGCCCGACGCGGTCGGCCAGCTTGCCCAGGCGCGAGGCCGAGAGGATGCTGCCGAGCGCGGCCGCCGACATCACGAGGCCGGCCATCATCGTCACCCGGTTCGGGTCTTCGACCAGCGTGGCAACGTAGACGGTGATGATCGGTTCGATCGACATGTTGGCCAGCATCAGCAGCATGCCGGTGAAGAGCATTGCGATGAGTGGGCGCTTGTCGGGAATGGCGGCCCAGCCGGTGTCGGCAGCGTTGCTCTGCTTCGAGGCCGAAGGCGCTTTTTTTTCCTCGCGGATCATGAAGGCGGTGGCGAGAAAGGCCACGAAGATCATCGCGCCCGCCGCGAAGAAGGTCGCGCGGATGCCGATGAGCGGCGGCAGCGCGCCGCCGACCAGCGGACCCACGAGGTTGCCGGCCATGATGGCCGAGGACATCGTGCCGAGCGCCCAGCCGGTGCGGTCCTTCGGCGTCTGGGTGGCCACCAGCACCATCGAGCCCGAGGCGTAGCCGCCCAGGAGGCCCGCGAGCAGACGCAGGCCGACCAGTTGCCACACGTTGCCGGCCATGCCGATGAGCGCCATCGCCACCGCCATGCCCAGGCTCGCGCGGATCAGCATCGGCTTGCGGCCGTAGCGGTCGGCCAGGCGCCCCCACAACGGTGCGACCAGCGCGGCGCTGAAGAAAGTGGCGCCATAGGCCACGCCGGACCACTGCACGATGGCCGCATGGTCCTTCACGCCCAGTTGCTCGACGTAGAGCGGCAGGAAAGGGAGCAGCAGCGTCATCGCCACGATGGTGGTGAAGGAGCCGAACATGCAGACGGCGAGGTTGCGCTGCCAGTGAGCGCTGCTGCTGGCGTAGGAGGGCGGGTTCGTCATGGGGCGAACCGATTGTGTGGCGGCACGGCCGAACCCGCGCCTGCCGATTCGCGGCGGCACCCATCGCGGTGTCGGATGGGTGCCGCCGCGCGGGTCAGGTCGTCTTGAGTAGCTCGGGATCGATCGGCAGCTTGCGCAGCCGCTTGCCCGTCGCCGCGAAGATGGCATTCGTCAGCGCAGGCGCGAGCCCCGAGGTGCCGGGCTCGCCCATGCCGCCGGGGGCTTCCTTGCTCGCGACGATGTGGGTCTCGATGAGCGGTGTCTCGTTCATCCGCACCACGCGCACGTCGTGGAAGTTCGATTGCTCGATGCGCCCGTCCTTCACCGTTGCCTTGCCCCAGAGCGCGCCCGAGATGCCGAAGATCACGCCGCTCTGCACCTGCGCCTGCACGGTGTCGGGGTTGACGATCACGCCCGCGTCGAGCGCGCAGACCACGCGCTTGACGTTCACGTCGCCCGACTTGGTGACCTCCGCATCCACCACCAGCGCCATGAAGGTGCCGAAGGCGAACTGCAGCGACACGCCGCGCCCCTGGCCCGCGGGCAGCGGCTGGCCCCAGCCGGATTTCTCTGCAGCGAGCTTGAGCACCGCCAGCGCACGCGGGTTCTGCGCGAGCAGCGCGGTGCGGAAGGCGACTGGGTCGGTCTTCGCGGCGGTGGCGAGCTCGTCGATGAAGCTCTCTACCACGAACACGTTGTGCGTCGGCCCCACGCCGCGCCAGAACGCAGTCGGCACCGGCGGCTCGTGGTTCACGTAGTCGACCAGGATGTTCGGCAGCGCGTAGGGCGGCTTCTCGGCGCCGTCGATGGTCTCGGGATCGAAGTTGTTGTTGTAGGCCGGCGGCAGCCAGCGCTTGAGGATCGAGGAGCCGGTGATGCGGTGGCTCCACGCGACGGGCTTGCCCTGTGCATCGAGGCCGGCGCTCACGCGGTCGTAGAAGTACGGGCGGTACATGTCGTGCTGCGTGTCTTCTTCGCGTGTCCAGATCACCTTGACCGGGCCGTCGACCTTCTGCGCGATCTGCACGGCGCGCGTGATGCTGTCGACCTCCAGCCGCCGGCCGAAGCCGCCGCCGAGCAGGTGGTTGTGCACCGTCACCTTCTCCACCGGCAGGCCGGTGACCGCCGCGGCCGCGGCCTGTGCGCGGGTGAGCACCTGCGTGCCGACCCACACCTCGCAGCTGTCCTTGCGAACGTGCACGGTGCAGTTGAGTGGCTCCATCGCCGCGTGGACCAGGAAGGGCACTTCGTAGACGGCCTCCAGCCGCTGCGCCGCGCCGGCCATGGCCTTGGCGTTGTCGCCTTCCTTGCGCACGACCGCGCCCTGCTTCTGCGAAGCGGCGGCCATCGACTGCACGATGCTTTCCGTGCTCACCTTGGCATTGGCGCCGTCGTCCCATTCGACAACGAGGGCGGCCAGGCCCTTCTTCGCCGCACCCATGTGGTCGGCGACGACGGCCACGCAGTCGTCGAGCCGCACGACCTGGCGCACGCCGCGCACCTTGAGCGCCGCGGCGTCATCGACGCTGCGCACGCGGCCGCCGAACACCGGCGACTGCTTCAGCGTGGCGACCTTCATGCCGGGAACGCGCGCGTCGATGCCGTACATCGCGGTGCCGTTGACCTTGGCGGGCGAGTCGAGGCGCCTGGCCGATGTGCCGATCAGCTTGAAGTCGGCTTGCGGCTTGAGCTCGACCTTCTCGGGCACGGGGAGCTTGGCGGCATCGGCGACCAGTGCGCCGTACTTGAGGCGGCGTCCGCTCGCGGTGTGGACCACTTCGCCGCGCACGGCACGGCACGAGGCCGGCTCGACACGCCAGCGCTGCGCCGCCGCCTGCACGAGCACCGTGCGGGCCGTGGCGCCGGCGCGCCGCATCGGCTCGTAGGCGCCGCGGATGGTGGTGGAGCCGCCCGTCACCTGGAAGCCCAGCAGCGGGTTGCCGTAGAGCTTGTCGCTCGGCGGCGCATGTTCGAGGCGCACGCTGGCGAGGTCTATCTCCAGCTCTTCGGCAATCAGCATCGGGATGCTCGTGTACGTGCCCTGGCCCATCTCGATGAAGCCCATGACCACGGTCACCTGGCCATCGGGGGCGATGCGCACGAAGGCATTGGGTGCCCAGGGCGCAGTGGCGGGGCCGACGGCCTCGGCCGGGGAGGGCGCGGCACCGAAGCCGACGCCGATGAGCAGGCCGCCGCCCAGCGCGGCACCCACCGAGAGAAAGCCGCGGCGCGACAGCGCGGTGTCGGCTTCAGGGGTTGTCAATCGATCGAGGATCATGTCAGGCCGCCTTTGCTGCTGTCTTGCCGGAAAGGGCGCGGGCCGCTTCCTTGATGCCGGCCCGGATGCGCACATAGGTGCCGCATCGGCAGATGTTGCCGCTCATGGCGCCGTCGATCTCCTCGTCGGTGGGGGAGGTGTTCTTGCTCAAGAGGGCCGTGGCCGACATCAGCTGGCCCGATTGACAGTAGCCGCATTGCACGACGTCCAGGTCGAGCCAGGCTTTCTGCAATGCGCGCCCGACGCGCGTGCCCGCAAGCGATTCGATGGTGCTCACGTTGGCGTTGGCCACCGATTCGACGGGCGTGATGCACGAGCGCGTGGCCACGCCGTCGATGTGGACCGTGCAGGCCCCGCACATGCCCAGGCCGCAGCCGAACTTGGTGCCCGTCATGCCGAGCACGTCGCGCAGCACCCAGAGCACGGGCGTGTCGCCGTCGACATCGAGCGGACGTTCGATTCCATTGACTTTCATAGAGCTTCTTTCTTGTGGTGCCGCGTGGGACGGCTGTTTGACCGGTCGGAGGATGCCACGTAGCCTTCCGGCCGGAATGTCGAAATTACCTCTTTTCAGGACATCATGCAGAAGCGCATCGCCGTTGTCGTTTTTCCAGGCTTCCAGATCCTCGATCTGGCCGCCGTCGCCGCCTTCGAGCTGGCCAACAAGCACGCGGGCCAGCCGGTCTACAAGGTCGAGCTGCTGTCGGAAATCGGCGGCGTCATTCCCAGTTCGTCGGGCATCGGCGTCGAGACGAAGCGGTTGACCGCATCGAAGTTCGACACGCTGGTGATGACCGGCGCGCTCACCATCGAGCCGACCTCCGAAGGGCTTTGCAAAATGCTGCGCGCGGGCGAACGCAGCTCGCGCCGCATTGCCAGCATCTGCACCGGCGCCTTCGGTCTCGCGGACGCGGGCCTGCTCGAAGGCCGGCGCGTGACCACGCACTGGGCCTTCGCGCAGGAACTGCAGAAGCGCCATCCGCTGGCCAAGGTGCAGCCGGACCGCATCTTCATCAACGATGGTTCGCTCTGGACATCGGCCGGCATGACCGCGGGCATCGATCTCATGCTCGCGCTGGTGGAAGAAGACCTGGGCGTGGAGGCTGCGCGCATGGTCGCGAAGAACCTTGTCGTCTACCACCGCAGGGCGGGCGGGCAATCGCAGTACTCGGCGCTGCTTGAACTGGAGCCCAAGTCCGACCGCATCCAGCAGGCGCTGGTGCACGCGCGCGCCAACCTGCGCGATCCGCTGTCGGTCGAAGACCTTGCCGAGGTGGCGCACCTGAGCCCGCGCCAGTTCAGCCGCGCCTTCAAGTCGGAGACCGGCCAGTCGCCCGCGCAAGCCGTCGAGCACCTGCGCGTGGAAGCGGCGAAGGCGCTGATCGATGCGGGCGCGCTGGCGCTCAACGTGGTGGCCGATGAAACGGGCTTCGGCGATCCCGAACGCATGCGCCGCGCGTTCCTGCGCACGCTGGGCCAGCCGCCGCAGGCCGTTCGCCGGGTGGCGAGGCAGATCGCCGAGGTGGCATAAAAGGAGGCTTATATGACATTTACGCCATTGCGCTGACGGAGGAAACTTCCCCTCACGCCGCAACCACGCGGCTTCCAAAGGAACCTCCAATGACTGCATCCAAGGGCACCGCCCTCATCACCGGCGCTTCTTCGGGCATCGGCGCCATCTACGCCGACCGGCTGGCCCGCCGCGGCTTCGACCTCGTGCTGGTCGCGCGGAACAACGATCGCCTGCAGGCGCTGGCCGCCAGGCTCATGACCGAGACCGGCCGCAAGATCGAGACGATCGCCGCCGACCTCACGGACAAGAAAGACATCGCACGCGTCGAAGCCGCCATCCGCACCAATCGCGACCTCACGCTGCTGGTGAACAACGCCGGCGTCGGCGCCACCGCGCCGCTGCTCGCCTCGGACATCGAGAAGATGGAAGAGATGATCGCGATCAACGTGAATGCGCTCACACGCCTCACCTATGCAGCCGTGCCGGGCTTCGTGGCACGGGGCGTGGGAACCCTGGTGAACATCGCGTCCATCGTGGCAGTCTCGCCCGAAACGCTCAACGGCGTGTATGGCGGAAGCAAGGCCTTCGTGCTCGCGTTCAGCCAGTCGCTGCAACACGAGCTGGGTGAGAAGGGTGTGCGCGTGCAGGCCGTGCTGCCGGGTGCCACGGCGACCGAGTTCTGGGACATCGCCGGCCTGCCCGTGCAGCACCTGCCGAGCGCGATCGTCATGAGCGCGGCGGACATGGTCGATGCGGCGCTCGCGGGTCTCGACCAGGGCGAGAAGGTCACAATCCCGTCGCTGCCGAGCCAGGACGAGTGGGATGCTTTTGATGCAGCGCGGCGTGCCATGTCGGGCCGGATCTCCAGTTCGGTGCCAGCGGCCCGCTATGGTGTGAAAGGCGCGAGCGCGGAGGCAGCAGCTACGGCCTGAAAACGCCCGCACTAAAATCCGCATCCCGCAGTTGGGCGTCCCGGCCGGCTGCGGGTTTTTGCTTTTCCGGGGCCATGTAGAGGACCACCATGTACAAAAACCTCGCGGGCCGCGCCGTTCTGGCGTGGGCAGCCGCCTGTTTTTTATCTCCCGCTTTTTCGCAACCGCAGGCTTCGAAAGAACCGCTGAAGATCGGCTTTGTCTATGTCACGCCGGTCACCGATGCCGGCTGGGTGCGCCAGCATGAAGAGGGCCGCAAGGCCGTCGATGCGGCGCTCGGGGCGAAGGTGAAGACCACCTTCGTCGAGAACGTGGCCGAAGGCGCCGATGCCGAACGCGTGATCCGCGATCTTGCGCAGCAGGGCAACAAGCTCATCTTCACGCCCAGCTTCGGCTACATGGAGCCGACGCTCAAGGTGGCGCGCGATTTTCCCGATGTGAAGTTCGAGTCGATCACGGGCTACAAGCCCGCGGCCAACGTCGCGACCGCCAATGCGCGTTACTACGAAGGCCGCTATCTCGCGGGCATCGCGGCCGGGCGCATGACGAAGACGAATGTGGCGGGCTATGTGGCGGGCTTTCCGATTCCCGAGGTGCTGCAGGGCATCAACGCGTTCACGCTCGGCATGCGTTCGGTGAACCCGAATGCGAAGGTCATCGTCGTGTGGCTCAACGCGTGGTTCGATCCGCCCAAGGAGCGCGACGCGGCGATGGCGGTCTTCAACCAGAACGCCGATGTCGTCGCCTTCCACACCGGCTCCACCGCCGTGATGGCCGCGGCGCAGGAGCGCGGCAAGATGGCCATCGCGTACCACTCCGACATGCGCAAGATCGCGCCCGATGCGCAGATCGTCGCGGTCACGCACCAATGGGGCGGCTACTACACGCAGCGCGCGAAGGCGGTGCTCGACGGCACCTGGAAAAGCGGCAATCTCTGGGGCGGCGTGAAGGAAGGAATGATCCGCGTCGGCGACTTCGGCACCAAGGTGCCCCAGGCCGTGCAGCAGGAAGTGCTGGCGAGGCAGCAGGACATCGCGGCCGGTAAGCTGCAGCCGTTTCGCGCGGCGGCGGGCGATGTGCGCGACAACGAGGGCCACGTCGTGATCGCCAAGGGTGCGCAATTGAGCGACGAGCAGATCCTCAAGATGAACTGGCTCGCCGAGGGCGTGCAAGGGCGCGTGACGCGCTGAAAAACGGCCGCGCCGGGTTTTCCCGGGGGACGCATTCCGCATATAGCACTCATATGCGCATGGAAATTGCGGCGGCGCGGGGCTGGATTACCCTCCGCAGCCACGATGAAAAAAGCTTACCGCGCCTCCCTCCTGCGATTCGACGACGCCGGCCTGCCCGTTTTCGATGAAGACGGCCTCCTGGTCGTCGCCCCCGACGACGCCGGCCGCCAGCGCGTCGTCGATGCCGGCAGCCACGCCGCCGTGTCGCCGCGCCATCCCGATGCCGACCTGACCCACCTGCCGGGCCGCATCCTCGCGCCGGGCTTCGTGGACATGCACATCCACTTTCCGCAGACCGACATCATCGGCGCGCCGTCGCCGGGCCTGTTGCCCTGGCTCGAGAACTACACCTTCCCCGCCGAGAGCAAATTCGTCGACCCCGCGCATTCACGCGAAGTGGCCGATGTGTTCTTCGACGAACTGCTGCGCAACGGCGTGACCACCTCGCTCACCTTCGCGACCTCGCATGTCGCCTCGGTCGATGCCTTCTTCGAGAGCGCGCAGCGCCGCCGGCTGCGCATGATCACCGGCAAGGTGCTGCAGGACCGCAACTCGCCCGACGGCGTGCGCGATGAAACCGAGCAGAGCCTCATCGACACCGAGTCGCTGATTCGCAAGTGGCACAACGTCGACCGCCTGGGCTACGCCATCACGCCGCGCTTCGCCCCCACCAGCACCGATGCGCAGATGCGCGGCGCCGGCGAACTGGCCGCGCAGTACGGCGACACCTGGATCCAGTCGCACGTGGCCGAGAACCGCGACGAGGTGCAGTGGGCGCGGGAGCTCTACCCGAAGTCGCGCTCCTACCTCGACGTGTACGCCGGCTTCGGCCTGATGCGCGAGCGCGCCGTGTACGCGCACTGCATCTACATCGACGACGAAGACCGCCGCCTGATGCGCGAGACGAAGACGGCCGCCGCCGTGAGCCCGACGAGCAACCTGTTCCTGGGCAGCGGCTTCTTCGATTTCGGCGCGGCCGACCGCATCGAATCGCCTTACGGCCTTGCGAGCGACGTGGGCGGCGGCACCAGCTTCAGCCCCTTCCACACGATGCTGGCCGCCTACTACGTGGGCCGCGAGGGCCAGACCAAGACCGGCCTGAGCATTCCGCCCTCGCGGCTGTGGTGGCACCACACCGGCGGCGCGGCGCGTTCGCTGGGGCTCGATGGCGTGGTCGGCAACCTGCAGCCGGGCTGCGAGGCCGACTTCCTGGTGCTGAACCCCTCGGCCACGCCGCTGCTGGCGCGCAAGACGAAGCTGGCGAACACGCTGGAGGAAATGCTCTTCGCGATGATCGTGCTGGGAGACGACCGGTTGGTCGAGCGCACGGTGATCTCGCAGGCGGGCTGAACTGCGCCGGGGAGGGCGCACAGGGCGCCCGTGCCACAATTCGGCCCCGATTCCCCCGCAGCAGCAGTGAGCGCATATGAGCATCAAGAGCGATAAATGGATTCGGCGCATGGCCGAAAGCGAAGGAATGATCGAGCCCTTCGAGCCCGGTCAGGTGCGCGAGGCCGGCGGCCACAAGATCATCAGCTACGGCACCTCGAGCTACGGCTACGACATCCGTTGCGCGCCCGAATTCAAGGTCTTCACCAACATCCACAGCACCGTGGTCGACCCGAAGAACTTCGACGAGAAGAGCTTCGTCGACATGCACGGCGACTACTGCATCATCCCGCCCAACAGCTTCGCGCTGGCGCGCACCGTCGAGTACTTCCGCATCCCGCGCAACGTGCTGACCATCTGCCTCGGCAAGAGCACGTACGCGCGCTGCGGGATCATCGTCAACGTGACCCCGTTCGAGCCCGAGTGGGAAGGCTACGTGACGCTGGAATTCAGCAACACCACGCCCCTGCCCGCCAAGATCTACGCGGGCGAAGGCTGCGCCCAGGTGCTGTTCTTCGAGAGCGACGAAGTCTGCGAGACCAGCTACAAGGACCGCGGCGGCAAGTACCAGGGCCAGCGCGGCGTCACTCTGCCGAAAACCTGACGCGGCGGCGGGCGGGGCACTGACGCACAGTTACCCCGGGCGGCCTGGGGCCAAGTACCATCCAGCCACTGTCCGGCAACAGTTGTTGTGCACGCCGGGAAGGAGACTGCGATGAGATGGGAAGGCAACGAACAATCCGACAACGTTGAAGATCGCCGTGGCGAAGGTGGTGGGGGCGGCGGCAGGGGCGGCTTCATCGGCGGCCGCGGCATCGGTATCGGCACCATCGCGGTTGCGCTGATTGCGGGCTGGGTCTTCGGCATCAATCCGCTCACGGTGCTGAGCCTGCTCAGCGGCGGCGGTCCGGCCCAGGTGCAGCAGGCGCCGCAGGGCCCCGCGCCCAAGCCGCCTTCGGGCGACCGCGAAGCGGCCTTCGTCTCGACCGTGCTCAAGAACACCGAAGTGGTGTGGACCGACATCTTCCGGAAGAACGGCGGCAGCTACCAGGCACCCCGGCTCGTGCTGTTCCGCGGCGCCACGCCCACGGCCTGCGGCACCGGGCAATCGGCCATGGGGCCGTTCTACTGCCCGGGCGACAAGAAGGTCTACATCGACCTGGGCTTCTACGACACGCTCAAGAACCAGCTCGGCGCGCCGGGCGAGTTCGCGCAGGCCTACGTCATTGCGCACGAGGTCGGCCATCACGTGCAGGACGAGCTGGGCATCACCGCCAAGGTCGACGGCATGCGCGGCCGGCTGAGCCAGTCGCAGAACAACGCGGTGAGCGTGCGCGTCGAGCTGCAGGCCGACTGCTTCGCGGGTGTGTGGGCCCACCATTCGCAGGAGTCGAAGAAGTGGCTCGACCCGGGCGACATCGAAGCCGCCATGAACGCCGCGCAGAAGATCGGCGACGACGCATTGCAGCGTTCGGCGGGCCGCGCGGTGGTGCCCGACAGCTTCACCCACGGCTCCAGCGCGCAGCGCCAGAAGTGGTTCGGCGCGGGTTATCAAAGCGGCGACATGAAGTCGTGCGACACCTTCAACGCGCGCAATCTTTGAGCTTCATGGGCCCACAGGGCCCACAGGGCCCATGCTTGTTGACCTGAATGCTATCGAATAAATAGCAATACGGGCGGCGCGGACGTTGTCACGGCGCCGTCACTGCCGTTTTTTGCAGCAATGCGACAATAGCGGGCTCAATGACAAGCTCCTTCTCCAATCTTTCGCTGGCAGAACCGCTGGCCCGCGCCGTAGCCGAAATGGGCTACGAGACCATGACACCGATCCAGGAGCAGGCCATTCCGGTCGTGCTTTCGGGCCAGGATGTGATGGGCGCCGCGCAGACCGGCACCGGCAAGACGGCGGCGTTCTCGCTCCCCTTGCTGCAGCGCATGCTCAAGCACGAAAACGCCTCCACCTCGCCCGCGCGGCATCCGGTGCGCGCGCTCGTGCTGCTGCCCACGCGTGAACTGGCCGACCAGGTCGCGCAACAGGTCAAGCTGTACGCCAAGTACACCAACCTGCGCAGCACCGTGGTGTTCGGCGGCATCGACATGAAGCCGCAGACGCTGGAACTGAAGAAGGGCGTCGAGGTGCTGGTGGCCACGCCGGGCCGTCTGCTCGATCACATCGAAGCCAAGAACGCGGTGCTCAACCAGGTCGAGTACGTGGTGCTCGACGAAGCCGACCGCATGCTGGACATCGGCTTCCTGCCCGACCTGCAGCGCATCCTGAGCTACCTGCCCAAGCAGCGCACCACGCTGCTTTTTTCTGCCACCTTCTCGCCTGAAATCAAGCGGCTGGCCGGCAGCTACCTGCAGAACCCGGTCACCATCGAAGTGGCGCGGCCGAACGAAACGGCCTCCACCGTCGAGCAGCATTTCTACAGCGTCTCCGACGACGACAAGCGCCGCGCGCTCAAGCAGATCGTCAAGCAGCGCGGCATCACGCAGGCCTTCGTGTTCGTCAACAGCAAGCTCGGCTGCGCGCGCCTCGCACGCTCGCTGGAGCGCGACGGTCTGCGTACCACCGCACTGCACGGCGACAAGAGCCAGGACGAACGCCTGAAGGCGCTCGCCTCGTTCAAGGCCGGCGAAGTCGACCTGCTGGTGTGCACCGACGTCGCGGCCCGCGGCCTCGACATCAAGGACGTGCCCGCCGTCTTCAACTTCGACATTCCGTTCAACGCCGAAGACTACGTTCACCGCATCGGCCGCACCGGCCGCGCCGGCGCCTCGGGCCTGGCCGTGAGCTTCGCCAGCGGCGGCAACGATGCGCGCCTGGTGGCCGACATCGAGAAGCTGATCAAGAAGAAGATCGAACTCGAACCCGTCGAGTTCGAGGAAGACCGCCCGCGCGGCCGCATCAACGACGGACGCCGCCACTGGCGCGAAGAAGGCGAAGCCGGCGATGCACGCGACGTGCTCGACCAGCCGCGCGAACGCAGCAGCAGCAGCGTCGGTGCCGATGCACGCCGCGGCGGCGGACGCCCGCACCGTGCGCCTTCGGCACCGCGCGATCCGTTCTTCGACAAGCCCTACGAACCGGGCCAGGCCGACGCAACGCCAGCCTGGGAAGCCGCCGCCAAGGCAGCGCCCGCGCGCGGCATCTCTAGCAACATCAAGTCCAAGCGCAAGGTCGCGGCGCTGTTCAAGTCGGCCGAGCCGAGCTGATCCAATCAGTGAACCGCGGCGCCATCCGCCACGGTTCATTCGCGGTCACCTCCAGCCGCGGTGCCATCCGTATTGCGGATGGTGCCAACCCCACCCATAGCGCGGGTGGTATGCCCATACAAAACCAACGCCAGGCGACACGTACGTCGGTGCCACATAGGCCACGCCTGGGGGCGCCGAGTAGACGGGTTGGGCCGGTGCGACCACGCAACCGGTGAGTGCGGCTGCGAGCGCAGCGGCCGACAGCGCGAGAACAGGAAATCTCATGGCAAAGCTCCTTCGGACGAGTTGTTGTGGGTGTGCACAACCAACGCCCTGCGGAGCCCCCGGATGACGGCCTTTACGCCCGCGAAACAGTGTCACGGGCGTGTTGTCATCCTTTCAAAACGCTTTCTCAGATCACCTTGAAATGATGCGTGCCGTCGCGCCCCAGTTGTGCGACCAGGCCGTACTCCCAGTCGAGGTAAGCCTGCATCGCTTCCGCAGGTGCATCGGTGCCTTCGTAGGGGCGGCGATAGCGATCGGTGCGCGCTGTCGCGAGGCGCGTCTCGCCGGTCTCCGCTTCCTGGCCCGCGGCAAACCATGCCGTGTTGCCGCCGGTCAGCACCAGCACTTCGACATCGCGCTGTCCACGCGCATCGAGCAGCGCGCGCAGGTCGGCTGCGGCATAGCGGGCGAGCAGGCTGCTGCCGCAGGTCAGCACATAGCGCTGCGATGCGGGGATGACTGCATCGATGGCACCAGCGAGTTGTGCGCGAATGACGTACCAGGCGCCCGGGATGTGGCGCTTCACGTAGTTGGCGCTGGTGGTCACGTCGAGCACGGCGGTGCCGGGGTGCTTGAGCAACTCGGCCAGCGCCTTGGGCGCGATCTCCCCGACGGCCGCCGCAACCGGCGGATAGGCGGGCGATGGCGCGGCCGTTTCCGTGAACGCAGAAGCTGAAGGCGCCGTGTCGGGCACATAGACCTCCCACCCCATCTGCGCGAGCCAAGACGCGCTCATCGAGGCGCGCACGCCATCGTCGTCCACCAGCACGATGCGCGCACCGCGCACCGGCACTTGGTGATCGGTCTCCTGCACCAACTGTCCGCCGGGCGCGTTCGCAAAGCCGGGCAAGTGCCCCGCTGCATATTCCTCGGGTGTGCGCACGTCGAAGCGGTAGACGGTGCGGTGCGGCGCCTCCAGCGTCTGCAAGGTATCGAGCGCAATGCGGCGCACGCCGGCCGTATCGGCCACGCGGCGCGCATCGGCCTGCGCCTGCGCGCGATGCGCATCGGACACCGCGGCCGGCGCCTGCCGATCCGCCCCATGGTCCAGCACCTGCCCCGCGAGCTTCCAGCCGATGGTGCCGTTCCGCAGGGCAGCCACGAGGTTCGGAATGCCCGCATTCACCAGCGACTGCGTGCCGATGATGCTGCGCGTGCGGCCCGCGCAATTGACGATCACCTGCGTCGACGGATCGGGTGCGAGCTCGCGCACACGGAGCACCAGTTCCGCACCGGGCACGCTCGTGGCCGAGGGAATGCTCATCGTCTGGTATTCGTCGAAGCGCCGCGCATCGAGCACCACCACGTTGGCCTTGGCCTCGACCAGCGCCTTCACTTCGGGCGCCGAGAGCGAGGGCGTGTGCCGTTCATGCTCGACCAGTTCGCCGAACGACTTGCTCGGCACGTTCACATCGCGGAAAAGCTCGCCGCCCGCCGCACGCCAGCCTTCGAGTCCGCCTTCGAGCAGGTGCACGTTCGTGTAACCCAGCGCGGCGAAGGTGCGCGCGGCAAGCGGTGCGAGATCGACGCCGTCGTACGCGCCGTACAGCACGATGAACGTGTCCCGTCGCGGAATGCGCCGCCAGGCCTCGATCTCGATCTTCGAGAGCGGCAGGTTCGCGGCCCACAGTGGGTGCTCCTGCGCAAACGGATCTTCCTCGCGCACGTCGAGCAGCGCCGTCTCGTCGCGCGCAATCAGTCGTTCGCGCACGGCGGCAAAGGGCAGGAGAGGAAAAGCAGCGGTCGTCATGCGAATGTCGATCTGAGTTCTTCGGAGCGGTCCCAGAGGTTGGGAAGCAGCGTGTTGGAGTAGCCCGAGACAAACGGCTTGCGCCCGCCCTCGGCCGGGTAAGTATGCCGCCGTACCGCGCCGATGTTGGCGCCGTAGACGTGGATGCTGATTGACACGCGGTCCGCATGCGCGTTGTGCACGCGGTGCAGGTCGCCGATGGTGGGTGACACGGCCTCTACGTTGCCGGCATCGAGCCGCACCGCATCGCCCTGCGGCTGCGCGCGGCCATCCCCGTCGAACGCATAGCCCTGGCTGTATTCCGCGCCGCGCAGCATGCCGATGAGGCCCCACACCGTGTGGTCGTGGATCGGCGTGGCCTGCCCCGGTCCCCAGACGAAGCTCACGACCGAGAAGCGCTCGGTGCTGTCGGCATGCAGCAAGAACTGCTGGTAGCGCGCCGGGTCGGGTCGCGCGAAGGCATCGGGCAGCCAGTCGTCGCGCGCGACCAGCGTGCGGAGCAGTGTGCCGCCTTCCGAGAGGATGCGGGGCTCATCGGGCGCGCTGTCGAGCAGCCGGCCGAAAGCGCCGACGAAGTCGCGCAGCGGCGCGATCACGCCGGGCGCTTCCAGAGCTGCGTGTCGGTGATGGCGCGCACGTCCACCCGCACCGGCAGGATGCCGTCGCGCGCCGAGCGGTCGGCCACGGCCTGCAGCGCGACGATGTCCGCCTCGCTCACCGGCCTTCCCGCGACAGACGCGCGCGAAGTGATGATGCGCGCCGACTCGATCGGCAGCCGTGTGAGCTGGCTGTACGCCTGCGCATAGGCCTCGGGGTTGGCCAGCGCCCAGTCGCCCGCGCGGCCCAGCCGGTCGAGGAACTGAGCGATGGCCGCGCGCCGAGCCGGGTCGGCCAGCGAATGCTCGCTCGCGGTGATGAAGCCCAGCGCGGTGTTGATGCCGCGCCCGTCGCGCAGGATGCGCCCGCCCTGTTGCAGCGCGATCGCGTAGTACGGATCGAAGATGGCCCATGCGTCGATCTGCTTCGAGGCGAAGGCGGCCGCCGCGTCGGTCGGCAGCACGAACTTCACCGTCACCTCGCTGCGCGGCACGCCGGCTTCTTCGAGCGCGCCGTAGAGCTGGTATTGCGAGATGCTGCCGCGCGCCGACGAGACGATCACCGTCTTGCCGCGCAGGTCGCTCACGCTGCGCAGCTTTGAGTCGGGCTGCACCACGATGCCCAGCGACTCGGCCTTGCCGACGCGCGTCGCGACGATCTTGAGCGGCGTCTTGCCGACAGCCGCGGCCAGCACCGGCAGGTCGCCGGCCATCGCGGTATCGACGGCTGCGCCGCGCTGCGCCTCGAACAGCGGCGCGGCACCCTGGAAGTTGGCCCAGCGGTAGGCGAACGGTGCACCCTCGAGTGCCTTCGACGCCTCGAACAGCGAGCGCAGGCCGCCGGCCTGGTCGCCGAGGATCAGCGTGGCCTGCGGCAGTGCCCACGCGCGCAGCGTGCCGGTTGCAGCCAGCGAGAGCGCCACGCCTTGCTTTAACCAACTGCGGCGCGAGGCTTTGGAAAACAGCAGATCGGTCATGCAGCAACTCCGGTCGGCAGCAGCGCGCGCTTGCCCGCGCTGACCAGGATCGCGTCGTTCTGCGGCGTGTGGATGCGGCTGCACAGCACGTCGCGGTAGTGGCGCTCCAGCGGGTTCTGCCGCGTGAGGCCGTGGTTGCCGCTCAGCTGCAGCGCGAGTTCGACCACGCGGATCGCGTTGTTCGTCACCGTGTACTTCAGCAGGCCGCTGTCGGTGGCCGGCTGTGCGTGGCCGTTGTCGACGGCCGTGGTCGCATCGTCGAGCAGCACGCGGTTGGTGCGCAGCAGCGCCTCGATCTCGCCGACGTGTTCCTGCACGCGCGGCAGGCTGGCGAGCGGCGCGCCCAGGCTGCCGGGCGCGCGCTGGTTCAAAAATCCCACGAGCCAGTCGCGTGCGGCCTGCGCGACCGCGTCGTAGAGGCTGCCGAGCAGCACGACCATCCAGGCTTGCTGGGTGGCGTGCGCGTCGATGTCGGTCTGGCTGCCGGCGTCGGGCGCCCAGTCGGCCGGTGCGCGCAGGTCGACCGCGTGGTCGAGGCCGATCGTCACGTTCTCGAAGATCACTTCATGGCTGCCCGAGGCGCGCAGGCCCAGGTGGTCCCAGCTGGCGATCACGCGCACGCCAGGGGCGTGGCGCGGCACCAGGAACACGCCGGTGCGCGGCGTCGCTTCGTCGGTGCGCGCCCACACGGCGAGCCATGTCAGGCCTTCGATGCCTGTGGTGTAGAGCTTGTGGCCGTCGACGGCCCAGCCGCTGCCGTCGCGCCGTGCGACGGTCGAAGGCAGGCCGCCGCGCGAGGGCGAGCCGAGTGCCGGCTCCACGCGCAGCGCGTTGATGAGCGCGCCGCGCTCCACCGCATCGCGCGCCACGCGTTCGCGCAGCTGCAGCGGCCAGCGGTTGTCGCCGCGCGTGAGCGCGTGGTGCTGCAGGTAGGTCATCGCGAGGATCAGCGCGGTGGCCGGCTCGCCGTGCGCCACGGCCGCGATCACGCGCCGTGCCGTCGCCAGCGTGGCGCTGCCGCCGCCGTGCACCGCGGGTGCGACGAGGCCGATCAGACCGTTCGCCTGCAGTGCCTCGAAGTTCTGTTGGGGAAAGGCGCCGCTGCGGTCGTAGTCCGCCGCGGTGGCTGCGAACTGGGCCGACAGCCGGGCCAGCAGCGCGGCATCGACGGCGGCGGAAGGGGTTTCTTCTTCAGGCGTGGCCGACGGGCGGCGCAAGGGGAGTGCACTCATGGTTCTCGCACGGTACCGGCCCATCGGCGGCTCGAAAACGACGCATCCCGCATATGCAAACTCGTTTTTCTGCGTTCGCTTTTGCGGGGCGCCTCGGTACGGTCTCGCTTCTCTCCCATGGCTCCCGTGGGCATGGAAGACGAAAGACCACAACGCATGAAACCCGATTTCCCCTTCGATCGCCGCAGCTTGCTGCAGGCCGCCGCCGCATGGGGCGCAGCAGCCGCCGCCGGCTTTGGGGCGCATGCGGCCCAGGCGGCAACGCCGTCGCGCGACCTCTCGGGCGTGACCTTGCGCGTCGGCACCTACAAAGGCCTGTGGCGTCCGCTGCTGCAGGCGTCCGGCCAGGCCAACACGCCGTACAGGATCGATTGGCGCGAACTCAACAACGGCGTGCTGCACATCGAGGCCATCAACGGCGATGCGCTCGACCTCGGTTCGGGCAGCGAGATTCCGCCGGTGTTCGCGGCGCGCCAGAAATCCAGCGTGCGACTCGTCGCCGTGACGCACGAAGACCTGAACAACCAGGCCACGCTCGCGCGCAAGGATGCATCGATCCGCACCATCGCCGATTTCAAGGGCAAGCGCGTGGGCTACGTGCGCGCCACCACCTCGCACTACTACCTGGCCAAGCAGCTGGCCGAAGCGGGGCTGTCGTTCAGCGACATCCAGGCGATCAGCCTCACGCCCTCCGACGGTCTCTCGGCCTTCGCGCGTGGCGATCTCGATGCCTGGGCCATCTACGGCTACAACGGCCAGATCGCGCGCACCCAGTACGGCGCGCGGGTCATCAAGACCGGCGTGGGCTACCTCTCGGGCAACTTCCCGATCTACGCCAACCCGCGCGCGCTCGATGACACGCTGCGTCGTGCGGCATTGAGCGATTTGCTGCAGCGCCTGCAGCGCTCGTTCGCATGGATCAACGGCAACTTCCTGGCTTATGCGCGCGCGCAGTCGGCCGAGACGCGGGTGCCGGTCGGCGACCTGGTCGAACTCTTCAACCGCCGCAGCGGCGACTACAGCCTCGGCCCCGTCAGCGACGCGGTGGTGCGCAGCCACCAGGACGTGGCCGACACCTTCCTGAAGATCGGCGTGCTCGACGGCCCCGCCGATGTGAAGCCCCTGTGGGACCGCAGCTTCGAGAGCGTGCTGCGCCTGCCGGCCGCCTGATTACCCCCAAACCTCGACAACAAACAAAGGACTCCCATGAGCCAGAACGACGTTGAATTCATCGGCATGATCCAGGGCCAGAAGGTCTCGGAGATCCATGCCGCCAAGGGCCCGGCCATCGACCGCGACTATGTGCGCGCCTTCGCAGAGGCGCACGAGAACGCCGGCTTCGACCGCGTGCTGGTGCCGCACCATTCGACCGGCCCCGACGCCACGCTCACCGTGGCATATGCCGCCTCGGTCACCGAGCGCATCCACTTCATGCTCGCGCACCGCCCGGGCTTCGTCGCGCCCACGCTCGCGGCGCGGCAGTTCGCCTCGCTCGACCAGTTCAGCGGCGGCCGGCTCGGCGTGCACTACATCTCGGGCGGCTCCGACGAAGAGCAGCGCCGCGACGGCGACTGGCTCGATCACGACCAGCGCTACGCCCGCACCGACGAATACCTGGACGTGCTGCACAAGGTGTGGACCGCCGACAAGCCCTTCGACCACGAGGGCGCGCATTACCGTGCCGTGAATGCCTTCTCCGAAGTCAAGCCGCTGCAGACGCGCAACGGCAAGCCGCACGTGCCGGTGTACTTCGGCGGCGCGTCGGAGGCGGCGATTCCGGTCGCTGGCAAGTACGCCGACGTTTACGCGCTGTGGGGCGAATCGCTCGACCAGGCGCGCGAGCTCACGACGCGTGTGCGCGCCGAGGCGGCGAAGCACGGGCGCAGCGTGCGCTTCTCGGTGTCGTTCCGCCCGATCCTCGCGGAGACCGAGGAGGCTGCCTGGGCGCGCGCCGAGAACATCCTGGCCGAGACGAAGCGCCTGCGCGTGGTGCAGGGCTACAACCGTGGCGGCCCGCAGCAGAGCGAGGGTGCCAAGCGCCTGCTGGCCGCGGCCGACAAGGGCCCGCGCGTGGACAAGCGCCTCTGGACGGCCGTCGCGCAGGAAATCGGTGGCCGCTCCAACAGCACCGCGCTGGTCGGCACGCCCGAGCAGGTGGCCGATGCGCTGCTCGACTACTACGACCTGGGCGTGACGACCTTCCTGATCCGTGGCTTCGATCCGCTGGAAGACGCGACCGACTACGGGCGCGAGCTGATTCCGCGCACGCGTGAGCTGGTCGCACAACGCGCGGCTTTCGTTCGCAAAGCGGCCTGACCTGACTTTCTCCCTCCCCCTTTGGGGGAGGGCAGGGGTGGGGGCAAGCGGCATTCAAGACGCCGCAGCGTTTCAAGCGCCGCTTGCCCCCATCCCAACCTTCCCCCAGAGGGGGAAGGAGCAAAACCGAATACGAGGAATCCCCCATGAGTGCCGTTCTCTCCATCGACCGCAGCGCCCCCCAGCCGCTCAAGCTCAACCCGAACCCGCAGCAGAAGTACTGGTTCGACCCGGTCCCGCCGCGCACCAGCGTGCAGGCCGAGCGCCGCCACCGGCAAGAGCGCCTCGCGGGCGCCTTCCGCCTGTTCGCGCGCTTCGGCTTCGCACAAGGGCTGGCCGGTCACATCACCGCGCGCGATCCCGAGCTCACCGACCACTTCTGGGTCAACCCGCTGGGCATCCACTTCTCGCGCATCAAGGTGTCCGACCTGCTGCTCGTCAATGCGAAGGGAGAGACGGTGATCGGCGACAAGCCGCTCAACAAGGCGGCCTTCGCGATCCACGCGGCGATCCATGAGCACAACCCGAAGATCGTGGCCGCCGCCCACACGCACTCGACCTACGGCAAGGCCTGGTCCACGCTGGGCCGCAAGCTCGACACGATCACGCAGGACAGCTGCGTGTTCCACGACGACGTGGCCCTCTTCGACGACTTCACCGGCATGGTGGTCGACACCAGCGAGGGCGACCGCATCGCACAGGCGCTGGGCGACAGGAAGGGCGCGATCCTCAAGAACCACGGCATCCTGACCGCGGGTCCGACGGTGGAGGCGGCCGCGTGGTGGTACATCGCGCTGGACAACGCCTGCCACACCCAACTCCTCGCCGAAGCGGCCGGCAAGCCGCAGCCCATCGACGAGGACACCGCGCGCCACACGCACAGCCAGATCGGCGGCCCGGAGGGGGCCATCCATTCCTTCTACAGCCTCTATGAAGGCCTCGTGGAAGCGGAACCCGAGCTGCTGGACTGATTGAAGAAAAACTACCGGAGTTTCGAATGACCGCATCCCTTTCACGCCGCAGCGTATTGCGAGCAGGCGGCGCTGCCGCCGTGGTCGCCTCGGGCGGCCTGATCGCCTCGCAGGCGTTCTCGCAGCAGGCGCGCAAGCTCACTTTCGCATGGAACGCCGCCGCGTTCTGCCTCTCGCCGGTGGTGGTGGCGCAGGAGCGCGGCTACTTCGAGCGCAACGGGCTGCAGGTCGAGTTGATCAACTACACCGGCTCCACCGACCAGTTGCTCGAATCGCTCGCCACCGCGAAGGCCGATGCGGCGGTGGGCATGATCCACCGCTGGCTCAAGCCGCTGGAGTCGGGCTTCGACGTGAAGATCGTCGGCAGCTCGCACGGTGGCTGCGTGCGCCTGGTGGGCGCCAAGGCCGCGGGCGTGACCAACCTCGCGAGCCTGAAGGGCAAGATCATCGGCGTGTCGGACATCGCGAGCCCGGGCAAGAACTTCTTCTCGATCCTGCTCGCGAAGAACGGCATCGACGCCGACCGCGACGTCACCTGGCGCCAGTACCCGGCCGACCTGCTCGACATCGCGGTGCAGAAGGGCGAGATCCACGCCATTGCCGATGGCGACCCGAACGTCTATTTGATCGAGAAGCGCAACAAGGGCGCGTTCGTCGAAGTGGCGAGCAATCTCTCGGGGGAATACAAGGACAAGGTCTGCTGCATCGTCGGCGCGCGCGGCGAGCTGGTGCGCAAGGACAAGCCGACCGTGGCGGCGCTGGTGCGCTCCATCGCGCAGGCGTCGGACTACGTGGCCGAGAACCCGAACGAATCGGCCAAGCTCTTCGCCAAGTATTCGCCCAAGGTGCCGATCGAAGACCTGCGCGCGCTGCTGGGCACGCTCACGCACAACCACCATCCGCTGGGCAAGAACCTGCGCGACGAGGTGGAGTTCTACGCGCGCGATTTCCGCGGCGTCGGCGTGCTCAAGAAGACGACCGACCCGGTGCGCTTCGCGGAGCACGTGTCCTTCGATCCGCTGGCATGAGCGCGGTCATCGACCAGGTGCTGGAGGCGCCACCCGCGGCGGGGAACTGGCGCCGCGCCGGCACTGAACAAGCTGCGCCGGCCTCCTTTCCCGTGCGCGCCACCGAGGGCTTCTGGCTGACCGGCGTGCTCGCGACGGCGGCATGGCTGGCCCTGGGCCTGCTCACCGTCTATTGGCCCAACAAGGCCGTGGGCTTCAGCGACTGGGCGTACACGAACGAGTTCGGCATCGCCGCTATTGCCGTGGGTGCACTGCTGCTGGCCGTCGCGTTGCTCGGGTCGCGCGCCGGTCGCGTGGCGCGCGTGCTGCGGCCCGCGGGCCCGTGGCTCGTCGCGCTGCCGGTGCTGTTCGCGATCTGGGAAATCGCCACCGCCAAGCTCGCGTTGCTCCCCACGCCGTTCTTCGCGCCGCCGCAGAGCCTGGTCGAGACTTACATCGACGACTGGCGGCGCCTCGGCGAAAGCCTGCTGCATTCGGCGCGCCTACTCGCCCACGGTTTCGTGCTGGGCGCGCTCGCGGGCTTTCTCACGGGCGTGACCATCGGCTGGTCGCGCATCGCGGGCTACTGGGTGCATCCGGTGCTGCGCTTCGTCGGGCCGGTGCCGGCGTCGGCGCTGCTGCCGCTCGCGTTCTTCTTCTTTCCGTCGAGCTATGCGGCCGCGGTGTTCCTGATCGCGCTCGCCACGGGCTTTCCGGTGGCGGTGCTCACCTGGTCGGGCGTGGCCGGCGTCAACCGCAACTACTACGACGTGGCGCGCACCATGGGCGCGAGCGAGCGCTTTCTCGTGCTGCGCGTGGCGATTCCCGCTGCGCTGCCGCAGGTGTTCGTCGGCCTCTTCATGGGCCTGGGCGCTGCGTTCTCGGTGCTGGTGACCGCCGAGATGATGGGCGTGAAGGCCGGCCTTGGCTTCTACCTGTCGTGGGCGCAGGGCTGGGCCTCGTACTCGAACATGTACGCCGCGCTCATCGTGATGGCCGTGCTGTGCTCGGGCCTCATCACGCTGCTATTCAAGGTGCGTGACCGCGTGCTCTCGTGGCAGAAGGGGACCGTGAAGTGGTAGCCATTGCCGACGCAAACGTGCGCCAGGCCGGCGCGCACATCGAAATCCGCGGCGTGAGCCACTGGTTCGATGTGCCGGCGGGGCCGTTGCAGGTGCTCGACGACATCGACCTCACGGTGAAGCCCGGCGAATTCGTCGCGCTGCTCGGACCGAGCGGCTGCGGCAAGTCGACGCTGCTGCGGCTGGTCGCGGGCCTGGAGCCAGCCACCGCCGGCCGCATCACGCAGGACGACGCGCCGATCACCCGGCCCGACCCGTCGCGCATCGTCGTCTTCCAGGACCCGACGCTCTACCCGTGGCGCAGCGTCTGGGACAACGTGGCGCTCGGCCTGCAGGCGCGCGGCGTGCTCAAGGCGCAGCGCGGGCGGGTCGACGAGGCGCTCAAGCTCGTGGGCCTCACTGATTTCGCCAAGGCTTTTCCGCACCAGCTCTCGGGCGGCATGGCGCAGCGCGTGGCTTTGGCGCGTGCACTGGTCAACGATCCGCAACTGCTGGTGCTCGACGAACCGCTCGGCAAGCTCGACTCGCTCACGCGAATCGCGATGCAGAGCGAGCTGGTCAACCTGTGGCAGCGCGCGGGCTTCTCGGCACTGCTGGTGACGCACGACGTGGAAGAGGCGCTGTTCCTGGCCAACCGAGTGATCGTGCTGAGCGACCGGCCGGCGCGCATCGCGGCGGAGATCGTGGTCGATCTTCCGTATCCACGTCATCGCGGGCATGCGCGGCTGGCAGAACTCCGTCACGAAGCCCTGCGACACCTGGGGCTCGACGCCACCTGGTGAGATGAACAGCACGCCCGAGGCCGATTGGCTCAACTTGCTGATCGGCCTGCTCCAGGGCGCGCAACTGCAACTGCTGCGGGTGCTCGATGCGCTCGGGCTCGCGGCGCAGGTGCATGGCCAGCCGGCGTGGCCGTGGGCGCGCCGGTTGTCGGGAGAGAACCTGCTGATCGACCTGGGGCAGGCACGCAATCTCGCATGGACGCTGGTGTGCGTGGCCCTGGCGGTCCTTGCATTGCTTGTCGCACTGCTCTGGCGGCGTCGGCGCTTCTACGCACTCGCACTGGTGCCGATGCTGCTGATCGCAGCGCCATGGCCCGAGGCCCATGTGGTGCTGGTGCCGGCGACGCCGACAAGCTTCCAGTCGTCGCCGACCGGCTTCACGGCCGCCTCCATCGCCAAGGGCCGCGTGCTCTACGCGCAGAACTGCGTCGCCTGCCATGGTGCGGACGGCAAGGGCGAAGGGCCGCTCGCCGCTTCGCTCGCGGTCTGGCCGCCGAACCTCAGCGGCCCGCTGCTGTGGCGGCGCGCGGATGGCGACCTGCTCTGGCGCATCCTGCACGGCACGCGCGATGCGCAGCAAAACAAGCCCACGATGCCCGGCTTCGGCGGGCAACTCGACGAGGCCGATGCCTGGGCGCTGATCGACTACATGAAGGCGCAGGGCGCGGGCCAGAGCCTGCGCGCGCTCGGCAACTGGCCGCAGCCCATCGCCCTGCCCGACATGGCGGTGCGCTGCGGTGCACAGCCGCCGCGGCTGCTCGCGAGCTGGCGCGGGCAGCGCGTGCGCATCGTGGCGGGCAACGCCACACCCACGGAAGACCCGCGCCTCGTCACCGTGCTGCTGGTACCTCCCACCACGACCGCCCCGCCCGCCGCCGACTGCGTGGCCGACTCATCCGCCGCCTGGGAAGCGCTGGCCCTGATCGCTGGCACCGACCGCCTCGCCGGCACGCAACTCATCGCCGACCGCGACGGCTGGCTGCGCGCGCGCGGCGAGCCCGGCAAGGCGGGCTGGTCCGACGACGACCTGCTGTGCCGCAGCGAACGCGCGCCTGCCGCCTCGGCGAAGAACACCGTGCTGCCCGCCGATGGCCTCGGCGCACTCATCTCCCGCATGGACGCGGAGCCGGTGCGCTTCGTCAAGGGCGGCTTCATTCACTGATTTTTTTCTTGACCTCGACCGAACACGGAGAACCCATGACCTCGCACCTCGACCCCTCTCGCCGCAAGCTGCTCACCCAAGGCCTCGCCGCCGCCACGGCCGCGGCCTTGCCGGCCTTCTCGCTGCCAGCCCGCGCACAGGGCCGCCCGGTGCTCAAGGCCGGAGACCAGAAGGGCGGGCTGCGTGCGCTGCTCGAAGCAGCCAACGGGCTCGAAGGATTGAGCTACGACATCCAGTGGTCCGAATTCCCCGCCGCCGCCCCGCTGGCCGAAGCGCTGAACGCGGCGGCGGTCGATTCGGGGCCCATCGGCGATGCGCCGCTGATCTTCGCGTTGGCCGCCGGCACGCGCGTCAAGGCCATCGGCGCGAACCGGTCCGATTCCTACGGCACGGCAGTGCTGGTGCGGCCCGATTCCACGCTCAAGACCGCAGCCGACCTCAAGGGCAAGAGCATCGCCACCAACCGCGGCTCCATCGGCCACTACGTGACGCTCAAGGCGATCACCGCGGCGGGCCTGAAGCCGGAAGACGTGAACATCCGCTTCCTCGCGCCGGCCGATGCCAAGCTGGCGCTCACGCAAGGCTCGGTCGATGCCTGGGCCACCTGGGAGCCCTACACCGCGCTGGCCGAGGTGAGCAAGCACGCGCGCGTGCTCGTGAGCGGGCGCGGCCTGCTGCCGGGGTTGAGCTACCTTGCCGCGACAGATTCAGCCATCGCGGCCAAGCGGCCGGTGCTGCAGGACTTCCTGCAGCGCGTGGTGAAGGCGCAGCTCTGGTCGTACCGCAATGTCGATGCCTACTCGGCCGCGCTGGCTCGCATCATCGGCATCCCACCCGAGGCGGCGAAGCTGCAGTTCGAGCGCCGCCAGCAGAAGTGGGTGGCCATCGATGCGAAGGTCATCGCCGACCAGCAGGGCACGGCGGATTTCTACCGGCAGGTGGGGCTCATCAAGCAGCCGCTCGACGTGAAGACCACCTTCGACACCGGCTTCGGCGTTGCCGGTTAGGTAGGCGACACCTGCCAAGGGGCTGCGCGATCGGCCCGGTACGTCTGCGACTGCGCGCGAAATTCCTGCGGCGCCATGCCGTAGGCGCGGCGAAAGGCGCGAGTGAAGTCCGATGCGCTCTTGAAGCCGACCGCATAGGCCACGTCCGTCACCATCATGTGCGGGTAGCGGGCGAGCTCGTCGGCCGCCTGGCGCAGCCGCAGGTGGCGGATGTAGGCGCCCAGGCCGCCTTCGTGCTGGAACATGCGGTAGATGGTCGGGCGCGGCAGGTGCAGCGCATTGAGCACGCTCTCGGGCGTCAGCTCGGCGCGGTGCAGGTTGGCCTGGATGTGGCGCCGCACCCGGCCGAACAGCGCGGCCCGCGCCGCCGAACGCGCATTGCCGCTCAACCCGGCCTGCTTGCCGAAGGTGGCGACGACCAGATGCGCGGCGTTGCGCACGGCACTGTCGGCTGCGGCGGTGGTCATGCTGCAGATGTTGGCGCTCAGTTCTGCCACGTGTTCGAGCGCCAGCCGCGTGAGCGGGGTCGCGTCCTGGATCGTGCGGCCGTGGATGGCTTCCGGGTCGGGCAAGGTCTCTTGCACCAGCGAGGCCGGCACGAAGAAGGTGAGCACCCGGCAACTGCCGCGCCGCATGCGCACCGGCTGGTTCATGTCCAGCGCGAGGATCTTCGTGGTGGCGTGGGTGCCGTGGGCGGAAGAAGCGCCGTGCCGCGGCGACGAGGCGCGCAGCGCGACGTCATCGACGCCGCCCTCGGCGAACACGTGGAACACGTAGTCGCGCACGCTGTCCGTCGAGATGCGGGCCAGCGAGCGCTCGAGCAGCATCGCGTCGGAGCGGCAGTCGGTGAAGAGAAGGCCATCGACCTTGTAGCGGTCGATCTCCGCGCTGAAAGGCTTCTCGATGTCGGCCTTCGAAGGCAGCACGTCGATCACGTGGCCCACCCGCTCCCGCCAGGCCAGCAGTTGCCGGTGCGCAGGTTCGCCATGCACGCTGAAATGGCTGCGCGCCACGCCGCCTTGCGCAGGGGGAACCGGGGCCTGGGGAGCCCCCTGGAGGGCGCGAAGGTTCATTGGAGAGGGGAAATCCGCAAGGCCGCCACGCCAACGAGTGGACGAAAACGTGAAAAAAAGTACACAACCGAAGGAATTCTCTCAATAACTGAGACGGACGGTCAAGCCGGCCGGACCGGCGCCAGCACGCTTGCCTTCACACGGCCACCTGGCCGAAGGCCCCCGATTTCTTTGAGCGAGTAGCCCGATGTCCACAGGAAAAGCCGATCCCGCCGCAGCCGCCGGTGCCGTCGGTCATCTCTTCGACAAGGCGGACGAGGACGAGCTGGCCGTCCTGATGTTCTCCATGGAGCGCAGCGACGCGCCCGGCGCCTCGCGTGTCGCGCGCCACATGCTGGCGCTGATCGCCGAGGCTGCGAAATCCCGGCCGCCTTCGGCCGTCGCGACGAAGCCCCGCACCAGCGCCGCGCCGTCCACCGGTCAGGCGGCATCGAGCGGGGCGTTGTCGCCGCGCGAATTGCAGGTGCTGCAGATGGTGTCGCAGGGCTGGACCAACCGCCGGATCGCCGAGGCGCTCAGCCGGTCGGCCAACACCATCGACACCCAGATCAAGAGCATCTACCGCAAGCTGGACGTCAACTCGCGGACCCGGGCGGTCCGCAAGGCGATGGAGCAGGGGTTGTTGAACTGGGATGCCGGCCGCCCGCAGTAACCCGGCGCTGCGAGCGTTTCAGGAACCGCTGCCGCCGCGCTCCGCGGCGCGCGCCAGCTGGGACAGGCGCTTGACCAGCGGCTCGAAAAGCTCCGCCGACGTGTTGCCGTAGCCCAAAACCAGCCCGTTGTCCGATGGCAGCGGCTGCACCGCGAAGCTCGACAGGGCCACGGGCGCCAAGTGGTGGCGCAGTGCCTCGGCGGCGATTTGGCGGTCGTCGAAGCGGGGCGGCAGGCGCACGGTGAGGTGCAGCCCGCAGTAGCCGCCATCGATCTCGTGGGGCACTTTCAGATGCCGGGTCAGCGCCAGCCGCAGCGCCTGCTGCCGGTCGCGATACAGCCGCCGCATGCGGCCCAGGTGCCGGCCGAACTGGCCGCTCTCAATGAAGTCGGCCATCGCCAGCTGCTCGTGGCGGTGTCCGCCGCGCAGCATTTCCTCGAGCGGGGCCTGCACGCTGGTCAACAGCGCTTCGGGCAGCACCAGGAAACCCAGCCGCAGCGACGGGAACATCGTCTTGCTGAAGGTGCCGATGTAGAGCACCGGCGCGTCGGGCACCAGCCCCTGCATCGCGCCAATGGGTTCGCCGGTGTGGCGGAACTCGCTGTCGTAGTCGTCTTCGATGATCCAGGCACCGTGCCGGCGGGCTTCTGCGATCAGCGCGAGCCGGCGCGCGATGCTCAGCACCGCGCCGGCCGGGTACTGGTGCGAGGGCGTCGTGTAGATGAGGCGGGGCGGGTGCTTGCGCCAGTCTTCCGCGCTCGCGTCGAGGCCTTCCGCATCGACGCGGATCGGCACCATGTGCATGTCGCCCGCGCGCATGGCCGACTTCGCGCCGCGGTACCCCGGGTCTTCGATCCAGCCGGTTTCGCCGGGGTTCGAGAGCAGCCGCACGCACAGCGAGATGGCTTCCTGCGCGCCCTCGGCGATGACGACCTGTCGCGGCTCGCACCGCACGCCGCGCGCAATGGCCAGGTGCCGGGCGATGGCCGCGCGAAGCCGGGGTTCGCCCAGCGGATCGCCGTAGCCGAGCGTGGCCGGGCTCGCGGTGCGGATGGCGCGGTCGAGCGCGCGCCGCCAGGCGGTCGCGGGAAAGTGCGACAGCGCGGGCACGCCGGGCCGAAAGGTAGCGTCAGGCTCGGTGAAGGCGGTGCGCGGCTGGATGGCGGTGAGACGGCGCGCGGTGGCCGGCGAGTCCGTGGTCTTGCTGCGGGAGCGCTTGGCCGTCGTCGTCGTTGCCGGCGACGACAGCTCGGTCACCCGCGTGCCCTGGCGGTCGGGCTGCACGTAGCCCTCGGCGGCCAGGTGCTCGTAGGCGGCGGTGACGGTGTTGCGCGAGATCGCGAGCGCCTCGGCCAGCGCGCGCGAGCCGGGCAGCCGGCTGCCGGGCGCCAGGCTGCCGTCGAGGATGGCGCGCTTGAGGCGGTCGTGCAGCTGGCGCTGCATCGAACCCGCATCGCGGTCTTTCGCGAGAGGGGCTTCGAGCAGGGAGGCGGCGACGCGGCCTGGTGCATCGGTCATGACGGGAAAGGGGAGAGGCGTGGCACCATGAAAAGCAATCGTCGTGGCGCTTCCTGGGGTTCCACGTTCCGCGTACTTTATCGGTCTCCGGCGATGCCGTCGCCTTTTTTCCGAAAGCTTTCCTCATGCCAGTTCGCCATAACGAATACGGTCAATCCCTCGGCCCCCTCATGCCCGAATGGAGCGCCCGCCCGCTGCCGCCGCGCGAGCCCGTCGAAGGCCGCTACTGCACGCTCGAGCCGGTGAACGCCGCGAAGCACGCCGACGACCTGCACGCCGCCTACGCGCAGGCCCCCGACGGTCGCGACTGGACCTACCTGGGCGTCGAGCGGCCCGCCGACCTGAATGCCATGCGTGCCCATGTCGAGCGCCTTGCGCAAAGCACCGACCCGCTGCACTTCGCCGTCATCGACAGGCAGAGCGGCCGGGCCATCGGCACGCTTTCGCTGATGCGCATCGACGCCGCCAACGGCGTGATCGAGGTGGGCCACGTCAATTTCTCGCCGCTGCTGAAACACACGTCCATGTCCACCGAAGCGCAGTACCTGCTGATGAAGCTCGCCTTCGACGTGCTGGGTTACCGGCGCTACGAATGGAAGTGCGACAGCTTCAACGAGCCGTCCAAGCGCGCGGCGGCCCGCCTGGGCTTCCAGGCCGAGGGCGTGTTCCGGCAGTACAGCATCTACAAGGGCCGCAGCCGCGACGCGGCGTGGTTCTCGATCATCGACGGCGAGTGGCCCGTGCTGCGCACGGCGTTCGAACGCTGGCTCGCGCCGGAGAACTTCGATGCAGAGGGCAGGCAGCGCATGGCGCTGGACAAGTTCCGGCTGCCGCGGGCGGAGTGAGGGCGGGCGACCTTCATCCAGGGTGCAGCGGGGGAGGTCAGGTAGTTCCAGAAAATAACGATTGTTGAAAGCCCCGCAGCTTTCTATGCTGGATGGACACCCGCTTTTTCTTCGCTTTCCACCCATGCCCATCTCCACTTCAACAACCCCTCCCCGCCGCCTGATGGCGCTGGTGCCCGCGGCCCTCCTCTTCCTGGGCCAGGGTCTCGCGCAGGCCGCCGAACTCTCGCCGGCCCTCGCCGAGCGCCATGCACAGGCCACCTACCGCGAGTACTTCGAGCTGCTGGCCCTGCCCAACGACGCCACCGTGCCGGAGGACATCCGCAAGAACGTCGACTGGCTGGAGCAGGCCTTCCGCAAGCGCGGCTTCACGACGCAGCAGCTGCCCAACAACGGCAAGCCGATGCTCTACGCCGAGTTCCCGGGGAGCGATCCCTCGCGAAAGACCGTGCTTTTCTACATGCATCTCGATGGCCAGCCGGTGATTCCCGCGCAGTGGGCGCAAAAGAGCCCATGGACGCCCGTGCTCAAGCGCAAGACGGACAAGGGCGAGTGGGAAGAGATCGATTCCGCACCGCTCTTCAGCGGCCCGCTCGACCCCGAATGGCGCGTGTTCGGCCGGGCCTCGGCGGACGACAAGGGGCCGATCATGATGCTGCTGGCGGCCATCGATGCGCTGAAGGCCGGAGGCGGCCAGCCGGCGGTCAACGTCAAGGTGATTCTGGACAGCGAGGAAGAAAAGGGGTCGCCCTCGATCAGCCAGGTCATGCAGGCGCACCGCGAACTCTTGCGCAGCGATGCCATCGTGATCCACGACGGCCCCATGCACGCGACCAACCGGCCCACACTCGTGTTCGGCAACCGCGGCGCGGCCGATGCCCGGCTGACCGTGTACGGCGCCAAGGTGCCACTGCACAGCGGGCACTACGGCAACTACGCGCCCAACCCGGCCCAGCGGCTGGCCAGCCTGCTGGCCTCGATGAAGGACGACACGGGGCGGGTGACCGTTCCCGGCTACTACGACCGCGTGAAGATCGGCGAGGCCGACCGCAAGATCATGGCCGCCGTGCCCGACGACGAGGTGGCGCTCAAGCGCCGCCTGGGCATCGCGCGCACCGACAAGGTCGGCGCCAACTACCAGGAGGCGATGCAATACCCCTCGCTGAACGTGCGCGGCATGGCCTCGGCGGCCGTGGGCGACAAGGTGGCGAACATCGTTCCCGACAAGGCTGAAGCCGAGATGGACCTGCGCACCACCCCCGATTCCGACGCGCCGTATCTCGGCAAGCTGATTGAGGCGCACATCGTCAAGCAGGGCTACCACCTCGTGAAGGGCGCGCCGACGGACGAGGAGCGCGCCCGCTACGACAAGATCGCGAGCTTCACCTACCGCAGCGAGGGCGCCGACGCGGCGGGCTCGCCGATCAACTCACCGATCGGGCAGTGGGCCTACAAGGCGCTGACCGACACCTTCGGCGCCAAGCCCGAGCCGGTGCGCATCCGCATGATGGGAGGCACCGTGCCGACGGCGGAAATCGTGCGCGTGCTGCAGGTGCCCTTTGCGATCATTCCGCTGGTGAACGCCGACAACAACCAGCACGCCGCGAACGAGAACCTGCGCATGGGCAACTACGTGACCGGTGTGCAGACGGTGTACGCGCTGATGACGCACGGGTTCTGAACAACCGAACGGAACGGGCGTTCGTCAGGCCTGCTTGCCGGGCTTCTGCGCCTGCTCGCACTTCACCTGGATCAGCTCGCGCTCGCTCAGCGTCGCGCCGATGCGCACCGCGCTCAGGCAGCCGCCCCAGACGCAGCCCGTGTCGGTCGAGAGCAGGTCGGGCCGCGAGAGCCAGCCGAGCGTGGACCAGTGGCCGAAGGCGACGGTGGCCGCTGCGGTCTTGCGGCCCGGCACGTCGAACCACGGCAGGAAGCCTTCGGGGCCGGGAATCGCGCCGTCCTTGGTCTCGAAGTCCATCTCGCCCTCGGGCGTGCAGTAGCGAAGGCGCGTCAGGGCATTGACGATCACGCGCAGGCGCGCGCTGCCGGTGAGCGTGTCGCTCCACTGTGCCGGCTCGTCGCCGTACATGGTGAGCAGGAAGTCACCGAGCGCCGGGCCGCGCAGCACCGATTCGACTTCCGAGGCCAGCGCGAGCGTGTCGCCCACCGACCACTGCGGCAGCACGCCGGCATGGACCATCAGCAGGTCGCCGCCGCCGATCTGCATGTGCAGCGCCATGTGCTGATTGCGCACCCAGTCGAGCATCGCCTCGCTGTCGGGCGCGGCCAGGAGGTCGGCCAGCGTGTCCTTGCGGCCGGCCTTGCGCGCGCCGTGCGCCACGCCCAGCAGGTGCAGGTCGTGGTTGCCGAGCACGCTGCGCGCCGAGGCGCCATAGCCCTGCACGCGGCGCAGCACCGCGGCCGAGTCGGGCCCCCGGTTGACCAGGTCGCCGAGCAGCACGAGGGTGTCGCGGCTGGGGGAGAAATCGATCTCGCCGAGCAGCCGCCCGAGGGCAGGGTCGCAGCCCTGCACGTCGCCGATACAGTAAAGTGACATTCCCTCATTCTCTCCCCCTGTTCATGGATGTCCTCCTGCTGGCCTTGCTGACCACCCTCAATGCGGTGTTCGCAATGTCCGAAATGGCCCTTTCAACCAGCCGGCGCGCACGCCTCGCAGCCTTGGCCGAAACGGGGGACACCGGCGCCGCCGCCGCGCTCAAGCTGATGGAATCGCCCACGCAATTCCTCTCGACGGTGCAGATCGGCATCACTTCGATAGGCATGCTCAGCGGCATCGTGGGCGAAGCGGCCTTCGCCGCGCCGCTCGCCGTCTGGATGGAAGAGCTGGGCATGGGCGCGGGCACCGCCAGCATCGTCTCCACCGCGGTGGTGGTGACCTGCATCACCTTCTTCACCATCATCTTCGGCGAACTGGTGCCCAAGCGCATCGGCCAGCTGTATCCCGAGCCGGTGGCGCGCTGGGTGTCGCGCCCGATGCGCGGCCTCGCCAAGGGCGCCAAGCCCTTCGTGTGGCTGCTGGCCGGCGCCACGGCCACCATGCTCAAGGTGCTGCGCATCGATGCCAATGCAGCGCGCTCGGTGACCGAAGAAGAGATTTCGGCCAGCCTCGAAGAAGGCGTGGACGCCGGCGTGATCGAGCAGCACGAGCACCAGATGGTGCGCAACGTGTTTCACCTCGATGACAGGCGCCTCTCGTCGCTGATGATCCCGCGCGCCGACATCGAGTGGCTCGACGCTTCCAACACCGTGTCGCAGGCCCTGCAGAAGGTGGCGGATGCGGCGGCGCTGAACCTCGTGCACTCGTGGTATCCGGTCTGCCGCAACTCGCTCGACGATGTGGTCGGCGTGATCAGCGTGGCGCACCTGCTGCGCCTGGGCTCCGCCCACAAGGGCGTGCTCGGACAGGAGGCCACGCCCGCCGTGTTCGTGCCCGAAACGCTCACCGGCATGGAACTGCTCGAGCAGTTCCGCGCCCGCGCCGGTCGGCTGGTGTTCGTGGTCGACGAATACGGCGTGGTGCAGGGCCTCATGACCCCGCGCGACCTGCTCGAGGCCATCACCGGCGAACTGCAGCCCGGCATGCAGACCGACGCCTGGGCGCGCGAACGGCCCGATGGCGTGTGGGAGCTCGATGGCCTGATGCCCGTGTCGGAGTTGCGCGCGCGCCTGGGCATCCGCGAATTGCCCGAAGAGGACCGCGGCCGCTACAACACGGTGGCTGGCTTGCTGATGTCGGTGTCGGGCCGCCTGCCTGCGGTGAGCGAGCGCATCGAGTGCGCGGGATGGATCTTCGAGATCGTCGCGCTCGAAGGCCGCCGCATCGACCGCGTGCTGGCTCTGCCCGATCCTGCGGCACCCCACGAAGAATAAGCAGGCACGAACGGCCATGCTGTCGCTGCTTGCACTGAGCTGCCCCCAGTGCTCCGCGCCCCTGCCGCGCGCCGCGCGCTGGCGCACCGTCAACTGCAGCTATTGCGGCGCCACCGTCACGCGCGGCGAGGAAACCGTGGAGCGCGAGAGCTTCCGCGCAGCCTTGCGGCGTGCCAATGCAGACATCGCGGGCGGGCGCATCGTGCAATGGCGCGGCGCGCGCTACCGCGTGCTGGCGCCGCTGGGGTTCGGCGAACACAGCGACGTGCTGTTCGCCGAACGGCTCGGCGCGGTGCCAGAGCGCGTCACGCTGAAGCTGGCGCGAGAAACGGCCGACAACGATGTGCTGCTGCGCGAAGGCGCAGTGTTACAGGCTTTGCAGGACCTTGCCGTTCCGGGCGCCGCCTACTTCACGCGCCGCCTGCCGCAGCCGCTGGGCACGGGCATCGCCGAAGGCCTGGCCGATGGCCAGCGCCAGGCGCTGGTGCTGCGGCATCCGACCGGTTTCTGGGGCAGCCTGCAGGACGTGCAGCAGGCCAATCCGCAAGGCATCGACGCGCGCCACGCTGTCTGGATCTGGCGCCGCATGCTCGAGGTGCTGGCCTTCGTGCACGGGGCAGGATGGGCGCACCGCGATCTTTCGCCCGCGCATGCGCTCGTGCATCCGCGCGACCATGGCGTGCTGATCATCGGTTGGTCGCAAGCGCGGCAGGCCTCGGGTTCCGCGCATGCGGCCGCAGCGGCGCGTGACCTTGCCCAAGTCGCGTGGACCGTGCGCGCAGTGCTGCACGGCGGCGCTGCTGGTGACCCCGGCTTCGGCGCGCACACCCCCGCACCGCTGGCCGCACTGCTGCGCCAGTGCAGCGAAGACACCGCCTCCTGCGAGCGCCTCGGCGCGCAGGGCATCGAGCAGGCCCTCTCGGCCGCATCGCGCGAGGCCTTCGGCGCACCGCAGTTCGTTCACTTCGATCCCGCGCCGCGCGTCGGCGCCTGACACGCCAAGGAGCCATTCATGGGTTACGGAAACTACTCGCACGCCGCCCACACGGCGCTGATCGCCGACCGCGCCGCCAAGCCCGGCGCCGAGGTGTTCACGCAGACCGCGACGCATGCGCTGATGAACCCGCACGGGCTCAAGGTCCGCGAGTCGCGCGACAACGCCGACCACCCCAACTCGCTGGGCATCGTGTTCGCGCTCGATGTCACCGGTTCGATGGGCGACATCCCGCAGACCCTCGCGCGCCGCGAGCTGCCCACCTTCATGAAGCTGCTGACCGACTGCGGCGTGGCCGACCCCCAGCTCCTGTTCATGGCCATCGGCGACGCCACCTCCGACCGCGCACCGCTGCAGGTCGGCCAGTTCGAATCGACCGCCAACCTCATGGACCAGTGGCTCACCTGGAGCTACCTCGAAGGCGGTGGGGGCGGCAGCGGCGAAGAAAGCTACGAGCTGGCCTTCTACGTGATGGCCCAGCACACCGACATGGATTGCTGGGTCAAGCGAAAGAAGCGCGGCTACCTGTTCGTGACGGGCGACGAGCTGCCGTACCCGGCCGTCTCGCGCCACCAGATCGAAGGACTCATCGGCGAGAAGCTCGACGAGGACATTCCCATCGAGGAAGTCATCGCCGCCGCGGCCGAGACCACCAACCTGTTCTTCCTTATCCCCGACGCCCAGCGCCGCCGCCGCTGCGAGCCGCGCTGGCGCGAGCTGCTCGGCGATCACGTCATCTGCATGGACTCGCCCGACGATGCCTGCGCCGTGGCCGCCGGCATCGTCGCGCTGACCGAGAAGGCCGTGCCCAACCTCGATGGCCTTGCCAGGGTGATGGGCGCGACCGGCATGGCCAAGGAGCGCGTCGGCGGCGTGCTGCATGCGCTCGACGCGTACGCCGCGCTGCTCGACCCGACCGCGCCGCGCCGCGCACCGCCGGCCGCGAGCGGGCCGCGGTCGTCGTGGTGGAAGCGGCTCTTCGGCTGAACGGCTGAACACCGTGTGAGCACCACCACCGCGGCCACGCGCTACGTCTCGCTGTTGGGCCTGGGCTTCGGGGACTGCGGAAAGGGCCTTTTCACCGACCACCTGTGCGGCGCGCGGCAGGCGCACACGGTGGTGCGCTTCAACGGCGGCGCGCAGGCGGGGCACAACGTGGTGCTGCCGGATGGCCGGCACCACACCTTCTCGCAATTCGGCGCCGGCAGTTTTCATTCGGGCGTGGCGACGGTGCTCGCGAGCCCGGTGGTGGTGCATCCGACGGCGCTGCGTGTCGAGGAAGAAGCGCTGCGTCGGGTGGGTGTGGCCGATGCCTTCACGCGTTTGCTGGTCGATGCGCGCTGCCGCGTGACGACGCCGTTCCATCAGGCCGCGGGTCGGCTGCGTGAATGGGGGAGAGGGGCGGCGGCGCACGGCAGTTGCGGCGTGGGCGTCGGCGAGACCGTGCGGCAAGCGCTGGCTGCGCCCGTCGATGCATTGCGCTACGACGACCTCATGCATCGTGCGCGTGCGCTGGAAAAGCTGGAGGCTTCGCGCGTGGCCTTGCGGCGAGAGTTCGCGGACATGGCGCCATTGCATCCCGAGGCCGCGCAGGAGCTGGCGTTGCTCGATGACGACTCGCTCGCCCAGCGCTGGTTCGACGCCGCTGTGCCCTGTGTCCGCCTGTCGCCACCTGCAAGCGCCGACGCCATTGGTGCGAGGCTCGCACACCCCGGCACCGTGCTGTTCGAAGGCGCGCAGGGTGTGCTGCTCGACGAATGGCGCGGCTTTCATCCGCACACCACGTGGAGCAGCATATCTACGGCCGCTGTCGAGGCCGTGCTGCATGACGCGGGCATCGATGCGCCCGTGCAGCACCTGGGCGTGCTGCGCAGTTACCTCACGCGCCACGGCCCGGGTCCGCTGCCCACGCACGATCGCGCACTCGACGCGCGATTCGCCGAACCGCACAACGCCGATGAAGGCTGGCAGGGCGCGTTCCGCCGTGGGCATCCCGATGCGGTGCTGCTGCGCTATGCGCTCGCTGCGATTGGGCCCCTCGACGGATTGCTGGTGAGCCATCTCGATGCCGTCGAGGGCTCGGGTCTGCGCTGGTGCACCGGTTACCGCGCCAATGGCGGCGCCAGCGTTGCATCGCTGCCGGCCAGCGATGCGCCGGACCTCGACCATCAGCACGCATTGACCCAACTGCTGCAAGCCGCGCAGCCCCTTTATGAACCGAATCCCGTCGCCACCGCGCAGGCGTGGGTGGAGCGCGTCGAAGCCCTCAGCGGCCTGCCTGTGCGCTGGGGCGCCTTCGGCCCGACACGCGACACCGTTCGCTCGCGCGAGCACATCTGAAAGCCCATGTGACGCCCAACTTCCCCTTGATCATCGGCGCCGCGCTCAGCGCCATCGCCGCGCTGCTGCACATCTGCGTCATCTTCGGTGGGCCTGCGTGGTACCGGTTCTTCGGCGCGGGTGAGCGCATGGCTGCGGGCGCTGCGGCCGGACATTGGTATCCGCCCGTCCTCACGCTGCTGATCGCGGGCGTGCTGGCGACCTGGGCTGCCTATGCGCTCTCGGGTGCCGGTGTGTTGCAGCCGCTGCCGCTGCTGGCTTTCGTGCTGCCCGCGATCACCGCGGTCTACCTGCTGCGCGGGCTTGTCGCCGTGGCGCTCTACGTGTTCGACCGGCGGCGCCTGAGCGCCTTCTGGGTGTGGAGCTCGGCCATCTGCCTCGTGTTCGGCCTCGTGCACCTGCTGGGGCTGGTGCAGGTCTGGGAGACGCTCTGAGAGCGCTACCCCAGTGCCTCGAACCCAGGTGCCTGGCTCATCTCCGAGGGCTTGTAGATCTTGTGCTGCGCAATCGGGGTGCCCGCATCGGCGACCACCAACAGCCGCCAGAGCGGCTCGCGCACCGAGCAGGCCTGCTCTTCGCTCGTGAGCTGGAACTTGGGCGACCCGGTGGACGTGCCCTTCACCACGACGCGCAGCAGCGTTGCGCCCTTCGCGTTCGACACCTCGATGCTGTAGCCGATGTTCTTGCCTGTCAGGTCTTCGGCGTTGTAGCCGTAGCCCTTGAAGTGGCGCATCACGTAGTCCATGGCTGCGGCCTGGACCTCTTCGCTCGAAGCCGGTGCGGGAGGCGCCGCGACGTCCGGCTCGGCCTCGGCCACGACCGGCACGCTGCCTTTCGCCATCGCCGCCTTCACCTCCGCCTCTTCGGGAACCCAGCCGCGCGGGCCGCGGACCAGCACCGCGAGTTGCTGCTCGGGCTCCCAGCTGGCAACGTGCCATTCGGCGTCGTCGCGTACGCGCGTGGACACCTTCGCGGCCTTGTTGCTTTCCAGTTCGGCGATGGCGACCCGGTTGGTCTGCAGCACGGCGCGGAAACCCTGGCCTGCGTCGAAGGTGCGCTTGAGCAGTGCGAGGCGGTCCTTGGCGCGTTGGACCTGGAAGGCGGTGCGTGCGCCGCCGCCGGCGCGAAGCTGCGTATCAAGCGATTCGAGGCAGAACCAGCGCCCACCGGCGCCGATGCTCACGTACTCCGCCCAGATGGTGGCGATCACGTTGTCGCCGGTCGCCAGCCAGGCCTGGTCGAACGGCTTGTCCCGCGCGTCGAACACCCCCATCTTGGCGACGATCTCGACCGGCGTAAGCCGGGGTCCTGAGAGTCGCATCTCATCGATGACGGTGAGTACGTGGGGGTCGACTTCCTTGTCCATGCGGGGTGGGTTCGTGGCGTGTTTGGGGGGTGGGAGTATGCCGCATCGGGTGCGGGGCCTTGCCCGGACGGCTGCGATGGGCCATCCTTTCACTGCGCCGGGATCGGCCCGGTGCCGCTGATTCGCGCGGAGCCGGGCCGCACGGTCCGGAGGCCTTACCGACCCGAGCAGACCGTGTTCGAAAAGCTGCTCGTGGTGTTGCTTGTGGCGCTGCCCGTGGTGACGCTGTTCCCGGCCGTCACGCACTGCTCGTGCGTCGGGCGAACAGTTTCGTTTTGATGTTGCTGCCGCTGCTGGTCGGCCAGTCGCCGCTGCTGTTCCTCGGCTTGCCATTGCCGCTCGCGGTTCGCAGCAGCCTTTTGCCGGTTCTGGTCCGCCTGCATCATGCAGTTCGCAAAGGCATCGGTGCCTTCGGCGAAGCCGTAGCCGGCGCAGGTGCGCTTGTCGGCGGCGGCAATTTCCTGCGGAGACACGCAGGCTGTTGCCATGGCGGCCAGGACCGCCGAGGCAATGAAAATTTTCGTACTACGTTGTGCGCTTTGCATCGCGGCAAGCCCTGTGAGTTGAGGCGCGTTCATTTTCCACAGCCAATCCGCGGTGCCAAGTCCTGTGAAACGTCGCATTGCGTGCGAGCGACATATCTTCGTTCTAGACTGCAACCCCATGGCAAGAGGCATCGTGGTTACCTTCGTCTCGCGACGCAATTCCCTTCGCAGCAGATTGGCGCATGCCAGCCTTGCGCACCTGGGCGGCAGCCGGTTCACGGTGCTCTCGTGCGGCCAGCCCGGAAAGATCGCTGCGGACATCCATCCCGCTGCCGTTGCAGCGCTCGAGAACGCAGGCATTCCGCCGCTGGATGCGCCGCCGCGCAGCTGGAACGACCTGACCTTATCGGGCGCACCCCGCGCGGAGTTCGTCATCACCCTGGACGAGTCGACGTCGCTCTCCCAACCACGCTGGCCGGGCCAGCCCGATGCGGCGCTGTGGGCCTTCCCAGACATTGCTGCGATCGGCAACCCCGACGACGCGGTGCGCGCAGCCATCCAGATGATGTTTGTGCTGCGCCGGCGTCTGGAGCTGTTCGCGAGCCTGCCGCTTCACGGCACGGACCGAGCGGCCATCCGTTCGGACCTGCGGGACCTGGCGCACATGCGATAGGTCCGCGGCGACTTCACATCGGCGGCATCCGGTCGAACTTCGGCAATGCCGGGTCCAGAAAATCCCATGCATGCCCGCGCACGCCGTACGTGACTGCCTGAGGCCGATAGCGCTCAGGGTCGTCCAGGCTCGCGGCATGCACGGTGAACACGTCGGGCATCGCGGCGAAGGTCAGGTACACGGGCGATCCGCAGTGCGGACAGAACGCGCGGGTCTTCACGTTGCCGCTGTCGCCGACCATGTCCCACAGTGTCGCTCTGCCGCTGTGCTTCACGCCGCCGCGGGGGAAGGTGAGGTATGAACCGTGGCCGGTGCCGCTCTTGCGCTGGCAGTCGCGGCATTGGCAGTTGTTCTGGAAGACGGGCTCGCCCGAGATTTCGAAGCGGATCGCGCCGCATGCGCAACCGCCGGTGTAGGGCTGGTCGATCTCTGCTGTTCTTTCGACGATGTCGGTCATGGGGCGCTCCGTTGCGTTGGTTCCAGAAAAATCCACGCATGCCGCGTGGCCTCATGACCAATCTATTCGAGCCGGCGCACGGCACGGGAGTAACAAGATCGTCGCGAATCGCGCGGTCTCGACGAGGTTTTCGATGGATATCATCGCGCTCCGGAACAAAGGAGCGTATTCATGGGGAACAAGGTGCAGGGCGTGATCGCCATCGTGTGGGGTGGATGGGCAGTGACCCGCTGGATGAATCTCCCGCAGGCCGCTGCGGGCGCCGAAGCCGGCTACTCGGCCGGAAAATCCGCAGGCATGCTGGTCTTCGCCGTCGTGTTGCTGGCGTTCGGGGCCTACAAGCTGTTCAAGCGCTAGCCCGTGTCAGTGACTCTGCCGCTTCCCCGGGCGCAGAGGCATGGCGCTCCGCCTTTTATCGAAGCCGGGCCTGAATGCTCTTCAGATTCGAGAGCCAGGCGAGATAGTCTTCATCGTCTTCGCCCAACTCCGCCCAGGTGTCGTGCCCATCCGCTTCGGGGTCGTCGATGACGGCCTGGATCGCATCGATGGCGGCTTGCTTCAGCGAGGCCGGCGGTGCCGCCTTTCCAGCGCACCAGGCGATCACATCCGGATGAACGTCGGGGCTGTCTTTTCCGCTGAGCACTGCGAGCACCGCGCCCGCTGCGATGACGCTTTCCGTCGAGCCCGAGGTCAGCGTCTCCTGGATGAAGGGCAGGGCGCTCGGGGCCTCCTGCAGTTCGCCGAACCAATCCAGTGCATCGTCATTGCCAAAGCTTTCGGTAGACCACGTGCCCATCTTCGAACTCCCATGCTGGTGTGTGTATGCAGGAGTGCGGAGCCTAGCATCAGGCAGTGACGGGAGCGCTCTGCGGCGCGGGGGAAAGAGAGGCCTGACGGCTCTTTCGATTTCCTGGTTTGTCAGATGGTGCACGAGTTGCGCAGGGGCGATCACCTCGAACTCACCGTCGAAGTCGAGGGCTGAGCAAGCCGAAAACTAGTAGCGCATGCCCCATGCGGGAGATATCGCCACGGTGTAGATGAGAAGAAGGGAGCAGGGCACTGCAATCAGAAGTGCGATCAGGCTGCTGACCAAGCAGGTCACAGCCAGCTTGCCGTTGCCACGCAGCCATGAAGCAGCTGCACCGAGAAGCGGGGTGGCCGCGCCGATGGCCGGCAGGAGCCCCACGAACATGGGTGTGGATCGGTTGCTTGTGAAGACCACGAAAAAGATGAGCGTCAGGACAAGGGTCAGGTGAAGCAGCATGAATCTGGCGCGAGGATTCCCGAGCTTCGCGATCCAGTAGGCGGCGTACAGCGGGTAGGTAATCCCACCCGAAAATTGCAGCCACTTGACCCCTCCAAGGGTTGAAGAGCTCACTGCGTCGTAGACGATGGGCGGCAGCAGAACCACGAAGAGCACGATGCATGCATGAAGCATGAACTTCACCAGAAACAGATGGCCAGCGTGCTTTGCGGGCTGCGGATCGATTTGAATGCCCATTGTTCAGGCCAGCCGGCTCACGATGCAGGCAGGTCGCCATCCGCAAGCAGCAGCTTCGTCCCGATGCCATAGAGCGCAAGCATGCCCAGCACGTGCCCGATGGCGACGCCCGGCTCGCCCGATTCGATGCGCGCGATCGTCTGCACGTGCACGCCCAACCGTGCGGCGGCGGCCGACTGCCCTTCACCGGCACGCGTGCGCGCCAGCTTGGCCTGCGCGCCCATGTGCCTGATCGCCTGGAGGGCGTCGCTGTCGATGTCTGCCGAGATGCGTTTGCCTTGAGCCATCCCGGGATTGTCGCTGCACAATCCAGCCGTGCCCCGAACCCTGACAGACCCTCAGCCCGCACCCACGCCCGCACCGTATTGGCTCTATCTCCTGGAGTGCGAAGGCGGCGTGTACTACACGGGGATCGCGCTCGATGTGGAGCAGCGCTTCTTCCAGCACGTCTTCGGGCTGGGCGCCAAGTTCACGCGCGCGCGTCCCCCGTTGCGCGTGCTTGCCGCCCGCGTCTACCCGAACAAGGGCGCCGCATTGCGGGCCGAGATCAAGGTCAAGGCACTGCCTCGAAACCGAAAGCTCGCCTTCTTCGAGGCGGCCGCCTAGTTCGCGAATCCGGCACGGGAAAGAAAAAAGTATGACGACCAAGAGGCTTCTGGACTTCCTCGCATCTGCCCGCGAAACCGCCTCGTCGCGCATCTCCGCCCGGTCCGTGCTCCGTTCGAGCGTGGCCCTGGTCTTCGCGGTGATGCTCGCAGCGTGCTCCAGCCTGCCCCCGCGGATTGCCACTCCACCGACCGAAGCCATACGCGACTACGCGCAGACGCCCCTGGCCACCCTCACGCAAAAGGTGCTCCCCGCCGACGGTCGCTCGGGTTTCCGCCTTCAGCCCTACGGCCCCAATTCGTTCGCGACCCGCATCGAACTGACGAAGCTCGCCACCCGCAGCCTCGACGTGCAGTACTACCTGCTGCAGGGTGACAACACCGGCCGCGCGCTGATGCGTGCCATGCGGGACGCCGCCGCGCGCGGCGTTCGTGTGCGCCTGCTGGTCGACGACCTCTACACCTCCGGCGAAGACGACCTGCTGCTCGGTCTGGCCAGCTACCCCAACGTCGAGGTCCGCCTCTTCAATCCGTTTCCGGGCGGCCGAAGCAGCCTCGTCACCCGTTTTATCAGTTCGGGCTTCGAGTTCCGCCGCGTCAACCGGCGCATGCACAACAAGCTCTTCGTTGCCGACAACGTCGCGGCCGTGGCCGGTGGCCGCAACATGGCCGACGAATACGTGATGAACGCCGAAGGCAGCAACTTCATCGACATGGACACATTCGTGGCCGGGCCGGTGGTGCGCGACCTGTCGGCCGAGTTCGACCACTACTGGAACAGCGAGGTCGTCTATCCACTGGAACGCATCGCGCACAGCGCATCGAGCCGCGCAGCTGCAGGACAACTTCGAGCGCCAGACGGCGGCCGCCAGGCCGCCCGAAGCAGCCCAGATGCCGTTGGACGGCAGGCCGCTCCATCCGAGCGCGGACGATCCGCCCCTGGTGCCGCTCGAACTCGTGCCCATGCTCAATCTTCCGTTCGAGCTGGCGAATGGCCAGCTGAGTCCGCTGCTGTGGGCCAACGCACGCGTGCTGTTCGATCCGCTCACGAAGACACAGGGGCTCAACGAGCGCGAAGGCTCGATCAAGGGCACCGTCACCGAAGGCGTCATCCGGTGGCTCATGACGGCCGAAAAGAACATCAAGATGGTTTCGCCGTACTTCGTGCCGAGCGACGAGGCTGTGGCGAATCTCGTGCGGGCGCGCAAGGCCGGCCTTGGCGTGGAGCTGGTGACCAACTCGCTCGCATCGACCGACGAGCCCTGGGTCTATGTGGGCTACTGGCCGCACATCAAGGAGCTGCTGGCCGCGGGCGTCGCCATCTACGAGATCAGCCCCTCGCTGAGCGTGAAGCGGCGCAAGCTCGGCGTCTTCGGGCACCGCACCGGCGCGCTGCACATGAAGAACGCGATCCTTGACCACAAGGAGGTGTTCCTCGGCTCGATGAACCTCGACCCGCGCTCCGCGAGGCTCAACACCGAACTGGGCATCATCATCCAGAGCGAAGAAATGGCGCGGCAGCTGGAAAGCTTTGCGGACGCGGGCAGCGCCTACACGCTGCGCCTGGCAGCCGAGGGCCAGAGCGTTCAATGGGTGGAGGAAGACGACGACGGCAAGCAGACGGTGTATGACGTGCCGCCCGAAACCACTGCGTGGCAACGCTTGCGATTGCGCCTGCTGGCGCCGTTCATTCCCGAGCAGGAACTCTAGGCTTCGCGCGGGTCTATTGCCAAAGAATACGTCTTGCACGTGAAACTGGTGAGTAGACTGTGCCGATGAAACGCAAGAGCCTGGGCATCGGAACGGGCTTTCGACAGGAAGGACAAATGACGTCATGAGTACCGCTGACGATATGGAAACCTGGTTGCTCGAAGCAGGCGACGAAATCATCGAGAAGAGGACGGAGCAAGGCGAGGCCTCGCTCTCGCCGTCCGAGCATGCGATCTATTGCATGTGGGCCCTCGACTACGCCGTGAGGAATGCGGGTTCTCTCGATGCGTTGGAAGACGTGCACGAGACCGCGATCGAAGACCTCGCGGCCTTTGCCCGCACGCAGAAAATCGGCGTGCTCTCGGTGCTGCTCGACATGGCGGCGGACGAGGAAGCGTTCATCGATGCGTACTACGTACAGTTCGACGCCGCTTGCACCGAACTGAGGCGTTGCAACGAAGCCCGGCATTGACCGGGCACGGCCGCGACCGGCCGGGCTGGCTGCGCGCATGGCGATGACCTGAGGCCGGGCATGTGGCGCGTCGATATGATCGGCGCCAAACAACCGCGGAGACCGGCGATGCGCGTGCATGGAAAGACCAATTCTTCACTGGCCCACCTCGCAATCGCATTGCTGTTCGCAGCCTTGCCGCTCAAGGCCGCGTTGGCCGATGAGCCTGCCGCATGGCCCACCGCGGGCTGGGCCACGAGCACGCCGGAAGCGCAGGGCATGGACTCGGCCGCGCTCGCCAAGCTGGTCGAACGCGGCGAGGCGAACGGCCTGGACAGCATCCTCATCACGCGCCACGGCAAGCTGGTCGCCGAGGCCTACTACGCGCCGTATCGCGCGGGCCTCAAGCACGCGGTCAACTCGGTCACCAAGGCTGTCGTCGGCACGCTCACCGGCATGGCGATTCAGGACGGTCTGCTGGCCTCGCGCGACCAGCCCGTGCTCGAGTTCTTTTCCGATCGCACGGTGGCCAACGCCGATGCCGGCAAGAAATCGATCACCCTCGGGAACCTGCTCGACCAGACCTCGGGCCTCGACTGGAAAGAGAAGCTCGACGCCAGCGTGCCCGAAAGCATGATCCAGATGCGCCGCAGCCGCGACTGGCAAGGCTTCGTGCTCGACCGCCCGATGGCGCAGGCGCCCGGCAGCGGCTTCAACTACAACAGCGGCAACTCGCACCTGCTGTCGGCCATCGTCGCGAAGAAGACCGGTGGCAGCACGCTGGCCTATGCGCGCAAGCGCCTGTTCGAGCCGCTGGGTATCGCCGACGTGCGCTGGATCAAGGACCCGCAGGGCATCGAGGCCGGTGGCTTCGGCCTTTACCTGCAGCCGCGCGACATGGCGAAGATCGGCTATCTCTACCTGCGCAAGGGCCAGTGGGCGGGCCGGCAACTGCTGCCCGCCGAATGGGTGGAAAAAGTGTTCAGCGCTTCCGTCGACATGGGCTTCGGTGCGAAGCCGGCCCATAGCTACGCCAATGGCTGGTGGACCATCCCGGAGAAGCGCGCCTATATCGCGGCGGGCTACAACCGGCAACTGATCGTCGTGCTGCCCGAGGTCGACGTGGTCGCCGTGACCACGAGCCGGCGCAACTTCCCGATGGTGCCGTTCATCGACATGATCGTCGCCGCCGCACGCTCGGCACAGCCGCTTCCCGCGGACAGCGCCGCAGAAGCGCAGCTGACGGACCGCATCCGCGATTCGGCCATCGAGAAGCCGAGCGCTGTCACGCCCGCACCTGAGCTCGCGGCCACGGTGTCCGGCAAGGTCTGGCAGTTCGATCGCAATATGCTGGGCATCAAGAGCCTGGTGCTCGACCTGAAGGCCGCAACGCCGAGCTACGAGATCGTGTTCGACGGCAAGGACCCCGGCGCCACCGCGCAGCCGCTCGCAGGACCGATCGGGCTCGATGGCCTTTTCCGCATCAACGACAAGGCCCCCAACGCGCCGGTTGCAGTCAAGGGCACCTGGCTCGATGCGCAGAGCTTTCGCATCGACTCGCGCGTGCTGGGCGAAGACGAGGTGACGATGTACACCCTGCGCTTCGACGGACAGCGGGTGAACGTGGACTTCGAGAACAACCGCGGCTTCAAGACGCAGATGCAGGGCAGGGCGGCGGAGTAGCTTCGGTCACCACCGCAGTGCTTCGAGCCACCGCGCGGCCCATGCGGCGCCGTAGAGACCGAGGCCGAAGACGGTGTGCGTGACCAGGCTGTGAAGGCGCGCAACGGCCGGGCGCGGCGTGCGGCTCGCTGCGATGCCGGCGCCCATCGCGGGTTGCATCACGAAGAAGGGCGCGGCCACGCTGCCGATGCCGACGATGAGCGCGGGGCCCGACGTGGGGTGGCGCGCCCAGTCGAGGCCCCAGATGGCGAGCAGCACGGCAGCGAATGCGACACCGATCAGGTAGTGCGCGATCCAGCCGACGGAGCGTTCGCCCGGCATGCGGGGCGACGCGCCGATGGGATCGTGGCGAAATCGCCCGCCCGGCATGTGCAGCAGCCATCGGCCGACCAGCGCGTAATCCAGTGAGGGAACGCCGAGCAGCCGCTTCCTTGCGATGGCCCAGAGGTCCATTGCCACCGTTGCGCCGGCGCCGATCACGAGCGCGTGCGCTGCGCAGACGGCCGCTTCAGACATGGGCATGAGCGGGCGCCTTCGCACCGATCACCCAGCAGGCAGCCGTGAAGCGCACTTCGTCGCCATGCACGAACGGATCGAAGGCGGCACGCACGGTGTTGACGACCTGCCGGCGCGTCGCTTCGTCCATGTCCTCCAGGACCTGGCCGACGGCGCCGAGCCGCGTGAAATAGCCGACCAGATCCCTTTCGGGATAGGCGCAGCTCACATCGATCGGCTGAATATCGATCTCGCCCCAGCCGCTCTCCTGCAGGATGGATGCGACCCGATCCCGGTCCGCAAAGGCGAACTGCCCCGGCGCGCCCGACTGGCGCACCGGCATGTTCGGCAGCAGCGGCGCCGCTGCGCGCTCGGCGGTGGTCATGTAGGGGTTCTCGGCGGCGCTTCGCCATGCGATGACCTGCAGCCGTGCACCGGCGCTCGATGCACGGCGCAGGTTCGCGAACGCGGCCACGGGGTCGCCGAAGAACATCACGCCGAAACGCGAGATGACGAGGTCGAAACTCGCGGGCGCGAAGGCGTGGGTCTGCACGTCGGCGGCGATGAAGCGGGCCGTCGAGCCTTCCTGCCCGGCGCGTGTGCGGGCGACCGCAATCATCGGCTCCGAGATGTCGACCCCGAGGCAGTCGCCCTGTGCGCCGACCGCCCGTGCCGCGGCCAGTGTCGTGCTGCCCGTGCCGCAGCCGACGTCGAGCACCCGCCGTGCGGACGTGGCGCGCACCGTGTCGGCGAGCAGCTCTTCGAACGAGGCGAACATCCGGTCGAGCGTCGCCTGTCCATCGATCCAGGCACGGCCTGCGCGTCCGTTCCAGAGCGCGGCCTGTTCGTTGGGATTCGTCTGCGTGGCATTCATGGTGTCTGGTCCTTTGCATGCCTCTGGAAAAGAGGCGAAAGCTAGACTGTGCAACTTCAAGTCGACTTGAGGTCAAGCGGTGCAGCATCTGGACATTGCCGAGGTGGCGCAGCAATCGGGCATTCCGGCCTCGACGCTGCGGTTCTACGACGAGAAAGGGCTGATCGTCTCGACCGGCCGGCGCGGGCTGCGCCGCCTGTTCGACCCCGGCGTGCTGGAGCGGCTGGCACTCATCACCGTAGGCCGTGCCGCCGGTTTTTCGCTCGATGAAATCGCCCTCATGTTCGCGCCGGAAGGCTCGCCACGCATCGACCGGCAGATGCTCGCGGCCAAGGCCGATGAACTCGACCGGACCATCCGCAAGCTGAGTGCCATGCGCGACGGCCTGCGCCACGCGGCCGTGTGCCCCGCACCGAGCCACATGGAGTGCCCCACATTCCGCCGCATTGTGAAGGCCGCCGGTTCGGGTGCCATCGGTGGGCGAAAGAAGAAAACGCCTCACCCGCCGGGGAACCAAACCCTGACACAACCGTACCCAGAAACGAGGCGAAACTAGGGCGTCACACAAACACGGGCCTCGCGCCACCTGCCCCTCGCCGTTCAGGAAAAAAATCTTGCTATCCAAAGCCAAAGTCGCCCGCATCGCGCTCTCCGCTTCGGCCGCCGCCATCGGCAGCCTCGCCGCCTACTGGACCCTCCTTGCCACGCGGCAGGGGCACATCCTGTTCAATGCCCGCAAGCACCCGGTCGTCCAGCTGTCGGACGACTTTTCCACCTACTCGCACACGGTGCCGGGCGGCATGGTCCGCGGCTACGTCTACCACCCGCAGGGCGAAGACGCGGTGCAGGACCTGTTCATCTATTTCGCGGGCCGCAGCGAAGACGTTCGCGCCACCGCGCAGACGCTGCACTGGCTGCCGGAAGGCTTCGGCTTCGCCGCGATCAATTACCGCGGCGTGGCCGACTCGCAAGGCCACCCTTCGGAAATCGCCTCCGTCGAAGACGGCGCGCAGTTCGCCAAGCACCTGCGCCGTGCCTTCCCCAACGCGCGCCTGCATGTCGTCGGCCGCAGCCTGGGCACGGGCGTTGCCATCCAGCTCGTGGCGCGGCAGGAGTTCGCAAGCCTGCAACTGGTGACGCCCTACGACTCGATGCTGGAGGTCGCGAAGAAGCGCTTCCCGCTCGTGCCGCTGTCGCTGCTGCTGCGCAACCGGTTCGACTCCCTCACGCACTGCGCGGAAGTGGCCGCGAAGACCCAGGTGCTGCTGGCCGAACGCGACGATGTCGTGCTGCCGGAGCGTTCCGAAAAACTCATCGCGGCATGGCCGACGCCGGTGTCCGTGGAGACCGTTCCCGGGTCGGACCACTACAACATCATGGGGCTCGAGGAGACGTGGCTGCGGCTGATCGACTTTGCGTTGACTGCGGTATTGCCGGAGCCGAAGGCGGCTTAGGTCGGATTCGAGAAGCCAGTGTTCAAGTTTCAACGCACAGGCAAGCTGGAGGCATTCCTCCACTTGGTGGACGGCGCCATCGGGCTGGGGTTGATCTCCGGCGCTGCGCTGGCCGCGATCGTCGGGCAGTTCATCCTGGGCGGAATGCTGACGGCACTCGCGATCGGCATGTTCTTGCGATTCAAGCGCGGGCGTGTGCGCAAGTAAACGCTCCGAAGCCAGCACGCTCCCGCATCGAAGCCACGGCAAACCCCGCTGGCGATCAGGCCCGTGACGGCCAGCATCGCAGCCGTGTGAATACCAACCGCCGCGAGCGCCAGCATCCATGGCCCTGACGCGCTGACTTCCCGGCCCGCCCCGTCTCCCATGCACAAGGGGATCAATGCCGGCACCAGCATCAACCCCGCACCGTGCGCAGTGGACATCATGAAAGACCAGAGCGCCAGCCCGGCATGCCCTGCCGGTGCATGCGCAGCCTTGGGCGCTCCGCCCCAGAGATGAAGCACCGCGGCTGCGACGAACAGTCCACCCGCAAGCACCTGCATCACTCCGCGGTCGATCGCGAGACCGAACGCCACCGCGCCGGCCACCAGCCCGATCGATGCCACATGCCCGACCGCGATCGGCATCAGCGCCCGCAACGCCTGTGCCCGATCTCCCGAGCGCGTGCCCCACGCGGCAGCCAGCATCCAGCCGGTGGCGGGGTTCAGCCCGTGAAGGGCTCCGACCCCCGCGACCGCGAGCCATGGCCAAAGGTCTGCGCCGGCCACGACATCTCCACGAGGTCAGTCGCCGCCGTGGCAGCACGAACCCGATGCCGCCTTCGCCGCAGCCGGCGCCGGCTCATACCGGTCGTGGTGCCGCACCCAATCCATCGCATACACCGGGTTGTGCTCGTCGCGCCCCTTGGGCGTGAGGTCGAGCAGGTTGTATGTGCCCATCATCACTTCGACCCCACGCTCGTAGGTCGAGTAGGTGTGGAAGACCTCGCCCGCGTCGTCCTTGTAGAACACGCTGACGCCGGGCGCCTCCTGCGCGGGGAAGGGGCGCACGCTGTAGTTGTAGTAGACCTCGCCCTGGCCCTCGGCCCATTCCCGCGGCTTGAAGCTCACGCCGAAGTCGTAGTTGAAGTCGCTGTCGTATGCCGACACCCACTTGAACTGCCAGCCCATGCGTTCGCGAAAGCGCTCGATCTCGGCCAGCGGCGCGCGGGAGACGACCAGCATCGTCACGTCGCGATTCGCCAGGTGCACCTCCATGCCGGCGATGTGATCGGCCATGTACGAGCAACTCGGGCAGCCTTGCTCCCATTCCGGGCCGAGCATGAAGTGCTGCACCACCAATTGGCGACGGCCTTCGAAGAGGTCGGCGAGTTGGCGCGGGCCCTCGGTGGTGTCGAAGGTGTAGTTCTTCGCGACGTGCGTCCACGGCAAGGCGCGGCGCTCGCGGGCGATCTCGTCGCGCAGGTGCGTGAGCTCCTTCTCGCGTGCCAGCAGCGCCTTGCGCTGGGCCAGCCATCGGTCTTTCGAGACGACGGGGTGGTTCTTCAGGCTGTTCGTTTCTGCAGTGGCGGTGTTCATGGTGCTGTTCTCCTTGAGTCGATGGCCCGTTCAGGCCCTGGCGGATTTCGGACGGCGCACGGCGCGGACTTTTCCGGTGCCGCCGCCACCGCAATAGAAGAGGTCGGCCCCGTCGGACTCGAGCCCGCTGATGTTCACGCCGCGCGGCATTTCCAGCCTCTCGAGCACGGCGCCGCTCTCCGGGTCGATGTGGCGCAGCTCGCTCTCGTCGCCTTCCCAGGTGGCATGCCACAGCTCGCCGTCGACCCAGGTCACGCCGGTCACGAAGCGGTTCGATTCGATGGTGCGCAGCACCGCGCCGGTGGCGGGGTCGATCTGGTGGATCTTCCGGTCGCGGTACTGGCCCACCCAGAGGCTGCCCTCGGCCCAGGTGAGGCCCGAGTCGGCGCCGTGGCCGGGCGCGGGAATCGACTTCAGCACGTCGCCGGTGGCCGGGTCGATCTTGTCGATGCGCTCCTCGGCGATCTGGTAGAGGTGCTTGCCGTCGAAGGCGGTGCCGGCATCGGCGGCGCGGTCCAGCGTGCGGGTCTGTTCGCCGCTCTCGGGGTCGAAGGCGATCAGCCGGGCGCCGGTGGCGGCCCAGACGCGCTGGCCGTCGTGCGTCACGCCGCCCACCTTGTCGACGCCTTCGAAGGGACCGTACTCGCGCACGACCTCGGCCACGCGCGGGGTGGGCTGGGTGCTGCTGTCTTTCTTGTTGCTCATCGTTGACTCCTTGTGGGGAGGCACCGCGAATCGGCGCCTTGGAGACAACTTTATGCAATCGGCAGCGCGGAGGGGAGTAACAAGATCGTCGTGAATCCCGCGAGCGGCGGCGCGAGCCAGCGCTGCGCCCGCGCCCGCCCGATGGCGCGCACGCGACCTTCGGCCTCCAGTTCGGCGAGTGCGCGCTGCACCGTGCGCTGGCTGGCGCCCAGCGCGAGCGCGAGGGCGGAGGTGGACCACGCTGCGCCGTCGGACAGCAGCGCCACCAGCGAGGCCTGCTCGCCATCGATGGGTGGTGCCAGCAGCACCACCTCGCGCCCGTCGCGCGGCTTGAGGACGAAGCCACGCGTGGTGGCCTCGATGGCCGCCTGTGCCGCGACGAGCGCGCGCAGGCGGCCGATCTCGACGCGCAGGCGCGCGCGCAGCGTTTCATCGGGGTAGCGGGTGTTGAAGGCGTAGGCAATCAGTGCTTCACGCTCGACGTCGCCGGGCCAGGCTTCCGCGAGCGCACGCGCCAGCGCAAAGAGCACGGGCCGGCGCGCGAGCGGCCGCCATGCGCCGCCGGCGCCGACACCGCGACGGCAGGCATCGACCACCAGCGCATCCGAGGCCAGGAGTGCGGCGACCTCGTCCAGCCGCAGCGCCTGCTCGCCGCCGGGAAAGAGCCGTCGCGCGGCGGGGCGGTCGAACCCGGCCAACGCTTCCGCCACCTCGGCCGCGAGCGCCGGCACGCGGGCGCGCCCGGCCGCTTCGTGGGCACGGGCGAGCGAGGCACGCGCAGGGCCGATGCGCAGCGAGCGCAACGCCAACTCGGCCGCAGTGAGTTCGGCCACTGCCGCCAGCGGCGGCGACAACGCCTGGCCATCGAGCAGCGCCAGCGCGGCGGCGGCCTCGTCCAGGCGCCCGAGCAGCAGCAGCCGGCGCGCCGCGATGAGCCGCGCCTGCCGCGCGTTGGCGAAATCGTCATGCGCTTCGAGCGTGGCCGCGGCTGCCGCGAGCGCGCGTGGCGTGCCGCCGAGATCGCGCATGGCCATCGCCACTTCGGCCTCGGCGACGACGCAGCGCGCGCGCGCGAGCTCTTCGTGCGCGCCGAAGGCACGCGCGGCGCGGCGCAGCAGTTCGCGGGCGCGCGGGTGCTCGCCGAGCTGTGCCATCGCGATGCCGCGCAGGGCCAGCGCGGGCGGATCGTCGCGCAGCGCGATGCGCTTGAGCGCGCCGAGCGCGTCCCCGGCGGCGAGGGCGCGTGCGGAGGCGGCGATCAGGGAGTCCATCGCGCCGAGGCTACACCGGCCGGCGGCCACCATCGATTGACATGTCCGGCCGGCATGCTTCCTCCTGTCCTACAAGCATCCCGCGGCACGGTCCCCAGGATCGCCCCATGAACAAACTGATCCTTGTGGGCGCGAGCGTGGTCGCGTGGTGTTCGTTCGCCACTGCGGAAGAGGTGAAGGTGCCCATCGACAACAGCGAGAAGGGCACTGTCTACGTGGCGCCCAACGTCAACTCGACCGAAACATCGGCCTACACCAAGGGCGCGACCGTCGGCGTTCAGCGGCCCGACGGCAGCGGCACCTACATCGGCACCGACACCTCCATGCCGCGGCCCACCTACTCGCTCGGCGGGAGCACGGGAGGGAGCATGTCGTTCAACGGCGGCGTGACCTCCGACGGCAAGGCCAACAACGGCGTGAAGGCGGGCGTCACCATCAAGTACTGAAGGTACGGATGCAGCCCGCGTGAAAGGCGTTGCGATGACCTCACTGTCTCGCGAACGCTTTCCGCCCCCTGGCCTCCGCGGCCTGCAACTCCTTTGCCGTGAGCACGTAGGCCGTGTTGTCGACCAGCCGCCGCACCGCGAGGTCGATGAAGGCCTTGGCCCGCGCAGGTTGCGCGGCGCGGCTTCCGTAGTACACGAAGGTGCTGGAGTGGTCGTCCACGTGCCGCGTCAGCAGCGGCACCAGGCGGCCTTCGCGGATGTGCGTTGCGGCGATCACGCCGGTCATCAGCCCGAGCACATGGCCGGCCAGCACGGCCTCGGTCTCCAGTGCCTCGTCGTTGATGCACAGCGCGGGCACCACGTGGTGCTCCACCCGCGCGTCTTCCACCTTCACGTACCAGGGCAGGACCCGGCCGGTGCCCGGGTGGCGAAAGGCACTGCAGCGGTGCGCGGCGAGCGCGTTCAGGCTGTCCGGCGCGCCATGCTGCGCCAGGTACGCCGGCGCCGCACAGATGATGAGCTGCGACGGAAAGAGCCGCCGCGCGATCACGCCCTCGGCCGTCGACTGCCCCACGCGAAACCCCACGTCGACGCGGTCTTCCACCCAGTTGCCGATGCGGTCGTCCAGCTGCACGTCGGGCTGCACCTCGGGATGCTCCCGGCAGAACTCGTCGAGCAAGGGCCACAGCACGGGCGCGAAGGTCGAGCGCGGCCCCACGATGCGCAGCGGCCCTGCGATCTCGTCCTTGGCCTGCCGCGCCATGTGCAGCGCGCGCTGCAGGCCCACGAGCGCCGGCTGCGCGGCCTCCAGGAACTGCCGGCCCTCGTCGGTGAGCGACAGGCTGCGCGTCGTGCGGTGAAAGAGCCGCACGCCCAGGTGCTGCTCCAGCTGGGCCAGCGCCTGGCTCGCCGCCTGCGGCGTGATGCCCTGCGCCGCAGCCGCCTGGCGCAGGCTGCCGAGCTCGGCGGTCTTGGCGAAGGTGGCGATGGAACGCAGTTCGTTGATGGGCATGGTGTGCTCCTTTCGGTCGACTCATTATCAAGAGCAACTTGCCAGTCCTTCAAGGCCGGAGGGGCTATTCGCATGACGAACAGAAACCTAAAGTGAGTTCACGGGCCGGCGCCATGGGCGACGGCCGTTCTTCCCTGCGCGCGGACTTGCCCCCTTGCGGCGCGCGCATCCCCCGATGAAAAAAGGAGCGAAAGCGACATGACCACGACGACGCCCGACAAATTCACCATCTCCCGACGCGGCCTGCTCAAGACCGGCGCCGCGGCTGCCTCGGTGCCCGCATTCACCGGCGCGCCCGCGGTGGCCGCGCCGGCCCCGGCACCCGGCGGCACGGCGCTCGCCCGCGTGACGCTCGTCGTCAACGGCAAGACGCAGCGCCTGTCGCTCGACACCCGCACCACCTTGCTCGATGCATTGCGCGAGCACCTGCATCTCTCCGGCACGAAGAAGGGCTGCGACCACGGCCAGTGCGGCGCCTGCACAGTGATGCTCGATGGCCGGCGCATCAACTCCTGCCTCACGCTCGCCGTGATGCACGAGGGTGCGAAGGTGACCACCATCGAAGGCCTCGGCGCACCCGGCCGCATGCACCCGATGCAGACCGCGTTCGTCAAGCACGACGGCTACCAGTGCGGCTACTGCACGCCGGGGCAGATCTGCTCTGCCGTGGGCATGCTGGGCGAAATCGCGCAGGGCGTTCCGAGCCATGTGAGCGCCGACCTCACGGCCAGGCCGCAGCTCTCGACCGTCGAATTTCGCGAGCGCATGAGCGGCAACATCTGCCGATGCGGGGCCTACAGCAACATCGTCGAGGCGATCTCTGAAGTGGCGGGGGTGAAAGCATGAGAGCCTTTACCTACGAGCGGGCCGCTTCGCCCGCGCAGGCCGTTGCGGCCGCCACACGCACACCGGGCGCGCGCTTCATCGCAGGCGGCACCAACCTGCTCGACCTCATGAAGCTGGAGATCGAGACACCCGCTCACCTGATCGACGTGAACGGCCTGGGCTTCGACAAGGTGGAGAGCACGCCGAACGGCGGCCTGCGCATCGGAGCGCTCGTGCGCAACACCGACCTGGCCGCGAACGAGCGCGTGCGGCGCGACTATGGCGTGCTCGCGCGCGCCCTGCTCGCGGGCGCCTCGGCGCAACTGCGCAACAAGGCGACCACCGCGGGCAACCTGCTGCAGCGCACGCGCTGCCCGTACTTCTACGACACCAACCAGCCGTGCAACAAGCGCCAGCCCGGCAGCGGCTGCTCGGCCATCGGCGGCTTCAGCCGGCAGCACGCGGTGATCGGTGCGAGCGAGGCCTGCATCGCCACGCACCCGAGCGACATGGCCGTGGCGATGCGCGTGCTCGATGCGGGCGTGGAGACGGTGCGCGCCGATGGCACGCGCCGCACGATCCCGATCGCCGACTTCCACACGCTGCCCGGCGCGACGCCCAACGTCGAGACCGCGCTCACGCCCGGCGAGCTGATCACCGCGGTCACGCTGCCCGCGCCCGTGGGCGGCAAGCACGTCTATCACAAGGTGCGCGACCGCGCGTCGTATGCGTTCGCGCTGGTGTCGGTCGCCGCCATCGTGCAGCGCGACGGCTCCGGCCGCGTGGCCCTCGGCGGCGTGGCGCACAGGCCGTGGCGCGTCGAGGCGGCCGAGCGCGAGTTGCCGCGCGGCGCGGCCGCCACCGCGGCCGTGCTGCTGGCCGGCGCCCAACCCACCGAGCAGAACGCCTTCAAGGTGACGCTGGTCGAACGCACCCTCGATGCGGTGCTCACCGATGCCAAAGACGTGAGGAACTGAGCGATGAAATTCGACACACCCGCCACCACCAACCCGATCGACCAGCTCAAGGTCGTCGGCCAGCCGCTGGACCGCATCGACGGCGCGCTCAAGACCACGGGCACCGCGCCCTACGCCTACGAGCGCCACGACGTCGCGCCCGATGCGGCCTACGGCTACATCGTCGGCGCGGCCATCGCCAAGGGCCGCATCGTCGCCATCGACCAGGCCCGCGCCAAGGCCGCGCCCGGCGTGATCGCCATCGTCACCGCCGAGAACGCGGGCAAGCTCGGCAAGGGCAACTTCAACACCGCGCGGCTCCTGGCCGGCCCCATGGTCGAGCACTACCACCAGGCCGTCGCGCTCGTGGTGGCCGAGACCTTCGAGCAGGCGCGCGCCGCCGCGCAGCTGCTGCGCGTGGAGTACGCCCGCACGGAAGGCGACTTCGACCTCGCCGGCGCGAAGGCATCGGCCGACAAGCGCACCACCGACAACAACAAGACCGTCGGTGATTTCGCGGGCGCCTTCGGCAAGGCCGAGGTGAAGCTCGACGAGACCTACACCACCCCCGATCACTCGCACGCGATGATGGAGCCCATGGCCACCACTGCCGCATGGCGCGGCGACAAGGTCGTGGTGTGGACCTCCAACCAGATGATCGACTGGACCCGCACCGACCTTGCGACCACGCTGGGCATTCCGAAGGACAACGTGCGCCTGGTCTCGCCGTTCATCGGCGGCGGCTTCGGCGCCAAGCTGTTCCTGCGCGCCGACACGCTGCTGGCGGTGGTCGGCGCCCGCATCGTGCGGCGACCGGTGAAGGTGGCGCTGCAGCGGCCGCTGGTGGCCAACAACACCACGCACCGGCCGGCGACCATCCAGCGCATCCGCATCGGCGCCACGCGGCAGGGGAAGATCACGGCCATCGGACACGAGAGCTGGTCGGGCAACCTCGTCGGCGGCAAGCCCGAGAACGCGGTGCAGCAGACGCAGTTGCTCTATGCCGGCGAGAACCGCCTGACGGGCACCCGGCTCACATCGCTCGACCTGCCCGAAGGCAACGCGATGCGCGCGCCGGGCGAAGCGCCGGGCCTGATGGCGCTGGAGATCGCCATCGACGAACTGGCAGAAAAGCTCGGCATGGACCCGGTGGAGTTCCGCGTGCTCAACGACACGCAGGTGGACCCCGCGAACCCGAGCCGCCGCTTTTCGCAGCGCCGCCTCATCGAATGCCTGCGCACTGGCGCGCAGCGCTTCGAATGGGCGCAGCGCAACGCGAAACCCGCGCAGCGGCGCGAGGGCCGCTGGTGGATCGGCACCGGCCTGGCCGCCGCCTTTCGCAACAACCAGGTCATGAAATCGGGCGCTCGCGTGCGGCTCGACGGGCGCGGCGTTGTCACGGTGGAAACCGACATGACGGACATCGGCACGGGCAGCTACACCATCATTGCGCAGACGGCGGCCGAGATGCTGGGCGTGCCGATCGAGAAGGTGGTGGTGCGGCTCGGTGACTCGTCGTTCCCGGTGTCCGCGGGCTCGGGCGGGCAGTGGGGCGCGAACAGCGCGACCGCGGGCGTGTACGCGGCCTGCGTGAAGCTGCGCGAGGCCGTCGCGCAACGCGCGGGGCTCGATGCGTCCACAGCGAGCTTTGCGGACGGCATGGTTCGCGCCGGTGGGCGCAACGTGTCGCTTGCCTCGGTGGCAGGCGAGGGCGGCCTCGTGGTCGAGGACACGATGGAATTCGGCGACCTCACCAAGCAATACCAGCAGTCCACCTTCGGTGCGCATTTCGTCGAGGTGGCCGTGGACGCCTACACCGCCGAAGTGCGCGTGCGGCGCATGCTCGCGGTCTGCGCGGCGGGGCGCATTCTCAATCCCAAGTCGGCGCGCAGCCAGGTCATCGGCGGCATGACGATGGGCGTGGGCGCGGCGCTGATGGAAGAGCTCGCGGTCGACAAGCGCATCGGCTTCTTCGTCAACCACGACCTGGCCGGCTACGAGGTGCCGGTGCATGCCGACATTCCGCACCAGGAGGTCATCTTCCTGGACGAGACCGACCCGATGTCTTCGCCGATGAAGGCCAAGGGCGTGGGTGAGCTGGGCATCTGCGGCGTCGGCGCGGCGGTCGCGAACGCCATCTACAACGCGACCGGCGTGCGGGTGCGCGACTACCCGGTCACGCTCGACAAGCTGCTGGGGCGCATGCCGTCGCAGGCGATCTGAACCTGCCGCAGAGGGTGGAGGCGGGGCCTGCGACTAGACTCCCGAGCACCACTGCATGAGGAGACCCTTGATGTCGATCGATACCCTCGCCACCTGGCACCGGCTCGTGAAATCGCATGACGCGAAGGGCCTCGATGCCCTGCTGGACGACAACGCCGTCTTCCTCTCGCCCGTGGTGCACAAGCCGCAGCTGGGCAAGGCCATCACCGCCAAGTACCTGGGCGCGGCCTTCCATGTCTTCTTCAACGAAAGCTTACGCTACGTGCGCGAGCTCAAGGGCGAGCGCGATGCGGTGCTCGAATTCGAGGTCGAGATCGATGGCATCTCGGTCAACGGCGTCGACATGATCAAGTGGAACGACGCGGGCCTGATCACCGAGTTCAAGGTGATGCTGCGGCCCCTGAAGGCGGTGAACCTGATCCACGAGAAGATGGGCGCGATGCTGCAGGCGGCATCGTCCTTGTCGTAGCCGTCGCCGTATCGCTCAGACCAGCGTGCCGTACACGATGAACCCGTCGTGCGTGGCCACCTTGTCGTAGAGCGTGCGCCCCGCCGTGTTGGTCACATGCGTCTGCCAGTAGACGCGGTGGCCGCCCACGCGCTTCACATGCGCATACACGCCTTCGATCAATTGCCTGCCCACGCCCTGGCCGCGCTCCGACGGCAGCGTGAACAGGTCCGACAGGTAGCAGGTCGGCTCGATGCGCGTCATGCTGCGGTGAAAGAGGTAGTGCGTGAGCCCCACGAGTTGGCCGTCGCGCTCCGCGACCAGCGCATGCACCGGCTCGTACGCATCGAAGAAGCGCTGCCACGTGACCTGCGTGATCTCGTCGGGCAATGCGGTCGGACCTTCGCGTCCATAGAAGGCGTTGTAGCCGTCCCAGAGCGGCTTCCAGCCCGCGTAGTCGTCGGGCACCGGGGGGCGGATCAGGAGAGGGGGAGAAGAGGTCGTCGTCATGCGTCGGCTGCCTGCACGTTGTTGAAAAAACGTGCGATTGCAACACGACCCCGGGCTCAGCGCGAGAAGAAATCGCCCAGCGCCGCTTCCGGAAGCCGTTCGCGCAACCCGATCGCCACCACGGCCGCGCACGCGCCGTCCGGCGGCGCGGCCTTGCGCAGCGAACCGTGGCGGCCCGCGAATTGCACCTCCGACCATTCGTCGCCACCCGCGCCATGGCCGGTTCGCAGCACGCCCTTGAGCCGCAGCACACCGGGGGGCATCTCGCGCAGCCAGGCGCGCAACGCGGCGGCGGGGATGACCGCCTCGGGCTGCGCGCTCCAGGTCGCGAACAAGGCGCCGTGGTCGGGCGCGTGGCCGTGGTGGTCATGGTGGTCATGGAGGTGGCAGTCGGAACCGCAGGCATGAACCGCCGCGTGCGCAGTCGCAGGCAGCGCCAGGCCGCTCAGCAGCGACAGCGGCACCGTCGACTGCGCGGTCTGGATGCATGGCGTCCCGGGCGCGGTGGCGTCCACCCAGGCCCGCGCTTCGGCCAGGGCCGTTTCGCTCGCCAGGTCGATCTTGTTGACCACCACCAGGTCGGCCGACTTCAGCTGCCGCGCCAGCGTGTCCGCCAGCAGCGGGTCGCGCGACTGCCGCGCCGCGGCGCTGGCGTCGACCAGCACGATCACGCCCTCCAGGCTCAGTTCCGGCGCGGCCATGCCGATCTGCGCGATGCGCCAGGGGTCCGACACGCCACTCGCCTCGATCACCACCGCGTCGAACGGCGTCTTCGCCTCGATCACCTCGACCAGCGCGCGGCCCAGATCGTCGCCGATCTGGCAGCACACGCAGCCGTTGGTCAGCGCGAGCGTGTCGCCGTGCGTGGCGGCGATGAGGTCCGCATCGATGTTGAGCGCGCCGAAGTCGTTCACCAGCACCGCCATGCGCAGCCCCTTCGCCTCGCGCAGCCAGCGGTTGAGCAGCGTGGTCTTGCCGGCGCCCAGGAAGCCGCCGATGACGGTGAACGGCAGGCGCTTTCTCGTCGGCATCGCGGGAGTCCCGCTCAAGCGTATTGCGCCTTGAAGACGCGGCCCGAGAGCACCGTGCCCCACACGCGCGCATCCTTCAGGGCCATCGGGTCCATCTCGAGCGGGTCGTCTTCGAGCACGCAGAAGTCGGCGCGCTTGCCGCACTCGATGCTGCCGATCTCGCCGTCGAGCTTCAGCGTCCAGGCCGCGCCGAGCGTGATGGCGCGCAGCGCCTCGGCCACGGTGATGCGCTCGTCCTCGCCCAGCAGCCGGCCCTTGGGCGTCACGCGGTTCACCGCGCACCACGCGGTGAAGAGCGGCCCGAGCGGCGTGACCGGCGCGTCGGAGTGGATGGCCAGCGGCACGCCCGCGGCCAGTGCGCTGCCACAGGCATCGAGCCGGTTGGCGCGGTCGGGACCCATGGTCATCTCGTAGTGCTGGTCGCCCCAGTACCAGATGTGGTTGGCGAAGAGGTTCGCGCACAGGCCGAGCGACGCCATGCGGCGGAACAGCGGCGCGTCGATCATCTGGCCGTGCTGCAGCGTGTGGCGGTGGTCGGGCCGCGGCGCGCGCGCGAGCACGCGTTCGATGGCATCGATGGCCACCTCGCTCGCCTCGTCGCCGTTGGTGTGCGTGTGGATGGTGAGACCGGCGCGGTGGTAGGTCTCGAAGTCGGCCTCGTACTGCGCGGGCGCCGTGACCCAGATGCCGTTGGGCGCGCCGTTGAAATGCCCCGGCCAGCGCAGCCGCGCCGAGAACCCCTGGATCGAGCCGTCGAGCATCATTTTCACGAGGCCGTAGCGCAGGCGGTCGGTGTTGCGCGGCACGAGGCTCTTCACGTGCTCCGCGCCGAGGGCGGCGCCGTGCGTGCCGTGGAAGGCCTGGAATGCGGGGAGGATGCGCACGCCGAATCCGTCGTCGCCGGTCGTCGTCTCCAGCACGCCGCAGTCTTCGGGCGTGAGCTTGTTCACCAGGTCGGTCGCGGTGGTCACGCCCTGCAGGCAGGCCAGCTTCGCGAAGGAGCGCACGCCGGCCTCGGTCATCGGCGCGAGAAGGCCGGCGTTGCCGATCTTGCGCAGCACCAGGAACATGGCGGCCGGCTCCTGCAGCTCGCCGGTGGGTTCGCCTTCGCTCGTGCCCTCGGCGAACTTGACCACGCCCTCGACCTCGTTGTCGCGCGTGATCTCGGCGATGCGTAGCATCGCGCTGTTCACGTTCATCAGGTGGCCGTTGGCATGGCCGATGACGATGGGCCGCGTGGCGCTCGCGCGGTCCGCGTGCCGCACCGTCATGCGTTCGCCGCCGAAGTAGATCGGGTCGAACCCCCAGGCGATGAGCGGCTCGGTGTCGGGCACGCCGTTGGCGGTCATCTTCGCCGCGACTTCGGTCAGGCGCGCCACCACCTCGTCCATTGAGCGCAGGCCGCGCCACACCTTGCCCATCGGGTCGCGGCGGTCGAACCAGCCGAGGTACGTCCAGTCCCACATGCTGCCTTCCTTCAGGTGGCAGTGGCCCTCGACGAGGCCAGGCATCAGCACCTTGTCGGCAAAGCGCTCGTCCAGAGTGAACGCGCCCCAGGCCTGCATGTCCGCGAGCGCGCCGACGGCCAGCACGCGGCCGTCGCGCACCGCCACGTGGGTGGCGTGCGGCTGCATCGGGTTCATGGTGATGATCTTGCGGGCGGAGTAGACGGTGGTTGCGTTGTTTGGACTCATGGCGACTCTGGAATCGAAAGAGGCGGGTGCGGCAAGCCGTCGACGATGTCGACGCGCCTGCAGCGCACCCAGTGATCGGGCGCGACCTCGCGCAGCGGCGGCAGCTCGGCCGCGCAGGCCGGCTCGGCCACGGGGCAGCGCCCCGCGAAGCGGCAGCCTTTGGGCGGATCGATGGGGCTCGGCGGATCGCCGCTCAGCTTGATGCGATTCGCGGCGCGGCGGCGCCCGCCGCTCACGGTCGGCACGGCCGACATCAGCGCCACGCTGTACGGATGCAGCGGCCGCGCGAAGAAGCTGCGCCGCGGCGCGCGCTCGACGATCTGGCCAAGGTACATCACGGCGATGTCGTCGCAGATGTGCTCCACCACCGCCATGTCGTGCGAAATGAAAAGGTAGGTCAGCCCCAGCTCGAGCTGCAGCCGCGCGAGCAGGTTGAGGATCTGCGCGCGGATCGCGATGTCCAGCGCCGACACCGGCTCGTCGCACACCACCAGCTCGGGGTTGGTGGCCAGCGCCCGCGCGATGTTGATGCGCTGGCGCTGTCCGCCCGAGAACTGGTGCGGAAACAGGTGCTGCTGCTCGGGCCGAAGGCCCACGGCCTCGAAGAGCTCCGCCACGCGGCGGGTGCGCTCCTCGGGCGTGCCGACGCGCATCAGGTCCAGCGGCGCACGCACCGCCGCGCCCGCGCGCTCGCGCGGGTTGAGCGAGGAGAACGGGTCCTGGAAGATGATCTGCATGCGCGTGCGCGCCTGCCGCAGCGCCTCGCCCTGCAGCGCGCCCAGGTCGGTGTCGCCCAGCTGCATGCGGCCAGAGGTGACGGGTGCGAGCCGCATCACCGCCAACGCGGTCGTCGTCTTGCCCGAGCCCGATTCGCCCACCACCGCGAGCGTGCTCCCACGGCGCACCGCGAACGACACGCCATCCACCGCCTTCACCACCTCGGGCTTGCGGCCCCAGCCGGACTTGCCGCGCGGAAAGTGCACCTTCAGGTCTTCGACCGAAAGCAGCGTGTCGGTCTTGCCGATGAATGTCATGCGGCCTCCCGTTCGCGTGCTTCGAGGGTCTCGGCATGCAGCCAGCAGGCTGCGCCATGCGGCGTGCCGGCCGCCACTTCGCCAGTCACCGCGAACATCGGCGGCACCTCGGCTGCGCAGCGGTCCATGGCGCGCGGGCAGCGCTCGCGAAAGGCGCAGCCCGTGCCCAGCTCCCAGATCGAGGGCACCACGCCCGCGATCTCGGCGAGGTCTTCGCGCACGTCGCCTTCCCGGGCCGCGCTGCTGCCGAGTTCGGGCAGGCAGTCGATGAGGCCGCGCGTGTAGGGGTGGCCGGGCTCGGACAGCACTTGCTCGGTGGTGCCCTGTTCGATGACGCGGCCGGCATACATCACCATCACGCGGTCGGCCATCTCCGCGACCGCGCCCATGTCGTGCGTGATGAGCATGATGGCCGTGCCCTTCTCGCGCTGCAGCGCGCGCAGCAGGTCGAAGATCTGCGCCTGCACCGTCACGTCCAGCGCGGTGGTGGGCTCGTCGGCAATGAGGATGTCGGGCCGGCAGGCCAGCGCCATGGCGATCATCACGCGCTGGCGCATGCCGCCGGAGAGCTGGTGCGGGTACTCGTCCACGCGCCGCTCGGGCGCCGGAATGCCCACCTGGCGCAGCATCTCGACGGTGCGCTCGCGCGCCTCGCGCGCGTTCATGCCGGCATGCAGCTGCAGCGACTCGCCGATCTGGTCGCCCACGGTGAACACCGGGTTCAGCGAGGTCATCGGCTCCTGGAAGATCATCGAGATGCGGTTGCCGCGCACCTCGCGCATGCGGGCATCGCTCGCCTGCACCAGGTCTTCGCCCTGGAACAGCACGCGGCCGTCGCGAATGCGCCCCGGCGGCGAGGGAATGAGCCGCAGCAGCGCCAGCGCCGTCATGCTCTTGCCGCAGCCCGACTCGCCGACCACGCACAGCGTTTCGCCGGCGCGAATCTCGAAGTCGACCCCGTTGAGCACCAGCGCCTGGCCGCGCCGGGTCTTGAACTCGACGTGCAGGTTTTGCACGCGGAGCAATGCGTCGTCGTTGCTCGTGGCCATCAGCGCTCCCTCAGCTTGGGGTTGAGGGCATCGTTCAGGCCGTCGCCGATGAGGCTCACGGCCAGCACGGTGATGAAGATCGCCGCGCCCGGAAAGGCCACCGCCCACCAGCACGACAGAACGTACTGCCGGCTCGAGCCGATCATGAGGCCCCAGCTCATCTGGTTCGGGTCGCCGAGGCCGAGGAACGACAGGCCCGCCTCGAAGAGGATGGCCGCGCCGATGGCCAGCGTGGCCGACACCACCAGCGGCGGCAATGCGTTCGGCAGGATCACCTTCCAGATGATGCGTGCGTCGCGCGCGCCGATGGCCCGCTCGGCGCGCACGAATTCCAGCCCGCGGTACTTCATGAACTCGGCGCGCGTGAGGCGCGCGGTGCCGGTCCAGCTGACGATGCCGATGGCCAGCGTCACCGTCACCAGAGTGGGCGAAAAGAGAGTGACGACCACCATAGCGAAGAGCAGGGCGGGCAGCACCTGGAAGAACTCGGTGAGCTTCATCAGCGCGGCATCGACCTTGCCGCCGTAGTAGCCCGCGAAAGCACCGAGCGTGATGCCGATCACCACCGACAGCAGCGCGGCCACCGCGCCCACCAGCAGCGTGGCGCGCCCGCCGTAGATGAGCGCGGTGAGCACGTCGCGCCCGAGGTAGTCGCTGCCCAGCCACGCGTCTTCGCTGAAGGGCGGGGTGAGCGGCGCGGTCTTGATCTCGAACGGATCGGCCGGATAGAGCCAGGGCCCGGCGATGGCCACCGCCAGCATCAACACCAGCATGACCATGCCGGCGATGGCGGCGGGGTTGCGCAGGAACATGCGCATCGCTTCCGTGCCCGGGTGCTCCACCCGCACTGCCGCGGGCGCGGCCTTGGGTGTCTTCGAAGATGCGGCGGCGACAGAAGGCATCGTGATCACCTTGCTCATGAGGCCTTGATCCTCGGGTCGATGAAGCGATAGCAGAGGTCGGTGAGCTGGTTCATCACCACCACCACGACCGAGGAGAACAGCAGCACGCCCAGGATGGTCGGGTAGTCGCGCCGCAGCACCGACTCGAAGGCCAGCCGGCCGAGGCCCGGCCAGTTGAACACCGTCTCCACCAGGATGGCGCCGGCCAGCACGTTGCCGAACTGCAGCCCCAGCACCGTGACCACCGGCAGCAGCGCGTTGCGCAGCGCGTGCTTGTAGAGCACCACCCGGTCGGCCAGCCCCTTGGCGCGCGCGGTGCGGATGAAGTCCGAGCCCAGCACGTCCAGCATCGAGGAGCGCGCAAGGCGGCTGTACTGCGCGAGGTACACCAGGCTCAGCGTGAGCGTGGGCAGCACCAGGTGATGCGCCACGTCGAGCACATCCTTCAGGCCCCCGCCGCCGGTGGAATCGATGGAGCGCATGCCCGCCACCGGAAGAATCGGGAACACCGACGCCAGCAGGATCACCAGCATGATGCCCAGCCAGAACACCGGCGCCGCGAACCCCACCAGCGACAGCACCGTGATGAACTGCGAGAGCCAGCCGTTGGGCTTGCGCGACGACAGCACCCCCAGCGCCGTGCCCACGAAGAAGGCCAGCAGCACCGCGCTGAGCACCAGCAGCAGCGTGGCCGGCACGCGCTCGGCGATCATGGCCGTCACCGGCAGGTTGAAGAAGTACGAGTAGCCCAGGTCGCCCCGCGCCACCTTGCCGAGGTACACGCCCAGTTGCACCGGCAGCGATTGGTCCAGCCCGTACTGCGTGCGCAGTTGCGCCATCAGCTCGGGCGACATGCCGCCGCTGGCCCCGGCGATGGTTTCCACCGGGTCGCCCGGCGCGGCGTGCACCAGCACGAAATTGAGCACCACCACCGCGAGCACCAGGCCGATGGCCTGGAGCAGTCGCGAGGCAGCGAAGCGAAGCGTGCCCATGGCGCCCGCCCTACTTGAAGTAGACCTCGTCCATCGGCGAGAGCGGCCCCCAGATGGTGGCGGGCACGTTGCCCAGCTTCTTGCTTGCGATGGTGTGGTAGGGCACCTGGTTGATGAATTCGATCGGCAGGTCGTCCGTCACGATCTTCTGGAAGGTCGCGTAGTAGGCCTTGCGCTGGGTCGGATCGATCAGCCCACCCGCGGTGTTGAGCAGTTCGTCCACCTTCGGGTTGGCATACGACTGCGTGTTGGTCCAGATGATCGGCTTGATGTTGGTCGACAGGTACGTGCGGTGCACGCCGATGATCGGATCGCCCCAGTTGAACACCAGGTCCATCGACATGTCGAAGTCATGCGAGGCCAGGCGCTTGGCCCACGCCGGAAAGTCGGCCGAGGCGCGCACCTCCACCGTGATGCCCACCTTCTTGAGCTGGCCGCGGATGTATTCGGCCACGTTCTTCTGCTGGTCGTCGGCGCCCGGCAGGTAGTCGATGGTGAGCTTGAAGCGCTCGCCGTTCGCGCCTGCCTTGTAGCCGGCAGCATCGAGCATCTCGCCGGCCTTCTTCAGGTCCAGTGGATAGCGCACCAGGTCGTTCACCGCGAAGGGGCTCGCGGCCACCAGCGGGCCGTCGGAGACGGTCGCGAAGCCGCCCATGAGCGCCTTGGCGATGAAGTTCTTGTCGATGGCCGTCGCGATCGCCTTGCGCACCTGCACGTCCGAGAGCGGCTTCTTCGCCGTGTTGAAGGCCAGCCAGTTGAGCGCGCCGATGCCGTCGTAGCCCTTGGGGGTGAGCGACACCTTCGGGTCCGTCGCCATGCGGCGCAGGTCCGTGGGCAGCGTGGCGAAGGGCAGCATCTGGATGTCGCCGCGCTCCAGGCCCAGCATGAGGCTGGCCATGTCGGGCGTGACGTTGACGATCACCTTGTCCAGGTAGGGCTTGCCGGCCAGGAAGAACTTGTCGAAGCGCTCCAGCACGATGCGCTGCGCGGGCTTGAACTCGGTCACGCGGAACGGGCCCGAGCCGACCACGTCGGTGGAGTTGCGCGGATGGTTTTTCAGGTCCTGCCCGTCGCCGTAGATGTGCTTGGGAAGAATGGGGCACAGCGCCGGCGACATCGCCAGCACGATGGCGGGGTGCGGCACGCTCATGCGGATGATGGCCGTCTGCGCATCGGGCGTCTCCACCTTCTCGACCGGGCCGAGCATGGTGGTGAACGGATGGTTCGCCTTGATGGCCATCACCGAGAACGCCACGTCGGCCGAGGTGACCGGCTTGCCATCGTGAAACACCGCGTCCTTGCGCAGCTTGAGCGTGAGCGACTTGCCATCGTCGGCGAGCTTCCACGATTCGGCCAGGTAGGGCTGCGGGTTCCACTTGTCGTCGAAGCGCAGCGGGCTCGCGAAGATCTGCGTGGAGGGCATCGCGGTCGCGATGCCCGACTGCACCGCGCCGTTCAGGTGCCGCGGCGTCTGCGTGCTGCCGATCACCAGCGTGCCGCCGCGCCTGGGCTCGTCGGCGGCCGATGCGGGCAGCGGGAGCAGCGCGCTCGCGGCCACCGAGGCGGCCGAGAGCAGGGTGGCACGGCGCGTGAAACGGGGAAGGGACATGGCAGGACCTCTGGAAGTTCGACACAGGCAACAGGCTTCGGCCGCTCGGGCCTTGGCGTCGAAGATAGGCGCTGGCCGCGCAGGGGCGAAGAGCCAATTGCCCGCGACTCGCAGGGCCAGAAGCCACGGGTTTGCCCCGTTGTGCACCAGCGGCATGCGCCACTTCGGTGAATGCGCGCGGGCGGTGCGCGGCCCGCCTATTTCTCGTCGCGCAACCAGTACCACTTGTAGAGCGCGCGCTGCCCGATGCGCCGGAACGGCGCGAACGCGCGCGACTCCACCAGCCCCATCACATTCGGGAACGGCAGCGGCGAGTGGTAGATCGGCAGCTCGAACACATCCTTGCCCGCGTCCTTGCCCGCCATGCGCTCGGCCAGCCGCTTGCCGGCCCAGGTCGAGAACGACACGCCGTTGCCGCCGTAGCCCACCGCATACCAGATCTTCTTGGCCGCGTCGGGCTGCGTGATGCGCGGCATCATGTCGTGGCTCATGTCGACCCAGCCCCACCACGAGTAGTCGATGCGGATGTCGGTGAGCGGCGGAAACTTGCGCGCGATCGCATCGGTCAGCAGCTTCAGGTGCACCGGGTCTTCGGCATCCGCGCCGCTCACCGCGCTGCGGCTGCCGATCTGCAGCCGGTTGCCTTTGAGCAGCCGGTAGTAGAAGCGCAGCGTGCGCGTGTCCGTGAGGAAGGTGTGCGACCTGAAATTGGTCGCGGCCAGCTCCGCATCGGAGAGCGGTCGCGTCACCACCGAGTTCGAGAGGATCGGCATGATCCGGTTCTTGAGCATCGGACTCAGCGCCTGCCCCGTGTAGCCGCCGGTGCACACCGCCACGCGGCGCGCGCGCACCGTGCCGGCGGGTGTGCGCAGGTGGTGCACACCGTCGATGGTGTGCCAGCCCTGCACCGGGCTCGAGGTGTGCACCGTCACGCCCAGCGCGCGCGCCCGTCGCATCAGGCCGAAGGTGAACTTCAGCGGATGGATGCCCACGCCCTCGGCCTCGAACATCGCGCCCTTGGCCTCGCGCTCGTCGCAGTAGTCGCGCCGCAGTTCCTCGGTGCCCATCATGCGGGTGGCGTAGCCGAAGGTCTCGCGCATCAGGCGGGCCTCGGCTTCCAGACCGACCAGCTTCTCGGGCCGGTGCGCAAGGTAGAGGTGGCCGCCGTCGAACGCATCGCAATCGATCTGCGTCGTGAGGTGGCGGAAATTCTCGAAGCCCTTGCGGATCTCGGCATCGAGTTTCTTCGCGGTGTCCAGGCCCCAGCGCTCGATCCACTGCGAGCGCTTCAGGCGCCCGCTCGCGTTCTGGCCCTGTCCGCCGCTGCGGCTGGAGCACCCCCACGCGGCCTGGTTGGCTTCGAGCACCGTCGCCTTGATGCCGTGTTCCTCCGCGAGGTAGAGCGCCGTCGCCATGCCCGTGGCGCCCGAGCCGATGATGGCGACGTCCACGTCGATGTCCTGCAGCAAGGGGCCGTCGTCTTCGGGCGGCGTGCCCGCGCTCGCCACCCACCAGGTGGGCGCGTACGCGCGGCCGGCGCCGGGGTCGGGCGCGAGCAGCGGGTCGTATTGCGGGTCGTAGGGGCGGAACGGGTCTTGCGGTGGTTGCATGGGGGCGGCGCCGTCGATGGTCGCGGCGCTGGCGTCACTGTTGAATCGGGCGGTCCCTGCTGCGATGGTCATGAGAGGGCTCCAGGTGAGGAAGACAGGTCGTTGCCGCCCAGCTACTTCGCTGCCGGCAGGTTCGGCCTTGCCTTCCGGAACACGTTCTTCAGATGGATCTTTCCGTCCCTGAAGGTGAAGACGTCGATGCCGTCCGTCTCGATGCGGCTGCCGTCGGCGGCGGTGCCGGTGAAGGTCCATTGCGAGGTGCCGAAGTCGCCGTGCACGAAGTGCTGGCCGTTGATCCACTGCGCATCGGGCACTGCCTGCCAGGCGCCCGCGAAGGCCTTGCGCACGGCTTCTGTGCCTACATGGCGGGCGCCGCAGGCATCCGGGCCTGCAGCGGTCTGGAAGATGCAGTCCGGCGTCATGAAGCCCATCAGCGCGTCGATGTCGTGGCGGTTCCAGGCGTCGCTGAAGGCGGCGAGGGTGTCGGTGGTCACTGAAGAAGAAGGTTGGACTGTCACGCGGAACTCCGGAGCGGAAATGAATGGCACAAGCGTAGGCAGCCGGGTGGCGGCGCGATAGGGCCAGATGGGGTGATTCGACCGAGCCAGAACGCCATCGGGCATTGCCGGGGCACCACGAAGGGGGTGCCTGTCCTAAACTGCGGCGCACCATGCCCCCGAACCCGCGATCCACCCAGTGGGCGCAGCTTTTTGCGCTGCCCGACCAACCGGCGCTGCCGCTGCAGGCGCGCCTGCGAACCGCCGTGGTGCAGGCCATCCTCGAAGAGCACCTCGCGCCCGGCGCGCCGCTGCCCTCGTCGCGCGAACTGGCGGCGCTGCTCGGGCTGAGCCGCAACACCGTCACCTCGGCGTACCTGCAACTGATCGACGAAGGTTTTCTCGAAGCGCGCCCGCGCAGCGGCGTGTTCGTGGCGCACAACGCGCGCCCGCTCTCCGCGGTGCATGCCGAGCCGCTGGTCGGCCGCAGCGGCCAGGCGAGCCAGCCGCCCGACTGGTCGGGCCGCGTGCTGCGCTCGCTGGTCGACAAGCCCACGCTGTCGAAGCCGGACAGGTGGCGCGACTACCCGTACCCTTTTGTCTACGGCAACTACGACCCGCAGCTTTTTCCGACCGAGGACTTTCGCGAATGCTGCGCGCGCAGCCTGGCCCGCTCGCAACTGCCGCACTGGACGCCCGACTTCGAAACCGACGACGTGCCCGACCTCATCGAGCAGATCCGCACCCGCCTCCTGCCCAGGCGCGGCGTGTTCGCGCTGAAGGAAGAGATCCTCGTCACCATGGGCGCGCAGCATGCGTATTACCTTTTGGCCGAGGCACTGTTCGACGGGCAGACCCGCGTGGGATTGGAAGAGCCCGGCCATCCGCACGCGCGCAACAGCTTCTCGCTGCGGCAGCCCAAGTGGGTGGAGGTCGATGTCGATGAAGACGGCCTCGTGGTCGATGCGCTGCCCGCCGCCGACTACCTGTTCGTCACGCCCTCGCACCAGAGCCCGACCACCGCCACGCTGAGCCTGGAGCGGCGGCAGTGGCTGCTGCGCAAGGCCGAGCTGCAGGACTTCGTGATCATCGAGGACGACTACGAGGCGGAGAACCTGTACGAAGGGGCGCCGATGCCTGCTTTGAAGAGTCTCGACAAGACGGGGCGGGTGATTTACGTGGGGTCGGTGTCGAAGAGTTTGTCGCCTGCTTTGCGGCTGGGGTTCATCGTGGCGCCTCGCGCGTTGATCAAGGAATTGCGGTTGATCCGGCATGCGATGGTGCGGCATCCGAGTGCGTTTTTGCAGCACGCGTATGCGCTGTTTCTTTCGCTGGGGCATCACGAGTCGCATGCGCGGCGGGTGAATGCTGCGATGCAGGAGCGGTTGGCGATTGCTGCGCAGGCGCTGCGGGATCATTTGCCGGATTTCGAGTTTCGGCTGCCTTCTGGAGGGGCTTCGATTTGGGTGCAGGCGCCTACTTGGGTCGATGCGAACGAGCTTTCTCTCATGGCTCGCAACCACGGGGTGCTGATCGAGGCGGGGGACGTGTTCTTTGCTCGGCCTCCGTATCCTTGTCCGTTCTTTCGTCTGAGGTTGTCTTCTATTGCTGCTTCTCAGATTCCGGCTGGGATTCGGGCTTTGGGGATGGCGGTGGAAGAGTTGGCGTTGGCGCGCGGCGAGAAGCGGGCCGCGGGGCTTCGAACGCATTGAATTAATTTGCTTTCCGAGGCCGGGTTTCGCCCCGGCGGGCGAGCTACTTTCTTTTGCTTCGCCAAAAGAAAGTAGCCAAAGAAAAGGCGACCCCACTGTCTGCGACCCCTTCGCGTTGCTACGGGGCAACCTGCGGTGCTCGCGTTTCGCGGGGTCTCGCAGAACTCGCTTCGCTCAAACAGCTGCGAGCCCTGATCCGCGAACCGCTGCGCTCCTCGGCGCAGCCAGAGGGGAGGGGGCAACCAACGGGCCATCGCTTTGCTCGGCTTGCAATCGGGCCTTTGCTTCGCTCGGTCCAGGGATTTGCTCCCTCTCCCCTTGGGGAGAGGGCTGGGGTGAGGGCACCGCGGCCGAGCGAAGCAAAGGCCCGTGAGGCGTTCAAGCGCCGAGCGCAGCGATGGCGTGTCGGTCCCCAAAGCCCTTCTGTATGCGCCGAGGAGCGGAGCGTTTCGCGGATCAGGGCTCGCCCTTGTTTGAGCGAAGCGAGTTTGGGCGAGACCCCGCGAAACGTGAGCACCGCAGGTTGCCCGCAGCGAAGCGGAGGGACGCAGACAGCAGGGTCGCCTTTCTTTTGCCTACTTTTCTTTGGCGAAGCAAAGAAAAGTAGGTCGGCCGCCGGGCCGAGACCCGGCCTCGGAAGGCAAAAGAAAGCACATCCCTCATCAACCCCTGGGCCGCAGGGGGCGAAGAAAAAGCCCCAGACGCCCCGTCTGAGTGCCATATGCACCAGAACAAGGGTATTCACGGACAAGCTGGCTCCATCCCCCCAACCCCGCTGGTACTTCCTTGCTGCAGTCGTTAAGCGCAAAGTCGCTCCGATTCACCCAATGGAGAAACCCGATGACCCCGTCCCGCCGTCTCCCCCTCCAACTCGCCATCCTGTCCGCCGCCCTCACCCTGTGCGGCATGTCGAACGCACAGACCAAGGAACTCACCTTCGCCCACCAGGACATGCTCGTCCCGCTGCGCCTGGTCATGGAATCCGGCGAGGTCGAAAAAGCCACCGGCTACAAGATCAACTGGCGCATGTTCGCGGGCGGCGGCGACGTCATCCGCGCGATGGCTTCAGGCGACGTGCAGATGGGCGAAACCGGCTCCAGCCCGCTCACCGCCGCAGCCAGCCAGGGCCAGGACATCAAGCTCTTCTGGATCTCGGCGGACATCGCCAACGCCGAGGCGCTCATCGCCCGCAACGCGTCGGGCATCAACAGCATGAAGGACCTCGCGGGCAAGAAAGTGGCCACGCCTTTCGTCTCGACCGCGCACTACCAGCTCATGGCCGGCATGAAGATGGACGGCGTCGATCCCAAGAGCGTCAACGTGATGAACATGCGCCCGCCGGAAATCGCCGCCGCATGGGAGCGCGGCGACATCGACGCTACCTTCATCTGGGACCCGGTGCTCTCCAAGATCAAGGGCACGGGCAAGACCATCGCCACCTCGGGCAGCATCGGCAAGCGCGGCGCGCCGACCTTCGAAGGCATCGTCGTCAACGCCAAGTGGGCCGCCGCCAACGAGCCTTTCATGATCGCGTTCGTGAAAGCACTGAATCGCGCTAACGAGGAATACAAGGCCACCGGCAAGAGCTGGACACCCGATTCGCCGCAGACCAAGGCCATGGCCAAGTGGACCAAGGCCGACCCGAAGGACGTGGGCGCCGCCATGGCGCTCTACACCTTCCCCACCATGGCCGAGCAGGTCTCGCCCACGTGGCTCGGCGGTGGCGCGGCCAAGGCGATGGCGGGCACTGCAGCCTTCCTGAAGGAACAGGGCCGCGTGCAGGAAGTGAAGCCCGACTACGGCGCCTACGTGACCACCGTGTACGTCGACAAGGCCATGGGCAAGTAAGAGCGGGCGCACATCCGATGCCCACGCTCGACATCCGCGACCTCACGGTCAACTACGCCGTCAAGGGCGGCACGCTGCAGGCGCTGGCGCCCGTGAACCTCACGATGCACGACGGCGATTTCGTCGTGGCGCTCGGCGCTTCGGGCTGCGGCAAGACGACGCTGCTCAACAGCATCGCGGGCTTCCTGCCGCCATCGACTGGCGAGATCCTGCTCGACGGCAAACCCGTGGTCGGCCCCGGCGCGGACCGCGGCGTCGTGTTCCAGAAGCACGCGCTCATGCCCTGGCTCAACGTGCGCGACAACGTGGCACTGGGCCTGCGCCTGGCCGGCATGGGCAAGGCCGAGCGCGATCGCATCGCCGAAGACAAGCTCGCACTCGTCGGCCTGCAGCAGTACGCGGACCGCGCGGTGTACGAGCTCTCGGGCGGCATGCAGCAGCGCGTGGGCATTGCGCGCGCGCTTGCCAGCGACCCGGCCGTGCTGCTGATGGACGAACCCATGGGCGCGCTCGATGCGTTCACGCGCGAGCAGGTGCAGGAGATCCTGCTCAAGGCCTGGTCCAAGTCGAACAAGATGGTGTTCTTCATCACCCACTCGGTGGAAGAGGCGCTGTTCCTCGCGACGCGGCTCATTGTGATGAGCCCGAGCCCGGGGCGCATCTCGCACGTCTACGACAACGTGCCGTTCTCGCGCCAATACCTCTCGCACGGCGATTCGCGCAAGGTGAAGTCCGAGCCCGAATTCATCCGCATGCGCGAAGAGGTCTTGTCGATCATTCACCATCGCGAGGCCGCCCATGCCTGAGGTCACCATCGCATCGCCCAATGCTGTTGCCGTTGCTGCCATGACGCCGCCTTCGAAACCCGCCGCATCGCCGCCGCCCGCACCCGGTGCCAAGCTCAAGACCAGCGCCTTCAAGGTGCCGGGCGAGGGCTCCAGCGTCGTCATCAGCGTGGTCACCGTGGTGGCGCTGGTCGTGCTGTGGTTCGTCGTTACCAACATGGGCTGGGTCAAGCCGCTCTTCCTGCCGACGCCGCAGGCCGTGTTCCAGCAGTTCTACGAATACCTCACCGGCCAGGCCAACGACAAGCCGCTGTGGCAGCACTTCCTGGCGAGCATGTTCCGCGTGTTCTCGGCCTTCTTTCTTGCGTGCGCCACGGCCATTCCGGTGGGCATCGCGATGGGCATGAGCCGCTTCTGGCGCGGCATCTTCGATCCACCGCTGGAGTTTTACCGGCCGCTGCCGCCGCTCGCGTACCTGCCGCTCATCATCATCTGGTTCGGTATCGACGAGTTGCCCAAGGTGCTGCTGATCTTCTTGAGCTGCTTCGCGCCGCTGGCGCTGGCCGCGCGCTCGGGCATGCGGAGCGCCTCACAGGAGCAGATCAATGCCGCGTACTCGATGGGCGCGAGCTACATGCAGGTGATTCGCCATGTCATATTGCCTTCGGCGCTGCCCGACATCCTCGTGGGCATGCGCATTGCCATCGGCTTCGGCTGGACCACGCTGGTGGCCGCCGAGATGGTCGCGGCCAACATGGGCCTCGGTCAGATGGTGCTGAACGCGTCGAACTTCCTGCGCACCGACATCGTCATCATGGGCATCATCGTCATTGGCGTGGTGGCTTATCTGTTCGACCTGCTGATGCGGTGGCTCGAGCGACGTCTTGTGCCCTGGAAAGGGCGCATGTAACAGGGGGCGAGACCGGTGACGCCGGTGGCGATGCCGGCATCGTGGGCGGGTCGCCCAGCGGCTCCATCGACTTCTCCAGGAAGTCGAGCATCGCGCGCATCGCCGCGCTGTTGTGGCGGCGCTGTGAATAGGCCGCATACAGCCAGTGGTCGCGCGGCATGTGCTCGCGCAGCACGGGCACCAGCGCACCGCGCTCCAGGTGCGATTGCGCCAGCGGCTCCGGCACATAGGCCACGCCCACGCCGCGCAGCGCCAGCTCGATGAGCGCCATCGCGTCGTTGGCCTCCATGCGGCTGTGAACCGCCACCTCGTGCGGCTTGCCGTCGGTCTCGAAGGGCAGGTGCGTGGTCGGCATCGACGCGTAGCTCAGGATGTCGTGGCGGCCCACGTCCTCGGGCACCTGCGGAATGCCGCGCCGCGCCCAATAGGCCGGCGAGGCGCACACCACCATGTCGTACTGAACCAGCCGGCGCACGATCAGGTTCATGTCGTCGATGCGCCCACCCGTCAGGTGGATGTCGATGCCTTCCTCGATCAGGTCGATGTCGCGGTTGGTGAACACCAGGCTCACGTACACGTCGGGATAGAGATTGATGAAAGAGGCCATCACATCCGAGAGCCAGCCCGCGATCATCCCGTTCGGCGCGCTCATGCGCAGGCGGCCCTTGGGGTGCGAGCCGTGCGCCTGCAGGTCGTTGAGCGTGTTCTCGGCCATTGCCACCAGCTCGGTACTGCGGTCGAGCAGTACCTGGCCGGCATCGGTGAGGCTCAGCGAGCGGGTGGAGCGATTGAGCAGGCGCACGCCGCTGCGCGTTTCGAGTTCGGCCACATAGCGGCTGACCGTGGCCTTGGACATGCCGAGCGAATCGGCGGCGCGGGAGAAGCTGCGGCGGAAGGCAACTTCGCGAAAGGTTTTGATGAGGTCGAGGCCGTCCATGGTGGGGGCATTGTTCCAGCATCGGGGGAGGGGCCATGGACAGTAGGGGCATCGCCTTTTGCCGTCCGCTCTCGAATGGCGAGTACTTCGTGGCCATGCTGTGCCGGTCATGTCAGAAGAAATCATGACCGGGGCTGGCATCCCGTTGAAATCACTGCGACGCCAAACCGTCTGCGCGACACTTTTCTTCGAAAGGCCGGGCTCATCCAAAACGCATCCCGCTGCGTACAGGTGCCAGCTGCACGCACTCTGACCTGCTCACTGAGGAGAATCGCCCATGCCCCAAGACCTCACCTTCGCCCTGCACTGGGCAGAAAAAGGCCTAATCCCCGACCCCTTCATCCGCCGAGGCATCCGCCGTCTCCTGAAAGAGCGCCTGACTGAACTCCACGCCGGCAACCCCCTCGCGACAGCCGATCTCACCCAAGACTTCCTGACCCAGATGCGATCCGCGCATATGGCACCGTTGCCGGAAAAAGCCAACGAACAACACTACGAAGTCCCCGCCGCCTTCTTCGCCCAGATCCTTGGCAACCACCGCAAATACAGCAGCTGCTACTGGCCCGAAGGCACCCAGACGCTGGAGCAAGCCGAATCCGCCGCCCTCACCGCCACCTGCGAGCGCGCCGGCCTCATCGATGGCGGGCAGCGTTGGTGGGTGAGCCACTACCTCTTCGAGCGTCGCGCATGACGACAGTGGGAGGGACTGGCATCGCATTCGCAGGACTCGCATGGACTGCGCTGGTCGTGCTGCTCACCTGGCTCGTCAGCCTCGCGCGTCATGACGTGAGCCTGGTCGATCGCGTCTGGTCCGTCTGCATCGTCGGCGCGGGCCTCGTCTATTTCGTGCTGTTGCCGGGCCACACGGCGCGTGGCCTGTGCATGGCGGTGCTGGGCACGGCGTGGGCGGTACGGCTTTGCCTCTACATCACCTGGCGCAACTGGGGGCACGGCGAAGACTGCCGCTACCAGGCGATGCGCGCGCGCAACCAGCCGGGCTTCGCGTTCAAGAGCCTGTACCTCGTGTTCGCGCTGCAGGCGGTGCTCGCGTGGATCGTCTCCGCGCCGTTCCTGCCGGGCATGGCGGCGGTGCAGCCGATGGGATGGATCGACCTCGCCGGCATCGTGCTCGCGCTGTTCGGCCTTTTCTTCGAGGCCATCGGTGACGCGCAAATGGCGCGCTTCAAGGCCGACCCCGCGAACGAAGGCAAGGTGATGGACCGCGGCTTCTGGCGCTACACGCGCCACCCCAACTACTTCGGCGAGGCCTGTGTCTGGTGGGGCCTGTGGCTCATCGCCATCGGCGGCACAGGCTGGAGCGGTGCGTGGACCGTCGTCTCGCCGCTGCTCATGACCTGGCTGCTGCTCAAGGTCTCCGGCGTGCGCATGCTCGAAGAGGACATCGGCGAGCGCCGGCCCGCTTATCGCGACTACATCGCACGCACCAACGCCTTTGTGCCCGGGCCGGTGCGCAACCACCGGAATCGCTCATGAGAAAAACGCTCTTCGTGCTGGCCGCCTTGTGGTGCGGCGCTGCTTCGGCCGCCGGCCCCACCAGCGGCGAATGGAATTTCCGCGTGCTGCTCGACGATTCGCCCATCGGCGAACACCGCTTCGCGCTCGCCGCCAACGGCGAAGAGCGCAAGCTGACCAGCGAGGCGCAGTTCGCGGTCAAGCTGTTGGGCGTCACGGTCTATCGCTACCGCCATTCGGCGATCGAGCAGTGGCGCGGCGATTGCCTGCGCCAGCTTGCATCGAAGACCGACGACGACGGCACGCCAGAGAAGGTGGATGCAAGCGCGACCGGCGACAGCGCGCTCACAGTCACCACGGCCAAGGGCACGCAATCGGTCGATGGTTGCGTGATGAGCTTCGCCTACTGGAACCCCGCCATCCGCAAGCAGGAGCGCCTGCTGAATTCGCAAAGCGGCAAGCTCGAAGCCGTGCAGGTGAGCCGCACCGGCAGCGGCACGGTGGAGGTGCGCGGCCAGCAGGTCGCGGCCACGCGCTGGCGCATCGCGACGCCGGCGCAGCCGATCGACATCTGGTACTCGGGAGAGGGCGAGTGGATCGGCCTGGACTCCACCGTGAGCGGTGGCCGCAAGCTCAGCTACCGCCTGAAGTAGAGCGCGTCAGCGCGATGCAACCGGCACTGCCGCATCCGCCGCATCGACCGCATCGACCGCATCCGCTGGCGACGGACTGCGCCCGATCATCCACGCACACAGCGCCGACACCACCCCTGCGAACAGCACATACATGCAGATCTGCCACGGCTCCCCGCCACCCGACTTCAGCAACGCGGTCGCAATGATCGGCGTGATGCCCGAGGCGAAGATGCCCGAGAACTGGTAGACGAAACTTATGCCCGTGTAGCGCACCTTCGCATCGAACAAGTCGCAGAACAGCGCGGCTTCGGGCCCGTACACCGAGGCATACAAGATGCCGAACGGGACGATGATCGCGAGCCACACGAGCAGCACGTTGCCGCCGCTGTTCGTCATGAGCCAGAAGCCCGGAAATGCCGACACCGCGGTGATGAGCGAGCCCCACATGTAGACCTTGCCGCGCCCCATCTTGTCGGAGAGCCGGCCGAAGAAGGGAATGAAGAAGATCATCACGATCGCTGCCGCCATCACGCCCAGCAGTGCATCGGTGCGGCTGATCTTGATCGTACTGGTGAGGTAGTTGATCGAGAACACGCCGAAGATGTTGAAGAACACGCCGTCGATGTAGCGCGCGCCCATGCCCTTGAGCACATTGCCGGGGTAGCGGCGGATCATGTCCATGAACGGAATGCGCAGCTCCGCGTTGCGCGCCTTCACCGCCGCGAACTCGGGCGTTTCCTGCACGTGCAGGCGGATGTACATGCCCACCAGCACCATCACGCCCGAGATGAGGAACGCGATGCGCCAGCCCCACGACATGAACTGTTCGTCGGTGAGCAGCGACGACAGCAGCGCCACCACGCCCGAGGCCAGGCACAAGCCAATGGCCAGCCCGATCTGCGGCAGCGACGCATAGAAGCCCCGCTTGTCCTTCGGTGCGTATTCATACGCCATGAGCACTGCGCCGCCCCATTCACCGCCCAGGCCAATGCCCTGTGCGATGCGAAGCAGCAAGAGCAGCACGGGCGCCGCGATGCCGATCTGCGCATATGTGGGCACGAGGCCGATGAGGAAGGTGGCCACGCCCATGATCATCAGCGTGATGATGAGCATGCTCTTGCGACCGATCTTGTCGCCGAAGTGGCCGAAGATCACGCCGCCCAAGGGCCGCGTGACGAAGCCCACCGCAAAGGTCGTGTAGGCCAGCAGGACCGACACCACCGGGTCGCTGCCCGGGAAGTACAGCTTGCTGAACACGATGCCGGCCACCACGCCGTACAAAAAGAAGTCATACCACTCGATGGTGGCGCCCACCAGGGCGGAGATGACCACCCTGCGAATCGCTTTCTCGTCGGTTGCGCTCATGTGTTTGTCTCCAATGCGTTGTTGTCGAGCGGCCTCTGCGGGCCTTTGATTTCAGGAACCCCTGGCGTCCTCTCTGATCAGGTCGACGGCCTTCTCGGCCATCATCACGGCGGGTGCGTTGGTGTTGCCCGACACCAGCGTCGGCATCGCCGAGCAATCGATGACCCGCAGGCCCGCGATGCCCTGCACGCGAAGGCGCGCATCGACGACGGCGAGCGCGTCGCTGCCCATGCGGCAGGTGCCGGTGGGGTGGAAGATGGTGGCGCCGTTGTTGCGGCAGAACTCCAGCAGGTCTTCGTCGCTCGCGGCCGTGGGGCCTGGCTTCACTTCGCGTTTCACGTAGGGGCGCATCGCGGGCGCATCGGCAATGGCGCGCGCGGCCTTCACGCCGGCCACGGTGGTCGCGCGGTCGAGTTCAGTGGCGAGGTAGTTGGGCTGCATCTCGGGCGGCTCGGCCGCATCGAGTGAGCGGATGCGGATGTGCCCGCGCGACTCGGGCCGCAACTGGCACACCGACATCGTGAAGCCGGAGTACGGGTGCACCTTGCCGCCCGCCATGTCGGCCGAAAGCGTGGCAACGTGGAACTGGATGTCGGGCGTCGCGGCCACGGGATTGCCGTGCTCGTCCTTCAGCGCGCGCATGAAGCAGCCGCCCTGGTTGATGCCGACTGCGAGCGGGCCGGTGCGATGCAGCAGCCATTCCATGCCCATGCCGATCTGGCCCGTCCACGAGTTGAGCTGATCGTTGGTGGTGATGGGCTTCGCGCACTCGTAGCCGAGGCGGATCTGCAGGTGGTCTTGCAGGTTCTCGCCCACGCCGGCAAGGTCATGCACGACAGGAATGCCGAATCGATCGAGCAGCGCGCGCGGCCCGATGCCCGAGAGCTGCAGCAGCTGCGGCGACTGGATCGAGCCGGCAGAGAGCAGCACCTCGGCGCGGCAGCGCGCGGTCTTGAGCTCGCCGCCTTGCCTGTAGGTGACGCCGACGGCGCGCTTGCCTTCGAACACCAGCTTGCTCGCGAGCGCATCGGTCTCGATGCGCAGGTTGGCGCGGTGCTTCGCGGGCGTGAGGTACGCCTTCGCCGTGCTGCAGCGCCAGCCCCTGTGCGTGGTCAGCTGGTAGTAGCCCGCGCCTTCCTGTGCAGCGCCGTTGAAGTCTTCGGTGCGGGGCACGCCGGTCTGCTGCGCGCCGCCGATGAAGGCTTCGATGAGTTCGTGCCTGGCTGCGATGTCCGACACCTTCAGCGGCCCGTCGCCGCCGTGGAAGGCATCGCCACCGCGCTGGTTGCCTTCGGACTTGATGAAGTAGGGCAGCACGTCGTCGTAGCCCCAGCCTGCGTTGCCGAGTGCGGCCCAGTGGTCGTAGTCCTCGCGCTGGCCGCGGATGTAGATGAGGCCGTTGATCGCGCTCGAACCACCCAGCGTCTTGCCGCGCGGCCAGTAGATGCGGCGGCCGTTCATGTTCGGGTCGGGGTCGGTCTCGAAGCGCCAGTTGTAGGTGGGGCTCCACATGGTCTTGCCGTAGCCGATGGGCAGATGAATCCAGAGCGACCGGTCGGGCGGCCCGGCTTCCAGCAGCAGCACGCGCGTGGCGGGGTCTTCGCTCAACCGGCCCGCCAGCACGCAGCCGGCCGATCCGGCGCCGACGACGATGTAGTCGAACTCTTCATCACGCATGCTTGGCATCCGGGGAGTGGAACAATTGCTTCCGATCCGCCGCATCCTAGGTTATTGTTTTTCGGAACGCAATGTTCCATTTTTAAGGTTTACCCGCATGCCACGAGCCGCGCGCGCGCCTGTTGAAGTGATTCCTGCCGCTCCTGTCGCCCCTCTTGTCGAGGAGTCGGCCTCCGGTTCGTCGGCCGAGCGCAGCCTGCGCTTGCTGGCGCTGTTGGCCAATGAAGGCCGGGCGTTGACGCTGGCTGAACTGGCCGCGCAGCTCGGGCTGCCCAAGGGCACGGCGCATCGCATCTGTACGCAGTTGCTGGCGACGGGGTTCCTGGCGCGCGATGTGGACGAGCGCTCGTTCAGCGTCGGCCCGGCGTTGCGCAAGCTCGCCTTCGATACGCTGAACCACGGCGTGGTGCGCGGGCTGCGGCACGAGGTGCTGTCCGAGCTCGTGCGACAGGTGGGAGAGACCTGCAACCTCACCACGCTCGATGGCGCGCAGGTGCTGTACCTCGACCGCGTCGAGGCGCAGTGGCCGCTGCGCCTCACGCTCGATGTGGGCTCGCACGTGCCGCTGCATTGCACCGCGAGCGGCAAGCTCTTTCTCGCGCTGATGCCGAAGAAGGCGCGCGACGCGCTCATCGACAACCTGCCGCTCGAACGCATGACGGCCAACACCATCACCAAGGCCGATGCGTTGCGCGCCGAGTGCGACGAGATCGCGAAGCGCGGCTACTCGCGCGACCGCGAAGAGTTCATCGCGGGATTGGTGGCGGTGGCCGTGCCGGTGCGCGATGCGGCGGGCGAAGTGCGCGCGGCGCTGGCGGTGCATGCGCCGACGGCGCGGATGTCGATGGAGGAGGCGGTCAAGCGCATCGATGCGTTGAAGGCGGCCGCGGGGAAGATGAGCGGGCTACTCTGAGGTTCAGGGCGCGCGCACAGGCCACCGGGTACTCCCCTCCGCGAATGTCCCCCGGCCTGCGGCCTCCTCCTTGATTTCGCTGCGGGGAGCACCCGATGCCCTGCGCGCACAGAGCGCTGTCGTTGTGCCGGCCGATTGAGCGCGGCGCTCACTGCTCGTAGCAGATGTCCAGGCGGATCAATGCGCCTTGGCTGTCGACGCGGTCGGCGCGGAAGTAGTAGCGGCCGCGGTAGCTGTCGAGGTGCAGTGGGAGCGCGACGGGATCGCCCCAGCTCGTCAGTGCGAAGCCTTGCGCGCGCAGCGATTGCAGCAGGGCGTCGAGGCGCTGCGGATCGGCATCGACGCGGATGTCGGCGTCTGCGGGTGGTGTGCCTTGCGGGTCTTGCTGCCATCGCGCGAAGCTGCCGAGCAAGGTGAAGGCGTGTCCTTGTGCGCGCAAGGTGTCGAGCAATGCGGCGGTGGCTTGCAGGTCGATGCGCTCGCGCTGCTTGTGGAAGACCAGTGCGTATTCATGGCGCCGGTCGGTGCGTGCATCGGATTCGTTTTTCTGGTCATCGTGCGGATAGACGAGCACGCGCTCTTCTTCCATGACGAAGAGCGAGCCAAGGATGCGCGCGAGGTCGAAGGCCAGAGGCAGCACGCGAGCGCCGAGGCGGATGTTCTCCACCATCGCGATGCAGGCGCCGCCTTCGGGCAACCCTGCGCGGACGCGGTGGAACACGTTGCGCAGGCCGTCGAGGTGCTGGGTGTAGCTCTGGCTGTCGTAGAGCTGGGAGGCCCACGGTGCACCGGTCCAGCGGTAGCCGAAGTAGGGCACATTGGTGAGGCAGAGATCGAAGGGCGGCAGCGCGGCGTCTTCAAGCGCATCGCATGAGCCGTGCAGCAGCGTCGTGCCGTGCGCGAGTTCGTGACGCGCCAGTCGCTCTCGGATGAGGTCGATGCGGCCTGCATCGACCTCGCAGCCTGAAGCCAACCGGCCTTCGAGACGCGCCGCCAGCAAGGTCGTGCCAAAGCCCGCGAATGGATCGAACACCGTGTCACCCGGCTGCGAGAACTGACGCACGAACGGCAGCATCTGCTCGACCCATCCGCAATCGCGACCGCCCATCGGGTCTCGGGCGCGCAGGTCGTCCGGCAGCCGGTGGCGCGGCGATTCGCGGTCGAGCATCAACCAGCTGTGACTAGCCATGGGCAAGGGCCTGTTCGGTGCGGGTGTCGAGCAGCACGTCGTGTCCCGGCTCCCAGCCGGCGCAGAGCTGGCCGTCGGCAAAGTAGACGAGCTTGTAGATGTCGCCGGTCGCATGGCGTTCATGCATCGCGCCGTAGTCGGCGCTTTCGAAGACGACGTTCAGCCCGCGCTCGGTGCGAAGGCGCAGGTTCCAGAAGTAGTAGCCCTCGGTGAGGCCTTCGAGCGTCCATCCGCGCGAGACCTCGGGGTCGTCGAGGCAGGCGGTCAGCAGAGCGTCCATCGACACGCGTTCTGCGCGCAGGTAGCGCGCGGTGGCGTTGTCGCGGTAGCCGTCGTCCAGGCGCGAGAACTCGCGGAAGACGACGGTGCCAGCGCCGCATTGCCGTGCCCACGAGAGGTACGTCGCTACGTCCTGCGGTTGCGCGATGCCGCCGCGTTGCAGGATGCATATGAGACGCAGCGGAACCGCGTCGGCCAGCTGCCGCGCCGTGTGTTCGAACGCGGCCTGATCGCCGACCGCGACCTCGGGCCGGAACCGCATGATGGACTGGTTGATCGCGCCCTCATGGTGATGGCGAGACAGCTCCAGCCAGCTCAGCCCGAAGCTTTGCAGCGCGCGCCGCAGCACCTCGCCTTGCGGTGCGGCGAAGCCGGCGCCGTTGGTGTAGAGCACCCGGTCTTCGACGACCGGGCCGTCGCTTTCGCTCGCGGTCAGCGTGTGGAGCAACCGAAGCATCCAGTCGGCATCGTCGCTCGTTTCGAGGCCCGAGAGCGACCACGAGAGCGGCACGCCGCGCAAGGCCCGCAGCGCGCGAGACAGGCCGTCGAAGTAATCGGGCGCGGGCCGCAGCCGCGAGGCCGGTGTTCCGCCATCGGTCTTGCGCAGGTTCTCCGAGCAGAAGCTGCAGCGTGCAGAGCAGGGGTGCACGGATGCGTACGGCGTGAAGGTGATGGGTTGTGCAAAGCGCCGCTCGACGCCGCCGATGGCGTGCGTGTGCCAGCGCGCGGCTTCGTGCGCCAGCGGGGTGCGGCGGGTCACCCGGCTCACCGAGGTGCGCAGCCGTTCGAAGAGCGGGGAGCCCGCGCTTCGCGGCAGGTCGGCAAGGGCAATTTCGAAGGAAGTGGCGGAGCGCATCGCGGGTGGTGGAAGGGGCGGAAATGGCCGCAGCCGCAACGATACGACAGCGCCGTCTCCGATTGGGAATTTGTGCACGATCTGTTAGAACCGCCCCATGCGCACTTCCCTCGCTCTGATTCCGCTCTTGTTCGCCGCCCTGGCCGCGAATGCGGACGTGGTGCGCTGCACCGACGCCAACGGCAAGATCTCGTACACCGACGGCAAGTGCCCGACGGACACCAGGCAGTCGCGGCAGGTGGCCATCGACGAGACGCCTCCGCCGCCGGTGCCCGCGCCGGTTTCGCGCCCGCAGGCCGAGGAATCGCGCCAGCCGGCCTACACACCGCCGCCGGTCGCCACGCCTTCGGGGCCGGCGATCATTCCGCGCCACCCGGTCGCCGAGGCGCCGCCGGCCGATCCGCCGGTCTACATCCTGGGGCCCGAGCCTTACTACGACGGACCGCAGCGCCACGCTCATCGTCCGCCCCGCGTGCGCGATCCGGGGCCGCCGCCCGGGCAGCGGCCGTGCCAGAACCTCGCGGGCATCAAGCGCAACAACTGCTGAAGGCTGACGGGGCGCCGGCCCTGTATTCGATCCATGACTCTTTTCGCTTCCGCGCCGGAGCGCCCGCGCCACTGGACCGTCCATTGCGACGGCAGCGCCATGCCCAACCCGGGCCGCATGGGCATCGGCGCGGTCATCACGCAGCCCGACGGCACGCGCCACCTGCTCTCGCAGGCCACGCACACGATCGGCTGCAACAACGAGGCCGAGCTGCGGGCGCTGACCCTGGCCCTGAAGGAACTGCGCGCCCGCGGCGCCAGCGCCGTGGTGGCCTACAGCGACAACAGCATCCTGGTCGAGCAGCTGGGTGCGGCCGATGCCCGGCCGATCGCGCGGCTGGCACCGTTGTTCGACGACGCGCGCGCGTTGCTCGGCACCTTTGACGAAGCCAGCGTGCAATGGATTCCGCGTCACCGAAACAGCGAAGCCGATGCACTGGCGCGTGCAGCCCTCGGTGCCGGACCGAAGCCGCCGCCCAAGCCCTGGAAAAAGCGGCGCTAGAAGGGCTGCGCTGCGAGGTCCTTATCATTCGGGTCGTTCCCGAAAATCCAGATTCCCATGACCGAAGAAACTTCCCGCCCGCCCCTTCCCGATCACCTCTCCACCGATGCGCGCAGCCCGCACCACGTGGCGGCCGTGTTCGAGTTCCCCATCGGCATCCGCTTCAACGGCAAGGAACGGCTCGATGTGGAGGAGTACTGCATCAGCGAAGGCTGGATCAAGGTGCCGGCAGGCAAGGCGGTGGACCGCAAGGGCTACCCGCTGCTGCTGAAGCTCAAAGGCACGGTCGAGGCTTATTACCGGTAAGACAGAAGGGCCTCGCCCTTTCAGCGCCACTGCAGCAACAGCGACCAGGGCTGGCGGCTCATGTGGCGGTCGATGCAGCCGGGCACACCGGCCGTGCATCCTTCGGGCAGGTAGCTCGGATCCAGCAACTTCGTGCCGGGCGCGAACGCCAGCCGCCGCAAGGTGACCGACTGGATCACGTTGCCGCCCACGGTGTCGAAGCCTGTGGCATCGACGCCCACCACCACATCGCAATGCATGGGCAGCGCCTCGCCGCCCGTAGGGCGCTGCGCCAGCACTTCGCCGATTCGCTCGAAGGTGTCGTAGCCCGCGCCGGTGCCGCGTGCCTGGCAGACGAGATCGCCGATGCGCGGCGGCGTGCCCATCAGGTCGCAGGCGCGCATCGCGTAGCGTGTCGGTCGGTTCGCGGCTTCGTCGAGGCCCGCTTTCCATGCGGCGCCCGCGTAGTCGGCATGCGCTTCCGAGAAAACGAACTCGTCCGCGCCGAGCCCGGCCCGCTGCGCGATCCAGCTGATGAAAGCTGCGGACCACGGCGCATCGATCACCGCGACGCGGCTCAATGCGTTGTCGATGGATTGCGGCTCGGACGAGTCAGGCGTGGTATCCGGGTCGGTGCCGCGAAGGCGCACGCCGGTCGCCTGCCAGTAGCCGAGCACGTGCTGCCACGGCGCGAGGTTCTGCGGTGCGCGGCGGATGTCTTCGGCTTCGGCATCGCCGGCAAAGGTGAGACGGCCTTCGGCGTCCATCGTCTGTGCGCCGAAAGCCTGGTGCTCCTGCTGCGCGAAGGTCGCCATCGCGAGTGCGCGGGAGGGCGACGGAATCTGCGTGGCGGTGTCCAGGCAGGTCGCTGCCGACGCGGCGTCCGATGCCGCCAGCCAAAAAAGAAAAATGCCCACGGCCAGGCTCTTCCGGGATGAAGAGGTGGCGGTGGGCGGACTCATGGCGAAGGAGCATAGCCCGTCGGGCCATGCACCTGTCGTCATGCACCTGCTAGTTGCAGTACTGCGCGTTGTTGTCGGTGTTGATCGGCGCGGGCGGGTCGGCCAGGAACTGCTGCACGGGGACGATGGTCGCCTGGCAATTCGCATCGGTGGTCATGTCGAACACATGCCAGATTCGCGTCGACGAGGTCTCGCCGGCCGGCGGCGTGAAGATCGACTGCGCGCCGCGGTTGGCCACCTCTACCCGTGCCGGTGAGCCCGTCTGTCCCGGGTCGAAGGTGTCGGAATAGTTGTGCACGATGAACCGGTAGGTGCGGTTCTTCGCGAGTTTCGCGAACGTGGTGACCTCGGGGCCGAAGCTGAACTGGTCGTCCACATCCAGGCCGATGAACGGCGCCTCGGTGAGCGAGCCCTTTTCCTCGAAGTACACCAGCTCGTCGGCGTTCGCACCGAAGGTGTACGAATCCAGGTCCAGGGGGCGCGCTCCCCAGGTCAGCTTGACCGACACGGCCGAGCGCGTGAGCGTCAGGCAGGCACCCAGCGAGACGTCTTCGTCGCCGACGGTCACCGTGGGCGCGTTGGAGACTTCGGTCGCGGTGTTGGCGATGACGTAGGCCTCGCTCGCGCGTTTCACCGCCACCGAGAACTCGCCGTTCGCGTTGGTCAGTGCGGTGGCCAGGCCGGTGTAGGTCTTGCCTTCGCTTGCGACCAGTGCGCCGCCCACCCGTTCGCCGGCCGCGTTCTGCACGCAGCCGTTGATGCGCACGGTGTTGTAGATCTGGTCCGCGTTCCAGGTCGTGAAGTGCGTGACCGTACCTTCGTAGTACTGCGAGGGTGCCGTGCCCTGCAGCGTGGCCGTGCCTTCCTGCACCCACAAACCGGTGGTGGTGTTGTAGTGGAAGAGCGGCACGCTCGGCGGCAGCACCGTGGCGCGCGACGAGGGCGCGATGCGCAGCGTGGCGTCCATGCCGGCCGCAAGGTTCAGCGGTGCACCGTCCGCATCGACGAAGCTGGCGTCCAGCGCGCCGAAGCTCTCGATCGGTGCGGCGCCACCGTCCGTACCGGCGAGGTAGTTGCCGGGCATCACGTTGACGTCGCTCGCGGGAGCGATGGGCGTGACGCGCGCGGTCGCAGGGCCGGTGGGCGCGCTGCCGTCGGCGCGGCGCAGCGAGTTCGCGCGCAGCCGGACCATGGCGGTCGAGCCCGGCACGACGACGTCGTACGCGGCCTGCGGGTCGAAGTTCACCGTGACCGCCACCGGCAGCATCGGGATGTTGATGACGGTCGAGGAACCCGAGCCCGACAGTGCGGCGGTGGCGCGGCTCTGCGGCACCATGCCGGCCTTGTTGAAGCTCAGCAGCACCGAGCTGGCGGGTGTGATCTCGGTGAGGGTGTAGCTGCCGTCGTCGGCGGTGACGGCGGACAACGAACCGGTGCTTACCGTGACCTGGCCGACGCCTTCGCCGCTGATCGCGTTCGTGACGCGGCCGGTGACCTTGGCTTTCTGTTGCTGAGGTGGCGGTGGTGGCGGCGGGTTGTTGTCCGGTGGTGGGAGGATGATCGGCGGGTAGTTCACGTCGCCGCCACCTCCGCCTCCGCAGGCCGCGACGGTCAGTGCGGCCAGGACAGCTGCAGTGGCCGCCCATGGTTTGAATTTCATGATGATCCCCTCTCTTTGATAAACGATTTGTTGAGCCGTGTCGCAGGCTCGAATCGCCAGCCGGCAGGGCTGCCCGATGGTGCGGAACACGGGGGCGTCGTGCCAGTGCCGAAGGACACGTGTCGAAAGACACATGCCGAAAGTCACTTCGAAAAAGGGAAGGGATGAAAGAGGAGGTCTGCGGCCTGCGAATGCAGGTCGATGGAACGGCGTTTCAGGCCAGCAGGCTGAAGAGCGAACGCAGCACGCTGACGGTGGCCAGCACGATCAGCAGGTTCAGCACGTGCTTCCTGAACTGCTCGGGCGACACGCCCTTGAACGAGCGCTGCCCCCACCAGATGCCCGCCAGCATCGCGGGCGCGAGCCACACCGCCCACTTGAGCGTGGCGGGTCCGAGCAGGTTGCCCGACGCATGCGCGGAAGATGGCATGAGCGCGGCGGCCACCAGCGACACCACATCGCTGAAGAGCAGCAGCGCGATCAGCGTGGCGCGCAATGCGGCCGGCGCCATCTTCGCCGTGCTCAACAGCACCGCGATGGCGATGCCGCCAATGGCCGCCACGCCGTTGATGAAGCCCGAGGCCAGCCCCGCCGCGAGCCGCACGCCGCGCGTGGGCACGAGCGTGACATGCGCGCCGCCGCGCAGCAGCAACGCAGCGGCCATCAGCAGCGCGCCGATCAGAAGGCGCAGGGGCGTCTCGGGCAGCCACGCGAGCAGCGCCACGCCGAGGGGGATGCAGATCAGGTTGCCCACCATCAACCAGCTGAGCCAGGGCATGTCGACATCGCGCGCGATACCGCGCAGCTGGCTCAGGCTCGCGAGGATCTCGAGCATGAAGATGGCCGGCACCACGAGCGCGGGCGACACCACCAGCGACATGCCCGCCACCGTGATGGCAGAGAAACCGAAGCCCGCGAAGCCGCGCACGATGCCGGCCGCGAACACCACGCAGAGGCTGTAGGCGAGCAGTGCCGGCGCGAGCGGCGGAACCAGCAGTTCGGCCGCCGTCATTCCTCGAAGAGCGGCAGCAGCTTCAGGCGCTGCACCTTGCCCGAAGGCCCCCGCGGCAGATCGGCGACGAAGCGGTAGTGGCCCGGCGTCTTGTAGCGGCCGAGCGTGGTGGCGCTGAAGGCGCGCAGCTCGTCTTCGGTGCAGGCGCAGCCTTCGCGCAGCACGATGCACACGCCGATCTCCTGGCCGTAGTGGCGGTCGGGCACGCCCACGGCCGCGGCCTCGAGCACGGCGGGGTGCTGCAGCAGCGCCTCGTCGATCTCGCGTGGCGCGATGTTCTCGCCGCCCTTGATGATCAGTTCCTTGATGCGGCCGGTGACGAAGAAGAAGCCGTCCGCGTCGCGATGGCCGAGGTCGCCGGTGCGCAGCCATCCGTCGGGCGTGAAGCTCGCGCGCGTGGCCTCTTCGTTCTTGTAATAGCCGAGCATCACGTTCGGCCCGCGGATCACGAGCTCGCCGGTCGTGCCGTCGGGCACGGCCGCCAGCTGCGCATCGACCACACCGGCCATGCAGCCCGAGGCGCGTCCCACCGAACCGAGCTTGCGCGCGGCTGGGTCCATCGGGTTGGAGAACGAGGGCGCCGCGGTTTCGGTGAGGCCCATGGTCTCGACGATGCCGATGCCGAACATCTGCTCGAAGGCGCGGTGGTGCTCGGGCGGGAGCGCCGCCGAGGCCGAGCGGCAGAAGCGGATCGCCAGCGTTTGCGCAAGCGGCGGCTTCGGGCCTTCGAGCAGGTACGAGATCATGGTGGGCACCACGTTGATCCAGCTGCACTGCGTCTGCGTCGCCTGTTCCCAGAAGCGGCCGGCCGAGAATTTCGGCGGCATCGCGAGGCTGCCGCCATGCGCGAGCGGGGCGAGCATGGTCACGGCGAACGCGTTGATGTGATAGAGCGGCAGCACCGCGAGCACGCGGTCCGCAGGCTGCAGCGCGTGCTCGGCACTGATGGCATGCGCATTGGCCGCGAGGTTGCGCTGCGACAGCATCACGCCCTTGGGCATGCCGGTGGTGCCGGAGGTGTACATCAGCAGCGCGACGGCGTCGGCGGCGGGCGGTGGCGCATCGGACGTGGCTTCGGTTTCGCCCGGCAGCGCTTCGGCCTCCGGATCGACCACGATCACCGTCACCGGCCGGTCGAAGGCCTGCACGATGTCGTGTACCCGCGCCTCCCATTCGGGCGCCACGCAGACCACACGGCAGTCGGAGTGCGCGAGCACATAGCGCATCTGCTCGGGCTGCGACAGCAGGTTGACCGGGTTCACGCAGTAGCCCGCGTGCATCGCGCCCAGCAGCAGGCGCAGTGTCTGCAGGCCGTTGGGCATGACCACGGAGATGGTCTCTCCGGGCTTTGCATGCCGGGCCAGCACACCTGCCACGCGACGGCAACCGCGTGCGAGTTCGCCGTAGGTGATGTGGCGCTCGCTCTCGGTGCTGCGGGCGTACACCGCGTGCGGCTGCTGCGCTGCCTGCCGCTCGATCAGTGCATGGACCGTGGAGGCTGCAGCGCCGCTCATTTCGCTCCGTGCCTGGCGAAGTACGCGCCGAAGATATCGTCTTCGCTCGGCACCTTCTCCGGAATCGGCCGCGACACGCGCGTGATGTTCAGGTAGTGCCGGTAATTCATGTTGTCGGAAAAATTGTTCTTGCCCCAGGTGCCGCATCCCATCGAGAGCGAGAAGGGCAGGCCGTTGTCGAAGCTGCCCCCGGTGGCGATGCAGTGCGCCTGGTCGACGATCACGCGCGATACCGGTAGCTGGAGGCCCAGCGTCGTCGCGCGTTCGGGCACGGCACTGTGCAGGCCGACCGAGTGGCCCGCGCCTTCGTAGGCGTAGATGCGCTCGACCGTGGCTGCCGCTTCTTCGAAGTCGCGCGCGGCGTAGATGGCGAGCACGGGGCTCAGCTTCTCGCCCGAGAACGGATGGTCGTGGCCCACGCCGTCTTCGGCCACCATGAGGATGCGCGGGTCGGTGGCGGCAATGGCGAGCCAGCCTTCGCGGTTGGCGCCATCGACTTGCGCCGCCCGTTCCGCGATCGTGCGCGCCGACTGGCCGATGACGGCGGCCGAGAGCTTGCCCTCGGGCCACATCAGCGATTGCAGCGTGGCCTTCTGCGCGGCGGCGAGCATGACGGCGCCGCGGTCCTTGAGCGCGGCGAGCATCGAGGCGCGCACCGCATCGACGATCACCAGGCTGTTCTCCGACGAGCAGCTCGTCGCGTTGTCGAAGGTCTTGGAGCGCACGATGCGCTCGGCCGCGGCGTTCACGTCGGCCGTTTCATCGACGATGCCCGCCACGTTGCCCGCGCCCACGCCGAAGGCCGGCGTGCCGCTCGCATACGCGGCGCGCACGTTGGCCTGCGAGCCGGTCGCCACCACGAGGTCGCACAGGCGCATCAGCTCGGCCGTCGCCTGCTTGTTGATGGGCTGCGGCAGCAGTTGCACCAGATCGCGCGGTGCGCCGATGCGGTCGAACTCCGCGTGAATGAATGCGATGAGCCGTGCCGCCGTGGACCAGCCCTTGGGCGAGGGCGCGACGATGACCGCATTGCGGCCCTTGAGTGCATTGATGATCTTGTTGGCCGGCGTCGCGCCCGGGTTGGTCGAAGGCGTGACCGCGCACACCACGCCCACGGGCCGCGCAATTTCTACGATGCCGCGCGCCGGGTCTTCGCCGATCACGCCGACCGAGCGCGCGCCGTGCAGGTCGCGCAGCAGGCCGAAGGTCTTTCTGTAGTTCTTGCGGACCTTGTCCTCGACGTTGCCCACGCCGGTGTCGGCCACGGCCAGTTCGGCCAGCTCGCGGTTGCGCACCGGCTCGATGATGGCCCAGCCGGCCGCGATCACGGCGGTGTCGACCTGTTCCTGCGACCAGGTTTCGTAGATGCGCTGCGCGGCGCGGGCGCGCGCCACGAGTTCGGCGATGGGGGAAGAGGGAGTTGAATGTTCCATGGATCTGTCTGTGTCGATCAGTCGACTTTGATGCTGGCTTCTTTCGCGAGCTTCTGCCAGCGCACGAGTTCGGTCGTCACGACCTTGCCGAGTTGTTCGGGCGTGCCGCCCACGCCTTCGCTGCCTTGCGCCAGCAGCTTCTCGCGGATCTCGGGTTCTTTCACCACCGTGTTGATCACGCGGTTGAACTTGTCGATGACGGACTGCGGCGTCTTCGCGGGCACGAAGACGGCGTACCACGAGTCGACGTCGAAGTCGGGAATACCGGCCTCCTGCATCGTCGGCACGTCGGGGAAAGCAGCGCTGCGCTTGGTGGTGGAGACCGCGAGCGCCTTGAGCTTGCCGGCCTTCACGAACTGGGCGGCCGCGGGAATCGACACCCACAGGAGCGGCACCTGCCCGCCCATCACGTCGGTCACGGCCGGGCCGCCGCCTCGGTAGGGAATGTGGGTCATGTGCGTGCCGGTGCGCAGCTTGAGCAGCTCGCCCGCCAGGTGCCCGGGAGAGCCGTTGCCCACCGAGGCGAAGGAAATGCTGTCGGGCTTGGCCTTGGCGAGCGCGACGAGTTCGGCCACGGTGTTCGGTGCAAATTGGTTGTTGGCCACCAGGATCTGCGGCAGCGAGGCGACCAGGCCGACCGGCGCGAAGTCTTTCGCAGTGTCGAAGCTCAGCTTGGTGTAGATGGCCGGGTTGATGGTGTGCGAGGAGAGCGTGAAGAGCACCGTGTAGCCATCGTGCGGCGACTTGGCGACCACCTCGGTGCCGATCGAGCCCGCCGCGCCGCCGCGGTTGTCGATTAGCACCTGCTGGCCGAGCAGCGTCGAGAAGCGCTCCTGCACGATGCGCGCGATCACGTCGGTGCCGCCGCCGGGCGGGTAGGGCACGACCAGGCGGATCGGCTTGGTCGGATAGTCGCTGCCGTTTTGCGCCTGCGCGGCGAAAGGTGCTGCCAAGGCTGTGACGGCCAACAGGCCCGCGCGCAGCCAGGGGGCGAGGAACAGGTTCATTCGAGTCTCCTTCTCTTTGTGGTGGATGTCGGCAGCGCGGACGCGCGGTAGCCCAGCGTCACGCTCGCGTCGCGCGCACAGGCCATGAGGCGGTCGGCAAGGCCACGCGCCTGGGTCCGCGCGAAGCGGATCGAGGGCACGCTCATGCCGACGGCCGCGATCGCTTCGCCGCGTGCGTTGAACACCGGCACGCCCAGGCCGCAGACGCCCAGGCGCCATTCCTCGCGGTTTTCCGCGTAGCCGCGCGTGCGTGTGCGTTCGAGTTCGAGAAGGAGCGCATCGAAGTCGGTGATGCTGTTCTTGGTGTGGGCGGCCAGCGTGCCGAAGCGCTCGTGCAGCGCAGACACGTTGGGCGCTGCCGCAGCCAGCAGCGCCTTGCCCGATGCCACGCAATACGCTGCGGCCCGGCCGCCGATGCGCGAGTAGGCGGCCACGGGCAGCGGGCTGTCGAACTTGTCGAGGTAGACGATTTCCGCGCCGTCGAGCACCGCGAGGTGGATGGTCTCGCCCGTCTGCTGCGCGAGCGATGCCAGGTGCGGCCGCAGCAGCGCGCCGACGTCGGCCGCATCGCCGACCAGCGCGCCCAGTTCGAACAGGCGCAGGCTCGGGCGGTAGGCGCTGGTGTCCGGGTCCTGCACGGCCCAGCCGCATTCGACCAGCGTTTGCAGCGTGCGATGGGCGTTGCTGCGCGCCATGCCGAAGGCCTGCGCCAGGTCGGTGACGCGGCAGGGGCGCTGCTGGCGCGTCATCCATTCGATGGCGGCAAGACCTTTGGCGAGCGTGGAATCCATGAGGCTTTCAGAAGTGTTCCAAATATCGGAACGCTGTTCCCGGATATGAAACCCAATGTAAGAACCATGGGTGCCATCTGTCAATCGGGGACTTGGATGTAATCCAAAACGCCTCAGCCTTTGCTTGCCTCAACGGCGGTGGCGGCCTGCCATCAAGTCGATCACCTCGCGAAAGATGGTGTTGCCGGTGGAGGTGGCCAGGTCGAGCACGTGGCTGCGGCTGTAGTACGGGCTGAGGTCGAGCCCGACGCCGATGCCCGCGATCTCGATGTCGCCGCGCTGCTCCTGGCACGCGACCACGTCGCGCAGGTGATGGTCGAGGTAGTGCGCGTCGTTCGCGAGGTGCGTGGCGCTGTCCATCGGCGAGCCGTCGGAAATCACGAGCAGCAGCTTGCGCGCCTCGGGGCGCTCGCGCAGGCGAACGCAGGCCCAGTCGACCGCCTCGCCGTCGATGCCTTCGCGGAACAGGTCGGCCTTCAGCAGCGCGGCCATCGCGGGGCGGGCGCGCCGCCATGGCGTGGCCGCGGCCTTGAAGACGAGGTGGCTGCGCTCGTTGAGGCGGCCAGGGTGGGAAGGCCTGCCGGCGCGCACCCACTCGCGTTGCGGGCGGCCGCCGGTCCATGCGCCGGTGGTGAAGCCCAGCACTTCGCTGGTCACCCCTGCCTGCTCGAGCGCACGCGCGAACACGTCGACCATCATCGCGACCGATTCGGCGTGCTCCTTCATCGAGCCCGAGCAGTCGATGAGAAAAGTCACCATGCAGTCGGCCACGGGCTCCATGCGTTCGGTACGGAACAGGCGGCGCTCGGTCGGGGAGGCGACGAGCTGCGCGAGCCGGCGGCCGTCGATGAGGCCTTCCTCCTGCCCGCCGTCCCAGCCGTCGCGCGTGGGGTCGGCCAGCAGTGCGCGCAGTTCGCGCGCGAGGCGGGCAATGTTCACGCCTTGGCCGGCGATGCGGCGGTCGAGCTTTTCGCGGTGGTCGGCGAGCACTTCCTTGCGCGCGAGCGTGGCGGCGTCGTGCTCGCGGTCGTAGGCGGTGGTGAAGACGCGGTAGGCGCCGCCGGCTTCTTCCATCACCGCGCTGCGGCCCGATTCGGCAGTGGTGAAGCGCTCGATGATCTCGCGGTCCATGTCGGCCACGAGCATGAACACGCTGCGTTTGTCGTCCACATGCGGATCACGCACATCCGCGCTTTCTTCGCCGGCCTCATGCAGCATCGCGGCGACGGTGCGCGCGATGGCGAGCGCGTGCACGGCGTAGGCGGCTTGGTCATCGCGGTCGCGGCGCAGGCCCGCGAGTGCGTGGCCGATCAGCGGTGCCAGATGGAAGCGCGTGGCCTCGAGCATGTCTTCGGTTTCCTCCACCACCTGCTGGCCGCTCACACGGGCGCGGCAGATCTGCGCGACCGCATAGAGCAGCAGCCCGCGCGCGGTGTCGGTCAAGCCCGAGTGATGGAAGGCGAGTGACCACTGCTCGTGGCGGTGCCGCAGGTTGTGACGCATGCCGGCCATGACCTCGGGCGCGAGTGCCTCGACGCGGAACTGCTCGAACATCTCGAACAGCATGCGCTCGACCGGCTCTTCAGGGCGAAGGCTTTCATGCAATGCCGCATCGGACACGGTGAGCCGCAGCGCGAGCCCATCGGCCACGCCGCGGAACGAGGCGAAGTCGTCGGTGTCGGCAGAGGGATGCAGGTGCGGCGCGAACCACGGCAGCGCCACGCGCCCACGGTGCAGGCGCTTGCCGCGAAAGTGCAGGTCGCGCTCGCCGCTGAAGGCCCGCACCACGCCCGCGCAGAGTTCGGCGACCTGCTCCTCCTGCCGCACGCGGCGCTGCATTGCGCTCGCGGATGCAGGCGTGTCGGTCATTCGTGCGAGCCCGACGACAGCTGGTGCGACTCCTTCAATTCCTGGTCGAAGCAGCGCTGGAAGTATTCCGCCACCAAGGGCCGCTCGGCGTCGTCGCACTTGTTGACGAACGAGAGCCGGAACGCGAGCGCCGGGTCCTTGAAGATCTCGACGTTCTCGGCCCAGGTGATGACGGTGCGTGGCGACATCAGCGTGGAGAGGTCGCCCGCCGCGAAGCCCTTGCGCGTGAGGTCGGCCACGGCCACCATCGCTGCGACGAGCTTGCGGCCCGCATCGTCGGCCAGCGACGGCACGCGCGCCTGCACGATCGCGATCTCTTCATCGGCCGGCAGGTAGTTGAGCGAGGCGACGATGTTCCACCGGTCGATCTGCGCATGGTTGAGCCGCTGCGCACCGTGGTACAGGCCGTTGAGGTTGCCCAGCCCCACCGTGTTGGCGGTGGCGAACAGCCGAAAGAACGGGTGCGGCCGCAGCACCTTGTTCTGGTCCATCAGCGTGAACTTGCCGTCGCGCTCCAGGATGCGCTGGATGACGAACATCACGTCGGGCCGGCCCGCGTCGTACTCGTCGAAGATCAATGCCACGGGCCGCTGCAGCGACCACGGCACGATGCCTTCCTGGAACTCGGTGACCTGCTGGCCTTCGCGCAGCACCACCGCGTCCTTGCCGACGAGGTCGAGCCGGCTGATGTGGCCGTCGAGGTTCAGGCGCACACAGGGCCAGTTCAGGCGCGCGGCCACCTGCTCGATGTGGGTCGACTTGCCGGTGCCGTGCAGGCCCTGCACCATCACGCGCCGGTCGCGCGTGAAGCCCGCGAGGATCGCGAGCGTCACGTCGGGGTTGAAGCGGTAGACCGCATCGACTTCGGGCACGTGGTCGTCCCGCTCGGTGAAGGCGGGCACCTGCAGGTCGGTGTCGATGCCGAACACCTCGCGCACGCTGAGCATCCTGTCCGGTCGAAGGTCTGCGGTATCGGTCACGGTGGGCTTTCTGAAGAACGTGAGGGGTCAGGCCGTGGCGCGGTCACTGCCCGCGTCGATGTCGATGCGGCTCAACGCAAGCGCGGCGCGTTGCAGCGCGGGCAGCAGCGTCTTCGCCTTCGCCGCATCGAGCCGCATGATCGGCGCCTGCACCGCGATGCAGAGGTTTGACGGTGCCTCGTCCCCCGAAGGCACCAGCGCGGCGATGCACAGCAGGCCGGGCAGGAACTCTTCGTTGTCGATCGCAAAGCCGTCCTTGCGCACACGCAGCACTTCCTTCTCGAGCGCCTCGGGATCGGTCAGCGTCTTGGCGGTGTACGTTTCGAGCGGCGCATTGGAGAGCAGCCGGCGGCGCTGCGCCGCGCTCATCTGCGAAAGAAAGATCTTGCCGCTGGCCGAGCAGTGCACCGGCACGCGCGAGCCCGGATGCAGGTAGAAGCGCAGCGGCGCGGCGGTTTCCACGCGGTCCAGGTACACGACCTCGCTGCCAGAGAGCGAGGTGAGGTTGCAGCTCTCGCCGATTTCTTCGACCAATTGGCGCAGCACCGTGTGGCGCGCGCCGTGCAGGCTGTCGTTGAAAAGCAGGTTCTCCGACAGGCGCCGAAGCCGCGTGCCGATGCCGTAGTGGCGCCCGTCGCCCTCGCGTTGCAACAGCCCCGCGCCTTCGAGCTGCTGCAGCATGCGGTGCAGCGTGGGCTTGGGCAGGCCGGTCTCTTCGACCAGGCCCTGCAGCGAGTAGCGCTGGTCTTTGGCGGCCATGACTTCGAGCAGCCCGAAGAGGCGCATGGTGGGCGTGTCGCCCGCCGGTTCGGCAACTTCCGGTGTGAGGCCTTTGACGATCTTCATGTGGCGGATCATAGTTGTTTTACAAAAAACAAGACAAGGCGTACCGATTTTTGTAAATTGTTTGACGTCGGAGTCTTGCCGGCCTATATTCCGCCGGAAAGAAATTCGGAACAAGCGGTTCCGACTTTCGAGTTTTAGTATCCCGCCCGATCCCGCCTCATTTCCATCAGGAGACGCTTCCATGAGCCAGAAGAAACCCGCCACGTCCGCCCGCGAAGCCGTCACCGGCGTGCAGAAGATGACGCCCTCCGAGGCCTTCGTCGAGACCATGGTCGCCAACGGCGTGACCGACATCTTCGGCATCATGGGATCGGCCTTCATGGATGCGATGGACATCTTCGCGCCCGCCGGCATCCGTCTGATTCCGGTGGTGCACGAGCAGGGCGGCGCGCACATGGCCGACGGCTATGCGCGCGTCTCGGGCCGCCACGGCCTCGTGATCGGCCAGAACGGGCCCGGCATCAGCAACTGTGTGACGGCCATCGCGGCCGCCTACTGGGCGCACAGCCCGGTCGTGATGATCACGCCCGAGACCGGCACCATGGGCATGGGCCTGGGCGGCTTCCAGGAGGCCAACCAGCTGCCGATGTTCCAGGAGTTCACCAAGTACCAGGGCCATGTGAACAACCCCAAGCGCATGGCCGAGTACACGGCACGCTGCTTCGACCGTGCCATCTCCGAGATGGGCCCGACGCAGCTGAACATTCCGCGCGACTACTTCTACGGCGAGATCACCGTCGAGATTCCGAAGCCGATGCGCGTGGAGCGCGGCGCGGGCGGCGAGAACAGCCTGAACGCCGCGGTCGAACTGCTGGCCTCGGCCAAGTTCCCGGTGATCCTCTCCGGCGGCGGTGTGGTGATGGGTGATGCGGTCGAGGAATGCAAGGCCCTGGCCGAGCGCCTTGGCGCACCGGTCGCCAACGGCTACCTGCGCAACGACTCCTTCCCCGCGAGCCATCCGCTGTCGGCCGGCCCGCTCGGCTATCAAGGCTCGAAGGCCGCGATGAAGCTGATCGCGCAGGCCGACGTGGTGCTCGCGCTCGGTTCGCGCATGGGCCCGTTCGGCACGCTGCCGCAGCACGGCATGGACTACTGGCCGAAGGACGCGAAGATCATCCAGGTCGAGGCCGACCACACCAACCTCGGGCTGGTGAAGAAGATCACCGTTGGCATCCACGGCGACGCGAAGGCCACCGCCAAGGAACTGCTCAAGCGCCTGCAAGGCAAGACGCTCGCCTGCGACGCCACGAAGGCCGAGCGCGCCGAGAAGATCAAGGCCGAGAAGGCCGCGTGGGAAAAAGAGCTCGACGAGTGGACCCACGAGCGCGATCAGTTCAGCCTCGACGCGATCGAAGAGGCCAAGGGCGAGAAGACGCCCACCGGCGGCAGCTACCTGCACCCGCGCCAGGTGCTGCGCGAGCTGGAAAAGGCCATGCCGCCGCGCGTGATGGTCTCCACCGACATCGGCAACATCAACGCCATTGCCAACAGCTACCTGCGCTTCGAGGAGCCGCGCAGCTTCTTCGCGCCGATGAGCTTCGGCAACTGCGGCTACTCGCTGCCCACCATGATCGGCGCCAAGTGCGCCGCGCCTGACCGCCCGGCCGTGGCCTATGCCGGCGATGGTGCCTGGGGCATGAGCATGAGCGAAATCATGACGGCCGTGCGCCACGACATTCCGGTGACCGCCGTGGTCTTCCACAACCGCCAGTGGGGGGCAGAGAAGAAGAATCAGGTCGACTTCTACAATCGCCGCTTCGTCGCGGGCGAGCTCGAGAGCGAGAGCTTCGCAGGCATCGCCAAGGCGATGGGCGCCGAGGGCATCGTGGTCGACAAGCTCGAAGACGTGGGCCCCGCGCTCAAGAAGGCCATCGACATGCAGATGAACGAAGGCAAGACTTGCGTGATCGAGATCATGTGCACCCGCGAGCTGGGCGATCCGTTCCGCCGCGACGCGCTGTCGAAGCCGGTGCGCTTCCTGGACAAGTACAAGGACTACGTCTGACCGAATCGCTGCTCACGCTGAACGCCGGGTCGTCGTCGATCAAGGTTGCGTTGTTCGATGCGGCCGGCGACGGCGCGGCGCTGCCGGCCGCGCGCTGGTCGGGGCAGGCCGATGGTCTCGGCGCCGGGCTGAAGGCGCGGCTGCGCATACGCGATGCAGAGGGTCGCACGCTGCATGACGCGGTGCTCGATGGGGAGCATCGCTCGCACCAGGGCGCGCTCGCGGCGCTGCTCGAATGGCATGCGCAGCAAGGCGGTGGCGATCGCATCGCTGCGGTCGGTCATCGCATCGTGCATGGCGGCGTGAACTTCGTGGCGCCGGTGCGCATCGACGATGCGGTGCTCGCCGAGCTGGCTGCGCTAGAACCGCTCGCGCCGTTGCATCAGCCGCACAACCTGGCAGGCGTGCGCGCCGCGATGAAGGCTTTCGACGGCGTGCCGCAGGTGGCGTGCTTCGACACCGCTTTCCATTCGACGCAGACCGAGGTCAACCGCCGCTTCGCGCTGCCGCGTGCGCTGCACGATGCGGGCGTGCGGCGCTACGGGTTCCACGGGCTCTCGTACGAATCGATCGTTGCGCAGTTCACGCGCCTCGCGCCCGAACTGGCGGACAAGCGCGTGATCGTCGCGCACCTGGGCAACGGAGCCTCGATGTGCGCGATGGCGCAGGGCCGATCGGTCGCGACGACGATGAGCTTTTCGCCGCTCGATGGCCTCACCATGGGCACACGCTGCGGACACCTCGATGCGGCGGTCGTGCTGTACCTCATGCGCTCGCACGGCATGTCGGCGGAACAGGTCGAGACGCTGCTGTTCCGCGAGTCGGGGCTGCTGGGCCTCTCGGGCGTGTCGAGCGACATGCGCGAGCTCGAAGCCTCCGCCGCTCCGGAAGCTGCCGAAGCCATCGCGCATTTCATCGAGCAGGTCGTGCAGCACATGGGCAGCCTCGCCGCCGCGCTGCGCGGTGTCGATGCGGTGATCTTCACCGGCGGCATCGGCGAGAACGCGAGCGCGTTGCGCGAGCGCATCCTCGAAGAATGCGACTGGCTCGGCGTGAATGTCGATGTGGCTGCCAACGCCGCGGGCCATGCGCGGCTCACGACGCCCGAGAGTCCCGTGAGCGCATGGATGCTGCGCACCGACGAAGAGGCGGTCATCGCGCGGCACACCGCCAAGGTACTTGCCTGAGGAATCGGGATCGCGGGGTGGGCGCATCGCCAGGTGACTTTTGGCACCTATCCATGCGATGGACTTCTTGCAAGACTGCGCCGATGTTCAATCGAGAGGAGGCGCAGCATGGTCATGCATTGGAAGTACGCCTGTACCGCGGGCATGCTCGCGTTCGCCGGCATGGCGACCGACGTCGCGGCAGAACTGCCCAAGGGCGCTGGCGATGGCGGTGTATCTGCCTTCTATTCATTCACGGAGCAGATATCCGGCGGACCCGGAAAACTGCTGCGCAGCGAGCCGTTGACCGGCCGTGCCGCACTGGCTGAGGCTGGCAGCAGCACGCGTGTTCTCTACAGTTCGACCGATGGTCTCGATGGGCGTTCCCTCATCGCGGTATCGGGCGCACTGTTCATTCCCAAGGGAACGCCGCCCAAGGGTGGCTGGCCGCTCATGGCATGGACCCACGGCACCGTCGGCATTGCCGATGTTTGCGCGCCATCCTGGGCCGGGCCCGGCGAAAGAGACATCCGATACCTCAGCCACTGGCTGAACCGGGGCTATGCGATCGTCGCCACGGACTACCAGGGGCTCGGCACGCCGGGCGTGTACCCCTATTCAGCGGCGCGCCCGGAAGCCTATTCGGTGCTGGACAGTATTCGCGCCGTCCAGAACGGCGACTTTCCCATCGCCAGGCGCGTGCTCCTGTTCGGACAGTCCCAGGGTGGCGCCGCCGCTTTTGCCGCTGCAAGCCATGCCGGAACGTACGCTCCGGAACTCGAGGTCGTCGGTCTCGTCGCGACGGGAACCCCGCAGCCGCGCGTGGATTCGATCACGGCGAAGTCCGACCAGGTCAGCCCGCTCCTGGGCTTTGTCCTGCAGTTCGCCCATGGGCTGCTTGCCACCGCTCCCAGGTCGTCGCCGCAAGACTACTTCACCGACAAAGCCATGCCGGCGTTTGACCTGGCGCGCACGGCCTGTTTCCCGGCGGTGGTGGAGAAGATCACCGCGGATCGGCTGACCTACGACAACAGCTTCAAGCGGCAAGCCGATGATGGCCTCGCATTCGGCAAGCTGATGGAGGGACTCATGGCCTATCCAACCCTCAAGACCGATTTCCCGATTTTCATGGGCGTCGGAGGCAAGGACGTGACAACGCCGCCCGCTTCCCAAGCCCGGCTGGCGAGCGCTGCCTGCAAGGCGGGAAGCCGCGTCGAATGGCATCTGTACCCCGAGCTCGACCACTCGGGGACCATCTTCGGCTCGCTGCCGGATTCGACACCCTTTGTCGAGAAGGCTTTCGCCGGCCAACCGATCGGCGGCAACTGCGGGACAGCACACTAGCTCGGCTGGATATCCGCCGCCTTGATGACATGCGCCCAGCGCGCAATCTCCTCGGCAAGAAAAGGCGCAAAGCGGTCCGGCCCGCGCGCATCGATCACGAACCCCTGCTGGCGCATGCGCTCTTCCAGGCCGGGTTGCGCGAGGATCTTCATCACTTCCGCGCCCAGCTTCTGCACCGCCGCGTCGGGCATGCCGGCCGGCGCCATCATTCCCGTCCAGTTCTCCACCTGCAGCGTCGGCATGCCGGCCTCGGCCGTCGTCGGCACGTCGGGCAGCAGCGGGTAGCGCGCCTTGCTCGCGATGGCGAGCGCGCGCAGCTTGCCGCCCTTCACGTGCGGGATCGATTCAGGGATGTTGGAGAACACCACGTCGAGCTGTCCGCCGATCAGGTCGGTCATGCAGGGCGCACCGCCCTTGTAGGGCACGTGCTGGATCGCGGACTTGTTCAGGTCGTTGAAGAGCGCGAGCGTCAGGTGCGGCGGCGTGCCGCTGCCACTGGAGCCGGCGTTGAGCTTGCGCTCCTTCGCGGCGGCGATCAGGCCCTTGAGGTCCTGGATCGGGCTGGCCACGGGCACCACGATCAGCATCGGGCTGCCGGCGATCAGCGCGACCGGTCGAAGGTCTTTCTGGAAGTTGAAGGGCGACTTCGGGAACAGCGTCACGTTGGCCGCATGCGTGAGCGTGATCGCCAGCAGCGTGTTGCCGTCGGGCGGCGCCTTGGCCACGAGGTCGGCACCGATCTGGCCGTTGCCGCCGGGGCGGTTGTCCACCAGCACGCTGACCTTCCAGCGCTCGCCGAGCTGCTGGCCGATCTGGCGCGCCATCACGTCGGTGAGGCCACCTGCCGGGAACGGCACCACGTAGCGCAGCGTGGCATCTGGCTTCGGATAGTCGCCGCCTTGTGCTCTCGCAAGCATCGGCATGCCCAGCGAGCCGGTTGCCGCCAGGACGGCGGCGCCTTGCATCCATTCACGTCGTTTCATCGTGTTGTCTCCTGTTGTTGTGTTCGGGGGAATCGGCGCTCTGCGGCGCCTATTGGGGTCTACCGTCGCCACTGCGCGAGCAGCGCATCGGGCACCTCGATACCCTCGGCCTCCGCGCGCCTTCGCAGGTCTTCGCGCCGAGCGCCGGGCAGGCGCACGCCGTCGTCGCGCAGCATCTCGGCCACCAGCACCTCGACGCGGTCCAGGTAGCTGGCCGACCCCGCGAGCGCACCGGGGTCGATGACGATGAAGGCCTGGCCGATGCGCGGCCGGTTGCCCGCATCCTCGAAGAAGCTCGAAGCCTCGAAGCCGAACTGCGCGCCGATGAGCGCAGTGACCAGCAGTTCGACCACTAGCGCCAGCATCGCGCCCTTGGGGCTGCTCGCGGCGCCGATCGGCAGCATCGAACCTTCGAGCGCGGCCTGCGCGTCGGTGGTGGGCTGACCATCGCGGTCGACAGCCCAGCCGATTGGGATCGGCTTGCCCTGCTTGGCCGCAACCATGACCTTGCCGCGTGCCACTTCGGAAAGGCTCAGGTCGATCATCAACGGCAGCGCGCCGCGACGGGGAAACACCGCCGCCACCGGGTTGGTGCCGAAGATGGGGTGCCGCCCGCCCGCCGCAGGCATCGCAGCCGGCGAGTTCGCAAAGCCCAGGCCGACCATGCCCGCATCGGCCACCGCGCGCAGGTGATCGACCACCACGCCGCAGTGATGGCTGTCGGTCACGCCTGCGATGGCGATGCCGAAGTCGCGCGCGCGGCCGATGGCTTCGGCCACCGCCATCTCGCAGGCGGCGAAGGCGAGGCCCTCGTGCGCGTCGATGAGCGCGGCGGCGCCTTTCTGGCGGCGCAGCGTGGGCACCGCATCGCCGTTGACGCGGCCGTTGCGAAGGTGCGTGGCGTACTGGGCGACGCGGCCGAGGCCGTGCGAGCCCAAGCCTTGTGCTTCGGCCAGAACCAGCGCGCGTGCCGTGGCCGCGGCCATCGCTTCGTTGGCGCCGGCTGCACGCAGGGTCTCGGCCACGACCTGCCGCGCTTCCTGAAGACTCAACATCGTCATGATTCGAGGGCCTCCAGCACCTTCTGCGCGATCAGGCTGCTCACGCGCTCGTTCGATTCGCCCGTGACGCCCGCGATGTGCGGTGTCAGCAGCAGGTTGGGACAGCCTTCGAAGTGCGCGCTGGCCGCGAGCGGTTCGGCATCGAACACATCGAGCGCCGCGCCGCCAAGCCGGCCTTCGCGCAGCGCGAGCGCCACCGTGGCCTCGTCGACGATGCCGCCGCGCGAGGTGTTGATCAACACGGCGCCGCCTTTCATCGCGGCGATGCGCGCGGCGCTGAACAGGTTGCGCGTGCCATCGACCAGCGGCACGTGCAGGCTCACCACGTCGGCCTGCGCCACCAGTTCATCGAGGCTGAGCGGCTGCGTGCCGTTCTCCGCGAACGCCGGATGGCCGGCATCCATCATCGCGTCGAAGGCCACGGTGCGCATGCCGAGTGCCTTCGCGAGCCGTGCCGTCAGTTGCCCGATGGCGCCGAAGCCGACCAGCCCGAGCGTCTTGCCCGAGAGTTCGCGCCCGCTCGAGAGTGCGTTGCGCGGCCATCGGCCTGCGGCGACATCGGCCGTCGACGCGTAGGCGCCGCGCAGCAGCAGCATCGCGCTCGCGATCACGTACTCCGCCACGCTCAGCGCATTCGCGCCCGTGGCCGGAATCACGCGGATGCCACGCGCCTCGCAGCCCGCCACGTCGATGTTGTCCAGCCCCACGCCCAGCCGGCCCACCACCGTGCACTGGGCCAGCGCATCGAGCAGTTCGCCGCGCACCTGCGTGCGGTTGCGCACGATGAGGGCGTTGGCCCACTTGGCTTCGCGGAACAGGCGGGCGCCGTCCTCCACCAGGGCCACGTCGTAGAGGACGTCGTGCCGCGTGCGCAGTTGCGCGACGGCGGCGGCGTCCATGAACTCCGCAATGACGATGCGCTTCATGGCGCGCTCAGGCCGATTCGTACAGGCGCGTCATCACGAACTCGCGGTGGCCCAGCGCCTCGGCCGCGGTGAGCCGGCCGTTGGCGGTGCGCAGCATGCATTCGAGCAGCTGGTCGCCGGCCTGGTCGAGCGTCATCTCGCGCTGCAGCAGGCCCGAGGTGTCCACGTCGACATGCTCGCTCATGAGGCGCACGGTGCGCGGGTTCGCGCAGATCTTGATGACCGGCAGGATCGGGTTGCCGATCACGTTGCCCTGGCCCGTGGGGAAGAAGTGCACCGCGTAGCCCGAGGCGGCGCACAGCGTCACCATCTCGGCCGCGGCGCTGGAGGAATCCATGAACCACAGGCCCGGGCCGGTGGGCACCTCGGCCTTGTCGAGCACGCCGTCGACCAGGCATTTCTTGCCGATCTTCTGGATGTTGCCGAGGGCCTTTTCCTCGATGGTCGTGAGGCCGCCCGCGATGTTGCCCTTGGTGGGCTGCGAGTCGGAGAGGTCGCTCGTCTTGTGGCGGTTGATCATGTCCTGGTAGCGGTTGAACATGAACATGAAGCGCTCCTTCACGTCGGGCGTGCGGCAACGGTCGGCCACGATGCGCTCACCGCCGGTGATCTCGGAGGTTTCGCCGAACACCAGCGTGTTGCCGGTCTCGTAGAGCTTGTCGAAGGCGTTGCCCACCGTGGGGTTGGAACCGCAGCCCGAGGTGGTGTCGCTCTCGCCGCACTTGGTGGACACCCACAGCTCGTGGATGCCGCAGGGCTCGCGGCGCTTCTCGCTCGCGTTCTGCACGAACTCGCGCGCCACCTTGCTCGCGCGCAGGATGGTGTCGTGGTCGCCGTGGCCCTCGATGCCGAAGCCGGCCACCGGCTTGCCCGTGGCGGCGATGCCGTCGACCACTTTCTGCGTCCAGCTGTCCTCGATGCCGATGACGACGACGGCCGCCACGTTGGGGTTGCAGCCCGCGCCGATCAGCGTGCGGAAGTGCAGCTCCAGGTCGGCGCCGAACTGGAGGCGCCCGTAGGGGTGCGGAATGGCGAGCGCGCCCTTGATGTTGTGGGCCACCGCTTCGGCGGCGGCGTTGGAGAGGTCGTCCAGCGGCAGGATGATGACGTGGTTGCGCACGCCGACGCGGCCGTTTTCGCGGCGGTAGCCGAGGAAGGTGGTGTCTTTGGAAATGATGGACATGCTGTGCTTTCGGATTCGTGGGTGATGGGAGCTTGCGAAGCGGGGCGAGGGCTTACCAGCGCTTGGTCTTGATGTTCTGGACGTGCGCGTGCTCGCCGGCCTTGATCGGCGCGACCACCTTGCCCATGTCGATGCCGTACTTCCACACCGTGTCGCCGGTGGCCATGTCCTTGAGCGCGACCTTGTGGCCGATCGGGATGTCCTGGCGCGCATCGACGCTGGTCATCCGGTCCTCGTCCATGATCCAGCCGGTGAGCGACATGCCGGCTTTCACGCCTTCCACCACCACGACCGCGACCGTGTCCTTCGCGTCGTGCAGAACGAAATGAATCATCGTTGTCTCCTGTTGTGACTCGCTGAGAATTTGCAGCCAGGCCAGTGTCCGAGTGCGTGTCTCCGGGTGTCAAACAGGTCATATGGATGACTTGAATGAATCGGGGTGTGGCCGAACAATCGCGCCATGCCACGCTCGACCGACCTGTCCGTGTTCGAACCGATCCCTGCCGATGCGGCGGGTGCGCCGCTCTATCGGCTGGTCAAGCGCTCATTGCTGCGCGCGATCGAATCAGGGCGCTGCGCGGCCGGCAGCACGCTGCCGAGCGAGAGCGAACTGGCGGTGGCGCTGGGCGTGTCGATCGGCACGCTGCGCCATGCAACCGACGATCTCGTGGCCGAGCACATCCTCGTGCGCCGCCAGGGGCGCGGCACCTTCGTTGCGGTGCACAACGCGGACCGCTTCATGTTCCAGTTCTTCCACGTCGAGCGCAGCGACGGATTGCGGCAGGCACCGCAGGTGGAGTTCGTCGCCTTCGAGCGCGTGCGCATGGAAGAAGAGCCCGCGCAGGCGCTGGGCCTGCGCACCGGCGAGCCGGCCATCCAGATCGACAACCGCCTGCTGCTGCAGGGCAGGGCGGTGATCCACGACCGGCTCACGCTGCCGGCGCTGCTCTTCAAGGGCCTGACCGAGAAGCGCTTTCGCGAGCGGCCAAGCACCATCTACCACCTCTACCAGACCGAGTTCGGCATCACCGTGACGCTGGCGCGCGAGCGCGCACGCGCGATGACGGCCGACCGCAGCGTGGTGCGTATCCTCGGCGTGGCGCAGGGCGCGCCGGTGATGGAGGTGCGGCGCACCGCGCTCACCTTCGGCGACAAGCCGGTGGAGTACCGCGTGTCGACCATCAACACGGCGCAGTACGAGTACGTGCACCTGTTGTCGCGGCCGGCCTGACCGCGCTAGCGAGCGGCCGGCATGCGCGGCACCGTCGCGCCGCAGTGGCGAAGGAAATCGGCCGTCGCGCGGCCCAGCAGCTTGTCGCGATGCATCACTGTCGCAAGCCGTCGCATACCCGCAGGTAGCCGCGTGCGCAGCTCGATCAAGTGACCGTCTTCCAGCGCCTGCGCCACTGTGTAGCGCGAGAGGCAGGCCAGCGCCGTGCCCGAGGCCACCACGCGCTTGATGGCCTCGGTGCTGCCGAGCTCGAAGCCCACATGCACCTGCTCCAGGTTCTGGATCAGCCAGGCATCGGTGACCTGCCGCGTGCCCGAGCCGAGCTCTCTCAGAACCCAGGTGGCCTGCGAGAGCTGCCGGTGCGTGGCGATGCGGTTCGCGAGCGCATGGCCCGGTGCGGCGACGATGACCAGCTCGTCTTCGCGCCATGCACGCACCACGAGGTCGGGGTGCGTCTGCGGGCCTTCGATGAAGCCCACGTCCACCTCGAAGCCGGCCACCGCCTCGATCACGTCGCGCGTGTTCGCGATGTGCAGGTGCACCTGGCTCTGCGGATGCAGCGCGGTCCACTGCGACACACGCTCGGGCAGCAGGTATTCGCCGATGGTGAAGCTCGCTGCCACGCGCAGCGGCGCTGCATGCTCGCCGCTGAAGAGCGCCTGCACCTCGCCCGCCTGGTCGAGCAGCGCCTGCGCCTTGGGCAGCAGCGCGCGGCCGTTTTCGTTGAGCACCAGCCGGCGGCCGATGCGGTCGAACAGCAACGCGCCCACGGACGACTCCAGGTCGGCTAGCGCACTGCTCGCGGCCGACTGCGAACGCGCCACGCGATCGGCCGCCGCACGGGTGCTGCCGCCCCGCGCGGTGGCCACGAACACTTCGAGCTGGCGCAGGTTCAGGCGCAGGCGCTGCGTCAGTTGTTGATCTGATTTTCCGGTCATGGTGAGCGATATTCTCCGCTTTTCCGATTGATGGAGGCTCCCTAACATCGGCGCTGCCACGCTTGAAAACAAAGGACCGCCAGTGTTCAGTTTCCTGTCCCGAGAGCCCGTGCACGATCCGCTCACCGCGCCGACGCCCACGGCGGACACCGAGGTCAAGACCACCACCTGCTACATGTGCGCGTGCCGCTGCGGCATCCGCGTGCACCTGCGCGAAGGGGAAAAAGGTCCCGAGGTGCGCTACATCGACGGCAACCCCAATCACCCGCTGAACCAGGGCGTGATCTGCGCCAAGGGCTCCTCGGGGATCATGAAGCAGGTATCGCCCGCGCGCATCACGCAGCCGCTCTTGCGCAAGGCCGGCAGCGAGCGCGGGGCGGGGGAGTTCGAGCCCATCAGCTGGGAGCGCGCCTACGACATGCTGACCGAGCGGCTCGGCAAGATCCGCGCGACCGATCCGAAGAAGTTCGCGCTCTTCACCGGGCGCGACCAGATGCAGGCGCTCACCGGCCTCTTCGCGCGCCAGTTCGGCACGCCCAACTACGCGGCGCACGGCGGCTTCTGCTCGGTCAACATGGCCGCGGGAATGATCTACACCATCGGCGGCAGCTTCTGGGAGTTCGGCGGCCCCGACCTGGAGCGCGCCAAGCTGTTCGTGATGATCGGCACGGCCGAAGACCACCACAGCAATCCGATGAAGATCTCGATCAGCAAGTTCAAGCGCGCGGGCGGGCGCTTCATCTCGATCAACCCGGTGCGCACCGGCTACTCGGCGATCGCGGACGAGTGGATTCCGATCAAGCCCGGCACCGATGGTGCACTGTTCATGGCGCTGCTGCACGAGCTCATCGGCAACGAGCTGGTGGACCATGCGTTCCTCAAGCGCTTCACCAACGCGCCGCAGCTGGTGGTGCTGGACGACTGCGAGCGCGAAGGGCTGTTCGCGTTCGATCCCGAGCGCGGCCCGCCGGGCGATGGGCGCAATCCGCACAACAAGCTGGTGTGGGACAAGACCAGCGGCAGTGTGAAGCCTGCATACCCCGAAGGCATCGCCGAGGGTTGCGACCCGGCGCTCGAAGGGCACTACACACTGGCCGACGGCACACGTGTCGCGCCTTCGTTCCAGCTGCTGCGCGAGCGCGTGGCCCTCTGCACGCCCGAGTGGGCAGAGGGCATCACCGGCATCGATGCGGCGCGCATCCGCAAGCTCGCGCGAGAGATGGGAGAGACCGCGCTGCAGCAGGCCTTCGAACTGCCGATTCCATGGACCGATGCGTGGGGCAAGAAGCACCCGACCACGCAGGCACGGCCCGTGGCCTTCCACGCGATGCGCGGTCTCGCCGCGCACTCCAACGGCTTCCAGACCGTGCGCGCGCTCGCGGTGCTGATGAGCGTGCTGGGCACCATCGATGCCCCCGGGGGCTTCAGGCACAAGGCGCCCTACCCGCGCCACATCGTGCCCAACTACCGTGCGTTCAACGACCCCGGCATGATCCAGCCGAACACGCCGCTCAACGCCGCGCCGCTGGGCTTTCCGGCGAACCCGGAAGAACTGGCGATCAACCCCGACGGCTCGCCGATCCGCATCGATCACGCGTTCTCGTGGGAGCACCCGCTGTCGGCACACGGGCTCATGCACAACGTGATCACCAACGCGGTGAAAGGCGACCCGTATCGCATCGACACGCTGCTGATCTTCATGGCCAACATGGCGTGGAATTCGAGCATGAACACCATGGGCGTGCGCGAGATGCTCAACCGCAAGGACGAGAAGGGCGAACACATGATTCCCTTCCTCGTGGTGTGCGACGCCTTTCAGAGCGAGACCGTGGCCTTCGCCGACCTGGTGCTGCCCGACACCACGTACCTCGAACGGCATGACGTGATGGGCATGCTCGACCGGCCGATCTCGGAGTTCGACGGGCCGGTCGATTCGGTGCGCGTGCCCGTGGTGCCGCCGACCGGGGAGTGCAAACCCTTCCAGGAGGTGCTGATCGAGCTGGCGTCGCGGCTTAGGTTTCCGGCCTTCACCACGCCGGAGGGCGGGCGCAAGTTCACGGGCTACCCGGACTTCGTCGTCAACTTCGAGCCGCAGCCGGGCATCGGCTTTCTCATGGGCTGGCGCGGCAAGGACGGCACCGAGCACTTGCGCGGCGCGCCGAACCCGAAGCAGTGGGAGGCGTATGCGGAGAACAACTGCGTGTTCCAGTACCACATGCCCGAAACCATGCACTACATGCGCAACTGGAATCGGGAGTACCTCGACTTCGCGAAGGACAAGGGCTGGCGCCAGCGCAACGACCCGGTGCAGCTGGCGCTCTACTCCGACACGCTGCAGAGCTTTCGCCTCGCGGCGCAGGGCAAGAGCCCCGGGCGGCAACCGCCGGAGGCGCTGCGCGAGCGCATCGAGAAATACTTCGATCCGCTGCCGTTCTGGTATCCACCGCTTGAGGAGGCCGCAACCGACCTCGAGGCGTATCCCCTCAATGCGCTCACGCAGCGGCCGATGGCGATGTACCACTCGTGGGATTCGCAGAACGCGTGGCTCAGGCAGATCCACAGCCACAACTACCTGCATGTGAACCCGCTCACCGCCGAGGCGGCGGGCATCGCGGATGGCGGCTGGTGCTGGGTAGAGAGCCAATGGGGCAAGGTGCGCTGCATGCTGCGCTACAGCGAAGCGGTCGAGCCCGGCACGGTGTGGACGTGGAATGCGATCGGCAAGGCCGATGGTGCATGGCAACTCGCGCCCGGTTCGGACGAGGCACGCAAGGGTTTCCTGCTCAACCACCTGATCAGCGAGGAATTGCCGTGCGAAGGCACGGCGAGCGGGCGCATCAGCAATTCCGATCCGATCACCGGGCAGGCGGGTTGGTACGACGTGCGGGTGCGCATACGGCCGGCCGAGCCGGGTGAGCCCGAAGAGAGCTTTCCGCAGATGGCGAGCATGCCGAGCCCACCCGGGGTGCTGGGCAGGGCCGCGAGTGTGTTGACCTACTTTGCAGGGCGGAGCAAGAAATGATGCAGTGGCTCAAGGACCTGATGGGCGGTGGCGCCACCAGCGCCAGCTTCGCGGAAACCCAACCGAGCCTGCGCGCGGAGCAGGGCGAGACGCTCGCCAAGCAACTCGCCCTGGTCATCGACCTGAACGTCTGCGTCGGCTGCCATGCCTGCGTGACCTCGTGCAAGCAATGGAACACCTCCGGCAGTGCCGGCCCGCTGGCCGATGAGCGGCCCTATGCCGCCAACCCGACCGGCACCTTCTTCAACCGCGTGCAGACCTACGAGGCCGGCGCGTTCCCGGTCACCGAGACGATCCACTTTCCCAAGAGCTGCCTGCACTGCGAAGACCCGCCCTGCGTGCCCGTGTGCCCCACTGGCGCGAGCTACAAGCGCAAGGAAGATGGCATCGTGCTCGTCGACTACGACAAGTGCATCGGCTGCAAGTACTGCGCGTGGGCCTGTCCCTACGGCGCGCGCGAGCTCGATGAAGAACGCCAGGTCATGACCAAGTGCACGCTGTGCGTGGACCGCATCTATGACGAGCAGTTGCCGAAGGAAGACCGCAAGCCGGCCTGCGTGAAGGCCTGCCCGACGGGCGCGCGGATCTTCGGCGATGTGAAGGACCCGGACTCCGAGGTGTCGAAGGCGATTCGCGAACGCGGCGGCTACCAGTTGATGCCGGAGTGGGAGACCAGCCCGGCGAACCAGTACCTGCCGCGCCGCATCACGCAGTCGACGGACGCGCGAGAGTAATCGGATGCATCCCGCGTTCTCCATTCTTTTCTTCACTACGCTGTCCGGTGCGGCGCAGGGCCTTGTGTTCACGCTCGCGCTCGGCGCGCTGTTCGGCCTGGAGATGGCGCCGGGCTTCCTGGCGCTGGCACTGGGCTTGGCCGAAGTGCTGCTCGTGGCCGGTCTTGCCGCTTCGTTCATGCACCTGGGCCGCAAGACGCGCGCGTGGCGCGCGGTACTGATGTGGCGCACCTCTTGGATGTCGCGCGAGGTGATCGTGTTGCCGGGCTTCATCGCGCTGGTGGCACTGTGGTGGTTGTCGCTGCAGTTCGGCGTGGGCGCTCCGTGGTCGTGGCTGTTGCCCGTGTTGGTGCTGTTCGGCGCGATGGCGCTTTGGTACTGCACCGCGATGATCTATGCATGCCTTCGCTTCATCGAAGAGTGGGCGCATCCGCTCACCATCGTCAACTTCACGCTGATCGGGTTGTCGTCGGGTCTGGTGCTGGCCTGTGCGATGGCAGCGCTGGCCGGCGAGGCGCGCTTCGTGCAGGTCTTCGGGCCGTGCGCGCTCGTTGCTACGCTGGCGGCATGGGCTGCACGCGGGCAGGCCTTGCGGCGCAACGCGGGCATTCGTCACAAGTCGACGCTGCAGTCGGCCACCGGCATTCGCACCGAGAAGCTGGTGCAGAAATCGATGGGCATGTCGGCCGGTTCGTTCAACACGCGCGAGTTCTTTCATGGCGCATCGCTCGCTGCGCTGAAGAACATCAAGCTCGGCTTCCTGCTGCTGGCCTTCGCATTGCCAGCGTTGCTGCTGCTGTGGGGCGTGGCGAGCGCGGCTGTGCTGCCGTGGCTGCTCGCGGTACTGGTGCAGGCGCCGGGGCTGCTGGCCGAGCGCTGGTTCTTCTTCGCGCAGGCCAAGCATCCACAGAACCTGTACTACCAGGTGGTGTCCTAGGCTTCGTAGTTGAGTGCGAGGCCGGGCGTCGGCCAATCGTCGATCGCAATCAACCGTCCGCTGCCCGAGAGTGTGACGTAGGCCGTGCGCCGGTCGCGCCCGCCGAAGCAGATGTTGGTGGTGTAGCGATCGGGAAGCGGCACATGCTCGACCGCGCTGCCATCGGGCGCGACGATGCTGATGCCGCCGTGCAGCAACGTCGCCACGCAGAGGTTGCCGAGCGCATCGACCGCCATCGAATCGAAGCGCTGGTAGTGCCCGGCCGGTGAGGCGCACAGCATGCGGCCGCCATGCGGCGAAGGCCAGCCGTCCTTGCGCACGCGGCCCGGTGCGGTGATGTCGAAGGCCCAGACGCGCGCGCCTTCAGTTTCTGCGTAGTAGAGCGTGTCGCCATCGGGCGAGAGCGCGATGCCGTTCGGCGTCATCACCGGGCGCGCGATCACGCGTGCGGCGCTGCCGTCGCTGTGGCCGTAGAAAAGGCCGCCGCGGTCCATGTCGCGCTCGCGTGTCTTGCCCAGGTCGGTGAAGTAGAAGCCGCCGTGGCTGTCGAACACGATGTCGTTGGGGCCGCAGAGTGCAGCGCCTTCGACTGTGTTGAACAGGCGCTCGGCACGGCCAGTGGCCAGATTCACGCGCTCGATGCGGCCGCCCGAGTAGTCCTTGGCCTGGCCCACGGGCCGGTGGCAGCCGTCGGCCTCTGTGTGCCATTTGAAGCCGCCGTTGTTGCAAACGTAGACCGCGCCATCGGGCCCGATGGCCGCGCCATTCGGGCCGCCGCCCAGGTCGGCCACCACTTGCACCAGTCCGTCGTGCCGCACCCGCGTGAGCGTGCCGCGCGCGATCTCGACCAGCAGCACCGATCCATCGTCCATGGCGATCGGGCCTTCGGGGAATTGCAGGCCGGTGGCGAGTTCGCGGATGTGCATCGGGGTCTCCATGCGCTGGCGTTTGCGTGGGTTGCGAGTTTGCGGCTTCCCGCCGCGCTTTGCACGTTTCATCGAGACGTCATGAGTACGTCACCGCGCCTTTATAGATTGCCGCCTTCGCTTCAACACAACGAGGAGGGCATTCATGACCCGAGGATTCATCGATTCGATCTGGCAGCGCCGGCTGGTGGCGGTTGCCGCCTGCACCGTGATCGCCGCATGCGGTGGTGGTGGCGGAGGAGGTGGTGGGTTCCCATTCGTGGTACCGCCGCCGGCACCCGCTCCGGCCCCTGCTCCGGTACCCCCGGCTCCGCCTCCCGCGCAGGAAGGCGCGGGACTGCCGCATCAGCTGACCGGCTGGGCATTTCTCTCAGACACCGCGCGCTGGCCTGGTCCGACCACGGGGCAGTTCATCACCGCCGCGCTCGGCGTCACGCCGCCTTTCGTCGACGGCCAGCCGATTCCCGGCTTCTCCGCGCTGCTGAAGAACGACGACGGCACCTGGACCGCCATGGCCGACAACGGCTACGGCAGCAAGGGCAACTCAGCTGACTTCGTGATCGGCATCTACAACATCGGCATCGACTTCCGCACGGCATCGAACGGCACCAGCGTACCGGGCGCGATCAAGCTGAACAGCCGCGTCGACTTCAACGACGCCAAGGGTTTCCTGAAGGACGGCAAGGGCGTAGACCTGAAGATCACCGCCGACTTCGCCAACTACCAGACCGTCTCGGGCAACAACCTGGTCGACAGTGGCAAGCCGGTGGATGCGCGCATCCTCAACGGACGGCTGCTGACGGGCTTTGACCTGGATGTCGAATCGATCGCACGTGCGAGCGACGGCACCTACTTCGTGGGCGAAGAGTTCGGCCCCTACATCCTGCATTTCGACAAGGACGGCACGCTGATGAGCGACCCCGTGCCGCATCCCTTTCTGCGCAGTCCTTCGAACCCCGAGGTGATGAACAACGGCGCGAGCGTCACCTCGCTGGCGAGCCGCGGCTTCGAGAGCCTTGCGTTCAACGGCGACCGCAGCCGGCTCTATGCGGTGCCCGAAGCCGCACCGTCGCTGGCTTCGCTGCGACCGGTGGCCGACGACGAGCGCTACCTGAACATCTTCGAGTTCGACCCGGCCGCGATGCTCTACACCGGCAAGAACCTGGTCTACAAGAAGGATGGCCCGGCCAAGGACAACCAGATCGTGATCGGCGACATGACGCATGTGGGCGGCAGCCGCTTCGTGCTGATCGAACGCGACAGCCTGTTCGGCGCCAAGGCGGTGGTCAAGCGGCTGTACATGATCGACCTGAACGTGAAGGACGTCGATGGCGCGCTCAAGAAGACGCTGTTGGTGGACCTCTTGAACATCTCCGATCCGAAGGACATCGGCGGTCCGCTGGCCGGTGTGGCCGACGGCAAGTTCAGCATGCCTTTCGATTCGATCGAGAGCGTCGAGGTGGTGGACGAGCACACGCTGGCGGTGGCCATCGATTCGAACTTCCCGACCGAAGATGGCCGCGTGCCGGGCAACCCGGACGACACCGAAGTGATCACGTTGCGCTTCGACCAGGCGCTGTTCAATCGCAAGGCGCCGTAGTTCAGTGTTGAAAACAATCGACGGAAGTTGTTGACGATTTGGTAAAGACTATTTACAGTCCAACCCACTCGCGGTTCAGGCCGCAAAGTTTTCAACAACGCACACACAGCAGCATCGACCAGGAACCATCGTGAAAGCAGCAGCCATCCGCATCCACAGCATTCGACCCGCATCGGGCCGTGCGCTCGTGTGCGTCGCGCTGTGCGATGGCCTCGGCATGCTGCCGCAGTGGCAGCCGCTGCTCAATCAATACCCGAATTCCATTCAAGCGCCGCAGGCCAACCTGTGGGATTGCGTTGATGAGGATCAGGTGACACCGGGTGGAGGAAGCGCTTAGGCGCGTAACTCCCAAGCTCTCTTGCACAGAGGCCCGGACACCGAAAGGTTCCGGGCCTTTTCGTTTTTCAACGTTCGACAAACACACACACGCAGTGATCGCACTGCATGGCACCGCGCCTTGGCGTTGGTGATCGTTCATTAAAAGTTCGCGGCGCATCCATTCATTCATCCATCCATTGCCCCGGTGACGGAACCGGCATACGTGTCCGCCTTAGAAGCGGAATTCTGGGAGTTCGAATCTCCCCTGGGGCACCAACCTTTTTCTTGTTTGATTTTTCTCTGGGTGTAGTGTCAATCTGGTAGACGGCCTGCCTTGGAAGCAGGAGGCTGCAGGTTCAAATCCTGCCACTCAGACCATTCTTTTTTTCATTCACGCGTGTGTAGCTCAACTGGCAGAGCACTGGACTCCAAACCCAGCGGTTGAAGGTTCGAATCCTTCCGTGCGCGCCACCTTTTTATTCAACGTCTCGTTCGTCTAGCGGTCAGGACCCCGGGCTTTCATCCCGGTGATCGTGGGTTCGAATCCCACACGAGGCTCCAACGTTCGATGGCCCTTCGCCTAGAGGCCCAAGGCACTGGGTTTTGATCCCGGCATCCAAGGTTCGAATCCTTGAGGGCCTGACATCTTTTTTCTTTTCTTCGTTCCGCTAACTCAGTGGCTAGAGTGCCTCCCTGTCCAGGAGGAAGCCAGGGGTTCGACTCCCCTGCGGAACGCCACATACAACTCGCATCTGGATCGTGAGCAGCACTGGCGACTGCAGCGGGCTGTAACCCCGCCTCTTCGGAATACTTCGTTCGACTCGAAGACGATCCACCACTCATTGATTCATTCACTGAATCCTCGGCGCAGTAGCAAAGTGACCATGCAGCGGATTGCAAATCCGCAGACCCCGGTTCGAATCCGGGCCGCGCCTCCATCCAACTCTCAGTCGGACTTCCCGCATGTGTTTTGTGTGCCACGGCCCACAGGTATTTTTCACAGCGGCATCGTCGTGGGTAATCTGAAAGTATCAATGTCTTGCCATTGGGCTGTCATCGTGCTGCCTTTGTCCTTGTTCGCGAGAATGTGCGAGATATCATTTGCAAAGTGCACGCGACCTGCGGTCGCGCACGGCGCATCCAGACAATAAATACAGCAGATCGGCCTGAGCTTCATTCGCCAAAAGGGCCGACTGAAAGAGAAGAGACAAGTTGCGCTGCAGGATCACGGCGACGTCGCGGCATGCGGCGGATCGAGAGTCAAAGGGAGCGAGAACAACGTGTCGAATTTCAACTCTGCCTCGCTGGGCGCGCAGCTGCGTGCGGGCACGACGCAGCGCGATCGCCTGCTGGTGCTGCACACGCCTCTGGGTGACAACAAGCTGCTGGCGGAACGCCTCGACGGTGTGGAGTCCCTGGACGACGGCGGCTTCCGCTTCGAACTCACAGCGCTGAGCGACGACGCGCACATCGAACTCAAGACCCTCATGGGCCAAGGCGTGCGCCTCGATCTGCAGACTGCACAGAGCCGCACTGACCTCCGCCCCTTCCACGGCCACGTGACCGAAGCCGAGTGCATCTCGAGCAACGGTGGCATGGCGCGCTACCGCATCGTCATCGAACCCTGGCTCGCATTTCTGCGCCACCGCCAGGACAGTTGCCTGTTCCAGCACCAGAGCGTGTTCGACATCGTCGATGCCGTGTTCGCGCGCTACCAAAGCCAAGGCAAGCTCGCCGTGCAATGGCGCTGGGAGATCGCCCAGCGCGACATCTATCCCGTGCGCGGCATCACCACGCAGTACCACGAGAGCGACTTCGATTTTGTTTCGCGCCTCCTGGCCGAAGAAGGCCTGTGCTACTGGTTCGAACACGCGACCGGCAAGGACGGCAGCCTCGGCAGTCACACCCTCGTCATCGCCGACCACAACGGCGCCTTCCGCGCCAACACCCAAGCCACCATCCGCTTTCACCGCGCCGATGCGAGCGAGCGCGAAGACACCATCCAGCAATGGCGGGGCAGCCGCCAGCTGCAGACCAACAGCCTCGCGCAGCAAAGCTGGGACTACAAGAGTGTGAGCGCCAGGCCCGTGCAGCAGCAGAGCCGCGGCGCGGGCCACCGCACCCTGCAGTGGAGCGACGACCCCGGTGCCTATGGCTGGGAGACCTCCGCTCAGGGCGAACGCCTCCTGTCCAACGCCCTGCAGGCCCTCGAATTGCGCAACAAGCGCTTCGAGGGCCAAAGCGCCGTGCGCACCCTCGCACCCGCCACCACCTTCACCCTGAGCGGCCACGAGCAGCACGACAAGGACGGCGAAGAAGACCGCCGCTTCGCCGTACTGGCCGTGCGCCACATCGCGCGCAACAACTTCGACGAAGACCTCGAGGCCGGCGTGAGTGAACGCCTGGGCCTGCCGGACATCGCCACCGTGTTCGATGCCGGCAACAGTGACGACGGCCAAGACAGCGGCAATGCCGCAGCCAGGCCCGACACCGTCACCCACTACCGCAACGACTTCACGACAGTGCGCACGGCCATCCCCTACCGTCCCCTGAGCCTGGACGGCCACGGCCAGCGCATCCACCCCAAACCCAGCGTGCACGGCAGCCAGAGCGCCATCGTGATCGGCGCGGGCGGTGATGCACCAATCCACACCGACCGCGACCACCGCGTCAAGGTGCAGTTCCACTGGCAGCGCGGCAGCGGCTCCAGCGCAAGACAGCTTCGCCCCGACGGCCAGGACAACGCCCCCGCCTCTGACCGCCTGGGCGCCTGGGTGCGCGTGGCTGCCAGTGCAGCAGGGGACAACTGGGGCCAGGTCACCTTGCCGCGCGTGGGACAGGAGGTGCTGGTCGAATTCCACCATGGCGACATCGACCGCCCGGTTGTCGTCGCCGCGCTCTACAACGGCGCGGGCCAGACCGATGCCCAGCACAACGAGAAGTCCGCAGGTGCGGCCCAATCCACCGGCAACGCCCCGGCCTGGTTCGCCGGCGAAGGGAAGGACGCCAAGGAACACGCACACAACGCCGTCTTCTCCGGCATCAAGACCCAGGAGCTGAGCGCCAGCCAGAGCGGCGATGGCGGCTACAACCAGCTGGTCTTCGACGACACCCCCGGGCAGGGCAGCACGAGCCTGGCGACCACGCAGGCCAGCAGCCGGCTGCATCTGGGGCATCACAAGCAGCAGGATGACAACGCGCGTGGCAAGGCGCGCGGGCACGGGGCAGAACTCGCCACGACCGCACAGGGCGCCATCCGCGCGGGCTCGGGCCTGCTCGTGAGCGCCCATGCCCAACAGAACGCCAAGGGTGCGTTCATGGCCAGCCGCGAGGCGCAGCAGCAGACCAAGCAGGCCGAGGAACTCGCGACCTCGCTGGCCAAGAGTGCGCAGACGCAGAAGGCGAAGCTCAAGGATGAAGGTGCACCCGAACAACTCCCCGCCATCGAGGCGTTGAAGCATGTGGCCGAAGTGCTGGGGGCAACGCAGGAAGGCAGCGCGGCGCAATCGAACAGCAGCGGCGAAATCAAGGCCACCGAAGGCGGCCAGGGCAGCGTCACCGCATACAGCGAGCCGCACCTGCAGTTCAGCGCGCCGATGGGAATTGGCTTCGTGACGCCGAAGGAGGCGATTGCGGTGAGTGGCAAGAACACCACCATCGTCGCGAACCAGGACATCGACCTGCCCGCGCAGGGGCAGATCGCGGTGAGCGTGGCCAAGGGGGTGAGCCTGTACACGCTCGGCACCAAGGTGGGCGAAGGCACAGAGCCCAATCAGGAGCGCGGCATTGCGCTGCACGCAGCCAGCGGCAGCGTGACGCTGCAGAGCCAGAAGGGCGCGACGAAGATCGCGGCGGACAAGAAGGTGACGATCGCCAGCACGACGAAGAACGTGGATGTCGAGGCGCCCAAGCACGTGCTGCTGACCAGTGCAGGCGCGTACATCAAGCTGGAAGGCTCGAGCATCAAGATCCATGCACCGGGGAAGGTGACGTTCAGGGGGATGCACAACTTCGTCGGGCCGCAAGGCGACAGTGCAACCAACAGCGTGGGCAAGGCCGCCTTTCAGGGATGCGCAATGCGCATGAGTGCCGCTTCGGCGAACGGCAATGCAGTCGTTGAACGATGACCTTGATCAGTTCATCGCCGACCGAAGAATTGCAACGCCTGTCGGAGCGCTTGTTCTCGCTTGCCAAAGATCATGGTCATGTTTTTGTTCTGATCGACCGCTTCAATCCTCTTCCAGAAGCGATCGCGACATCAATCAAGGCGGCCGCTTTCGATGCGGGCGAGCAATGCGCATTGCATGACCCGATCTTCGGGGAGGCCGAGCACTTGGCGCCGCAGTTGCTGCAACTCACTGTGCAGCAGCTGCCTCTACTCCATGCGTTGGCGGAAGTGGCAGTGCAGGCGGCACTTGATCCGGAGCAGCCTGACACTTGCGTTTCCGGATTCCTGGTGGCACCGGACTCCTCCACAAAACGCCTTGTCGTACATCTGAGCCGCCATTTCGATCCTGCGACCTATGACGGCCGCAGGATATTCCTGAGATTTCATGATCCCCGGGTTCTTCCCCGGCTTTGGGATCTACTGGACGGCGAACAACGCCGCAATCTGCTGGGGCCCATCGATCGGTGGGTTCTGCCTTCCAGGGACGGCGATCTTGTGGAACTGCAAGCAGCAACATCCAAAGCCGGCAATTCGCGTGCCCGCGTCTCGTTAGCGGAGCATGCAATGAATGGAGCCCTTCGCATCGAGATGCTCAACCTCGCTGTTCGTTCTCTGCGCATCGCAGGTCACTCGGTCTCTCCGAGTGAGGACGGAAAGATCGATCAGGCGATTTCGCGCGCACAGCGTATGGGAATGTCATCGGCTGAAGACCTGGCCGCCTATGCAGCCTTGGCCTGGCTGTGGCCGGCGAGCCACGGTCCGATGGAAGTTCACACCCAAGTCGTCGCGGGCATTTACCTGGCACGCAGGGGCTTGCCGTTCAAGGACTATGCCAACGAGCGTCTCTTGCCGATCATCCAATCCGATTCGAAGCCATGACCGCAACCAAAAAGAACTGCAAATTCTGTGACAAGCAGGGCGTCTGGATATATCCGTTGCGCTATGCAGTTGCCGTTGCAGCCAATCCTGTCAATCTCCAGGCACTGCCTGGCGCGCTGCCTTCCTCGCTGGGCCAGAACGTAACCGACATCGCGTTGAGTGCAAATGCGAGATACACCGCTCGGGTGAGCCGCGGCGGCTACATCTATGCACTTATCGAGCGGAGCGGCGTGCGCTATTGGCAGGCATACCTCGTGGTGGAAGACAGTCTTCTCTACCAGTTCGATCCGGAGAATCCTCCCAAGCAAACTGTCGAATTCAGTTGCGAACGAACCAGTTGCGGAATTGACGCCAGCGTTATCTCAATCAATGAAGTAAGCGATGTTTCGGCGGTCTGGCTCATGTTTTCACCGAGTGCTCTCACCAAAGCCAAGCTCGACGAGTACAAGAAGAATGCCGATGCCTACGCAGGCATAGGAAAGATGCAGGTTTTCGATGTCAAGGCATGGTCGACAGCTGGAACATTTCAGACCCACATGCTGACGCCTGACCATCTCAAGACAAATGTCCCAGAATTTGTCTTGTATGCACAAGGCAAGGACTCGTTGACCAGCCCACTGGGGCTCGTCATGAAGGCGCAGATGTTCCCGGCAATCAATGCAGCGTATGCAGGAACACCGGCAAAGGTCGACGGCGGTGAGAACGGTTATCTGGGTGTGCTCGCGCAGCGATTGAAGGCGCAAAAGGCGATGGTCTGCGTGCTCTTCGATCACATAGGGATTGCGCAGGAGCTGAATGACTTTCGGAATGCGCCGATGGCGGGTATCGAGCACTATCTTGCAACTGTCGACAAATACGGAGCGAGCAATCTGCAGCGCTTGCAGGTGTACGAGGCCATCCGGGAGATAGAAAAGGGAATGAAGACGGGGCTGATCACAAGTACCCAGAAATTCCAGGATGACCACCGGCAATGGAGCGATGGCCGGATGAATCAGCAACTGGAGTTCGCCAAGCGATTGCGAGCAGATGGCCGAGTGGAAGATGCCATCTCTATTGAGAAAGACGTTGAAAACAAGCGTGTGGTGCGCGAACAGAACTACAACCAGCACCTGGAGGCTGCCAAAAGGGATGCTCAGGAAAACTGGACGAAAGACTATGCAAGCCGTCTCGATCTGGACGAAATGGCGCTCTTCGACAGGGTTCTAAAGAAGCACACGCAGGCGGCATCGGATGCTGCTGCTGCGCGGGCCGGCGACCACTTGAAGTGGTTCGAGGCAGATCGTCTGGTCAACACGTTCGAGATGTTCGATCCGGCCAATGCACCTTCGGGGTATGACTTTGCGGTGCAATCGGCAATCTGCACCTATGGTCTTTCCGGGTGCAAGGCCGGTGAAGAAAAAATCGATGCCTGGCTGAAAGCTCCGGAGGTCGAACGCAAGAACCTGTATTCCAGGGGGGTCTACTACAACCAGGAATCGCTCTTCGCGCATGTGAAGGACGTCAATCGACAGATCAAGGAGGCCGTCGCGCAGGTCGACCAGGCGTCCGGCTTGACCACGGCGGTCATGCTGAAAGCGACAAAGGGTCTGGTGGACGGATTCAAGAAAGTCGATTCCGCTTTTGATGAATGGGCGCGGAATCAAACGCAGGATTTTTCGAAGCAATGGGTCAAGAGCCTTGAAGTCGTGCTCTACCACAAGGCCGCTGATATGACGCGGGCGGTATTCCGCGCCGGCCTCGGTGGTGTCTTCGACAAGGGGCTGACCGCCAGCCTGAGCGGCCTGCTCTATGCGCGCTTGCGCGCCACGGTCGGAACGCTTGCCTACGAAGAATTGATGCTTTCGATCCCGAAGGAAAAAGTCGCAGCGAATGCGAGAGCCCGCGCTGAGCGGCGTGCCGAGGGAAGGCGCGCCGACAAAGCTGCGGCAGGGGCCGCCAAGGTCGCCGACCAAGTGGATGGATCTCTGGAAAACCTGGTGGCCGATGCGCAGGAAAAAGCGCGGGCCAAGGTTCAGCTTTCGTTGAAAGAGATCGAGGGCAACAAGAGCCTTCCGACCAACAACTACCATCAGGCGCGCATTGGCGTGCTGCTGGGCTGCATCGAGATGATTGCCTTGGGCGACAAGGTCGCGCACTTCGAGCCCGGCACCAAGGGCTACCTGGAGGTCACAGGCTCCGCGATGGCGGTAGCCGGCATCGTGATGGACACCTTCTACTCCGCGACAAAATCCGTTCGGGAGATTCAGCCCTACACCGACATCAACGCCATCAACAAGGGGGCGGACATTGTGCGAGGCGGGTTCAAGTTGTGGGCGGGTGCACTGGGCGGGGCTGCGGGACTTTGCAGCGCGATTCTGGATACGATGAAGATCTTCGACAAGAAAACAGATCGCGCACTCGCGGTAATCTATGGCGCTCGCGCATTGACCGGGTTCGTGAGCGCCGGGCTCACCATGGCAGCGGCGTTTTCATATGCAAAGCCTTTTCTCGGGCACTTTGCCAAAAGGTTCGCCGAACATTCGCTTCGATACCGGGCGCTGACAACGCTCGCAGGTTGGGCGGGCAGGCTCGCCATGCGTGTTCGATTGCTGGTATGGGTGGCCCGTATCAACCTGATCGGCTTGATTTGGACCGGGCTCGAAATTGGCTATCTGCTGCTCAAAGACGACGACCTTCAAAATTGGTGCGAGAAATGTGTGTTCAGGAAGGTCAAGACGTCGAGCAACTGGTTGGGGCGTCAGGTCACCGAGGACTATTTCGTCGGCGGTTCCGTCCAGGAACTGACCGCACTTGAAGAGGCCGCACAAGCTGTCGGCGTTGGAGGTTGAACGTGAGCGTTTCGCCAGAATTGAACCTCGGGCCCGAATCAGGCATGTTCCTGCTGGAAGGCATCGTCAAAGAGTTGCATGTGTCGGAGGGCCGCGAGAACCTGCTGCGTCAAATCGACAAGCACTACAAGCAGACAAGTGTGCTCACAGGCGTTGGTGCTGCGGTGGGCGACCTGTTCGGTCAGGCAGCCAACGCTGCCATGCTGGCAATGTATGACGGTGAAGATACGCAGAACTTCGCGTGTCTGATTGGCAATCAGGTCGTGTGTGGGCAGTTCGCCGGAGCACAACTGCTCAAGGAAGGCAACCGGGTTCGGTTGGCTGCGTCACGCAGTGGTGAAGTAGTTGTTGCGCGCGGAATCCTGGACGAGCAGCAAGGATTGGTCTGGGTGGGGCACGCTTGGGGCGGTGGTGCGGAAATGAACGCGAACTGGAAGCTTGCTTTTTGGGGGTTCGTGTTTGCAAGCATCTGCTGGGCGTTGAGCTACTACTTCGTCAAGGAGCATGTGGGCTTCATCAAGTACCAGGCGCTGGGCATGGTGGGCGCCGCCGTGTTGACAGGAGGATTGGCCCTCTGGGCCAACAAGGACATGCAGACACTCGCAAAGCCCTCCACCGAAGTGTTTCGGCTTCTGGGTTTTGCGAGGCCTGAGAAGGTCAATCTGAACAACTATCAGCTTTCTCTCGTGGAATCTCGCAAGCGCAGCAAGCTCGTGGCATCCAAGGTGCGAGAGTTGAGAGAAGGAACTTTCACACTTCCTCCGCGGCCGGCAATTCTGGATGTCTCGTCGGAACGAATCAGGAATACGCATGACTACAAGCAAGCCATCGAAGACGGAAAGCTATCGATGATTTCGTGAACGTTTGCTCCGCGGCTACTCGCTCAGCCTCAAGACCCACTCCGCTCCCGCAAAGCCACAGCTGTCCTCACCTTTACCCCCACCGGCGCTGGCACCCGCGCCAAAATGCCAGCCCTCAAGTCCTTCTTCCCATCCTTCAAGGCCAACGCCCGATGCAGCGTGACCTGCGCATTCACCTGCATGTTCGCCGACACGCTCGCGACGTTCGAAGATCGTGAATTTCTGCGCTACACAGGCGCGCAAGTGGCAGTGCAGATTGCCGAACTTGGAGCCGTCGGCGAATATCTGGTCAACCAGAGACTGGTGGTGCCATGAGCAAAGACCATGATCTTCCCAATCATGATTCTTGGCAATGAGCCGCCACCCGGGCCGCAAATGGCATGAAAGAATTCAAGCTTCTCAAGCACGGCGAGCGCGTGCGCCTCGAGTACGCGCCGCCGCCAGGTAGCACCGAAGGTGCGATGGGAGCCAGCACCGGCGAGGAGCGTCCTGGCGGCCAAGTCTCCGGCATCGTCAAGCGCTATCGAAAAGATCGAACAGCCGAAGGTTTCCCGCAGGCACTGGGCTGGATCAAGGCGACTTACAAAGATGCCATCGAGTACACCGGCATGACAAAGGAACTGAGGGGATACGGGTTCTTCCTGGCGGTGTTCGGAGGCGTAGTCGGGTTTGGCGCCGGCGGCTTGTTTGTGCTGACCGGGGTTGCGGATGCCCTTCGGGATGACACGGTCGGCTCGTACTTGTTCAACTTTCTTTTCATGCTTCCGGCAGGTTTGATCGCACTAGCTTTCGCGCTCTGGATCACCTTGTTCGGCCTGCGCGTCGACCTGTTCAAGCCAACAGACCTACCGATCATCTTCGACCGCAAACACGGCAAGATCTATCGCATCCTGCGCGAGGAGCAACCCGGATGGCGCGGCCTGTTCAAGCCCTGGCCTGTGCTGGCGTGCGAGTACGACTGGGAGCTCGTCGATGCCGAGCACGAGGCGGAAGTGCTCTCTACGGGTGCGACCATCGTGCGCAACCATTTCCTGATGTTCATCGTGCGCAAGAGCGCAAGCGACCCGACCATCATCGACAGCTTCCAGATTGCCAATGCCTGTTCCTTGAGTGAAAACCTCGTGCCAGCCATGTGGGAGCACATTCGTCGTTTCATGGAGGAGGGGGGGGCGCACCTGCCGCTGCCCTCCGAACCGTTGGCCAGCATGGAAGCCCCTCGAGACTGGTGGCATAGCGTGGGCGCCACCGGCCCCTTCGGTGCGGGCTATATGAAGCGTTGGAACGAACAGCCTGGCTACATGGGGTTCATGCATCTGGCGCTGCCGGTGACCCTGCCGATGTTTCTACTGTGGGGCACGGGCAATTGGTTGAGCTACAAGACCGCCATCGACGTCGATTGGCCACAAGAGGTGAAGCGCGCTGTAGGTCCGAGCATGAAGTCGGAGCCAGTATGAAGAGCGCTCAGGCGGGCGACTAGCCGCACCGCGACGATCGATCCGATCTCAGGACCCACTCCGATCCCGCAAAGCCACAGCCGTCCGCACCCTCGGCGCCACCGCCGCCGGCGCAGCAGCCTGCGTCAGCAGCTGCTCCGCCACATCCTTCTCCCCATCCTTCAAGGCCAGCGCCCGATACGGCGTGACCTGCGCATTCACCTGCATGTTCGCCGACACGCTCGCGATGTTCCCCATCGCATCCACGGCCCGCGCCTCGATGCTCGCGTAGCCCGCCGCATCCGGCGTCCAGCTGCAGGTGTACGGTGCGGCCTTCACCGTGCACAGCGTCTTCCCATCCACGATGAACTGAAGCTCTGCAATCCCCGAATTCGCCTGCGCCGCAGCGGAAAGCGTCGTCGTCCGGCTGACCCCCGTCGCAGCGGGCACCGCAACCGAAACCACCGGCGGCGCCACATCCGCAGGCGCATTCACCATCACATTCGCAGTCGCCATCGCCGAGTTGCCCGCGGCATCCACGCCGATCACGCGGATCGTCTGCATGCCCGGCGTCATCGGCGTCCACGTGCAGGTGAAGGGCGGTGCTTCAAAAGTGCAGATCGGAATGCCATCGGCCCCCGCCACCTTCACGCCCCACACACCCACGTTGTCCACCACGGCCGGCGCAATGGTGACCGGCTGCCCCAGCGTGGCCATCGCGGGCGCCGAGACCGACACCGTCGGCGGCACGTTGTCCACGCCGCCTAGCGACATGTCGATGGTGAATGTCGATTGCCCCTTCACCGCCTTCTGCTCGAACGCATCGAAGATCGTGAACCAGCTCGCCGTCGGCGAACGCCCGGGTGCCGATGCCTTCACCAACAGCGTCGACTTCGCGCTGTTGAAGCAGGTGAAGCCGCAAGCCCAGTCGAAAGAAAAGCGCCCCGCCTCATCCACCACGCCCTGCGCCAGCAACACCATCGGCTGCTCCGTCGATGTGCCCGCATTGCGCCACACCGACACCTGCGCGCCGGGCAATGCGGCACCCGTCCCGCGATCGGTGATGCGCACCTGCGTCGCCGTCGTGCCCGCCATGAACTTCGACGTGCCGTACTTCGGCCAGTCGCTCCAGTCGGTGTTGATGTTCGCCTTGGTGCCCGCTGTGAAGCGGATCATCTCCAGCGTGATGACGCGGTTCGTCGCCGGGTCGCGCCGTTGTTCGAACACCGTGCCCAGCAGCGGGTCGAGCCGCCAGCTCTGGCGCGACCACCAGTAGCGGTCGGTGTCGCTCATCAGCGCCAGGTCGGCCTGCGGGGCGGTGCCGGTGGTGTCCTTCACCATCGCGGCGTTGTAGTACTCGCCCGCGCCCGCGCCGAACACGTGCTCCAGCTCGTGCAGCAGCGTCTTGAGCTGCCGGCCCAGGTAGTCTTTTTCGGTGGACTCGGGCGCGGTCTTGGTGATGGCGCGCGACAGCCGCAGCGGGTCGTGAATGGCGATCCAGTTCAGGTTCCAGGCCACGCCCTTCTGCGGAAAGGTCCAGCTCGCGGCGAGTCCGCCGTGGCTGTAGCCCTTGGTCGATTTCGAGATGCACACCACGATCTCGCCGTTCACCAGGCCGCTGTGGCTGCATTGCGGGGCCGCGGCGGGGGCAACCAGCTGAAGGTCGTTGACCGGGTCGAACACGAAGCTGCGCACCGTCTCGCGCGTGAACACCGTGTTGACGTCGGCCACGTACTGCGCAAGGCGCCGGCCCGCTTCCGCGGCACCGATGTCGTCGGCCAGTTGCGGATCAACAAAGAGCTTCAGCCGATGAATGCTGGGCGGCGCCTTGCCGACTTCGTTCAGGCCAGCCAAGGCGTTCGAGCCGAGGAACATGGCGCCGCAGCAAAGCGCCAGACCGAGGCGACGCGCACCTGCATACAGCGATAGAAAAGCGCGCATCGACCACGTGGAGTTGTTTCAAAAGTGTAAGTTTAGTGTGATAAATGCCTTAAAAACATCTGTTACTTACATTACTGAAACATATTTCGTATGTTTTTTGCGACGTTTGAGTGTGCTTGCTGCGTGCTCCGTGACGCGCTTTCAGGCCTTGCCGGTGAGGGGCAAAGTCCGCAATTCGCTCCCGCACCAAGGCGGCGGGCAAATGCAGCACTCGGCCCTGCTCGCGGACAGGGAGCGCGCATGCGACGCATGTTCCTGAGGGCGTTCGGGCAGCCGCCGCAGGCGATGTGCGGGAACGCCAAGATCGGCGCGGCCGCGACTCGCTACTGCGTGGCGTCGAAGGCCTCGTGATAGCTCACATCGCCAGTGGGCCACGCGCCGCGAAAACATACCGCCTGGAAGTACTCCGCAGGCACGCCGGGCAACGCCAGCCCCGCGCGCACGACAAAGCCGAAGCGCGAATAGAACGCCGGATCGCCCAGCACCACGCACCCCGCCGCTCCCGCCTCCCGGAGGCGGGCCAACGCAGCCGTCATCAGCTTTGCCCCGATGCCCTGGCCCTGCCGCCCCGGCAGCACCGAGATCGGCCCCAGCCCATACCAGCCCTCGGCCGCTGAAGAAGAAGCAATCGACACCGGCGATATCGCCACGTGCCCGACGATTTCTTCTTCGCCCACCTGTGCCACCAGCGACACTGTGAGCTGCCCCGCCCGCCTTAGTGCGTTGACGATGAACTGCTCCGTGTGACTCGTGTGCGCCGCATTCGCGAACGCGGCCACGGTCACCCGCTCGATGGCCGCCGCATCCGCCGGCCGCTCCTCGCGAATCAGCAGCGGCACGATGCGCCGCCGCGTGTCGTCGTCGACCAGTTCTCGCAGCGCGCTGAAGAGCGGCGCGGTGCCCGTGTGCTTGCGGCCGTAGCCAAGGTTGAAGGCGTAGTCGAAATCCTCGGGGTTCGCGCCCTGGTTGTGCTGCAGGATCGTCTCGAGCTTGTCGAGCGCCTTCACCGCCTGGGCCTCTGGAGAGGCGGCGGCTTCGTACTCGTCCCACAGCGCGAGCAGTTCGCTGCGCAGCCTGGCGTCGAGCGGGGCCATCAGCGTGAGCAGATCGCGGCGCTCGCGCTCGCTCTTGTCGGGATGCGCGCCCTGGCTCACCGCTGGAATGTCGCCGTGAATCGCCTCGCCCAGGTCGTGCACCACGCAGAGCTTCAGCACGCGCAGCAGGTCGAGCCCGGCCAGCTCTTCTTCGAACGCCATCGCCATGAGGCACAGCCGCCAGCTGTGCTCGGCCGTGCTCTCCGCGCGGCCGGAGGAAGTGTGGCCGCTGCGCAGCACGTCCTTGAGTTTTTCCGCCTCGCGCAGGAAGGCGAGCTTGCCCTTGAGTTGCTCGATGTTCATCGGCGGGGATCGTAGAGAGGGGATGCGGTGATGTCCACGCATGAGATATGCGTGGCGGTTACCGCTACCCCACCGCCTTGATCAACCGATCCCTTCCCGCCTTCACCAACATCGACGCCACCGCACAGGACGCCAGCCGCGCCGATTCCGAATCCGCCCGGCTCGTCAGGATCACCGGCACCTTCGTGCCCAGCACGATGCCCGCCGCATAGGCGCCGCCCAGGAAGGTGAGGCTCTTGGCGAGCATGTTGCCCGCGTCCAGGTCGGGCACGATCAGCACGTTGGCGCGGCCGGCCACCGGCGAGACGATGCCCTTGATGCGGGCGGCCTCGGCGTCGATGGCGTTGTCCATGGCCAGCGGGCCATCGAGCTGCGCGCCGGTGATCTGGCCGCGGTCGGCCATCTTGCAGAGCACGGCCGCGTCGAGCGTGGAGGGCACCTTGGCGTTCACCGTTTCGGTGGCCGAGAGAATCGCCACCCGCACGGCCGGCATGTGCAGCGCGTGCGCCAGGTCGATGGCGTTCTGCACGATGTCGACCTTCTCCTCGAGCGTGGGCGCGATGTTGATCGCCGCGTCGGAAATGACCAGCGGCTGCGCGTGGCCCGGAATGTCCATCACGAAGCAGTGGCTGATGCGCCGCGAAGTGCGCAGGCCTCCCTCGCGCCGCACCACCGCGCCCATCAGCTCGTCGGTGTGCAGGCTGCCCTTCATCAACGCATCGACCTCGCCGCGCAAGGCCATGGCCACGGCGGCGTCGGCCGCGGCGTGGCTGTGCGGCGCATCGACGATGGTGAGGTGCGAGATGTCGGCGCCGGCCTCGCGTGCCGCGGCCTCGATCTTTGCGCGCGGGCCGACCAGCGTCGGCGCGATGAGGCCCAGCGCGGCGGAGGCGAGCGCCGCTTCGAGCGACACCGCGTTGACCGGGTGGACCACCGCGACGCGCAGCGGGGGGAGGGCGCGGGCGGCGGCGATCAGGCGGTCGTAGTGCGGGTGCGATGCGGCGAGAGGAGATGATGAGGAAGAAGACGCCATGCGGGCTCCGGAAGAGGGGTGAGGGGCAGGGGCAGAGAGACGCGGGCCGATGAGGCTGCAGAGGAGTTTGCAGCATCCCCGTGAAAGGCCGAGCTAAGGGCCGGGCGCTCGTGGCCCGACATCCTCCTCCCCGTCGTCGTCATCAAAGCGTTTCGACCAACCGCGCCGACGTCCCATCCGACAGCGTGAGCCGCGTCCACCGGCACCGGCTCTGCGCAATGGGCACGAGCTGCGAACTGTTGGTGCCCGTCGCGAACTCCAGCGAGGGCGGCGCGAGCGCATCGCGCCAGCCGATGCCGTCGAGCATCGCCTCCTTGCCCGCGATTTCCGGCGTGGCATAGCGCCAGAGCGAGCGGCCCAGCAGCAGCGAGAGCGGCGCGCCGAACTCGGCGGCCCTGCGCGCGGACGAAGCCAGCAGGCGATGCGTGATGTCGCACACCAGATGCACCGGCCGCGGGCTCTCGTTGACGAGCCTGGCGAGCGCATGGTCGGCGGCCGCATCGAGCCGGGCCGACAGCAGCGCCTCGGCGCGTGCGCGCTCGGCGGGCTCCATCGCCTGCGTGCCGGACTCCCAGCGCGAGATGGTCGATTGATTGACGTTGAAGAGCTCGGCCGCGTGCGATTGCTTCACGCGATGCAGCAGGCGCCAGCGCTTGAGCGCTGTGCCCAATGCGGGATGAGTGGCGGGGGTGATGAGCGGGTCTTGCATGTCGTCGATTCATTGCCGGTTTATTGCCGCGACAGAAGGGCATTTTGTTTGGGTTTGCCGATGTGGGCAAAGTTGGCGCTATGTGCGATTTGCTCGCCGCACAAGCGCTCTGTGGAAGCGCTTCTGTTCTTATATTTGTCGACCGCCGCGCCTCACGGCGGGACATCGAAATGCACACCGCAGCGATGTCGATGTGAGGCAGAAAAGGCGACGGCCAAGGTGCGCTAACACCATGGCCGTCTGACCAATCAACGTGCAGTAACTTTGCAGGAAAGCACATCAAATGGCTGATCGAATTATCGCCGGGCAAAACTTGTCCACCTCCGCCCTCGTGACCTCGGCGCAGGACGCGAAAGACATTCTTGAGAACAAGTTGACCCAACTGCGGTCTCTGCTGCACTGTTGCTATGGGGATGAGCAGGAGTTGTTCGAGGCGATTGGGGCTAGGCATCGAGGCAACATCATGTGGATTGCCGCGGACTTGGCCGACGATGTCGAGCGTTTACTCCGACAAATGTAGATGCGCTGAGACATTGAAGGAAAGGCATGCGAACGGTGAAGAGCTGCCCAGCCTTATGAATCTAGACGTCTGGAGTGCTGAGGCAGGTCAGCACACCTGTTTTTGGGCGAGAAGGGAATCCTTCTTGCCATTCATGCAGGGCCGTTACGATCTGCGTTGAAAAAGACAAATAAGCCAGCGTCTTTCTTCGACGTGAATCAGGAAGCTCGGGCAGCGGATGACCGGGCCGCATAGGTGTATCGGTGGATGGAGCTGATCTTGAAAATGGTGAGAATGCTGATCTCCATCGACTGGGGAATCGCGGTAGCTAGCGGCGCGGAATGAAAAATGACGTCGCCGCCCAAGAACTGTGGGACCGATATATTCATATTTAATGACAGGAGCCAGGACATGAAAATTGAATTTACCTCCCAGGAAATCGAAATGCTATTGACGTCTCTTAAGTACTCCAAACGGAATATTGACGAGGGCGGCCAAGAGTATGAAATAAAACAAAAAGCGTTGAATGCAATTGACAGGCTGGCAGCCAAAATACGAGCTTCGAAGGAATTCGGCAACGAGAGCTGAATAAGGCCGCGCACTGGAGGTGAAATAGACTAAAAATAATCTAAGGAGCATTCTCGCGAATGCGCTCAGCAATCTTCTGAGTCGTTTCCAGAAGATTTTTGGGGGAGAGCTCACACTCCCATACCAAGAAAACTCTCCAGCCCTGACCTTCAAGCGAAGCGATGTTTTTCTTATCTCTTGCTACATTCTTCTCGAATTTTTCTAGCCAAAAATCGATATTGGTCTTTGGGGTGGAAGCAACTTTGCAATTTTCATGGCGGTGCCAAAAACAGCCATTGACGAAAACGATGGATCTATACCTATGGAAAACTAGATCTGGACGCCCGGGCAGTTTTTTATCGTGCAAGCGAAACCGAAGACCGGCTTTATGAAGTTCGCGGCGTAACGCAAGTTCTGGTCGAGTATCTTTTCCACGAATGCGCGCCATCCTAATGGATCGCTCATCCTTCGAAAGAAAATCGGCCATTGATAAAAATCACGAAGCGGATTTTTGGGTTACAAGCGCATCGTGAATCTCCATAAATGCGGTCTTAAACGTAATGATTCTGGTACGGAGTGCCGTGCTCACCGCATCACTGAAAGTGTATTCTTTTCCCTGATATTCAAATACACAAGAACCGTCTTCTGCATGGTTGGGTACCCCATGGGCGAGAAAGTTGCGGGGTCTAAGAATCTCGGCAACATAATCCCCCGGCATTGCTTTCTTCAAAACACCGTGATGCTTCTTCGCTCTGTTGTAGTTCTGCCAACGCTTATCACTATCGCATAGTGATAGCAGTAATTCAATTGTGGGAGAGTTGTTGAATTCTTCCAGTGATGTTTTATGCTTGGCGTGATGTTCATTACTGGCTTCATAAAACCGTTTGAAGACATCCGCCTGGCCTTCAGGAGGGAGTTCACGTATTGCCGCGGCAAGTATCTTGTTTAAAAGTAAATCTAGATCTCCCACTTCCGCCATCACGATCCCTCGCATATTCTCTAGATCGAGGACTTTGCGAAGCGTTTGCTGACCGACCTTTAGAATTCGCTCAAGAATTGTGTCTTTGTTGGCAATGTATATGCCCTCCAGCTTATGAGAGTGAACTGCATCCCATAGCATTGAAGTTGCACCGGAAGAGTAAAATATTATCTCCGTAAAAACTTCTTGCTCGCGCACCTGCAAAATGAAATCTTGGCCCTCGCCATAACCCTCCAGGTTATAGTCAACGACCAGTAAATCATAATCGTCGTAAGGAGCCTTGCTGCGAAAAGCTTCTGGCGTGGTTACCAGCTGCACGTCCGGCACGAAACCCCATTCCGATATTCGACCTCGTAAATAGTCCCAATCAAGCGAATCAAACAGCTCATCGCTATCGTCGAACCAGAGAACCTTATATTGCAGTTTCATCTGGTCAACTCCAAGCGTATTTCCATTCCGCGGGGCGCTCGCGGTTTTGCGGTAAGCTTTCCATCGATGCTTTCAGCTATTCGTCGCGCGTGATAAAGGCCAAGGCCTGAGCCCGAGGTTGTGGTGACACCCATCTCAAACATTGCCTCCGTGCTAGGTATTTGTGGGGAGAGGCCCCGGCCGTCGTCGCAAAATCTGATGTCCAGGTTGTTTTTTCCTGCTAGTTCAATTGAAACGTCGAGACGCTTTGCCATTGCCTTGCCTGCATTGCTTATAAGATTGTCAATCAGTATTGATAGCTCAACCTTGCTGGCTTTGATCTCAAAAATCTCGTTTACGGTATTCGTCACATTGAGATTAAGTCCGGCGGCAGTAAAATCTTTTGCGACATACAGCAAATACTGTTGAATAAACGCCGGAATATCCGTGGGCTCTTTTTTCATGCCCGAGCGAAAATTTGCTTTGCTTGCAAATTGCGCGACCGCTGCCATTCGTCGGTTGGCTAGGGAAGCCTTCTCAATGAAATCGATGATTGGCTTTGAGTTTGGTATGTCCCGCAAGGCTTTAATTGCTTTTGCGAGGTAATTTCCCGCAATGGTCGAGTCATGGCTGATTTGATGATGAAAAGCGACCAAATCCTTGATTGCAGTTGGCGCAACAGATTGCAAAAAGAGGGTCTGGGCCCGATACGTTTCCTTTTCGCTTTCAAGCTTCGCAACAGCACGTTGCTGTTGCGCCGTGATGACTTTTAACTCCGCCGTTTCTTTTCGCGCGCTAGTGGCTGCTTGTTCTTTTTCAACCAAAAGCGCTCGGATACGCGAAAGTCCTTTTTTTAGATCACCGTCAATTTTTTCCGCCGGAGTGCCCTCGATTTCCGCAAGCAGATTGGCAACTTCTTCGGTTTTGGTTTCGTAGATGCCTTCGAGCAGTGCCGGGTTAAACCAAAAACTGGTCGTTCTGACTGGGTTGCTCCCTATCAAGGTCATGATCGACAAGGCAATTCGCTGTTGCTTGCGCTCCCAAGATTCAGCATAGGTTTCAGAGGTATTCTCCCAGTCTAGTCCGTCGCTTCCTTTGAGCTCGTCTCTTAAGTTTTGCGGAACGCTGTCCCAGTCAAGTCCATCTACCACAAATCGCTCAAGCTTACGAATGACTTCAAAAAAGAAGCCTTCTTTTAAGCGTTGAAATGCTATTGTTTTTTTTAATCCTTCACGGCTGGAAACCGGTTGAAAGGCGTCTCTGCTGTCGCTGACTTCAATTCGACCAATAATATCTCGGCTTGACAAGTAGCGTGTCGTGCCTTGAGTTTTCCGAACATCTAAACTAAGCCAATCGTTGCCTCTATCGCCATAGGGTGCAACTCGAAATCCATTCAGAAACAAGAAAATCGAGCCAAATTCGATTGAGCGAACACCTGTCTGGCGAGTGAAATAAGCTTTCTTATAAGGATTCAGGTAGTAGACAATTATCTTTGTGTCTTCCAGCTCTGGGTATGCGTCGCTCGATTCGGTTAGCTTGAAAACTAGTTCGCCCTCATGATGCAATTCGGTGCGAATGACGCCGTCCTTGGCCGAAACATGAGATTCAATATAAGTCGTATTGAATTTTAGCTTTTCGAAAACTTGATTCTGAATTGGACCGTTTACTGTGTTGTAGTACAACTCGCCGGCATCGCTTTTTTTAAGATCAGGAGCATTCAGCGTGATCTTGAATGCATCTCGCTGAAACAGCTGATTCGGGTTCAGGAATTTTTCAAAAGAGCGCTTTAGGCCTAACAATCTCTCCCTGTCCCAAGTGCTACGCAGGGTCGAAATAATTAGAATTGTCCCTTGTGCGGGGAAAGAGCGAATTCCTGCCATCGCGGCGGCTGCGGCGTCATCTAGCTTTTTAATAAAGAGCGGAATGTCCTGTATTAGGAGATCCTTCTTTCCCTCGATTTCAAAATCTGGCCATGATATTGGAAGATGCAGCACGCTTCCGCCGTGGCTGCGAGTAAGCAGATCGAGGTGAGTGCCAAGCCGATCACAAGAAAATCGTCCAATTCCCTTGTTTCCGGCATAGTACGCGCCATTTTCTTGCGGGGCTGTTTTCTTTTCAGAATAAGCGATATTTAGCCATTTATCCCGAATATCAGGCAGCGTCATGCCCGCTCCTCGATCTTCTATGACGAGCCGAGAGTTCGCATCAGTTCTTCCTTCGCCCGAAAGACGTTCAAATTTCACATTGACTGTCGGTGACCCGGCGTCGTATGAATTCTTGACAAGCTCTACAATGGCGATATCGTCATCATTTATCAAATCTTTCCCGACAAGATTCTTGAGTAGAGTGTTTGTTTTGAAGTGGTACGTCGGGGCCAATTTATTTCCCTAGGAAGCGAGCTGCTTTAACATGTGCCCAAGCGCTTCAGCGAAAAGAGGTGGGACTGCATTTCCAATTTGGGTATAACGAGGACAATCAATTTTACGATTTGCTCCTCCTGTGGTGTATTTGCCTAAAAATTGAAACGTATCAGGGAACGTTTGCAGCCTGGCATTTTCTCGTGCAGTTAGAATTCTTGGCTCGGAATAGTGAATCATGTCATCTGGCAACGTTGTAATTGTTGCCGAGGGCATTGAGCTCTTTAATGGCGTAAGTGCATGCTTTTTTAAATTAAGCCTGGCTCGATCGGCATCCGATATCGTTCGCCCTTGCGTGCAGGTTGTCATGATTGCTTTAAATTGGCTTCGCGTTGCTTCTTCGTGCTTTGGCAAACGGAGGCTATTTGGGGCGATTTTTACATCTCTTCGCATTAACTTGATAAAAGGAGAGTGAAAGCCCTCCGTATCGTATTTTACTTGTACATATGATTTGTATGGCGAATCATCGCATTTGATAAGCTCTTTGCCATCCGTTTCTAGATCGCCAATTGCTTCTTTTACGGTCACCGCTTGATTATGATTTAACCCTTTGTTGGCCAAAAACCGTTTGCGATATCCATTTAGCAAATCAATAGGGGTTTGGATTTTCAATTTTTCCAGGGCGGGATCGTTTTTCCGAACTGCAATTAGAATGAAGCGCTTTCTAGACTGAGGAACTCCGAATAAGCTGAGGTCAATCAAATCCGAGTAAACCACATAGCCTGCCGCTTCCAGTCGTTCTGTTACTCGTTGCGAGTAGGGTATGACATCGGCCTTATTTGCCGTATTCTTTTTAAATGGCAAGGTGAAGCCTTTTACGTTTTCGATTAGAAGAAAACGCGGCTGCAGTAATTTCACCATCTCGATGTAATCGTCGGTGAGTGCGTTGCGCGGATCAGACTGAGTTCGGCGACCTGCTAAAGAGAAGCCTTGGCACGGCGGGCCTCCGGCAAGTAAGGTTAGGCGCCCCTTCATCGCTTTTAGGTTATCGCTGTACTTCCCCAAAAAATTTGTCGTTGAGATGGCCGATTGAGGAAGCCATTCGGGCCAGTCGAATTTTTTCTTGGATCGCCGACCTTGGACGAGATTAGCGGCGAGAGTACTAAACGCGTCTGCATTTTTCTCCACTGCAAATCGCCCTTTCCAGCCGGCATTAGCTAAACCCAGCGATAGCCCACCGCATCCTGCAAATACGTCGGCAAATGTGAGGCCCGGCTCTTCCTCGGGTTCGATTCTCAAAGTCATTGCAAAAATGTATGAATGTGTTACCAACATAACTTAATTCCCTCGTTCCGTCCAGAGGCATTACGTGAGAATTGAGGTATTTGTTGGCTTGTCTTCGGACGGGCGGCTTGTTGCGCGTGAACTGCGGAGCATTGGTTTCACGCATCGTCTGACCGATCGACGTCCAGTACTCGCCCGGGTTTGAGACTTGCCCTGGTGATTGTTGAACAAAAAAAGCCCCTGATTCTTGCGAATCAGGGGCTTTCTATTTGGTGCCGGAGAGATGAATCGAACACCCGACCTTCTCATTACGAATGAGCTGCTCTACCGACTGAGCTACACCGGCGAAGCCTCAGATTATAGCCACTCCATCAGCCCTTTTCGGCGTGGTACTGGGTCAAACGCTCAACTTCGTTACGCGAACCCAACATCACGCTCACCCGCTCGTGCAGCTTGGTGGGCTTCAGGTCCAGGATGCGCTGCTTGCCGTTGGTGGCCGCGCCGCCGGCCTGCTCGACCAGCCAGCTCATCGGGTTGGCCTCGTACATGAGCCGCAGCTTGCCGGCCTTCTCGGGCTCGCGCTTGTCCCACGGGTACATGAACACGCCGCCGCGCATCAGGATGCGGTGCACGTCGGCCACCATGCTGGCAATCCAGCGCATGTTGAAGTCCTTGCCGCGCGGGCCTTCCTTGCCGGCCAGGCACTCGTCGATGTAGCGCTTCACGGGCTCGTCCCAGTGGCGCATGTTGCTCATGTTGATCGCGAATTCCTTGGTGTCCGCCGGAATCTGGATGTCTTCCTGCGTCAGCACGAAGCTGCCTTGCTCGCGGTCGAGCGTGAACATGGCCACGCCGTTGCCCACGGTCAGCACCAGCGTGGTCTGCGGGCCGTAGATGCAGTAGCCCGCGGCCACCTGTTGGGTGCCGGCCTGCAGAAAGTCGGCCTCCTGCACGCCGGGGGTGTCGTCGGGCTTCTTCAGCACGCTGAAGATGGTGCCGATGCTCACGTTCACGTCGATGTTGCTGCTGCCATCCAGCGGGTCGAACATCAACAGGTATTCGCCCTGCGGGTAGCGGTTGGGCACCACGTAGATGCTGTCCATTTCCTCGCTGGCCATGGCCGCGAGGTGGCCGCCCCATTCGTTGGCCTCGATGAGCACTTCGTTGGCGATGATGTCCAGCTTCTTCTGGATCTCGCCCTGCACGTTCTCGCTCTCGGCCGTGCCGAGCACGCCGCCCAGCGCGCCCTTGTTGACGGCCTGGCTGATGCTCTTGCATGCACGGGCTACCACTTCGAGCAGCAGGCGCAGCTGGCCGGGAATGAGGCCGTCGGCGCGCTGCTTTTCGACGAGGTAGCGGGTGAGGGAAATCTTCTGTTGTTGAGCCATGTGCTTCTGTGTTCCTTACTTGTGGCTTATTCAGTTACCGGCCAGGGCGCGGGTAACGACTTCGTGGGTGTCCTTGCTGAGGTCCGGCTTGGCGGCCACACGCGCGATCGCTTCGCGCGCGGCGCTGCGGTACGGCTCGGCCAGCTTGCTCCAGCGGTCGAGCGCGCGCGCCAGGCGTGCGGCCACCTGGGGGTTGATGGCGTCCAGCTCGATCACGCGGTCGCTCCAGAACACATAGCCAGCCGCGTCGGGGCGGTGGAAGGCTCCAGGGTTCGCGCTGCAGTAGCTGAAGATCACGCTGCGCGCGCGGTTCGGGTTCTTGAGCGAGAAGTCCGGGTGCTTCATCAACTGCTTGACCAGCGGCAGGATGTCGCCGCCGCGGTCGCTGGCGCCAGCCTGCAGCGAGAACCACTTGTCGATGACCAGCGCCTCGTCCTTGAAGATGGCGTGGAAGCGCGCGAGCGCCTGCGCCGCGAGCGTGTGGCCCGACGACACGAGCGCGTTGAGCGCGTTGAAGCGGTCGGTCATGTTGCCCGCGTCCTTGAAGCGCTGCAGCGTCTTGCCCGGCCACACGGTGTCGCCCGAGGCGCGCGCCGCCAGGCACAGGAAGTTGAGCGCCATGCCGGCCAGCGCGCGGCGGCCCGACGAGGTCGGGTCGGGCGTGTAGGCACCGGTGTCGTGGTTCTCTTCGTACACCTGTTCCCAGTCGGCAAAGAGGGCGGTGGCGAGCTGGGCGCGCATGGCTTCGCGCACCAGGTGCACGCGCTGCGGATCGACCACGTCGAGCTGTTCGGCGATGTAGGTCTCCGACGGCAGCGTGAGCACCAGCTCCTTGAAAGCGGCGTCGAGCTGCGGGTTGCGCAGCACGCTGCGCATGGCGTCGATGTAGGCGTCGTTCAGCACCGGGGTGGTGTCGGTCGCAAGCGCCGCAATGCCCTGCAGTGCGGCGCGCAGGCCCAGGCGCTGGCCGGCTTCCCAGCGGTTGAACGGGTCGGGGTCGTTGGCCAGCAGGGTGAGCAGCTGGGCGTCGGTGTAGTCGAAGTCGAGGATCACCGGCGCGCTGAAGCCACGCAGGATCGACGGCACGGGCTCGGCGTCGAGGCCCACGAAGGTGAGTTGCTCGCCGGCGCGGGAGAGCACCACGGTGCGGGTGCCACGCGTCACATCGCTTTCGCCTTCTAGCTGAATGGGCAGCTCGCGCCCGTTGGCATCGAGCAGGCCGATGTTCAGCGGAATGACGAAGGGCTCCTTGGTCGGCTGGCCCGGCGTGGGCGGGCAGCTTTGCACCACGCTCAGCGTGTAGCTGCGGTTCTGCGCGTCGTACACGCCGTGCGCCGCAAGGCGGGGAGTGCCGGCCTGGCTGTACCAGCGCTTGAACTGGGGCAGGAGGCGCGCCAGTTCCGAATCGGGGTTGGCATCGGCAATGGCCTGCGCAAAGTCGTCGCAGGTCACGGCGTGGCCATCGTGGCGTTCGAAGTAGAGGGTGATACCCTTTTCGAAGCCCTTGCGGCCGACCAGCGTCTGCATCATGCGAACGACCTCGGCACCCTTTTCATAGATGGTGACGGTGTAGAAGTTGCTGATCTCGATGTAGCTGTCGGGCCGCACCGGGTGGGCCATGGGGCCGGCGTCTTCGGGGAACTGGGCGGTGCGCAGAACGCGCACGTCCTCGATGCGCTTCACGGCGCGGGCCGAGGCGTCGGCGCACAGGTCCTGGCTGAACTCCTGGTCGCGGAAGACGGTGAGGCCTTCCTTCAGCGAGAGCTGGAACCAGTCGCGGCAGGTCACGCGGTCGCCGCTCCAGTTGTGGAAGTACTCGTGGCCGACCACGCTCTCGATGTTGCTGTAGTCCGCATCGGTGGCGGTGGCCTGGTTGGCCAGAACGTACTTCGTGTTGAAGATGTTCAGGCCCTTGTTCTCCATCGCGCCCATGTTGAAGTCGCTGGTCGCAACGATCATGAAGCGGTCCAGGTCCAGCGGCAGGCCGAAGCGGGTCTCGTCCCACAGCACCGAATGGATGAGCGAGTTCATCGCGTGCTCGGTCTTGTCGAGGTCGCCGGCGCGCACGTACACCTGCAGCAAGTGCTCCTTGCCGTTGCGCGCGGTGATGCGCTGCTCGCGCGCCACCAGCTTGCCGGCCACGAGCGCGAAGAGGTAGCTGGGCTTGCGGAACGGGTCGACCCATTTCGCGAAATGGCGGCCCTCGGGTAGCTCGCCCTGTTCGACGAGGTTGCCGTTCGACAGCAGCACCGGGTACGCGGCCTTGGCGGCGCGCAGCGTCACGGTGTAGGTCGCCATCACGTCCGGGCGGTCCAGGAAGTAGGTGATGCGGCGAAAGCCCTCGGCCTCGCACTGCGTGAAGAAGGTGTCTTCGCTCACGAACAGGCCCATCAGCTTGGTGTTCTTGATGGGGCAGCAGGTGGTGAAGATCTCGAGTTCGAAATCGCCTTCTTCCGCATAGGGCAGGCCGTCGATGACGAGCTGGTCGCCTTCCATGCGGAACGAGGCGCCCTGGCCGTTGACCAGCACGCGCGCCAGGTTGAGCTCGTCGCCATCGAGCCGCAGCGGCTGGATGGGCGCATCGGGGTTGCGGCGCAGCCGCATGCGATTGAGCACGCGGGTCTTGGCGGGGTCCAGGTCGAAGGTCAGGTCGACGGTGTCGATCCAGTAGCCTGGGGCGGCGTAGTCTTCGCGTCGAATGGCGATGGGTTGGCCTTGGCCGTCACGAAGCATCATCGAGGGTCTCCAGAAAATTCGAATGGGCGAGTTCGTTGTAGTCACGAACTGCGGCAATCACATGGGGGCCGGCAAGCTCGGCGGCGGTATGGGTGCTGCACACGGCCACGGCACGCATGCCGCCGCGTCGGGCGGCCTCGATGCCGAAGGGCGCGTCTTCAAAAACGATGCAGCGCTCGGGCGCCACACCGATGCGGCGCGCGGCTTCCAGGAAGATCGCAGGCGTGGGCTTGCCCGAGAAGCCTTCGTCGCCACCAACGATGGCCAGCGGCAGCGGGTCCATCTTCAGGCGCGACATGGCGAACTCGATGTTGCCCTTGTCGCCCGCCGTGCCCACCGCCACCTTGAGGCCGCGCGCAACGGCGGCCTTGGCGAAGGCGGTAAAGCCCGCGACTTCGGTGAAGTTGTCGCTGAACATGGCGCGGTAGATCTCTTCCTTCTCGTGCACCAGCACCTGGGCTTCGTCATCGGAGAGCTTGCGATCGAACAGCTCGTGCATGCACTCGACGCCGGTGCGGCCCGTGGTGCGCGCGAGGATGTCGCTCACATCGAGCTTCAGCCCGTGGCGCGCCACGAACTCCACCCACGAGCGCGCATGCCAGGGCATGGAGTCGATCATGGTGCCGTCCATGTCGAAGATGAAGGCCTCGACCTTGCCGTGCGTCAACGTCATCGGTTACACGCCTTGCTTCAAAGAGGCTTCGATGAACACATCGAGATCGCCATCGAGCACCTTCTGCGTGGCCGAGACTTCGACGTTGGTGCGCAGGTCCTTGATGCGGCTGTTGTCCAGCACGTAGCTGCGGATCTGGTGGCCCCAGCCCACGTCGGTCTTGCTGTCTTCCAGCTTCTGCTGCTCTTCCTGGCGCTTGCGCATCTCGTGGTCGTACAGCCGCGAGCGCAGGCGCTTCCATGCCACGTCGCGGTTGCTGTGTTGGCTTCGGCCGTCCTGGCACTGCACGACGATGCCGGTCGGGATGTGCGTCAGGCGCACGGCCGAGTCGGTCTTGTTGATGTGCTGGCCGCCCGCGCCGCTGGCACGGAAGGTGTCGGTGCGCACGTCGGAAGGGTTGATGTCGATCTCGATCGAATCGTCGATTTCCGGGTACACGAAGATCGATGCGAAGCTGGTGTGGCGGCCGCCCGACGAGTCGAAGGGCGACTTGCGCACCAGGCGGTGCACGCCGGTCTCGGTGCGCAGCAGGCCGAAGGCGTAGTCGCCCTCGACCTTGATGGTCGCGCCCTTGATGCCGGCGGTGTCGCCAGGCGTTTCGTCTTCGATCTGCGTCTTGAAGCCCTTGCGCTCGGCGTACTTCAGGTACTGGCGCAGCAGCATGCTGGCCCAGTCGCAAGCCTCGGTGCCGCCGGCGCCGGCCTGGATGTCGACAAAGGCGTTCAGCGGGTCGGCCGGGTTGTTGAACATCCGGCGGAATTCGAGCTGCTTGATGTCGGCTTCGAGCGCGGTGGCGTCATCGGAGATGGACTGCAAGCCGTCCATGTCGCCTTCTTCCTTCGACATCTCGAAGAGCTCGGAGTTGTCCGAAAGGCCGTTGGTGAGCCGGTCGAGCGTGACGACCACGTCGTCGAGCGACTTCTTTTCCTTGCCCAGTTCCTGGGCCTTCTTGGGGTCGTTCCAGACGTTCGGGTCTTCGAGCGATGCGTTGACTGTCCTCAGTCGTTCAGCTTTGGCATCGTAGTCAAAGATACCTCCGTAAATCGACCGTGCGGGCGCTCAGGTCCGCGAGCATTGCGCCGATTTGGTTGATCTGTTCTGCGTCCATGGGGTGTCCTGACTGTGTAGGGTTGGTGTTCGGGGGAACCGGGTATTTTCTCACGGGTCCGGGAGGGCCCCCGGGGGAGTGTTATTCGAGCAGGAAGACCACCGAAACAGTGGCCGTGACGCTGATCTGCCCGGCCGCCAGGTCACCCTCGGCGCTTTCCGCCGGCGCCCCGGAGGACGACTGGTTCTGCACGCGCAGGTCGCGGCTGTTGACGTTCGCTGCGCCCCAGTACGACGAGCTTTCGCTGATATCGATCGCCTTGCCGCGCTTGACGCCGAGCCGGGCGGTCAGCGCATCGGCCTTTTCCAGCGCAGCGGTGACAGCCAGCTCGCGCGCCCGGTCGCGGTGGCGGCGCATTTCGGTGGTGCGGAACTCGATGTCGCCGACCTGGTTGACGCCGGCGGCGTACAGGCTGGTGAACAGCGGGTCGAAGTTGCCCATCTGAGTGAGCCTGACGTCCAGCCGCTTGTGCACGGTGTAGGCCACCGGGGTGGTGCGGTTGTTGGAGCTGTCGTATTCCGGCTCCACCCGCAGTAGGCTCAGCTGGATGTCCTTCTCGGCGACGCCGTGCCGGCGGATCAGCGCCATGGCCTTGGCCACCCGCTCGCCGTTGTCGCGCGTGGCTTCCTGCAGGTTGGCATGGCGCGTGACCACGCCCACCGTCACATGCGCTTCGTCGGGAACCACCCGCACGGCCGCCGTGCCGGACACGCTGATCCTCGGCGGGCTGCCCAATTCATTGGCGGCCAGGACGGCGGTGGCGCACAGCGGGAGCCAGGCCGCGAGGCAGACTGAGGCGAAGCGTCGAAAAGGCATGGTGCAGGTCCTTCGGGTGGTTGGGGTCCCGAAGATAGCCGCAGATGCCGAACTAATGAGAAAAGGCTCCTCGATCAGCCATTCGAGGAAAGACGGCCCATGCAGGGCGATTCGACGGACGGTGGCCCCATGCTGAAAGACATGGAGCCGCGGTCCGGAAGATCGATCAGAACGCCGGAACCAGCGATCCCTTGAACTGCGTCTCGATGAAGCTCTTCACCTCCGGCGACTGGTACGCCGCCACGAGGCGCTTGGCCCAGGGCTTGTCCTTGTCCGCGCGGCGCACGGCGATCAGGTTGGCGTACGGGCTCTTGGGCGATTCCTTGATCACAGCGTCCTTGTTGAGCGACAGGCCCGCCTTCTCGGCGTAGTCGTTGTTGATGGAGGCGATGGTCAGGTCATCGAGCGAGCGCGGCAACTGGGCTGCGTCGAGCGCCACGAGCTTGAGCTTCTTGGGGTTGGTCACCACGTCCAGCGGGGTGGCGTTGTTGTTCTTCACCGCTTCGGGCTTCAGCGTGATGAGGTCGGCCTGTTGCAGCAGCAGCAACGCGCGGTTGCCGTTCGACGGATCGTTCTGGATGCCGACCGAGGCGCCCTCTGGCAGCTGGTCGATCGACTTGATCTTGCGCGAGTAGAAGCCCAGCGGCGCGGTGATCGTGAGGCCCACGGGCACGATGTCGAAGCCGCGCGCCTTGTTCTGGTTGTCGAGAAAGGGCTGGTGCTGGAACGCGTTGGCGTCCAGGTCGCCCGAGGCCAGCGCCGCATTGGGCAACTGGTAGTCGTTGAACACCACGACCTGGATGTTCAGGCCGTCCTTGGCGGCGACCTTTTTCACCACTTCGAAGATCTGCTCGCCGTTGCCGACGGAAACGCCGACCTTGAGCGTGTTCTTGTCTTGCGCGAAGGCGGTGCTGCCGGCGAAGAGGGCGGTGGCCAGTGCGGCAAGGGCCAGGGTGCGGCGGCGGAAATTGCTGTGCATGTTGTTGCGCGAAATCAAAAAATGAAGGCGCGAATGTGGCACTGCCGCACGAATTTGGGAACGAACCAATCTTCATATCGTTATGGCGCTCGCGGCACGCGTTTTGAAATGCTTATGCGATTTCATGCATAAGCAAGCGAGGATTTGTTCGTTCCCTTTTGGGGCGGTTGTTTTCATACTCGGCACCTTTTTGCGAACTTCGCGACCTGCTTTCACGCGGGCCGTGCCTCCTTTCCATGACCAACCATTCGCCTGATACGGCCCGCGGCGACGCGGAGCAGCCGGTCATCCGTCTTCAATCGGTGCAGAAGTCCTTTGCCTTGCCCAGCGGCGAGGTGTTCGACGCCGTGCAGTCGCTCTCGCTCGACATCCACCAGGGCGACGTGTTCGGCCTGATCGGCAAGAGCGGCGCCGGCAAGTCGACCTTGCTGCGCCTCATCAACCTGCTGGAGCGGCCCGATGCGGGCCGTGTGCTCGTCGGCGGGCGCGACCTCACCACGCTCTCGCGCCGCGAGCTGCGCGACACGCGCCAGAACATCGGCATGATCTTCCAGCAGTTCAACCTGCTGCAGAACGCCACGGTGTTCGACAACGTGGCCTTCCCGCTGAAGATCCACGGTCGCCATTCCAAGGCCGAGATCAATACGCGGGTTCGCGAATGCCTCGACCTTGTGGGCCTCGCCGAGAAGATCGACACCTATCCGGCCCAGCTCTCCGGCGGCCAGAAGCAGCGCGTGGCCATCGCCCGCGCCCTGGCACCGCGCCCGCAGGTGCTGCTGTGCGACGAGCCCACCTCGGCGCTGGACACCGAAACCACCCGCTCGCTGCTCGAGACGCTGCGCGACATCAACCAGAAGATCGGCGTGACCATCGTGATCGTGACGCACGAGCTCTCGGTGGTCGAGGTGCTGTGCCGCAACGTGGCCATTCTTGAAAAGGGCCGGCTGGTCGAGCAGTTCGCCGTCGATGCGCCGAGCGAAGAGCGCAAGACCGCGCTCGGCCGCGAAATCGACGAACTGGTGCGCCGCCGCGAGCGCGAGGCGCGTCTGCCGGTCGAGCCGCGTTCCGCATCCGCCGCGCGCAACGCCGAGGAGGTGGCCTATGTTTGAGAACATCGCCCCCATCCTCCCCGAGCTCTGGACCGCCACGGGCCAGACTTTCATGATGCTGGCCATCGGCCTCTCGGCCGCGGTGCTGATCGGCGGGCCGCTGGGCATCCTGCTGTTCTTGCTGGGGCCGGGGCAGTCGCTGGAGAACAAGCCGGCGTTCCTCATCCTCAACTGGATCGTGAACACGGTCCGCTCCTTCCCTTTCATCATCCTGCTGGTGGCGCTGGTGCCGTTCACGCGGATCATCGCGGGCACCTCCATCGGGCCGCTGGCGGCCGCGGTGCCGCTGTCGTTCGCGGCGATTCCGTATTTCGCGCGGCTGGTGGACCAGTGCCTGCGCGAAGTGCCGCGCGGCGTGATCGAGGCGGCGCATGCCATGGGCGCCTCGGAACTGCAGATCGTCTGGCGCGTGCTGGTGGTCGAGGCGCGCTCGGGCCTGGTGCTTGCGCTCACGGTGCTGGCGGTGAGCTTTCTCTCGTACTCGGCGATTGCCGGCGTGGTGGGCGGCGGCGGCATCGGCGACCTGGCGATCCGCTATGGCTACTACCGCTTCCAGACCGACGTGATGGTGCTCACCGTGGCGCTGCTCGTGGTGCTGGTACAGATCCTGCAATTCGTGGGGAACACCACGGCGCGCAGGCTGGACAAGCGTTGATTTCCTTCTTTTCTCCCTTTCTCTTTCCTGTTGCTCATTCCATGAAAACCGCATTGCTGCGCCGCTCCGTCCTCGCCATTTCCCTCGTCGCGCTGTCGTTCGGCGGCCTGTCGCTCGCGCAGGCGCAAGACGCCAAGAAGAACCTCGTGATCGGCGGCACCGCCGGCTCGAACATCGACCAGTTGAAGGTCGGCATCGTCCCCATCCTCGAGAAGAAGGGCTACAAGGTGAAGCTGGTCGAGTTCAACGACTACGTGCAGCCCAACCTCGCGCTCGCCCAGGGCTCGCTCGACGCCAATTTCTTCCAGCATCAGGTCTACCTGAAGAAGTTCTCGGCCGACCAGAAGCTGGACCTCGCCGAACTGGTGCAGGGCCCGATCGCGCCGCTGGGCGTGTATTCGACCAAGCGCAAGACGCTGGCCGACGTGAAAGAGGGCGACCGCGTGACGCTCCCGAACGATCCGAGCAACCTGGCGCGCGCGCTGGTGCTTCTGGAGCAGAACAAGCTGATCACCATCAAGGCCGGCGTGGACCCGATCCGCGCGTCTGAAAAGGACGTGGCCGAGAACCCGAAGAAGCTCAAGTTCATTCCGCTCGAAGCCGCGCAGCTGCCGCGCTCGCTGGGCGACACCGAGTACGCCATCGTCAACGGCAACTTCGCGATCTCGTCGGGCCTGAAGCTCACCGAGGCCGTGGTGCTGGAGAAGACGCCTGACTATTACCTCAATGTGGTCGCGGTGAAGACCGGCGACAAGAACTCGGCCTGGGCCAAGGACATCGTCGAGGCCTACCACTCGAAGGAATTCAAGACGGTGGTGGACACCAAGTTCCAGGGCTACGCCAAGCCCAGCTTCCTGCAGTAATCCAACCTCGACAAAGGACGCCCCATGCCCGTGCTCGCCGTATTCGATGCCCAAGCCAACTGGCGCGACACGCATGTGTGCGACGGATGGATCACCGAGCATCTTGCGAAGCAGGGCGTGAGTTGGGGGCGGGGGAAGGCGAAGAAGGGGCAGCGTGCGCTCGATGGGGCGGGGCTGTTCTATTTGCCGACTGCGGACGGTTATCTGGGGCTGCTGTTCGAAGGGGGCGAGTGGGTTTCCATTCCCTCTGACAAGCCGCATTTTTTTGATGCTGGCGATGCAGAGTCTCTCGATGGGCTGCCTGCTGAGCTGCCGCTCTTCGAGGCCTTTGTTGAAGAAGTGCTGTCGCTGACGGGGAACGACGCCGACGAGGAGTGAAGGGGGCTCGGGTCTGTGACTGGTGCACAGGCCACCGGGTACTCCCCTCCGCGAATGTCCCCCGGGGCTTCGCCCCTCCTCCTTGATTTCGCTGCGGGGAGCACCCGATGCCCTGTGCACTTGGGCACGCTGCTGGTGTATCGCCGATCAACAACCGCTCTGAGCCGCGCTCAAGCCGCCAATCGCTGCGCCGCCCGCCCACCCGGCCGTGCCAGCCCGAGGTGATTGCGCAGCGTGCGCCCTTCGTACTCGGTGCGGAAGATCCCGCGCTTCTGCAGGATCGGCACCACGCCATCGACAAAGTCCTGCAGCCCGTGCGGCAGCGCATCGGGCATCAGGTTGAACCCGTCCGCCGCGCCACCCTTGAACCAGTGCTCGATGTCGTCGGCAATCTGCTCGGGCGTGCCCACGATCACACGATGCCCGCCGCCGCCCGCGAGCTCGCGGATCAACTGGCGCACCGTATAGCCATGCGTGCGGCCGGCTGCGACCACCGCGTTGAAGAAGGTGTGGTTGCCGTTGCCATTGCCGGGGAGCGGCAGGTTGTCGGGCAGGCGCTCATCGAGCTTCAGGCGGTCGGGCGTGATGCCCAGCGTGCCGGCGATGCGCGTGAGGCTGTAGTCCCACGGAATCAGGTCGACCAGCTCGTCGCGCCGGCGTTGTGCCTCGGCTTCTGTGCCGCCGACGATGGTGGTGAGGCCGGCGAGCACCTTCACCGCATCGGGTCCGCGGCCCAGCTCGGCCGCGCGGGTCTTGAGGGCGCGTGCGTAGGCCAGCGATTCCTCGAACGACTGCGAGGCGGAGAACACGGCTTCCGCGTGGCGCGATGCGAGTTCGCGCCCATCGGCCGAAGCACCGGCCTGCACCAGCACCGGATGGCCCTGCGGCGCGCGCGGCAGGTTCAGCGGGCCCTGCACCGCGAAGTGCTCGCCGCGGTGTGCAATGGCATGCACCTTGGCCGGGTCGATGAAGCTGCCGGTGGCCTTGTCGCCGACGAAGGCATCGTCTTCCCAGCTGTCCCACAGCGCCTTCACGATGTCGGCGAACTCCGAGGCGCGGGCGTAGCGCTTCGAGTGGTCGGGCGTGGTGTCCAGGCCGAAGTTGCGTGCCGAGGGCAGGTCGGCCGTGGTCACCATGTTCCAGCCCGCGCGGCCGTTGCTCACATGGTCGAGCGTCGAGAAACGGCGTGCGATGTTGTAGGGCTCGTTGTAGCTGGTGGAGGCGGTGGCGATCAGGCCGATGTGCGTCGTCGCCGCGGCCACGCAGGCCAGCAGGATGGTGGGCTCCAGCGCGGTGATCGGGCGGAAGTGGATCTGGTCCACGATGGCCGCGTTGTCCGCGAGAAAGATCGCATCGAGCTTCGCGGCCTCGGCGATCTGCGCGGTACGGATGTAGTGCTGGATGTCGGCGAACGCCCACGGGTCGCTCTCCGGCAGGCGCCAGGCCGAGGGCACGAAGCCCGAATGCAGGATGTTGACGTTGAGGTGCAGCTGCCTGCGCGGTGCGGTGCTGTTGTTGTTATTGCTCATTGGTTGAAGTAGTCCGGCAGCCTGTAGCCGGCCCACACCGGGTTGGCCCTGAAGAACTTCTGGAACTCGGGCGACTGGTAGGCGGCCACGATGTCCTTGGCGAACTTCGCGTTCTCGTTGCTGCGCTTGACGGCCACCACGTTCACGTAGGGCAGCGTCATGTCTTCGAGCTTGAGCGCCTCGGTGAGCTTCAGGCCCGAGGCGACGGCGAAGTTGCCCTGCACGGCCGCGAGGTCGGCATCGGCCAGCGAGCGCGGAGCCTGTGCGGCGTCCAGCGGAACGATCTTCAGGCGCTTCGGGTTGCTCGCGATGTCGCGCTCCGACACGCTCAGCGGGCTCACGCCCGGCTTCAACGTCACCCAGCCGACGGCCGCGAGGATGTTGAGCGCGCGCGCCGCGTTCACCGGGTCGGCGGGCAGCGTGACGGTGGCGCCGTCAGGCACCTTGTCGAGCGACTTGTGGCGCTGCGAGTACAGGCCCATCGGCGGCGTCGGCACATGCACCACGGGCACCAGGTCGAAGCCCTGTTGCTTGTTGGTGGCGTTGAGGTACAGCGTGTGCTGGAAGATGTTGGCGTCTATCTGCCCGCGCTCCACCGCATCGTTGGGCTGCACGCCCTGGCTGAATTCGACGTACTTGACGGTGTAGCCCAGCTTCTTCAACTGGGGCTCGATGCCGTGCGTGAAGGCATCGCGGTACGGGCCGGGCATGAAGCCCACGCGCAGGTCGTCGGCGTGGGCGGAAACGTGAAGAAGCAGGCTCAGCGCGAGGCCGCCGGACAGCGGGGCGAGGCGGCGCAGCCACGAGGGCGCGCGCGAAAGGGAAGGCATGACAACAACTCCGGGAGACGGCGAAAGGAGTTGGGCACTCTAGGCGGCGGTGCGCGCTGCGCGAACGAAGATTTGCGCGCTTGGATATCCGCTGGCCGGATATCAGGCGGGCGCCTGGCCCTTGAGGAAATCGACGAAGGCCCGCAGCGGCGCCGGCATGTGCGTGCGGCTCGGGTAGTAAAGGAAGGGGCCCGAAAAGCTCTGCCACCAGTCTTCGAGCACCGGCAACAGCGCGCCGCTGTCCAGCGAAGGGCGCAGGAACTCGTCGAAGGTGTAGATCACGCCCAGGCCCGATTCGGCCGCATGCAACTCGATATCGATCGTCGAAGCCACCAGCGGCCCGCTCGGCGTGATCTTCACCACCTTGCCCCGGCGCACGAAGCCCCAGGCCGCGAGCACGCCGCTCGAAAAGCGGTGGCCGATGCAGGCGTGCTGCAGCAGGTCGGTCGGGTGTTTGGGCGTGCCGTGTGTCGCAAGGTAGCCCGGTGATGCGGCGGCCACGAAGCGCTGCGTGCGCGGGCCCAGGGGCACAGCGATCATGTCCCGCGCAATGCTCTCGTCATAGCGGATGCCCGCATCGAAGCCGGCTGCGAGCACGTCGATGAAGGTGTCGTTGGTTGTCACCTCGAGCGTGATGCCGGGGTGCGCGATCAGGAAACGGCTGGCCAGCGGCGGCAGCACGCGCTGCGCGACGATCGTCGGCACGTTGAGCCGCAGGGTGCCGGTGGGGCTGTCGCGAAAGCTGTTGAGCGTGTCGAGCGCGCCCGCGATGTCGTCGAGCGACGGGGCGATGCGGTCCAGCAGCCGCTGCCCGGCTTCGGTGGGCGTGACGCTGCGCGTGGTGCGGTTCAGGAGGCGCACGCCCAGCTGCGCTTCGAGCCGGCGCATGGCCTCGCTCAGAGACGAGGGCGACACGCCGCGCAAGGCGGCCGCACCGCGAAAGCCGCGGGCGCGCGTGACGGCGACGAAGGCGCCGAGGTCCGAGAGGTCGGGGGCGATCATGGCGGGATTGTGCGTTTTATTGCACAGCTCGTGCAGTGGCGGGCGGATTATCGAACGGGGTGCTTTCTTCCAGACTAGCGCCATGCCGTTCGCAACCGCGTCCGGACCTATTGAAAAGGAAGCCGCAATGAACACACGTCAACTCGGGACCAAGGGCCCGCAGGTCTCCGCACTCGGCCTCGGCTGCATGGGCATGTCGGGCATGTACGGCCCCTCGGACCGCGCCGAAAGCATCGCCACCATCCAGGCCGCGATGGACGCGGGCATCACGCTGCTGGACACCGGCGATTTCTACGGCAGCGGCCACAACGAAATGCTGATCGGCGAGGCGCTCAAGGGTCTGAAGGGCTCGCAGCGCGACGCGGCGCTGGTGAGCGTGAAGTTCGGCGCGATGCGCGATCCGGCCGGTGGCTGGGTCGGCTACGACGCGCGGCCGCAGGCGGTGAAGAACTTCCTGGTCTATTCGCTGCAGCGCCTGGGCGTGGACCACATCGATATCTACCGCCCGGCGCGGCTCGATGCGAGCGTGCCGATCGAGGACACGGTGGGCGCCATCGCCGACATGGTGAAGGCCGGCTACGTGCGGCACATCGGGCTGTCGGAGGTGGGGTCGCACACGATCCGCAAGGCCGCGGCCGTGCACCCGATCGCCGACCTGCAGATCGAGTACTTGCTGATCTCGCGAGGCATCGAGGACGACATCCTGGCAACCTGCCGCGAGCTGGGTATCGGCATCACGGCGTACGGCGTGCTCTCGCGCGGGCTCATCAGCGGTCACTGGCAGAAGGGCGGCGCGGGCGCGACGGACTTCCGCACGCACAGCCCGCGCTTCCAGGGCGAGAACGCCGATCGCAACCTCGCGCTGGTCGAGGCGCTGCGCAAGATCGCAGAGGCCAAGGGCGTGACGGTCGCGCAGATCGCCATTGCATGGGTGGCGGCGCAGGGCGACGACATCGTGCCGCTGGTGGGTGCACGACAGCGCGCGCGGCTCGAAGAAGCGCTGGGCTCGCTGGGCGTGGCGCTGACGGCGGACGACCTGGCTGCCATCGAGCGTGCCGTGCCCAAGGGCGCAGCGGCCGGCGACCGCTATGCGGCCGCGCAGATGGCGCACCTGGACAGCGAATCGGGTCACGCCTGAGCGATGTCCCAGGACTGGGCGTGGCGGCGCGCCTTTTGTAGGATGCCGCCATGACCCAGCACATCGGAATCGTCGGCTGCTCCGCCGAAGGCGCATCGCTTTGCTACCAGACCATTTGCGTGGAGGGCGCGAAATTCCTCGGGCCGCATGCGCATCCCGAGGTCTCGATGCACACGCCTTCGCTCTCGGACTACATGGAACACATTTACCGCGACGACTGGCGCGGCGTGGGCGAAGTGATGCTCGCCTCCGCGCACAAGCTCGCGAAGATCGGCGCGGACTTTCTGGTTTGCCCGGACAACACCATCCACCAGGCGCTGCCGTTCATCGAAGGGTGCTCGCCGCTGCCCTGGCTGCACATTGCTGAGTGTGTTGCGGAAGAAGCTGTGCAGCGCGGCTTTCGCCGCATCGGCATCACGGGCACGCGCTGGCTGACCGACAGCGAGGTGTATCCCGAGAAGCTTTCGGCGCGCGGCCTGCAGTATGTTCGTCCGACCATCGAGGAGCGTGACGAGATCGCCCGGATCATCATGGAGGAGCTGGTCTACGGCGTCTTCAAGCCCGAGGCGATCGGGACCTTCCAGCGCGTGATGCAGCGCATGAAAGATGAAGAGGGATGCGACGCGGTGGTGCTCGGCTGCACCGAGATCCCGCTGATCATGAGCGACGCGAGTTCGCCGCTGCCGACGTTGGACTCCACGCGGCTGCTGGCGCGTGCGGCGCTGCGTCGCGCCACGCAAAAAATCTAGGCCAGGAAATCTTCGATCAGCCGCGCCACGCGCTGCGGCTGGTCGTGGTGCAGCATGTGGCCCGCGTCGTCCAGGCGTTCGATGCGCACCGAGGGCACGGACTTCAGGCGCTCATGGAATTCATCGAGCGTGTAGCGGTTCTTCCACCAGCCCTGCAGGCTGTCGTCGGAAGCCTCGACCATCAGCGTCGGCGCGGTGATGCGCGCATAGAGCGCCAGCGTTTCATCGACGCGGAAGATGTGCGCATTGACGATCTTGTGCGCCGCCTCGCCGAGGATCTGCCAGCGCGTGCTGCCGTCGGGCTGCAGGTGGCCGGCCGACCAGTGGCTCGCGAGCCAGTCGGCCTTGTCTTGCGAGAGGCGTGGGTTGGTCTTCATGAGGCGGCGGGCCACGCCGTCCACGGCCGAGTAGCTGGCCAGGGCCTTCTCGTTGCGGTGCAGGCCCTTGAGTTCGTCGATCCACTGGCCGTAGCGTGCGGGCGCTTCGTCGGGCTTGCGAAACGGCATGCCGAAGCCTTCGAGGTTGACGAGGCGCCGGATGCGCGCGGGACGCACGCCCGCGTAGTGCATCGCGACGTTGCCGCCCATGCTGTGGCCCACGAGGTCGACCGGCTGTGCGCCGTCGCCCTCGCCGGCGTAGTGGTCGAGCAGCCATTCGAGGTCGGCGAGGTAGTCGGCCAGCCAGTAGTTGTCGACGCCGCCGCCGTCGGTGAGGCCGAAGCCGCGCCAGTCGGGGGCGATGATGAAGCGGTCCTCGGCCAGCGCATCGACGACGAATTGCCACGAGGCCGCGACGTCCATCCATCCGTGCACCAGCACCAGCGGCGGGCGGTCCGGCGAGGGCTCGCCCCAGAGGCGTACGTGGTAGCTGAGGTTGCGCACGGGCACGAATTCGCTGCGCGAGGGACGGAGGGCTTGGTACATGGGCGTCGATGATAAGGAGCGTGCTGCGTTCGCGCAGTCCGGCAGACGACAGCTCGCGCTCGGGCTTTGGCCGCGCGGCCAGCGCGTTGCGGGGGAGGGCGGTAGCATCCCGCGCATGAAAAAGATCCAACTCGGTCAGAGCGACCTGCACGTCACCCCGATCTGCCTCGGCACCATGACTTTCGGCGAACAGGTGGACGAGCCCACCGCCCACGCCATCCTGAGCCGTTCGCTGGAGCGGGGCGTCGACTTCATCGACACCGCCGAGATGTACTCGGTGCCCACCCGCCAGGAAACCTACAGCGTCACCGAAACCATCATCGGCAACTGGTTCGCCGCCAACCCGGGCGCCCGCCAGAAGCTCGTGCTGGCCACCAAGGTGGCCGGCCCGCTGCGCAACACGCCCTGGGTGCGCGAAGGCGTGGGCATGACGGCCGCGGACATCGTGGCCTCGTGCGAGGCGAGCCTCAAGCGCCTGAAGACCGAGACGATCGACCTCTACCAGATCCACTGGCCCGAGCGCCACGTGCCGGCCTTCGGCAACATCTACTACGACCCGGCCAAGGAGGTCACGCAGACGCCGATCCACGAGCAGCTCGAGACCTTCGGCAAGCTGGTGAAGGCCGGCAAGATCCGCGCGATCGGCCTGTCGAACGAAACGCCCTACGGCGTGCACGAGTTCGTGCGGCTGGCCGAGCAGCACGGCCTGCCGCGCGTGGCGACGGTGCAGAACGTCTACAACCTCGCGAGCCGCGGCGTGGAGAACGGGCTGGACGAGACGATGCACCGGCTGGGCGTTTCGCTGCTGGCTTACTCGCCGCTGGCCTATGGCCTCTTGACCGGCAAGTACGACAAGAGCGGCATCACCGGGCCCGATGCCCCCGAGGAAGCGCGCATCACCCGCTACGAATCGGTGCGCAAGCTCCGTTGGGGCCGCCCCGATGCGCTGAAGGCCGCGCGCCTGTACAACCAGCTCGCGCGCGACAACGGCCTCACGCCCACGCAGCTCGCGCTGGCGTTCTGCTACACGAAGTGGCAGGTGGCGAGCACCATCATCGGCGTGCGGACGCTCGAGCAGCTCGACGAAGACATCGACGCCTACGGCACCACGCTGTCGCCTGAGATCCTCGCCGAGATCGACAGGATCCGGTGGGACATCCGGGACCCGGCCGCGTGAGCAAGAAGGTCCACGTTTCCGAAACGCCCGCAACGCAGCTGTTGCGGGCGAACAAGATCGTCTTCACTGAGCATCCGTACGAATACATGGAGCACGGCGGCGCGCAGCGCGGTGCCGAGATGCTGGGGCTCGATCCGTTCACCGTCATCAAGACGCTGGTGATGCAGGACCAGGACGCCAGGCCGCTGATCGTGCTGATGCATGGCAACCGCACGGTGTCCACCAAGAACCTCGCGCGGCAGATCGGCGCCAAGTCGGTCGAGCCGTGCAAGCCCGAGGTGGCGCAGCGCCACAGCGGCTACATGGTGGGCGGCACCTCGCCGTTCGGCACGCGGCGCGAGATGCCGGTCTATGTCGAATCGACCATCCTCGCGCTGCCGAAGATCGTGCTCAACGGCGGGCGGCGCGGCTACCTGATCGGCATCGATCCGCAGGTGTGCGTGGCGCTTCTGGGGGCTGTGCCGGTGGAATGTGCGCTGGCAGAATAGCCGGCGCCATGACGTCGACACTCCCCGATTTCTTTCCTTCCCACTGCGCGGCCAACCAGGGCGGCGGGCCGGCTTTCAAGGTCGGCTTCGAGAACGACACGGAACAGTGGACCGAGGTCTTCGATCTCTCCGCGCTCCTGCTCGAGGCGCTGGTCGCGCGCGGCTTCAAGGCGGTGCTGCAACGCGAGGGCTGGCTCCTGTTGCCCGATGAAGGGCTCTGGCTGTGGCCGCAGATCACGAGCTATCACCCTACCGACGATGGGAGCGTGCGCACCTCCACCACCATCGAAGTGGCGCACGCCAGCCTGCTGCCGGGCGGCACCTTCGAGTACCAGCATTCGTATGGCGACGACATCGCTTCGTCGCTGACCCGGGGTTTCGATCTGTGGGCACAGGTCGACCTGGTCGTGTTCAAGGATGCGCTCAGCGACGAGCTGGTCCATTGCACCTCGATACAGATGCAATGGGAGCCCAAAGAGGGTGTCGAGCAGGGCCGCGAACGGCGCGTGCTGTTCGGACCGGTCGCCCACCAGGCCGCGCGGGAAGCGGCGGAGGAAGAAGAACACCCGTTCTGCCCCTGCTGCCTCTTCACCAACACCTGGGATGCCTACAAGCCGCAGATCGAATCGGACGGCGTCTATGGCCTTCGTCTCTATGCCGCGCGCGACGCGCAGGGTGGGGTACAGGCCGATTGCCGCGTCAACGGTGAGGACTGGCCCGCGGGTGCAGAGGCCCTGCGCGCCTACGTGGCGCAATGGCCCGATCGCGGCTTCGAGTTCCGCAAGCAGTACGTTGTGATCCAATCGCCGCCCGAGACCTGACGACGGCACACCCGCCGTCAGCACCCAAGAACAACAACCATCCCCGCGGAGCGCTGCCTTGAGTTTTCACCTGCCGTCCCTCATCGCCATCGTGGCGTCATACCTGATCGGCTCGCTGTCGTTCGCGGTCATCGTGAGCAAATCGCTCGGCATGGCCGACCCGCGCAGCTACGGCAGCGGCAACCCCGGCGCGACCAATGTGCTGCGCTCGGGCAACAAGGGTGCGGCGCTGGCCACGCTGGTGCTCGACGCGGTCAAGGGTTGGCTACCGGTGTTTCTGATTCGCCACTACGGCGCGCAGTGGGGCCTGGGTGATGGCGTGGCCGCCGTGGCGGGCCTCGCGGCCTTCCTCGGCCACCTGTATCCGGTGTTCTTCGGCTTCCAGGGCGGCAAGGGCGTGGCGACCGCGGCGGGCGTGCTGGTGGGCATCGCGCCCTGGCTGGGGCTTGCGACCGGTGCCACCTGGCTGATCATCGCGATCTTCTTTCGCTATTCGTCGCTGTCGTCGCTGGTGGCGGCCTTCTTCGCACCGGCCTATTACCTGCTGGGCGGCAACATCGCATGGCCGCTCGACCGCACGGTGCTGATTGCGATCATCATCATGAGTCTGCTGCTGATCTGGCGGCACCGCGAAAACATCCGCCGGCTCGCGGCCGGCACGGAGTCGAAACTCGGCTCGAAGAAAAAGGCTTGAAGAACACCATGGCAAACATCACCCGCTTTCACGTCGGCCCGCGTCTCTCGGAGACGGCCGTGCACAACGGCACCATCTACCTCGCCGGCCAGGTGCCCGACGACACCACGCAGGACATCCGCGGCCAGACCACCCAGGTGCTCGCGATGGTCGATCGGCTCCTGGCCGAGGCCGGCAGCGACAAGTCGCGCATCCTCATGACGCAGATCTTCCTGGCCGACATCACCGACATCACGGCGATGAACGAGGTATGGGATGCGTGGATTCCGGCCGGCAACACGCCGCCGCGCGCGACGGTGCAGGCCAAGATGGCCAATGCGGCCTACAAGATCGAGATTGTCGTGACGGCCGCTGCGGCCTGACGGTCAATACCGCTTCTCAAGGACCATCTGGTCCGCGTCTCGGCGCATGGAGAAGCGGTTGATGAAGCTGTTGCCCAGCAGCACGTAGGGCATGGGCTGCTGCGAGACGATGGCGTCGATGTCGTAGACCTCGACATCACCCACGCGCACCGACTGCAACCGCAACCTGTAGCCCTGGGACACGCCGTTGGCGGTGCTCATCTGGACAGGTTGTCCCTTGCTGTAGTCCAGGCCGATGCGCTGGGCATCGGCGGCCGACAGCGCAATCGTCGTGGCGCCCGTGTCGAGCATGAACGTGACGGCGCGGCCGTTGATGGCGCCCTGCGTCATGTAGTGGCCGCGACTGTCGGGCGACAACACGATGCGATTGCCGCCACCGCCTGAACCGCCACCACCGCCGATGCTCACTGGCGTGTCCATGCGCAGGTTGACGCGCTTGCCCTCGAGTTCGACCACGGCCTGCTCGGCCTGCAGCGACACCAGCTTGACCCCTTGGAAGCTCTCGCCGACCGCCACGGTCTTGGGCGGCGCGCCATTCACGATCAGGATCGCGCGGCTGCCGATGGTGCCGGTGAGCATCACCGAACTTGCCGCATGCGCCGCCGCCACGGCAGCCAGAAGACACGCTGCCGTCGCAAGGGCGAGGGGTTTCATGAGGATCAGTCGCGGAAGTTGTTGAACGACAGCGGCATGTCCGGCACGTCCTTCTTGATCAGCGCCATGGCGGCCTGCAGGTCGTCGCGCTTGGCGCCGGTGATGCGCACTGCGTCGCCCTGGATCGCGGCCTGCACCTTGAGCTTGCTGTCCTTGACGATGCGGGTGATCTTCTTGGCCTGCTCGCTCTCGATGCCGCTCTTGACCTTGATGACCTGCTTGACCTTGTCGCCGCCCATTTTCTGGACGTCGCCCTTGTCGAGGAAGCGCACGTCGACGCTGCGCTTGGTGAGCTTGCTGCGAAGGATGTCTTCCACCTGCACCAGCTGGAACTCGGCGTCACCGATCATGGTGATTTCCTTGTCCTTGAGGTCGACGGCGGCGGCGGTGCCCTTGAAATCGAAGCGCGTCGCGATTTCCTTGGCGGTGTTTTCGACCGCATTCTTCACTTCGGGCAGATTGGGCTCGCAGACGGTATCGAAAGACGGCATGGGCTCTCCTGAATTCACTTGGGCTGGATGCGACAATTCTCCCATGATCGTGGAGCACAACGTCCCCCTGCAGCCGTACAACAGTTTCGGCATCGTCGCGCGCGCGCAGCGCCTGGCGCGCATCACGGACGAGGCCGATATCGCCGAGCTCCTGGCCGGCCCCGACTGGCAGGGCGCCCCCCGTTTCGTGCTGGGCGGCGGCAGCAACATCGTGCTGACCGGCGACGTCAAGCCGCTGGTGCTCAAGGTGGAAATCAAGGGTCTGCGACTGGTCGAAGAGACGCCGCGGGCCTGGATCGTGGAAGCCGGCGCCGGAGAGATCTGGCACGACGCCGTCGAATGGATGGTGCGCAACGGCTACCCGGGCCTCGAGAACCTGGCCCTCATCCCCGGCACCGTGGGCGGCTCGCCGGTACAGAACATCGGCGCCTACGGCGTCGAGCTGCAGGACCGCTTCGATTCGCTCGACGCCATCGACCTGGACACCGGCCGCAGCTTCACGCTCGATGCGGCCCAATGCGCCTTCGGCTACCGAGATTCGGTCTTCAAGCATGTGAAGAGCGGCCCGAACGACTTCGGCCTCGCAGGCCGCGCGCTGATCACGCGGGTGCGCTTCCGGTTGCCCAAGCCCTGGAAGGCGGTGGTCGGCTACCTCGACCTCGAACGCAAGATGGAAGAAACCGGCAACTTCACGCCGAGCGCCATCGACATCTTCGACTGGGTCTGCGCGATCCGCCGCGCCAAGCTGCCCGACTGGCGCGTGCTGGGCAACGCGGGCAGCTTCTTCAAGAACCCGACGGTCACACCCGAGCAGTGCGCGGACATCATCGCGCGCGATCCGAAGATCGTTCACTACCCGATGGCCGACGGCAGCATCAAGCTGGCGGCCGGCTGGCTCATCGACGCCTGCGGTTGGAAGGGCAAGTCGGTCGGCAATGCCGGCGTGTACGAGCGGCAGGCGCTGGTGCTGGTCAACCGCGGCGGCAGCGAGAACCCGGTGACCGGCGGCGAGGTGATGACGTTGGCCAAGGCCATCCAGACCAGCGTGTACGAGCGCTTCGGCATCCGGCTGGAGCCGGAGCCGGTGGTCGTCTGAAGCGATGGATCTTGACTTCCTGCACCTGAACTACCGGCGGCGCATTGCGACGCTGGTATGGGCGCAGCGCATCGTCATCGTGGCGGGCATCGCCTCGGTGTTCCTGGTGCCCGCGCGCTGGTGGGGATCGGTGCTGCTGTTCCTTGCGGCCTTCTGCTTCGCGGCGCTCCTGAGCCGCATCGAAGTGAGCCTGCGCCGCCAGTTCATCCGCGAGGCGCGGCTGCCGCCTTTCCTGATCGGCAAGCTGCGGGAAGCCCATCCGCAACTCAGCCGCCGCGACGCCGAGTTGGTGCTGCGGGGCCTGCGCCAGTTCTTCATGGCGCACCTGCGCAGCGACCGCAAGTTCGTCGCCATGCCCTCGAAGGTGGTCGATACCGCCTGGCACGAATTCATCCTGCACACGCAGGGCTACCAGAACTGGTGCAAGGCGGCCTTCGGCGGCATGCTGCACCACAGCCCGGCCGAGGTGCTGGGCAAGGACCCCAAGCGCAACGACGGCCTGCGCCGCACCTGGTACTGGGCGTGCAAGGAAGAGAGCATCGATCCGCGCAAGCCTGCTCGCTTGCCGCTGCTGTTCGCGCTGGACATCAAGTTCGCGATTCCCGGCGGCTTCGAGTACGTGCCCGATTGCAAGGCGGTCGACCGGCACAACGGCTCGACCTCGCAGTGCGGCAGCGAGTTCGGCGAGTCCTCGTCGGATGGCGGCAGCTCGGGCGATGCCGATGGTTTCGGCGGCAGCGAGTCGAGCAGTGGTGGCGGTGGTGGAGGCGGGGACTCCGGCGGCGGCGACAGCGGTGGCGGTTGTGGAGGCGGCTGCGGCGGAGGCGGCGACTGATCGACGCGAGACCCCAAAGAAAAACGGGCCCATCGGGCCCGTTCGTCATTGAGAGCAAGAGCGCGCTGGCTTACTTGCTGCCGCTCTCGTCGTCGTTCGCCAGCTTGGGCAGCGAAGTACCCTGGCTCGACGACAGCAGCCCGGTGCGGGTGTAGATCGCCAGCTTCTCGCGCGTGTCGATGATGTCGAGGTTGCGCATCGTCAGCTGGCCGATGCGGTCCAGCGGCGTGAAGGCGCCTTCGACCTTTTCCATGCTCAGGCGCTCGGGCTTGTAGGTGAGGTTGGGCGACTCGGTGTTCAGGATCGAGTAGTCGTTGCCGCGGCGCAGCTCGACCGTCACCTCGCCGGTGATGGCGCGCGCCACCCAGCGCTGGGCCGTCTCGCGCAGCATGATCGCCTGCGGATCGAACCAGCGGCCCTGGTAGAGCAGGCGGCCGAGCTTGCGGCCGTGGTCACGGTACTGCTCGATCGTGTCTTCGTTGTGGATGCCGGTGACGAGGCGCTCGTAGGCGATGAACAGCAGCGCGAGGCCCGGGGCTTCGTAGATGCCGCGGCTCTTGGCTTCGATGATGCGGTTCTCGATCTGGTCGCTCATGCCCAGGCCGTGGCGGCCGCCGATGCGGTTGGCTTCGAGGATCAGCTCGACCATGTTCGGGTAGGCCACGCCGTTCAGTGCGACGGGCACGCCTTCTTCGAAGCGCACCGAGACGGTCTCCCGCTTGACCTCGACTTCGTCCTTCCAGAACGCGACGCCCATGATGGGCTGCACGATCTGCATGCCGCTGTTCAGGTGCTCGAGGTCTTTGGCCTCGTGCGTGGCGCCCAGCATGTTGGAGTCGGTCGAGTAGGCCTTTTCGGACGACATCTTGTAGGCGAAGCCGGCCTTCTGCATGAACTCCGACATCTCCTTGCGGCCGCCGAGTTCGTCGATGAAGACTTGGTCGAGCCAGGGCTTGTAGATCTTGAGCGCGGGGTTGGTGAGCAGGCCGTAGCGGTAGAAACGCTCGATGTCGTTGCCCTTGTAGGTGCTGCCGTCGCCCCAGATGTTGACGTCGTCTTCCTTCATGGCCGACACCAGCATGGTGCCCGTCACCGCGCGGCCGAGCGGCGTGGTGTTGAAGTAGGTGACGCCGGCGGTCGTGACATGGAAGGCGCCGGCCTGCAGCGCGGCGATGCCTTCGTTGGCGAGCTGCGCGCGGCAGTCGATCAGTCGGGCGTTCTCGGCGCCGTAGAGCATCGCCTTGCGGGGAATCTCGTCGTAGTCGGGTTCGTCGGGCTGGCCGAGGTTGGCGGTGTAGGCGTAGGGGATCGCGCCCTTGTTGCGCATCCAGTGCAGGGCCGCGCTGGTGTCCAGACCGCCGGAGAAGGCAATGCCGACCTTCTGGCCGGCGGGAACGTTTTGGAGGATGGTCGACATGTGAGGGTCCCGGGTTCAGCCGAAGTGGCAGATGTAGCTGTAGGGCTCGCCGCTCACGCGGATCTGGAAGCTCGAGTTGCCCGGCACGTTGAACTTCTGGCCTGGGCCGGAGGCAACCCATTCGCTGGTGCCTGCGAGCAGGTATTCGCAGCTGCCGGCGGTGCCTTCCATGATTTCAGGCGCGCCGGTGTTGAAGGTGAGGGTGGACGGCAGGATCACGCCGACCGATTTCTTGGTGCCGTCCGCGAGCGTGAGGCTGTGGCTCACGCACTTGCCGTCGAAATACACATTGGCCTTGGTGGCCACTGCGGCGCTGTTCAGAGTGTCGGTAGTCGTCGTCATTGGGTGGCGCCGGCGCTGGGGGCTCGGCTAATCGAGGACGCACCGCACCGGCGGCGCACCCGTCAGGGTTGGGAAAGTCCTCGATTTTAGGGGCTCGGGCGGTCCCCACCCGCTCAGCGGTGCCAGCCGCCGCGGTAACCGCCGTAGCCGCGATAGCCGTAGCCACCGCGGTAGCCGCCGTAGCCGCGTCCGTAGTAGCCGCCGCCCCAGCCGCGCGAATAGCCCAGGTTCAGCGAGATGCCGACTGGCGGGTAGACGTAGGGCTGCGCGTACGGGTAGGTGTAGGCGGGCTGCACATAGACCGGTGGCGCATAGACCGGGGCCGGCTGTGCATAGACCGGCGCACCCTGCCCGGAGACCACCACGCCTGGCTCCGGTACGACGTTCTCCCAGGGGGAGCCGCCGCCCTGTTGGTACTGTTCCTGGTACTGCGGGTCTTGCTGGTACTGCTGCCCGTTGTTGGCCTCGACCGGATAGGGCTGCAGCTGCGACTGGGGCTGCACGGGCGCGGTGGTCACGCCATAGGCGCCGGCCTGGATCGCGATGGTGGCGCCCGGCCGGCTGGTGGTGCGGGTCGTGTACTGGCGGCCCTGGTACTCGTAGGTGACGTTGTAGCTGACGTCGCTGCCGGTCGTTTCGCGGATCGGCGTCGCCGAAATCACCCGGGCCTGGACCACTTGCTGGGCCTGCACGGCGCTGGCGCCTGTCGCCAGCAGCCCGATCACCGAAAGCCCCGCGAGGGTGCGAAAAACGTGTCTGTTCATGGTGTTCTCTCCTGCAGATCGCGGTTGGAGGCCGGCCGGCGAGATGGGGTTCCGGGGTTTACACGGCGTTCACAGCCCAGCTTTCGGCGTCGAATCCCGTCGTAACGCCGGTTTTCGCGCCCCAGTTGACCACCGGCCGCTTGATGAGGCTCGGGTTGGCCAGCAGCACGGCGCGGGCCGAGGCGGCATCGACCACGCTGTTCTGGGTGGCCTCGTCGAGCTTGCGCCAGGTGGTGCCGCGGCGGTTGACCAGCGCTTCCCAGCCGGGCTTCTTCAGCCACTGGTCGAGTTCGGGCTCGGGCACGCCCTGTTTCTTGAAATCGTGGAAGGTGTAGGCCACGTGGTGTTCGTCGAGCCAGGCGCGGGCGCGCTTGACGGTGTCGCAGTTGGGGATGCCGTATAGGGTTGTCATGGCCGCCATGATGCCGCGCCCGGCAGGTCGGCGACAATGCCGGCCTCCATGGAAACCCTTAACGACTGGCTCGCGCGCGCCGAGCAACTCCATCCCAAGAACATCGAACTGGGCCTCGAACGCGCCAAGGAGATGGCCGGGCGCCTCGGCCTGAAATTCGGCTGTCCCGTCATCACGGTCGCGGGCACCAACGGCAAGGGCTCGACCTGCGCCATGCTCGAATCGATCCTGACGCACGCGGGCTACCGCACCGCCGTGTTCACATCCCCCCACCTGGTGCGCTTCGAAGAGCGGCTGCGCCTGAAGGGCGAATCGGTCGATGCTTCCAAACTGATAGCAAGCTTCGAAGTGGTGGAGAAGGTTCGCGGCGACATGCCCCTGACCTACTTCGAATTCACCACCCTCGGCATCCTGCACTGCATGATCGAGGAAAAGCCCGATGTGGCGATCCTCGAAGTCGGACTCGGTGGCCGGCTCGACGCGGTCAACATCATCGACGCCGACTGCGCGGTCATCACCAGCATCGACCTGGACCACATGGAATACCTCGGCCCCGACCGCGAAAGCATCGGCTTCGAGAAGGCCGGCATCCTGCGCGCCGGCAAGCCGGCCATCGTGAGCGACCCGGTGCCGCCGCAGAGCGTGATCGACCACGCGAACGCCATCGGCGCCGACCTCTGGCGCTTCGGAACCGACTTCAACGTGTCGGGCGACAAGCAGCAGTGGGGCTGGTCGGGCCGCGGCAGGCGCTACAGCGGGCTGGCCTATCCGGCGCTGCGCGGCGCCAACCAGCTCATCAATGCGGCGGGCGTGCTCGCGGCCCTCGAGGCCCTGCGCCCGCAGTTGCCGATCACGGCGCAGGCGGTGCGCAACGGGCTCGCGATGGTCGAGCTGCCGGGCCGCTTCCAGATCGTGCCGGGCGAGCCCGCGCTGGTGCTCGACGTGGCGCACAACGCGCATGCGGTCGCCGCGCTGGCCGAGAACCTCGATGCGATGGGTTTCTTTCCGACGACGCACGGCGTCTTCGGCGTGATGGCCGACAAGAACCTCGCGCCGATCCTCGCGCGTATCGGCCCGATGATCGACCGCTGGTACTTCACCGACCTGCCCACGCCGCGCGCCGCCAAGGCGGCCGATCTGCAGGCCGCCTGGCAGGCGCAGAACACCCGCGCCGATGCCTCCGGCAGCGTGCATGCAAGCCCGATGGACGCGTTGCGCGCAGCCATCGAGCACGCGGACCCCGCTGATAGAATCGTGGTCTTCGGATCGTTCTTCACCGTGGGTGGCGTGCTCGAAAACGGCACCCCCCGGCTGCAAGCCAAACACCTGTCTCCAGGCGGCTGACCGACAGGTCGACCGCACCACCTGGCATCACCTCGCTGCACTCCTTCAGGGATCGAACTTCATGGCGTTTTTCAAGTTCCGCACGCGCGGCCCACAAGGCAACGAAGGACGCAACGCCCCGGCGGCCGTCCCAGCGGAAAGTGTCGAAACCATGCGTCGGCGTGCGCGCCACCGGTTGCTGGGCGCCGCGGTGCTGGTGCTGGTGGGCGTGATCGGTTTCCCGCTGCTGTTCGACACACAGCCGCGTCCCGTGTCGGTCGACATCCCCATCGAAATTCCGGACCGCAACAAGGTCAAGCCGCTGCCCGTGCCTGCTGCACCCGCAACGACGCCTGCAACTAGCAGCGCACCGGTTGCGCCCGACAACAGCACCCGCGTGGCCGCCGCCTCGTCGGCCGGCGGCATGATCACCGAGACCGCCGACGGCACCGTGATCGACCCCGGCAAGCCGGTGGCCAGCACGCCGCCTGCCGTCGAGGCCAAACCGAAGCCGGAACCCAAGCCCGAGCCGAAGCCGGAGGTCAAGCCGAAGCCGGAACCCAAGCCTGAAGTCAAGCCCGAAACCAAACCCAAGCCGGAACCCAAACCGGAGCCCAAGCCGAAGCCTGAGCCCAAGCCCGCCGCCGCGGCGGACGACGGCGCCCGTGCCCGCGCGCTGCTCGAAGGCAAGCCTGTGACCGCTGTCGCCGCAACGCCCAAGCCCGCCGCCACCGAGGAGGCTGCAGGCCGCTTCATCGTGCAGGTCGGCGCTTTCGCCGATGCCGACAAGGCGCGCGAAGTGCGCCAGAAGCTGGAACGCGCGGGCCTCAAGACCTACGTCCACGTTGCCAAGACGGCCGATGGCGAGCGCACGCGTGTGCGTGTCGGCCCGTTCAGCTCGCGCGCCGAGGCGGACAAGGCGGCGGAGAAGGTCAAGGGCTTGTCTTTGTCAGCCGCGATCCTCACGTTGTAAGCGCAGGCGCCTGCTGCCGTGGCCCTGCTCGACTGGATCGCCGTCACGCTCATCGTGGTGTCGATGCTGTTCGGCCTCATGCGGGGCCTGGTGTTCGAAGTGATTTCGCTGATGGGCTGGGTGGCTGCTTTCATCGCCGCCCAGTGGCTGGCTTCCGATGTGGCGGCGTGGCTGCCGTTCGGCGAGCCGCAGGCGACGTGGCGTTATCCATTGGCCTTCGTGCTGGTGTTCGTGGGAGTGGCGTTCGGTGTGGGACTCATTGCGGCCCTCACGCGCAAGTTGATCACCGTCGTGGGCCTTCGGCCCGTGGACCGGATTTTGGGAGCTGCCTTCGGTGCGGCGCGGGGCGCAGTGGCCCTGCTCGTGCTGGCAGTCGTTGTTCATTTGCTGGTGTTGAGCGACAGTGCCTGGTGGCGCGACTCGCTCAGTGCCGGTGTTCTCGATGCGGCATTGCAGGGCCTGAAACCCGCGCTGCCTGAAAAGTTGGCAAGCTACCTGCCCTGAAGGAATCGCTCATGTGTGGAATCGTCGGCGTTGTCAGCAACGCACCCGTCAACCAGCTGCTCTATGACGCGCTGCTGCTCCTGCAGCATCGCGGCCAGGACGCGGCCGGCATCGTGACCTTGCTGGAACGCAAGTTCTTCATGCACAAGGCCAAGGGCATGGTGCGCGACGTGTTCCGCACCCGCAACATGCGTGCGCTGCCGGGCAACGTGGGCCTGGGCCAGGTCCGCTATCCGACCGCCGGCAACGCCTACAGCGAGGAAGAGGCGCAGCCCTTCTACGTGAACGCGCCCTTCGGCATCGTGCTGGTGCACAACGGCAACCTGACCAACGCGCACGCGCTGCGCTCGGAGCTGTTCTCCACCGACCACCGCCATACCAACACCGAGAGCGATTCGGAAGTGCTGCTCAACGTGCTCGCGCACGAACTGGAGCGCTCGTCGCGTGGCGTGCCGTTGCATCCGGCCGAGGTGTTCGCCGCGGTCAAGAACATGCACAAGCGCCTGCGCGGCTCGTACGCCGTGGTGTCGCTCATCGCGGGCCACGGCCTGCTCGCCTTTCGCGATCCGTACGGCATCCGCCCGCTGTGCATGGGCCGCAATGCGAAGGACGGCACCGTCATGGTGGCCAGCGAATCGGTCGCGCTCGAGGGCTCGGGCCATGTGTTCGAGCGCAACATCAACCCCGGCGAAGCGGTGTTCATCGACCTGGAAGGCAATGTCCATTCGATGCAGTGCGCAGAGGCGCCCACGCTGAATCCCTGCATCTTCGAATTCGTGTATCTCGCGCGTCCGGACTCGGTGCTCGACGGCATCTCGGTCTACCAGGCGCGCCTGAACCTGGGCGAGACGCTGGCCAAGCGCGTGGTCTCCACCGTGCCGCCGAACCAGATCGACGTGATCATCCCGATTCCCGAATCGAGCCGCCCGAGCGCCACGCAGCTCGCGCACCTGCTGGGCGTGCCGTACCGCGAAGGCTTCGTGAAGAACCGCTACGTGGGCCGCACCTTCATCATGCCGGGGCAGGGCGTGCGCAAGAAGTCGGTGCGCCAGAAGCTCAACGTGATCGCCAGCGAGTTCAAGGGCCGCAACGTGCTGCTGGTCGACGACTCCATCGTGCGCGGCACCACCAGCCGCGAGATCGTGCAGATGGCGCGCGATGCCGGCGCACGCAAGGTCTACCTTGCCAGCGCCGCGCCGCCGGTGCGCTACCCGAACGTCTACGGCATCGACATGCCGACCAAGGACGAACTGGTCGCGCACGACCGCACCGTCGAGGAGATCCGCGAACTGATCGGCTGCGACGCGCTGATCTACCAGGACGTCGATGCCATGAAGCGCGCCATCGGCTCGCTCAACACCAAGCTCGACGGCTTCGACGCCTCGTGCTTCGACGGCGTGTACGTGACCGGCGACATCGACACCGATGCGATCTCGCGCATGAACGGCAACCGCCCCCGCATCGAAGAGACCGAAGAAGATTCTTCGCGCCTCGCGCTCCCCAACCACAGCGAGTGAGAGCTGAAGTGACCGACGAACGAACCCTGCCGCCCGGACTGCACCGCGACACGCTCGCGCTGCGCACCGGGCTGGCGCCCAGCCAGCACGGCGAGCACTCCGAAGCGCTGTTCCTGACCAGCGGCTTCGTGCAGCCCGACGCCGAAACTTCGGCACGCCGCTTTGCCGGCACCGAGCAGGGCTTTACCTACTCGCGCACCTCCAATCCGACGGTGACCAGCTTCGAGCAACGCCTGGCTGCGCTCGAAGGCACCGAGGCCGCCATCGGCGCATCGACCGGCATGGGCGCGATCCTCATGATGTGCATGGGCCTGCTCAAGGCCGGCGACCATGTGATCTGCTCGCGCTCGGTGTTCGGCTCCACGCTGAACCTGTTCGGCAAGGAGTTCGCCAAGTTCGGCGTCGAGACCACCTTCGTCTCGCAGACCGACGTGGCCGAATGGCGCGCGGCGATCAAGCCAAACACCAAGCTGCTGTTCGCCGAGACGCCGACCAATCCGCTCACGGAAGTCTGCGACATCAAGGCGCTCGCCGACTTGGCGCACGGTGCGGGCGCGCTGCTTGCGGTCGACAACTGCTTCTGCACGCCCGTGCTGCAGCGGCCGGCCGAACTCGGCGCCGACCTCATCATTCATTCGGGCACCAAGTACCTTGACGGCCAGGGCCGCGTGATGGCGGGTGCCATCTGCGGTCCGTCGAAGCTCATCGTCGACGTGTTCGGACCGATCGTGCGCACTGCCGGCATGGCGCTGTCGCCGTTCAATGCCTGGGTCGTGCTCAAGGGCCTGGAAACGCTCGGCATCCGTATGAAAGCGCAGTGCGCGAATGCGCTGGCCGTGGCGCAATGGCTCGAGAAGCAGCCCGGTATCGCGCGTGTCTATTACCCCGGTCTCGCATCGCATGGGCAGCACGAGCTCGCCATGCGCCAGCAGTCGGGGCAGGGCGGGGCGGTCGTGTCGTTCGACGTGGTCGGCGACACGCCAGAAGCCGCGCGCGCCAACGCCTTCCACGTGATCAACAGCACACGCGTGGTGAGCATCGCCACCAACCTGGGCGACACCAAGACCATCATCACGCACCCCGGCACGACGTCGCACGGCCGCCTCACCGAAGTGCAGCGCCAGGCGGCAGGCATCAGCCAGGGGCTGATCCGCGTTGCGGTCGGCCTCGAATACATCGACGACATCACGGCCGACCTCTCGCGTGGCCTGAGCACCCTGAATTCCTGAATCGAGTTTCATGACCGGCAAAGTTCGCACCCGCATCGCACCGTCTCCCACAGGCTTCCTTCACCTGGGCACGGCCCGCACCGCGCTCTATTCGTGGGCCTACGCGCGCCACCATGGCGGCGAGTTCGTGCTGCGCATCGAGGACACCGACGTGGCCCGCTCCACGCAGGACTCGACCGACCAGATCCTCGCCTCGATGCACTGGCTCGGCCTCGACTACGACGAAGGCCCGATCTACCAGATGCAGCGTCTCGAGCGCTACCGCAAAGTCATCGCTCAGATGCTCGCGGCCGGCACGGCCTACCACTGCTACTGCACGCCGGCCGAACTCGACGAGATGCGCGAAGCGCAGCGCGCGCGCGGCGAGAAGACGCTGTACGACCGCCGCTGGCGTCCCGAGCCGGGCAAGGTGCTGCCGCCCGTGCCGGAAGGCGTGCCGCCGGTGGTGCGCTTCTGCAACCCGCCTGAAGGCGACGTGACGTGGAACGACCTCGTCAAGGGCGAGATCACCATCAACAACCGCGAGATCGACGACCTGATCATCCTGCGGCCCGACGGTGTGCCCACGTATAACTTCGCGGTGGTGGTCGACGACTGGGACATGAACATCACCCACGTGTTCCGCGGCGACGAGCACATCAACAACACGCCGTGGCAGATCAACATCTTCCGCGCGCTCGGCGCACCGCTGCCCCAGTTCGGCCATGTGCCGGTGATCCTGGGCGACGACGGGCAGAAGCTCTCCAAGCGCCGCGGCGCGGTGAGCGTCACCGCCTACGAAGAGAACGGCTACCTGCCCGAGGCGATGCTGAACTACCTTGCGCGCCTCGGTTGGAGCCATGGCGACGACGAGCTCTTCACGCGCGAACAGATGGTGAGCTGGTTCGATGGTTCGCACCTCTCCAAGAGCCCCGCGCAATGGGATGCGGCGAAGCTCGCATGGGTCAACGCGCAATACATCAAGGCGAAGGCCGATGCGGAACTCGCGCCGCTCGTGGCCGCGCAACTGAAGAAGCGCGGCATCGAGGCGGACGACCGGCTCACGGCCATCTGCGCGCTCTTCAAGGACCGCTGCGAAACCACGGTCGCGTTGGCCGACTGGGCTGCTGCGTTCTACACGGACGTGACGCCGAGCGAAGCCGATCGCACGCAGCACGTCACCGATGCGGTGAAGCCCGTCATCGCGACGCTCGCCGAGAAGCTCGCGAGCGTGACGTGGGAAAAAGTTTCGATTGCCGCGGCCATGAAGGAAGTTCTGGCCGCGCATTCTGTGAAAATGCCCGTGTTGGCCATGCCGGTTCGCGTCCTCGTGATGGGAACACCGCAGACGCCATCCCTCGATTCGGTGCTCGCCATCTTTTCTCGCGAAAAAGTTGTGGAGCGTTTGAAAAGGGCCTGATTTTTCGGTCTATAATTTGAGGCTCGACACCGACACACGGTAATTCTGAAAAGAAGAGCCTGAAAGTCAAATGGGGGTATAGCTCAGCTGGGAGAGCGCTTGCATGGCATGCAAGAGGTCATCGGTTCGATCCCGTTTACCTCCACCATCAAAGTGTCGAGAAGAAGATAAGTGCTGATCGCAGCACGGTTCCTAAGGTTTTGACCCTATCGTCTAGAGGCCTAGGACACCACCCTTTCACGGTGGCTACCGGGGTTCGAATCCCCGTAGGGTCGCCAGTTTCATGCAAGTGAAGCAGGCACGAGTCGTCAACACTCGGCTCCGCAAGGAGTGAACGTTGTCTACCAGGAGTGGTAGTTCAGTTGGTTAGAATACCGGCCTGTCACGCCGGGGGTCGCGGGTTCGAGTCCCGTCCACTCCGCCAGATAAAACCCCTCGCAGCTTTCGAGCTTCGAGGGGTTTCCTCTTTGTGGGCAGCCCAGCCGTTGGCAATACACATGGACCTTCGCGCGCTTCGCTATTTCATCGCAGTGCTCGAGGCGGGGAGCCTCTCCCGGGCCGCAGCTTCGCTCTATGTGGCCCAGCCTGCGCTCACGGCGCAGATTAAAAAACTCGAGAACGAACTCGGCACCCAGCTCTTCGAGCGCTCGCATGTCGGCGTCACGCCGACGACCGCGGGCATGCAGCTCTATCACGACGCGCGCCGGCTGCTGTCCGATGCGGCCGCACTGCGAGAGCGCTTCCAGCGCCCGCCGAACGGCCTCGAAGGCTCTGTCACGCTTGCGGTCCCCTCGCTTCTTTCGTCGTTGCTGCTCGGCCCTGTGCTGATGCGGCTGAAAGAGAGGCATCCGCTTGTGCGCGTCTTCGTGCTGGACGATCTAAGCCTCATGGTGAAGAAGGCCATGCTCGATCGCCGGGCCGACGTCGGCATCCTGGTGGACACGCCGGCGCTCGAAGGCATGGTTTGCGACCCGCTTGCGGAAGAGTCGATCTTTCTCTGCGGTTTCGATGTCGACGGCATCGCAGCGCCGTTGGTGAAGGGGAGGCGCAAGGCCACGCCCGGCAAAACCGGCGCGCGACGCGGCACCGGCGACATCGCCTTCGCAAAGGCCGCGCAGCTCCCACTGGTGTTGCAGTCGCGGCGCTTCAGCATCCGGCAGCAGGTCGAAAGCGCCGCGTCGAACCTCGACATCAAACTCAACGTGGCTTACGAACACGATTCGGCACGCGTGCTGCGCTCGCTCTACCAGGCCGGAGCGGGTTTCACTTTCACACCCGGATGCGCGCTCGACGCATCGGCGTTGGCGAACGAACACTGGATTTGCGCCCGCGTGACCGAGCCTGAACTCAAACGCAGCTACACCCTTGCAACACCCGCGAACCGCGCGGCCGATCCGGTCGCCGAAGCGCTGATCGATGTGCTGCGCGAAGAGATTCGCCGCGTGGTCGGCGAAGGCACCTGGAAAGCCGAACTCTCGCCCGGCCATCAAAAAGATTGATGCCTTCGCATCAGCAAACGGTATTTCCTCCTGGAGCGCCCGTGCCGCGATAGTGGCGGCAGTCCACCCGCATGCAGAGGTGGCGCACAGGAGATAGCCTTTGAATTCCACATCCTTCGAGGTCGCTAACGTCGGCAGCCTCGTCTCTCGCGCCTCTCGCGCGTTCTCCAAGCAGATCGCGATCAAGAGCCCGACGCGATCGATCACCTACGACGCACTCGAGCGGCGCTCCAATCGCCTGGCTAATGCGCTGCTTGCAGAAGGACTCGCACGCGGCGCGAGGGTCGGCGTGTACCTGCCCAATTGCATCGAAGTGGTCGAGCTCGAACTCGCTTGCTACAAGGCCGCGCTGGTGAAGGCGCCGGTCAATTCGCGGCTCTCGCCGGTCGAAGTGGCCGAGGTCGTCGCGAACAGCGAGGCCGAACTGATCGTGACCACCGCAGCGCGGGCCGAGGCGTTTCTTCCCTTGCTGAAAACCTCGACGCCGCGCCTTCTGCTGATCGACCGACCGGAAGGCGCATCGCACAGCTACGAGGCTGCATTGGCCGCCGCAAGCGATGTGTTCGAAGCCGTGCGCGTGCGCTCCGACGAGTTGGCTGTGCTGCACTACACCTCCGGCTCCAGCGGCGTGCTGAAGGCGGCGATGCAGACCTTCGGCAACCGCCTCGCGCAGTTGCGCAAGTTCCTGATGCGTGCTGACGGCATGCGCCCTGGCGAGTTGCTCGGCCTGGTCGGCCCCATCACGCACGCTTCGGGCATGCAGCTCGTGCCCGCGCTTTGCAGCGGCGCGACCATCCGGCTGTTCGACGGCTTCGAGCCCGGGCGCTTTCTTGCGGAGATGCGCGCCGACCGCGTCGCCCACACCTTCATGGTGCCGACGATGATCAACATGCTGCTCGCACACCTCGAAGGACAGTACCTGCCGCTGCCCGACCTGAAGCGGCTTGGCTACGGTGCGGCGCCGATGGCGCCCGCACGCATCCTTCAGGCGATGGACGTGTTCGGCCCCGTTCTCTCGCAAGGCTACGGCGCGGGCGAGACGACCTCGGGGGTGTGCGGCCTCTCGGTCGAAGACCACCTGTTCGCACGCGCCGCGCGGCCCGAGCGCCTCGCGTCTTGCGGCCGGCCGTTCCTGGAGTCTCGCGTCGAGATCGTCGATGACGAAGGACAGCCGGTCGCAGTCGGCGAGATCGGCGAGATCGTGGTCAGCGGCCCCGACGTTTTCGCCGGCTACTGGCGCGCGCCCGAACTCACGGCCGAAGTGCTGAAGAACGGCGGCTACCACACCGGCGACTTGGCGCGCGCGGACGACGACGGCTACATCTACATCGTCGACCGCAAGAAGGACATGGTGATCACCGGCGGCTTCAACGTCTACCCGTCGGAGGTCGAGGCGGTGCTCTACCAGCACGGGGCCGTCGCCGATGCCTGCGTGTTCGCGGTGCCCGACGACAAATGGGGCGAGGCTGTGGCCGCGCACATCGTCCTCAAGCCCGGCGAGGCCCCCGATGCGGCCGTGCTTGATGCGTTCTGCGCCGACCGGCTCGGCGGCTTCAAGCGGCCGCGGATGATCGAGTTCGTTTCGGCGCTGCCCAAGAACGCCAACGGAAAAGTGGCGCGCAAGACCATCCAGGCCCCGTACTGGGCCGACCGCGCGCGGCGCGTCAATTGAAGAACGGAGTGCCCATGACTTCATCCACCCCGGCCACTGCCTCGTTCGAAGGCTCGGCGCAGGCCGCCGAACTCTCCGCGCGCATCGATGATTTCATCCACGGCGAACTGGCCGCGATCGTCCGCGAGCACGGCATCAACCACGAGCGCAGTCCCGACCGCGAGACGCTGCACCGCGTCTGGCGCCGCTCCAACGAACTCGGCTTCTACGGCATCACCTTGCCCAAGACGATGGGCGGCATCGGCCTGTCCGTGCTCGACCATGTGCTGATCAAGGAGGCCATCTATGCCAGCGGTTCGCCGCTCGCACCGCACGTGTTCGGCGAACTCAGCGGACCGCCCCGGGTGGGCGCGTTGGCGCGGCAAGCCACGCCGTACCAGCTTGAAGCGTTCATTCAACCGGTGGCGAATGCCGACAGGGCCATCTGCTTCGCATTGACCGAGGCCGAAGCCGGCTCCGATGCCGGCGCGGTCCAGACGCGCGCCGAGCGGCAAGGCGACGACTACCTGCTCACCGGCCGCAAGCGCTTCATTTCGGGATCGCCGTTCGCGGACTTTGCGCTGGTCATGGCCTCGACCGCGACGGACCCCGCCCAGCGTGAGATCTCGGCCTTCTTCGTCGATCTGGGCCAACCCGGTGCGCGCGTGGAGTCGGGCTACAAGACCATGGCCGGCCAGTCGCACACCGGAGACATCGTGCTGGAGGCCTGCCGCGTGCCGGCGCGCAACATGATCGGCGAGCCGGGACGCGGTCTTGCGCTCGCACTCGGTCGCATCACGGTGAACCGGCTGCTTCATTGCCCTGCGATGGTCGGGCTCGCGCGCGTGGCGCTGAACGATGCGCTGGACTACGCGCGCGGCCGGCGCCAGTTCGGCCGCGCGATCGCGCAGTTCCAGGCTGTGCAGCACATGCTGGCGAACATGGCGACCGACCTTGCCGCCGCGCGCGGATTGATGATCGCCACCGCGCGCCAGATCGATGCCGGCGGCGAGGCGCGCGCCGAGGCTTCCATGGCCAAGCTCTTCTGCTCCGAGGCTGCCTTCCGGATCGCGGACTCGGCCGTGCAGATCCATGGCGGCGAAGGCATCGTGCAGGGCCGGCGCGTGGAATTCCTGTTCCGCATGCTGCGCATGTATCGCGTGCTCACCGGCACCAGCGAGATCCAGCGCAACACCATCGCGCGGGAACTGCTGGGCGAGCCGGCCGCCTGACCACGAGCGCCCCGCTTTCCACAAGAACCAGATCGAGAGACAAGAGACAAACACATGAACCACCAGGATCATCTCGCCGCCCGGCGACAACTGTGCAAGGCGCTGGGTGCGTCGATGTTGCCCGCCGCCTGGCCGGTGTTCGCCGCGGACGCCGATTGGCCCAGTCGCCCCATCAAATGGGTGCTCCCCTACCTCGCGGGCACGGGCCCCGACAACACCGCGCGTGCGCTGGCCGAGGCGGTCGGCACGCTGCTCGGGCAACCGGTGGTCATCGAGAACCGCGGCGGTGCCGCGGGCAACATCGGCGCGCGGCTGGTGGCGCGTGCGCCGGCTGATGGTTACACCTGGATCTACTCGGCGGCACCGATGGCGGCCAACATGCGGATGTACGCCAACCCCGGCTACGACGCGATCAAGGACTTCCGGCACATCATGCGATTGACGACCTCGGACATCCTCCTGATCGTCCATCCCTCGTCGGGCATCGACACCGTGCGCGAACTCATCGACCGGGCGCGTGCCAACCCGGGCAAGCTCGACTACGCGTCCGGCGGCGTGGGCACGCCGTCGCACCTGGGCGTCGAACTGTTCCTGAGTGCGGCCGGCGCGCAGGCAATGCATGTGCCCTACAAGGGCGCCTCGGAGTTGGTCAATGCGGTGCTCGGCAAGCAGGTGCTCTTTGCGATGCCGATCTTCAGCGTCGCTTATCCGCACGTTCAAGCCGGCCGGCTCAAGGCGCTCGCCGTGGCCGGCAGCCAGCGCAACCCGGCACTGCCGGAGCTGCCCACGCTGGCAGAGGCGGGCGTGCCCGGCGTATCGCTGACGTCGTGGGGCGGCATCTCGGTGCCGGCACGCACGCCCGATCCGATCGTCGCGAAGATTCATGCGGCGTTCGAAGAGGCGTTGCGCCAGCCCGCCGTGCGCACCGTGATCGAGGTCTCGGGCGGAAGCGTCAGCCCCTCGAGTTCGCAGGACTACGCCAAGGGCTTCGTGCAGGAGATTGCGTTGACCGAAACCATGATGAAGAAGGCGCAGCTCGCGCCGATGTGAGCCTTGGGTGGACTGTTCAGGCCTTCTTAAAAATAGAAGGAAAAAGCGCTCTCAGGGCGGAGCGTTTTTTCAGGCAACCTCTGAAATTCGCACTTGACGCCTTCTGATAATTGCAAGGCAAAGTACGTGCCAACCCCGATCCTGCGGCACGACTCCTGCTTCTAGACTTGTTCGCGAAACAGTCTTGAAGCAGGTATTCGATGCAACAAAGAAAACACAGAATCGCCGTCATCCCGGGTGACGGCATCGGGGTCGAAGTGGTGCCCGAGGGCCTTCGCGTGCTCGACGCGGTGAGCCGCAAGTTCGGTATCGAATTCAGCTTCGATCATTTCGACTGGGGCTCCGACCATTACGTGCGCCACGGCCTCATGATGCCGGCCGACTGGGACGAGCAGATCAAGGGCCACGACGCCATCTACTTCGGCGCCGTCGGCGCGCCCGACAAGGTGCCTGACCACATCGCCGTGTGGGGCCTTCTCATCAAGATCCGCCGCGAGTTCGACCAGTACGTGAACCTGCGGCCCGTGCGCCTGATGCCCGGCGTGCCCGGGCCACTCGCGCACCGCCAGCCCGGCGACATCGACTTCCTCGTGGTGCGCGAAAACACCGAAGGCGAGTACACCTCGGTCGGCGGACGCCTCTTCGAAGGTACACCACGCGAGATGGCGATCCAGGAGGCCGTGTTCACGCGCCACGGCGTCGACCGCATCCTCAAGTACGCCTACGAGCTCGCGAGCAAGCGCCCGCGCAAGAACCTCGTGGCGGCGACCAAATCGAACGGCATCTCGATCACCATGCCGTACTGGGACGAGCGCCTGGCCGAGATGGCCAAGCGCCATCCCGACATCGCCACGAGCAAGTACCACATCGACATCCTGTGCGCGCATTTCGTGCAGCACCCCGACTGGTTCGACGTGGTCGTGGCCTCCAACCTCTTCGGCGACATCCTGTCCGACCTGGGCCCGGCATGCACCGGCACGATCGGCATCGCGCCGTCGGCCAACCTGAATCCCGAGCGCGCGTTCCCGTCGCTGTTCGAGCCGGTGCACGGCTCCGCGCCCGACATCGCGGGCAAGGGCATCGCCAACCCGATCGGCCAGATCTGGTCTGCCGCGCTGATGCTCGACCACCTGGGCAACGGCGACTCCGTGTATGCGCAAGCTTCGGCCGCCGTGCTCACGGCGATCGAGACCGTGCTGAGCGAAGGCCCGCGCACGCGCGACATGGGCGGCACCGCGAACACGGTCGACGTGGGCCGCGCCATCGCCAGTTGCATCGGATGAATCGACAACAACGCATGCCGCATCGAGACCGATAGATGGGCCTCTTCCTGCTCAAGCGCCTGGCAACGCTGGTCGGCACGCTGATCGGCGCGTCGGTCATCGTGTTCCTCGTCTTGGAGATCCTTCCCGGCAACGCCGCGCAGATGCTCATGGGGCCCGACGCCTCGCCCGACGCGGTGGCTGCACTCGCCACGAAACTGGGCCTCGACCAGCCCGCGTGGACGCGCTACTGGCACTGGATCGGCGGCATCCTCACCGGTAACCTGGGCGACAGCTACGCCTACGGCTCGCCGGTGCTTGACCTGATCCTCGAGCGCCTCGCGCTCACCGTGCCGCTGGCCGTGCTGGCTATGACCCTCACCACCGTGCTCGCGCTGATCGTCGGCGTGACGGCCGCGGCGCGCCACAACAAGATGGGCGATGTCGGCCTCATGGGCATGACGCAGGTGGGCATTGCGATTCCGAATTTCTGGTTCGCGATCCTCTTGATCCTGGTGTTCTCGGTGAAGCTGCAGTGGTTCTCCGCGGGCGGCTTCGACGGATGGGGCGAGGGCGTGCTGGGTGGCGTGAAGTCGCTGCTGCTGCCGGCGCTGTCCCTCGCGGTGGTGCAGGCCGCGATCCTCGCGCGCATCACGCGTTCGGCGGTGCTCGAAGTGATGCGCGAGGACTTCGTGCGCACCGCACGCGCCAAGGGCGTGTCGCAGCGCGCGGTGCTGTGGCTGCATGTGCTGCGCAACGCGATGATCCCTGTCATCACGGTGATGGGCATGCAGTTCTCCGAACTGCTCGCCGGCACCATCGTGATCGAGAACGTGTTCTACCTGCCGGGCCTCGGCCGGTTGATCTTCCAGGCCATCAGCAACCGCGACCTCGTCGTAGTGCGCAACTGCGTGATGCTGCTTGCGGCGCTCGTGGTCATCGTGAACTTCGTGGTCGACGTGCTCTATGCCGTGATCGACCCGCGCATCAAGGCGAGCGACATATGAGCGCCATCGTGGCTCCCACCGTTCCCAGCGCCGCCGCGCTCACCGTGCCGGGCTTCTGGCGCCGCGCGCTGCACCACCGCAGCTTCGTCATCGGTGCCGTCCTCGCGACGCTGCTGCTCCTGGCCGCGCTCGTCTCGTTCGTGTGGACGCCATGGTCGCCCTACGACATGGACATGGCTAACAAGATGCAGGCGCCCTCGGCCGCGCACTGGCTGGGCACGGACGCCTTCGGGCGCGACGTGGCCTCGCTGCTGCTGGTGGGCGCGCGTGCATCCATCTTGGTCGGCGTGATCGCGGTGGGCATCGGCCTCGTGGTCGGTACCGCGCTGGGCCTGCTGGCGGCTGCGCGGCGCGGATGGGTCGAAGAAGCGATCATGCGTTTCGCCGATTTCTCGCTCGCATTCCCGGCGATCCTCTCGGCGATCATGATGACCGCGGTGTTCGGCGCGGGCATCGTCAACGCCATCGTCGCGATCGGCATCTACAACATCCCGACCTTCGCGCGTATCACGCGAGCCTCGGCCAATGCGATCTGGTCGCGCGAGTACATCGCGGCGGCACGCGCCTGCGGCAAGGGCTCGTTCTCGATCACGATGCAGCACGTGCTGCCGAACGTCTCGGCGGTGCTGATCGTGCAGATCACCATTCGCTTCGCCATCGCGATCCTCGCGGAGGCGGCGCTGTCGTACCTCGGCCTGGGCACGCAACCGCCGCAGCCATCTTGGGGCCGCATGCTGAGCGAGGCGCAGACGCTCATGTTCCAGCAGCCGCTCTTGGCCGTGTTCCCCGGCATGGCGATCGCGCTGGCGGTGCTGGGCCTCAACCTGCTCGGCGACGGTCTGCGCGACCTGCTCGACCCGCGCCTTGCACGCGCCCGCTGAACCATGCCCCTTCTCGAAGTCAACGACCTGCGCATCGGCCTGCAGACCCAGCGCGGCCCGGCCGAAGCGGTGCGCGGCATTTCCTTTTCCCTGGAGCGTGGCGAAACGCTGGGCATCGTGGGTGAGTCGGGCTGCGGCAAGTCGATCACCGTGATGTCGCTCATGGGCCTGTTGCCATCGACCGCAAAGGTCAGCGGCAGCATCCGTCTCGACGGGCAGGAGCTCGTCGGCCTGCCCGAGAAAGCGATGTGCGGCATTCGCGGCAACCGCATCGGCATGATCTTCCAGGAGCCGATGACGGCGCTCAATCCGGTGCACACCATCGCACGCCAGGTCGGAGAGCCGCTGCGGCTGCATCGCGGCCTCTCGAAAGCCGAGGCGCGGCAGGAAGCGCGGGGCCTCCTGGAGCGCGTGGGCATTCCCGACGCGGCCTCGCGGCTCGATGCGTATCCGCACCAGTTCTCTGGCGGCCAGCGGCAACGCATCGGCATCGCGATGGCGCTGGCCTGCGGCCCCGACCTGTTAATTGCCGACGAGCCAACTACCGCGCTCGACGTGACCATCCAGAAGCAGGTGCTGGACCTGATCCAGAACCTGGTCGCCGAGATGGGCATGGCGCTGATCCTGATCTCGCACGATCTCGGCGTGATCGCCAACAGCGTGCAACGCATGCTCGTGATGTACGGCGGCAGCATGGTCGAGAGCGGCCCGACGAAGGCCGTGTTTGCCGAGCGTGCGCATCCCTACACCCGCGGCCTGTTCGCGGCGCGGCCGGTGCTCGGTGCACCGCGCACGGGCCGCCTGGCCACCATTCGCGGCAGCGTGCCCGAGCTCGTGGACCTGCCGCGCGGTTGCGCCTTCGCAGGGCGCTGCAGCTTCACGGCCGACATGTGCTACACGACGAAGCCGCCGCTGGTCATGAAGCCGAGCGGCCATGCCGTGCGGTGCCTCCGTCTCGAAGACATCGCGGCGCAGAGCGCTGTTCCCGCATGAGCAGGACCGCAACCACCCAGCCGCTGTTGCAAGTGACCGATCTCGTGCGGCACTACGCATTGCCGCGCGAAAAACTCTTTGCACCGCCGCCCACCGTCAAGGCGCTCAACGGCGTGAGTTTCAAGGTCGAAGCCGGGCGCAGCCTCGGCATCGTCGGCGAATCGGGGTCCGGCAAGTCGACCATCGCGCGCCTCGTGATGGCGCTTGATACGCCCACTTCTGGCAGCGTGAAGTTGCTCGGGCGCGATCTGCACACGCTGCCCAGGAGCGAACTGCGCACGGCACGACGTGATTTCCAGATGGTCTTTCAAGACCCCTACGGCTCGCTCGATCCGCGCCAGACCGTCGCGCGCATCGTCGCCGAGCCGCTCGAAGCGCTGGCCGAAGCATCTCGCAAGGAACAACGCGAACGTGCTGCCGAATCTCTTGCAGCCGTCGGCCTTCGCACGACCGACATGGACAAGTATCCGCACGAGTTCTCGGGCGGTCAGCGCCAACGCATCGCCATCGCACGCGCGCTCATCACGCGCCCCAAGCTCATCGTTGCCGACGAACCCGTCAGCGCACTCGACGTGTCGGTGCAGGCGCAGGTGCTCAACCTGATGCAGGACCTGCAGCAGCAGTTCGGCATCAGCTACCTGCTTATCAGCCACGACCTCGCGGTGGTCAACCACCTGTGCGACGACGTCGCCGTCGTCTTCAAGGGCCAGATCGTGGAGCAGGGCGCACCGGGCCACCTGTTCCGTCACGCGCAGCACCCTTACACGCGGACCTTGCTGTCCGCCGTCCTGCAGACACCCGCGGGTTAGGCCGCTGGGTGTCACATCCCATACTTCCAGGAGATATCGAATGTTGAAGCGACGCACCCTCATGGGCACCGCCATGGCCGCGGCGATCCCGGGCGCCTTCCTCCCGCTCGCGCAAGCGCAGACGGGCAAGAACATGTTGAGCATCGGCATGCCGCTGGAACCGCCGGGCCTGGACCCGACCGCGGGCGCCGCGTCGGCCATCGCCGAGATCACGCAATACAACATCTTCGAGACGCTCACCAAGGTCAACGCCGACGGCTCGGTCACGCCGATGCTGGCCGAGAGCTGGTCGTCGTCGCCCGACATGAAGACCTTCGTCTTCAAGCTGCGCCGGGGCGTGCGCTTCGAGAACGGGCAACCTTTCAACGCCGCCACGGTCAAGTTCTCGTTCGATCGTGCGGGCGGCGCCAAGAGCACGAACAAGGACAAGCGCTTCTTCAGCGAGATCGGCACCGTCGTGCTCGACGAGTACACGGTGGGCGTCAACAGCACGCTCTCGAACCCCGACCTGCCGTTCATGCTCGGCCAGTCCACGGCCTGCATCGTCGAGCCCAAGAGCGCCGAGACGAACGCGACCGCGCCTGTCGGCACCGGTCCCTACAAGCTCGCCGCCTGGCAGCGCGGCGCCTCGTGCACGCTGGTGAAGTCGCCGACGTACCGCGACCCGGGCTTGGCGAAGGTCGAGAAGTTCGTCTTCCGCTTCATGTCCGACACGGCCGCGCAGACCGCCGCGCTGATGGCGAACGACATCGACATCTTCCCGCGCGCCGGCACCCGCTCGGTCGCGCAGTTCAAGGGCAACCCGCGCTTCCAGGTGCTGGAGGTGGGCACGCGCGGCAAGGTGATCCTCACCATCAACAACCGCAAGAAGCCGCTGGACGACGTGCGCGTGCGCCGTGCGATCCTCGCGGCGCTGGACCGCAACACGATCATCCAGGGCGCGGCCGACGGCTTCGGCAAGCCGATCGGCAGCCACTACGCGATGGGCGCGCCGGGCTTCATCGACACGACCGCGATGAACCCCTACGACGTCGAGAAGGCCAAGCGCCTGCTCGCCGAAGCCGGAGTGAAGACCCCGCTCGAACTGCGCCTGACGCTGCCGCCACCTTCGTACGCACGGCAGGGCGGCGAGATGATCGCCGCACAGTTGGCGCAGATCGGCATCCAGGTGAAGATCCAGAATGTCGAGTGGGCGCAGTGGCTCAGCGGCACCTTCGGCGGCGCGCACGACTTCGACCTCACGATGGTCGCGCACGTCGAGCCCTTCGACCTGGTGAAGTACACCGAGCCCGACTACTACTGGGGCTACGACTCGAAGAAGTTCCGCGACATGTTCGTCGCGATCCAGAACGAAGAGAACAAGAAGCGCCGGGCCGACCTGCTGGCCGAGGCGCAGAGGCAGTTGGCGACCGATGCGGTCAACGGCTTTCTCTACCAGGCGGTGTTTCCCACCATCGCGCGCAAGGAGGTCAAGGGCCTGTGGGCCAGCATGCCGATCGTGGTGAACGACCTGGCCGCCATTTCCTGGAGCTGATGCCATGACGAAACCCCTGTATTCGCTGACGGCGGCCGAACTCGGAGCGGCCTACCGCAGCAAGGAACTCTCGCCGGTCGAGGTGGTGCGCGCGGTCAACGAGCGCATCGCGGCGCTCGAGCCGAAGCTGCACGCGACCTGGCTCTTCCGGCCCGAACTTGCACTCGAACAGGCCCGCGCCTCCGAAGCGCGGTGGCTGGCTGGCACGCCGCGCGGTGCGCTCGACGGCGTGCCCGTGACCATCAAGGACAACCTCGCGACGGCCGGCGACCCGATGCCGCTGGGCACCGCGGCCTACGACCTCGTGCCGGTCGCGGACGATTCGCCGCCAGCCGCACGCCTCAAGGAAGACGGCACCGTGCTCGTCGCCAAGACCACGATGCCCGACGTCGGCATGCTGTCGTCCGGCCTCTCGACTTTCCATGAACTCTCGCGCAACCCGTGGGACCTGTCGCGCACGCCCGGCGGCTCCAGCGCGGGCGCCGGCGCGGCCGCTGCCGCGGGCTACGGCCCGCTGCATGCGGGCACCGACATCGGCGGCTCGCTGCGCCTGCCCGCGAGCTGGTGCGGCATCTTCACGCTCAAGCCCAGCTTCGGCCGCATCCCGTTAAGCACGCCCTACATGGGCCGCTGCGCCGGGCCGATGACGCGCACGGTGGAAGACGCGGCGCTGATGATGCAGTCCGTCGCCCAACCCGACAGCCGCGACTACTCCGAACTGCCGCCGCCCGCCATCGACTGGCTGGCCTTCGACGTCGATGCCTCTTTCCTCGCAGGCAAGCGCGTGGGCCTCTTGATGGACGCGGGCTGCGGCCTGCCGCTCGATCCGCAGATCCGCGATGCAGTGCTCGCCGCCGCGAAAAAGATCGAGGCGGCCGGCGCCCATGTCGAGGAAATGAAGCCCTTCATGACGCCGAAGATGCTGCAGGGCATGGACCACTTCTGGCGCATGCGCTCCCTGGGCGACCTGCGTGCCATGACGCCCAACCGGCGCGCAAAGATGCTGCCCTACATCGACGCCTGGGCGGAGAGCGCGGCCGGCTTCTCGGGCGAGCACATCTTCGATGCCTACCGCCAGTTCATCGCTACCCGCGCGGCCACCATCGCGGCGACCGTGGGCTTCGATTTCGTGATCTCGCCGGTGTCGCCCAACATGCCCGCGCCCGCGGAGCACGCCTCGCCGACGAACGACCCGCTGCGCTCGCTGGAGCACATCGGCTTTACCGTGCCCTACAACATGTCGGAGCAGCCGGCGTCGTCGGTCAACTGCGGCTATTCCGATGCGGGCCTGCCCATCGGGCTGCAGGTTGCGGGGCGCCGATTCGACGACCTCGGCGTGCTGCAGTTCAGCCGCGCGTTCGAGCTGATCCGCGACGCGCAGAAGCCGTGGCCCGAACTGCAGTGACCCAAGTGACCCCGATCCAAAGAGAGACAAGATGACTGCAGCAACCCACTACATCGACGGCGCCCGTGTGGCCTCGCTGGGCGCCGAGACCATCGCCGTGATCGACCCGAGCGACGGCCAGCGTTTCGGCGAGATCGCACGCGGCACCGCAGCCGATGTGGACGCCGCCGTCCGCGCGGCACGCCGTGCCATGGGCGAGAACTTCGACGGTCCCTGGGGCGCGATGACCGCGCTTGAGCGTGGCCGCCTGCTGGCCAAGCTCGGCGCCGCGGTGATGCAGCACCACGAAGAACTCGCGCAGCTCGAAGCGCGCGACACCGGCAAGGCGCTGCGCGTGGCGCGCAACGACGCCACCGCGCTCGCGCGCTACTTCGAGTACTACGCCGGTGCCTGCGACAAGCTGCACGGCGACACGCTGCCCTACGAGCGCGGCTACACCGTGCTGACGGTGCGCATGCCGCACGGCGTGACGGGGCACATCATTCCCTGGAACTATCCGATGCAGATCGCGGGCCGCAGCGTGGGCGCATCGCTCGCAGCCGGCAACGCCTGCGTGGTCAAGCCGGCCGAGGATGCGAGCCTCTCGCTGCTTCGCCTCGCGGAGATCGCGACTGAGGTGGGCTTTCCCGCCGGTGCACTCAATGTGGTGACCGGTTACGGCAAGGAAGCGGGCGCCGCGCTGTGCGCGCATCCGGGCATCGATCACATCTCGTTCACCGGCTCGACGGTCACCGGCCGCAGCGTTGGCCTCGCGGCGGCCGAGCGGCATTGCCCCGTCACGCTGGAACTCGGTGGCAAGTCGCCGCAGCTCGTGTTCGCCGACGCCGACCTCGATGCGGCCGTGCCCGTGCTGCTCAATGCGATCATCCAGAACGCCGGTCAGACCTGTTCGGCCGGCAGCCGCGTGCTGGTCGAGCAATCGGTGTACGAAGATGTGGTGAAGCGGCTGGCCGAGCGCTTCTCGGCCGTGCGCTCGGGCCCACCCGCCGACGATCTGGACATGGGCCCACTCATCAACGAAAAGCAGTTCCGCCAGGTGCGCGACATGGTCGCGACCGCCGAGGCGAACGGCCTGAAGGTCGCGGCGCGCGGCACGGTGTCGCCGAACGCATCGGCCAGCGGCTACTACCAGGAGGCCGTGCTGTTCCGCGATGTGCCCGCCGACAGCGAGCTCGCGCAGCGCGAGGTCTTTGGCCCCGTGCTGGCCGTGATGCCATTCGCCGACGAGGCGGAGGCGATCCGCCTGGCCAACGGCACGGACTTCGGCCTGGTGGCCGGCGTGTGGACGCGCGACGGCGGCCGGCAACTGCGCGTGGCGAACAAGCTGCATTGCGGGCAGGTCTTCATCAACAACTACGGTGCGGCGGGCGGCGTGGAGTTGCCATTCGGCGGCGTCAAGTCGAGTGGCTTCGGGCGTGAGAAGGGTTTCGAAGCCCTGCTAGGCTTCACGACCCTCAAGACCATCGCCATCAAACACGGATGAATTCATGAACACGAACGCACAAGAAGCACAAGAACCCCGCCGCGTCGGCCTGGTCGGTGTCGGCCTGATGGGCAGCGGCATCGCGCAGAACATCGTCAAGCACGGCCACAGGCTGACCATCCTCGATCACCCTGGCAACCAGCCCGTCGGCGCGTTGCTCGCGGCCGGCGCCACTGCGGTGTCGGAGGTGATGGCACTGGCCGCGGAGGTCGACGTGCTGATCCTCTGCGTCACCGGCACGCCGCAGGTCGAGGCCGTGATGCTCGGCAAGGATGGAAAGGGGGGCGCGCTCGCGAGCCTGCGCCCCGGCACCGTGGTGATCGACTGCTCGACCGCCGTGCCCGACTCCACCACCAAGGTCGCGCAAGCCGTGCTGGCCAAGGGTGGCAAGTTCCTCGATGCGCCGATGACGCGCACCGCCAAGGAAGCCGCCGAAGGCCGGCTCAACCTGCTGGTGGGCGGCGATGAGGAGGTGCTGGCCTCGTGCCTGCCGCTGCTGCGCTGCTTCGCCGAGAACATCACGCATGTGGGCGGCATCGGCGCGGGCCACGCGATGAAGCTGCTGCATAACTTCGTGTCGCTCGGCACCGTCGCGCTGCTCTGCGAAGCGGCTGCCTGTGCGGAGCGCGCCGGCGTGGCGCCCGATGTGTTCGTCGATGTGCTGGCCAAGGGCGGCGGCAACGGCGTGGCGCTGGAACGCGTCAAGCCCAAGCTCCTGACCGGCAGCACCGATTCGCTGAAGTTCTCGATGGCCAATGCCAAGAAGGACCTGGGCTACTACAACGACATGGCGCAGCAGTCGTCGGCCAGTCACGGCATCGCCGAGGCTGTCGAGAAGCTGTTGACCCACGGCATCGACACCTTCGGTCCGGACCGCATGGTGCTCGACCTTGTCGAGGCGTTGAAGAAGTAAGGAAAGCGTCCGCGCCTCGCGCTACGGCACGTAGCGCGAGAGCAGGTGATCGACCAACCGCCGCTGCGGAAAAGTCAGCGTCTCCTGTCGCGTACAGAGGTACATGCGGCGCGAAGCCCACGCATCCGACAGGTTCAAAAAGCGCAGGCCCATCTCCTTGCGATAGGTGGCCGCCGCGCCCTCGGGCAGGATGCCCACGCCCATGCCGGCCTCGATCATCCGGCACACCGCCTCGAAGCTCTTGACCTTCACGCGCAGGCGCAGCACCTTGCGCGCGGCGACCGCCGCATCCTCGATGGTGCGGGCGATGGCCGAGTCGTTCTCCAGGCCCACGAAATCGAAGTCGAGCAACTCCGCGAACGACACCTCGCGGTTGCGGTAGGGGTGCTTGCGGTGGACGATGGCCACCAGCCTGTCCATGCGGTAGGGAATGAAGTTGAGCGTGGTGTCCGCGGTGTCGCCGGTGATCACGCCGACATCGGCCTGCCGGTCGCGGATCGCCTGCACGATCCACACGCTGCGGTGCTCTTCCACATCGACGCGAATCTCGGGATAGCTGCGGCGAAAACTCGCCACATCGTCGGGCAGGAATTGGCCCATGGCCGACGCGTTGGCCTGCAGCCGCACGCGGCCGGTCGCGCCTTGGGCGTAGTCCGAGAGATCGGCGCGCATCCGGTCGACATCGCGCAGGATCAGCCGGGCGTGGATGGCCAGCGATTCCCCCGCACCCGTCACCGTCACGCCCTTGGAGGTGCGCTGGAAAAGCGGCACGCCGAACTCGGTCTCGAGGATGCGGATGCGGCGGCTCGCGGCCGACAGCACCATGTGGTGCTCCTCGGCCGCCTTCGACAGGCTGCCGGATTCCAGGGCGCTGAGGAAGAGTGCGAGGGAGTCGAGGTCAGGCCGCATCGATCCGTTCAGCGCAGGGTGATCTCGAGCGAATCGAACGGCGCCTCGAACGCGGCGCGCCAGGTTTCGCCGGGCACGATGGGCCAGGCGTCGGTCCATGTGCCGGTGGTGATCACGTCGCCGGGTTGCAGCGCGGGTGCGCCCGGGCAGGCCTGCAGCTCCTGCACGAAATGGCGCAGCGCGTGCAGCGGGCCGTCGAGCACGTTGACGCCGGTGCCCTTGTCGATGGTCGCATCACCCTTGAACAGCGTGAGGTGCGTGGCGGCCAGCTTGTCGTCGAGCTCGGTGCCGGTGCTCGCGAACTGGCGGACGGGTGTTTCGCGGCCGACCAGCAGGCGCGCATGCAAGGCGCCGTCGGCCACGGTTTCCGCGGCGGTGAATTTCCAGGCGCTGTGCGACTGCACGATCTCGAAACCAGGTGCCAGCCAGTCGATGCAGTCGAAGAGCTGCTCCAGCGTGGCATCGCGCGGTGGTGTCGCGGCGATGCCGAAGACGATTTCCGGCTCGATCCGGGGCTGGAGGGTGCCCGTGAGGTCCACCGTTCCCCGGTCATCGCAACGCGTGAGCGTCGTGTTCCATACCGGACCCCAGATCGGCCCGAACACGCCGTAGCGCTGCCAGATCGTGCGGTTGGTGAAGCCGATCTTGTAGCCCACCGGCCGCTCGCCGCGAGCGAGCCGCAGGGCCCGCAGCGCGAGCGCGTCCTGGTAGGCGGTGGCAACATCGGCAGGGCCGCGGGCGGGGCGGTCGGCCGGCCACGGCGCGGCCTTGTCGTAGTGGGCGAGCAGGGCTTCGGGGGTCATCGAATCAGTCTACATGCGACGGGGCGGCGGTCACAACCCTGTCACGCTGCGCGTGGCACCCTCGCGGCCTTGGAACCGCAACGCCGACTTCACCTGCGACCCGCGCTCATCGCATGGGCGGTGGCGTGCCTGATCGCGCTGGCCGTTGCATGGCACTTCATGGCGAAAGCTCCCCAGGCGACAGGCGCTGCGCTGGAGATCCGCTGGCACGGCAACGGCATCATCCTGCAGGGCGAGGTGAGAGACGTGGCCACGCAGCGCACGCTGGCTGAAGGCGCGGCCGCACGGCTCGGCGGCGAGGCCGACCAGGTGGTGGACTGGCTCGACATCGTGCCTTCCGCATTGCCGGTGGCGGACGCCGCCGCGCTCGCCGAACTCATCCGCCTCGGGCAGGAAGGCTGGCACCTGCAGCGGCGGCCGAAAGATGGATGGCTGGCTGTGCAATCGCTTTCCGATGAGCGCAGCGACAAGGCTCGTGCTCTGCTGCGCGCCGCGTTCGGTCCCGGTGTTTCGATGGAGCTGGTGGCGTTGCCCTGAGTCCCCGCATGGAAAAGGGATGGTCACGCCGCCGTCATGCCGCATGGCCAGCATGCGCTGCATTCCAATCGGAGGAGAAGATCCATGCATGCATCGCTGAAGCATCTCGCGCTCGCGGGTGTCGTCCTGGCCACGTTGTCCGCTTGCGGCGGCAGCGGCAATTCGGGCAGTTTCTTTCCCTTGCTTCCGCCGGCGCCCCCGCCCGCACCGGCGCCTCCCCCTGCACCGGCCACGCCCGGCAGCATCGACGTGAAGCTCATTGCCTTCAACGACCTGCACGGCAACCTCGAGCCGCCCAAGCTCTCGATCACCGCGCCTGCCACCGGCGGCGGCACTGTGCCGGTGCCCGCGGGCGGCGCGGCCTACCTGGCCTCGGCCGTCGCGTCGCTCAAGGCGAAGAACGAGAACAACGCAGTGGTGTCCGCGGGTGACATGATCGGCGCCTCGCCGCTGGTGTCGGCGCTGTTCTTGGACGAATCGACCATCGAAGCTGTGAACGCGATGAAGATCGACTTCAACGCCGTCGGCAACCACGAGTTCGACAAGGGCCAGACCGAACTGCTGCGCATGAAGAACGGCGGCTGCGCCAAGAACACCGCGCTCGAACCCTGCCGCGTGAACAAGGCATTTCCGGGCGCGAACTTCGGTTTTCTCGCGGCCAACACGGTGAAGGGTGACGGCAACACGCTGTTCCCCGCCACCGGCATGAAGAGCTTCACCAAGGATGGCGCCACGGTGAAGGTCGCCTTCATCGGCATGACGCTGAAAGGCACGCCCAACATCGTGACTCCAGCAGGCGTTGCGGGCCTGAGCTTCAAGGACGAGGCGGACACGGCCAACGCGCTGATCCCGCAACTGAAGGCGCAGGGCGCGGACGCCATCGTCGTGGTGATCCACGAAGGCGGAACCACCACCGTCGGCTACAACGACAAGAGCTGCGCAGGCCTCAGTGGCGACATCCTGCCGATCCTGAACAAGCTCGACTCGGCGGTCGACGTGGTGATCTCGGGTCACACGCACCGCTCGTACATCTGCGACTACGGCAAGACCAACCCGGCCAAGCCCTTCCTGCTGACGAGCGCGGGCCAGTACGGCACGCTGCTGACCGACATCAACCTCACCATCGATACCCGAACCCGCAAGGTGACGGCCAAGGTGGCCGACAACGTGATCGTGCAGGGCGAGGCCTACACCAGTGGCGCCAACACCGTCGCGCTGACCGACCAGTACCCCGTGTTCGGCAAGAACCAGGAAGTGGCAGCGCTCATCAGCCAGTACCTGGCCATCGCCGGGCCGCTGGTGCAGCGCGTCGTGGGCTCGCTCACCGCAACGGCCACGCGCGCGCAGGTGGCATCGAAGGAAAGCGCGCTGGGCAACCTGATCGCCGATGCGCAACTGGCTGCCACCAGCCCGGCCGGCAAGGGCGCCGCGCAGATCGCCTTCATGAACCCGGGCGGCGTGCGCGCCGACCTCGCGCCGGCACAGGACGGCAGCGTGACCTATGGCCAGATCTTCGCGGTGCAGCCCTTCGGCAACAGCCTGGTGGTGAAGACGATGACGGGCGCGCAGATCAAGGCGGTGCTCGAGCAGCAGTTCAACAGCGGCTCCAACACGCCGGCCGCACCGAAGGTGCTGCTGCCTTCGCGCGGCCTGACCTACAGCTACAGCGCCTCGGCGCCCGGCGGCGCGCGCGTCAGCAACATGGCACTCAACGGCACGGCCATCGATCCGGCGGCGAACTACCGCGTCACGATGAACAGCTTCCTGGCCACCGGCGGCGACAACTTCACTGTCTTCAACCAGGGCACCGACGTGCTCGGCGGCGACCAGGACGTGGACGCGCTCGAGGCCTACATCAAGGCGAACAGCCCGCTCGCGCCGCCGGCGACCGACCGCATCACGCTCATGCCTTGAGCGGGAGCGGCTCCGGTCGATCGGCACGTTGAGGTAGCTGCTTGGCGCGCCTGCGATCGAAGCCCGCGGTGTGGCGTCGCATGGGCTGCGGCTTGCCCGAGACCAGGCTGTGGCACAGCCATTCGGCGGGACCCGCGTTGTAGCGCGCCAGCCACCAGCAGCTGGAGGCCGCCTGCAGCGCGAAGATCGCGATGCCGAAGACCACGAGGCTCGCAGGATCGAGGTGGAGGCCGCTGCCGTGCAGGATGCACAGCGTGAGCAGCGCTTGCGCGAGGCCGTTCGTCAGTGCCATCCGGCCGGCGGGCGCGAGCTTCAGCAGCCAGCGCCGCCACGCGGCTCGCTGGAACAGGAGAACGAAGACAGCCGTGAAGAACGCACCTTGCGCAAGCAGCGCGACATGCTGCAGCGCAAGGGCGGCGGATGTGCCAGTCGTGGCGATCAGGTTCACGGCAAAGCTCACGCACAGGATGCATCGCCAGAAGCGGCGATGCCCCACCGACTCGCGCAGCACAGCGGCGTGGCCAGTCCACAGGCTCGCAACCGTCAACACCAGCAGGCCAGCCACCGCACGACCGGGGAAAAGGCCGAGCAGATGGGCCATCAGCACGCCGAACAGGCCAAAGCCGCGCAATGCGTCGGGCAATGAGAGACTGCCGATGCGTACTGGCGGCAAAGGCAACGTACGGACAGTCTCGGAGGTCATGGAAGTACGTGCGGGTTGTGGTGGGTTCGGCTGCGATGCTATGAATCAGCATTGCCGCAACATTGCGTTTCTTCCATCGATGCTGCGGTGCAAAACCGGGTTCCGGAACCCCGGTTTCACCGGTCGCCGGTGCCCGCGCAGGCACGCGGCCTGACTTCGCGTAGGCGGAATTCCCACGTCCGATTTCCCGCGTTTTTGCCGCCGTAGCATGGCTTGATATGCCACCGAAGGCAGAAGTTTTTCCGCCGATCCATGTCTTTGCAAAGGAATCATCATGAACACCATGAACCTCCGCACTCTCGCGTTCTCATCCGTCGTTGCGGCCTGCAGCCTGGCTTTTGTCGGATGCACCACGACGCGCCCGCAGGACCAGGCCAGCAGCGCAAGCTCGCGCACATCGATCGATGCACAGGTCGACGCCTCGCTGTCCAAGCTGTACGACTCGGTGAAGGGATCGCGCGAACTGGTTTCCAAGTCGAGCGGCGTGCTGGTGTTCCCGGCGGTGGTCGGGGCCAGCCTGGGCGTCGGTGCCGAATATGGGCGCGGCGCATTGCGCGTGAACGGCCGCACGCAGTCGTACTACAGCACCACCGCAGGCTCGGTGGGCTTCCAGGCCGGTGCGCAGTCGAAGGCCGTGATCTACCTGTTCACCACGCAGGCGGCGCTTGAAAAGTTCCGCAGCAGCAAGGGCTGGACGGCCGGTGCCGACGCCACGGTGGCTGTCGCCACCATCGGTGCCAACGGCAATGTCGACACCAACACGATCCGGCAGCCGGTGGTGGGCTTCGTGCTGACCAATGTGGGCCTGGAAGCTGGTGTCTCGCTGTCGGGCGCGAAGATCACCGAGATCCAGCTGTAAGGCGAATATCGACGCGGGGCTTGCGCCCCGCCGTCAGTCGGCCAACTGCTCTGCCAGTTGCGCCTGCAGATCGGCGACCTGCCTGCGCAGGGCGTCGTTCTCGCGCGTGAGTTCGGCCACGCGCTGCTGAAGCGCTTCGACCGAGTCGGGCTTGGCGCTCTGTTCATCCGATGCGGACTCGGCCGACTCTTCGCGTGGCTTGCGCTTGGCCTCGCGCACGCGCTTGGCGGCTTGCTTGAGTTCGTCCTTGCCCGCATTTGCAGCAGTGACTTGCTCCTCGGCAGGCAGGCTGGCCACGGCTGCAGCCGTGTTGATCGAGATCACCCCCGATTTCACCGCGGCCACCAGTTCGGGCGCAGCCTGCTTCTGGATCTTCTCGATCATCACAACCTGGCTGCTGCTCAGGCGCGCGGCCTTGGCGATGGATTCGCGGCTGTTCAGCGGCGCGGGCGGTGGCAGGGCGCTGGCGTTGTCGGCGGGGGATTCGCTGTTGGGCGTGTCGACATCGAAAGGCGGGTCTTCCGACGACGAGGCTTCCGACAGCGCGCGGGAGCGTTGGTCATCGACGATGACTTTCTTTCGGAGCGCCAGCACGCCGCGCTGGTAGTCCGAGATGCTGCGCCGGCCGAGGTGCTGGTCGATCATCCAGAGGTGCACGTCCTCCATCGTCTTGAAGTGCGTGTTCTGCACTGTCTGGAACGGCAGGCCGTGCTTCTGGCAGATGCCGTAGCGGTGGTGGCCGTCCACCAGCACGTCGCCCCACAGCACCAGCGCGTCGCGGCAGCCCTCGGTGAGGATGCTGCGTTCCAGCGCCGCGTATTCCTCCGGAGACATGGGATCGATATAGGCTTTGAGTTCTTCGTTGACGACGATGTTCATGAGGGAGGGATCGGGGAAAGGGGCGAGATTTTAGATGCGCGCGTCGTGCGGACTTCCACCGGGCGCTCCCATTGCAACGGCGATGTTTCGCGGCACACGATTCGCGCGTCGGTGGAACTGCAAAGGGCCACCATGTGGTCGGGCGTGGGCTGCAATTGCTGGAAGTGCCATGCGGCGTTGCCGTGTGGATCGGCGAGCGCGAAACCGACGTTGCCAGGGTTGTCGAGCGCAAAGGCAAAGCTGTCGAGCGGTATCTGCAAACCCATCCCGCGCGCCTTGATGTAGCTTTCCTTCAAAGTCCACAACTCGAAGAAGCGATGCGGCTGCGAGTCGGCCGGCAATGCGCCCAGCGACGCGGCCTCGGCCGGTGCGAAGAAGTGATCGACGGCTTCGAGCACGGCGGCGCGGCGGATGTTCTCGACGTCGACACCCAGCTCGATGTCGCGGGCAATCGCCAACACGATGAGGCCGGCGGTATGGCTCAGGTTGAAGTCCAGGCCACGCGTTTCCTCGAGCGCCGAGCCATCGATGCGGGGACGGCCGAAGGGGCCGTTGGAGAAGCGCCAGTCTTGCGGCTCGATCGGCGCGTAGCGCGAGAGGATCGTGCGCACCAGCACCCGGGTCAGCAGGTAGCGATGCCGGTCGCGTGCGAAGTGGAAACGATCTTTCTGCTGCAGTTCCTGTGGCGTCAACAGCGCGCGATAGCTTGCTTCGAGCGCAGGATCGCCGGAGTCGCCGTGAGGGCAGAACCAGAGGTGGATATCGCCTGCAGGCAACGGAAGGAGGAGGGGGGCGGCGCGATGCATGGTGGTCGGCAACGCTTCGCCGCAATCTTCAATCTTGTTTTCCAAATGTTTGCACGAAGCGCAAGTCAGCTATTATCTCGGTCCCCCCTGTGCCGGGTTCCGTGTTCTCTCGCGGATCGCTCGGCCATCCGATCCGCCGCGGCGGATTTTCTCGGGGCTCCTCATGTCGTTTGTTTGAGTGTCGATCCGGAAGGGTCATGGAAATGCCTCAAAATCCGCCTATAAATAGCAATGATTCTTATTTCGATTTGTGCATCGAAAGTAGTAAATCGGACCTGCGGCCCGTCTCGGCTCGCCCACTGGAATTGGAGGAAGAGGTGTTGAACATGCCGTTGCCGCATTCGTCCGAGCCTTCGCTCGCAGAGGTTTTCATCGCCCATCGGCCGCAGCTCTGGCGGGTCGCCCGGAAGATCGTCAACACGTCGGACCTGGCCGACGACGTCGTGCAGGACGCCTACCTGAAGATCGCCGACGGCCCCTGCGTGCGCCAGGCCGAACGTCCCATCGGCTATTGCTGCCAGGTGGTGCGCAACATGGCGCTGGACTACTGCCGCCGCCACCGCGTCGAGGCCAGCTATCGCACCTTCGACGTGGACGTGGAGCTCCTCGACATGCCGACAACCGCTTCGACGCCCGACCGCATGATGTGCGAACGCCAGGTGATCACCGCCATCGACAAGGTTCTTGCCGGCCTCTCGCCCCGTACGCGGCTGGTGTTCGAGCTCTATCGCCTCGAAGGCCTCACGCAGCGCGAGATCGCGGCGCGCCTGGGCTGTGCGCTGGGTCTCGTGAACGGGCTGATCGCCGAGGCTGCCAACGCGATCAAATCGTGCGGCCACCTGCTGCTCGAGAGCGACGCGCGCTAACTGCGGCTTCTACGCAGCGGGGCCACGCCCGTTTCCCGCGAGAATGCGCGCTGGACCGGCCGGGTTCCTTCAAGACCCGGCCTCGACGGACAACGCGAGCAGCTTCACGAATGACACAGGAAACGGGCGATCCCATCTGGAATACCGCATGGGACTGGGTGCAGCGCGAACACGACAGCGAGAGCTTCGACGAAGCCGCGCGCGCCGAAATGACTGCCTGGCTCCTCGCGGAGCCCGCGCACCGCCGGGCCTACGACAAGGCCGCGCGACTCTGGCTCCTCGCGGGTTTCGTTCCGCCGGCCAACGACTTCGGCGACGACCTGCCGGACGACGACGCCGAGCCTCGCGCCGGCAAGTAGAAAAACCGCATCCCACGTGAACGCGCGCGCCCTGCGCGCGTTTCGGCACCGGTGCGCCTGCGGCGCTCGCCGTCCCGCCGTGAAAAATGAACAGATCGACCTCTGAAGCGTCCTCTTGGCAGGGGCGCTGCAATCCGGTCCGGTCCCGCGACCGGCTTTTGCGTGCTCCTTCTCTCTGTTCAATCACACAAGGATGCACCGATGTCGACGAGTTCTTTTGACCGCGAAGACGAGACCTTCATCGTTCTGGTCAATCACGAAGACCAGTACTCCATCTGGCCCCACTGGAAGGCCGTTCCCGGCGGATGGACCGCCGTCGAAGGCGTTCAGGGCGACAAGAAAACCGTTCTCGCCTATGTAGAGACCCATTGGACCGACATGCGGCCCAAGTCGCTGCGCGACTGGATGCAGCAGCAGGCGGACGCACCGGCCACGGAAGCCGCGGCAGGTTGATGAGCGCTCAGGCGCCCCTGGCGCTGCTGTGCCTGCCATGCGCGGGTGCGAGCGCCTCCATGTATCTGCGGTGGCGGCGTTTCATGCCGTCGTGGGTTCGCATCGTGCCGGTCGAGTTGCCGGGGCGAGGCGCACGCATGGGCGAGGCCTTCGTCGAAGACTTCGATGCACTGGTCGCGCAGATATGCACCGAGCAGGCCGACGCGATGCGCGGCGACTTCGCGCTCTTCGGCCACAGCATGGGCGCGTTGCTCGCGCATGGCGTGACCCGCAGGCTTCAGTCCTTGCGGCTGCCGCTGCCGCGCGCGCTGCTGGTGTCCGGTTCCGCGGCGCCTTCCAGGCGCGATCCTGAACGTTTCGACGGTGGCGAAGACGACGCCTCGCTGACCGCCGAGCTGCGCAAGCAGGGCGGCACGCCCGAAGAGGTATTCGCGAGCGAGGAGCTCATGCGCATCACGCTCGATACGCTGCTTGCCGACCGCCGCGTCTGCCGCAGCCATGTCCACGTGGCCGTCGAACCGCCCCTGCCGTTGCCCGTTCATGCCTTCGCGGGACGCCAGGACGACATCGAGGCGCTGGCCATGGCGGCTTGGTCGAAAGAGACCGACGGCGCCTTCACCCTCGACTGGTTCGAGGGCGGCCATTTCTTTCTCAGGCAACACGAGACCGCCTTTCTTGCGGCGCTCGCACGGCGTTTGCCAGCGCCTCTTCATCGAGCGCAACTGCAGGCGCATCAAGGGTAGGTAGATATGAACGAACCGCTCGCGACGGCATCCGTCGGCCGGCAACCTCGTAACTTCGTGGCGCACCTGCGCGCATTGGCCGGGCAGCGTCCGCACGACGTCTGGCTCACCGTGGTCGACGAGGTCGATGGCGTCCACAGCGAGCTGCCCTTCACCTATGCCGTCTTCGAGCAGCGCGTGCGTGCACTCGCGGCCCGCCTGCAGCAGCAGTTCGCCAAGGGCGACCGCGCGCTCGTCATGCTCGACAACGGCGACCACTATGCCGTGAGCATGCTGGCCTGCTTCTACTGCGGCGTGATCGCGGTGCCGGTGTTTCCGCCCGAATCGACACGGCCGCAGCATCTGGCGCGGCTCACCGGCGTGGCGGCCGATTCAGAGGCGCGCTGCGTGCTCACGTCTTCTGCGTTGAGCGCCGCGATGTCGGCGGCCGGCAGCCAGTTCGGCGATGTGCAGATCATCGCCGTGGATGCGGTCGACGTTGCGCTCGCCGACGCCTGGCAGCCCTTCGAGCCGGCCGACGACGACATCGCCTTCCTGCAATACACCTCGGGCTCGACTTCCGCGCCCAAGGGCGTCATCGTGACGCACGGCAACCTGATGGCCAACGAGCATGCCATCCAGGTCGGCATGGGCATCGGGCCCGACGACAAGTTCGTCTCGTGGGCGCCGCTCTATCACGACATGGGCCTGATCGGCGGCCTGATGCAGCCGCTCTACAGCGGCATCCCGCTGGTGCTGACGTCGCCGCGCTATTTCCTCGAGCGCCCGGTGCGCTGGCTGGAGCTGATCTCGCGCCACCGCGCCACGCTCAGCGGCGGTCCGGACTTCTCGTTCCGCCTTTGCCTGGAGCGTGTGAAAGACGCGCAACTTGCCAAGCTCGACCTCTCCAGCTGGCGCGTGGCCTACACCGGCGCCGAGCCGGTGCGCGCCGACACCGAATTCGACTTCATCGAACGCTTCGCTCCCGCGGGCTTCGATCCGGGCGCGGTCTACGCCTGCTACGGCCTCGCCGAAGCGACGCTGTTCGTGACCGGCGGAAAGCGCGGCGCCGGCATGGTGGCGCGCAGCTTCGGCGCCGATGGTCTCGCCGGCGGCATGGGCACGCCGGGTGACGACGGCACGCTGCTCGTGGGCTGCGGCGTGGTGGCGGTCGAGCATGCGGTGGAGATCGTCGATCCCGCGACACTGTCGGTGATGGCCGAGCCCGGCCGCATCGGCGAAATCTGGGTGAGCGGCGCGAGCGTCGGTGCCGGCTACTGGGGCAAGCCGCGCGAATCCGCCGAGACCTTCGTCGAACGCGCGGGCCGTCGGTGGCTGCGCACCGGCGACCTGGGCTTCGTCTGCGATGGCGAGCTCTACGTGACCGGCCGCATCAAGGACCTGATCATCGTCCGCGGCCACAACATCTACCCGCAAGACATCGAGCGCGTCATCGAGGCCGAGGTGGACGCGGTGCGCAAGGGCCGCGTGGCGGTGTTCGCCGCCAGCGGACCCGATGGCGAGGGCATCGGCGCCGCGGCCGAGGTGTCGCGCAGCATGCAGAAGCTGGTGCCGCCGCAGGTGCTGGTCGAGGCGCTGAGCGCTGCTGTCAGCGAAGTGTTCGGCGAGTCGCTGTCGGTCGTGCTGCTGCTCAACCCGGGCGGCATGCCCAAGACCACCAGCGGCAAGCTGCAGCGCAGCGCCTGCCGCGCGGGCTGGCTCGATCGCAGCGCGGATGCCTATGCGATCTACGAGCGCGGTGCGTTCGTCAAGGGTGGTCCCGTCGAGGCGCCGGCCGAAGCGCCTGTGCTCGACGAGACCGAACGCGTCGTCGATGCGATCTGGCGCGAAGTGCTCCGGCCCGCCGATGCGGAGCCTTTCGCGCGCGATGCTCATTTCTTCACTCGCGGTGGCAGTTCGCTCACCGCGACCCAGGTCGCGGCCCGCGTGTCGGATCACTGGGACATCGACTTTCCGGTGCGCCTGATGTTCGAGCACCCGCGGCTTTCCGAGTGCGCCGCTGCCGTGCGCCAGCGCCAGCGCCTGAGCGAAGGCGCGCGTGCGCGGCCCGCGCCCATCGCGGCGCTGCCGGCCGAGCGCCGGCTGCATGCGCTGCCGCTGTCCCACGCGCAGGAGCGCCAGTGGTTCCTCTGGCAACTCGATCCGGTCAGTGCGGCGTACCACATGAGCGGTGCGCTTCGCCTCACCGGGGCGCTGCAGGCCGACGCGCTGCACGCGGCGCTCGACGATCTGGCCGCGCGACATGAGTCGCTGCGCACCGTGTTCCGTGCCGGCAGCGACGGCATCGCTGCGCAGTGGATCAAGCCGACGGGCGCGCTGCCCCTGGAACTGATCGACCTGCGCGGTGTGCCCGTCGGCGAGCGCGACGGCCGCCTCGCCGATGAAACCCGTCGCCTCAAGGCCGCCCCGTTCGATCTCACGCAGGGCAGTTTGCTGCGTGCTGCGTTGATCGGCATCTCGGACGACACGCAGGTGCTCGTCGTGGTAATGCATCACATCGTTTCCGACGGCGCCTCGATGCAGGTGCTGATCGACGAACTCGCCGCAGGCTATGCGGCCCGTCTGCAGGGCAGGGCGGCAGCGCTTCCCGTGCCGCGCGTGCAGTACGCCGACTATGCGGTGTGGCAGCGCGAGTGGCTGGCGGCCGGCGAGGCGCAGCGCCAATTGGACTGGTGGCGCGCGGAACTCGGCGACGAGCACCCCGTGCTCGAGCTTCGCACCGACCATCCGCGCAAGCCACAGGCCGCCTACAGCGCGGCGCGGCATGCCTTCGAGCTGCCGGCGCCATTGCTCGGCCGGCTGCGCGGACTCGCGCAGGCCGAGGGTTCCACGCTTTTCGTCGTGCTGCTGGCGGGCCTGCAGGCGCTGCTGCATCGCTATACGGGGCTGCAGGAAATCCGCGTCGGCGCCGCCATCGCGAACCGCAACCGCGTGGAGTTCGAGAACGTCATCGGCCTGTTTGTCAACACGCTGGTGCTGCGCAATCCGATCGACGGCCGCACCCGCCTGGCGCAGGTGCTGGCGCAAGCCCGCGAGGCGGTGCTGGGCGCGCAGGCGCACCAGGATCTGCCCTTCGAACAACTGGTCCAGCATCTGCAACCCGAACGCAGCATGAGCCACAGCCCGTTGTTCCAGGTGATGTTCAACCACCTGTTCGAGGACCACCGGGCACTGCAGCGGCTGGACGAGATCGAGGTGAGCGACCATGCGCTGTCCGATCTGCAGACGCAGTTCGACTGGGTGCTGGAAGCCCGCGAGCGGCCTGATGGTCGCCTGATGCTCGACGTGATCTATGCGGTGGACCTGTTCGAGCCCGAGACCATCAGGCGAATGGCACAGCACTACGTGGCGGTGCTCGATGTGCTGTCCGCCGATGCAGGTCGCGCGGTCGGAGATGTCGAACTGCTGGCCGCACCCGAGAAGTCGCAGCTCACGCAATGGAGCGTGAACGCGCGGCAGGAGCCGGGCGCGGAGCTGGTGCATCACAGCATCGCGCGGCATGCACGGCAACAACCCGATGCGACGGCACTGCTGTTCGACGAGTCGTCGCTGAGCTTCGGCGAGCTGAACGCGCGTGCCAACCGGCTGGCCCATCGGCTGATCGCCCTGGGCGTGCAGCCTGATATGCGCGTGGGCATCGTGATGGAGCGCTCCCTCGAGATGGTCGTGGGCATCCTCGGCATCCTGAAGGCCGGCGGCGCCTACCTGCCGCTGGACCCCGAGTACCCCGCGCAGCGCCTGGCCTACATGGTGGAAGACAGCGGCATCGAACTGCTGCTGAGCCACCGGGCCACCCGCGAGTTCATCGCGCCGCGTGCAGGCCTCACCCGGCTGGAAGTCGACAGCCTCGACGTCTCCGGCGAATCCGACACCGACCCGCAGGTCGCGCTGCACGGCGAGCACCTCGCCTATGTCATCTACACCTCCGGCTCCACCGGCAAGCCCAAGGGCGCGGCCGTGCGCCACGAGGCCCTGCGCAGCTGCATAGCGTGGATGCAGGACACCTACGGCCTGGGCGGCGGCGACACCGTGCTGCACAAGGCACCGTTCGGCTTCGACGTCTCGTGCTGGGAGATGTTCTGGCCGATGACCACGGGCACGCGCCTCGTGATCGCCAACCCCGGCGACCACCGCGACCCGGAGCGGCTGGTGCAACTGATCCAGCGTCACCAGATCACGACGCTGAATTTCGTGCCTTCGATGCTGCAGGCGTTCCTCGCGCACCCGGGCATCGAGGCGAGCACGCGCCTGAAGCACATCATCGTCGGCGGCGAGGCCATGCCCGCGGAGACGCAGAGAGAAGCACTCAGGCGCCTGAGCGGCGCGACGCTGCAGAACCTGTACGGCCCGACGGAAGCCACCATCCACGTCACGCGCTGGACCTGCCGCGACGACGGACAGAGCCTCGTGCCGATCGGCCGTCCGATCAGCGATACGCAGGCCTGGGTGCTGGATGCGGAGCTGAACCCGGTGCCGCGCGGCGTGGCGGGCGAGCTGTACCTGGGCGGTGTGAACCTGGCGCGCGGGTATCTGAACAAGCCGGGCCTGAGTGCCGAGCGCTTCGTGGCCGATCCGTTCGGCAGCGGCGGGCGCCTCTACCGCACGGGTGACCTCGTGCGCTGGAATGCCGAAGGCCAGATCGAGTACCTGGGCCGCATCGACCATCAGATCAAGATTCGCGGCTTCCGCATCGAACTCGGCGAAATCGAGGCGCAACTCCTCGCGCAGCCGACCCTTCGCGAAGCCGTTGTCGTGGCGAAGCAGGGCGCCGCGGGCGCATCGCTCGTGGCCTATGTCGCGCCGCATGCGGGCCAGTCCGTCGACGCGGCCGCCCTGCGCGAAAGCCTCGGCCAGACGCTGCCGGACTACATGGTTCCAAGGGCTATCGTGGTGCTGGAGACCCTGCCGCTGAATGCCAACGGCAAGGTCGAGCGCAAGGCGCTGCCCGAGCCCGAAGGCCTGGGCCGCGCTGTCACCTACGAAGCACCGCAAGGCCATGTTGCCCGCACGCTCGAGGCCATCTGGTCCGAGGTGCTGCAGGTCGAGCAGGTCGGCCTGCACGACAACTTCTTCGACCTCGGCGGGCACTCGCTGCTCCTGATTCGCGCGCATCGGTTGCTGGAAGACCGGCTGCAGGTTGCGTTGCCGCTGGTCAATCTCTTCAAGTACCCCACCGTCGAGTCGCTGGCCCAGTGGATCGAGCAGGGCGGGGCCCAGGCCGTGTCCGCATCGGCTGCCGCCGCCGACGACCGCGCGCTGCGCCAGCGCGCCGCCATGCTTCAACGCCGCAAAGTGGCAGAGAGAGTCAATTGATGACCACCCCCTTCAACGAATCCGCCGAACCCACCGGCCTCGAGATCGCCATCGTCGGCCTGTCGGGGCGCTTCCCTGGTGCCGACGACGTGGACGCCTTCTGGCGCAACATCCAGGGCGGCGTGGAGTCGGTGTCGCGCTTCACCGACGAGCAGTTGCGCGAGCGCGGCGTACCGCAAAGCCTGCTGGACGACCCCGACTACGTGAAGGCCGGCGTGATGTTCGAAGGCTTCGACCAGTTCGATGCCGGCTTCTTCGGCTACACGCCGCGCGAAGCCGAGAACCTCGACCCGCAGCAGCGTGTCTTTCTCGAATGCGCCTCGGCGGCGCTCGAACACGCCGGCTGCGACCCCGAGCGCTGGCCGGGCAAGGTCGGCGTCTATGCGGGCGAGGGTGCCAACGTCTACCTGATCCGCAACCTGCTGCCGTCCTTCGGCCTCGGCGCGCACACCGGCATCGCCGACCTGCTGGGCCTCATGAGCGGCAACTCCGGCGGTTCGCTCTGCACGCGCGTGGCCTACAAGCTGAACCTGCGCGGCCCCGCCGTGAGCGTGCAGACCGCCTGCTCCACGTCGCTCACCGCCGTGCACACCGCCTGCCAGGCGCTCCTGAGCCACGACTGCGACATGGCCCTGGCCGGCGGCGTGTGGCTCAACCTGCTGCAAGAGGGCGGCTACCGCTACCAGGCCGGCGCGATCCTCTCGCCCGACGGCCATTGCCGCGCCTTCGACGCCGATGCGGCCGGCACGGTGATCGGCAGCGGCGCCGGCGTCGTCGCGCTCAAACGCCTCGATGAAGCGCTACGCGACGGCGACACCATCCACGCTGTCATCAAGGGCACCGCGGCCAACAACGACGGCTCCGCCAAGGTCGGCTTCACTGCGCCCAGCATCGACGGGCAGGCCGAGGTCATCCGCGCGGCACAGCTGATCGCAGGCGTATCGGCGGACACCATCGGCTACATCGAGGCGCACGGCACGGGCACCACGCTGGGCGACCCGATCGAGATCGCGGCGCTCACGCAGGCGTTTCGTGCCGACACCGAGCGGCGCGGCTTCTGTGCCGTCGGTTCGGTGAAGACCAACATCGGCCACCTCGATGCGGCGGCCGGCGTGGCGGGGCTCATCAAGGCCACGATGGCGCTCAAGCACGGCGTACTGCCGCCCAGCCTGCACTTCACGAAGCCCAACCCGCAGATCGATTTCGCGAGCAGTCCGTTCTACGTCAACGCGCAGCGCCAGCCCTGGCCCGAAGGCCGCACGCCGCGCCGCGCGGGCGTGAGCTCGTTCGGCATCGGAGGGACCAATGTGCATGTGGTGCTCGAAGAAGCGCCGGTGGCCCGTCCGTCCACGCAGGCAAAGGCACCGAGCTGGCAGGTCCTGCCGCTCTCGGCTCGCAACACCGGCGCCCTGCAGCAAGCCGCGCAACGCCTCGCCAGCCATCTCGAAGAAGCAGGGTCCAGCACCTCGCTCGCCGATGTCGCGCAGACGCTGCAAACCGGCCGGCGTGCGCTGGCGGTTCGCGGCGCGGTTGTCGCCGACGAGTTGGCGACCGCCGTGCAGGCGCTGCGCGCGCCCGAGAGCGACTTCGACCAGGCGAGCGGCGTTCCCGCCTCCGCGCCCGAGGTCGCGTTCCTGCTCCCGGGCGGCGGTACGCAGCACGCGAACATGGGGCTCGCGCTGTACCGCGACCATCCGGTGTTTCGTCAGGAGATCGATCGCTGCTGCGACGCGCTGCGCGATGCGATGGGCATGGACCTGCGGCAATTGCTCTACCCGGCCGCCGGCGGCGAGGCCGCTGCCGATGAAAAGCTCGGTCGCATCGAATACACGCAGCCGGTGCTGTTCATCGTCGAGTACGCGATGGCGCGCCTGTGGATGTCGCGCGGCGTGCAGCCCGCCGTGATGCTGGGCCATAGCCTGGGAGAGTACGTCGCCGCGTGCCTGGCCGGCGTGTTCAGCCTGGAAGATGCGCTGCGCATCGTGGCCACGCGCGGCCGGCTGATGCAGTCGATGTCGCCGGGTGCGATGACCGCCATCGCGCTGTCGGAAGCCGAACTCGCACCATTCCTGGTCTCCGGCTGCGACATCGCGGCGATCAATGGCGAGCAGCTGTGCGTGCTCGCCGGCCCGATGGCCGCCATCGAGGCCGCCGAGCAGCAGCTGTTCGCGCGCGGGCTGATGCCGCGCCGCCTGCTGGTCTCGATCGCCTCCCACTCGGCGATGACCGAGTCCATCGTGGCCGAACTGCAGCAGGTGGTGGCTTCCGTGCCGCGGTCCGCGCCGCGCATTCCCTTCATCTCCAACGTCACCGGCAAGCCCATCACGGCGCAGCAGGCGGTCGATCCGGCCTACTGGGGCCAGCACCTGCGCGGCACGGTGCGCTTCGCGGATGGCGTGGCGGAGCTGCTGCGCGCCAAGGGCCGCGTGCTGCTGGAAGTCGGTCCCGGCGAGACGCTGGCCGGCCTCGCGCGACAGCATCCGCTGGCCGATTCGGCGGCGGCCATCCTGTCGAGCCAGGCCCATCCGCAGAAGCAGGCGCAGAACGAACGCCAGATGGCGAGCGTGATCGGCCAGCTCTGGTGCGCGGGTGTCGACATCGATTGGGCCGCGTGCCATCCCGGGCGGCAAGAGCGCCGGGTGCCGCTGCCGACCTATCCGTTCCAGCGCCAGTCGTACTGGACGGACATGCCTGAGCCGGGCAGCGAAGCGCCGGCATCGTCCGTGCGTACGGGCAGCGATGCATTCCACGTGCCGGTCTGGCAGCGCACCGAGCCCGCGAATGCGTCGTCGACGCCTGCGCCGGCCGAGGGCTGCACACTGGTGTTCGCGGAAGAGCGCGGGCTGACGGATGCGTTGATCCGTCAACTGGAGGCCAATGCGCCTGGACATGCGGTGGTTCGCGTGGCGCCAGGCAGTGGCTACGCAGAAACAGATCCCCATCATTTCATCGTTCGTCCCGGCGAGCGAGCCGACCACGAACTGCTGCTGCGCAAGGTGCAGGCCGAGTCCGGGCCGGTCGCCAGGGTCTTTCACCTGTGGAGCGTGGATGAGCAGCCGCTGTCGCCGTCGCAATCCGGGCAGGCCATGGAGCGCGGCTACTTCAGCCTGCTGGCGCTGGCCCAGGCCATCGACAGCACCTCTGGCGGGCGTGCGCGCAAGCTCTCGATCGAAGTCGTCGCGAACCAGATGGAGGATGTCTCCGGCCTCGAGGCGCTGTGTCCCGAGAAGGCGACACTGTTCAGCCTCTGCAAGGTGATCGCGCAGGAATACCCGCACATCGCTTGCCGGGTGACAGACATCGTGTTGCCCGTGCCGGGCAGCGCCGCCGAGGCCTGGCTCGCACGGCAGCTCGCCGCACCGGCGCAGGTGCCGCACGACGAATCGCTCGTGGCCTATCGTGGCCCGCATCGCTGGGTCAAGACTTACGCGCCGCTGCCGACCGGGTCCGCACCGCAACAGCGCCTGCGCTCCAAGGGCGTGTACCTGATCACCGGCGGCCTCGGCGGCGTGGGGCTCGCGGTCGCGCGGCACCTGGCTCAGGCGTGGCAGGCGCGGCTGGTGCTGCTGGGGCGCACCCCGCTACCCAAACGCAGCCAGTGGGAAGCCCTCGCCGCGGACGAAGCGCAACCCCAGGCGCTGCGGAGCAGGCTCGCGCAACTGATCGAACTCGAAAACCTGGGCGGCGAAGTGCTCGTCGTTGCCGCCGACGTGGCCGATGCGACTTCGATGCAAGCGGCCGCTGCACAGGCCCGCGCGCGCTTTGGCATGGTGCAGGGTGTTGTGCACGCGGCCGGTCACGCGAACAGCGGAATGATCGCGAACCGCACCCGTGCCGCGATTGACGAAGTCTTCGCGCCCAAGCTGCAGGGCACCCGCTTCTTGCTCGACGCCCTGCAGGGCGAGCCGCTCGATTTCGTGCTGCTGTGCTCGTCGATCTCGGCCATGGCCGGCGGCCTGGGCATGAGCGACTACGCCGCCGCGAACGCCTACCTCGATGCCCTGGCTGCGCAGTGGCAGCGCCATGCGAAGCACCCGGTCATCTCGGTCAACTGGGATGCCTGGCGCGACCTCGGCATGGCGGCAGGCCGCGTGCTGCCCGACGGCATCGGCATGGACGGTCCCGAGGGCGCGCGGGCGATGGAGCGCATCGTCAACGGCCCGGCGTTCGCGCAGGTCGTGATCTCCACCACCGACCTGAACCAGCGCCTGGGCGAGCTCGACAACGGCATGCTCGAACTGCTGGAGACCGGCCCGGTCGCGAAGAAGAAGCGCCGCGATCATCCGCGCCCCGCACTCGACACCCCCTTCGTCGCGCCCGATGGCGAACTGGAGAAGCTGCTCGCAGGCATCTGGCAGGACATGCTGGGCATCGCCAGCGTCGGCATCGATGACAACCTGTTCGAGCTGGGCGGTGATTCGCTGCTCGCGATCCAGATCCTGGCACGCGCCCGCAAGGCGTACGAGGTCGAACTGCATCCGGCCGCCTTCTTCAAGGCACCCACCATCCGCGACCTTGCGATCTTGGTCGAGACCCGGCTGATCGAGGAAATCGAGGCTGATGTTCCGACCGATGCCGAACCCGATCGCTCGCCTGCAACCGTCTGAAAAATCCATGTCTGACATCCAAGACATTTCCACGCGCCGCGCCAACCTGACGGCGGAACAGCGCGCCAAGCTGGCGCAGCGATTGCGCGGCGCGGTCGGCGCCGATCGCGCCGAGCGGTCCTCGATTCCACGACGACCGGCGGGCGAGCGCATCGCCTTGTCCTTCGCGCAGCAACGGCAGTGGTTTCTCTGGAAGCTGGACCCGGCGGGCACCGCCTATCACCTGAGCGGCGGCCTCGTGCTCGATGGCGATCTCGACGTCCTGGCGCTGCGCGCCAGCGTGCAGGCGCTGGTCGATCGCCACGAATCGCTGCGCACCGTCTTCCACGAGGCCGGCGACGGTGAGGTGGAACAGGTCGTCCAGGAGACGGCCGACGTCGCGCTGTCCTGCATCGACCTGGCTGCGCTGGATGGTGAGGCGCGCGGTGCGGCGATCCAGCAGGAGGTGCGGCGCATCCGCACCGAGCCCTTCGACCTCACGCGCGGCCCGCTGATGCGCGCCGTGCTGCTGCGCACCGGCGCGCAAAGCCATCGGCTGCTGGTCGTGATGCACCACATCGTGTCGGACGGCTGGTCGGTCCAGTTGATCCTCGACGAGCTGGCCGTGCAGTACGCGGCGCGCGTGCAGGGCCAGGCGCCGGTGCATGCCGGGCTGCCGATCCAGTACGCCGACTACGCGCTATGGCAGAGCCAGTGGCTGGCCGAGGGCGAGGGCGAGCGCCAGCTCGGCTGGTGGCGTGGTCACCTGGGAACGGAGCAGCCGGTGATCTCGCTGCACACCGATCACCCGCGCAAGGCCGATGGCCGCTATCGCGCGGCGCATCACACTTTCGCGCTGCCCGCCGACACCATCGAGCGGTTGCGGCAGCAGGCGCAAGGGCAGGGCGCGACGCTGTTCATGGCGCTGCTCGCCGGCTTCAACGCGCTGCTGTTCCGCCACACGGCGCAGACGGATGTGCGCGTCGGCGTGCCCATTGCCAACCGCAACCGCACCGAAACGGCGGGCGTCGTCGGCTTTTTCGTCAACACCCAGGTGCTGCGCTCGCAGATCGACGCACGCATGACGTTGGCCGAGCTGCTGGTGCAGACCCGCGACGCCGCCATCGGCGCGCAGACGCACCAGGACCTGCCTTTCGAGCAACTGGTCGGCGCGCTGCAACCCGAGCGCAGCCTGAGCGCCAATCCGCTGTTCCAGGTGATGTTCAACCACCTGCGCCGCGACCATCGCTCGCTGGCCGAGTGGCCAGGCGTTGCCGTGGAGCGGCTGGACTTCGAGGAGGAGGCCGCGCAGTTCGAGCTGACCTTGCAGACGCTCGAACTCGAGGACGGCCGGGTCGACGCGACCATCCTCTATGCGTCGGAGCTGTTCGACGTGCAGACCATCGAGCGCATGGCGGGGCACTACCTGGCGGTGCTGCAGGCGCTGGCAAATGAGCCGCGGCGGGCGGTGAGCGATGTCGCGCTGCTCGACAAGACCGAGCGCGCGCAGCTTGCGTCGTGGAGCGAGAACACGCGCAGGCACGAGGGCGCGCAGCCGGTGCACCGGCAGATCGAGCAGCACGCGCGGCAAACGCCGGATGCGACCGCGCTGCTGTTCGGCGATGAAGCGCTGAGCTACGGTGCACTCAATGCGCGGGCCAACCGTCTCGCGCACCACTTGATCTCGCTGGGCGTGAAGCCCGAGACCCTCGTGGGCATCGCGGTCGACCGCTCGGTCGAAATGATGGTGGGCATCCTCGCGATCCTGAAGGCCGGCGGCGCCTATGTGCCGCTGGACCCCGAGTACCCCGCCGATCGGCTGGCCTACATGGTGGCCGACAGCGGGCTGTCGTTGCTGCTGACCCAGCACCACCTGCGTCCCCTGCTGCCCGCCGGTGACGCACTGCGAGTTCTCGAACTCGACACCCTGGACGTCAATGCCGAATCCGCAGCCGACCCCGAGGTCGCGCTGTACGGCGAACACCTGGCCTACGTCATCTACACCTCCGGCTCCACCGGCAAGCCCAAGGGCGCGGCGATCCGCCACGACGCCCTCTACAGCTGCATGGCCTGGATGCAGGAGACCTACCGCCTCACCGAGGTCGACACCGTGCTGCACAAGGCGCCGTTCGGCTTCGACGTCTCGTGCTGGGAGATGTTCTGGCCCCTGACCACCGGTGTGCGGCTGGTCATCGCCAACCCCGGCGACCACCGCGATCCGGAGCGGCTGGTGCAGTTGATCCAGCGCCACCAGATCACCACGCTGAACTTCGTACCCTCGATGCTGCAGGCCTTTCTTGCGCACGAGGGCATCGAGGCCACCACGCGGCTGCGCTACATCATCTGCGGCGGCGAGGCCATGCCCGCGGCCACGCAGCGCGAAGCCCTGCAGCGCCTGAAAGGCGCTTCGCTGCAGAACCTGTACGGTCCGACCGAGACCACCATCCACGTCACGCAGTGGACCTGCCGCGACGACGGGCTGAGCCAGGTGCCGATCGGACGGCCCATCAGCGACACGCAGGCGCATGTGCTCGATGCGCAGCTGAATGAAGTGCCCGCGGGTGTGGCGGGCGAGCTGTACCTGGGCGGGATCAACCTCGCGCGGGGCTATCTGAACCGCGCCGGCCTGACGTCCGAGCGCTTCGTGGCCACGAACAACGGCCAGCGGCTGTATCGCACGGGGGACCTCGTGCGCTGGAATGCGGAAGGCCAGATCGAGTATCTGGGTCGCATCGACCACCAAGTGAAGGTGCGGGGCTTCCGCATCGAGCTGGGCGAGATCGAGGCGCAGTTGCTGGCGCAGCCCGAGGTGCGTGAAGCGGTGGTTGTGGCCGACGAAGGTCCCTCGGGCGCGCGGCTCGTGGGCTATGTCTCGGCGCATGCGGGCCAGGTGATCGACGTGACCGCGCTGCGTGGCCGGCTTGGCTCGGTGCTGCCCGACTACATGGTGCCCGGCGTGGTGATGGTGCTGGAGCGCCTGCCGCTGAATGCCAACGGCAAGGTGGACCGCAAGGCGCTGCCGCGCGCGGAGTTCACGAGCGAGCGAGCCTACGAAGCGCCCCAGGGCGAGGTGGAGCAGGCGCTCGCGGCCATCTGGGCCGAGGTGCTGGGTGTGGCGCGCGTGGGACGCAACGACAACTTCTTCGAACTCGGCGGCGACTCGATTCTCAGCCTGAAGGTGGTCGCCCGCGCCCACCGGCACGGCATTCGGATGAGCCCGCGCCAGGTGTTCGAACACCAGGGCTTGGCGTCGATCGCCCGTGCGATCCGCGGCGACGATGCCGCGGACGTTCCCTCGATCCCGGCGCTGCCGGCATCGCAGCGCGCGGGCGGTCTCGCGCTGTCCCATGCGCAGGCGCGCCAATGGTTCCTGTGGCAGCTCGATCCGGAGAGCACGGCCTACCACGTCAGCGGCGCGCTGCGGCTCGCCGGTGCACTGGACACGAACGCGGTGCGCGCAAGCCTGCATGAACTGGTGCAGCGCCACGAGTCGTTGCGCACGGTGTTCCGTGCCGATGCCTCGGGCATGGCCGCGCAGGTGATCCGTGAAACCGGTGGCATCGATTTCTCGCTGGTCGATCTGGGCAACGTTGCCGAAGACGGGAAGCGCGAGGCCCGCGCCAGGCAAGAGGCGCGCCGCCTCAGCGACACGCCCTTCGACCTGGGCGAGGGCCCGCTGCTGCGCGTCGGCCTGATCCGCCTGGCGGCCGAGAAGCATGTGCTGGTCGTCGTGATGCACCACATCGTGTCCGATGGCTGGTCGATGCAGATCATCGTGGACGAGTTCGTGGCGTGCTACCGCGCACGCGTCCTGGGCCATGCGCCCGAGCTGCAGCCCCTGCCGCTCCAGTACGCGGATTACGCGGCCTGGCAGCGCGTCTGGCTCGAAGCCGGCGAGAAGGAACGGCAGCTCGCGTACTGGACCGCGCATGTGGGCACCGAGCAGCCTGTGCTGCAACTGCCCACCGACCATGCGCGGCGCGCGGATGGGCGCTACAGCGCCGTGCGCCACGGCTTTGCGTTGCCTGACGCGCTCGTCAAGGCGCTGCACCGGCGCGCGCAGGGCCAGGGCGCGACGCTGTTCATGGCGCTGCTCGCGGGCTTCCAGGTGCTGCTCAGTCGCTACACGGGCCAGTCGGACATCCGCCTGGGCGTGCCGGTGGCCAACCGCCATCGGGCGGAGGTCGAAGGCGTCATCGGCTTCTTCGTCAACACGCAGGTGCTGCGCGGCGTGGTGGACGGCCGCGCGACGCTGTTGCAGGTGCTGGCGCTGGCCCGCGATGCGGCGTTGGGCGCGCAGGCGCACCAGGACCTGCCGTTCGAGCAGCTTGTCGAAGCGTTGCAACCCGAGCGCAGCCTCAGCACGAGCCCGCTGTTCCAGGTGATGTTCAACCACCAGCGCGGCGACTTTCGCGCGCTGCAAAGCCTGCCCGGCCTCACGCTGACGGATTACGAACTGGAAGCGCAGGCCGCCCAGTTCGAACTGGCGCTGGACACCAGCGAGGACATGGACGGCCGGGTGCAGGCGAGCTTGCGCTATGCGGCCGAGCTGTTCGACGCAGAGACGATGGAACGCATGGCTGGGCACTACCTCGCGGTGCTCCAGGCGCTGGCGGATGCGCCGGAGCAAGCCGTGGGCGACGTGATGCTGCTGGGCCAGGCCGAGCAGGCGCAGCTCGCGGCGTGGAGCGAACATGCGCCGCGCGCAACGGACACGGGACCGCTGCACCGCCGGATCGAACGGCAAGCCAGGGTGCGGCCACAGGCGCCCGCGCTGGCGTTCGATGGCGAGACGCTCAGCTACGGCGAGCTCAACGCACGCGCGAACCGCCTGGCGCATCGCCTGATCAAGCTGGGTGTGAAGCCCGAAGCCAAGGTGGGCATCGCGGTGGAGCGTTCGGTTGCGATGGTGGTGGGGATCCTTGCGATCCTGAAGGCCGGCGGTGCCTACGTGCCGCTGGATCCGGAGTACCCGGCGGACCGGCTGGCCTACATGGTCGCCGACAGCGGCATCGAGCTCTTGCTCACGCAGGGCCACCTGGACGTGCCCGGCATCGAGGCATTGCAGGTGCTCGCGCTCGACACGCTGGACACGGGCAGCGAATCCGACGCCGACCCGCAGGTCGCGTTGAGCGGCGACAACCTCGCCTACGTCATCTACACCTCCGGTTCCACCGGCCGGCCCAAGGGCGCGCAACTGTGCCATCGCAACGTGACGCGGCTGCTCGATGCGACCGAGCCGTGGTTCCACTTCGGACTCCAGGACGTGTGGACGATGTTCCACTCCTATGCCTTCGACTTCTCCGTGTGGGAAATCTTCGGTGCGCTGTGCACCGGCGGCAAGCTGGTCATCGTGCCCTTCTGGGCCAGCCGTTCGCCCGGGGACTTCCTGCGCCTGCTGCGCGAAGAGCAGGTGACCGTGCTCAACCAGACGCCTTCGGCCTTCGGCCAGCTCACGAGCCTGCCGCAGGCCCATGAAGGCGGCCTCGCGCTGCGCACGGTGATCTTCGGCGGCGAGGCGCTGGAGCCGCAAAGGTTGCGGACCTGGATCGAACACCATGGCGACCAGCATCCGCAACTGGTCAACATGTACGGCATCACCGAGACGACGGTGCACGTGACCTGGCGCCGGATCACCGCGGCCGATATCGGCCGGCAACGCAGTCCCGTCGGCGTTGCAATTCCCGACCTGGGCCTGCGCGTGCTCGATGCGCAGTTGAGCCCGGTGCCGATCGGCGTGGCCGGCGAACTGCATGTGTCGGGCGAAGGCCTGGCACGGGGTTACCTGAACCGCGCGGGCCTGACGGCCGAGCGCTTCGTGGCGGCGAACCATGGGGAGCGGCTGTACCGCACGGGCGACCTGGTGCGCTGGAACAATGAAGGCCAGCTGGAGTACCTGGGGCGCATCGACCATCAGGTGAAGGTGCGGGGCTTCCGCATCGAGCTGGGGGAGATCGAGGCGCAACTTCTGGCGCAGCCCGAGGTGCGCGAAGCGGTGGTGGTGGCCAACGAAGGCCCGGCCGGCACGCGGCTGGTGGGCTATGTGTCGGCGCAGGCTGGCCAGGCGATCGATGTCGCCGAACTGAAAAGCAGGTTGGGCACGGCACTGCCCGACTACATGGTGCCGGCGGCGTGGGTGGTGCTCGACGGCCTGCCGCTGAACGCCAACGGCAAGGTGGACCGCAAGGCATTGCCGGCGGCGGAGTTCACGAGCGAACGTGCCTACGAGGCGCCCGAAGGCGAGGCGGAAGAGAAGCTCGCCGCAGCCTGGGCCGAGGTGCTGGGCGCCGAGCGCGTGGGCCGGCACGACAACTTCTTCGAGCTCGGCGGCCATTCGCTGCTGGTCGCGCAGTTCGTGGCCCGAGTGCAGGGTCTGGCGCGCGGCCAGCTCACGATCCGCGACGTTTTCCAGCACCCGACGCTGGCCGCGCAGGCGGCGCTGCTGGCGGGCACGCTCCAGGAGGGCGCCACCGACCAGGCGCTTTCGGAAATCGATTCACTGCTTGACAGCATGGAGGCTGTTTGATGGAAACAACCGCGACCCGTCGCATTGCAGAGCGCTTCTCCCGGTTGCCCACCGAACAGCGTCGTGTCGTGTACCAGGGGATCCGTTCGAAGGGGCTGACGCTCGACCAGTTTCCGATCCTCGCGCGCGAGAGCGAGACCCCGGGCCGCTGCCACGTGTCCTATGCACAGCTGCGCCAGTGGTTCCTGTGGCAGCTCGACCCGACGAGCACGGCCTATCACATCAGCGATGCGCTGACGCTCACCGGTGCGCTGGACGTGGACGCGGTGCGCGCGAGCTTCGAAGCGCTGGTGGCGCGCCATGAGTCGCTGCGCACGGTATTCCGCGCCGACGCCGACGGCCTCGCCGAACAGGTGATCGGCGAGGACGGCGCGTTCGACTTCTCGCTGATGGACCTGAGCCAGGCGGATGCCGGGCAACGCGAGGCGATGGCCCGCGAAGCGGCGCAGCGCATCGGCGGCACGCCCTTCGACCTGACGCAGGGCCCGCTCCTGCGCGTGGGCTTGATCCGTCTCGCACCCGAAACGCATGTGCTCATGCTGGTGATGCACCACATCGTGTCGGACGGCTGGTCGCTGCAGATCATCGTGGACGAGTTCGTGGCGCAGTACCGCGCCCGCGTGCGGGGCGAGGCGCCGGCGCTGGCGCCATTGCCGATCCAGTACGCCGACTACGCGGTGTGGCAACGGCACTGGCTGGAGGCCGGCGAACAGGACCGCCAGCTCGCCTACTGGAAGACGCAGCTCGGCGAGACGCAGCCGGTGCTGCAGTTGCCGCTGGCCCGGCTGCGCAAGGCCGATGCCCGCTACACCGCCGTCGCCCATCGGGTCGAGCTGCCCGCGTCGCTGGTCCAGGGTCTGCAGAAGCAGGCGCAGGCCCAGGGCGCCACGCTGTTCATGGTGCTGCTGGCCGGCTTCCAGGCGCTGCTCGGCCGCTACAGCGGCCAGGAAGACATCCGCGTGGGCGTGCCGATCGCGAACCGCCACCGCGTGGAGACCGAGAGCGTCATCGGCTTCTTCGTCAACACCCAGGTGCTGCGCAGCGTGGCGGACGAGCGCACCAGCCTGTTGCAACTGCTGGCACAGGCCCGCGAAGCGTCGCTGGGCGCGCAGATGCACCAGGACCTGCCGTTCGAGCAATTGGTCGAGGCCCTGCAGCCCGAGCGCATCGCCGGCGTTCATCCGCTGTTCCAGGTGATGTTCAACCACCAGCGCAGCGATTTCTCGGGGTTGAAGGGCCTTTCGGGCCTCACGCTCGAACCCTATGACCTGGGTCCCCAGGCCGCGCAGTTCGAACTGATGCTGCTCACCGACGAAAGCCCCGATGGCCGGTTGCATGCGAAGTTCAGCTACGCGGCGGAGCTGTTCGATGCCTCGACCATCGCGCGCATGGCGACGCACTACCTGGCCGTGCTGCAGGCCCTGGCGGACCGTCCGGAACAGGCAATCGGCGAGGTGGTGTTGCTGGGCGAAGCCGAGCGCGCACAACTCGCGGCGTGGGGCACGAACCCGCAAAGCCATCCCGATGCGACGCCGGTGCATCGCCTGATCGAGCAGCAGGTGTCGCGGCATCCCGATGCCGAGGCACTGGTTTTCGGAGAGCAGACGCTGAGCTACGGCGAACTCAATGCAAGAGCGAACCGCCTGGCCCACCATCTGATCGCGCTGGGCGTGAAGCCCGAGACCAAGGTCGGCATCGCGGTGGAGCGCTCCATCGAGATGGTCGTGGGCCTGCTGGCCATCCTGAAAGCCGGCGGCGCCTATGTGCCGCTGGACCCGGAGTACCCGACCGAGCGGTTGGCCTACATGGTGGCCGACAGCGGTGTGGCGCTGCTGCTCACGCAAAGCCACCTGAGCGTGCCCGGCCTCGAAGGGCTCCAGGTGCTGTCGCTCGACACGCTGGCGCTCGACGCCCAGCCTGCGCACGACCCACAGGTCGCGCTGCACGGCGAGAACCTCGCCTACGTCATCTACACCTCCGGTTCCACCGGCCGCCCCAAGGGCGCAGCCAACCGGCACCGTGCGCTGCACAACCGGCTGGCCTGGATGCAGGCGGCCTATGGCCTGGACGGCACCGACACCGTGCTGCAGAAGACGCCGTTCAGCTTCGACGTCTCGGTGTGGGAGTTCTTCTGGCCGCTGATGACCGGCGCGCGCCTGGTGCTCGCCAATCCGGGCGACCACCGCGATCCGTCGCGGCTGGTGGCGCTGATTCGCGAGCACCGCATCAGCACGCTGCACTTCGTGCCGTCGATGCTGCTGGCCTTCCTGGCGCACGAAGGCGTCGAGGCCTGCGAGAGCCTGGAACGCATCGTCTGCAGCGGTGAGGCCCTGCCGGCCGAAGCGCAGAACGCGGTGTTCCAGCGGCTGCCGCGTGCGCGCCTGTACAACCTCTACGGCCCGACCGAGGCGGCGATCGACGTGACGCACTGGCAGTGCCGTGCGGACGGCCGCAGCCAGGTGCCGATCGGCCGTCCCATCGATGGCCTCAAGACCTGCGTGCTCGATGCCGCACTGGGCCTCGTGCCCGAGGGCGTGGCCGGCGAGCTGTACCTGGGCGGTGTCGGCCTGGGGCGCGGCTACCTCGATCGCGCGGGGCTGACGGCCGAGCGCTTCGTGGCCGATCCGTTCGACGAGCGGGGCGGCCGGCTGTACCGCACGGGCGACCTGGTGCGCTGGAACTCGGAAGGACAACTGGAGTACCTGGGTCGCATCGACCACCAGGTGAAGGTGCGGGGCTTCCGCATCGAGCTGGGAGAGATCGAGGCGCAACTGCTGGCACAAGTGGAAGTGCGCGAAGCGGTGGTGGTGGCCAACGAAGGCCCGGCCGGCACGCGGCTGGTGGGCTATGTGTCGGCGCATGCCGGCCAGGTCATCGACATCGCCGACTTGAAAGCCAAGCTGGGCCAGGCGCTGCCTGATTACATGGTCCCGTCGGCCATCGTGGTGCTCGAAGGCCTGCCGCTGAATGCCAACGGCAAGGTGGACCGCAAGGCATTGCCAGCGGCGGAGTTCACAAGCGAGCGAGCCTACGAGGCGCCCGAAGGCGAGGTCGAAGAGAAGCTGGCCGCGATCTGGGCCGATGTGCTGGGCGTGGCGCGCGTGGGCCGCAACGACAACTTCTTCGAACTGGGCGGCCATTCGCTGCTGGCGTTGCGCCTGCTGGAGCGCATGCGCGCACAAGGCTGGACGACGCAGGTGCGCACGCTGTTCCAGCAGCCCGAGCTGGGCGCCTTTGCAGAGGCGCTGGCGGTGGAGCCGTTGCGCCGCGAAGTGGTGGTGCCACTCAACGGCATTCCTGCGGATTGCAAGGCGATCCAGCCGGAGATGCTCACGCTGGTCGATCTCGACGCACGGCAGATCGCCCGCATCGAGGCGGCGGTGCCGGGCGGCGCGGCCAACATCCAGGACATCTACCCGCTGGTGCCGATGCAGGAAGGCATGCTGTTCCATCACCTGCTGCAGGCCGAGGGCGATGCGTACGTCACCGAGCATGGAATGGGCTTCGACAGCCGCGAGCGGCTGGAGCGTTTCATCGCGAGCTTCAACGAAGTGATCGCGCGCCACGACATCCTGCGCACAGCCGTGCTGTGGGAAGAACTCGACGAGCCGGTGCAGGTCGTCTACCGCCAGGCCGAACTGGCGCTGCAATGGCTGGATATTCCCGAAGACTCGCAGGGACTCGACGCGCTGGGCCGACTCAACGCCTTCGCGGGGCCGGACCACCATCGCATCGACGTGCGCAAGGCGCCGATGCTCAAGGCGACCGCGGTTCGCGATGTGCCCAATGGGCGCTGGCTGCTGCAGGTGCTCAGCCATCACCTGATCGACGACAACACCACGCTGCGGATGATCGGCGAGGAAATCGCGCAGATCCAGCAAGGCCAGGCGCATGCGCTGCCCGAACCCGTGCCCTTCCGTCGCTTCGTGGCGCAGGCCAGGCTGGGCGTGAGCCAGGCCGAGCACGAGGCCTTCTTCCGCCAGATGCTGGGCGACGTGCAGGAGCCGACGGCACCCTTCGATCTGCTCGACGTGCAGGGCAACGGCGACGCGATTGACGAAGTCCGGCTGTCGCTGGACAGCGGCTTCGCGCAAAAGCTGAGGCGGCAGGCACAGCGTCACGGCGTGAGCGCCGCATCGCTGTTCCACCTGGCCTGGGCCCTGGTGCTGGCCCGCACGACCGGCCGGCAGGACGTGGTCTTCGGCACCGTGCTGTTCGGCCGCATGAGTGGAGATGCCCATGCCGAACGGGCCATCGGCATGTTCGTCAACACGCTGCCGCTGCGCGTGCGCGTGGATGCGCAGAGCGTCTCGCAATCCCTGCGCCAGACGCACGCTGCCCTGAGCGCGCTGATGCACCACGAACACGCCAGCCTGGCGCTGGCGCAGCGCTGCAGTGCGCTGCCGGTCGCCACGCCGCTGTTCTCGGCGTTGCTCAACTACCGCCATGTTCCGCAGCGCGATGGCGCGGCGGAATCCGGTGGGCTGCATGGCATCGCGATGCTGAGCGAGAAGGAGCGCACGAACTTCCCGTTCACGATGTCGATCAACGACGTCGGCGACGAATTCGTGCTGATCGCGCAGATCAGCCGGCAGGTCGATGCGCAGCGCATGTGCGATTTCATGCGCACTGCCGTCCACGGGATCGTCGAGGCCCTGTCCACGCGCCCCGGGCAGGCGGTGTGCGAGGTGGCGTTGCTGGGCGACGCCGAACGCGCACAGCTCGCAGCGTGGGGCTCGAAGCCGCAGAGCCATTCCGGTGCGACGCCGGTGCATCGCCTGATCGAGCAGCAGGCTGCGCAGCAGCCCGATGCCGTGGCGCTGGTTTTCGGCGACGAGACGCTGAGCTATGGCGAACTCAATGCGCGCGCCAATCGCCTGGCGCACCATCTGATCGCCTTGGGCGTGAAGCCCGAGACCAAGGTCGGCATCGCAGTGGAGCGCTCCATCGAAATGATGGTGGGCCTGCTGGGCATCCTGAAGGCCGGCGGTGCCTATGTGCCGCTGGACCCCGAATACCCGGTGGACCGGCTGGCCTACATGGTGGCCGACAGCGGCGTGACGCTGCTGCTGACGCAAAGCCACCTGGGCGCGCTGATCCCCGGCGCCGAAGGGCTGCAGGTGCTGTCGCTCGACACGCTGGCGCTCGACGACCAGCCTGCGCACGACCCGCAGGTCGCACTGCACGGCGAGAACCTCGCCTACGTGATCTACACCTCCGGTTCCACCGGCAGGCCCAAGGGCGCGCAGCTGTGCCATCGCAACGTGACGCGGCTGCTCGCCGCCACCGATGCCTGGTTCCGTTTCGGCCGGCATGACACCTGGACCCTGTTCCATTCCTACGCCTTCGATTTCTCGGTGTGGGAAATCTTCGGTGCGCTGTGCACCGGCGGCAGGCTGGTCATCGTGCCCTTCTGGGTCAGCCGCTCGCCCGAGGACTTCCTGCGACTGCTGCGCGATCAGCAGGTGACGGTGCTCAACCAGACGCCTTCGGCCTTCGGCCAACTGACCAGCCTGCCGCAGACCTACCAGGAGCGGCTGGCGCTGCGCGTGGTGATCTTCGGCGGCGAGGCGCTCGATCCGCAGCGGCTGCGCCAGTGGATCGAGCACCACGGCGACGAAAGCCCGCACCTGGTCAACATGTACGGCATCACCGAGACCACGGTGCACGTGACCTACCGCCGGATCACCGCGGCCGACATCGGCCAGCAGCGCAGTCCTGTGGGCCTTGCGATTCCGGACCTCGGACTGCGCGTGCTCGATGCGCAGATGAATGCGGTGCCGATCGGCGTGGCCGGGGAACTGCATGTCTTCGGCGCCGGCCTCGCGCGCGGTTATCTGCATCGGGCAGGCCTCACGTCGGAGCGCTTCGTCGCGGGGCCGGACGGCGAGCGGCTGTACCGCACCGGTGACCTCGTGCGCTGGAACGCCGATGGGCAGCTGGAATATCGGGGCCGCATCGACCACCAGGTGAAGGTGCGGGGCTTCCGCATCGAGCTGGGAGAGATCGAGGCGCAACTGCTGGCACAAGTTGAAGTGCGCGAAGCGGTGGTGGTGGCCAACGAAGGCCCGGCCGGCACGCGGCTGGTGGGCTATGTGTCGGCGCATGCCGGCCATGCGATCGACATTGCCGGACTGAAAAGCAAGCTGGGCCAGGCACTGCCTGATTACATGGTGCCCTCGGCCATCGTGGTGCTCGAAGGCCTGCCGCTGAATGCCAACGGCAAGGTGGACCGCAAGGCATTGCCGATGGCGGAGTTCACGAGCGAACGTGCCTACGAGGCGCCCGAGGGCGAGGTGGAGGAGACGCTCGCCGCGATCTGGGCCGATGTGCTGGGTGTGGCACGCGTGGGCCGCAACGACAACTTCTTCGAACTGGGCGGTCATTCGCTGCTGGCGCTGCGGCTGCTCGAGCGCATGCGCGCACAAGGCTGGACGACGCAGGTGCGCACGCTGTTCCAACAGCCCGAACTGGGCGCCTTCGCAGAGGCGCTGGCGGTGGAGCCGGTGCGCCGCGAAGTGGTGGTGCCACTCAACGGCATTCCGGCGGATTGCAAGGCGATCCAGCCGGAGATGCTGACGCTGGTCGATCTCGACGCACGGCAGATCGCCCGCATCGAGGCGGCGGTGCCGGGCGGCGCGGCCAACATCCAGGACATCTACCCGCTGGTGCCGATGCAGGAAGGCATGCTGTTCCATCACCTGCTGCAGGCCGAGGGCGATGCCTACATCACGCTGAACTGCGTGGCCTTCGACAGCCGCGAGCGGCTGGAGCGCTTCATCGCGAGCTTCAATGAGGTGATCGCACGCCACGACATCCTGCGCACGGCCGTGCTGTGGGAAGAACTCGAGGAGCCGGTGCAGGTGGTGTATCGCCAGGCCGAGCTCAGGCTGCAATGGCTGGACGTGGCACGGGGCGAGGACGCGCTGGACCGCCTCAACGCCTTCGTGGACCCGGGCCACTACCGCATCGACGTGCGCACGGCACCGATGTTGCGCGCGGTGGCGGTCCACGATGCGGCCAACACGCGCTGGCTGCTGCAGATCCCGCAGCACCACATGGGCGTGGACCACACGACGCTGGAGCTGATCGTCAAGGAAATCGCGCTGATCCAGCAGGGGCAGCGACAGGCGCTGCCCGAGGCGGTGCCGTTCCGGCGCTTCGTGGGGCAGGCGAAGCTCGGCATGGGCCGGGCCGAGCACGAGGCCTTCTTCCGCAAGATGCTGGGCGATGTGCAGGAGCCGACGGCGCCCTTCAACCTGCTCGACGTGCAGGGCGACGGCACCCAGGTTCGCGAGGCGCGGCGCGCGCTCGAGCCCGCACTGGCGCTGCAGGTCCGGCGCCAGGCGCAGCGCCATGGCGTGAGCGCGGCGACGCTGTTCCACCTGGCCTGGGCACTGGTGGTCAGTCGCACCACGGGCAAGGACGACGTGGTGTTCGGCACCGTGCTGCTTGGCCGCATGCAGGCAGGCGCCCATGCCGAACAGGCGCTGGGCATGTTCATCAACACGCTGCCGCTGCGCTCGAAGCTGGGACCGCGCAGCGTGGCGCAATGCCTGCGCCAGATGCACCAGAGCCTGAGCGGCCTGATGCACCACGAGCACGCCAGCCTGTCGCTGGCGCAGCGCTGCAGCGGCGTGCCCGAAAGAACGCCGCTGTTCACCGCGCTGCTGAACTACCGCTACAGCGCCGCCGGAGACGACGCCGCGCAGGCCCCGGCCTGGGAAGGCATGCAGATCCTCGATCGGCAGGAGCGCACCAACTACCCCTTCGACCTGTCGGTGGACGACCTGGGCGAAGGCTTTGCGCTGTCGGCCCAGGTCGATGCGGCGCTGGACCCCGAGCGCGTGTGCGGGCTCATGTATGCGGCCACCGAGGCGATCGTGCAGGCCCTGTCGACGCAACCCGAGCGGCGGATCTGCGAGATCGAGGTGCTGCCCGATGAGGAGAGGCGCGAACTGTTGTCGTGGGGCGCCGGCGAAGCGCCGGACGCAGCGGATGCGCCGCCGATGGCCACGCACGCGGTGCACCGTCTCGTGGAACGCCAGGCGCTGGCGAGCCCGGATGCGGTGGCGCTGGTGTCGCAGGGCACGCACCTGAGCTACCGCGAAGTCAACGCGCGCGCCAACCGCCTGGCGCACCGGCTGATCGCGCTGGGCGTGAAGCCCGAGGCCAAGGTGGGCATCGCGCTGGCGCGCAGCGCCGAGATGTTCATCGGGCTGCTGGCGATCCTGAAGGCCGGCGGCGCCTACGTCGCGCTCGACCCCGAGTACCCGGCCGAGCGGCTGGCCTACATGGTGGCCGACAGCGGCGTGCGGCTGGTGCTGACGCGTTCGGACGCCGGCATCGGCGAGCGGCTGGCACAGGTGCCGGGCCTGCAGCAGATCGCGCTCGACGGCATTGACAACGAAGCCGACAGCCATCCCGCGACCAACCCCGAAGTGCCGTTGCACGGCGACCATCTCGCCTACGTCATCTACACCTCGGGCTCCACCGGGCGCGCCAAGGGCGTGGCCGTCACGCACGGCCCGCTGTCGATGCACATGCGCAGCATCGTGCGCCGCTACGCCTATGGCCCGGGCGACCGGCTGCTGCAGTTCGCTTCGATCAGCTTCGACGCCTCGGCCGAACAGTGGCTCGCGCCCTGGACGGTGGGTGCGGCGGTGGTGGTCGCCGCGGCCGGCCGGCAGTCGCCGCAGGAGCTGCTCGCGCTGGCGCGTGCCAGCGGCGTGAACGTGCTGTATTTCGCGCCGGCCTACCTGCGCCACATCGCGCAGGCCGCGCTGGATGCGAAGGCCGAGCTGCTGGCCGTGCGCCTGTGCATCGCCGGCGGCGAAGCCTGGAGCCAGGCCGACTTTCGTGCCGCCTGCGAGGCCTTCGCGCCCGAGCAACTGCACAACGCCTACGGGCCCACCGAATGCGTGATCACGCCCTGCGCCTGGAGCGCGGGCGTGGAGGAGCGGGGCGTCTGGCCCTATGCGCCGATCGGTCGCGTCGTGGGGAATCGCAAGGCGCTCGTTCTTGGCGCCGACATGGAGCCCGTGCCTCTGGGTGCGATGGGCGAGCTGTACCTCGGCGGCGAAGGCCTGGCGCGTGGCTACCTCGACCGCGCGGCGCTGACGGCCGAGCGCTTCGTGGCCGATCCGTTCGACGACGCGGGTGGTCGGCTGTACCGCACGGGTGACCTGGTGCGCTGGAACAGCGAAGGCCAGCTGGAATACCTGGGTCGCATCGACCACCAGGTGAAGGTGCGGGGCTTCCGCATCGAGCTGGGGGAGATCGAGGCGCAACTGCTGGCGCAGCCCGAGGTTCGCGAAGCCGTGGTGGTGGCCAGCGAAGGCCCCACCGGCGCGCGGCTGGTTGGCTACGTGTCGGCGCATGCGGGCCAGGCAATCGACACCGCGGCACTGAAGGACAGGCTGGCCCGGACGCTGCCGGAATACATGGTGCCGAGCCTCTTCATGGTGCTGGATGCGCTGCCGCTGAGCCCGAACGGCAAGGTCGAGCGCAAGGCGCTGCCGCAGCCGGAGCTCGCGCAGCAGCAGGCCTACGAAGCGCCTGAGGGCGAGGTGGAAGAGAAGCTGGCTGCGATCTGGGCCGAGGTGCTGGGCGTGCCGCGCGTGGGGCGCCACGACAACTTCTTCGAGATCGGCGGCCATTCGCTGGCCGTGCTGCAGGTGCAGACGAAGACCCAGGTCGAGTTCGCGGTGCAACTGCCGTTGCGCACCTATTTCGAGCGGCCGTCGTTGGCGGCCATCGGCGAGGCCGTGCGCGATGCGCGGTCGGCCGGTGCGGACGACGACGAAGTGGCGGAGCTGGACCAGATGGCCAGCCTGTTGGAAGCACTGGAGGATTGATGGACGCGAAGAAACAGGAGATCGCGGAGCGCTTTGCCCGCCTCCCAGCCGACAAGCAGAAGGCCTTCCTGGGCCTGCTGGCGCAACAGAAGATCGATTTCGCGCGGCTGCCGATCGTCAAGGCGCAGCCCGAGCGGCGGCGCCTGCTGTCCTATGTGCAGGCCAGGCAATGGTTCCTCTGGCAACTGGACCCGCAGAGCACGGCCTATCACATCAGCGGCGCGCTCCAGCTCACGGGGGCGTTGGATGTGGCGGCCGTGCGTGCCAGCTTCGAGGCGTTGGTGGCGCGCCACGAATCGCTGCGCACGGTGTTCCAGGTCGATGCCGATGCGCAGGTCGAGCAGCTGGTCCGCGAGGACGGCGAACTCGACTTCGTGCAGATCGACCTCGCGGCGGACGCCGCCGCCGACCGCGAGAAGGCACAGGCCGCGGCGAGCGAAGCGGCGCGGCGCATCGCCAACACGCCCTTCGATCTGGCGCGGGGGCCGCTCTTGCGCGTGGGCCTCATCCGGCTCGCGCCCGAAACGCATGTGCTGGTGCTGGTGATGCACCACATCGTGTCGGACGGCTGGTCGCTGCGCATCGTGATGGACGAATTCGTGGCGCAGTACCGCGCCTGTGTGCAGGGTGAGGGAGCGGCGGCGCTGCAGCCGCTGCCGATCCAGTACGCCGACTACGCCGCATGGCAGCGCAACTGGCTGGAGGCCGGCGAGCGCGAGCGCCAGCTGGCCTACTGGACCGCGCATGTGGGCCGCGGCCAGCTGGTGCTGCAGGTGCCGGCCGATCGGCCGCGGCGCACCGACGGCCGCTACGGTGCGATGCAGCACAGCCTGGTGCTGCCGGACAGCCTGGTGAAGGCGCTGCACAAGCGCGCCCATGCCGAAGGCGCGACGCTGTTCATGGCGCTGCTCGCCGGGTTCCAGGCGCTGCTGCACCGCTACACCGGGCAGCAGGACCTGCGCGTCGGCGTGCCGATCGCCAACCGGCATCGGCCGGAAACCGAAGGGGTCATCGGCTTCTTCGCCAACACCCAGGTGCTGCGCGTGGCGATGGACGATCGCGCCAGCCTCTCGCAACTGCTGGCGCAGACCCGTGAAGCGGCGCTGGGCGCGCAGATGCACCAGGACCTGCCGTTCGAGCAACTGGTCGAGGCGCTGCAGCCCGAGCGCATCCTTGGCACCAACCCGCTGTTCCAGGTGCTGTTCAACCACCAGCGCAGCGGCGCCGGCGTGCTCAAGGGGCTGCCCGGGCTTGCGCTGGAGGAATACGCGCTCGGCGGACAGGCCGCGCAGCTCGAACTGGCGCTGGAGACCGTCGAGGATGGCGAAGGCCGCGTGCATGCGAGCCTGCGCTATGCGGCGGAGCTGTTCGATGCCGCGACCATCGAGCGCATGGCCGGGCACTACCTGGCGGTGCTGCAGGCGCTGGCGGACCATCCAGAACAGGCGGTGGGCGATGTCGACCTGCTGGGCACCGCCGAACGCGCGCAGCTTGCCGCCTGGGGCACGAACCCGCAGCGCCACCCGAACGAGACGCCCGTGCCGCAGTTGATCGCACAGCAGGCCGCGCTGCGCCCCGATGCCGTGGCGCTGGTCTTTGGCGACCAGACGCTGAGCTATGGCGAACTCAATGCGCGTGCCAATCGCCTGGCGCATCGCCTGATCGCCCTGGGCGTGAAGCCCGAGACCAAGGTGGGCATCGCGGTGGAGCGCTCCATCGACATGATGGTGGGCCTGCTCGGCATCCTGAAGGCTGGCGGCGCCTATGTGCCGCTGGACCCGGAATACCCGGTGGAGCGGCTGGCTTTCATGGTGGAAGCCAGCGGCATCGGGCTGCTGCTCGCGCAGTGCCACCAGACGGCGCTGGTGGAGCGCCTGGCTTCCGGTGCGCACAAGCCGACGGTGCTGCTGGTGGACGACCCCGGTGCGACGGCGCAGTTCGGCCCCGACACCGATCCGCAGGTCGAACTGCATGGCGAGAACCTCGCCTACGTGATCTACACCTCGGGCTCCACCGGCAAGCCCAAGGGCGTGATGGTGCGCCACGACGCATGGAGCCACCTGATGGCGAGCATGCGCGAGCGGCCCGGCATGACGGCGGACGACGTGCTGGTCGCGGTGAGCTCGCTGTCCTTCGACATGGCCTCGCTCGAGCTCTACCTGCCGCTGGTGTGCGGTGCGCGCATCGTGATGGCGCCAAGGGGCGTCGTGCGCGACGGCGAAGCCCTGGGCCGCCTGATCCGCGAGCAGGGCGTGACCGTGCTGCAGTCGACACCGGCAGGCTGGCGCCTGCTGGAAGCCGACTTTCGCGCGCACGGCCTGCCGGCCCGGTTCAAGGCCCTGTGCGGTGGTGAAGCGATGCACCCGGACCTGGCGCTGAGCCTGCGCGCGCTCGGCATCGAGCTCTGGAACATGTACGGACCGACCGAGGCGACCGTCTGGGTGACGGCCGATCGGGTGGAGCGCGAGCCGAGGTTCGGCAGCGCCATCGCGGCCACGCAGCTGCACGTGCTCGACGGCGCGCTCAACCCGACCCCGCCCGGCGTGGCGGGCGAGCTGTACCTGGGCGGCGTCGGCCTGGCGCGCGGCTACCTCGCGCGCGCGGAGCTGACGGCAGAGCGCTTCGTCGCCAACCCCTTCGATGACGGCGAGGGCGGGCGGCTCTACCGCACCGGCGACATGGTGCGCTGGCGCGGCGACGGCCAGCTCGAATACCTGGGCCGCACCGACCACCAGGTGAAGGTGCGGGGCTTCCGCATCGAGCTGGGCGAGATCGAAACCCAACTGCTCGCGCAGCCCGAAGTGCGCGAAGCCGTGGTGGTGGCCATCGACGGTCCGACGGGTGCGCGGCTGGTGGGTTATGTGTCGCCGCAGCCGGATCGGACCATCGAAGTGGCCGCGCTGAAGGACCGGCTGGGCCAGGTCCTGCCGGACTACATGGTCCCCGGAACGCTGGTGGTGCTGGACGCATTGCCGCTGAACCCGAACGGCAAGGTGGATCGCAAGGCCTTGCCCGAGCCGGAGCTGGCCCAGGCACAGGCCTACGAGGCACCCGAGGGCGAGGTCGAAGAAAAACTCGCGGCGATCTGGGCCGAAGTGCTGGGCCTGCCGCGCGTGGGCCGCCACGACGACTTCTTCGAGATCGGCGGCCATTCGCTGCTCGCCGCGCAGGTCGCTTCGCGCGTGCGCGTCGCCTACGACGTCGCGCTGCCGTTGCGCCGGCTCTTCGAGCATCCGATGCTGCGCGCGCTCGCCAGCCATGTGCGCGAGACGCAGCAGGCCGCGCAGCAATCCGGCAGACAGGTGCCCGCGCTGCAGCCGGTCGCGCGCACCGCGGACATGCGCCTCTCGCCGTCGCAGCAGCGCCTGTGGCTGGTGGACCGGCTGTTCGCTGCCTCCGATGCGCAGAGCCGCTCGGCCTACAACGTGACGGCGGCGCTCCGGCTGTCCGGTGCGCTGCACATCGATGCGGTGCGCGCCACGCTCGACGCGATCATGCAAAGGCATGAGGCGTTGCGCACCAGCTTCCCCGAGAACGAGGAAGGCGATCCGGTCGCGCGCATCGCGCCGCGGGGCGGCCTCGTCGTCGCGCTGCACGATCTTTCCGCGCTGCCGGACGACCGCAAGGCCGCGGCGGTGCAAGAGGCGCTCGCCGCGCATGCGCGCACCGTCTTCGACCTGGCGAACGGGCCGGTGTTCGCCGCCTCCATGCTCCAGCTCGCGCCGCAGGAGCACATGCTGCTGCTGTGCGTGCACCACATCGCCTTCGACGGCTGGTCGGAGGCCGTGTTCGTGCGCGACTTCATCGCGTTCTATACCGCGCTGCGCGAAGGCCGCGAGGCGCAGCTGCCGCCGCTGGCGATCCAGTATGCGGACTACGCCGACTGGCAGCACCGCAAGCTCGAAGCGATGTTCGACGAGCAGGCTGCGTTCTGGCGCGGTTACCTCGACGGCGTGCCGGCCGTGTCTACCCTCGTGCCTGATCTGACACGGCCGAAGGTCGCGTCGACGGCGGGCGACAGCGTCAACCTTGCGATCCCGAAGGTGCTGTCGGACGCGCTCGGCGCGCTCGCGCGTCAGCACGGCACCTCGCTCTACACGATGCTGCTGGCCGTGTTCCTGCTGGTGCTGCACCGGCAGTCGGGTCGCGACGACGTGGTGGTCGGTGCCGACGTCGCCGGCCGCAACCACCCCGATCTCGAACCGCTCATCGGCTTTTTTGTCGGCGTGGTGCCGCTGCGCTCGCGCCTGGCGCCCGGCACGGGCTTCGCGCAATGGCTCGCGCAGGTCAAGGAAAGCACGCTGTCGGCCTTCGAGCACCAGGACCTCTCGTTCGAGCAGATCGTCGAGCTGTCGGGCGTACCGCGCAGCCAGCAGCACAACCCGCTGGTGCAGGTGCTGTTCGTGATGCAGAACATGCCCGCCAGCCGCTTCGAGATCCCGGGCGTGACCCTCGAGAGCGTGCCGCCGCCGACGATCGCCTCGAAGTTCGACCTGGCCGTGTTCGTCACCGAGGGCGAGACCGAACTCACGGTCAATTGGGTCTACGCCACCAGCCTGTATCGGCGCGAGACGATCGAACGGGCATCCGCCGCATGGCGCGATCTTCTGCAGCAGGTAGCCACATCGCCGACCGACGCGCTGGAGAGTTTTTTCATTTCCTCTTCTTTGGAAACCAAGACCATGTCTTCCCCGACGCCCGCACTGGGCAAACTGCAGATGCTCAAGAAGGTCGTGGGCAAGGAGCGCGGCGTGGCCGCGTCCGCGCCGCGTTCGCCGATCCGCATGTCGTTCCTGTCGCCGGCGCGCGAGTTCCCGCTCGTCATCGAGGCCACGGGCAGCGACCTCGATCCCGTGGCCTGGGCACGGGACCAGCGCGAGTTCATCGAGGCCAAGCTGCGCCAGCACGGTGGCATCCTGCTGCGCAACTTCGGCCTGGAGACGCCGCAGGACTTCGAGGCCTTCGCCGAAATGATCGAGCCCGAGCTGTACGGCAGCTACGGCGACCTGCCGAAGAAGGAGGGCGGCAAGAAGACCTACCGCTCCACGCCGTACCCCGAGCGCCAGATGATCCTGTATCACAACGAGAGCTCGCACCTGGACCGCTGGCCGCGCAAGCAGTGGTTCTTCTGCGAACTGCCGTCGCCCGTGGGCGGCGCCACGCCGATCGTCGATTGCCGCGAGATGCTGCGCCGCCTGCCCGCCGAACTGGTGGCCGAATTCGAGCGCAAGGAACTGCTCTATGTGCGCACCTTCGTGCCGCACTTCGACGTGAGCTGGCAGGAGTTCTTCAAGACCGAGAGCCGCGCCGAGATCGAGGCCCGGCTGGCGACCGCCGGCATCGCCTGGCGCTGGCTTGACGAAGACACGCTGCAGACCCGCACCCGCTGCCCGGCCGTGATCACGCACCCGGTCACGGGCGATCGCGTGTTCTTCAACCAGGTCCAGTTGCACCACACGAGCTGTCTGGAGCCGGATGCGCGCGAAGACCTGCTGGGCGTGGTCGGCGCGGACCGCATGCCGCGCCATGTCTGCTTCGGCGACGGCTCGCCGATCAGCGACGAGACCATGGCCCTCATCGGCCGCGCCTACGAGGAATGCGCGGTGCGCTTCGACTGGCGCCGCGGCGACGTCGTGATGCTCGACAACATGCTTGCCGCGCATGCGCGCGATCCGTACGAGGGCCCCCGCAAGATCGTGGTGGCGATGGGCGCGATGTGCGACCGCGCCGCGCTGTCCGCGCCTTCGCCTTCGCAGGCCGACGCCCGCGACGACTCCCTGCTTGCCGTCGAATCCTGAGGTCGGACCATGTCTGTGATTCTTGAACCCACGCCAACCACGCTGGCACTGAGCCCCGAGCAACGGGCCGCCGGCGCCATGTCGCAGGCAGCCGGAGCGGCATTGATGACGCTGCGCGCGCGCATCGACGGACCGCTCGACGCGTCGCGCCTGCGCGATGCAATCGAAGCAGCATCCCAGGTGCACGGCGCGCTGCGCTCGGCAGTCGTGCAGGCTGCGGGCTTTCGCGGGCTGCGGCAGCAGCCGCTGGACGAAATGCCGGCGCTCGACTGGCGCAGCGCCGACCTCGGCAGCCATGCCGATCGGGACGCCGTGTCGACCGACTGGCTCGCGGCCTTCGCGCAGGAACCGCTGGAGATTGCACGCGGGCAGGTGTTGCGCGCCGGGCTGGTTCGGCTGGGCGACGCCCAGCACACCCTGGTGCTGGCGGCCAGCCCGTTTGCCGCTGACAAGGGGAGCCTGCAGAACCTGTTCGAGCAAGGCGTTGCCCGTTACCTGGGCGAGCCCTTGCCTGATGAAGACGACGTTTTCCAATACACCCAGTTCGTGGAGTGGCGGCTCGACCTTGAAGACGGCGACGAGGCTCCGCAGGGGCGTGCCTACTGGAACGGGTACGTCGGCGAGGCGACTGCACTGGCGGCACCGCAACTGCGTGTCAGGCACGAAGGCGCCGCGACGGCGAAGGATGGGCGTCGCCTGCTCGCGACCGACCGCATCGATGCCGCGCTGCTGGCACGCGTCGACGATGCCGCATCCCAGGCCGGCACCACGCCGCAGGTCGTTCTGCAGGCGGCCTGGTGGCTGCTGCTGGCGCGCCTGACCGAATTGACCGAAGGCAGCGTCTTCGCCGGCGGCTGGCAGCACGATTGCCGGCACGACTACGAAGTCATGCAGGGATCGGTCGGCGTGTTCGAGAAGGTCCTTCCCGTCGTCGTGCGGGTCGCGCCGTCGCAGGGCTTTTCTCACTGGCTGTCGCAACTCGGCGCGACCCTCGCCTCGCACGTCGAGGCGCAGGAATACTGGCCGATCGACGCGCCGCCGACGTCCGCGCACCTCGGCGTCGGCTTTGCGTTCAACGCGCAGCATGGCGCGCGCACGGGCTGGCAGGTGGAAGCCGTCCCCGGCCCGATGCCGTGCTTCGAGCTGGCCCTGCAGGCAGATCGCGGCAACGGTGGCGTCGGTCTCTCGCTCCATGGCGATGCATCACGTTATTCGGAGGCCGCGGCGCAGCGCCTGCTGTGGCAGTTCCACACGCTGCTCGGTGCCGCGCTGGCGCAACCCGATGCCCCGGTCTCGGCCTTGCCATTGGTGGGCGAGCGGGAGCGCGCGCTGCTGCTGGCGTTTCGCGGTGCGGTGCTCGATGTGGCGGTGCCGTCGCTGTCGGCGCGGATCGACCATTGGGCCGAGACGACGCCCGATGCGCCCGCACTCGAAGCCGGCGACCTGCGCCTGAGCTACCGCGCGCTGCATGCACGCATCAACCGCGTGGCGCACTGGTTCGCCGGCCAGGGCGTGGGCGCGGGGTCGCTGGTGGCGCTGAATCTTCCGAGATCGGCCGAGCTGCTGGTCGCAATGCTGGCGAGTTGGCGCGTCGGCGCCGGCTATCTGCCGATGGACCCCGAGTGGCCCGCCGCGCGCCGCGACGCAGTGCTGGCCGATGCGGCCCCCGCGCTCGTCGTGCATGCCGCGCCGGACGATGAACAGATCGATGCGTTGTCGCCCGACATGCCGACGCACGCCGCTTCGCCGCGCGACCCGGCGTACGTCCTCTACACCTCGGGATCCACCGGCCAGCCCAAAGGCGTCGTGATCGAGCAGGGGCAACTGCTCAACTACGTGGCCGCCGTGTCCGCTGCGATGGACCTGGGCCGCTGCCGCCGCTGGGCGCTGACCAGCTCGGTGGTCGCCGACCTCGGCAACACGGCATTGTTCGGCGCCTTCTTCAACGGTGCATGCCTCGTGGTGGCCGGTGCGGACGACACGCGCGACGCGCGGGCCTTCGCCGCCTTCATGCGCGAGCGCGATATCGATGCGCTCAAGATGGTGCCCTCGCACCTCGAAGCGCTGCTTGAGGACGATGCGCCCCGGCTGCCCGCCACACTGGTGCTGGGCGGCGAGGCCACGCCACGCGCGCTGGTCGAGCGGCTGCAGCGGCTGGCGCCGGAGTGCACGGTCTACAACCACTACGGCCCGACCGAAACCACGGTGGGCGTGATGGTGCACCGGGTGTCCGCGGGCGAGGCCGCGTCGCCGGTCCTGCCGCTGTCGCAGGTGCTGGCGAACAACCGGGTCCACGTGCTCGACGACGCGCTCGGCCTGGTGCCCAGCGGCGGGCTGGGCGCGGTGTATGTCGGCGGCGCGCAGCTGTGCCGCGGCTACCTGAACCGCGAACCCGGCGATGCCTTCGTGGCGGACCCGTTCCAGCCGGGCGAGCGTCTCTATCGCACGGGCGACCTGGCCCACGTGCTGCCCGAGGGCGGCATCCGCCTGGCAGGGCGCGCCGACCACCAGGTCAAGATCCGCGGCTTTCGCGTCGAGCCGGCCGAGGTCGAGGCAACGCTGCTGGCGCTGCCCGGCGTGCGCCAGGCCGCGGTGCTGGCCGTGCCCGGGTCCGATGGCGGCGTGCAACTGCAGGCCTTCGTGGTCGGCAGCGATGAAGCGGTGCAGGCGGCTTCCGTGATCGCGCAATTGGGGGCGCTGCTGCCGGCCCACATGGTGCCGGCGCATTGCACCGTGCTCGCTGAATTTCCGAGATTGCCGAACGGAAAGATCGATCGCCTCGCGCTGCTGCCGCTGGCCGCGCGCGACGGCGTGCGACCGCGACAGGCGACGGCCGCGCGTGATGCCCTCGAAGCCGTGCTGGCCGACAGCATGGGCAGGCTGCTGCAGCGCGAGAGCATCGGCGTCGAGGAAGACTTCTTCGAGCTCGGCGGCCACTCGCTGCTGGTGATCAAGCTCGTGGCGCGCATCCGCAAGCTGCTGCGCATCGACGTGGCGCCGGGCGTGGTGTTCGACCACGCCAGCCCGGCCGCGCTGGCCGCGGCATTGCGCGCGCAGAGCGAAGACGTGGACGGGCTGGAACAGCTCGCGTCGCAGGCACAGCAGCCCGCGAGCCGGCCCGAGGTGGCCGCCGCGGCATGAGGAAATCCGCCGGCGGATGTGTTCCACCGGCGGCGAAATGGTTGGACAACGGCCGGGGACCGGCTTGACATGGGCAAGGCAAGAAACTGATGAGCAGCATCGACAGGACAGCGCCAACGCAGGCGGACACCGCAGGGGACGACGAAGACGAAATCCGCCCGCAGGTGTCGGACGGTGACGAGGTGCCGTTGTCCTATGCGCAGGAACAGCTGTGGTTCCTGCAGAGCCTGGAGCCCGGGCTGACGGCATACAACCTGCCGCGCACCTTCCGGCTGCGCGGCGCGGTCGATGCCGATGCGTTGGAGCGGGCGTTCCAGGCGGTGGTCGAGCGCCACGCGATCCTGCGCACGCGTTTCTTCGAGCGCGACGGCGTCGCGCTGCAGGCCGTGCAGGCCAAGGTCGACTTCGTGTTGGAGCGCATCGACCTGTCGCAACGGCCCGAGGCTGAGCGCAAGGCCAGCCTCGACGACATCGTGCGCCGCACGACGCTGCATGTGTTCGATCTCGGCACCGCGCCGGCACTGGTCGCGCGGCTGGTCACGCTCGGCGACGACGACCATGTGCTGGCGGTGTGCATGCATCACATCGTCTCGGACGCCTGGTCCAACCCGATCCTGGCGGGTGACCTGAGCACGGCATACGAACAGGCGGTGCGCAGCGGCGGCGCGGTGCACCTGCCGCCGCTGGCGGTGCAATACGCCGACTACGCGCTGTGGCAGCGCGAGCGCGTCCTCGGCAACGATCTCGCGCGCCAGCTCGCACACTGGAATGCGCACCTCGGTCCCGATGTGCCGCCGCTGGAACTTCCCACCGATGCCGAGCGGCCGCCGCGCCAGACCTTCAACGGCGCGCTGCATGGTTTCGCGCTGGACCCGGAACTGGGCATGGCGCTGCAGAAGTTCTGCCGCGCCGAGAAGTGCACGCCCTTCGTCATCCTGCTCGCGACCTGGCAGATGCTGCTGGGGTGGTACAGCGGTCAGAGCGACTTCGCCGTGGGCACGCCCAATGCGGGTCGCCACCGCGACGAGGTGCGCGACCTGCTGGGCTTCTTCATCACGACGCAGGTGTTCCGCGCGCGGCTCGCGCCGCAACTGAGCCTGCGCCAGATCTGCCGGCAGGTGCGCGCCGATGCGATGCATGCGCTGCAGCATGCGGACCTGCCGTTCGAGGTGCTGCTGGCCAGCCGCAAGGTACACCGCGACGCCGCGCGCAGCCCCTTGTTCCAGGTGATGTTCGGCGTGCAGATGGCGGATGGCGCGGTCGAGGTCGCGTTCGACCGCACGCGTGCGGAACTGATTCCGGCCGAGCACGTCGGCGCGAAGTTCGACCTGTCGCTCGATTTCCATATCGATGCCCGCAGCGCCTTCGCGCAGCTCGAATACAACACCGATCTTTTCAGCAAAGCCACCGCGGAGCGGCTGGCGGATTGCTATGTGCGCCTGCTGGAAATGCTCACGGCCGACCCGGACCGCAGCTTTGCAAGCATCGACCTGTCGAGCGCCGCGGAGCGCGCGCAGCTGTCTGCGTGGGGCGTGAACGCGCAGAGCTACCCGCAGGAAGAGCCGGTGCACGCGCTGATGGAGCGGCAGGCGCGCCTGCGGCCCGAAGCGGATGCGCTGGTGTTCGGCGAGCAGGTGCTCAGCTACGGCGAACTCAATGCGCGGGCCAACCGCCTGGCGCACCGGCTGATCGGCCTGGGCGTGGGCGCGGAGCACCGCGTGGGCATCGCGGTGGAGCGCTCCATCGAGATGGTGGTGGGCATCCTGGGCATCCTGAAGGCCGGCGGGACCTACGTGCCGCTGGACCCCGAGTACCCGGCCGAACGGCTGGCCTACATGATGGCCGACAGCGGACTGGGCCTGCTGGTGACGCAGTCGCATGTGGCTGCACGCATGCCCCCGGGCGAGACGGTCACGCAGCTCGCACTGGACACGCTGCTGCTGGACGACGAACCCACCCATGACCCGCAGGTGGCGGTGCACGGGCACAACCTGGCCTACCTGATCTACACCTCCGGCTCCACCGGACGGCCCAAGGGCGTGGGCATCCCGCACCAGGCGCTGGTGCAGCACGCACAGGAGTCGGTGCGCTTCTTCGGGCTGACCGCGGCCGACCGGATGCTGCAGTTCTCGACGCTGAACTTCGACGGCTTCATCGAGCAGGTGTTCCCGCCGCTGGTGGCCGGTGCGGCCATCGTGCTGCGCGGACCGACGCTGTGGGACAGCGAGACCTTCTACCGCGAGCTGATCGCGCGGCGCATCAGCGTGGCGGACCTGACCACCGCGTACTGGCACCTGCTGGCGCAGGACTTTGCGCAGGACGCCGTGCGCAGTGGCAGCGTGCGCGATTACGGGGCGCTGCGACAGGTGCACGCGGGCGGCGAGGCGATGCCGCCGGAAGGTCTCAAGGCCTGGCGCGAAGCGGGGCTCACGCACGTGAAGCTGCTCAACACCTACGGGCCGACCGAGGCGACAGTCACCGCGTCGGTGCTGGACTGCGCGCCGTACCTGCGCGAGGGCGCTGTGGTGCCGCTGCGCATGCCGATCGGCGAGCCGCTGGCCGGTCGCGCACTGCGCGTGGTGGGCAGCGACCTGAGCCCGGTGCCGCAGGGCGTGGCGGGCGAGCTGTGCATCGGCGGGGATCTGCTGGCGCGCGGCTACCTTGGGCGCGCGGGTCTGACGGCCGAGCGCTTCGTGGCCGATCCGTTCGATGACGCGGGCGGACGGCTGTACCGCACGGGCGACCTCGTGCGCTGGAACAGCGAAGGCCAACTGGAGTACCTGGGGCGCATCGACCACCAGGTGAAGGTGCGGGGCTTCCGCATCGAGCTGGGGGAGATCGAGGCGCAGTTGCTGGCGCAGCCCGAGGTGCGCGAAGCGGTGGTGGTGGCCAACGAAGGCCCCACCGGTGCGAGGCTGGTGGGCTATGTGTCGCTGCAGCAGGGGCAGGCCATCGAGACGGCCCAACTGAGAGAGCGATTGGGCCAGGCGCTGCCCGACTACATGGTGCCCGGGGCGCTGGTGGTGCTGCAGGCGTTGCCGCTGAACCCGAACGGGAAGGTGGACCGCAAGGCGCTGCCGCAGCCGGAGTATGCGAACGAGCAAGCGCACGAGGCGCCCGAGGGGGAGGTCGAAGAGGCGCTGGCGGCGGTGTGGGCGCAGGTGCTGGGTGTGGCGCGCGTGGGACGCAACGACAACTTCTTCGAGCTCGGCGGCGATTCGATCCTGAGCCTGCAGATCGTGGCCCGCCTGCGCAACGCAGGCTGGAAGGTCACGCCCCGGCAGATCCTGGAGCGCCAGACCATCGCCGAACTGGCGCTCGTCACGGTGCGCGCCGTCGAGGGCGACCGTATCGGCGTGCAGCGCGCGATCCCTTCGCTCGGTGCCGCACACAGGAACGACGGGCTTGCGCTGTCGCATGCACAGGCCCGCCAATGGTTCCTGTGGCAGCTCGCGCCTTCGAGCATCGCGTATCACATCGCCGGTGGCTTCCGGCTGAGCGGCGAGCTGGCGGTCGACGTGCTGAGAAGCAGCTTCCAGGGTTTGGTGGACCGCCACGAATCGCTGCGCACGGTGTTCCGTGCCAGGGACGACGGACTGGCCGACCAGGTCATCCAGGCCGCGTGGCCGCTCGAGGTGCCGCTGATCGACCTCAGCGGCCTGGACGCCGGCGTGCGCGAAGCGCAGGCCGAGGCGCATGCGCACAAGGTGCACCGGACGCCGTTCGACCTGGGCAACGGGCCGTTGCTGCGCGTGGCGCTGATACGGCTCGCGCCGACGGAACATGTGCTGGTGGTGGTGATGCACCACATCGTGTCGGATGGCTGGTCGATGCAGCTCATCGTCGACGAATTCGTCAAGCGCTACCGCGCCGGCCTGCGCGGCGAGGACGCGGCCCTCGCGCCGCTGTCGGTCCAGTATGCGGACTACGCGGCCTGGCAGCGGGACTGGCTCGCGAACGGCGAACGCGACCGGCAACTGGCCTACTGGCGCCAGGAGCTGGGCACGGCCCAGCCGGTGCTGCGCCTGCCCACCGACCGTCCGAGGCTGCCGAATGCGAACTACACCGCGGCGCATTGCAGCACCGAGCTGCCGCCGGCGCTGGTCCAGGGGTTGCAGCGGCTGGTGAAGGCGAATGGCGCGACGCTCTTCATGGTCTTGCTGGCCGGCTTCAACGTGCTGCTGCATCGCCACACGGGGCAGGAAGACATCCGCGTGGGCATGCCCGTGGCCAACCGCCACTGGATCGGCACCGAGGGCATCGTCGGCTTCTTCGTGAACACCTTGGTGCTGCCCGGGCGCATTGCGCCGCGGATGACGCTCGGCGATGTGTTCCTCCAGGCCAAGGAAGCCGCGCTGGGCGCGCAACAACACCAGGACCTGCCGTTCGAGCAGCTCGTGGATGCGCTGCAGCCCGAACGGGACATGAGCCAGACGCCGCTGTTCCAGGTCATGGTGAATCACCAGAAGTTCCAGGCCAAGGCGGACTCGGACCTTCCCGGACTGGCACTGCAGGACTACGCGCTCGGCGAGCGCGGTGCGCAGTTCGAACTGACGCTGGACCTGCTGGAAGACGAGCGCGGCGGCGTCCACGCCACCCTGAGCTATGCCAAGGAATTGTTCGAGCCCGCGGCCATGCAGCGCATGCTGGCGCACTACCTCGTGCTGCTCGACGGTCTTGCGCACAGTCCACAGCAGGCGGTCGGCGACGTGGCGCTGCTGGACGCCGCGGAGCGCGCGCAGCTGTCTGCGTGGGGCGTGAACGCGCAGAGCTACCCGCAGGACGAGCCGGTGCACGCGCTGATGGAACGCCAGGCGCGCCTGCGTCCCGAAGCGGATGCGCTGGTGTTCGGCGAGCAGGTGCTCAGCTACGGCGAACTCAATGCGCGGGCCAACCGCCTGGCGCACCGGCTGATCGGCCTGGGCGTGGGCGCGGAGCACCGCGTGGGCATCGCGGTGGAGCGCTCCATCGAGATGGTGGTGGGCATCCTGGGCATCCTGAAGGCCGGCGGGACCTACGTGCCGCTGGACCCCGAGTACCCGGCCGAACGGCTGGCCTACATGATGGCCGACAGCGGACTGGGCCTGCTGGTGACGCAGTCGCATGTGGCTGCACGCATGCCCCCGGGCGAGACGGTCACGCAGCTCGCACTGGACACGCTGCTGCTGGACGACGAACCCACCCATGACCCGCAGGTGGCGGTGCACGGGCACAACCTGGCCTACCTGATCTACACCTCCGGCTCCACCGGACGGCCCAAGGGCGTGGGCATCCCGCACCAGGCGCTGGTGCAGCACGCACAGGAGTCGGTGCGCTTCTTCGGGCTGACCGCGGCCGACCGGATGCTGCAGTTCTCGACGCTGAACTTCGACGGCTTCATCGAGCAGGTGTTCCCGCCGCTGGTGGCCGGTGCGGCCATCGTGCTGCGCGGACCGACGCTGTGGGACAGCGAGACCTTCTACCGCGAGCTGATCGCGCGGCGCATCAGCGTGGCGGACCTGACCACCGCGTACTGGCACCTGCTGGCGCAGGACTTTGCGCAGGACGCCGTGCGCAGTGGCAGCGTGCGCGATTACGGGGCGCTGCGACAGGTGCACGCGGGCGGCGAGGCGATGCCGCCGGAAGGTCTCAAGGCCTGGCGCGAAGCGGGGCTCACGCACGTGAAGCTGCTCAACACCTACGGGCCGACCGAGGCGACAGTCACCGCGTCGGTGCTGGACTGCGCGCCGTACCTGCGCGAGGGCGCTGTGGTGCCGCTGCGCATGCCGATCGGCGAGCCGCTGGCCGGTCGCGCACTGCGCGTGGTGGGCAGCGACCTGAGCCCGGTGCCGCAGGGCGTGGCGGGCGAGCTGTGCATCGGCGGGGATCTGCTGGCGCGCGGCTACCTTGGGCGCGCGGGTCTGACGGCCGAGCGCTTCGTGGCCGATCCGTTCGATGACGCGGGCGGACGGCTGTACCGCACGGGCGACCTCGTGCGCTGGAACAGCGAAGGCCAACTGGAGTACCTGGGGCGCATCGACCACCAGGTGAAGGTGCGGGGCTTCCGCATCGAGCTGGGGGAGATCGAGGCGCAGTTGCTGGCGCAGCCCGAGGTGCGCGAAGCGGTGGTGGTGGCCAACGAAGGCCCCACCGGTGCGAGGCTGGTGGGCTATGTGTCGCTGCAGCAGGGGCAGGCCATCGAGACGGCCCAACTGAGAGAGCGATTGGGCCAGGCGCTGCCCGACTACATGGTGCCCGGGGCGCTGGTGGTGCTGCAGGCGTTGCCGCTGAACCCGAACGGGAAGGTGGACCGCAAGGCGCTGCCGCAGCCGGAGTATGCGAACGAGCAAGCGCACGAGGCGCCCGAGGGGGAGGTCGAAGAGGCGCTGGCGGCGGTGTGGGCGCAGGTGCTGGGTGTGGCGCGCGTGGGACGCAACGACAACTTCTTCGAGCTCGGCGGCGATTCGCTGATGGCGCTCAAGCTGCTCGCGAGAATGCAGCGCACGCAGGACCCGAGGCTGAAGTTCTCGTTGCAGGACCTGCTTCAGAAACAGACCATCGCCAAGCTGACCGCCGGCCTGCCGGTCGACGCGCTGCCACAGCCGTTGCTGCTGTTGAACACGGGCGCCGCACCCGCCGGCGCCGCGCCGCTGTTCTGCATCGCGCCGGGCCTCAGAAATGCGCTCGACTACCAGCCCCTGGCCCGGCATCTCGAAGGCCAGCGCGCGGTCTACGGCCTGAGCTACACCGACACGACCCGGCTCGATTCCGTCGCACAGATGTCCGCGTACTTCGTCGACCTGATCCGTGCGGTCCGTCCGTCCGGTCCGGTGGCCTTGCTCGGCTGGTCGCTGGGCTCGGTGATGGCCATGCACACGGCCAGCCTGCTCGAGCAGGAGGGCATCGAGGTTTCCTTCGTCGGCCTGGTCGACAGCTTCGTGATGGACGACGAGTTCGATCCAGGCAGCTGGTACGACGACCTGAGGCAGTTTGTGGCCCAGGTCGCGACCGAGACGGCCGGTGCGGCGCAGGTCGAGGCGATCCTCGATCGCTTCGAATCGATCCGCAACGAATCCGAAGAGGTCGTCCATGGTGCCGTGAGCGAGATGATCGCGGCGCTCGGCATCGACATGGGTGCGATCGATGTCGTCGGGCGGGTCGCGGCGGCACGGCGTTTCAACGCAGCCACTGCGGCAATGCCGCCGCTGCCGAAGCTGGCGGGGGTTGCGCCGCATCTCTGGTGGAGCCGGCGCAGGACGGCCGAGGAGCGGGCATTGCTGCTGCAGGACCTGGGCACGGCGCCGAAGGCCAGCACGGACATCGACACGAATCACCAGGGCATCGTCCGCCATGCGGCGTTGTTCGCCGGCGTGCGTTCGGCGCTTGCGGCCACCGAAGCGTCAGCGGCCGCCGATGCCGATGGCGGCAAGACATGGACGGCCGCGCCGCTGGAAATGGCGTGAAGCGATAAGGAAAGCAAAAGGGCCGCGATCCGAAACTCGGATCGCGGCCCTTTTTTCTTCAGGTTCGTCAGAACCTGGACGACGGCATCAGAACTTGTAGCGGGCCGTCAGCGTGATCGAGCGACGGGCGCCGCTGTAGCAAGAGTCCACGTAGCAGCTCGCGATGTACTTCTTGTCGCCGAGGTTGGACACGTTGAGCGCATAGCGCCACGGGCCCTGCTCGTAGCGGATGGCGGCGTCCAGCACCGTGTAGCTGGACGAGAAGAAGGTGTTGTGTTCGTTGCCGGGGCTCCTGCCCACGTGGCGCACGCCGCCGCCGAAGCCCAGGCCGTTGCCCATCGTGTAGTCGAGCCAGACCGATGCGATTTCCTTCGGCTTCTCGGGCAGGCCCTTGCCGATTTCTTCCGGATCGGAGCTGCTCGTGACCTTGACGTTCATGCGGGTGTAGGAGCCCGAGATGCTCAGGCCCGGCAGCAGTTCGCCCTTGGCCTCCAGCTCGATGCCGCGCGAACGCACCTTGCCGATCTGTCGGCCCTCGAAGGTGTCCGGATCGTAGGAGACCACGTTCGATTTGCGCAGGTCGAACACCGCGGCCGTCAGCAGCAGCCTGCTGCCCGCGGGCTGGTACTTGACGCCCACTTCCACCTGCTTGCCGCGGGTGGGCTTGAAGGGGTTCTGGTTGGCGTCGAGACCGGCGCTGGGCAGGAACGATTCGGCGTAGCTGATGTAAGGCGCAACGCCGTTGTCGAACAGGTAGGTGAGGCCGGCGCGGCCGCTGAACTTCCTGTCGGGCTGGATCGTGAGGGAGCTGTTCAGCGGATCGTTGGTGATCTGGCGGACATGGTCCTTGCGGCCGCCGAGCGTGAGCACCCAGCGGTCGTCGAACTTGATCTGGTCCTGCATGTAGTAGCCGATCTGCCGGGTGTCCTGACGGTAGATGTTCAACGGCGTGGTCGGATAGGGGATGTATTGGCCGTAGACCGGCGCGTCGATGTCCAGCGTGGGCGCGGGGTCGCGGTACTGGTTCGCCGAGCCCTTCTGCTGGTTGAAGTCGATGCCCCACAGCATCGTGTGCTGCACCGAGCCGGTCTTGAACTTGCCTTCGACGCTGGTGTCCATGACCGATTGCGACATCGGATCGTTCCAGGTGCGGGCGGTGCGGTCGAGCGTGTGGCCGTCTTCCTGGAGGCCGGTGGTCCAGACCACGCGGCGCTGCAGTTCCAGTTGCGAGAAGCGGTAGTTCTGGCGCACCGTCCAGCCGTCGGCGAATTCGTGCTGGAAGCGGTAGCCGATGCTCTTTTGCTGCTGCGCGATGCCGCTGAAGCTGTAGTCGCCCATCTTCAGCGCGGTGGGACGCAGCTCCTTGTCCGGAACGAAATAGGTGTCTTCGGCCGAGCTGTTCTTGATGTACTCGCCATACAGCGTGAGCGAGGTCCTCGCGCTGGGCTTCCATTGCAGCGAAGGCGCCAGCACGGTGCGCGTGCGGTTGAGCTTGTGGCCGTCCGGATAGCGGTCCTCGTCGTTGCTGTCCAGGCCCACGCCGATGAGTCGATAGCTCCAGTCGGAGGTTTCCCCGAAGCGATCGCCGATGTCGAAGGCCAGTTGCTTGCGCTGGTGGTTGCCGATCTGCAACTCGATCTCGCGGTTGCGCTCGCCCGATGCCAGCTTGGTGACGCGGTTGGTGATGCCGCCCGCATCGCCCTGGCCGAAGATCATCGACGACGGGCCGCGCAGCACCTCGACCCGCTCGAACATGTAGGGATCGCTGATGTAGTTGGTGACGTTGAAAGGCGTCTGGGCCAGGCCGTTCTGGTAGATGCTCAGCCCCGCGGGAAAGCCGCGGATCGAGATGTCTTCCCAACCCCGGTTGTCCGGGCCGTTGATGTTGGTGATCACGCCCGGGGTGTAGCGAACCGCGTCCATGGCGTTCTGCACGCCCCGCGCATTCATTTCGTCGCGCCCGATGACGGAAATCGACTGCGGAACCTCGAGGATGGGCGTGTCGGTCTTGGTGCCGGTCAGGCTGCGTTTGGCGGCGAAGCCGGTCACCGGACCCATCGGGCTTTCCCCCTCGGCCGTGACCCGCACTTCGGGCAGCGCGCTGCCTGCCGTGGGCGTTGCCGGTGCGGGCGGGGTCGCTTGTGCGGGCGTCTGCGCCTGAGCCGAAGCCGCGGGGCTCCAGAGGGTCACGGCGGCGCCGAAGGCCGCTGCGAGCGAGGAACTCAGCAGACGCTGACGAGGCAGGGGAGGAGAGCGCATGGAAAGGACTTCTTAAGATTTAAACCGGGCGGATTTTAATGAGAATTGTTCGTATCTGATCGAGCCTGTTTCACAGACTCGTTGTGCTGTCGCAACGTTTGCCTGCGACACGCCTCAGTCGAGCCGGCCCCGCCTTATGTGCGGCGCCAACAGCGCCAAGCCTTGGTGCATAGCCGGGAAGAGGCTTCGGTTGAAGTTGTTCCAACGCAATTCGAGGATCGTGTCGTCGGGTGCGATGTCGGTTTCGAGCGCGTCGAAGATGACTTCGCCCGAGTCGATGCCGTTGTCGACGTAGTGCAGCGACGCACCCGTCTTCGAGACCGTCGGCACGGAGACTTTTTCCATCGTGGTCCAGTTCGCCACCTTCAGGCCCTGCGCGCCATGCAGTGCGTCCAGTGTTGCGCAGGCGCCGCGACGCTCGTACGGCGATTCGATGCGCGTGATGCCGGGATGGATGTTGACCATGCTGCGGTGGAAGTGCGCGCCAGGCCGCACCAGTTCGTCGAGGATGACCAGGAGCCCATCGAGCAGCACCAGGTCGGCCTGCAGCGTCAGCAGCTTGTCGAGCAACGCGCGCTCGAAGGCGCTCTTTCCCGGCACGCGTTCGGCCGAGTTCAGCGGCAGCCGCCGGTAGGCCGAGGGCACCGGATGCAGCATGTCGCGCAGCAACTTGCCCTGTGCCCGCAGATCGGCGGGAAAGATCCATTTCCGGTCGGGATGCCAGGAGAAGCCATAGTCCGCCAGGGCGGCCTGGTCGCGCGGGGACTGTGCATCGTCGTCGTAGACGATGCCTTCGAGCGAGTAGGCGTCGCCCAGCGGCGTGGTGTCGAGTGCCTCGGCCAGGTACTCGAGCGGCGACTTCATGTAGCGCTGCTCGCCCTTGTAGGCGATGTGCTGGCCGGCCTTGTCGGCGGCGGCGTTTCTCAAGGACAGGATGTAGACGAGTTTTGCCTTGGACATGGATGTGTATGGTCTCGATGGGTTGAAAGCGGCGGGCGAACACGCGCTGGCCTCTCGCCGCGGGCCTAAAGAACGAGACGAAATGGCCCGCGATCTGTTCACCGGGCGGGCGACGCGGCCCGATACCGGATGGCCTCGTTGCCTCCCTGCCTCTCAGGCCAGCGGACCTTCGAGCGCGCCCGCGTCCTCTTCTTCCTCTTCTCCACCCTTGCGGTAGGCCGGCGAGAGCGGGCAGGCATTGCAGTGGGTCTCGTGGGGAAGCAGGTAGTAGAGGCAGCACTGCCGGTGCAGCCGGAACGATGTGTGGCGCCCCTCGTGGACCAGGCGGATCTCGCGCTGGCGCCCGAAGAGGGGGTTGGTGCACCGCTCCCCCGCTTCGGCTTCGGCGGCGTGCGGCCAGGTGGTGCTTTGCAGCAGGTACGTCATGTCCTGCGCGATGGACTCGGAGCCGCCCGTGAGCGCCAGCGCCTGGCCGAGGATGGGCTCCAGGTGCCGCGCCGCGTTGCCCCAGAGGATCTTTGGTGCGAGCCGGGTCAGGCTGGAAAGCGCCGAGAACAACGGCGCCAGGTGATGCTGAAGCAGCGGCGCGTAGCGCTCGGCCGTGCGCGTGCCGGGGCAGGCGGCGCCGAGTTGCCTGATATGAAAACTCACGGGGCCGCCCCGGGCATCCAGACGCAGCCAGATCTGGGCCGCCTGCACCGGAAACACGTGGTGCAGCACGCTGGCCGCTGCCACCACGGGCGGCAGCAGCGCTTCCAGGTAGTCCAGGATCCAGGCCGAGGCGACCGCCCGCAGGTCGTCGCCCGTGCTGTGCCTGAAGCGGGCCTGCAGTTGCAGCACCTCGAGCAGCCGCGCCCGCGACGCCACGAGGTCCGCAACGCGCACGGCATCCGCGGGAACCGCGTCCGCGCATGCGAGTCGCTCACCGAGCGGCGCCAGCTCGCCTCGGAAGATGGGCGCGAGCAGCGGGATCACGCGTCTGCCTGTCGGGAGACGGTGGAACAGTGGGAAAAAAGAAGAAATGCGGCCTGCACACAGACAGGACGCGCAGGCCCGTCGCATGTTCATTCCGGCGCAGCCGCTGCGATGCCGCGGTCCGCATGAACATTGGCGGGCCCGATCCGTCTATGAGGGAGGCGGCGCTGTGCCGACCGGGAGGAACGCCCGAGCCGGGCGTCTTCCAGCCATATTGGTTCGGCCGTGCACGCGCGGCCGGTTGACGTCGCCTCGTGAAGGCGGAAAGAGTTCTGAATGACATCCAACAGCGGCAATGCCGCAGAAGTCGCGCGCCTGCTGAAGCCGTTCGCTCCCTGGATCGTGCTGTCCGCCATCACGGGCATCTGCGCGGGTGGTGCCACGGTGGCGCTCCTGCGCACGATCAACGAGGTCCTGAACCAGCAAGGGGGCATGGCCGGGGGCCTGCTGCTGACTTTCGTCGTGCTCTGTGCCGTCGCGCTGCTGGGGCGCATGGTCTCCGATGTCTCCACCAACTTCGTCGGTCAGCGTCTGGTGGCGCAGGTGCGCAAGAGCCTCGCCCAGAAGATCCTGTCGGCGCCCATCGACGCGCTGGAGCGCTATCGCACCCACCGCCTGATGCCGGTGCTGTCGCAGGACGTGGACATGATCAGCGACGCCGCCTTCGTGGCGTCGTCCACGCTGATCTCGCTGGCCGTTGCGCTGGGCTGCCTGGGCTACCTGGCATGGCTGTCGTTGCCGCTGTTCGGCCTGCTGCTCGTGGCGCTCGTGATCGGCACGGCGATCCAGACCATCACGCAGACGCGCGGCGAAGCCGGCTTCTGGAAAGCGCGCGAGCAGGAAGACCAGTTGCACAAGGCCTACCGCGCCATCAGCGAGGGCGCCAAGGAACTGCGCATGCACCGCGATCGCCGTACGCGCATGTTCAGCGGCCAGGTCGAACGCATCGTGGACAGGATTCGCGTGGTCAACGGCCGCGCGATCAACACCTTCGTGATGGCCACTGCCTTCAGTTCGGCGCTGTTCTTCCTGCTGATCGCGCTGATCCTGGGTTGGGCCTCGTTTCGCACCACGGAGCCCGTGGTGCTCAGCGGTTTCGTGCTGGTGCTGCTGTTCCTCAAGGGGCCGATGGACCAGATCGCGGGCACCCTGCCCAGCGTGGGCCGTGCCAAGGTCGCGTTCCAGCGCATCGCCGATCTCTCGGCGCGCTTTGCCACGCCGGAGCCTCACCTGCACCTGGACCGCGCCTCGGAGCCCGTGACGCTGGCCGATGGCATCGGCATGCGCGGCGTGCGCTACGCCTTCGAGGCGGCCGAGGGCTGCGAGTCCTTCGTGCTGGGGCCGATCGACCTGGAGCTTCGGCGCGGCGAAATGGTCTTCGTGGTGGGCGACAACGGCTCCGGCAAGACCACGCTGATCAAGCTGCTGCTGGGCCTCTACGCGCCGCAGCAAGGCGAAGTGCTGCGCGACGGTGTCGCCGTGACGCCCGAAACCCGCGACGACTACCGGCAGCTCTTCACGACGGTGTTCTCCGACTTCTACCTGTTCGAGGACCTGGTGGCGCGCGAGAAGGGCGAGTCGGGCGAGAGCGCGCTCCCGCAGGCGGCCCTCCCGTATCTGCAACGCCTCGAGATCGCCCACAAGGTGAGCGTGAAGGACGGCTCCTTCAGCACCGTGGACCTGTCGACCGGCCAGCGCAAGCGTCTCGCGCTGGTGCATGCCTACCTCGAGGGCCGGCCGGTCCTGGTGTTCGACGAATGGGCTGCCGACCAGGACCCGACTTTCCGCCATCTTTTCTACACCGAGCTGCTGCCCGAGCTGCGTGCCAAGGGGCACCTGCTGGTCGTGATCTCGCACGACGACCGCTACTTCCACCTGGCCGATCGCGTCATCACGATGCGCGCAGGGCGCGTGGCGGAAGACCGCAGCCACGCACACCTGGAAAGCCTCGCTGCATGAGCAGGAGGCCCGCGTTTCCCTGGCCATCGAAGACGCCCGTCCATCACCACAGGAGTTGAAAATCCATGCAACACATCCATGACCTGATCGGCGTCGGATTCGGCCCGTCCAACATCGCGCTGGCCATTGCACTCGATGAAAAGCGCCATGGTGGCAAGCCGTTGGATGCCCTGTTCATCGAGCGGCAGAACAGCTTTGCCTGGCATCCCCACATGCTGCTGGACCACGCGCACATGCAGATCTCGTTCCTGAAGGACCTGGCGACGCTGCGCAACCCCACCAGCCGCTTCACCTTCATCAACTACCTGCACGAAAACGGCAGGCTGCCGGACTTCATCAACCTCAAGAGCTTCTTCCCCAGCCGCCACGAGTTCAACGATTACCTGGGCTGGGCCGCGCGCCAATTCGAGGAATCGTGTGCCTACGGCGAAGAGGTGTTCGAGGTGCTGCCCGAGAAGCAGGGCGGCGAAGTCTCGCTGCTGCGCGTGCGTTCGCACCGTGAAGACGGTCGCGTGCAGGAGCGGATCGCGCGCAACCTCGTCGTGAGCATCGGCGGCACGCCCAACATCCCCGAGGGCTTTCGCGCCCTGCGCGCCGACGGGCGCGTCTTTCACTCCAACAGCTACCTCAAGGACATCGCGCGCCACGGCCAGGCCCAGCGCGTCGCGGTCATCGGTGCCGGCCAGAGCGCGGCCGAGATCTTCATGGACCTGCAGGCGCGGCCGAACGCGCCGCAGGTCGACCTGATCATGCGTGCCCGCTCGATCCGTCCGGCCGACGACAGCCCCTTCGTCAATGAAGTCTTCAATGTGGACTTCACCGACTACGTGTTCAGCCGCCCGAGCGACGAGCGCGCCGCCCTGCTCGACGAGGTGTCGCAGACCAACTATGCCGTGGCCGACCTCGACCTGATCCAGCAGATCTTCAAGGTCTTCTACAACCAGAAGGTGGCGCGCGGCAATCGCCTGCGGATGCTGCGCCAGCACGACGTGAGTGCGGTGCGTGCCGCGGCGGACGGCATCCACCTGACGCTGCGCGACCAGGACGAAGGGCTCGAGAGCACGGCGCGCTACGACGCCGTCGTGCTGGCCACCGGCTATGCGCGCGAGCAGCACAGGGATCTGCTGCAACCGCTGGAGACCTACCTCGGCGATTTCTCGGTCGATCGCTACTACCGCCTGAAGACCTCGCCGGACTTCCATCCGGGCATCTTCCTGCAAGGTGCCTGCGAGGACAGCCACGGCATCAGCGACACCTTGCTGTCGGTGACTTCGGTGCGCACCGGCGAGATCGGCAATGCACTGCTTGCCGCCACGCCGCGCATGCGCCAGGCGGTGCGCAGCGAGTCCCAGGCCGTCCAGATATAGATTGACAGAGACCGGCCCGGCGGGCGGTGCCTGCGCCATGCGGCGCGGCGCCCGCAAGGCCTTGGCCCATCGACATGCGCAGAATCGCCTATCTCCTTCTCGTTTTTCTCCTGATCTCGGTTGCGACCGGCTATCTCTGGGCGCGCCGCCCCTCGGGCGAGGTCGAATCGACCGCGGCGTGGCGTGCGTCCATCGAATCGAGCGTCACGGCGTTCGGCACGTTGCAGCCACGACGCTATGTGGACGTCGGTGCCCAGGTCTCGGGGCAGATCCTGCGGCTCAACGTCCAGCCGGGCGACATCATCGAAAAAGGGCAGTTGCTGGTCGAGATCGATCCCAGCGTGCAGCGCGCCACGGTCGATGCCGGCCGCGCTTCGCTGGCTGGACTTCGTGCTCAGCTCGCCGATCAGCGCGCACAGCACCGCCTGGCGAGCCAGCAGCATGCGCGCCAGCGCCAGATGGCCGCCGACGGCGCCACCCGCGAGGAAGACGTCCAGAACGCAGAGGCCGCGCTCGCCTCGGCCGCCGCGCGCATCGACAACCTCGAGGCCCAGATCGCGCAGACGCAGGCCACCCTCAAGGCCGATGAGGCGCGCCTGGGCTACACGCGCATCTATGCACCGATGGCCGGCACGGTGGTCTCCGTGGCCGCGCGCGAAGGGCAGACGCTCAATGCCACCTACCAGACGCCCGACGTGCTGCGCATTGCCGACCTGTCCTCGATGACCGTGTGGTCCGAGGTGTCCGAGGCCGACGTGGGGCGCGTGAAGGCCGGCATGCCGGTCTACTTCACCACGCTGGGCAACAGCCGGCGCCGCTGGCACGGCAAGGTGCGCCAGGTCCTGCCCGCGCCACCCCCGCCGGGCGTCAAGACCGGCGCCAGCGATAGCAGCACCGCGGCGCCCGCCGCGCCCAGCAAGGTCGTGGTCTACACCGCGCTGTTCGACATCGACAACGCCGACGGCGAGCTCATGCCGCAGATGACGGCCCAGGTCACGTTCGTGGAGTCGTCCGCCGCCGAAGCGGTGGTCGTGCCGGCGGCCGCACTGGTGCCGGTGCCCGGTGCCGATGCGGATCGCTTCACGGTGCGGGTGTTGCGTACCGACGGCAGTGTCGAGACGCGGCCACTGCGCGTCGGCGTGCGCAACCGCGTCGTCGCGCAGGCGCTCGACGGTATCCAGGTGGGCGACCGCATCGTGACCGGCCTGGCCGACGGCAAGACCGCGAAGCCATGAGCGTGACGACGCCAGGCCAGGCGGCGGGTGAGAGGCCGCCGCTGGTCGAACTGCAGGACATCCGCAAGGCCTACGGCCAGCCACAGCAGACGGCGGACGATCCATCGCCCACGCAGGTGCTGCGCGGTATTTCTCTGAAGATCCGTGCAGGCGAGTTCGTTGCCATCGTGGGTGCCTCCGGCTCGGGCAAGTCCACGCTCATGAACATTCTTGGCTGCCTCGATCGGCCGAGCAGCGGACGCTATCTGTTCGAGGGCAAGGACGTCTCGGGCTTCGATGCCGACGCGCTCGCGCGATTGCGCCGCGAGGCGTTCGGGTTCGTGTTCCAGGGCTATCACCTCGTGCAGACCGAATCGGCGCGCGAGAACGTCGAGATTCCCGCGCTCTATGCCGGCATGCCCGAAGCCAAGCGCCGCGCACGCGCTACCGCGCTGCTCGAGCGGCTGGCCATGGGCGCGCGACTCGACCACAGGCCGCATCAGCTGTCGGGCGGTCAGCAGCAGCGCGTGGCCATCGCGCGCGCGCTGATGAACGGCGGGCGCATCATCCTGGCCGACGAGCCCACCGGCGCCCTCGACAGCCAGAGCGGCGCCGAGGTCATGAAGCTGCTGCACGAACTCGCCGATGCGGGCCATACGGTGGTCCTGATCACGCACGACCGGCAGGTCGCCGCGCAGGCGCGCCGCATCGTGGAGATCCGCGATGGCGAGATCGTGGCGGACTCCGGCGATGCGCGTCCGGCCATCGGGGCGGTACTCGCACACGAGGCCAGGCGCGGGCCGGGCCCCGGGCAGGCGTCGCTGTCCGCCGACCTGCATGAAGCGGCCCGCGCCGCCTGGCGCGTGATGTGGAGCAACCGCTTCCGTACCGGGCTGACGCTGCTGGGCATCGTCATCGGCGTCGCGTCGGTCATCGCGATGCTGGCGGTTGGCGGCGGCTCGCAGCAGCAGGTGCTCGCGCAGTTCGAGACCTTCGGTGTCCGCACCATGTTCGTCTCGGCCCGCGAAAGCAGCGCGCGCGCACCGAGTGCGCCGCTGACGCTCGAAGACGTCGACACCGTGCGCAGCCTGCCGAACGTGGAAGCCGCCACGCCCTACATCGAGGATCGCGTGGTGGTGCGACGCGGCAACGTCGACCACAGCTCGGAAGGCGGCGGCACCACGGTGGGCTTCACCCACGTGCTGGGATGGCGCATCACCGAGGGCGCGATGTTCGACGCCACGGACGAGGAGCGCGCGGCCAAGGTGACCGTCATAGGGCAGACCGTTCGCAAGACCCTGTTCGCGGATGGCAGCGATCCGATCGGCCAGGACATCCTGATCGACAAGGTGCCGTTCCAGGTGGTCGGCGTGCTCGCCGCCAAGGGAACGACCGACGGCGAAGACCAGGACGACCGCGTCATCGTTCCGTTCTCCGCGGCCGCGGCGCGCATCTTCGGCCACCGCAATCCGACCTGGATCGCCGTGCAGATACGCGACATGAACCAGGCTACGGCCACGGCGAACGCCATCGAGGACCGCCTGGCGCAGCAGCGCAAGGTGCGCGACGTCCATGTCTGGAATCGCGTCGAGGCGATCCGCGTGCAGTCCGAGACTGCGCATGCGATGACGATGATGCTGGGCCTGATCGCCACGATCTCGCTGGTCGTGGGCGGTATCGGCGTGATGAACGTGATGCTGATGACGGTGCGCGAGCGCACCCGCGAAGTCGGCATCCGCATGGCGACCGGCGCGCGCCAGACCGACATCCTGCGGCAGTTCATGACCGAAGCCGTGCTCGTGACTTCGGTCGGCGGCACCGTGGGCGTGATCGTGGGACTTGCGATTGTCGCGGTGCTGATGCTGGCGGGCGTGCCCGTGGTCTTCTCCCTCCTTGCCAGCCTCGGCGCCTTCGCCTGCGCCGTGCTGACGGGCCTGATCTTCGGCTTCATGCCAGCGAGAAACGCGGCCCGGCTGGACCCGGTCGTGGCGCTGGCCTCGCAATAGTCGCAACAGAGAGCACCATGCGGAAAATTCAAATGCGTCGGCTGCGGCGCCTCTCGCCCGTGACTTGGGTTGGCGCGTTATGGCTCGCTGGTTGTGCCGTGCCCGCCGATCTGCCGCCGCACGCGGTTGAACTGCCCGCATCCTGGCAGCGTGCGCAACCTGGCGCGAACGCCTCGACCGTCGATGCGCGCTGGTGGAGCCACCTCGGCAGCACCGAGCTCGACACGCTCATCGCACAGGCGCAAGCGCGCAACCAGGACCTGGCGATGGCGCTGGCCCGTGTCGACGGCGCGAGAGCGCAGGCGCGTATCGCGGGTGCGCAGCGGCTGCCCGAACTGGCAGGTCAGATCGATGCAAGCCGCCAGGCCCGCATGGGCGGGCGGGCGGCGGTCGATGGCAACGCGCATGCGATCGGCTTCGCGGCGCGCTACGAACTCGACCTGTGGGGGCGCCAGGGCGCGCTGCATCGCGAGGCGCAGCAAGGCCTGCGCGCCAGCGTGTTCGAGCGCGATGCTGTGCAGCTCAGCGTGACGGCCGAAGTCGCGTCGTCCTGGCTGCAGACGGTAGGTCTGCGCGAGCGCGTGACGATCGCGCGCAGCAGTCTCGAGAATGCACAGCGGGTCTTGAGGCTGGTGGAATCGCGCGGCCGCGCCGGTGCGGCCACGCCACTGGATCTCGCCCAGCAGCGCGGCCTGGCGGCGGCACGGGAGCGCGAACTCGCGCGCCTGGAGCAGCAAGCGCGCCATGCGGAAACCGCACTGGCCCTGCTGCTCGGCCTTCCAGCGCCGGAACCGGCACCGGCAGCGGCACCGACGCGGCTCGAGGCGCTTCGGATTCCCCTCGCCTCGGCGGGATTGCCGTCGCAACTGCTGGTGCGCCGCCCCGACCTCGCGCAAGCGGAAGCGCGGCTGGCGGCTGCCGATGCGAACGTGCGGGCGGCGCGTGCCGCGATGCTGCCGCGCGTCACACTGACGGCATCCGTCGGCCTGCAAGGGCAGGCGCCCGGCGGTTTGTTCGACAACCCGATCTACAGCCTCGCTGCCGGCCTGGCGGCGCCGATCTTCGATGGCGGGCGACTGGCGGGCGAACGCGATCTCGCCGAAGCGAGGCGCGAGGAATTGCTCGGGGCTTACCGCGCCGCAATCATCGGCGCCTTTGCGGATGCGCAAACAGCGCTCGATGCGGTCGCGGGCGCCGATGCGCAGGCATCGGCACAGGTCGAGGAACTGCAGCAGGCGCGCCGCGCGGCGGAACTCTCGGAACTGCGGTATCGGGCTGGCGCCGAGACGTTGCTCGTCCTGCTCGATGCGCAACGCGTGCTGTATAGCGCGCAGGACCTCGACGTCCAGCTGCGCCAGGGCCGACTGCAGGCACGCGTTGCGTTGTACCGGGCGCTGGGCGGTGGATGGCGCGACGAGGCCAGCGTGCTCGCGCAGGGCGAGCGCTGAAGACCCCGTGCGGCCTTGTTCGAATCGTCTGTCACGTGAGCGCCAGCTTCTTCGGAACTCGCCGAAATGAACATATGCGAGGGTGCTGCGTCAATACGAAAGACGAAGCCAACCCCGGCACAGATTCATCAGCGCAGTCGACGATGGCCACCAGAACTTCTGTTTCCGCAGCGACTGCCGTCGACACGGCCTGGGCGCTTTTTTGTCAGTTTCACGACCTGCCCTCGCACGTTCACGCAGAGCAGCTTGTCCACTGGCTGGGCGAAGACCCGCGACACATGCGCGCGTTCGACGAAGCGCTCACGCTGTGGGCGCTCGCGGGCGCCGGCCTGGTCAAGCCCGCGCTGGAAGAAGCGCGGCGCCGCGGCTCCGATCTGCAATAGCCGGTTGCGCAGCAACAGCGCACACCCCTCAAGGAATGCATGAAAGCACCGCCCAGACCTGGTGTCCGTGCGTGGAGTCGTGGCATCGCAGCCATCGCTCTCGCCGGCACATTCATCGGTATCGCCCCGGCATGGGCCCGGCGTGAAGCCCCGACCGCGACGGCATCGATCGAGATACGTCGCACCGGCGATGGCATCCCCCACATTCGCGCCACCACCTGGCGCGGCCTGGGCATCGGCTATGGCCAGGCGCAGGCCGAGGACGCACTGTGCACGCTGGCCGACGCCTTCGTCACCTACAGCGGGCAGCGCTCCCTGTATTTCGGCGCGGACAAGAAACCCGCCACGCGCTCGACCTTCGGCACCCCCGTCAACCTCGATCTCGATTTCTTCTTCAAGGCCTTCGCCGGCCCCGATGCGATCGAGGCCCTCAAGCGCGAACAGCCGGCCGATCTCAACGAACTCATCGCCGGCTACGCGGAGGGCTACAACCGCCATGTGCGATCGCTCCAGAAGAGCGGCGGCAAGGGCGTGCGGCACGCTTGCGACGATGCACCGTGGGTGCGGACCATCGAGCCGGACGATGTCTACCGGCGCATGATCGCTGCCGCGTTGGCGGGCGGGTACACCCATTTCGTCTCCGAGATCGTGAATGCGAAGCCCGCCGCGGCCGCTTCGCCCACGCCGGCGGACAAGCTCTCGCTGTCGTCCCGGCTAGAGATTCCCGTGGGCGATGCGCGCGGCATCGGCAGCAATGTGCTGGCCTTCGGACAGGAGGCAACCGGCGAGCGCGGCGGCAGTGTCCTGTTCGGCAACCCGCACTGGTACTGGGGCGGGCCGGACCGCTTCTACCAGGCGCACCTGACGCTGCCGGGAAAGATGGACGTGGCGGGCGTGTCCTTCCTCGGCATTCCGGTGATCATGATCGGCTTCAACAACGACGTCGCCTGGAGCCACACGGTGTCGGCGGCACGGCGCTTCGGACTGTTCGACCTGGTGCTGGACCCGGCGGACCCGACCCGCTACATGGTCGACGGCGTGTCCGAGCGCATGCAGGCCCGGCCGCTGACGGTGGAAGTGCGCAGGGCCGACGGAACCTTCGAGGAGGTCCAACGCACGCTCTACCGCACGCGCTTCGGGCCGGTGGTCGATCTGGGGGCGCGCAACCCGGCGCTCGGCTGGAACGACCGCAAGGCGATCGCCATGCGCGATGTCAATGCGAGCAACGCGCGCATCTTCCCGAACTTCTTCCGCTGGGGCCAGGCGCGTTCGCTCGACGAATTCATCCAGATCCAGAAGCAGGAGGCCGCGATGCCGTGGGTCAATACCGCCGCCATCGGGCGGGGCGATGGCCGCGTCTGGTACGCCGACATCGGTGCAGTGCCCGCAGTGCCGGACGATTTGCGCGCAGCCTGTGCAACGCCGCTGTCGAAGGCCTTCGCCGCAATCGACGCCAGCGCGCCCGTGCTCGATGGCAGCCGATCGGCTTGCGAATGGAAAGCCGGTCAGGCTTCGGCGCAACCCCGTCGCATGCCCGCCGACCGCATGCCAAGCCTGCTGCGCGAGGACTACGTGGCCAACATGAACGACAGCTACTGGCTCACGAACCCGGCGCAGCCGCTGACGGGTTTTGCATCGATCCTCGGTGGCGAGGGGCAGGCGTTGAGCATGCGCGGAAGAGAAGGGCACCGCATCGCGCGTGAGCTCTCGAATGCGGGCTCGACCTCGGCCCGGCAACTGGCCGAGCGGGTGATGCAGAAGACCCAGGAGGCGCGTTCCTATACCGCGGATCAGTTCAAGCAACCCTTGCTCGATGCAGCGTGTGCAGCATCGCCCGGTCAGGGCGCGTCGACACCCGACGTACAGCAGGCCTGCCAGATCCTTCGCAAATGGTCGAACCGCGCGGGTGCCGAGGATCGCGGGCCACTGCTGTGGGATGCCTTCTGGACCCGGCTGCAGCAGATTCCGGCCGGGGAGCTCTACGCGAAGGCGTTCTCGGCACAGGCGCCGCTACGCACGCCGGGCGCCATCAATGCCGCAGACCCGCGCGTGGCGCGCGCGCTCGTCGGCGCGGTCGACGACATGCGGCAGAAAGGCCGGGCGCTGGACGCGCCGCTGGGTACGCTGCACTTCGCCCGCAGCGAAGGCCTCCGGATTCCGCTTTTCGGGGGCTGCGATGCCGAGGGCTACTTCAGCGTGTCGTGTGCCAACGAGGGCGACTACACCATGGGCGATCGCTCCCACGGCAATACCTACCTGCAGGTCGTGTACTTCGACCGGCGTGGCGTGCTTGCCCGCACGCTGCTCGCACACGGCGAGAAGGAAACTGCGGTAGCCAACGGGCCGGGTGCCGCACCGGTGGCCCGCTACGCGAAGAAGGACTGGCTGCGCTTCCCGTTCCGCGAGGAAGACATCGCACGCGATCCGGCGCTGGTGCGCCAGACGCTGCGGCCCTGAGTCCTGAATGCCGAGGAAGGGCCGCCGGGCGGTCAGCCCCGCTTGGGGATGTTCAGGCCCTTCACGACCGCAGGCCGCGCCACGAACGCCTCGAGCACACGCGCCACGTTCTTGAAGTCGCTGAAGCCCACCAGCTCGCCCGCCTCGTAGAACCCGATCAGGTTGCGGATCCAAGGGAACGAGGCGATGTCTGCAATCGTGTACTCGTCGCCCATGATCCATGCGCGGTCCGCGAGGTGCTTGTCGAGCACGCCGAGCAGGCGCTTGGATTCGGCCACGTAGCGGTCGCGCGGACGCTTGTCTTCGTACTCTTTGCCCGCGAACTTGTTGAAGAAACCCAGCTGCCCGAACATCGGCCCGATGCCGCCCATCTGGAACATCACCCACTGGATGGTTTGGTAGCGGCCGGCGGCATCCTTCGGCATGAACTTGCCGGTCTTCTCGGCCAGGTAGATCAAGATCGCGCCCGACTCGAACAGCGCGAGCGGCTTGCCGCCGGGGCCGTCGGGATCGAGGATCGCCGGGATCTTGTTGTTCGGATTGAGCGTCAGGAACTCCGGCGACATCTGGTCCTGCGTCTCGAAGCTCACCAGGTGCGGCTCGTAGGCAAGGCCGGTTTCCTCCAGCATGATCGACACCTTCACGCCGTTGGGCGTGGGCAGCGAATACAGCTGCAGGCGTTCAGGGTGCTGGGCGGGCCATTTCTTCGTGATGGGAAAGCTCGAGAGGTCGGTCATGTGTGTTCCTGAAAAAGCGCAAGCGGGGGATTCTGCCCCCGCTTGTCGTTTTTCAGATGCCGGGCTTCAGATGCCCAGCCAGCGCATCAGGTCCGCTTCCGAGTCGTTCGTGGGCGCAACGAATCCTGTGTAGTTCGATGCAGCAAGCGCGCGCTTGCCGGCATCGCTCTGGCTGAGGCCAAGCAGCGTCTCGCGCACGGTGGCCGCGGTGGCGGCGTCGGTCTTGGTGGAAACGAGCCATTGCTTGATCGGCACGCCGCGCGATTCCGCGCAGACCTTGCCGCCGCCGTCGGTCCATGTCTTGATCACGCCGGCCGACGCGGTCGCGCCATACGCGGCAAAGCCGTTGGTCACATAGAAGGGCACGGCCTCCTGGAAGCGCGTGTTGGTCACCTTGACCGCGGACTCCGCAACGCCGTGCTCGCGCAGCATCGCGCGCGTGATCACCGAAGTGATCGAGTCCACTTCGGGCAGCACCAGGTTCTTGCCCGCGACCGTCTTCCAGTCGGAGATGGGCTGAGCCTGCTTGCACAGGAACGAGACCTTGTAGTCGGTGTAGCCCGCGGTGAAGGCCAGCGCCTTGTAGTTGCCCGACTTCACCGCTTCGAGCGCGACGTGCGCCGGGTGGATGAACACCAGGTCCACCTCTTTCTTCTTCAGCGCCTCGCGTGCCAGGTTGTACGAGATCAGCACCTTGATCGTCACCGGCTGCTTGAGCGCCTTGCTGAGGGCCTCGGCAATCGGCTCGAAGCGCGGCGCGATCTGCGCCTCGGTGACCTGGTAGCTCACGCCTTCGGTAACGCCGATCACGAGCGCGTGGGCCGAAGCGCCGGCCGTGAGCAGCATCGCCGCGAGCCCGCGTGCGGCCATGCGAAGCGACGAGGGGAGGGGGCGGAGTTCCATCGGGAGCTTTCTTTCAGAATGGTCCAAGATTGTTACAACATGTTGAATTCGATCATAGACAGCCGAAACGTTTGCACCCTCACGGGTTAGTACCAAGGTCCGCATTTCTGATGCGCACAGGCAACGCCCGCAGCCATCTCGTTCGGAGATACGCAGGTCTTCAATCCATATGAATCTTGCGTGTTAACCCGCTGCGGCGCGGCCGTGCGGCGCCGCGACCATCGTCTCCACAACGAAAGCGAGACACCACACCCATGAGCACACCCGCAATCACACAGCCCTACGAGGGCCGTTTCGACAGCACCTCCGACGCGGTCTACCGCAAGGTCAGCTGGCGCCTGATCCCGCTGCTGTTCCTCTGCTACATCGTGGCCTACCTGGACCGCGTGAACGTCGGCTTCGCCAAGCTGCAGATGCAGGGCGACCTGCAGTTCAGCGAAGCGGTGTATGGCCTGGGCGCCGGCATCTTCTTCGTCGGCTACTTTCTCTTCGAGGTGCCGAGCAACGTGGTGCTGCACCGCGTGGGCGCGCGCCGCTGGATCGCGCGGATCATGGTCACCTGGGGCCTGCTGTCGGCTGCGACCATGTTCGTGAGTTCGCCGATGTCGTTCTACGTGATCCGCTTCCTGCTCGGCGCGGCCGAGGCGGGCTTCTTCCCCGGGATCATCCTGTACCTCACCTACTGGTACCCGGCTGCGCGGCGGGGCAAGGCGACCTCGCTCTTTCTTGCGGCGATTCCGTTCGCGGGCATCCTGGGCGGGCCGATCTCGGGGTGGATATTGCAGGGCATGAGCGGCGTCCATGGCTGGGCCGGATGGCAGTGGCTCTTCCTGCTGCAAGGCCTGCCGACAGTGGCGCTCGGCGCGGTCGTGTGGCGCTACCTGGACGACCGCGTGAAAGACGCGCAATGGCTCACGCCAGCAGAGCGTGAGCTCATCGCGCGCAAGATCGCGGCCGAAGACGCCGGCAAGTCCGAAGCGAAGATCCTCACCGTGCTCGCCAATCCGCGCGTCTGGCTGCTGGCGCTGGTGTACTTCTCGTTCGTCTCGGGGCTCTATGGCATCTCGTTCTGGCTGCCGAGCATCATCAAGGCGATCGGTGTGAAGGGCGCGCTGGACATCGGCCTCGTCAGCGCGATCCCCTGGGCCTTCGGCGTCGTCGCGATGTACCTGGTGGCGCGCAGCGCGGACCGACGCCTGGAGTACCGCTGGCACAGCGCCATCGCGGCCGTTGTCGGCGCCGTCGGGCTGGTGCTGAGCGTGGCTTTCCACGGCAACGCGGTGTATGCGATGGCCGGGCTCACGCTCGCCACCATGGGCATCATGGCCACGCTGCCGATCTTCTGGGGCATGCCGACCGCATTCCTCGGCGGAGCCGCGGCAGCAGCGGGCATTGCCTTCATCAATTCGTTCGGCAACCTCTCGGGCTTCAGCGCGCCTTTCATGATCGGTTTGATCAAGGACGCGACCAAGAGCACCGACGCGGGCCTGCACATGCTGGCCGCGCTGCTCGTCATCGGCGCGGTGCTGGTGCTCTTCGTCAAGCCGGAAGCCGTTTCTTTGAAGAAGCGCTGAGGCGTTCCCCGCACCGCGGCATTCGCCCGCGGTGCTTTCCCAGAGTTCAGGAAAGAAGACCCCATGGATGCGGTTGTGAGTCCCCCTGCGCGCGCGAAACGCCGCGCGCCCTCGAGCGAACTGCTCGCGTTGCTGCAGCGCCGCTTCGCCGAGCGCTGCTCGACCAGCCAGGCCGTGCTGCTGCAGCACGGCACCGACGAATCGGCCTACGCGCCGCAACCGCCCGACGCGGTCGTCTTCGTGCAGAGCACTGACGAGGTGGCCTTCGTGGTGCGAGCCTGCGCCCGGGAGCGCGTGCCGGTCATCGGCTTCGGCGTGGGCTCGTCGGTCGAAGGGCACCTACTCGCGGTGGAGGGCGGCGTGTGCGTCGACTTCTCGCAGATGAACAAGGTGCTGGCCATCCGCTCCGGCGACCTCACGGCCACGGTCGAAGCGGGCGTGACGCGCGGGCAACTCAATGCGGCGCTGCTGGAGACCGGCTTCTTCTTCTCGGTCGATCCGGGTGCGAATGCATCCATCGGCGGCATGGTCGCGACGGCCGCCTCGGGCACGAACACCGTGCGCTACGGCACCATGCGCGACAACCTCGTGAACCTCACGGTGGTCACCGCCAACGGCGACGTGGTGCGCACCGCATCGCAGGCGCGCAAGAGCTCGGCGGGCTACAACCTCACGCAGCTCTACTGCGGCTCCGAAGGCACGCTGGGCCTCATCACCGAAGTGACCGTGCGGCTGCATCCGCACCCTGAGGCCTATGCGGCGGCGGTGGTGCACTTTCCGACGGTGGCCGCGGCGGTCGATTGCGTGATCGAGTCGATCCAGATGGGCGTGCCGCTCGCGCGCGCCGAGATGCTGGATGCACTGACCATCCGCGCGGTCAACGCGCACAGCCGCACCGCGCTCGCCGAGCACCCCACGCTGTTCCTCGAATTCGGCGCGAGCAAGGCGCAGATCGACGAGCAGTCGGACATCGTCCGCGAGATCGCGGCCAGCCACGGCGGCGGTGAGTTCCAGTGGGCCAATCTGCAGGAGGAACGTTCGCGCCTCTGGACGCCTCGCCATCACGCGTACTTCGCCTGCCTGCAACTCAAGGCCGGCAGTCGCAGCCTGACCACCGATGCCTGCGTGCCGCTGTCGGCGCTCGCGCAGTGCGTGGAAGGAACGCAGGCGGACATCGCCGAGCACGGCCTGCTCGCGCCCGTGTTCGGCCACGTGGGCGACGGCAATTTCCACTGCCTCGTGCTGGTCGATCCGCAGAGCGCTGAAGAGAACGAAGCGGCCGAAGCCTTCAGCCACCGACTGGTGCAGCGCGCGTTGCGCCACGGCGGCACATCGACTGGCGAGCACGGCGTGGGCCTTCACAAGATGCAGTACCTCGTCGAGGAACACGGCGTGCACACCGTCGGGCTGATGCGTGCGATCAAGCAGGCGCTGGACCCGCACGACATCTTCAACCCCGGAAAGATCATCGGCCCGGCCGAGGCTGTCCACACCCACCAGGAGACATGAGAAATGAACACCAGGCACACGCTCGTCTCGATCGCGGTTGTCATGTTTGCGGCCGGTTGCGGCGGAGGCGGGGCCAACGGGGGCTTCTCGCCGCTGCTGCTTCCGGCCGCTTCTCCAGCGCCTCCACCCGCAGCGCCGCCGCCGCCGGCCATGTCGCTCGCCGAGAAGTGCCCCACGCTCAAGGGGCAGGCGCTGGCGGGAGGCGCCGTCGCCATCGATGACGCGAAGCTCGTCGCCGCATCGGCGCCGCAGCCCGAGTACTGCGTGGTGACCGCGAGCTTCAAGGGCTCCACGTTGCGCTTCGAGGCGCGCCTGCCGACCTCGGGCTGGAACGGCAAGCTTGCCTTCATCGGCGGCGGCGGTTTCGACGGCCAGATGCCCACGGCGACCGCGGCGCAGTTCAGCGAATCGATCTTCACCGAGCGCTATGCAACCGTTGGCACCAACGGCGGCTACGACTATCCCGGCGCGACCGATCTCAACTACTTCAAGGGCGAGTTCGCGCTCGACGGCGCCAAGCTGCTGGACTTCACGCAGCAGTCCGAGCACCGCGCGTTGCCGCCGGGCAAGGAGGTGATCGCGCAGTTCTTCGGCACCGCGCCCACGCGCAGCTATTTCGAAGGCTGCTCGATGGGCGGGCACGACGCGATGATGCAGGCCCAGCGCTTTCCCGAAGACTTCGACGGCATCGTGGCGCGCGCGCCGGCCGGCAACATCATGGGGTTGTTCATGCAGTTCAATCGCATCGCCAGGCAGGTGCGCGTGCCCGCCAACACGCTGAATCCGGCCAAGCAGACGCTGCTGGCCGACGCGGTGCTCGCGCAGTGCGATGGGCTCGACGGCGTGGCGGACGGCATCATCTCCAGGCCCGCAGCGTGCACCTTCGACGCAACGACCCTGCGCTGCGCGGGCGGCGCGGACACCGGTGACAGTTGCTTGTCGGACGCGCAGATCGCCACCGTGAAGACCATCACCTCGCCGGTTGCGACGTCGGATGGCGCGTGGTCGCACACGGGCTACAACTTCGGCGCGGAGAACTCGCCCAAAGGCTGGGGCGAGTACATCTGGCCGCAGGCGGCGTTCGGGGGCGCGTCGGTGCAGGGGCTCTTCTCCGATGGCTTCGTGCGTTCGTTCATCACGCGCGATGCGGCCTTCGACACCTCGACCTGGAACCCGGACCGGTGGCTCTCGCGCATGGGCATCGTCGGCGGCATGTTCAGTGCGGCCGACCCGGACCTGAATCGGCTCCATGCGCGCGGCGCGAAGCTGATCATGTGGAACGGCACCAGCGACACCTCGGTGAGCGCACGCGACAACGCGCGCTACTACGAGCAGGTCGTCGGCACCCTCGGCGCGCAGAAGGCCGACGAGACGGTCGAGCTGTTCCTCGCGCCCGGCGTGGGCCATTGCTACGGCGGCGCGGGGCCCGACAAGGTCGACCTGCTGAAGGCGATGTCCACCTGGGTGGAGCAGGGCGTGCCGGCCTCGGCGCAAAAGCTGGTGCACCGCAAGATCGATGGGGCAGGAGCCACCACGATGGCGCGTCCGATGTGCAAGTACCCCGCGTATCCGCGCTACAAGGGCGCGGGCGACGTGAACGATGCAGCGAGCTTCGATTGCGCGAATTGAAGGGGCGCGCGGAAAAACCGTCACCCTAGAATGACCGGCCGCCCCTGCACCCCCGCAGCGTGCGGCCGGAGACACGCCGATGGAGTTGCGCCAGTTCAAGTATTTCGTCGCCATCGTCGATTGCGGCAGCCTCTCGCGCGCGGCCCAGCAGCTCTTCGTGGCGCAGTCGGCGCTCAGCAAGCAGATGGCCGAGCTCGAAGGCGAGCTGGGCACCCAGCTGCTGCTGCGCAGCCGCAACGGCGTGGCGGTGACCGAGGCGGGCAAGGTGTTCTACGAATACGCGCAGGGCATCACCAAGCAGGTCGGCGATGCGAAGGCCGCGGTGCACGTGGCGGCGGATTCGGTGGTCGGCTCGGTGGTGGCCGCGCTGCCGCAGAGCGTGTCGCCGATGATCGCGCTGCCGCTGATGCGCGCGGCCGCCAGGCGCTACCCCGACGTGGTGTTCCATCTCAACGAAGAGCTCACCGGCAACATGGCCGACCAGTTGCTGCGCGGGCGCGTGGACGTGGCGATCTTCTCGCCCACCATGCCCGCGGAAGACATCGCTTTCACGCCGTTGGTGGAAGAGGATTTCGTCTTTCTCGAATCGCCGCAGGACCCGCGCGCATTGCCGCCGGGCGACGTGAGCATCGCGCAGGCCACGGCGCGTCCGTTGGTGTGGCCGGCCAATGCGCACGGCCATTGCACGCGGTGGCTGGTGGATGCGGTGCTCGAGGCGGCGGGTCAGCCGGCCGCGCGCGTGGCGGCGGAGATCAATTCGGTCTACACGCTGAAGGCAGCGGTGGAAGCGGGGCTCGGCGCGACCATCATGCCGCTCGGCCTGGCGCAGCGAGAGGTGCGCGAGGACCGGCTGCGGGCACACCGCATCGACTCGCCCGCGATGTTCCGCACGCTCGGGCTGTGCGTGTCGGTACACCTGCCGACGACCAATGCGAAGCGTGCGATCTGCAACCTGATTGGCGACGTGATCCGCGACCTCTGCACCAGCGGCCAATGGGAAGGCACGCGGCTCGCAGAGCCCGCCGGCAAGGCGAGAAAGGAAGTGCGCGCCTCTACACCGCGACCGCCTTCACCGCTTCAACCGCGCCGATAGTGATCGTGGTGCGCCTGGCGCAGTTCGAACTTCTGGATCTTTCCGGTCGAGGTCATCGGCAGCGCGGGCAGGAAGACGATTTCCTTGGGAACTTCGAAGCCACCGAGGTGTTCCCTGCAATGCGTGGCGAGGTCCGCGGCCGTGAGTTCCGCCGGCGCGTCGGGCCGCCGCGTGACGAAGGCGGTGATGGCCTCGCCCCAGTGGTCGTGCGGCAATCCGACCACCGCCGCATTGAGCACGGCGGGATGCCGCAACAGCACCTCCTCAACCTTGAGCGACGGCACGTTCTCGCCGCCCGACTTCACCATGTCCTTCAGCCGGTCGAGGAAGATCAACTGGCCGTCGTCATCCAGCTTGCCGAGGTCGCCTGAGTGGTGCCAGCCGAAGCGCTGCGCATTCGCGGTGGCCTCCGGGTCCCTGTAGTAGCCAAGCATGACGTTGGGGCCGCGAAAGACGATCTCGCCGACCTGGTTCGGCGCCAGCAGTTCCCCTTCGTCGCCCATTACCGCGACCTCGTTCACCAGCGTGCCCACGCCCCAGTAGGAACCGAAGCGCCGGCGCTGTTCCTGCACCTCGAAGATGGTGGCGCCGGGGTACATCTCGGTCTGGCCCGAGACCAATGCGAAGTTCGGGCAGAGTTCGTCAAGCAGGCGCAGCAGCAGCGTGCGCGACATCGGCGCCATCGCATACACGCACAGGCGCAGGCTCGACAGGTCCAGCGCCGCACGCTGCGGATGCGCGAGCAGCGCGCCGTACATCATCGGCAGGCCGACCATCACGGTGATGCGATGACGCTCGATGGCGGTGAGCACCGCGCCGGGATCGAAGCCGCGCAGGACAACGAGCGCGCCGCCCACCGCAAGCGCCGACATCAGCACCGTGTGCTGGCCGCAATGAAAGAGCGGCAGCACGCTGCTCCACACGTCGCAGCGCTCCGGGCTGCTGCCCCATTCGACCATGTTGCTCAGGAGCACCGAGTGCACGGAGGCGTGCGAATGCATCACGCCCTTCTGCTGGCCGGTGGTGCCGCTGGTGTACATGATGAGTGCGAGCTGTGCGCTATCGATGTCCACCTCGGGCAGCGTGACCGGGCCCTGCGAGATCGCCTGCGGCACGGTGGCGATGCCCTCGGGCGGCGTGTCGCCGTCGAGCACGCAGAGCATGGGCGCGATGCCCGCTTCCTGCAGCAGTTCGCGCAGCGCGGGCTTCGCGTGGAGCGCGGTGTCGATCACCACATGGCGTATCTCCGCGTGCCCGAGGATGTAGCCGATCGCATCGACAGCGAGCGCGGTGTTGATCGGCACCCACACCAGTCCGGCCTTCTGGATGCCGAGCATTGCGACCACCATCTGGATCGAGTTGTTGCACAGCATCCCCACGCGCTCGCCGCTCGCGAGGCCCAAGTCCAGCAGGTGGTGCGCGAAGCGGTTCGATGCCGCATCGAGCTCGCGGTAGGACATGCGGTGCTCGCCCTCGATCAGCGCGGTGCGCGCGCCGAAGCGGCGCGCGGAGCGGTGGATCACGTCGCCCAGCGCAATGCGGGCAATGCGCTGGGGCGACTGTGGCGTGGACTCTGGGCGGACTGCAGGCATGGCTTCGTGTCTCCGGTCTTCGTTCGTGGGTTCGTTCGATGGCGCAGCGCAGCCTAAGACTGGCTCCGGCATCGCGTCTTGCGAAGAGTGGCTACGCAAAGAAAAGCCCGCCGAAGCGGGCTGCCTGCAGGCGCGGTGTGCGCGTCAGAAGCGCGCCTTGACGAAGGCCGAGGGGCCTTGCAACCGCACCTTGAGCCGCGTGTCGGCGGAAGAGCCGTCGCGGGTCAGGTCGATGTTGGTCACGCCATAGGAGAGCACCACGCCCACGTTCTTCACCGGGAACCACTCGACGCCCGCTGATGCGTTGTAGATGTTGCCGTGGAAGCGGCCGCTGCTCTTCCAGACGCCCGAGGCATCGGCGAACAGGCGCAGGTCGGGTGTGATGGCATGGCGCACGCCGAGTTCGAGCAGCGGCGCGACCGCGTTGTCGCTCGAGCTTTCGTTCACCGTGCCGACCTGGCCGTTCACCGCGGCGAGCGCGGTCGTGCCGAGCGTCGCACGGTAGTACGCCGCACCGGCGCCGAGACCGAACACGGTGTTGCCCGAGCCGATCCACCACTTGTAAGAGAGCTTGGCGAAGTCGAGCTTGGTGCTGAGGTTCGCGTTGCCGATGGTGCTCAGCGTGCCGAAGGGGCCGAGCGAGGTGCTGTTGTTGAACTGGCCGCCGTAGTCGCGCTTGTACTGGTAGTAGTCGAAGGAGATGCCCTGGCTGTCGCCGATCAGCAGGTCGGCGGTGATGCGGGGCATGGTCACGCGGCCGGGCTTGATGTCACCCGTCTGCAGCATCCCGTAGGGCGTGGCCACCGAGGCGTTGAGCTTCGGATCGGCACTGAAGCCGCCCACCGAGAAACTGAACCGGTCCAGCGCCGGAGAAGGATCGGCCATCGCGGGTGCGGTGGCGAAGAGAAAACCCGAACCCACGAGCGCGCCGAGGGCGCCGAATCTGAACGTCCAGCCGAACGGATGGGAGCGAAGCGACAGCATGAGAATCCTTGAGAAGAAAAAAATGAAGGCCTCGGGCACATCGCATGGCGCAACGGTCTTCGACTGCGCGTGATGCCTCGCGGCCAGACTCCCTTGAACCAGCCGTACCTTAGTGATGCGGCGCAGCACATCGAATGCGTCGAATGCGGGTCTTCTTGTAGGAATTTCTTGATGGCGCGAGGGCGGCGCTACAGTGCCGCATGCGCAAACACCTCTCCACGACCACGGGACCGCAACGTCTTCTCTATGGCACGGTGGTCGGTGTCGCCGTGGCGCTGGCACCCTGGCCGTTCGGCGGCATGGCGCGCGGGCTGGCGGGCTGGTGCGCAGGAGTGCTGGTGTACCAGCTGCTGACCTGGTGGCTGATCGAGACCTTCGACGCGCGGCGCACGCGCGAGCGGGCGCAGTCGCTGGATCAGCCCAACGTGATGATCCTGGTGTCGATGCTGGTGGTGGTGGCCGTGAGCGTGGTCGCCATCGCGATGCTGCTGCAGCAGGTCAAGCAACTGACGGGCTGGGAGCGTGCGGGGCACGTCGTGCTCGGCGTGGTGGCGCTGGTCGGCTCGTGGCTGATGATGCACACGATCTACGCCTTTCACTACGCGCACCGCTACTACATCGACCAGAAGGGCGGTACGCCCGATGGCGGGCTCGACTTTCCGGGCAAGGACGACGCCCCGGACTACTTCGACTTTCTCTACTACTCGTACGTGATCGGCATGACCTCGCAGGTGTCCGATGTGCAGGCCACCTCGCGCGAGATGCGGCGCATCACGCTGGTCCACAGCGTGCTGGCCTTTGCTTTCAACATGCTGGTGCTGGCCTTGTCGGTCAACGTTGTCGCTGGCGCAATCTGAGCGTCAGCGTCAGTCTGTCTTGGGTTTTGGGCCGAGGCGGACGATGCCCGTGGAGAGCGCCACGCCGCACACGATCACCACCGCGGAAATCAGCATCCACTGCGTGATGTTTTCGCCGAGAAAGACCGCGCCGTAGAAGAGCGCAAACACCGGCACCAGGAAGGTCACGGTCAGCGCGCGTGCGGGGCCGGCGCGTTCGATCAGCCGGAAGAACAGGATGTAAGCAACGCCCGTGCAGGCGATGCCCAGTGCCAGCAGCGCGAGCCATGCGCGCAGGCTGGGCATCTGCGCGGGCCAGAGCCAGATGGCCGGCAGCGCGAGGAAGAGCGTGGCGCCGAGTTGGCTGCCCGTCGCGGTGGCCAGTGGGGGCACGCCGCCCAGGTAGCGGCGCGTGGCGCTGGCAGAGATGCCGTAGCACAGGCACGCGCCGAGACAGGCGATCACCGCCCAGAGCGCGGCGTTGCTGCTGGCGCCTTCGTGCAGGCCCGCGCTGCGGCTTGCGAGCATCGCGACGCCGGCAAAGCCGATGACCAGCCCGGCGATGCGCGAACCGTTCGGCCGCTCGCGAAACCACGCCCAGGCCACCAGCGCGCCGAACATCGGCACGGTGGCGTTGATCACGGCGGCGAGGCCGGAATTGATGGTCAGCAGCGCAAAGCAGAAGAGCGCGAACGGCATCCCCGAATTGAAGACGCCGACGCCGAAGGTGGCCTTCCAGTGCGTTGCAATGGCCGGCCCCTGCCCGCGCAGCAGCGCGATCGGCAGCAGGAAGAGCGCGGCGATGGCCACCCGCACCGCCGCCGTCGGCAGCGCGCCGAATTCGGCCGCGCCGATGCGCATGAAAAGAAAAGACGCCCCCCACAAGGCCCCGAGCAATACGAGGTCGATGAGCCAGGGCTTGGCGGTGCTGGTGGCGATGTTGTTCTGTGTTGTTGTGCTCATGCGTCTCTCGGTTTTATCTCGCGCCTTCCAGTTCGAGAAGGGCGGTCTTGCGATGAAGCCCGCCAGCGTAACCGGTCAACGAGCCATCGGAGCCGAGCACGCGATGGCAGGGCACGATCACGCTGATCGGGTTGCGCCCCACAGCCGCGCCCACCGCGCGCACTGCGGCCGGGTTGCCCACATGCGCGCTGAGCGCGCCGTAGGTCATCGTCTTGCCCGCGGGAATTGCGAGCAGCGCCTGCCATACGCTCTGCTGGAACGCGGTGCCGTGCGACAGGTCGAGCGGCATGTCGAAATCGTTGCGCTTGCCCGCGAAGTAGTCGCGCAACTGCGTGCCGGCTTCGATGAGCGCGGGATGGTCGTCTTTCGCGATCCAGCCCGTGGTGTCGGGCCAGTGGCGCTGCTGGTCGAACCAGACGCCGGCCAGGCCTTGGTCGGTGGCCGCCATCGTGATGCCGCCCAGCGGCGTGTCGATGTGCGAGGTGTAGATGGTCTTGCTCTTGAACTTCATGACATTTCAGGCTGCGACGCCTGCCGTTGTGATGTTGGAGGAATCTGCTGCCGTTTCCGCAGCAGCCGCGGAAGGAGAAGAGGGCGCGTGCCAGGCCCGCAGCACCGCATAGCCGCGCCAGGGTCGCCACGCCTGCGATGCCTCGCTGGCCGCGCGTGCGGTGGTCACACCCAGTGCCTTCTGCAGCGCGACGTCGCCGGCAGGGAACGCATCTGGCCATCGCAGCGCGCGCATCGCGATGTATTGCGCGGTCCAGGCGCCGATGCCGGGGAGCTCCTGCAGTGCGGCGATGGTCGAGGGCACGTCGGCGCCCGCATGCAGCGCCAGCTTGCCGGCCGCCACTTCGCGCGCGATGGCCTGCAACGCGGCCTGCCGCTGTCGCACGATGCCCAGCTGCCCGAGCGCATCGCCGCTGGCTGCGGCAATGGCCGCCGGTGTGGGAAACAACCGGTCCAGGCCATCGATGGGCGTGACGATGGGTTCGCCGAACGCCTCGACCAGCCGAGAGCCCAGTGTGCGCGCCGCGGCCACCGTGATCTGCTGGCCCAGCACCGCGCGCACGGCGAGCTCGAAGCCGTCGACCGTGCCGGGCACGCGGAGGCCGTCGCCGTGCGGAAAGGCTGCATGCAGCGCCGCATTGATCGCCATCGGTTCGGCATCGAGATCGAGCATGGCGCGGGCCCGGCTGATCACGATCGGCAGCACCGCGGCGAGCGAATCGCTGACCGACAGCAGCATCTGCTCGCGTTCGATGTCGAAGCGCAACTGCAGCCATCCGGCGTGGGCCTGCCCGCCCTGCTGCACGCGCAATGTGCGGGCAAGACGTACATAGGTCGGCGTGCTGCCCTTGGCGGGCGCCTTGCCGTCGGCCGTCGTTGCCACCTCGACGCCGCGCAAGGCACGGCGCGCGAAGAAGCCGAGCATCGCGTTCACGTCGTAGGGCGGGCGAAAGCCCAGGCGCACTTCGATCCCCTTGCCTTCGCCGCCCTGGGCGCCACCCGCGCGCCGCAGTGCACTCGGATTGAGGCCATAGTGCTCGACGAAGGCGGCATTGAAGCGGCGCACGCTCGCAAAGCCGCTGGCCAGCGCCACCTGCGTCATCGGCAGGCGCGTGTCGGCGATCAGTTGCTTGGCGGCCAGGAGGCGGCGCGTCTGCAGATATTGAAGGGGAGAGACGCCGAACTGCGCCTCGAAGATGCGCCGCAGGTGCCGGTCGCTCACGCCCAGGCGCGCCGCGATCTGCGCTGCGCCGGGGCCGTTGTCGTCGCCGTGGGTCCATGCATCGGGCTCGTCGATCAGCCGTGCGGCCTGCAGCGCGAGGATGCGCGAGGAATCCTCGGTCGACCAGCTGGCCGCGCGCGGCGCCAGTTCGGGCCGGCAGCGCAGGCACGGGCGGAAGCCCTCGGCCTCGGCCTGCGCCGCATGCACGAAGAACCGGCAGTTCTCGCGCCGCGGCAGCTTGACGCGGCACACCGGCCGGCAATAGATGCCGGTGGAGGTCACGGCGGTGAAGAACGACCCGTCGAAGCGCGCATCGTGCGTCTTCATCGCCAGGTAGCAGGCGTCGCTCTCGAGCGCTTCAGAGGGGGCGTGGGAGGTAGGCATGGGCAAATGATACGGTTTCATCCGGTTTCGACTGGCCGTTTTCGGACATGTGGGCAGGCGGGGCGTTGCCTACAATGCCCCGTTCCAAAACCCACAGGGAAACGCCTTTCATGCAGCTCAGCGCGTCGATCTTCAAGGCCTATGACATCCGCGGCGTCGTGCCCGTCACCCTCGATACCGAGGTGGCAGAAGCGCTTGGTCGCGCGTTCGGCAGTGCCGCCCGCGCCGCTGGCGAAAAGGCGGTGGCCGTGGGTCGCGATGGGCGCCTGTCGGGCCCTGCATTGGCCGAGGCGCTGATCAAGGGCCTGGTGACCACGGGTGTCGAGGTGATCGACGTGGGCGCGGTGACCACGCCGATGCTCTACTTCGCGGCCCACACGCTGTGCAAGAGCGGCATCCAGGTCACCGGCAGCCACAACCCCAAGGACTACAACGGCTTCAAGATGGTGCTGGCCGGCCGCGCGATCTACGGCGACGAGATCCAGGGCCTGCGCAAGACCATGGAAGACGGCACCGCCAAGCTCGCCCCCGGCGGCAGCGTGCGCAAGGTCGACGTGACCGATGCCTACGTCAAGCGCATCGCGGGCGACATCAAGCTCGCCCGCCCCGTGAAGATCGTGGTCGATTCGGGCAACGGCATTGCGGGCGCCACGGCCCCCGCCATCTTTCGCGCCATCGGCTGCGAGGTGGTCGAGCTCTTCAGCGAGGTCGATGGCGACTTCCCCAACCACCACCCCGACCCCAGCAAGCTGGAGAACCTCAAGGACCTGATGGCCGAACTGGCCAAGGGCCAGGCCGAGCTGGGCCTGGCCTTCGACGGCGACGGCGACCGGCTGGGCATCGTCACCAAGGACGGCCAGAACATCTTCCCCGACCGCCAGATGCAGCTGTTCGCGCAGGACGTGCTCTCGCGCGTGCCGGGCGGCACCATCGTCTACGACGTGAAGTGCTCGCAGCGCCTCGCGCCCGCCATCGAGGCGGCGGGCGGCAAGCCGCTGATCTACAAGACCGGCCACTCGCTCATCAAGGCGAAGATGAAGGAAATCGATTCGCCCCTGGGCGGCGAGATGAGCGGCCACATCTTCTTCAAGGAGCGCTGGTTCGGCTTCGACGACGGTACGTATGCCGGCTGCCGCCTGCTCGAAATCTTGAGCAAGAGCCCGGACGCGAGCGACGTGCTCAATGCGCTGCCCACCAGCTTCTCGACGCCCGAACTCAACGTGGCCTGCGCCGAGGGCGAGCCGCACGCGGTGGTCGACACGCTGGTCAAGAGCGCCAGCTTCGCCGCACCCGCCAAGGTCTCGACCATCGACGGCCTGCGTGTGGACTGGCCCGATGGTTTCGGGCTCATCCGCGCTTCCAACACCACCCCCGTGCTCGTGCTGCGCTTCGAAGGCCAGACCGATGCGGCGCTGCATCGCATCGAAGCCGAGATGCTCGCGCTGCTGCGGACCGTCAAACCCGACGCCAAGCTGGCCGAAGCTTCCCACTGACATCACCTGTGCGTTCCCTGCTGCTGCGCCTGTACGGCGCCTTCACCACCGTTGTGCAACCGCTGGTGCGCCGCAAGCTGCGGCGCCGCGCGGAGGCCGAGCCGGGCTATGCCGTGGCCGTCGAGGAGCGCTTCGGCCACTACGACGAATCCATCGTCGGCGAGGCCCAGTGCTGGGTGCACGCGGTGTCGCTCGGCGAGACGCGCGCGGCCGCGATTCTCATCGCCGAACTGCGGCGGCAGTACCCAGGCATTCCGATCCTGCTGACGCACGGCACCGCCACCGGCCGCGAGGAGGGCGCCAAGCTGCTCGAGCCCGGCGACACGCAGGTCTGGCAGCCGTGGGACACGCCGGGCGCCGTCGCGCGCTTCCTGGACCGCTTCAAGCCGCGCATCGGCGTGCTGATGGAAACCGAGGTCTGGCCCGAGATGGCCGCGGCCTGCGCCGAGCGCCGCATTCCGCTGGTGCTGGCCAATGCGCGGCTCAACGAGAAATCGCTGGCCGCGGCCGAGCGCCTGGGCTGGCTCGCGCGGCCTGCCTATTCGGCGCTCACGGCCGTGTGGGCGCAGACCGAGGCCGACGCGCACCGGCTGGTGTCGCTCGGCGCCAAGGTGGCCGGCATCTACGGCAACCTCAAGTTCGATGCGACGCCCGACGCACGGCAACTCACCGCGGCGACTTCGCTGCGCGAACGCCTGCCCAAGCCCATGGTCGTGCTCGCCAGTTCGCGCGACGGCGAGGAGCGGCTGCTGCTCGAGGTGCTCAAGCGCTTCGGCGCAACGTCGCCCGTGCCGCCCGAGCAGGGCGCGATCCGCTCGATCGCCAAGCGTGTGCACGACGTGCAGTGGATGATCGTGCCGCGCCATCCGCAACGCTTCGACGAGGTGGCGGCGCTGATCGAATCGCAGGGGTTCGCGGTGGCACGCCGCAGCGCGGCAGGCCAGCCGTCCGATGCGGAGATCTGGCTCGGCGATTCGCTCGGCGAGATGGCGCTGTACTACGGCCTGGCCGACGTGGCGCTGCTCGGCGGCAGCTTCGAGCCGCTGGGCGGGCAGAACCTCATCGAGCCGGCCGCGTGCGGCTGCCCGGTGGTGATGGGCCCGTCGACCTTCAATTTCGCCGAGGCGGCGCAACTGTCGCTGGCGGCCGGTGCGTCGCTGCGCGTCGAAGGCATGGAGCAGGCGGTGACGGCGGCGCTGAAGCTGGTGGAGAACCCCGAGCGTCGTGCGGCGATGGCGCAGGCTGCGCTGGAGTTCTCGTCGTCGAACCGTGGGGCGGCCGAACGGACGGCGGCTGCGGTGTTGGCCATTGCGCAGGCTGCGGAGCCGGTGACTGTGGAAGGTGTGGGCGCACCACTGGATGAAGCCAGGGCGGAACCCACGCTGGACTGAGCTTTTTCGGCGGTGCCGAATTTTTCACGGATCAGGCTGAGGGGTGACGCGCGCCCCTCCGATCCCTGTCCAGGGTGACCATTGTTTGCAGTGTGAGCAGGGCGGCCGCCGCAAACTGCCTCGACTTTTTTCCTTGCCATGGAAGCTGTCGATGTTGTCCTTGCTCTCGATCTCATCTCCTGCGTTGTCTCCTGTTCCCGGTTCGGCGCGCGACGCCTGCTTCCGGACCTCGGCCGATTCGCCTTGCGAGCACATCGCATGATCATCAGCCCGCCTTTTCTGCCCGATCACGCCGGGCAATCCGAGGACGCCTGGCTCGACATGGCGATGGGGCAGCCCGCTTCGCGCTTGACGAGCACCCAGGCGCCTGAGGGCTCGTTTCCCCTGAGCCTGAAACTGGCTTGGCATAACGGAATTCATATCCAGGCGCCGCAGTCCGGTGGGGCGTACCTGCCAGTGCGTGCCATCGCGGACGGCAAGGTCGTCTTCGTCCATTCCCCCACTGCGCAGAACGCCGAGCTCGACCACCCGCTCAACTACAACCCGTTCCACGCCGATGTGCCATCCGCCGCCTGGACCAGCGACGGCTTCCTCGTCATCGAACACAAGACCGAGATCGGTGTCGCGGGGGCGCTCCCTGTCGAAATCGTCTACTACAGCGTTTGCATGCATCTGGGCAGCATTGCCGCTTGCCCCAGAACAGGGGTTCCATGGTCGACCGGCAATGTCGTCTACCGCAAGGAAGAGCTTGGGGCACCGGGGGAAGTCTACGGCCATGCCGGGCAGATCCATTTCGAGATTTGCTGCAACAAGGCGAACCTCGCGTTGTTGACGAAGCGCGGGCCTGACTGGGTCGATCCGTTGGCCCTGCCGCCGCCTGTTGCCGATGGCCGCACTGACAGCGTCTTCGGCAGTGCCTATGTCTATCTGCCCGCCGGCACACCGACAAGTACGAGCCAGCCGACCCATCATTTGCGCCCAAGCGGCAACGTGAGTGGCGCGGCAAGCGCCGCCTCCGACCATTTCCCGCCCAACACGCTGCACACCCCTTTGTGGGTGCAGATCACCTATGGGAACGGAGGCGCGACTCTGGCGAGCTACGACCGGCATGGCGTGCCCATCAGCTCGCCCAGGAACGATAGTCGGGATGACTACATTGGTCGAGCCAATGCTCTGGCGGCAGCGAGTCGCCGCTTCGAATATGACCTGTGCGCCGCCGCCAATGATCGCCACGATGCATTAGGTGCTGCTGCCCAAGCTGGAAGCAGCCCCAGCGGCTGGTATGAGCTGCTGCGTTTTGGGCGCAACCTGGGAACCGATCCGCTCCCTGCCAATGCAGCGCACTGGCGCAAGATCGTCACGTCTTCGGGGGAGGTATGGGCCGACCTCAATGCACAAGGTACCTTCAAGTTCAGCGACGCCGATTTCCTGGCCGTCATGGGCTGGAACTGCTTCGATGACGACCCTGCACCCGCCGATCAGCGGTGCGATTCCCTGCACATGAAAACGCTGATCCGTGACCCCGATCCCGCGAACGCGCAACGCATGGAGCCTGCCCAGTTGGCGCGCCGATTGGGTGAGCCCGAAGTAAGAAAAAAACTTCGACGTGCCATCTGCAACTTCCCCAGCGAATGGGATCAGCGAAGCATCGAGGCGCGCTATGGCTGGCTGGAAACCGAGGACTTCAAAACCACGGACGATGATGCCGCGAGCGCACAGAAGTGGAACCGCTTCGTGAAGCACGCAAAAGCGCTCAGTTTTCCTGACCTCCCCGCGGAGCTACGAGATGCTGAGTGGCGGTTTCATCCGAGGGAGTTCGTAGGGCACATGAGGCGATGCGGATGGCTGAGCGCGCAGGAACTGGCGCAATGCTTTCCGCGAAGACAGTTGCATCTGAACGGTACTTCTTTCATCTCATCGGCAGTTACGTGGCAAACAGCAATTGCACGAGCAAATGAATGGGCGCGTCCATTCAACAGGGCGACAAGAAAATATGGAATAAGCACATCCAGACAGAGACTGCTTCATCTCTTTTCTCACGTTATTCCCGAAACTGCAAATTTGAGCATGGTGAAAGAAGGAGGCGGAGAGCGTGCGGCCTACAGTCCATATTATGGGCGTGGACTTATCCAATTGACGCATCTCGGAAATTACAAAGAATATGGAGAATTTCGTGGCTTCAGAAGAACATTTCCTTCAGCTAATTTTCCTCAGCTTGGATGGGATCCGGATGTTTTGATTGCCCGAGACAACAGAGGTGGGCGCAATGCTGAAAATTGCGTGGACAGTGCTTGTTTTTACTTGGTGAAAAGAGCGAACATGCTAAGTCATCTGGATTCTGGAATCTCGCAGGCGAATGCCATCACGGTCAGCAAAGATGTCAATGGTTATGTGGCAATTGAGAACTTGAACGGCCTGGATGCTCGCTTGCAAAGCCTGACCTATCTTAAATACGTGCTCCTCGAAAATGTGACCCGCAATGCTACTGAGACGATCAGCTTTGCGTGGCGCAGGAATAGCCGAAAAGAGGCGGCTTTGGATGCTCAGGGTCGGCCGATTACAGCCGGAATACCTCCACGTCCCGTTATGAAATATTATCTTGGCCAGCACACGATAGACATACCACTTGAAAGACAAAAGCCGTGACGAAAGAGATTGTCAAATCTGCAGTGGCAATTGTTTTTATATGCCTGCAAAGTCTTGGGGCCGTCAATGCTGGAATCTCCAATGAAACTGCATGCTATGTTTCCAATGATGTAAAACCCGTCAAGTTTGAGTTTCACACTTATTACGATTCGAGCCGCAAATGGAGCGGTGGATTCGTCAGGTATGAGAGTGCCAAGGAGTTAATTCCAGTGGTGTTCTTTTCATCAACCACAGCAGATGATTTAGGCGAGGGAATGCTTGAGCCTTCGTCGAAATGGCTGGAAATATCGCGTGAGAAAATTTCCGGGGAATATATTCTCACGCGTGAAGGCGCAGGAACAGGTGTCTCGGGGTATGTGGCGACCTACAGAAATTACGCAAAAAACAAGGTGCGCAATTTTGTATTGGCCCCGGCTGCCGGCTTCGGCGAGTCCGGCTGCAACTGGGCTAATTGAACCGTCGGGCGTCGGCCCAGTGATCGTCGGAATCAGCGCACCGGCGGATTCACGATCACCGGCGGCGCCGGTGCCGAAGGCATCGCGGGCGGCGCCGGGTTGAACGGCTGCACCGGCACGGGCGGCACCACCGGAATGCTGGGCGGTGTCACCGTCGTCGAAGGCGCGACAGAACGGTCCGCAGGCGTGGGCGATGGCACCGCCGGCGTGCTGCCATTACTCGCCAGCGTCGCATTGATCGCATTCATGTCCGCAGTCGTCAGCGTGCCGTTGGCCTGGCGCAGCTTCAGGTTGCCCAGCAGCACGTTGTAGCGCGCCTGCGCGAGGTCGCGCTTGGTCTGGAACAACTGGCTCTGGGAATTGAGCACGTCGATGTTGATGCGCACGCCCACCTGGTAGCCGAGCTTGTTGGCGTCGAGCGCGCTCTGGCTGGAGGATTCGGCCGCTTCCAGCGCCTTGACCTGGCCCGCACCCGACACGAGGCCGAGGTAGGCCGCGCGCGTCGCCTGGGCCACGCTGCGGCGGGTGCCGTCGAGCACGCTGCGCGACTGGTCTTCGAGCGCCAGCGTTTCCTTGATGCGGTTCTCGGTCGCGAAGCCGGCGAAGAGCGGCAGGTTGAAAGTGACGCCGACCGTGGCCGCGTTGACGCGCGTGCCCACGGTGCTGGTGCTGGTGCCCGTCGGGTTGCGCGTGACGTTGTAGCCCAGGTTGGCGTCGAGCGTGGGCTTGTGGCCGGCCTGCGCCTTCTGCACTTCGAGCCCGGCCACGTCGAGGCCCAGACGCGCCTGCTGGATCGCGGGATGCACCTCGTCGGCCTGCGAGACCCAAGCGTTGATGTCCGCCGGTTGGGCAGTCGGCAGCACGACGGGCACAGCCAGCGGCACGGGCACGCTGCCAGGACGGCCGACGAGCTGGTCGAGCACGATCTTCTTGACCTGCAGGTCGTTCTCGGCGGCGATCTCCTGCGCGATCACCAGGTCGTAGCGGGCCTGGGCTTCGCGCGAGTCGGTGATGGTCGAGGTGCCGACCTCGAAGTTGCGCTTGGCCGAGGCGAGCTGCTCGGCCACGGCGACCTTTTGCGCGCGCACGAGCGCCAGGCTGTCCTGGCTCGCGAGCACGTCGAAGTACGCCTGGCTCACGCGCACGATCAGGTCCTGCTCGGCGGTGGTGAGCACCGCCAGCGCAATCTCCGTCTGGCGCTTGCCCTGCTCGTAGGTGGCCCAGTTGGCGGGGCGGTAGAGCGGTTGGGTGGCGTTGATGCCGACGTTCTGCGTGTTGAAGTCGCGCGAGGCGCTGGCGCCGCGGCTGGTGCCGGTGAGGGTGTCGATGTCCAGGTTGCTGCGGTTCACGCCGGCCGTGAGCCCGACGGCCGGCAGGATGCCGGCCTTGGCCTGCGCGGCGCGCGCGACGTTGGCGTCGTACTGAGCCCGGGCGCCCTGGTACGTGGCGTCGTAGCCGCGGGCGGAGTCGTAGAGTTCGTTCAGTGTCTGGCCTTGGGCCGGCAGTGCAAGCAGGGTCGCGATAACGCTGGCGAGTGCTGCGGAAAGTGGCAGAAGCCGGGGCCGTGGAGGCATTGAACGTCCTTGAGGGAAAGAATCAGTAGCGCGGGACCGAAGGGTCGTGCGTTGACCAGGCGTCGATGCCGCCCGCCACATTGGCGAGCTGGTCAAAGCCGTTCTGGTTCAAAAATGCGGCCACGCGCTGGCTGCGCGCGCCGTGATGGCAGAGGCATGCAATGCGCTGGCCTTCGCCCAACTCGGCGAGGCGGCCCGGAATCTCATTCATCGGGATTGCCACCAGCGTGAAGCCTGCGGGCGCGACGCTCGCCGTCTGCAGCTCCCACGGTTCGCGCACGTCGAGCAGTACGGGGGCGGCATTGGCGTCCTGCGCGAACCAGGCGGCGAGGTCGGCGGGGCGGACTTGGTCGATCATGGGTGCGGCCCGCTCAGAACGAGAAGCGCGAGGGCTCGGGGAAGTTCAGGAGGCGCGGCGCCACGGTGTCCCAGGGCTGGACCGTGTCCCACTTGCTTTCGCTCGAGCGCGTGACGAAGTGGGCACGCATCATCGGCTCTTCGCCCACGATGGCCGCGAGGCGACCGCCGACCTTCAGCGAACCCAGCAGGTTCTGCGGAATGCGGGCGACCGAGCCGCTCAGCACGATCACGTCGAAGCTCGGGCCGCTGGGCAGGGGCACGGCGCCGTCCGCATGGCGCACTTCGACGTTGCTCACGCCGTTCCGGCGCAGCGTCTCGGCGGCGCTGGCGGCCAGCACGGGGTTGATCTCGAGCGACAGCACCTGGGCGGCGCGGGCGCCGAGCAGGGCGGCCATGAAGCCCGAACCGGTGCCGATTTCAAGCACGGACTCGTGTTTCTGCACTTTCAGGTCGTGCAGCGTGCGGGCCTCGACCTTGGGCGACAGCATGAATTCGCCGGGCACGGAGCCGTCGAGCAGCGGCAGTTCCATGTCGAAGAAGGAGAGCGTGCGGTGGGCTTCCGGCACGTAGTCTTCCCGGTGGATGGTGGCCAGCAGGTCGAGGATGTCCAGGTCCAGCACATCCCAGGGGCGGATCTGCTGTTCGATCATGTTGAAGCGCAAGCGCTCGAGGGTGGGGGTGGGGTTCATGGCGTGGCTTTCCTTGTGGGCTCAGGACAAACCTTCAATTTTAGGTGGCCCGGATGACGCCAGCGGCCCGCTCGGCCATACAAAAGTCTTCTTCATGCCTTGTCTCCGGGGCGCACGCTGAGCCCGTAGAGCACGGTTTCGGCCTGGGTGGCGACGAATTTTTCGGGGTCCAGGGCGCTTTCTCCGTCGACGCAGACCATGGCCGAATGCTTCCAGAGCATCAGGAAGACCATGGGCGCGATCACCGAATAGATCGCGTGGTCGATGTCGACCGGCGCGAATTCACCGCGGTCGATGCCGCGCTGCAGGATGCGCCGCAGCAGGTCGTGGCCGGGGCGCACCACCTGCTGGCGGTAGAACTCCGCCAGCTCGGGAAAATTGCCGCCTTCGCTCATCATCAGCTTGGTCAGGCCCGAGGCCTTGGTCATGCCCACGCGCTCCCACCACACGTTCATGCAGTAGCGCAGCATCTCGGCGGTGGTGCCTTCGAAGGCCTCGAATTCGGCGTTCCACTCGGTGAAACGGCCGCCCAGGCTTTCCATGATCACGGCCTTGAAGAGCTCTTCCTTGCTCGGAAAATACAGAAAGAGGGTGCCCTTGGAGACCCCGGCGCGCGCCGCCACTTCCTCCGATCGGGTGGCGGCAAAGCCTTTTTCGACGAACAGGTCGAGCGCGGCAGCCAGCAGTTCGCCGGGGCGCGCTTCCTTCCGGCGTTCGCGCTTGGAGCGGACCGGGCAGAACTTGTCGACGAGGGAACGGGGAGTGGACATGTGGGTTAATGACTCGCGGGTTAGTAATGTAGTGACCGGCATCCGTCACGTCAAGCCGCGACAATATCGGGTTCGCCGATTCCCAACCTGCCGGAGCAGTGCCCATGTCTTCCTCACCGTCGCCCACCGAAACCATCGTGATTGGCGGGGGCTGCTTCTGGTGCACCGAAGCGGTCTTCGACCGTGTGCAGGGCGTGGTGGACGTGGAGTCGGGTTATTGCAACGGCCAGGTCGTCAATCCGACCTACGAGCAGGTCTGCACCGGCCGCACCGGCCACGCCGAGGTCGTGAAGCTTCAATTCGACCCCGCCCAGATCAGCCTGCGCGAGATCCTCGAGATCTTCTTCGTCGTGCATGACCCGACAACCCTCAACCGCCAGGGCAACGACGTCGGCACCCAGTACCGCAGCGGCATCTACTACACGAACGACGCGCAAAAGCAGGTGGCAGAAGACGTGATCCGCGAGATCGAGGCCAGCAAGACCTACAGCGCGCCCGTCGTGACCGAGGTGGCGCCGCTCGCCAACTATTCGACGGCCGAGGCCTACCACCAGGACTATTTCCTGAACAACCCGAACCAGGGCTACTGCGCGTTCGTCGTCGGCCCGAAGGTCGAGAAGTTCCAGAAGACTTTCGCCTCCCGCGTCAAGGCCTGACCTCCTCCGTTTCCGTGCAGCTCGCCACCCGTCCATCCCCGCACTTATCGACCCGCGCGATCCTCGTCGTGCTGGCGATCGCGCTGTGGTTCGCGGGCACGCTGGGCGTGATGCACCGTTCGCTGCACGTGCCCGGCCTGCCGGCTGCGGCGGCGACGGTCCAGGCGACACAAGCTGACAAGGGCGTCCATGCGCACGCGGGCCATGGCGTGGTCAGCCTCTTCGGCGATCACACCGACGCCGAGTGCCGGCTGTACGACCAGCTCTCGCATGGATCGAGCGTCCCCGGCGTGCCGCTGGTGGTGCTGCCGGTGCTGCTGCCCTCGGCCACTTTTGCCTATCTGCAGGGCGAAGCCATCGCCCGCTGGGTTGCGCTCTTCGACGCGCGCGGCCCGCCTTCCACTCGCTGAATCCCCCCGTGTTCCGGTCGCTGCGCCTGCCTTGTGCGGGTGACGGCGTGCCGTCCATCGATTCAACGAGTGTTCACCATGATTCCCAATTTCCGTCGCAACGCCATCGGCGTCGCCGTCCTCTCGCTCGCCTTCGCCGCTGCGTCCCACGCCCAGACCCAGGAAGTCGCTCAGCCCCAGCCCGCCAATGACGCCAGCCTGCCCGCGATCACCGTCACCGGCAATCCGCTCGGTGCCAACGACCTGATCGCGCCGACCGTCACGCTCTCGGGGGAAAAACTCCTGCTGCGTTCCGACTCGACCCTCGGCGAAACGCTCAACAACCTGCCCGGCGTGAGCAGCAGCTACTTCGGCCCCAACGCCAGCCGCCCGATCATCCGCGGGCAGGACGGCGACCGCATCCGCATCCTGCAGAACGGCGGCGGCGCGCCCGACGCCTCGGCGCTGAGCTACGACCACGCGGTGCCGGTCGACGCGCTGGTCACCGACCGCATCGAAGTGCTGCGCGGCCCCTCGGCGCTGCAGTACGGCGGCAGCGCGGTGGGGGGCGTGGTCAACGTGATCGACAACCGCATCCCGACCGAGCCCATCAACGGTTTCGGCGGCCGCGCCGACCTGGGCTTTTCTACCGGCAACAAGGAAAAGAACGGCGGCGTGGTGCTCGAAGGCGGCAACGACCGCTTCGCGCTGCACGTCGACGCCTTCAACCGCGACTCGAAGGACGTCTCGGTGCCCATCGACCTGAACTGCGAAAAGCCCGGCTCGCCCTGGCGCGCCCGCAAGATCTGCAACTCGGCCAACGAGGCGAACGGCGGCGCGGTCGGCGGCACGCTGTTCTTCGACCAGGGCTGGATCGGCGCCTCCGCCAGCACCTACCGCAGCAACTACGGCACCGTGGCCGAGGACGACGTGACCATCCGCATGAAGTCCGACCGCTATGCGCTCGAAGGCGAATGGCGCCCGGGCGGCATCATCAGCAGCATCCACGCGAAGGTGAGCCACACCAACTACCGCCACACCGAGTTCGAGGGCCCCGAGGCCGGCACCACCTTCTCGAACATGAGCAACGACCTGCGCATCGAGGCACGTCACCAGAAGATCGGCAACTTCGAAGGCCTGGTCGGCTTCAGCAGCGAGACCAACCGCTTCGCCGCCGACGGCGAGGAGGCCTTCGCGCCGCACAGCCGCACGCGTTCCAACGCGCTCTTTCTCTATGAAGAGTACGGCGCCTCGTGGGGCAAGCTGAGCTTCGGCGCGCGCACCGAGAAGGTCCGCATCCGTTCGCAGGGCTATCCGGACGATCCGTCGATCACCCGCTTTGCCATCGGCGAGCGCACCTTCAATCCGCACAGCGCGGCGTTCGGCGCGCTGGTCAACCTCACGCCGCAGTGGCAGTTGACCTCGAACCTCGCCTACACCGAGCGCGCGCCGAAGGACTACGAACTGCTCGCCAACGGCCCGCACGTGGCCACGGCCGCGTGGGAAGTGGGCGACCCGAACCTGAAGAAGGAAAAGTCGACCGGCCTGGACCTCGGCGCGCAATGGAAGTCGGGCCCCAACACGGCCCGTGTGAATGCCTACGTCACGCGCTTCAGCAACTACATCGGCCTCACCGCCTCGGGCCGCACGCTCGACGAAGAAGGCCAGGTGGCTGAACCTGACGCGACCGACACGCTGGCCGAGTACGTCTACAGCGGCGTGCGCGCGCGCTTCACCGGCATCGAGGCCAACGGCAACCTGCGCCTGCTGGGCAACGACGGCTTCGCGCCGATGCCCGACGCCTCGACGCTCGACCTCGAATGGCGCGGCGACGTGGTGCGCGCGAAGAACCTGGACACCGGCGAGCCGCTGCCGCGCATCGCGCCGTTCCGCACCGGCGCGACGCTGGTCTACGGCAACGGGCCGTGGAGCGCGCGCCTGGGCTTCGACTACAACGCGGCGCAGCGCCACGTGCCGAGCGTCGGGGCGCGCGAGACCGATGCGTACACGCTGTGGAACGCCGCGATCTCCTACCGCATGAAGGTGCAGCGCGCCAACCTCACCTGGTATGCGCGCGTCGACAACATCACCAACAAGCTGGCCTACAGCCCGACGTCGATCCTGACGACGACGGTGTATCCGAACGCGCCGTTGCCGGGGCGTTCGCTGAAGGTCGGGTTGCGCGTGACGTTCTGATCCTTGTCTTTCTCCCTCCCCCTCTAGGGGAGGGCAGGGGTGGGGGCTCGCGGCGTTGGATGAAGCATTGCGCCGAACAAGCGCCGCTTGCCCCCATCCCAACCTTCCCCCAGCGGGGGAAGGAGCAAGGCAGCTTATCCTCGATGGGTGAACTCCTTCGTCATCTCATCGCTGCTCCCCGTCGTCATCCTCATCGCCGCGGGCTACCTGGCCGGCAGGCGCCGATGGATCGGCGGCAATGCGGTCAAGGACCTGTCGAACCTCATCTTCCTGCTGCTCGCGCCCGCGCTGCTGTTCCGCGCCATGAGCACGGTGCATGTGCAGGAGCTCAGCCTCAAGCCGGTTGCCGCGTACTTCATCGCCTCCGGGCTGCTGTTCGCAGGCACGCTCGCGCTGCGCGGATTCAACCGCACGGCCGCGGTGATCGCGCTGGCCAACACCTACAGCAACACCGTGATGATCGGCATCGCGCTCGTCGGCCTGGGCTATGGCGAGGCGGGCATGGTGGTGCTGCTGACGCTCATCTCGCTGCATTCGCTGGTGCTCATGACCAGCGCCACGCTCGTGCTCGAACTGGCCGTCGCACGTGAACATGCGGTGGTCAGCGGCGAAGAGAAACGCTCGATGGCGCGCACCGTGCTGCGGGCCCTGCGCAACGCCATCATTCACCCGGTGCCGCTGCCGATCATCGCGGGCCTGCTGTTCGCGCAGACCGGCCTCGTGATGCCCGAGGTGATCGACAAGCCGATCCAGCTGCTCGGCCAGGCCTTCGGTCCGGTGGCGCTCGTCATGGTGGGTATCACGCTCGCGCTCACCCCCATCGGGCGGCACTGGCGCGGCGCGCTGGTGCAGGCGCTGGTGAAGAACTTGTTGCATCCGCTGCTGGTGGCCGGCATCGGCTGGCTGCTCGGCGTGCGCGGCATTCCGCTCACCGTGATGGTGGTGGCGGCGGCGCTGCCCATCGGCGCCAACGTGTTCCTGTTCTCGCAGCGCTACCGCACGGCCGAGGACCTCGTCACGGCCAGCGTGGCCGTGTCCACGGTGCTGGCGCTGGGCACCCTCACGCTCGTGATGATCTGGGTGCAGTGGCTTCCCTGAGAAGCTGAGTCCTTCGGTTCTCCCTTCGCCGCCGCTTCGCGGTCTTTCGCTCTATCGGCCGCCCGCCGGCCCCTATGCCGTTTGGCAGGGGTGGCCGTTTGGTGGAATGGCGCGCGGCGCCTGTCGCCCTACATTTGCCGGCTGATGATTTACCCGGCGTGCTCTTCGCCCCTTGTTGCTATGGCGGTGGTCGCGACGGTGATCGCGCTCGGCTCACCCGCGCAGGCGGCGGCCGATGGCAAGCCGTGCAGGACGCCGTGCCTCTCGGTCAACGTGCCGCGCGAGGCGCCCGAAAAGCCGGCGGAGGCCGAAGCGAGGCCCGCAACCGCAGCCAGGCCGAACGCAAAGCCCAGGCCGCATGCCACGGCGTCGGCAACGCCTGCGCCGCAGCAACACGAAGCGCAGAGAGAGCCCGTTGCGAAAAGACCCGCGCCCTCGAAACGCTGCACCGACATCAACATGCGCGCCGCCGTCGGCGAGCCGTTGTCGGACGAAGACATGAAGACATTGAGGAGTCAGTGCTGATGATGAACACCAACATGCAAAGGGTCCGCACCGCACTGCGCGTGCTGACGCTGTGCGCCGCCGCGCTCGCCGCCGCCTGCGCGAACCGCCCCGTGCCGGGCAATGCCATGCCCTTCGACCAGGCCGTCAACCAGGCGGTGGACGACCTGATGGTGCAGACGCAGAAGCTGCCGGCCTTTCTTGCGAAGGTGGAGTCGCTTTCGCAGCGCCGCATCGTGATCGACCCGCTGCTCGACGGCGCGAGCGGCCAGCAGACCGAGGTGACGCGCGTGGCCGAGCAGCGCATCGTGCAGCGCATGCAGGCGCAGTTCAAGCAGTTCACCGTGTCCCCGTTCAACACCGCCGAGATCGGCAATGCGCAGTACGTGCTCAACGGCACGCTGATGCGCGACAAGGACGCCACCGCCGGCGGGCGCTACCGCCTGAACCTCGCGCTGACCGAGATCAAGAGCGGCGTGGTGATCGCGCAGTCGGTCGCGCGCATCAGCGACGCGACGCTCGACACGCGGCCCACCGCGTTCTTCCGCGACAGCCCGGTGAGCGGCAAGGACCGCGGCGTGGAGGGCTACATCCGCACCGCCGAAACCCAGCCGGGGCAGGCGGCCGATGCGCTGTATCTGGAACGCCTGCCGACATCGACCGTGCTGCAGGAGGCCACCGCGGCCTACGAGGCCGGCCGCATGAGCGAGGCGCTCAGCCGCTACGAGGCGGCGGCCAAGCGGCCCGACGGGCAGCAGCTGCGCATCTACAGCGGCCTGTATCTCACGCAGTCGCAACTCGGGCGCACGGCCGATGCGGAAAAGACCTTCGGCACCATCGCGCGTCTGGGCCTGGAAACCAACAACCTGAGCGTCAAGTTCCTGTTCAAGCCGGGCTCGACCGACTTCCTCGCTGACCCGAAGATCAGCGCGGCCTATCCGATGTGGCTGCGGCAGATCGCGCGCCAGGCGGCGCAGATCGATTCGTGCGTGGTGGTGACGGGGCACACGAGCCGCACGGGCTCGGAGTCGGTCAACGAGCGGCTGTCGCTGCAGCGCGCGGTGAGCGTCAAGTCGCGGTTGGTGACCGAGGCGCCGCCGCTCGCGAAGAAGCTGCGCGAGTCGGGCATGGGCTTTCGGGAGAACATCGTCGGCACGGGGGCCGACGATGCGAGCGACGCGCTCGATCGTCGCGTTGAATTCAAGGTGGTGGCCTGCGAGGCCTGAAGCAAATCAGGGCGCGAGCCGCTCGCGCACCCAGTCCGCGCCTTCGAGCCGGTAGCGCAGCCGGTCATGCAGCCGGCTCTTGCGGCCCTGCCAGAACTCCCAGCGGTCCGGCACCAGCCGGTAGCCGCCCCAGTGCGGCGGACGCGGCGGAGAGAGCAGGTGCTTCGCCGCAGCCACGGCCGCGTTCTTCACCAGCACGTCGCGTCCGCTGATCACTTCGCTCTGCGGGCTGGCCCAGGCGCCGATGCGCGAGTCGAGCGGGCGGCTGGCGAAGTAGGCGTCGCTCTCGTCGGCGCCGGCCTTCTCGACGCGGCCTTCGATGCGCACCACGCGCTCGAGCTCGACCCAGTGGAACTGCAGCGATGCATAAGGATTGCCCGACAGCTCGCGGCCCTTGCGGCTCTCGTAGTTGGTGTACCAGACGAGGCCGCGCGCGTCGTAACCCTTGATCAACACGATGCGGCTCGATGGCCGGAGGTCGCTGCCCACGGTGCACAGCGTCATCGCATTGGGCTCGGGCACCTGCGCGTCGATGGCCTCGGTGAGCCAGCGTTCGAATTGCTTCAGCGGATCGTCCGCGCTATGGGCCTCGCCGAGTTCGGCGCGCTCGTAGCTCTTGCGCAGCGCGGCGAGCGCTTCGTTGGAGAGAGGGGAAGTCATGCCGGGATTGTTGCGCACATACTCGGCCCATGATGACGAAGGCGAATTCCCCCGTGGTGATCGTGCTGGCCTCCGGCCGGGGCGAGCGCTTCATTGCAGCTGGCGGCACGGGCTCGAAACTGAAGGCTTTGCTCGCGGGCAAACCGGTGCTGGAGCGCACGCTCGATGCGGTGCGCGCGAGCGGCCTGCCGTGGCGTCTGGAGGATGCGGGTCACCCGGGCATGGGCGATTCGATTGCGGCTGCGGTGCGCGCCACGCCCGATGCCGCCGGCTGGCTGATCCTGCCGGGCGACCTGCCGCTGGTACGGCCCGAGACGCTGCGGGCCGTGGCCGGCGCGCTCAACGGCCGGGTGAACGCCGTGCAGCCGCAGTTCATGGGGGAGCGGGGCCATCCGGTCGCCTTTGCCGCCGGATGCCGCGCGCAACTCGCGGCGCTGGAGGGAAACCTTGGCGCGGCGCCCGTTCTTCGGTCGATGCGCGCTATCGATTCGGTAGCGGACCTGGCGGTGGACGATGCCGGCATCGTGACCGATATCGACACGCCAGAGGCCTTGGCGCGCGCCGAGGCGCTGTGGCTCGAACGCGCGGGGTCCTAGGCGGATCAGCCCTTCGGAATCACCGCACAGGCGATGCGCGGGCCGGAGTTGCCGGCCGGCTGCGTCGTGAAGTCGTCGCGGTCGCGGTGAACCACCAGCGCGCGGCCGACCACGTTGTTGGCGGCGCCGTCGGTCAGCGAGATCGAGTGGTCGTCCACGCTGAAGCGGGCCACGCCCCCGGCGTCGGCCACAAGGCTCGGCAGTTCGCCGGCATGGCTGCCCGGCGCGGCGAACTTGCCGTGCGTGCCGCCGGTCGGGTTGAAGTGGCCGCCCGAGGCGTTGCCGTTGTCGCCGCAATCGCCCTTTTCATGGATATGGAAGCCGTGCTCGCTACCCGGCACGAGGCCGCGCACTTCGCCCGAGACACGCACGCCGTGGTCCAGTGCGGTGAGTTTCACCGTGCCGCGGGTCGGGTTGGGCGTGATCGCGGCGGTCGGCACCAGCTCGACGGCCGTGCTGGGCTTGCCGCCCATGCTGCCGCAGGCAGCGAGCACGGCGGTGGCCAGGAGGGCGGTGCCGGTGGCGAAGAGACGACGATGGTTCATGGTTTTTCCTTGGACGGTCGGGATGAAGAAGGTTGGGAAGACGAATTGTCGGAAGACCCCAGAACATATACCGGAGCCGGGGGCGCATCGCAATCGGCGGCTGCCGCGGATGCCTCAGATGCCTGTTTGGCCTCGGCCAGCGCCACCAGCCGGGCCAGCGCCGCATCGTGGATCGAATGCCGCTGCAGCTCCAGCAGGGTCTGCTGCGCATAGTCGAGCGAGCTGCCGTACCGGCCGACCGCGTGGGCGAAGATGTGGCGGTAGCGCTCGTCGCTGAGATCGCCCGTGAAATTGGGGCTGCGCCGCGACAGCGTGAAGGCCAGCGCGTTGACCGGGCCCTCGGCCGTGCCGCAGCGCAGCCACTTGGGGTCGTACACGCCGGTGGGCATCTCGCGCAGCCAGAGGCGGCGCAGCGTTTCGAGCCCTTCGGCCTTGGGCACCCGGAACACCATGCCCCGGCAACTGCCGCCCGAGAGCAGGCCGAACACGAGGCCCGGCGTCTGGATGCTGCCGCGGTTCACGCGGCTCCACATCTTCAACGCCCGGTGCCAGCCGTGCACCCAGGCCGGGCGGCGCTCGATGAAGCCGAACTCCGGCCGCCAGATCAGCGAGCCGTAGCCGAACAGCCAGAGGTCGTCGTGCCCGCCCCAGTCGGCAATCGCGCGCTCGAGCATGGGCTGCGGATCGCGCAAGGGCTTGGGCATGGGGTCGAGGCCCGGCGGGCCCGGATTCGGCGCGGGGTCCGACACGGGCCTGTCAGGCGCGCCGCCTACAATTTCGGGGTCATGGTTCACCGCACCATTATTTACCGACCCCTCAATTACGGAGCACGCGCACCCATGAGCGACGACGACGGTCAGCAGAATTTCATCCTCGGCTTTCTCATGGCGCTGATCGCGCTGGTGATCTTCTTCGTGGTGGGCATCGTGATCTGGCACAAGGGCCACAGTGCCACCGGCGCCGCGGTCGCAGCACAGAGCAAGCCCCCGGCCTTGGTGATCTCGTCGCCCGCCCCCGGCGAGGCGCCCAAGCTGGCCGAGGTGACCGAGACGGTCACGGTCACGATCCCCGACGGCGCGAGCATCCGCGTGGTCAACGGCGTGGTGAATTTCTATTTCGCGACCGGCAGCGCCGACCTCGCACCGGGCGCCGCGGAGGCGCTGGCCGCGGTCATCAAGGGCGTGGAGAGTGGCCGCAAGGTGGTGGTCTCGGGCTTTCACGACACCACGGGCGATGCCGCCCTCAACGAATCGCTCGCGAAGAAGCGGGCCGAGATGGTGCGCGACGTGCTCGTGGGCCTGGGCGTCCCGGCCGGCAAGATCGACCTGCACAAGCCCGAGGTGACGGCGGGATCGGGCAACAACGCCGAGGCGCGCCGCGTCGAGGCCAGGCTGGTGGACTGAACCCCGCGATCCCAGCAAGAAAAGCCCGGTAACACCGGGCTTTTTCATTGGTGCGACGCCCCAGGCCGCCATGGGCCAAGCCTGCGTAAATTCGTATCGCTTGGCGCCCGGATTTCATCGGCCGTTTGCGCCTGGCTTGGTACGATGAGCCTCCAGGCCCCCAGTCGCTCCGGCGACACGCAGCAAGAGCCAATACCCCCATGAGCAGCACACATCCCACCGTCCGCGACGTCACCGATCGCATCCGCGAGCGCAGCCGTGGCCCGCGCAGCGCCTACCTCGCACGGCTTGCCGAAATCCGCAACCGCGACCGCGGTTCTGACCGGATGGGCTGCGCCAACGTGGCGCACGCCGTGGCCGGCATCCCGGCCAACGACAAGTTCAGGGTGGTGACCGAGCGCGCACCCAACATCGGCATCGTCACCGCCTACAACGACATGCTCTCGGCCCACGCGCCTTACCAAGGCTACCCGGACATCATCAAGCAGGAGGCGCGGCGCCTCGGTGCCACCGCGCAGGTGGCGGGCGGCGTGCCCGCGATGTGCGACGGTGTCACGCAGGGCACGCCCGGCATGGAGCTGAGCCTGTTCAGCCGCGACGTGATCGCCATGAGCACTGCCATTGCGCTCACGCACGACATGTTCGACGGCGCGCTGATGCTCGGCGTGTGCGACAAGATCGTGCCGGGCCTCCTGATCGGCGCACTGCACTTCGGCCACCTGCCGACCGTGTTCGTACCCGCCGGCCCGATGCCCTCGGGCCTGTCGAACAACGCCAAGTCGAAGGTGCGCGAGCAGGCGGCGCAGGGCCTCGTGGGCCGGCAGGGCCTGCTCGATGCGGAGATGGCGGCTTATCACACGGTGGGCACCTGCACTTTCTACGGCACTGCCAACAGCAACCAGATGCTGCTCGAGGCCATGGGCCTGCACGTGCCCGGCACGGCCTTCATCCAGCCCGGCGATGCGATGCGCGAGACGCTCACGCGCGAGGCGGTGCGTACGGTGCTTGGCAAGGCGGGCGAGGTCGCCTTCAACTGCCCGCCGATCGGCGAGATGGTCGACGAGCGCTGCATCGTGAACGCCATGGCCGCGCTGCTGGCCACGGGCGGTTCCACCAACCACCTGATCCACTGGGTGGCCGTGGCCCGTGCGGCAGGCATCGTGATCGACTGGGACGACTTCTCGAAGCTCTCCGACATCATTCCGCTGCTCACCCGCGTGTACCCCAACGGCAGCGCCGACGTGAACGAGTTCCAGGCTGCGGGCGGCCCAGGTTTCGTGATCGGCGAGTTGGTCGATGCGGGCTTGATGCATGGCGACGTGCTCACGGTGCGCGCCGGTGGCATCCGCGAATTCGCCAACATTCCGACCTTGGTCGAAGGCGGCGAGCAGCGCTTGAACTGGACGCCCGCCGCCCCGTCGAAGAACGACGCGGTCGCGCGCACGGTGGCCGAGCCGTTCAGCGCCACCGGCGGCTTGAAGCTGCTCAGCGGCAACCTCGGCCGCAGCGTGATCAAGGTGTCCTCCGTGCCCGACGACCGCCACGTGATCGAAGCGCCCGCGCGCGTGTTCGATTCGCAGGCCGCGCTGCAGAAGGCCTTCACCGCCGGCGAACTGGAACGCGACGTGGTCTGCGTGGTGCGCTGGCAGGGCCCGCAGGCCAACGGCATGCCCGAACTGCACAAGCTCACGCCGCCGCTGTCGGTGCTGCAGGGCAAGGGCTTCCGCGTCGCGCTGGTCACCGATGGCCGCATGAGCGGCGCGTCGGGCAAGATCCCGGCGGCCATCCACGTGTCGCCCGAAGCGGCCGCGGGCGGACCGCTGGCCAAGGTGCGCGACGGCGACGTGATCCGCCTGGACGCGGTAGCGGGTACGCTCGCCGTGCTGCTGCCCGAAGACGAATGGGCCGCGCGCGAAACCGCGACGCTGCCCGAAGCGCAGCGCATCGCCGACGGACACGGCCTCGGCCGAGAGTTGTTCGCCGGCATGCGCCGCAATGCATTGACTGCCGAAGAAGGAGCCTGCTCATGGCTGTAAACGACAAACTCACCGCGCTCGACGTGATGCGCGACGCACCGGTCATTCCGGTCATCGTGCTCAACGACGTGAAAGACGCCATTCCGCTGGCGCGCGCGCTGGTGGCCGGCGGCATCCGCATGCTCGAGGTCACGCTGCGCACGCCGCAGGCGCTGCAGTGCATCGAGGCCATCGCCAGGGAAGTGCCCGAGGCGGTGGCCGGCGCGGGCACCATCCGCAGCGCGGCCGATGCGCAGGCCTCGGCGCTGGCCGGCGCCAAGTTCGGCGTGAGCCCGGGCTACACGCGCTCGGTCGGCAAGGCCTGCCACGACCTCGGCCTGCCGCTTCTGCCCGGCGTGGCGACCGGCAGCGAAATCATGACGGCGCAGGAAGACGGCTACACCGAGCTCAAGTTCTTCCCCGCGCTGCAGGCGGGTGGCCTGCCGATGCTCAAGGCCTGGCAAGGGCCATTCGGCGACGTCACCTTCTGCCCCACGGGCGGCATCCATGCGGGCAACGCGGCCGAATTCCTCGCGCTGTCGAACGTGGCCTGCGTGGGCGGTTCGTGGATCGTGCCGACGGATGCGATCCGCGACGGCGACTGGGCACGCATCGAACAGCTGGCACGCGCCGCGAGCCAGCTGCAGCGCTGACCATGCGCGCCGACTTTGACGCGAGCGACCTCAAGGTCATCGCGTTCGACGTGTTCGGCACGGTGGTCGACTGGCACAGCGGCATCGCCGCCGAAGTCGAGCGCGTGCTGCCGGGCGTGGAAGGCGCGACCTTCGCGCTCGCCTGGCGTGCCGGCTACCAACCGGCGATGAAGGCGGTGATGGAGCGCATTGCAGCGGGCGAGGGCGGCTTCACGCTGCTCGACGAGCTGCACCTGAGCATGCTCGAGCAGGTGCTGCGCGATTTCGACCTGACCGACCGCCTCGACACCGCCGCCAAGCGCGACCTGAGCCGTGCATGGCACCGACTGCCGGCATGGCCCGATTCGGTGACGGGGCTCACGCGGCTCAAGAAGAAGTTCACCATCTGCACGCTCTCCAACGGCAACATCGGTTTGCTGACCGAGATGGCCAAGCGCGCCGGACTGCCCTGGGACTGCGTGCTGTCGGCCGAGGTGTTCAAGGCCTACAAGCCCGACCCGCGCACGTACCTGGGCGTGGCCGGCGTGTTCGATGCGACGCCGGGCCAGGTGATGCTCGCTGCCGCGCACCACGACGACCTGGCGGCCGCACGTGTCTGCGGCCTCAAGACCGCGTACATCGAGCGCCCCCACGAGTTCGGCCGCGCCAAGCCGAAGGATGTGTCGCCGCAGCCGGACAACAACCTGCATGCGCGCGACATCGACGAACTGGCAGACCTGCTCGGCTGCTGATCAATCCGTCAGGAGCTTCTCGACCGTGCGCAGGTTGCGCGCGGTCGTGCTCGATTTGTAGCGCGTCTTCGCGAGCAGCTTCGCCACCGGCGTGTCGGTGCTCTCGCCGCGTGGGCATTGCCAGTACAGCACGCCCTTGCCCTGCTTCAGCCGCTCGAGCTTCGGGTCGACGGTGCCGGCTTTCTCCATCACTTCATCGAGCATCGCGGGGTCGGAGCCGAACACGAGGTATGGGTGACGCTCCTCGTCGATGCGTTCGAAGGGATAGGCCGCAGCCATGTCGGCCACGGTTTTCTGAGTGAGCAGCACGATCCATGCGTCGTAGCCGAAGCGATTGCGCAGCGCCTGCTCGATGCGCTTGCGCAATGCGGCGGCAGCGCTCTCGTCGGTGTCGAAAAGCACGTTGCCGCTGGCGAGCACCGTGCGTACCGCATCGAAGCCGAGCTCGACAAAGAGCGCCTTCAGTTCGGCGCTCTTGATCGTGATGCCGTTGACGTTCACGCCGCGCAGCAGCGCGACGTGGCGCGCCGTCGTCTTCTTTTCTTTCTTCGGGCTGGCCATGGCAGTGCCCGAGCGCTTCAGCGAAGGCCGGCGCCTTCGGCGTGCTCGGCGCGCTGGATCAACTCGATCTTGTAGCCATCGGGATCGGTCACGAAGGCGATCACCGTCGTGCCGCCCTTGACCGGACCGGCCTCGCGCGTCACGTTGCCGCCCGCCGCCTTGATCTTCTCGCAGGCCGCGTACGCATCGGGCACGCCGAGCGCGATGTGGCCGTAGGCGGTGCCCAGGTCGTAGCTCTCGGTGCCCCAGTTGTAGGTGAGCTCGATCTCGGCCTGGTCCGGGTTGCCCTTGTCGAAGCCGAGGAAGGCGAGGCTGTACTTGTACTCGGGGTTTTCCGACGTGCGCAGCAGGTTCATGCCGAGCACCTTTGTGTAGAAGTCGATGGAGCGCTGGAGGTTGCCAACGCGCAGCATGGTGTGGAGGAATCGCATCTCGTGGTGCCGTGTAGTTATGGGAAGGGGGAAGCCGCTATTGTCGGCTTGCCGCCGTGGCGATCAAGCCGCCGCTGTCAGCAGGTGGGCCTCGTGGCGCTTCAGGAATTCCATCAGGTGCTGCGGGTACTCGGGCACCACCGCATCGCGCACGCTCGGCCGGGCGGCCAGTGCCTTGCGCCAGGCATCGACCTTGGGCAGCGCGGCGAAGATGCGCGAATCGATGAGCGTGTCGAACACCTCGAAGTAACGGAACACCGGCGCGAACACCGCATCGACCAGGCTGAAGCTCTTGCCTGCGAAGTAGGGGCCGGCGCCGAGCGCGGCCTCGACACGCTCGAACTTCGCGACCAGCGCGAGGCGCTTCTGCTCGAACACGGCCGCGTCCTGCGTGGTCTCGTAGCCCCAGAGGTCGGCGAGGATGGCCGAGCCGAACTCCATCCACGCGCGGTGCTCGGCGCGGGTGAGCGGGTCTTCGGGGTGCAGGCGGGCACCGGGCTGCGTCTCTTCGAGGTACTCGCAGATCACGTTGCTCTCGAACAGCACGGCCTCTGTGCCGTCGGGGCGCAGCACCTTCAGCAGCGGCACCTTGCCGAGCGGCGAGATGTCGAGAAACCACTGGGGCTTGTTCGCCAGATCGATCACGACGCGCTCGAAGGGCACGCCTTTTTCGCCGAGCGCGATGGCGGCGCGCTGGACATAGGGGCACAGCAGGTGGCTGACGAGGGTGAGGGGTTGGGACATGGGCTCTCCGTCTTCGGTTGTGTACTGGGATCGCCGCGATTCTTGCGATCCCGAACAACCTTTTCCCGGAAAGCCCATTCGCTGTTTGGGCGCCTTGTGCTAGGCCACCGTGTCGAGCCAGTGGGTGATACGCCCGTTGTGCATCACCCCGATGCGGTCCGCCATCGCATGCGCTTCGGCCTCGTTGTGCGTGACCAGGATGGCGGTCTGGCCAGCCTGCTTCAGGATGCCGCGCACCTCGGCGGTGAGGCGTTCGCGCGTGCCGCCGTCGAGATTGGAGAAGGGTTCGTCGAGCAGCAGCAGCGCGGGTGAGGGCGCGAGCGCGCGGGCCAGCGCGATGCGTTGTTGCTGCCCGCCCGAGAGCTCGTGCGGGTAGCGTTCGCCCGCATCGGCCAGGCCGACCAGCGCGAGCATCTCGCTCACACGCGCCTGCTGCGCGGCGCGGCCGAGGCGGCGCAGCCCGAAGGCCACGTTCTTCGCAGCCGAGAGGTGCGGGAACAGCGCGTATTCCTGGAACATCATCCCCACGCGCCGCTGCTCGGGCGGCAGGTGCGAACCGGCGGAAGAGAGCACGACCTCATCGAGGCGGATCGTGCCCGCGCGCAACGGCTCGAAGCCCGCGATGGCGCGCAGCACCGTGGTCTTGCCGCAGCCCGAGGGGCCGAACAGGCAGGCGATGTCGCCAGCCGCCAGTGACAGCGAAAAGTCATCGACGACGGTATGCAGGCCGCGCGGCGTGTCGTACGCGAGCTGGATCGATTCGAGGTGCAGCGGAGAACTCATGTGTGTTCCGGAACGGGCGCGACCGGTGCCGTGCCCAGCTGGTTGCGTGCCAGCAGCATCACCGGCAGCAGGCCGGCGAGCACGATGGCGAGCGCCGCGATCGCGCCTTCTTCATAAGTGCCGCGCGCGGCCTCGGCGTAGAGCCAGGTAGCCAGGGTGTCGAAGTTGGCGGGTCGCAGCAGCAGCGTGGCGGGCAGTTCCTTCATCGCATCGACGAAGACCAGCAGCGCACCCGCGGCGATGGCCGGCTGCAGCAGCGGCAGATGCACGCGGCGCAGCGTGCCCGCGGTGGTTTCGCCAAGCAGGCGCGAGGCCTGCTCGATGGCGGGCGGAATACGTGCGAGGCCGGCCTCGATGCCGCCCACCGGCATCGCGAGAAACCGGATCGCGCAGGCCACGACGAGCACGATGCCCGCGCCCATCAGCGGCAGGCCCTGCCAGCCGAATGCGGTGGCGAGCGCGGCGTCGAAGGCCAGCGCCGGCGTGAGCAGGCCGATGGCGAGCACCGTGCCCGGCACCGCATAGCCCAGCGTGGCGGCGCGTGCCTGCCAGCGCGCGCGGTTGATGCCGGAGCCCTGGCTGCGCGCCGCCCATGCGACGACCAGGCCCGCCGCCACCGCCACCACGGTGACCCCTGCGGCCAGCGCGAGCGTGTTGCCGAGGCTCGCAATCAGCCCTTGCGAAACACCACCACCCAGGCGCAGCCGCTTCGCGCTTTCCCAGACGAGATACAGCGCAGGTGCCACGAAGCCGATCAGCACTGGCAGTGCAGTGACTGTGGTCGCGGCCCAGCCGGCGCCACCATGCAAGCGCCGCGGCTGCACCGCGCGCATGCGCTGTGCCGAGCCGAAGCGCTGGTGTCGTCGCCCATTGCGTTCGAGCCATACCAGCGCCACCACCACGAACAGCATGGCGCAGGCGATCTGCGCTGCACCGGCCAGGTCGGACCGCGTGATCCACGTCGTGTAGACCGCCACCGTGAGCGTGTTGACGCCGAGGAATTCCGAAGCGCCGATGTCGTTGAGCGTTTCGAGCAGCGCAAGGCTCAGCCCGACCGCAAGCGCGGGCCGAGCGAGCGGCAGCGCCACGCGAAAGAATGCGCCGCGGCGGCTCTCGCCCAGCGTGCGCGCGGCTTCCAGCAGGTGCGCCGGCTGCGTCATGAACATCGCGCGCGCCGTCATGTAGACATACGGATAGAGCACGAAGCCGAGCACGAAGATCGCGCCCGGCATCGAGCGCAGATCGGGCAGGCGGAACTGGCGCGGGCTGTCGAAGCCCAGCACCCAGCGGATCGCGCCCTGCACCGGGCCGATGGGGTGCAGCAGGTCGAGGTATGCGAAGGCGACGATGTAGGTCGGCATCGCGAGCGGCAGCAACAAGGCCCAGTGCAGCACGCCGCGTCCTGGAAAGTCATGCGCAGTGACGAGCCACGCGCAGCCGGTGCCGATCACCAGCACCAGCGTGCCGACACCGGCCAGCAGCAGGGCCGTGTTGAGCGCCGCCTGCGGCAGCACATGCGCGAACAGCGGCCCCCAGTGCCCGATGCCGGAACCGAACGCGAGCCACAGGAGCGTGAGAACCGGCGCAAGCACACCGATCGCGATCGCGAACGAGGCAAGGCGCCAGACCGGTCCTGCGGCTTGCAGGGCTGGTGGCTGGCGCCGTGTCATTTGCATTTTTCAGGCACCGGCAAGGCGTGCCTGCGTGCGTCCATCACTGGTCGAAGCCGACCTTGTCAACGAGCGCGCTGGCCTGTTTACGGTACTTGGCGATCTCGGTGAGCGGCAGCGGGTCGACCTTCAGCTCGCCGATGGTCTGGCCGATGATCGGATCGAGCGCCACGCCCTTGCGCACCGGGTACTCGTAGTTGGTTTGCGCGTAGAGCGCCTGTGCCGGCTCGGACACCAGGAACTCGAGCAGCTTGACCGCGTTGGCGCGCTGCGGCGCGTTCTTCGCCACCGAGGCGCCGCTGATGTTGACGTGCGTGCCGCCGCTCTTGGCGTTGGCGAAGGTCGGGCGCACCACCTTGATCGCATCGCCCCACTTGCGCGCGTCGGTGCCTTCCTTGGCGCTCTTCATCTGGCCGACGTAGTACGAGTTGGCGATGCCGATGTCGCAGATGCCGCCGAGGATGTCGCGCGCCACGTCGCGGTCGCCGCCCGTGGCCTTGCGCGCGAGGTTAGCCTTCACGCCGCGCAGCCACTGCTCGGCCTTGGCTTCGCCGTCGTGCGCGATCAGCGCTGCGACGAGTGCCGTGTTGTAGGGATGCTGGCCTGCGCGGATGCAGACCTTGCCCTTGTACTTCGGGTTGGCGAGGTCTTCATAACGGAAGCTGGTGAGCGGCTGCGTCTTGTCGGCATACAGAACGCGGGCGCGCAGCGAGAGCGCGAACCACTGGCCGTCGGCGCCGCGCAGGTTGGCCGGAATGGCCGATTCGAGCGCGGGCGATTTCACGGGCTGCGTCACGCCGCCATCGACGAGGTCCATCAGGTTGCCGATGTCCACGGTCATCAGCACGTCGGCCGGCGAGCGTGCGCCCTCGGCCTTGACGCGCTCGAGCAATCCGTCCTTCACGAACACGGTGTTGACCTTGATGTTGCTCTGCGCGCTGAAGGCGGAGATCAGCGGCTGGATCAACGCGGGCTCGCGCGTCGTGTAGAGCGTGAGCTCTTCGGCGGCATGCGCGGGCAGGGCGGTGAGGGCGAGCCAGGCAGTGGTGGCGCCGATCAGGGCGTGCGCAGCGCGGGTGCGGGTGAGGGCGCCGGAGCGTTGGGTCATGAAGATCCTCCAGTTCGATAGGTGTTCTTGGGGAGACACCGGCGGGCCGGCCTGCGGCCGCCGATGCGAACAATTATCAACATGCGGGAGGAGCAGGAGACTTTTGGACTTACAAGGCGAAGGCCTACTTGAATGAGGCGGGCTGCGAGCTTTGACGGTGATTTGTGTCGACTCGGGCAGGAAATGCCGTGGCATTGGCAGTGCAGATTTGATGCGGACCTGGCAGTTGTCGTCAGCTTTGGCGGCAAAGGGAAAGTCCGGACCGACGCCGCATACTGCCGAGGCAGACTCTCGCATCAATCAGTCGAAAGCAATATGAGCACCGCTTCCCCTTTCTATCAAGACTGGACGTTTTGGGCGTTCGTGTCGTCGCTCATAGCAATTGGCCTCTCTCAGGCACCGCCAGTTGTGCGTTGGTTTAGCAAGCCGCGCTTAATACTTGAGCTGCCCAATCAACTGCGTATCACGCACGTTGCAGGCTATGCGTCCGCTGGTGTGGTGCTAAGCATAAGGAACGCAGGTGGAAAGCCCGCCAGGGTCACATCCTTGAGCATCAAATTCCGACGGGGCGGAGTGGATCTGCTTGAAGCACCAATCTTGGAGTTTCACCCCGATCCACGCCAAGCTCAGACACTTCTCGTCATGCCACTTACGGTTGCACCGGGTGCCGAAGTCACTCGCAGTATGAATGCGTACCAACACATTTCTCGAGAGAGAGATCGAGATCTTGGGCAGTTGGCATCCAAAGTGCGCGTAGACATCGGCAGGAAGGCGGAGGTAGCTCAAGCCAAGAGCATCAAAGAGCACGCGCCCCAAGAATTGGTCACCCTTGACCCGATTCTTCTGCAAGCGGCCCAAGCCATGTATGCGGCCAACTTCTGTTGGACGGCTGGGGACTACGATATCCAGATCATCTGTAAATCGGATGAGCAAGCAGAAGTGCGGCAAGAGCGCTTGGTGTTCACGCTTTGGGAGTCCGATGAGGCGGAGCTGAGATCGTTGGCGGACGACTACCAGCATGGCTTCGGCATTGGTGTTCCTAGCGAGCGTCACGGGAAAGGGGTATTCGTGACGCTTCGCAAGATCTAGTTGCTCCTGCAGGGACAGCTGCGCTAGTGCTAGCGGCGGTGAGGATACTGCCGGGCCGCCATTTCGTTGTTGCAAAGCAGCTCTCTGTCGACTTCGCAGTTTGCGTTGGCCGTGACGCGGTATCTCGTCTCGACAGCCTCGATGTGTAAGTTGGAGAAGGTTTTTGACCACATGCGTGTCTCCCGCGAACCCCCGGTTTGTCGGCTGCGTTTCCCATAGCCTGGTTTTTCACATTCGCTTTCGGGGAGCTCACTCTTGATGCAAAAGACTCCGCCAATCATCTGTTTAGACAACAACGATTACTCACTGCTATCAGACCCAAGCCGCAGAACCGACGAACTAGATGAAATCCGGCGTCAGTTGCTGGAACTTGCAAAGTCGGAGTCGGTCGTCTTTGCATTCGCAGGTACTCATATCATGGAGATGGCTCCATTGAAGGCCGAGCACACTGGGGCTGCGGCGGCTCGTGCAGATTTACTCGTTGCACTTTGCGGAAAAAACGCCCTAATCTCGATTCAGAGACTGGTCCAAGGAGAACTCGCTCGCGTCGCCGGCTTGCATATGACGCCACTAAGCGTCCTGACAAATGATGCGACCTGGTTCCCGGTGTTTGATGGCGACTTGCTATCCCCGTTCACGCACGCTGACCGGATTGATACGGTTATGGAAGCGCTCAAAGAACATGGAGTTGACCGAGCACATCGGCGTGCAACCAAGCGCGAGCTTCTTAAGGGCCGTGCACCTGCTGCTCAACTTCAAGCTTGGTTCACGGCGCAGGCAGCAAACCCCAATGTGGATGCCATGCTTAGCAACTACCCCATGCGCCCGGAGGATGCCAAGGTTCTGGCTCGCTACGCGCTCGGGCATGCAACGACTAAAGAAGCCGAAGATGCATTCCTGAGTAGCCTGCGCGACCCAAGCTGGATGATGCGTTGGTTCGCTGAACACCATGACAAGATGAGTCCAGTTACTCGCTGGCTTCGCGAGCCCTCTCAGAAATTCATAGCGAACTTGCAGGGACTGATAGCTGATGCGCAAGAGTGGCATCGCCTTCAGGAGCGCAGCGGGAGAAAAGTGAAGGCTGATATCTTTACTGCCAAGGAATGGCGAACGTTGCAGGACGATACGCTAATCAAGATTACTAATAGGCTTTTGAAGGATGCTTACCCCGCATGCCAGCCAATTGCTGACGTGAGCCTTGTCGACATGTACTGCCCCGGCGTCTCGGCTATGGTCCGAACCATCTTTTCTGTGGCCCGAGACTCTTTCGGTATTCAGCCACGTATGCCCTCGGCAAGCGATTTCGCTGACGGAGTGCACGCTGCATATGCACCTTATGTCTCAATCTTTCGGGCCGACAGCTATATGGCTGGTCACGTCAAGAGGCAGGTGCAGCATCGGGGGACGCAGGTTGTTGGAAAACTCAGAGATCTACTGAGGCAAATTAATGACATGTTGCGATAGGGCCTTGTCGACTATCAGGGTTGACGAGTGCTGAGTACGCAAATCTTCACCGCCCCGCCGGCACCTCGAACACCAGGCACGTCGTCGTCGCATGCGCATACAACGTCCCGTCGGCCCCGACGAGCCGCGCCTCTGCCGTCGCAAGCTGCCGCCCGCAGTGGATCACCTTGCCTTCGGCGCGCACCCGCTGCACCTTGGGCGTGAGGCCCTTCACGTAGTTCACGCTCAGCTCGGCGGTCGTGTAGGCGCGGCCGGCCGGCATCATCGTGTGGACCGAACAGCCCAGGGCCGAATCCAGCATCGTGGCGACCCAGCCGCCATGGATGGTGCCCAGCGGGTTCAGGTGCTGCGCGAGCGGCGTGCCCTGGAACACGGCGACGCCCTTGCTGACCGACACGATCGTGAAGTCGAGCGTCTTGGCGATGGCCGCATAGGGAATCTCGCCGTTCAGCATCGCCTGCATGACTTCGAGCCCGGTCTTGCCGGCGATCTGCTCGGGGCGGGCGAGTCCGGGGCCGGGGCCCCCCTCGAGGCGGTCGGTGATCGCGCGTTCCTCGGCGATCCATGCTTCGAGCTGGCTGGTGGGTTGCGTCATGCCTGTACTGCTCCTGGGGGCTTTGAATGAGGTCGTCAATTGTATATGCAACAGTTGCGCCTACAATCATCGCCCATGGACATCCAGACCAAGCCGCGCGGCTGCACCAGTTTCAAAGTACGACAGCTCATGCGTCGTTTGTCGACGCATTACGACACCGAGGTGTCGAAGAGCGGTCTCAAGACCACGCAGTACTCGCTGCTCTCGCACCTCAAGCGGCTGGGTTCCTCCCGCCCGGTCGATCTTGCGGGCGAGCTCAAGATGACCGCTTCCACATTGAGCCGCAACCTGCAGCCGCTGATCGCCGCGGGCTGGATTGCGCAAAGCGCCGGCGCCGATGCGCGCAGCCTCCTCGTGGCGCTCACGCCCGAGGGCGAGGCCAAGTGGCGCGAAGCGCAGCACCACTGGAAGACCGCGCAGCAAAAGCTCAATGCGCTCCTGGGCGTGGAGCGCGTGCTGGCGCTGCACCAACTCATCGACGAGTCGCTCGAACTGCTGGGCGCCGACGACGCCGCAGAGCCGCAGGACTGAGGCACACCACTCACATCACACAGCCGCGCTGACAGCAGCACGGGCCGGGTTTCTTTTCCTCCTCCACATTCCACTCCAACAGCAGAGGCCCCATGTTCGCCACCCAAGTTTCCGCATGGCTGCAGCGCCGCGGCATCCACTACGGATGGATCGTCGCCGCCATCACCTTCCTGACCATGCTGACGATGTCGGCCGCGCTCGGCCTGCCGGGCGCGATGCTGCAGCCGCTGGGCAAGGAGTTCGGCTGGAGCACCGAGCAGATCTCGTCGGCGCTCGCGCTGCGCTTCGCGCTGTTCGGCCTGATGGGGCCGTTCGCCGCGGTGCTGATGGAACGCTACGGCCTGCGCGCGGTGATCTGCACCGGCCTCGCGCTGGTCGGCCTGGGCATGGCGCTGGTCACCATGGCCTCGCAGCTGTGGCAGCTCTTCGTGCTCTGGAGCCTGATGCTGGGCCTGGGCACCGGCATGACCGCGCTGGTGCTCGGCGCCGTGGTGGCCAACCGCTGGTTTGTCGCGCGCCGCGGCCTGGTCATCGGCATGCTCACGGCGAGTTCGGCGACGGGGCAACTGGCCTTCCTGCCGTTCGCGGCCTGGATGATCGAGCACTGGGGCTGGCGCTCGGCCATCGTGCCGATCGTGATCGGTAGCGTGCTGATCGGCGTGCTCGCGCTGTGCCTCGTGCGCAACCGGCCGTCCGACGTCGGGCTGCTGCCTTACGGCGAAAAGCCCGGGACCCAACCAGCCGCACCGGCCGCGCCTGCGGCGATGATGAACTTCGCCACGCCGTTCCGCGTGCTGAAGGAGGTCGCGACCAACCGCACCTTCCTGATCCTGGCCGGCACCTTCTTCATCTGCGGCCTCAGCACCAATGGCCTCGTGCAGACGCACTTCATCTCGCTGTGCGGCGACAACGGCATGGGTGCCGTGCCCGCGGCCTCGGTGCTCGCGATGATGGGCGCCTTCGACTTCGTGGGCACCATCCTCTCGGGCTGGCTTTCGGACCGCTACGACAACCGCAAGCTGCTCTTCTGGTACTACGGCCTGCGTGGGTTGTCGCTCTTCTGGCTGCCGCATTCGGAATTCACGATCTATGGCCTGGGCCTCTTCGCGATGTTCTACGGCCTCGACTGGATCGCCACCGTGCCGCCGACTGTCAAGCTCGCGGGCGCGACCTTCGGTCCTGCCAAGGTGGGCCTCGTGTTCGGCTGGATCTTTGCCGCGCACCAGCTGGGCGCCGCCACGGCCGCGTACGGCGCGGGCTTTGCGCGCACGCTGCTGCTGACCTACACGCCCGCGCTGTACGCCGCCGGAGCCGCCTGCCTCGTCGCGGCGGTGATCGTGATGATGATTCGCCGTCCGGCCGCGAAGGCCGGCACGCCGGTGACGCCCGCCGCGGCAAGCGCACGCGCCTGATGACCGGAACGCCGCAGCCATGACCACCTCTACCAACACCGAACTCGACCCGCGCACCCGCCTGCTGCTCGAGGCGCCCATCGTCCCCACGTTGTTGCGCCTCGCAGCCCCCAACGTGCTCGTGATGGTGGCGCAGGCCTCTGTCGGGCTCATCGAGACCTACTTCGTCGGCAAGCTCGGCACCGATGCGCTCGCCGGCATGGCGCTCGTGTTCCCGATCGTGATGCTGATGCAGATGACCTCCAGCGGCGCGATGGGCGGCGGCATTGCCTCGTCGATCGCCCGTGCACTCGGTGCGCGCCGCCGCGACAACGCCGATGCGCTGGTGTGGCATGCGGTGGTCATCGCGCTCGGCTTCGGCCTGTTCTTTTCGCTGGCGCTCCTGGCCGGCGGACGCTGGCTCTACGGAATCATGGGCGGCGCGGGCGCCTCGCTCGATGCCGCGCTGACGTACTCGAACTGGGTGTTCGCAGGCGCGGTGCTGGTGTGGCTCTTCAACTCGCTCTCGGCCATCATCCGCGGCACCGGCAACATGGCGGTGCCGGCCAACGTGACGGTGGTGGGCGTGGTGTTCCTCATTCCGGCGTCGCCGCTTCTCATCTTCGGCTGGGGGCCGATTCCGGGCATGGGCATTGCGGGCGGCGCGATGGCGCTGCTGCTGTATTACCTGCTGGGCTCCATCGCGCTGATCATTTATCTGCGCTCGCCGCGCAGCCTGCTCAAGCCGACGCTGTCGGCGCTGAAACTACAGTGGCCGATGTTCCGCGACATCCTGCGTATCGGGCTCGTGGGTGCGGTGTCGACGGTGGCGACCAATCTGTCGATCGGTATCGCGACCGCACTCACCGGCCACTTCGGCTCGGGCGCGCTGGCCGGCTATGGCACAGCGTCGCGGCTCGAGTACCTGCTGGTGCCGCTGGTGTTCGGCCTCGGCGCGCCGCTGGTCGCGATGGTCGGCACCTGCATGGGCGCGGGGCAGCGCGAACGCGCGCTGCGCGCCACCTGGGCCGGCGCGGCGCTGGCCTTCGCGCTCACCGAAACCATCGGCCTCGCGGCCGCGCTGTTCCCGCGGCCCTGGCTGCTGCTGTTCGGCAACGACCCGGCGATGCTCGAGACCGGTGCGCACTACCTGCGCGTGGTGGGTCCGTTCTACGGCTTGTTCGGCGTGGGGCTCGTTCTGTACTTCGCCTCGCAGGGCGCAGGCCGCCTGCTGTGGCCGGTGCTCGGCAACATCGCGCGGCTCGCGGTGGCGGGCACGGGCGGCTGGCTCGCGCTGCGCTGGGGCGGCGGGCTCACCGGCGTGTTCGCGGCGCAGGGCGTGGCGCTGGTGGTGTACGGCATCGTGATCGCGTCGGCGATCGCGGGCGGCGCATGGTTCGGGCGCGTGGGCTGGCCGCGCACGCCGACGGGCCTGCTGCGGCGGGTTGCACAGGCCTGACCGGGCAACGCCGCAGATAAAAAAACCCGGGCGATCGGCCCGGGTTTTTTCGTTCTTGTCGATCAATAGCGGTAGGGGTTGTTCGGCCGGCGGTCGTAGCGATTGGGCACGCCGTCGCGGTCGTTGTCCCGGCGGCCACCGTAGTGGCGGCGGTCGTCCCAGCGGCGGCCATGGTCGTAGTGACGACCATCGCGGTAATAGCCGGGGTGATAGTGGCGCGGCGGAGGCGGCGGCGCGTAGTAGCGGCGGTGCGGCGGCGGTGCGGGCACCACGTACACCTGGGCCTGGATGAAGCGGCCACCGGTCTGGGCTTGCGCCGGTGCGCTGAGTGCAGCCAGCGACACGAGGGCGGCGGCGGCGAATGCGAAAGTGAGCTTTTTCATGGCAACTCCAGTGGAGTGGTTGGAAGCCTCATCGTCGTTGCCTTGTGTGAACCTTGTGTAAGGCTGAGGCGAAATCGGATGAAGAGCTGTAAGCAGCCCGTAGACGTGTGACGTCGGGTAGGCATGCCACGATGCTAATGCGTGGTGCGCCCGTCGGGCGCTGTCGCGGGTGTGCCGTTGGTTGTAGGCCGAGAGGCCGTGTGCATGTCCGCGTGCGCTCAGGCGCGCGGGACGGGCAGCAAGCGGCGCAGCGCGTCGAAGAACAGGTCCGATTGCTCGCGCTCGCCCTGGATCTGCGCCGCCACATGCGCGGCCAGCTTCGCATCGGCGGGCGCGAGGGGCCGCCCCGTCGACTGCGCGATCACCTGGTGCAGGCATGCCCGTTCGAGGTAGTACAGATCGTCGTAGGCATGCGCGATGGTGGCGCCCGCGACGATCACGCCGTGGTTCGCGAGGAAAGCCACATCCTTGCCGGCCATCGCGCGGGCGATGCGCTCGCCCTCGGCATCGTCGAGGGCGAGGCCGTTGTAGACCGCGTCGATCGCGATGCGGTTCATGTAGCGCATCGCGTTCTGGCTCGCGGTCGGATCGAGTGCGCGGTCGATCGTGAGCGTGAGCGCGGTGGCGTACGGCATGTGGCAGTGCAGCACGACCGCATGCCCGGTGAGCCGGTGCACCGCGCCGTGGATGAAGAGGGCGGTGGGCTCCACCCGGTGGCGGCCTGCGAGCACTTCGCCGTGCACGTCGATCAGCACGATGTCGTCGGGACCGATCTCGCTCCAGTGCAGGCCGCGCGGGTTGATGAGGTAGCGGTCTTGCGCGCCCGGCAGCATCACGCTGAAGTGATTGCAGACGCCTTCCGACAACCCATGGTGGGCGGCGGCGCGCAGGGCCAGCGCGAGGTCTTCGCGCAGCTTGCGGACGGCGGGGCTGGCGTAGGCTGAATCTGCGGACATCGTGTCTCCTTCGTTTTTCTTGTGGACTGACACCGGATCAGGCGTGCGTGGTGCCCGTCCAGGCCGCGATGAATTTCTTCGCATCGTCGCGCACGGCCGGGGCCTGCTTGCCCGGCTTGTAGAGCGCAGAGCCGATGCCGAAGCCGGCAGCGCCTGCCGCGCGCCATTCACTCATGTTCAGGGGCGTGATGCCACCCACGGGCATCACCGGCGTGCCGGCCGGGAGGACCGCGAGCAGCGCCTTCACCACCGCGGGCGAGGCCAGTTCGGCGGGGAAGAGCTTGAGCCCCGTGGCGCCGGCCGCGAGCGCGCCGAAGGCCTCGGTCGGCGTCATCACGCCGGGGAGGCACACCATGCCCAGCTTCACGGCCTCGGCGATGACCGCGGCGTTGAAGTTGGGCGAGACGATCAGCTCGCCGCCGGCCGCATGCACATCGCGCACCTGCTGCGCATCGAGCACGGTGCCCGCGCCGACCAGCGCCTCTGGAAAACGCTTGCGCATGAGCGCGATGCTGTCCAGGGGCTGCGGCGAATTGAGCGGCACTTCGAGCAGCCGGAAGCCGGGCTCGACGATGGCATCGCCGACATCCGCGGCCTCGGCGGGCGTGAGGCCGCGAAGGATGGCCACGAGCGGCAGGTCGCGCACCGCGGCGTTGAATTTTTCGAGGGGGGTGGTCATGGCTGGATCGGGTTGCTGTCTGCTGTGAGAAAACCGGACAGCGCATGCAGTCCGGCCCAGGTGGCCTCGGCACCGAGCGTGCGCGTGGCAACGCCGGCGGCGCGCAGGGCCAGGGTGTAGCGCTCGGTGAGCACGGGCGAGCCGATCAGCACGACCTCGCCGACGGCCTGCAGCGACTGGGTGCGCAGCTCTTCGCCGATGAGAAGACCTGAGAGGTAGCTCGACAGCTCCTCCTTCGGCATGCGCTCGAACAGCGCGAGCGTGCGCGCGCCGAAGGCGTTATGCAGCAGGCCGTGGCCGTTCTCGGATTGGGTCACGCCCTGCAGGAACGCCGCTTCGTCGAGCGGCGCGGCGGCATCGAGCGTGCGCGCGAGGATCGAATGCTGGCTCAGGAGCGCGTAGAACTCGCCCGTCATGCAGGTGCGAAAACCCGCGACGCGGCCCTTCCGGACGGTGGCCCACTTGTTGTGGGTGCCGGGCAGCACGAAGAGACCTTCGCTCGCGCTGGTGAGCGCCATGGCGCCGAAGATCTGCACCTCTTCGCCGCGCATGACATCGGGCACACCGTCGTGCTCGTCACTGAGGCCCGGCACGATGGCGATGCGCGCACCGGGGATGGCGTCGATGCGGATGATCTTGCGGCCCACCTCGACGCGGCCCGCGGGGCAGGCGCAGTACGGCGCCTCGACCCAGCCCTGCTTGCTGCCGGCCATGCCGGAGATGAGGCACTGGGCGCCTTCGAGGCGCATCCAGTCGCCGAACAGCGCTTCGAAGACGGCGGGGAATCCGCCTTCGGGCACCTTGAGGATGCCGCGCACGTCGCTGCGCTCTTCGAGTACCTTGCCGTCGGCGTCCAGCAGGGCGCCGCGCAGCGAACTTGTGCCCCAGTCGATTGCTACCAGTCTTGTCATCTCAGTGATTGTCGCGCGGGACGAAAGCCCCGCGCCGGCCGCGCAGGAACGCGAGGTCCGCGCCCTGGTCGGCCTGCAGCACCGTATCGACGTAGAGCTTCCAGTAGCCCGAGTCGAGCGGTGCCTCCGGTGCGACCCATTTCTCGCGGCGCTTCGCCAGCTCTTCGTCGCTTACGTGCAGATGCAGCTTGCGGTTGGGCACATCGAGCTCGACGATGTCGCCGTCCTGCACCAGCGCGAGCGGACCGCCCGCAGCCGCTTCGGGCGCCGTGTGCAGCACCACCGTGCCGTAGGCCGTGCCGCTCATGCGCGCATCGCTGATGCGGACCATGTCGGTGATGCCGCGGCGCAATACCTTCGGCGGCAGCGGCATGTTGCCGGCCTCGGCCATGCCGGGGTAGCCCTTGGGACCGCAGTTCTTGAGCACCATGATGCAGTGCTCGTCGATGTCCAGGTCTTCGTCGTCGATGCGCTTGTGCAGGTCGTCGGCGCTTTCGAACACCACCGCGCGGCCCTTGTGCACCAGCAGCTCGGGCGTGGCCGCGCTCGGCTTGATGATCGCGCCGTTGGGTGCGAGGTTGCCGCGCAGCACGCAGATGCCGGCCTTGTCCTTGAAGGGCTCGGCCAGCGGGCGGATGACCTGGGGCCCGTAGTTCTCGGCGTCCTTCACGTTGTCCCAGAGGCTCTGGCCGGTGACGGTGAGGATGTCCTTGTGCAGGTGCTGGGCGATCTCCTTGATGACCACCGGCAGGCCGCCCGCGTAGCAGAAGTCTTCCATCAGGAACTGGCCCGAGGGCTGCAGGTTCACGAGGCAGGGCAGCTCGGAGGCGAGGCGGTCGAAATCGTCGAGCGTGAGGTCCACGCCGATGCGGCCCGCAATGGCCAGGAGGTGGATCACGAGGTTGGTCGAGCCGCCCACGGCCGCGTTCACCTTGATCGCGTTCTTGATCGCCTCGCGCGTGAGGATCTTCGACATGTTCATGTCCTCATGCACCATGTCCACGATGCGCCGGCCCGCCTGCCGCGCGAGCACATTGCGCCGCCCGTCGACGGCGGGGTAGGCCGCATTGCCCGGCAGCCCGATGCCCAGCGCCTCGACCATGCAGGCCATGGTGCTCGCCGTGCCCATCGTCATGCAGTGGCCGTGGCTGCGATGCATGCAGCTCTCGGCCTCGAAGAAGTCCTGCAGCTTGAGCGTGCCGGCGCGCACCTGCTCGCTCATCTGCCATACGCCGGTGCCCGAGCCCAGCTCCTGCCCGCGCCACTTGCCCGAAAGCATCGGGCCGCCCGAGACGCCGATGGTCGGCAGGTCCACGCTGGCCGCGCCCATCATCAGCGCGGGCGTGGTCTTGTCGCAGCCCATGAGCAGCACCACGCCATCGAGCGGGTTGCCGCGAATGCTTTCTTCCACGTCCATGCTCGCGAGGTTGCGGTACAGCATGGCGGTGGGGCGCAGGAGCGTTTCGCCGAGCGACATCACCGGGAACTCGAGCGGGAAGCCGCCCGCTTCGTACACGCCGATCTTCACCTGCTCGGCGAGCGTGCGGAAATGCGAATTGCAGGGTGTGAGTTCGCTGAAGGTGTTGCAGATGCCGATGACCGGGCGGCCGTCGAACTGGTCGTGCGGCACGCCTTTGCCTTTCATCCAGCTGCGGTAGATGAAGCCGTCGCGGTCATGGCGGCCGAACCATTGCTGGCTGCGCAGTTCGCTGGGTTTTTTCTTGGGGGGAGTGTTCATCGCTTGTCTCTGTCGATTGCCGGTTTGGGTGCAGAACCTTGAGGGTTTGCCCTGCCGGATGGCTTTTCAATCATCATATGATAGGCCTGATGAGCGAACCGGAGCCTTGATGTTTTCGGCCGCAGGGATTGCAAATTTCACATCGCACGCATGATCAAGAACATCCACGGGCGCACGCTCGAACTGCTCGGCGAAGCCATCGCGGCTGGCCGCTACGCCGTTGGCGCGTCGATACCGCCCGAGCCGATTCTTGGTGAGGAGCTCGGCGTGAGCCGCACCGTGGTGCGCGAGGCGATCAAGTCGCTCGCGGCCAAGGGCCTGGTCGTCACCGGCCCCAAGGTCGGCACGCGCGTGCTGCCGCAGGACAGCTGGAACTGGTTCGATCCCGACGTCATCACCTGGCAGTCGCGCGCCGGCCTCACGCCCGGGTTCCTGCGCGACCTGCAGGACTTGCGGCGCGTGGTGGAGCCCGCGGCCGTGCGGCTTGCCGCCGAACGGGCCGATGCGAAGGACATCGAGGAAATAGAAAGCGCCTTCGCCGGCATGAAGGAAGCCGTCGAGCACGGCGGCGACTACATCACCTTCGACCTGCGCTTTCACAACGGCCTGCTGGGTGCCGCGGGCAATCGCATGCTGGCGCAGATGAGCAAGGCGCTCAACGCGCTGCTGCGCACCAGCTTCGAGATTTCGGCCGCCAAGCCCGATGGCCCTGCGCGCTCGCTGCCGCTGCACCGCGCGGTGCTCGACGCGGTGATCGCGCGCGACCCCGACAAAGCCGAGCGCGCGGTCATCCGCCTGATCGACGGCGCGCGGCAGGACATCGAGGACGTGCTTGCCTCGCGCCGCCGCCTGCCGAAGCTCAGCCGACCACCTCCGAAGCTCAGGGCCGGCTGAGCAGTCGGTACTTGGGGATCAGGCCGTGCGCAGCCGCAGCAGTGCGCGCACGAAGCCGTGGTCCGAACGCGAGCGGTCGCGCCCTTCGTGCAGGTGGTCGTTGAAGTAGTCGACGCGCCGCACATCGCCCAGGCTGTGCCGGCTGCTCGCGATGAATTCCTCGCTTACCAGGATCTGGTCGAGCACGTCCGGAAAACCCTGGTGGATGTGCGAATAGGCCACGTCCTTCTTCAGCGCCGACTCGCCCTGCATCTCGTAGGCATTGAACAGCGCCACGTCGCGCGCGGCCTTGTCGTAGGCCACCTCGGAGGTGGCGGCCACGAGCTGCGTGGTCACGCTGTGCGGGTTGTCGTTGAAGTCACCCATCACCACGAGCGGCGTGTTCGTGCCCTGCAGCAGGTCGATGACGATGCAGCGCAGGGCCGCGGCCTCGGCGCCGCGCATCAGGAGCGAACGCAGCGACGCCATCACGCCCACCTTGCGGTCGTCGCGGTCCTCCAGGTGGTTGCCTTGCGCGTCCTGCAGGAACTTGGGGCGCTTGGACTTGAGGTGCACCGTCAGCACGTGCACCTGCTGGCCGTGCTTCATGCGCAGCGTGGCCAGGAGGAGCGGGCGCTCGAAGCGTGTGTGCGGGCCGAGGCCCGGCACGTCCACGCCGAAGCCCGGCGGGAAGTCGATGAAGGACTGGACGTTGTCCACCTGCAGCCGCGTCGCGATGCCCACGCGCGGGGTGCCCTGCGCGCCCGTTCTGGGCGGCGTGCCCGGTGGGTTTCCGGGCGGGGGCGTGTTCTCGGCGCCCGGCACCGAAACGAAGTCGTAGCGCAAGCCGCTGCGTGCGATGGCGGCCTTCAACGCCGCTTCGTCCCACACCTCCTGCACCGCCAGCACATCGGCATTGAGCGCATGGAAGCGCTCGCCGATCCAGTCGATCTTCCGCTCGTACTCGCGCTCGTTGTAGGCGTCCTGGTTCTCGTAGTACACCCGGTTGGGGTTCGCGAGGTTGAGCAGGTTGCAGGTGGCTACGAAGAGGGTGGCGTAGTTGGGTGGGATGTATTGCATGGCTTGACGATTGTGTCTTGCCAGCAAAACAAGAAAAAGGCGCCCAAAAGAAAAGGGCACCGAAGTGCCCTTTTCATTGGGGAGCGGACAGGTTGCCTCGTCCGCAGCCTTTGTCAGCGACCGAACGAGCGGCCACCGCCGCCACCACCGGAACGGTTGCCACCGCCACCGCCGTAACCACCGCCGCCGCCACCCGAACGGCCACCGCCGCCCGAGCGATTGCCGCCGTAGCCGCCACCACCGCCGCCCGGGCGGCCGCGACCGCGTCCGCCGCCCATGTGGTCGACGCTCGTGCGCAACGGGTCCGGCTGGCCGTCACCACCCGCGACCGCTTCGGCGCGCAGGTGCGCGACCTGGTTGGCTTGCGTCGGGCTGTGGCTGTTGCCGTGATGGCGCGGTTGGCGCTCGTCGTGCGGCAGATGATTCTGTTGTTGATGCTGCGGCGCATGGTGCGGCGTGCGTGCCGGACCTTGCGGGCCACGGCCTTGCGCCGGACGTGCACCCTGGCCGCGCGGACCCTGGCCTTGACCGCCGCCATTGGCGTTGCGACCTTGGCCACCACCGCCGCCACCACCTTGGCCTCCACGGCGTTGACCGCCGCCGCCACCACCACCAGCGCGCTCACCGCCGCCCTGGCCGGCCTTGTTCTCGCGGATGCGCGACAGCATCTCGGTGCGTGCAGCCTTGGCGGCCGCCTGCATCACGTCACGGCTCGGCGGACGGCCGGCACCGCCCCAGATCGTCTGGCGACCCATGGCGATTGGCTCGGCGCGTTCGCCGTCTTCAGGGCCATAGCCCTCGACGATCTGCACCGGAATCGTCTGCTTGGTGAAGCGTTCGATTTCCTGCATGAAGCCTTCTTCGTCCAGGCACACGAAGCTCACGGCCTCGCCGCTCGAACCGGCGCGGCCGGTGCGGCCGATGCGGTGGACGTAGTCTTCGCTGACGTTCGGGATTTCGTAGTTCACGACGTGCGGCAGCTCGTCGATGTCGATGCCGCGAGCGGCGATGTCGGTGGCCACCAGCGCGCGAATATCGCCGCTCTTGAAGCCGGCCAGCGCCTGCGTGCGGGCGCTCTGGCTCTTGTTGCCGTGCAGCGCCATCGCCTCGATGCCGTTCTTGGTGAGGAACTCGGCCACGCTGTTGGCGCCGAACTTGGTGCGCGTGAACACGAGCACCTGGCTCCACTTGTTCTCGTTGATGATGTGCGCGAGCAGCGCCTTCTTCTTGCCGCGGCCCACGGGGTGGATCACCTGGGTGATGCGCTGCACCGTGGTGTTGCGCGGCGTGACCTGGATGCTCTGCGGGTTCTTGAGCAGCGTGGCGGCCAGGTCGCGGATTTCGTCGCTGAAGGTGGCCGAGAACAGCAGGCTCTGCTTTTCCTTGGGCACCAGGGCCAGGATCTTCTTCACGTCGTGGATGAAGCCCATGTCCAGCATGCGGTCGGCTTCGTCCAGGATCAGCATCTGGACCTGGCTCAGATCGAGCATGCCCTGCTGCTGCAGGTCGAGCAGGCGGCCGGGGGTGGCCACGAGGATGTCGACGCCCTTCTTGAGCTTGCTGATCTGCGGGTTCATGCCGACACCGCCGAAGATCACGGTCGAGTCGAGCTGCAGGTACTTGCCGTAGGTACGCACGGACTCTTCGACCTGGGCCGCGAGTTCGCGGGTGGGGGTCAGCACGAGGGCGCGGATGCCGACGCCGCCGAACTTGTTGGTGGCGCTGCGGCTCATGGTGAGCTTGTGCAGCATGGGCAGCGTGAAGGCGGCCGTCTTGCCGGTGCCGGTCTGGGCGCCGCCGAGCAGGTCATGGCCTTCGAGAACGGCGGGGATGGCTTGTGCCTGGATGGGGGTGGGGGTGTCGTAACCGTGCTCGTGCACAGCCTTCAAGATGGCGGGAGCCAGCTTCAGTTCATCAAAATTCATTGGAAACAATAAGCGCCATACACGGCGCAGTGGCATCGGCCCGCTTGGCGTCTTAGTGTTGACGCCGAGCCAGTCAAGGCAGATGAAGGTCAGGGGTGGGAGCCGGAAAACCTGTTGTGAGAAAGGTCTTCTTCGTCCCCGGCAGAGAGCCGGTGTTGCGGGCAACTGGACCCGGCAACGGTGGCTATTGTCGCATGAGTCGATAATCGGTGGTTTGCCGCGCCCGAATGCGTTGTTCTGGCGCCCGCGCTTTCCCCCAATTTCCGCTACCCAAGGTAAGTATCCACAGATGGCTCAATACGTCTATTCGATGAACCGTGTCAGCAAGACCGTGCCGCCCAAGCGGCAGCTCTTGAAGGACATTTCGCTCTCTTTCTTCCCCGGCGCCAAGATCGGCGTGCTCGGCCTGAACGGCTCGGGCAAGTCCACGCTGCTCAAGATCATGGCGGGTGTGGACAAGGAATTCGAGGGCGAGGCGCTGCCCATGCCGGGCATGACGATCGGCTATCTGGAACAGGAACCCAAGCTCAACAACGAGCACACGGTGCGCGAATCGGTCGAGGAGTCCATGGGCGCGGTGTTTGCGGCCAAGGCGCGCCTCGAAGAGGTGTACATCGCCTACGGTGCCGAAGACGCCGACTTCGACGCGCTGGCGGCCGAGCAGGCCCAGCTCGAAGCCATCATTGCCACCGCCGGCACCGATTCCGAACATCAACTGGAAATCGCCGCCGACGCGCTGCGCCTTCCGCCATGGGACGCCAAGATCGGCCTGCTGTCAGGCGGCGAAAAGCGGCGCGTGGCGCTGTGCCGCCTGCTGCTGTCCAAGCCCGACATGCTGCTGCTCGACGAGCCGACCAACCACTTGGACGCCGAATCGGTGGAGTGGCTCGAAGTGTTCCTGCAGCGTTTCACGGGCACCGTGGTGGCCATCACCCACGATCGCTACTTCCTCGACAACGCGGCCGAGTGGATACTGGAAATGGACCGCGGTCGCGGCATTCCCTGGAAGGGCAACTACAGCACCTGGCTCGAGCAGAAGGGCGAACGCCTGGCGCAGGAGCAGAAGAGCGAAGAAGCCCACGCCAAGGCACTGAAGAAGGAACTGGAGTGGTCGCGCCAGAACCCGAAGGCACGCCAGGCCAAGAGCAAATCGCGCCTAGCCCGCTTCGAAGAGCTGAGCGACATGGAATACCAGAAGCGCAACGAAACCCAGGAAATCTTCATTCCTGTGGCCGAGCGGCTGGGCCAGCAGGTGTTCGAGTTCCATGGCGTCAGCAAGTCCTTCGGCGACCGCATGCTGATCGACAACCTGAGCTTCACCGTGCCGCCGGGCGCGATCGTCGGCATCATCGGCCCGAACGGCGCCGGCAAGTCGACGCTCTTCAAGCTGCTCGCGGGCAAGGAAAAGCCTGACACTGGCGAGGTCGTCATCGGCTCGACGGTCAAGATGGCCTTCGTCGACCAGCACCGCGACGAACTCGCCAACAACAAGACCGTGTGGGAAGACATCTCCAACGGCCTGGACATCATCAACGTCGGCAAGTTCCAGATGGCCAGCCGGGCGTATGCGGGCCGCTTCAACTTCAACGGCGCGGACCAGCAGAAGAAGGTTGGCACGCTCTCGGGCGGCGAACGCGGCCGCCTGCACCTGGCCAAGACGCTGATCGCGGGCGGCAACGTGCTGCTGCTGGACGAACCCTCGAACGACCTGGACGTCGAAACCCTGCGCGCGCTCGAAGACGCGCTGCTCGAGTTCGCCGGCACGGTGATGGTGATCAGCCATGACCGCTGGTTCCTTGACCGTATCGCCACCCACATCCTGGCCGCCGAAGGCGACAGCCAGTGGACCTTCTTCGACGGCAACTACCAGGAGTACGAAGCCGACAAGAAGAAGCGCCTGGGCGAAGAAGGCGCAAAACCCAAGCGCATGCGCTACAAGGCGCTCAAGTAAGCCTCAGGCTGCCCTTCGGCACCGACCAGGGCGCGCGGCTCCGCAAGGGGCCTCGCGCTTTTTTCATGGCTGGTGCGCCGGCTTGTCAGCGCGGCCGTACCAGGCGGAAGGCCGCATTCGCGCCCCAGGTGGCGACAAGCAGATTTCCGTCCGGCGTGTAGGTGAGTCCGACAGGGCTGGACAGGCCGTCCGCCACCACAACGCGGCGCCCTTCGCGGTCGATGCGGCTGACCGTCGTGCCGCCATAGTCGACCACATAGGCGGCAGCGCCATCCCGCTCCGCGACGATGCCCGGGCCCGGGCTGCGCAGTCCGCTGTGGATGCTTCGCGCACGTCCGTCGCTTCCGACCAGCGAGACGCCACCCGCGATGTTGCTGACCATCAGCTCGCCGCCCGGCAACTCGACCGCTCCGACGGGTGTTTGCAATCCCTCCGCAACGACTTCGATCCTGCCGTCGGGATGCGCCGCGAGGATCTGATCGGTTTGGCGGTTGGCGATCAGCAGTCGACCCTTGCGGTCGAAGCTCAGCCCCGCTGGCGTAGCCAGGCCTCGCACGAACACGCTCTGCCTGCCGCTCGGCGTGAAGCGCCACACCAGATTCTGGCTGTAGGAGGCGACAAAGATGTCGCCGGAAGAGCCAATCGCCAGCCCGCTGGGTCCGCTCAAGCCCGATGCGAACGCCGAGCGGGTGCCGTCGGGCGCAAAGCGCAGGATGGTCCCGGCCGACCAGTTGGCGACATAGAGATGACCTGCCGCGTCGTAGGCCATGCCGACCGGCGAGGAGAGGTTGTCATGCACGGGGCGTTCCTCCAACGTCCAGGTCGGCAGGGCGGACGTGTGCGCCGAGGCGGCTGCGTTCATCGCAGTCGCAAGCAGCGCCACGCCTAGCAGCGGCAGGTTGACGCGAAAGCTGCGGTGCTTCATGCGGGCTCTCCCCGCAGTGCATCCATCGCAAACACGTCGCGCGCAGCCGCCAGTCCATTGAGCGCCGCCGGAAAGCCCGCGTACACGGCCATCTGCATGATGATTTCGATCACCTCGGTGCGGGTGACGCCCACATTGAGCGCGCCCTGGATGTGCACTCTCAGTTGCGGCACCGCATTGCCCATGGCCGTGAGCGCGGCCACCACTGCGATCTCGCGGGAGCGCAGGTCCAGGCCGGGGCGCGAGTAGACGTCGCCGAACGGAAACTCGATCAGGAGGCGGGCGAAGTCCGGCGCGATGTCGGCCAGGCTCTCGACGACCTTGACGCCGCCTTCACCGTCGATTTCCTGGAGCTTGGCCAGTCCGCGCTCGTAGCGCAGGTTCTCGTTGCCGGCCTGGTTGGCTTGTGTGTTCGTCATCGCTCGTCTTTCTTTCCGGGGCAGTGCCCGACAACGAAGGACGCTTTGTCTTCGGCTTGGCTTTGGCCTCGATCGCACGGTAGTGCGCGATCTTGGTCGAAAGCGCCCGCATGGATTGCTGCAGCGCCTTCACCCGGGCCAGGACCTCAGCGAGGTGCTCCTCGAGCATCTCGCGCCGTTCGCTGACGCTGGCGTCCCCCTGGCTTCGAAGCCCGGCGAAGGCCTGCATGCCTTGAATCGGCATGCCGGTCTCGCGCAGGCGCAACAGGAAAGCCAGCCAGTCCATGTCGGCGCTCGCATAGCGGCGCTGGCCGCCGGGTGCACGGGACACCGCGGCGATGAGGCCGATGCGTTCGTAGTAACGCAGCGTGTAGGCCGTGAGGCCGGTGCGCTCTGCGACTTCCGCGATGGTCAGACTGGTTTCCATGGCGTTGATTCTCGAAATTAGAGCGCGCTCTAAGTCAAGCGCTTTGTTGAACTATTTTTCAGGGCCGAAAAGATCCGCATCCAGCCAGCCGCGCAGGCTGCTGTGTGTTCCATGGCAGCGATTCTGCTTGCCGGCGTGCACTCAAGTTCAAGCGGCGCCCGGTTTGCGAGAATGCTCCGGCGTCAACATAGAAGGAGGATCAACCGATGAAGGTACAGCGACTTTTGGCTGTGATCGGCGCGCTGGTCATGTTGTCCGCCTGCAGTCCGGCGAAATACCTCACAGCCACCGGCATCAAGGGCAACAGCTTCGTGGGCAAGCCATTCACGGAGGTGCTCAAGGAATACGGCAAGCCCACCAGCATCAAGGACAGTGCCCAGGACCCGAACTTCACCATGATGATGTACGAGGGCGGGCAGTACACCGCGACCGTCAGGGATCCGGTCGGTTCAACCACACGATGGACACCCGGTGGCCCCGAACAGTCGACTCAGTACCGTGATCGCCAGGTCAGCCGGAGCTGCCTGCAGGCCTTCTGGGTCGACAAGAAGGACCAGCACGTCAAGGTGTTCGACTGGAGCGGCAGCTGCTGGTAGGGCGGGCCCTCGTCGGCCGCTTCACCTCAGGTCCGCATCCAGCCAGCCGCGCAGGCTGTTGACGAAGGCCAGCGCACGCACGCGCGGCAGCTCGTCCACCCGTACCACGGCCTCGGCCAGTTGCCCCTCGCGCAGCCGGCGCGCGCGGCCGATGCCGTTCAGCAGCCCGCAGCGCAGCGGCGGCGTGACCCAGCGGCCGTCCTCGAACTGCAGCGCGATGTTGCCGCGCGTGCATTCGGTGATCTCGCCGCGGCGGTTCCACAGCAGCGTGTCGAACACTTCGGGCGCGGTGGGCGCGAAGGCCTCGTAATGCGCGCGGCGCGTGGTCTTGAAGCGGGAGAACTCGCTGTCGGCTTCGTCGAATGCGCGGGAGGCCAATTGCAGTTGCACGCGTGACGGCGGGGCGTCCATGGCAAAGGCTTCTGCGCGCGGCTGTCCTTGCGCATCGAGCAGGAGGCGAACGCGCCACGTACCTGCCGGATGCGCTTCGGTCAGGCGATCAAGGCGTGCCGCCACAAGCGCCTCGTTCCACGGATAGCCGAAGTGCGAAGCCGCGTTCTGCATGCGCGCCAGGTGCGCAGGCGCATCGCGCAGCACGCCATCGACCAGCGCAAGGGTTTCGAGCAATTCGAAAGAACTCATGGCAGCAGACGATACAGGCGCGCCCCCTTGCCCCAGAAAGGCCCGTTTGTGCCGCCACTCATCCCACTCCGCATCGGTCTGCGCGTCGGCGGTGATGCCGCTGCCGATGCTGCAGCGCGCCTGGGTGCCGCGCAGCGTCACGGTGCGGATCGGCACGTTGAAGGTCGCGTGCCCGCCGGGCCGCACCACGCCGACAGCGCCGCAGTACACGCCGCGCGCCTCGGGCTCCAGGTCGCGGATCATGCGCATCGCGCTGACCTTGGGCGCGCCCGTGATCGAGCCGCACGGGAACAATGCCGAGAACATATCCACCAGCGAAACCCCATCGCGCACCTTCGCCTCGACATCGGACGTCATCTGCCACACGGTGGGCAGCGCCTCGGTGTGAAAGAGCCGCGGCACACGCACCGAGAAGGGTTGCGCGACGCGCGAGAGATCGTTGCGGATCAGGTCCACGATCATCACGTTCTCGGCGCGCTCCTTGGGCACGGTGCGCAGCCGCTGTGCCATCGCCTCGTCATCGGCGGGCGTCGCGCCGCGCGGGGCGGTGCCTTTCATGGGACGCGCGAGTATCCGGTCGCCCTGCCAGTCGAAGAAGAGCTCGGGCGATACCGACAGCACCTGCTCGTCGCCGGTGTCGATGAAGGCGGCGTAGCCGTTGGGCTGTGCGTGGCGCAGGGCCATGAACCAGTCGCGCGCATCGCCCTGGAATTCGGCCCGCAGTGGCGCGGTGTAGTTGAGTTGGTACAGCTCACCGTTCGCGATCGCGCGATGAATGGCCTGCATGTTCCGGTCGAAGCCGGCGCGTGACAGGCCGGCCTGCCAATCGACTGTGGGTACAGGGCCTGCCGTTGCATCGGGCCACGGGACGGCGTTGTCATGCACGCCGAACCACGCCAACGGCCCGTCGCCCGGATGCACCGCGAAGGCCGGGTCGAAGGCCGCAGCCGCCTCGTAGCGCAGGTAGCCCACGCACCAGCGACCTTCGCGCGACAGCGCCTCGACGGCTTCCAGCACCGGCTTCACCTCTTCGGCGGAGCGCGCAACGAGGACGCGCGAAGGCGCACCGAAAGCCACGCGCAGCCGCGTCGCGCCATCGCCGCGCGGCTCGGCGAAATCGATCAGCGTTTGCAAGACCAAACCGTCAGGCGGATTCCGCAGGCTTCGGCGTCACAGGCGCTTGCGTCGAAGCCGCGTCGCCCTTGGCAGATCCGGCCAGCACGCGCTTCCTCACCGCGTAGATGTTGTTGCGCAGCGCATAGAGCTCGTCCGCATACGACAGCGGCACCGCCACCTTGTTGACCACGCGATCGAGCTCGTCGAGCTCCTTGAGCAGCGTGTCGCGCTCGCCCGTCTTGGCATCGACCTTGCCCTCGATATCGCGCAGCCGCGCATACCAGCGGAACACGCGGCGCCGCACACGGAACTGGTAGAGCGGCGGGATCACGCGGCTCAGCGGCAGCATCAACACCAGCAAACCGCCCAGCACCAGCCACATGCGCTCGACGAGGTTGCTGGCCCAGAAGGGCAGGTAGCGTTGCCAGAACGGCGGCGTGCCGTTGATCGCGCGGTCGCCTTCGGGGCTCACCGGCAGTTCGCTGGTGCGCGTGTTCGGAAAATCGCGCGCCCGGTTGAACCAGCCCGCGTCGCTGTGCACCGTCTGCGCCGATTGCGCGAACAGCTGGCGCAGCGCCGGGTGCGTTTCTTCGCGCGACAAGAGCGAGGTGGTGGCCGCGAGCAGCGACACGTCCGAAGGCGGCAGGTCTTTCGACAGGTCGACCACGCCGCGCGGCAGCGTCACCGCCGAGAGGAACGGAAAGCGCCGCGAGTACGCATCGGCCTGGCCGAAGTCCATCAGTTTGATGTCGCCTGCGCGCAAGAGCCGCTGCACCTGCGGCGACTGCGGCGCGGAAGACAGCACGATGGCATCGAGCAGCCCTGCCTGCAGCGCCTCGGCCGCGGCGGCCTGTTCGAGGTTGGACAGCAGCACATCGTCGGGCCCGATCCGGTTGGCCTTGAAGAGCCTTTCCATGATCTCGGGCAGCCCGCTGCCGGGCATGTCGACGTTCACGCGCAGGCCGCGCAGTTGTGTGAGCGAGGTCAGCGTGCCGGTCTTCTTGTCGACCTTCAGCGCGCTGTCGGCACGATAGAAAAGCCAGATCGGCTCGAAGAACAGGCTGCCGAGCGAACTGAGCCCCGCCTCTTCATCGGCCACCGGGTCGGCGCTGCCGCCGCGCACGAAGCCCACGTCGGCGCCGCCCTTGCGCAGCAGCTCCAGGTTTTCCGAGGAGCCCGAGGTGGGCTTCAGCTCGACCGTGATGCCGTTGACCTTGAGCGCTGCCGCATAGCGCTTGCCGAACTCCGCATAGGCGCTGCCCGTGGGGCCGGTGGCCAGCGTCACATGCTTGGGCGGCTGCGGCTGCAGGTACCAGTAGGCGGCGATCAGCAGGCCGATCACGAGAAAGATGATGGGCCCGGCCGAGGCGATCAGGTCGCGGATCGACAGCAGGATCAGCTTCAGGGTTCTGGGGAACGCCATGGTGGTCCTTTCTTTGTTGTTGGGTGCGTCAGGGGCGCGCTGCGGCGAAGTCCGTTGCAGACGGGATGTGCAGGTCGCCCACCGTCACCGATTGCGCAGCACGCACGGCGCGCAGCGTGGCAATGGCCACGGCCTCCGCGGCCATGGTGCCGAGCACTGTCATGCCCGGCGCGTTGCCTTCGAGCGGCACGCGGCCGGTGGCCAGCGCGAACAGCGTGTCGCCGTCGCTCATCGTGTGCACCGGGTTGATGGCGCGCGCGAGGCCGTCGTGCGCTACGTTCGCGAGGCGGTTGGCCTGCACCTTGGTCAGCACCGCGTCGGTCGCGACCACGCCCAGCGTGGTGTTGGTGCCCGCGAGCAGGGGCTTGGGCAGGTCGCCGCGCAGCAGGGCGCGGCGGGTGTCGAGCAAGGCAGTGCCGTCTTCGGTGCGCGCACCGGCCACGGGCTGGGCTGTGTTGTGGTCGATCACGTCACCCAGCGAATTGACCGCGATCAGCGCACCCACGGTGACACCGCCGACGGTGACCGACGCGGTGCCGATGCCGCCCTTCATTGCGCGGTGCACGCCGAAGAGCTTGCCCACCAGCGCGCCGCTGCCGGCGCCCACATTGCCCTCGGCGGGCGCGGCGTTCGATGCCGCATCGCAGGCTGCATAGCCGGCAGCGGCATCGGGGCGGATGCGCGCATCGCCCATCGGCAGGTCGAACAGCACGGCCGCGGGCACGATGGGCAGGGTGCCGAAGCGCACGTCCATGCCGATGTTGCGTTCCTCGAGCCAGCGCATCGCACCTTCCGCGGCCGCCAGGCCCCAGGCGCTGCCGCCCGCGAGCATCACCGCATGCACCTGCTGCACCAGGTTGCCGGGCGAGAGCAGGTCGGTCTCGCGTGTGCCGGGCGCGGCGCCGCGCACATCGACACCGGCCACCGCGCCTTTGCGCGCCATGACGACGGTGCAGCCGGTGGGGCGTCGGGTGTCGGAGAAATGGCCGACTTCGATGCCGGCGACGTCGGTGATGGCACCGGAGGAGTGTGTGGAGGAGGGAGTGGAAGTCGTGGCTGACATGGCGGCCGATTATGGGACCGTGCCTCTACGATAGGCGCCATGACAGTTGCAAGAAGTAGTTTCACCTCCGAGGGCGATGCAAGGCGCCACGTGGTGGTCATCGGTGCGGGCGCGGTGGGCTGCGCCACGGCCATCGAGGCATTGCGCGCGGGCCTGCGCGTGACCCTTCTGGAGCCCGAGGACCCCGGCGGCCCGCAGGCGACCAGCTATGGCAACGCCGGCTGGCTTTCGTCGCACTCGGTGGTGCCACCCGCGCTTCCTGGCGCTTGGCGCAAGGTGCCGGGCTGGCTGGCCGATCCGCTCGGGCCGCTCGCGGTGCGCTGGCGCTACCTGCCGCGCGCGCTGCCGTGGCTGCTGCGCTACCTGGCTTCGGGCTGGACCGAGGCGCGCGTGCAGCGCACTGCCGATGCATTGCGCACCCTGCTGGCGGACGCGCCCGCGCTGCATGCGCAACTCGCAGCCGACGCTGGCGTGCCGCAGCTCATCGAGCAGCGCGGGCTGCTGCATGCCTACCGCTCGCGCGCCGAGTTCGAAGACGACGCGCTGGGCTGGCGCGTTCGCGGACGCGTGGGCGTGCACTGGGAGGAATGGTCGGCCGACGAGCTGCGCCGCCGCGAACCCGACCTCAATGCGCGCTACACGCTCGGCATCTTCGTGCCCGAGGCCGGCCACTGCCGTGACCCGGGCGCCTACGTGGCCGCGCTGGCGCAGCATGCGGTGGCGACCGGGGCCGAGCGGATATTCGGTCGCGCCACGGGTTTTCGCATCGAGAACGGCCGGTTGCGCGCGGTGCGTACGAACTACGGCGATATCGCCTGCGATGCCGCCGCCATCTGCGCCGGTGCGTATTCCGGCCCGCTGGCCGCGGCCGCGGGGTCCGCGGTACCACTGGACACCGAGCGCGGCTACCACGTAGTGATCGAAGGCGCGATCGTCGGCCCGCGCACGCCGGTGATGGTGGCGGACGGCAAGCTCATCGCGCACTGGATGGACGGCGGCCTGCGCGCAGCGGGCCAGGTCGAGATCGGCGGGCTGGACGCCGAGCCAGACTGGCGCCGCGCGGAGATCCTGCATCGCCATCTGCAATCGATGTTTCCCGCGCTTGCAGAAACAGGCGCCAAGACTTTCAAGCATTGGCTCGGCCGCCGCCCGAGCATGCCCGACGGACTGCCTTGCATCGGGCCCGCGGCCGCGAGCGCGGATATCGTGCTCGCGTTCGGCCACGGTCATGTGGGCCTGTGCGGCTCGGCACGCACGGGCCGACTGGCGGCGCAGTTGCTCGCGGGCGTTGAACCCGAGACGCCGCTGGCGCCGTTCGATCCGGGGCGGTTCAGCTAGCGGGCTCTGGCTCGATCGACAACACCGTGAGCGCCCCATCGACCTTGTCCGCCGTGAAGCGCACCTTGTCGCCGGGCTTCACCTTGCCCAGCAGCTCGGGGTCTTTCACGCGGAAGACCATCGTCATGCCGGTCATCTCGAGGTTCGGGATGTCGCCGTGTCGGAGGGTGATCTTCTTCGCATCGGTGTCGATCTTGCGCACCTCGCCTTCGACGACGGGCAACACGGCCTGCGCGAAGGCGGCCGCGGCGAGAAGGGCAGCGGAGAGGGCGGTGAGAAGTTTCTTCATGGTCATGTTCCTTCAGCGATAGCTTTGATAGACACGCGTGCTGCCATCGGCCAGCACGAGCAGCACGTCGTACGGATCGCGCTGGTCCCCATAGGCCGGGCCGTCCATCCCCGGCGAGCCGACCGGCATGCCGGGCACGGCGAGGCCGACGGCCTTGGGCTTTTCCTTCAAGAGGCGCTGCACTTCGCGTGCGGGCACATGGCCCTCGATGGCGTAGCCGCCGATCTGGCCGGTGTGGCACGAGCCCAGCTTGGCCGGCACGCCCAGGCGGGTGCGTGCGGCCGCGTTTCCTTCGTCGTGCACCTTCGTGGCAAAACCGTTCTTGTTGAGGTGCTTCACCCAGTCCTGGCAGCAGCCGCAGTTAGGGTCTTTCCAGATCTCGACCATCGGCGCGGCGGCGAAAGCGGTGAGCGGCAGGGCCGATGCGAGCGTCAGCAGCGGAGCTGTGCGCTTCAGGAGGGTTCGTCGTTGCATGGTGGTCTCCTAGGTTCGTTCGTTCAGGATTTCTTGGGCGCGGCGGCCAGCACGCGGATGCGGCCGGCCATGCCGAGTTCGAAGTGGTCTTTCACGAGGCACGCGAAGTCGAAGTCGCCGGCGCGGTTGAAGGTCCAGACCATCTCGCCGGTCTTGCCCGCGGGCACGTGCACCATCCACGGGTCGTCGTGTTCCATGTTCGGAAACTTCTTCATCATGGCCGCGTGGTTCGCGATCTCCGACTCGGTGCCGAGCACGAGCTCGTGCAGCTCCTTGCCCTTGTTCTTCAGGCGCAGGCGGACGGTGTCCCCCTCGCGCACTTCGATGACCGACGGCGTGAAGGTCATGTCGTCGGCCATCGCGATGTCGATGGTGCGGCGCACGGCGCTCGCCTTGCCTTCGATGCCCCAGGGCTTTTGCTCGGAGGCGAGCGTGGTGGCGCCCTTCGGTTTCGGCGTGTGGTTCTCGTGCGCCTGCGATGCGGTCGCTGCGGCGGCGAGCGCGATGCAGAGGGCGATGGACTTGAAGGTCTTGTTCATGAGGTGAACTCCAAAAATGAAAGTGATTGAGGTCAGTGGTTGTGTGCGCCCGAAGGCTTGCGCACGGTGGCATCGTTGTTGCTGCTGTTGCCCGGCGATGGCGCATTGCGCGTGGCCGGCGGCACAGAGGCGCCGGGCACTTCGCGCGCCACCGTGCCGGCCGGGTGCTTGAACCAGCCCGGGTCCTTGTAGTCCCCCGGTTTCTGGTCGCGCCGCACCTTCAAGAGCGTGAACATGCCGCCCATCTCGGCCGGGCCGAAAGGGCCCGCGCCGGTCATCATGGGCATCGTGTTGCCGGGAATGGGCATCTCCATCGCGCCCATGTCGGCCATGCCCTTGTCGCCCATCACCATGTAGTCGGGCACGAGTTTTTTGATCTTCTCGGCCACGCCCTTCTGGTCGACGCCGATCATGGTCGGCACCTCGTGGCCCATCGGCCCCATCGTGTGGTGCGCCTTGTGGCAGTGCAGCGACCAGTCGCCTTCTTCATCGGCGACGAATTCCATCTGCCGCATCTGGCCCACCGCCACGTCCACCGACACCTCGGGCCAGCGCGCGGTGCGCGGCACGGGGCCGCCATCGGTGCCGGTCACCTCGAACTCGTGGCCGTGGATGTGGATCGGGTGGTTGGTCATCGTGAGATTGCCCACGCGGATGCGCACCCGGTCGCCCTTGCGCACATTGAGCGTGTCGATGCCCGGGAACACGCGGCTGTTGAAGCTCCAGATGTTGAAGTCGGTCATGGTGTTGACCTTGGGCGTCGCGCTGCCGGGCTCCACGTCGAAGCTGCCGAGCAAAAAACAGAAGTCGCGCTGCACCGGTTCGATGAGCGGATGGCTCTCCTTCGGATGCGTGACCCAGAAACCCATCATCCCCATCGCCATCTGCACCATCTCGTCGGCATGCGGGTGGTACATGAAGGTGCCGGGGCGGCGCGCGGTGAACTCGTAGACGAAGGTCTTGCCCCGCGGAATGTGCGGCTGCGTGATGCCGCCCACGCCGTCCATGCCGTTGGGCAGGCGCTGGCCGTGCCAGTGCACGGTCGTGTGCTCGGGCAGCTTGTTGGTGACGTAGATGCGCACGCGGTCGCCCTCGACCACCTCGATGGTCGGTCCCGGCGACTGGCCGTTGTAGCCCCACATGTTGACCCTGAATCCGGGCGCCATCTCGCGCACGACGGGTTCGGCAACGAGGTGGAATTCCTTGACGCCGGCGTTCATGCGCCAGGGGAGCGTCCAGCCGTTGAGGGTGACGACGGGGTTGTACGGGCGGCCGTTCGGCGGCGTGAGCGGCGCTGCGGTGGCGGTGGAGCTTTGTGTGACGGGTTCGGGCAGGGCAGCCATCGAGACGCGGCTGACGGTGGTTGCTGCGGCGGCGGTGGCGGCGCCTGCGAAGAAGTTGCGGCGGTTCATGTCAGTGCCCTCCCGCCGCGGGTGCATCGCCGGCCGTGGCCGTCTGCAGCGCCGTCATGCCGCCGGGCGAACTGCCCGTGAGCGCGAATTGCAGGTCGGTGTCGGCGAGCCAGAAGTCGCGCTGCGCCTCGATGCCCGCATTGACGGCGAGCATGCTCGCGCGGGTTTCGCCCAAAAGCTCCCACACGCTCGCGAGCATGCCGTTGTAGCGCAGCACCATTTCCTCGTTGACCTTCTTGCGCAGCGGCAGAACTTCATCGCGGTAGCGGCGCGCCAATGCGTAGGACGTGTTCCAGCCTTGCCAGGCCTCGCGCGCCTCGCTCGCGGCCAGCACGCCCACATCGCGCACACGGGCGGCCGACTGCATGTATTGCGCTTCGGCACGGCCCGTGCGTGCTTGACCCCAGTCGAACAGCGGCAGTGGCAGGTCGAGTTCGAAGCCGCGCTTCGTCGAGCGCGAGCGGTCGGCATCGTTCTCGAACGTGGTGTTGCGCACCACGCCGATTTCCATCGCGTTGATGACGCGGGTAGCGCGCGTGAGGCCGAGCGAATCGGCCACCGCCGTGTTCTGCGCTTGCGCTGAACGCACGTCGAGCCGGTCGCGCAGCGCCAGAGCCTGCACGTCGCCGAGTTCGGGCGCGGACTTCGGCAGGGGAGGCAGGCGATCGGGCAGCGTGTAGCCGATGCGCTTGCCACTCAGGCCGAGCAGCCGCGTGAGCTGCTCGCGCGTGGCAACGGCGGTCTGCTCGGCGCGCGCGAGCTGCGCCGCGGCATCGGCCAGCAGCAGCTGTTCGCGCGTGCGCTGCAGCGCGCTCCAGTTGCCGGCCTGGGCCATGCGGTGCGCAAGCTCGGCGCCGGCCTCGGCGGCGTCCTTCGCATCGCGCAGGTACGCCACGCTCTGTTGCGCCGACACCGCACGCACCCACGCGCGGCGCGTGTCGGCGGCCAGCAGCAGCACGCTCTGCGCGGCCTGCAGCTTGGCCGCCTCGTGCCGCTGGCCAGCCCAGCGGGCCTGCCACGGCAATGTGACAAGACCGATCACGTTGAAGCTCAGCATCCGCTCGAACTCGCGCTCACGGCCCTGGGCGAGGCGGCTGAACGAGAGCACGGGGTTCGGCAGGCTCGCGGCCTGCACGCGGTCGGCGTCGCTGATCTGCAGCGTGGCAAAGGCGTCCTGCACGCGCGGGCTGTTGACGAGCGCGATGCGCACGGCCGACTCGGCATCGAGCGGCTTGGCGAGTAATGCATCGACGCTCTTCTGCGAGGCCTCGTCGGGCACGCGCTGGGCGGTGCTGCCCGCCATCAGCGGGTTGTTGCCGACCAGCGCCTGCACGTCGGCAGTGCCGCCGTCGGGGGAAAGACTGGCACAGCCGGCCAGAACGAGAGCGCTGCCGAGTGCGGTGGCACGCTTGAGCAGCGCGCTACTTCTTCGATAGCGAAGGGGGCCGGCAATCTGCCGGCGAACAATGGGGTTCACGCTCGATCTCCATGAGCAATACGACCAACGCCGAGAGCCGGAAAAGGCTCACTGCGGACGGACTACGGGCAGGGAGATCAGGAAATGGGCGGCTTCAGGCCCGGAACGGGCTCTGCGCTCGCGAAGCGGGCCGTGTGGGCCGCCGGTGGCGCCTGGGGGGCGCCGTGCACGATGTCGATGAGGGGTGTGCCGCCGAGGGCCACCGTGTGACAGACCTGGCAGGCGGTGCAGGTGCCGCAGCCCTGGTGGTCGGTGCTGCTGCCTTCGTCATGGTGCGCCATGGTGTCCATGCCGCTGTCGGCTGCTTCCATGGCTTCATGGCAATGCGCATCCGCCGCCACCGAGGCCGGGGAGGCCTCTTCCGCAACGAGCGAGGCGGCCGGTAGCGAGTGCCGCACCATCTCCACCGCCATCGCGTCGCCCAGCCAGCCGCGGATGGGCAGCAGGGCGATCATGAGGGCGAGCAGCAGGGTGCGCATGGGTGACGATGATAAACCGGTGCCCTAAGACACCAGCTGGCCGCGGGCCTTGTGGATCCACACCTGCAGGTTGTCCAGCAGGTCCTTCTGGCTGAAGGAGCAGCTCTCTTCGCTGAAGAGCGCGCTCGATTCGAGGCGGTCGAGCAGGTTCAGCAAGACCTCGCTGTAGCGCGGCGGCAGGGCGCCGAGCAGTTCGGCGCTGGCGCGGGCATCGTTCGACAGCGTGGTCACCGATCCGCCACCGCCGCCGTTCAGCGCCGCAATGTGCGCGGCGATGGCGTCGAGTTGCTGTGTCGCGCTCATCCCGCAACCTTTCCGGAGGGAGGCGTCGACAGCCCGCGCTCGCGCATCAGGTCGCGCAGCACATCGGGATAGTCCGTGATGATGCCGTCCGCACCCCAATCCATCAGCCGCTGCATGTCGGCGCGCTGGTTCACGGTCCAGGGCAGCACTTTCATGCCCAGCTTCTGCGCTTCCTTGATGACGGCCGGCGTGAGGTCGGCGTAGGCCGGCGACCAGATCACCGGCCCCGCGCTCTTGCCTGCGGCAGCCTTGACCAGCTGCGGCACCGACGCAAAGCCCGCGGCATCGAGGCCAACGGTCCAGCGGCTGTCCTTCAGCGTGCGTGCGGTGCTGAGGTAGGCGCGCGGCAATTGCGGCGCGAGCTGGCCGACGAGCGCGAGCGTGCGCCAGTCGAAGCTCTGGATGGTCACGCGGTCGGCCATCTTCGCCTTGTCGATCTCGGCAAGCAGCGCGCGCACCATGGGTTCGGGTGCGGCGGTCTCGTCGGGCTTCGTCGGATCGATCTTGGTTTCGATGTTGAAGTGCACCGTGGCCGCAGCCGCGCCGCGCGCCTGCACCAGCGCGAACAGTGCGGCGAGCGTTGGTATGCGTTCGCCGTCGCGCGGCTGTTGCAGGGCGAACTGCTTGCCGTAGTTGCTGGTGGGGTTCAGGCGGCCCACGTCGTAGGTCTGCAACTGCGCCAGCGTGAGCGCTCGCACGGCCGCACCGCTGCGCGATGCGAGCCAGTTGCCGTTTGCGTCGCGCGTGTGGTCGGGGTTGAGCGTGGTGTCGTGCGAGATCACGACCACGTTGTCGGCGGTGAGCCCGATGTCCAGCTCCAGCGTGGTCACGCCGAGGTCGATTGCGTTCGAGAACGCGGCCAGCGTGTTCTCGGGCGCGAGGCCGCGGCCGCCGCGGTGGGCCTGCAGGTCGAAGTGTTGCTTCGCGGTGGGGGCGATGGCGGCGCAACCCGCGACGAGCAATGCGGCGACGAGCAGGGGGTATTTCATTTGAGCTGCACCTTGATGCCGTTTTCTTGCACGGTGATGTCACCGATCTCGTAGGTCTTGCGGCCCATGGTGAGTTCGTCGGCGGTGAAGCTGCGCAGCACCTGGCCCTGCAGCAGTTCCTGAGCAACCACCGAGCCGACCTTCTGCAGTCGCTCGGCATCGCGCCCTTCCACGCCTTGCAGTTCGAGCCGCTCGGCCTTCGGATGATCGAGCCGCAGCGTGCGCGTGGCCGCGTCGTAGCGCAGCGCGCTGCTCATCGACACGACGCCTTGCACCGGCGAGGCGGCGAGCAGGGGGCTCGCTATCGTCAGCGTGGCGGTGAGGGCCGCGCGGTTGGTGCCTGCATCCAGCCCCAGTTGCGGATCGCGCAGCCCGACCATGAAGATCTCGGCATAGCGCTCGGCCACCGGAAAGCGCTTGGCGATCATCGTCTGCAGCTCGTCGCGGCTCGCGGTGTATTCGCTGGTGAAGAAGTTGAAGCCGGCCAGCGCCGCGAACGGAGCTTGCAGGGCGGCCGTACCGAGCAGGGCCTGCAGCATCCGGCGACGGGAGGTGAGGGACGGAGGGCGGAGGTTCATAGGGGTTCCGAGCTTGCCACAGGCGGATGCGTTCCCGCCAGCGCCGGGGTGGCGCCCATTCCTGTCGGACAGTCAGCCGTCGATGCGCAATTCGTAACGGGTAAAGGACCCGTTTCCCTTCTGGATGACACTGTGCAGCACGAAACCGAAGCCCTCGTAGAGCGTGCGCAACGCCTGCCGGTCCGCCACGCAATCGAGGCGCAGGTACGGGCGGCCGAGGCTGCGGGTGCGTTCGCGCGCGAAGGCCAGGAGCATGGTCGATACGCCCTTGCCGCCCCAAGACCTGCGCACCGCCAGCTTGTGCACGAACGCGGAGCTTCCGGGTTCGATCTCCGGCCAGAAGAAGGGATCCTCCATGTCGATCCGCACCACGCCGGCCACGTCCCCGTTCTCGCGCGCGATGAAGTAGCGACCGGCATCGGTGTCGCGCTGCACCCGTTCGAGGCCGACATCGATGGCCGACCACAGCGGCCGCCCCTCGGTGGCGAGCCATCGGGCGGCTTCGTTCAGGACGGCGGCAACGGTAGCCGCTTCGGCGGGGAGGGCTTGTTCGATATGCATCGCGGGCGATCTTAGTCAGGCCTGCGAGGCGCGGACCACGTGAAAGCCTTCCGCCTCCGCGGGCGCGACGAAGTGGCGCGTTATCAGGTCGAACTCGGCATCCGTCGTTTCGAAGGGATGTTCGCCGCTGGCATTGCGTGCGCGAAGCCGTGCCTTGCAGATTGCGTCCGGCACATCCAGGAAATGGAGCCGGTGCGCCACGCCCGCCTTCTCGAAGATGCCGCGCGCCCAGGCCCGGCTGCTCACCGTGTTGGCGGGAAAGTCGAGCACCACGGACACGCCAGCATTGAGGAGCCCGACGACATGCTCCGCCATGACCCGCTTGAGCCGGGTCGAAGCCCGCACATAGTCGGGCAGCGCGACGATCTCTCCGGGGTACAGCGCGACAAGCCACGCATCCTCGCTGATGAGCACCGTGGCCGGTGCCTCTGCCAGGCGCCGGGTGAGCGTCGATTTGCCGGCACCGATCTTGCCGCAGACCATGTGGAGCATGGGGGTCATTGCTTTTCTCCTGTGACTTGGAAGAAAACCCCAGGAGGCAAAAAGAAACCCGCCTCGTGGGGCGGGTTGCATGGCGTGAAACTCGTCTGGATCGCGCGCTAACCCACCATCTCTTCGATGGTGCGAATAATCGGTGCGTTCCGCAGGGAGGCCATGGGTCGAGGATAGCCGAGGACGAAACCCTCAGTCGTGCAGCGACGAAAGAAACTGCTTCAACTCCGCCGTCTGCGGATTCCCGAACAGCTCCGCCGGCGGTCCCATCTCGTGCACGCGCCCCTGGTGCATGAAGATCACCCGGTCGCTCACCTTGCGCGCGAAGCTCATCTCGTGCGTCACCATCAGGAGCGTCATGCCTTCGTCGGCCAGCGACTCCACCACGCGCAGCACTTCGCCCACCAGCTCGGGGTCGAGCGCCGAGGTGATCTCGTCGCACAGCAACACGGCCGGCTCCATCGCGAGCGCACGGGCGATGGCCACGCGCTGCTGCTGCCCGCCCGAGAGCTGGTCGGGCATGGCATCGAACTTCTCGGCAAGGCCCACGCGTTCGAGCAGCTTGCGCGCCTGCGAGGCGGCTTCCAGCGACGCGCGCTTCTTCACCAGCGTGGGCGCAAGCATCACGTTCTTGCCGACCGTGAGGTGCGGAAAAAGATTGAAGCTCTGGAAGATCATCCCCACGCGCTGGCGCAGCTCGCGCATGGCCATCGCGCTCTCGTGCAGCAGCGGCTTGCTGTCCACGGTGAGCGAGCCTTCCTGGAACACTTCCAGCCCGTTGATGCAGCGAAGCAGCGTGCTCTTGCCCGAGCCGCTCTTGCCGATGATGGCGATCACCTCGCCGCGCTTCACGTCGAGGTCGATGCCCTTGAGCACTTCGTTGGTGCCGTAGGACTTGCGCAGCGCCGTGATGCGCACGATGGGCGCGGCGAAGGTCGCGGATTCAGGTTTGGCTTGGTCAAGCACGGCGGCCATGGGTCTTCCTCTCGAGGTTCTTGGCGTACAGGCTCACGGGGAAGCACAGCACGAAGTAAAGCAGCGCCACGCAGCTGAACACCACGAAGGGCTGAAAGGTGGCGTTCGAAATCATGCTGCCGGCCTTGGTGAGCTCGACAAAGCCGATCACCGAGGCGAGCGCGGTGCCCTTGATCACCTGCACCAGAAAGCCGACCGTCGGCGCGATCGCGATCTTCACGGCCTGCGGCAGGATCACATGGCGCATCTGCTCGCCGAAGCTCAGGGCCAGGCTGCCGGATGCTTCCCACTGGCCCTTCGGAATCGAGGCCACGCAGCCGCGCCAGATCTCGGTGAGAAAGGCGCTGGTGTAGAGCGTGAGCGCCACGCTCGCCGCGGTCCACGCCGACACGTCGATGCCGAACAGCGCGATGCCGAAGTAGGCAAGAAACAGCTGCATCAGCAGCGGGGTGCCCTGGAAGAGCTGCACATAGAGGCCGACGGCCTTGCCCGCGATCTTGCCGCCGCGCAGGCGCAGAAACAGCAGCAGCCCGCCCACGATGCCGCCGCCGATGAAGGCGATCAGCGAGAGCACCACGGTCCAGCGCAGCGCCATCAGCAGGTTGCGCAGGATGTCCCACAGAGAAAAATCACTCATGACGATGGGTTTCCTTCTGTGGTGCGTTCAGCGGCCGAAGAAGAACTTCGGCCCCGCCCAGTTGAGCAAACGCCGCAGCCCCACCGACAGCGCCAGGTAGATCAGCGTGGCGATGATGAAGGCCTCGAACGCGCGGAAGTTGCGGCTCTGGATCAGGTTGGCCGCGTAGCTCAGCTCTTCGGTCGAGATCTGGCCGCACACCGCCGAGCCCAGCATCACGATGATGATCTGGCTCACCATCGCGGGCCACACCTTCTTGAGCGCGGGCGGCAGCACCACGCGCAGGAACACCTGCGACTTGCTGAGCGCGAGGCTCACGGCCGCTTCGATCTGACCCTTCGGCGTGGCCTCGATGCCCGCGCGGATGATCTCGGTGGAGTACGCGCCCAGGTTCATCACCATCGCGATCACCGACGCCACCTCGGGCGAGAGCTTCACGCCCGCCGCCGGCAGCCCGAAGAAGATGAAGAACAGCTGCACGATGAAGGGCGTGTTGCGGATCAGCTCCACATAGGTGCCCACGATGGCGCGCAGCCAGGCCGGGCCGCCCGAGCGCGCCCAGGCGCACAGCGTGCCCACGATCATGCCGAGCACGGTGCCGATGGCGGTGAGGCCGACGGTCCACGCCACGCCGCGCAGCAGCAGCGGCCATTCGGCGAGCACCGCGCCAAAGTCAAACTCGATGTTCATGGCCGCGTGATTCGATCAGACCGGAAGATCGCCCGCTGCCTTGCCGAGCCACTTCTTCGACATGGCGTCCAGCGTGCCGTCCTTCTTGGCGGCGGCAATGATTTCGTTGACCTTGGTCTTCAATGCGGTTTCGCCCTTCGCGACGCCCACGAAGCAGGGGCTGTCTTTGAGCAGCAGCTTGAACTCGGCGCTGACCTTCGGATTCTTGGCGAGCATGTCGGCGGCGACCGCCGCGCTGGTCGCGAGGGTTTGCGTCTGGCCGGCCACGAAGGCCGCGATCGTCGCGTTGTTGTCCTCGAAGCGGCGGTAGTCGACGTTCGCCGGCGCCACCTTGTTCAGTTCCTGGTCTTCCATCGCACCGCGCGTCACGGCGACGGTCTTGCCGGCCATGTCGGAAAAGGCGGTGAGCTTCATGCTCTTGGCCGCGTACACGGCCTGGAAGAAGGGCGCATAGGCCGACGAGAAGTCGATCACCTTCTCGCGCTCGGCGTTCTTGCCGAGCGTGGAGATCACGAGGTCGGCCTTGCGCGTCTGCAGGTACGGAATGCGGTTGGCGCTGGTCACCGGCACCAGCTCGATCTTCACGCCGAGCTTGGCGGCGATGAGCTCGGCCATTTCGACGTCGAGGCCTTGCGGCTTCATGTTCTTGTCGACCGAGCCGTAGGGCGGGTAGTCGGTCGGCACGGCGATCTTGATGGTCTTGGCCTTGAGCACGTTGTCCAGTGCGTTCTGGGCATGGGCGCCGCCGGCCGCGGCCAGCAGGGCGACGGAAGCGAACGCGAGGGCGAGGTGGCGTTTCGATGCAGAGAAAGTCATAGCAGGGCTCCTAGGTAAGTCGATGAATCGGGGGTGTCGTCAGGGGAGGACGCGGCGGGTTTGCGGCGTTTGGGTTTGGGCGCCGCGCTGTTCTGCAGCGGTGCCAGCGCATCGCGCAGCTGCGCGAGCGGATCGGTGGGCGCCTGCACGCGCAGCGCCGACTGCACCGTGCCGATGTGTTCGGCCATCAGCGCCTCGGCGGCGGCGTGGTCGCCGCGCTCGAGCGCCGCGACGATCTGCACGTGGTCTTCGCACGACTGCACCGCATCGTGCGTGCTTTGGTAGAGCATGGCGATCAGCGTGGTGCGCGCGGTGAAATCGCGCAGCGTGTCGGCCAGGAGCGTGTTGCCCAGGCATTCGGCCAGGCACACGTGGAAGTCGCCGAGCAGGAAGCTGCGGTTGCCGACGTCGCTCTCTTTCAGTGCGCCCTTCTCACGCTGGAGGTGCGCCTTCAGTTGGCGCAGGGCGGCCTTGTCGAGCTTGCCGGTGGTGGCTGCGCTGCGGATGAGCCCCAGCTCGATCACACGCCTCGCCTCGAAGGCTTCGCGCGCTTCTTCCTGCGAAGGCTCGATCACGAACCAGCCGCGCCGTGCGCTCACGGTGACGATGCCGCGCGCCGCCAGCCGGGTGAGGGCTTCGCGCACGATGGTGCGGCTGCAGTCGAAGAGCATGGCCAGCTGCTGCTCGCCCAGGCGCGAACCCGGCGCGAGCTTCTGCGCCATCACCGCTTCGACGATGCGTGCACTGATTTCGGATGCGGATGTAGACATTCGCCTGCATACCAGCAGCTTTTGTGCCAACTGGTATGCAAGATCTGTGCACCGAAATGGATCGGTGCCGTGCGCCAGTGGTGCGGCGCGAGTGCGCTATCGCTTGGCCAGCGCGCTCGCGGGCAGGGCCAGCAGCATGAGCAGTGCCGACAGCACCAGCGCCCCGCTCAGCACATAGAGGCTGGCCGTGAAGCCGCCCGTCAGCGTCTTGAGCGCACCGACCATCATCGGCGCGACCAGCCCCGCGCTGCCGCCGATGGTGCTGATGAGCGCGATGCCTGCGGCCGCTGCACTCTTCGACATGAAGTTGCCCGGAATCGCCCACAGCACGGTGAACGCGCTCGAGATGCCCATCGATGCCAGCGCCAGGCATAGCACGGCCGCCAAGGGGCTCTGCATGAAGAGAGTGGTCAGCGCGAGGCCCGTCGCACCCACCAGCGCACCGATGGCGAAGTGCCAGCGCCGTTCCTTCTTCCGGTCGGAGTGCCGCCCGACCACGATGTTGGCCGCGATGCCCGCGACCGCCGGAATGACCGAATAGAAGCCGATCTGTAGCACGCTGAGCCCCATCGACTTCAGGATGGTCGGCTGCCAGAACGACAGCGCATAGATGCCCAGGATGATCAGGAACGACATGAAGCCGATCAGCCACACCCGGGCGTCGCGCATGGCCGCGCCGAAGGTGTGGCGCTCGGCGGCACCGTGCGCGGCCTGGTCTTCGGCCAGCAGGCGCGCCACGCGCTGCTTCTCCGTGGCCGTGAGCCATGGCGCCTGCGACGGGCTGTTCGAGAGCCAGCGAAACGCGATGACGCCCAGCAGCACGCTCGGCAGCCCTTCGAGCAGGAACAGCCACTGCCATCCACGCAACGCAAGCACCCCGTCGAGGTAGGTCATCGTGAGCCCGGCGATGGGCCCCGCGACGATGGGCGCCGCACCGAAGGCCATGAAGAAGAGGGCGGTTGCCTGCGCGCGGCGGTGCGACGGAAACCAGAGCGTCAGGTAGAACAGCACGCCGGGCGCGAAGCCCGCCTCGAACACGCCGATCAGGAAGCGCAGCACGTAGAACTGCATCGGCGTCGTCGCGAACATCATCGCCGCCGAGGCCAGCCCCCACAGGCCCATGATGCGCAACAGCGTCGCGCGCACGCCGATCTTCGCGAGCATCAGGTTGCTCGGAATCTCGAACACCGCATAGCCGATGAAGAAGATGCCGGCCCCGAGGCCGAACACCGCATCGCTGAAGCCCAGCTGGTCCTTCATCTGCAACTGCGCGTAGCCGACGTTGGTGCGGTCCAGGTAGTTCAGCACATAGCAGGCGCACAGCAGCGGCATCAGCCGCCAGGTGATCTTGCGGAAAAGCGCGGCGTCGTCGCGCGCATCGGCCGAGGCGGGCGTGTGCGCATCGGCGGCGGCGAGGGTGGCGGTGTTCATCGGTGTGTCTCCTTCTTTTTCTTTTCAGCGCTGGGCCAGCGTGCCGAAACTCGTCTCGCCCCAGAGGTGGCTGGTCGGCGCCCCCGGGAAGAGCCAGTGCGGCGAGCATTCGCTGGACGGCACGACGTTGCTGAACCCGTGCGACGGCGAGGTGCCCGCGAGCGTCTTCTCCAGCACCATCGACAGGTACTGGTCATTGCTGCTTTCCTGCGTGTTGCCATTGAGGATCACCTCCGCGCCCGTCGCCTGCGCATAGCGGCGGATGCCGTTGTGGCGCGACTGCAGCGGCGCCCAGCTGTCGGCTGCGACACCGTTCTCGCTGCTCACGCGCAATCCATCGCCGGTGCGATAGACCAGCGAGTGGTTGCCTTCCGTGTGGCCCGGCGTGTGCACCAGCGCGAGGCCACGGCCAAGCTGGATGCTGCCGTCGAACGGAACGATGCGTTCGGCCGGCACGCCGTCGAGGCCATGCGGGCAGTACCACTCGGCCTGCACCGGCAGCAGCCCCTGAACGTTCGCGAGTTCCTGCCGGTGCACGAGCAGCTTGGCGTTCGGCAGCAGGCCAGGCGCATCCGCGCTGCCGAGCCAACGGCGCACGTCCTGCGTGTGCAGGTGGTCGTAGGTGATGTAGTCGATCTGTTCGGGTGCCACGCCGCAGCTCGCCAGCGCCTGCGGCACGGTCTGGTAGACCGGCGCGATGGTCTTGTGCAGGAACTTCGGCGTCTGCTCGCTCAGTCGCTTGAAGTAGGGCGTTTCGTTGCCCGCCTCGAAGTCGGCCGGCGTGAAGAGCAGCGTGCGGAGGCGCCCTTCGAAGTCGTCGTACTGGATCAGTACGGTGCGCGCCAGGAGGTGGACCATGTGCGGCTTGAGCAACTGCTGCGAATACACGCCGGTGAAGGCGAACCACGCAGGGTACGGAATGCGCAGCAGGTTGAAGCTGCGCGCAAAGCGCACCGGCGGCGCATCGAGCAGTTGCTCGCGCAGTGCTTCGGCGCCATGGCGAATGGCGCGCAGGCGGTCTTGCGGCATGGTGGCGCTTCGCGCGCCGTCGAAGTGCGCCAGTTGCGCGAAGCCAGTGGGGTCGGGATCTCGGATCATGGTCGTCTCCTGTGAATGAGGACTTGCTTTTTGAGTTGTCGCGTTGCGGGTTATTCAGGGCGTCGTTGATCGGCGATACACCAACAGCGCGTCCAAGTGCGCAGGGCATCGGGTGCTCCCCGCAGCGAAATCAAGGAGGAGGGCGAAGCCCGGGGGACATTCGCGGAGGGGAGTACCCGGTGGCCTGCGCACACGCCCTGAAGGGGTTCAATACATGGATCGGCCACCCGAGATATCGAACACCGCCCCCGTACTGAAAGAGCAGTCGTCCGAAGCCAGCCACGCGACCATCGCAGCCACTTCATCGACCTCGACGAAGCGCCCCATCGGCACGCGCGCGAGCAGGGCAGTGCGCAGTTGCTCGCGGTGTTCCGCCGGCACGCCCGCGAACACCGCCGTGTCGGCCGCCGACGGCGTGATGCAGTTCACCAGCACGCCGGACAACGCGAGCTCCTTGCCCAGCGATTTGGTCAGCGCAATCAGCCCCGCCTTGGAGGCCGAGTAAGCCGCGTTGAAGCCGTTGCCTTCCTTGCCCGCCACCGAGGCGATGTTGACGATACGCCCGCGCTGCCTGGCCAGCATCACCGGCACGATGGCGCGGCAGCACAGCCATGCGCCCGTGAGGTTGATGTCGAGCACGTTGCGCCATTGCGCGGGCGTGTGCTCCCACGCGGTGACGGTCGGACCGAGCACGCCCGCGTTGTTGACGAGGATGTCGATGCCGCCGAAGCCTTCCTGCGCCTCCGAGGCCGCGCGTGCGATCTGGTCTTCGTCGCGCACGTCGACGAGTGCCGAGGTCGCGGCACCCAGCGGTGCGAGCTGCCGCATCGCTTCGGCCAGCGCCTCTGCTTCCACATCCCACAACGCCACGCTCGCACCGTCCGCCATGCAGCGCCGCGCAATGGCCAGGCCGATGCCGCGCGCGCCGCCCGTGATGACGGCGTGGCGGCCTTCGAGCGGCCGCGCGGTGGTCATGCGACGGCGGCCTCAACCTTGGGCGTTGCGGCCGGCTGGCCGAGCAGTCCGCTCACCAGTGCGCCGACCATCTCGGGCGGCACGCCCACCAGCAACTGCCGCAGCATCGTCAGCGTGTCGAAGTACACGCGCTCGCAGACCAGCGTGTCGCCCTCGAAGATGAAGAAGGCGTTCATGCGGCAGCGGAAGGCGTTGCCCGTCGGCGGAATGCCCTTGAGCGGGCCGCGGTGCGTGCCCAGCAGCCAGAACTCGACGATCACCGAATCGTCGGCGTGCCGCAGCTGGATGATCTCGTGGCGCTGGTCGGGGAAGGCACGGCGCGTTTCGGCGTAGTACAGGCGCACGTCGTCGGTGCCGTCGTGCACTTCGCCGCTCGGGATCAACTCGTAGTGCGGATGGGGGAAGGTGCCGAGCACCGCGTCGAAGTCCTGCCGCGTCTCGTCGGCGAAATGGTCGAGCACGAGGCGCTCGCGGCGGGCTTGAATTTCGCATCGTTCGGTCTGGGTGTTCATCGGGGTGTGCTCCATGTGACAGGTGACATCGGGTTGCTGCAATTGCGGCGACCCGGGCTCGCTGCGTACTATCGGCACCCCCATGCACCAAGACTGTCCGTTGTTGGCATTCGCCACCCCGGGCAAACCCGCGATGCCACGCACGCCCCCTTCATCCCGTCCTGCCGATGCCCAGGCGACGCCGTCACCCCCGCAGGGCAACGACATGCGGCTCGCAGAGGACGTGCAGGAGCGCCTGCTCGCGGTGGCACACCGGCGCACCCTGGCGCGCGGCGAATCGCTGTTTCACAAGGGCTCGTTGCCCGATGCGCTGTTCGGCGTGGTGAGCGGATCGCTGCGCGTGAGCGTGGTCGCGCCGGGCGGGCGCGAGGCGGTGATCGCGATGCTCGAACCCGGGCACTGGTTCGGCGAGGTGTCGCTGCTCGTGGGGCGCGAGCGCGTCTACGACACCTTCGCGGTCGAGACCACCGAAACGGCCGTGGTGGCCGCGGCGGACTTCCACCGGCTGATCGCCGAGCATCCCGATGTGCACATGGCCTTCACGCGGCTGGTGTGCCTGCGGCTGCGACAGGCGCTCGCCTGGATCGACGACGTGATCCTGATGCCGCTGCCCGTGCGGCTCGCGCACCGGCTGCTGACGCTGGACGCGCGCGCCGCCGAGCCGGGCGACGAGCGCGGCAGCACGACGCTCGGCGTGTCGCAGGAAGACCTGTCGTTCATGCTCGGCGTGTCGCGCCAGAGCGTGAACCGGCAACTGAAGCTGTGGGAGGAAGACGGCACGCTGCGCGTGCGCTACCGCAGCATCGAACTGCTGAGCCGCGAGCAGCTCGAGCGGCACGCGGCCACGCCGCCCTGAGCGCCGCCGGGGCTCAGTCCATCCGCGCGCCCGAGGCCTTCACCGCCTTGTCCCAGCGCGGCGTTTCCGTCGCGAGGAAGCGCGCGAAGTCCTCGCTGCCCAGGTAGGCCGGGTCCGCGCCCTGGCTCACCATGCGCTCGCGCACCTCGGGGCTGGTCAGCACCTGCCTGAACGCGTCGCTGAGTTTGGCGACCACGTCCTTGGGCGTGTCCTTCGGCGCGAGGAAGCCGTAGAAGCCCACCACCTCGAATCCCTTGACGCCCGACTCGATGACGGTCGGCACGTCGGGCAGGGCGGGGTTGCGCTCGCGGCTGGTCACCGCCAGCGCGCGCACCTTGCCCTGCTTGTGATAGTTGGCGGCCTGCGGAATCGACTCGGCCATGAACTGCACCTGCCCGCCCATCAGGTCGGTGAAGGCCGGCGCGCTGCCGCGGTAGGGGATGTGCACCATGAAGATGCCGGTCGCGGTCTTGAACATCTCGGGGACGAGGTGGCTGATGCCGCCGTTGCCCGCCGAGCCGTAGTTGATCTGGCCCGGCCGCGCCTTGGCGTAGTCGATGAATTGCTTCAGGTTCTGCACCGGCAGCTTGGGCGTGACCAGCAACGCCAGCGGCTGCATCGCGGTGCGCGCAATCGGCACGAAGTCGCGCTGCGTGTTGTAGGGCAGCTTGCTGTAAAGCGCGCCGTTGATCACGGCCACTCCCGTGTTGGCCAGCATCAGCGTGTAGCCGTCGGCCGGGCTCTTGGCAACGGCATCGGCACCGACCGAGCCGCCCGCGCCGGGCTTGTAGTCGACGATCAGCGGCTGGCCGAGCACGGCCTGCAGCTTGTCGGTGAGCAGGCGTGCATGCTGGTCGAGCGGGCCGCCGGCCGGAAAGCCGATGACGACCTTGATCGGCTTGTCGGGATAGGCGGCCATGGCCGCCGTGGTGCCGAACGTGCCGAGTGCGAAAGAAAGGACCGCCAGCGCGGTCCGGGTGGGCTTGTTCATGATCCGTCTCCTTTTTGTGGAGACGATCATAAGCAGCGCCGTCTGCGCGTTTTCAGCTGGCCAGCGTGGCCTTCAGCGTGATCTCGGGCACGCTCGCAAGCGCCTTCGACAGCGGGCAGCCGGCCTTGGCGGCGGCGGCGATTTCCTGGAACTTGGCTTCGTCGAGGTTGGGCACGGCCGCGTCCAGCTCGAGCTGGATGCGGTCGATCTTGAAGCCGGCGCCGTCCTTGGCCAGCCGCACGGCGGCCTTGGTGTCGATGCGCGTGGCCGCCAGGCCCGCTGCTTCCAGCGCGAAGGCAAAGGCCATCGTGAAGCAGGCCGCATGGGCCGCGCCGACGATCTCCTCGGGGTTGGTGCCGCGCTTGTCGTCCTCGAAGCGGCTCGCGAAGCCGTAGGGGTAGTCTTTCAGGGCGCCGGTCTCGGTGCTGATCTGGCCCTTGCCGGTCTTGCCGGCGCCTTCCCAGTGAACGCTTGCGTGCTTGTCTGCTGCCATGGGGATTCCTTCGGTGGTGGTGGGTGAATGGGCTGCTTGGAGACAGAACTGCAGGTATCGCTCCGAAAGCCGCGCCTGTCTGTAGTCGCAGGCCGCATGGCGCATCCCCCATCGGGCATGGCGACGCGATGTCAGCCGCCGTGCACGCCGGCAGTGCTGCGCTTGAGCTGTCCCCGCACTTCGCCCGCCGGCCAGGCGCGGGTCGACACGCTGACGTACCAGAGGCCGGCCATGAGGTCGGCCACCTGTGCCTGCGTGAGCGTGCTGGTGCCGGTGAGTTCGTAGCCGGCGTCGGGGCCGGTGCCGTGCTGCACGCCTTGGCTCTGCGGCGGCAGCTCGATGGCCAACGGGCCGTTGTGGCCCCTGGCGGCAGGGCCGTAGAAGCCTGCGAGCGTGGCCGGCCCGCTCAGGCGCGCGTAGTTCACGCGCCATTTGAAGATGCCGGTGGCCAGCGTCAGTGTTCCGAACATGGAGCCGCCGGCCTTGCCGGCGTGGCGCGGCACCACTTCCTCAGTGCCGAGCCAGCAGTCGATCGGCACCCACTCCGGCGGGGTGTGCGGCAATGCCGTCGGGTTGTCCTGGGGGCCGAACCTGGAGACGAGGGCGCAGCCCGAGGCGGACAGCGCGGCGCCCAGGAGCAGGGCGCGTCGCCAGCGTGTTTTTCTTGCGAGTTCGAGCATGCGAGGCGGGACCGGTCTGCGGGCCCACGGCCCCGGGGCTGCACGATAGCCGATGCCGGCGGGTACGAAAAAAGGGCGTCGCCAATGTGACGCCCCCGGGGGCTTCCCCGATGGGAGCCGCGGCCGGGGCGGCTTAGGCTGGCGTGCCTTTGCCCTTCCTGCCCCGCATTTTTTCTCCCGCCTGTTCTCACCATGCAACAACGCCCGCATTACAAGTTCTGGCCCAAACGCCTGCCGCATTCGCTCACCGTTCCCGCCACGTCGCTGTGGCACAACCTCGCGACCTCCGCCGCCCGCTACCCCGACAAGGCCGCGCTCGTGTTCTTCGGCCGCGTGATGAGCTATCGCGAGTTGGCCGAGCAGGTCGAACGGCTGGCCGGCACGCTGCATGCGCTGGGCGTGCAGCGCGGCGACCGCGTGATCCTGAACATGCAGAACTGCCCGCAGCTCGTGGTCGCGCACTTCGCGATCCTGCGCGCCAATGCGGTGGTGGTGCCGGTCAACCCGATGAACCGGGCGGAGGAGCTCAAGCACTACATCGTCGACCCCGACGCCAAGGTGGCGCTCACCACCGGCGACCTCGCCGCCGAATTGGCCAAGGCCAGCGATGCGTTGCCGGCCGAGCAGCGGCTCGCGCACATCGTCGTGACCCAGTTCACCGACGCCTTCGATGCCGACGTCACCGGCGACGATGCGCCCGCTCCCGCATGGACCGCCTGGCTCGGCACCCGCCATCCACTGCCCGCGCTTGCCGGCGGCCAGGTGATGGCGTGGACCGACGCGCTCGAGGCCGGCCACCCGGCCCCCGCGCATGTGGTGGGCGCCAACGACATGGCGCTGCTGCCCTACACCAGCGGCACCACCGGCCTGCCCAAGGGCTGCGTGCATCACCATTCGAGCCTGATGCACAACGCGGTGTCGGGCCAGCTCTGGGGCCATGCGACATCGGAAGCGGTGGTGCTGGCCGTGGTGCCCATGTTCCACATCACCGGCGTGGTGAGCATGATGCACACCTCGATCCTCGCGGCGGCCACGCTGGTCATCATGCCGCGCTGGGACCGCGACGTGGCCGGCCGGCTCATCTCGCGCTGGAAGGTGACGAGCTGGACCAACATCCCGACCATGGTGATCGACCTCATGGCCAGCCCCAACTTCGCGAGCTACGACCTATCGAGCATCACCCACATCGGCGGCGGCGGCGCCGCGATGCCGCAGGCGGTGGCGCAGCGCCTGTTCGAGCAGTACGGCCTCAAATACCAGGAAGGCTACGGCCTCACCGAGACGGCCGCGCCTTCGCACACCAACCCGTCGGAAAACCCGAAGCAGCAGTGCCTGGGCATTCCGTTCATGAGCACCGACGCGCGCGTGGTCGACCCCGACACGCTGGTGGAAATGCCCATCGGAGAATCGGGCGAGATCATCATCCACGGCCCCGAGGTGTTCCAGGGCTACTGGAAGCGGCCCGACGCGACGAAGGCCGCCTTCGTCGAGTTCGAGGGCAAGCGCTTCTTCCGCTCGGGCGACATGGGCCGCATGGACGAGGACGGCTACTTCTTCATGACCGATCGCCTGAAACGCATGATCAACGCGAGCGGCTTCAAGGTGTGGCCGGCCGAGGTCGAGCTGCTGATGTTCCGCCACCCCGCGATCCAGGAGGCCTGCGTCATCTCGACCAAGGACGACTACCGCGGCGAATCGGTCAAGGCGGTGGTGGTGCTGCGCGCAACGCACAAGGACACGACCGAGCAGCAGATCATCGACTGGTGCCGCGAGAACATGGCGGTCTACAAGATCCCGCGCAAGGTGCAGTTCGTGGAGACGTTGCCCAAGAGCGGCAGCGGCAAGGTGATGTGGCGGTTGCTGCAGGAAGCCGAGCAGCCGACGGCTTGAACGCGTGCAGACGAGGCGGGCAGGGCTCGGGTGCGGCCTTTTTGCTTAAAATGAGAATAGTTCTTATTTGTAAGCGGAGCTTCCTCCGCCGTGCTGAACGGTATTGAGAAACGACAACCCAAAACGGCGCGATAAATCGGGATTTGCCGGGACCTGGCGGGACCGCTTGGGACGAGTCGTGTAACGAGTTTACGCGGGTGGTAAAGGCGCCCCGCAGCGCGAATCGCTCACTTTGAGCGGTCTTGCGGGGGCTCCAGCATGTCGAGCTGCTGCTCGTGCCGGGAGGATGCCAGTTTGGCACGGACGCGCGTGATGAGGCGGCGCAGGCCGCTGTCGGTCATCTCATATTTGCGCGAGAGTTCCGGGATGTTGGCGCCGGTGAAGGCGTCGAAGATTTCCAGCTCGATCTGAGCGAGCTTCCGCTGGAAGTCGCGGGGGATGTAGATCATCTGGCCGCCCCAGTGATCGGCCACGTGGTCTGCGACCGAGCTGGCGATGATCGCCGCCACGGCGGGCGGCACTTCGTTCTCTATCAATGCACGCTCCGCCGTGCCAGCCAGATCGGCCAGCAGCTCGTTGCGAAGTTCGCTCATCCTAGAGTCGTTGCTCATCAGCGGCCTCCCAGTGCCTCTTGCATGCCGGCGTCAGTCGAGCGGCCGATGGCGGCCGAGAACGCCATCCAAGCGGTCCAATGGGCGTCGAAGCCATCGGAGCCCTGCAGCCGGCGCAGCGCCTCCTCTACGGCCAGTTCTTGCGCCTGGTCGAGCAGGCCGGCAGCGCGCGCACCGTGCACCTCGACCTGCAGCTGGTCGACGGCGGCAGGCAGGAAGCGCATGGCCCACTTCTTCATGGTCTCGATCAGCTTGCGCATGGCCTGGCTGTCGGCCCAGTGCATGTCTTCGACGCGGGCGATGCGCTTCACATAGCTGGCCAGCGCGGCCTCGGATGAGTCCCGGACCACCTGCAGCTCGTGCAGGAACAGCCACAACGCCCGGACCTTGCGAGCCTCGGGGCTCGTGTCCTGGCGGCGGTCGGTGACCTTGGAACGCACCTTGAAACCGGCCTTCTTTGCCTGTTCCAAAACCCGCATGAGCGCTGGAACGCCCATCTTCGCGGTCGAATCAGCACCTCCAGCCGTCTGCAGCATGGTGCGGTAGGTCGGCTCGTCCATCTTTCCGGCTTTCTCCAGGTCGCGGCGTGCGACGTGGATCAGCTTGATCAAGCGGACGCGCTCAGGATTCGCTGCAGCTGCGCCCAGCGCTCTTGCCTTGGTCGCAGCGAGCGTCATGCGCCTTCTCCCGAGGCAGCGTCGAACATGTCAGCAGTGCGAGTGCAACGTGGCCGTGGAATGCTCTCGCCCTTGGGAATGAACGACGTGCATTCATAGCGGCAGTCGAAGGGACCTGGCCCGACTTCGATTTCGCGCCACTCGACCGGACCCTCGTGGGTCGTGAAGCTGGCACAGAGGATTGGGCAGTAGTCCTCCTCGCCCGCCTGATCCTGGTGAACCTTGCCATTCATCACCCTGTCGCGCGCGCACCGGCAGCACCATCCCTCGTGGAAGATCTCGCCCTCGGTGCCATTCGATGGCGCCCACTGGCGTCCAGGCAGCTCACCGGCCGTTGGTTCGTATCGCATGGCCTACCCCAGCAAAAACGGACCAAGCCAGGTGTTCCACACACCGAGCAGGCAGAACGAACCGAAGACCAGCATCTGAGCGCAAAGCGGCCAGAGGCGGCGATGGCTCCCATGCACGACCCAGGCCGCGCAGCTCACCAGGAGCAGAGTGAACGGCACGGCCGGGTTGGCCAACACGGCCATGAGCAGCGCGCCCACGATGGCCATGAGCGCGGCGAAAACGTCAGATCGCATATCAACACCTTGAAAAGAAAAAGCCCCGGCGCCCGAAAGCGCCGGGGTAAAGGCCGAACGGCTGGCGCGCCGGACTCGACCAAGGAGAAAACTGATGTCCAGCTCAGGCATCCGGCGGCGCGACCTTCGTCGCTTGGGCTGTTTGGAAGTCGGGCTCGTGTTTCGCGCAGATCGCACCGGCCGTGACCGAGAAGCCGCCTCGCGTGCATCGCCAGCTGCGCGTGTCGAACGGCGGCATGCGCTCGGCGACCGTTTCCTTGCCGTGCTTGCAGTTGCCGCAGCGCGGGCGGCTCGTGGCCGACAGGAAGCCTTGCACCTGGCGGGCGGTGTCGGCGGTGCTCACGACTGGGCCTCGTCTTCCGCGCCCTTGAGCAACGCCTTCACGAGCTTGTCCACGCTGGCCGTCGTGTCGCTGATGACGGGCACGTCCTCAGTGCCCTCGACCGTCACGCCGAGCTTTTTCAGCTCTACCGCGGTGAGGGACTTCAAGGCGTCTTTGATGGGCTTCTCGGTCGTCTTGACCAGCAGATCGAACTGCTGCGGGAAGTACTTGCGGGTCAGCTTCACGACCTGGTCGTCATCCTCCCAGTCGATCTTCCCCGCGCCGAGCTTGAAGCCGACCTTCACGCCATGGAACACGACCGTGCGGGGCTTCGCGAACAGGTGGGGCTGCTCCTCCAGCGCGTGCTGCAGCTCGTCGCGCTTCTCGTTCACCGCAGCCACCGCAGTGCGCAGCCCGCGCATGGCGCGGCGCTGGGCGGCTTGCATCTCGTCGTGCAACGCCTGCGCGCGCTCGACCAGGAGGTCTTTGGCTTCGCGGTAGGCGCGGGCGTGGAGTTCGATCACGACCATGGGGTTGGTTGATGCGTTCATGGCATTCCTTCAGTGGATGGACGCCCCGTGGGGCGCTTGTTGCAGATGCAGTCGGTTGGTCAAGACGACAGCGACGAAGGTCGCGTCGCTGACGGCGCGTTCCAGGCACGCCGGGTTGTGGATCGCCGTGGAATGGAACAACGCGAGCAGCGCGTCCAGGACCGCCTCCTTGGGCACGTCCCGGACCAGTGGGGTCAGCTGGTCGATCAGCGCCTGGGCGGCGATGGCCTGCTCGGCGGGCGTCACAGTGCGTCCCCTTGCTTGACGGCCTGGTAGCTGTCGGTGCGCAGGTCGTAGGCGACCCGGCCCGCCATCACGTCGTCATCCAGGATGACGGCGACCTGGCCGCGGTTGAGGCATGTCGCCTTGGCCAGCGCGTTGCGCGCGATCGGCGCGCCATCGGCTGGCAGCAGTGCGCGCAGGACAACTTCGAGGCGCTCCTGCTCGGTCATGACGCACCGCCTTTGCCGCCCAGCTTTGCGCGGTAGTCGAGGACCTGCTGCGGCACGGGGGCCGCGTTGCGCGAGGCTGCATCGACCTTCGCCAGTGCAGGGTCGACGCCGCCGAAGACCACCCCGAGGGCATCGCCGATAGCCATGGGTTCGCCATCCACGGTCACCGTGTCGCGCCGCGAGTGCCGGCGCCCGACCTCGCGCTCCTCCTCGGCCTTGGCCGCGGCCTTCTCGGCCAGGTTGAACAGCGCGCCGTACACGTAGCCGTTGTGGGCCAGCGGCATGCGCAGCGTGCCCTTGGTCGTGGCGTCGAAGGTGGCATTGAATGCCGCCAGCCAGAGGTCCGTCGAGACGGCGACGATGGTGCCGTTGCGCTCGATCGAGCCGCGCTGGATGTCGGGCACCAACTCGGCCAGCGCCTTGCGCACGCGCGCCCAGTTCAACTGGTGCTTCGGCGGCTTGAACAGGCGCATGTAGCGGATCAGCGTCCCGCCGAGCGCAAAGCTGCGCTGCAGCACATCGTTGACCAGGCCGCGGACCTCCTCGTCATCGATCACCCGGAAGATGACCGAGTCGATCGACTCCTCGGCGCCGCAGGTTGGGCATGTGTTGACGAAGATCGACATCACCGGCCCTCGCTCTTGCACAGCCTGTAGCCGGTGGCCATGCCGCTGCTGTGGACGCGCTGCAACTCCAGCTCGTGGTCGCGCTGCTCGCTGTCATTGATCGCCAGGGCGGCCAGGGCGCAGCCCAGGAACAGCACCAGCCAGAAGCCAAAGAACAGCGCCTCGCCCGCCGCGGTGCGCTCGGCCAGGCCGGAGCGGATTTCCGTGCGAACCGCGCTCACGAGAAGACCCTCATGGCGCTGATGCGCTTCGCGTCGGGGAAGTGCTCCAGCGTGGTCATGACGGCCGCGAAGCCATCCTCGTACAGGCCGGAATGTTTGCCGCACGAGCCGTCCGGCATGGTGATAGAGATCAGGTAGCGCCTCATCGCTGCACCTCACGCCCGCACCGCGGCAGTGATCAGCGCGCCGGTCACCTTGGGTGCGCCGATCTTGACGGCCTCGTTCATGGCCGCGCTGACCAGGTTGTTGATCGCCAGCGGGTGGCACAGCGACACCACGCGGCTCTCGCGCTTCGAGCTGCGGCTGGCCTCGGTCACCGTGTGGCGCAACAGGTTGCGAATGGCCTCGACCGCGTCGGCCGCGATCACCGCGTCAAAGTCCAGCTCGACCCGCTGCAGCTTGTGCCGCAGGTACGCCTCGATGTGGTTGTCCAGCGGCGGCAGCTTCACCATCTCGCAGCGCTGCACCACCTCGCGCACCTCGGGGTTGTGCTCCGAGAGCTTCCACTCCAGCTCGGTCTGGCCGATCAGGATGATGGCCAGGAGCTTTTTGAAGCCGTCCTGCAGCTCGTAGAAGCGCTTCAGGTGCTTGATCGTCGGTGTGGCCAGGGCGTGGGCCTCCTCGATGATCAGGACGTGCTTGCGGCCGACCTGGGCGCTCTGCTTGAGGATGTTGTGCATCTGCGCGGCGCGATCGCTGTACGTGGCCCGCAGGGCCGTGCCGGGCGACACGGTGCGGATCACGGCACCGGTGATGTCGGCCGACTTCAACGGCTTGCCCTTCTTGTCGGAGTCCTCCATGCCGATGACGTAGGGCTCGATGATGGTGATGGGCTCGCGCGCCGTCTGAATCCAGTCGGCCAGGTCGTGGCGCAGCGTGCTCTTGCCGCCGCCCGACTCGGCGACCACCGCCAGCATGCCGCCGTGCTTGGCCGTCTGGCGCATCGAGGCACGCACGTAGCGGATGTCCTCGGAGAGGAACACGTCCGCGTCCGACTCCATTTCATCGGTGAACGGGTCGCGCGGAATACGGAAGTGCTGGCGCGCCTCGCGATTGATGGTGTGCTTGCGGAGTAGCATGTAGGGGTCCTCTAGATTCGTTTGGGGGCCGGAGATAGCGGCATCTGCCGCGGCCCCTGGCGTCGTGTTGCTGCACGTCGCCGGGGGTGCTTCGTTAAGCGCTGCGTAGGCCACGTCCGTGGGCACGCCGTGCTCGATCAGGTAACCGACGATCCGAGCGCGCAGCTCGAACTCGCCGCCGTGGCCCTTCGGCCAGCGGTTGAACTTCACCATCAGCGTCACGCTTGCCGGGCTCACGCCCAGGTGCTTCGCCAGGTCGGATTGACTGCGCTTCACGAGCGCCAGCGCGTCTTTGATGAGCGGGAGTGCTGCCATGTCAGACGGCCCTCAATCCGCCAGCCGCGCGCATCGGCTGCTCGACCGGCGCGATGAACTGCTGCACCAGGGCGTCGATCTGGTCCTCGGGAACGCCGTCCGCATAGCGCGCCGTCATGAACGTGTATTCGTCGCCCGTCAGGTTGCGGCCGATGCCGGCGCGAAGTCGCAACATCGCTTCGGTGGCGTCCAGCATTGCGGGTGCGAGAGCCGCCTGGGCATGCGCGGGCGCCTCGATCTCCGTGCCGCTGCGCGGCAGGTACGTGGGCAGTTCGACGTCGTGCAGATAGCTGTGCGCGACCAGCTTCCCCTCGAAGGGGGCGGCCTTCTTGTCGCGCGCAGCCTTGACCTCGTCGGCATCCATGCCCGGGTACGCCTTCGCGTCCATCACCTTCGCGGCCAGCTCGGCCTCGGTGCGCGCTGCGGACTTGTACTCGGCGCCGATCTCGGCTGCGGCCTCGGGCTGGCCGAAGCGGTCGAAGGCGGTCTCCGGTTCGACGCGGTAGATCAGCGTCTCACCGTCATAGCGCGGCGCCTCGATCTGCACCGCGTGCTCACCGTAGACCAGCGCGCGAACCTGCACCGTGTCGCCCACGTTGACGCCATCCAGGCCGCGCAGGCTGTAGGTGCCTGGGCGCTCTGCGGCTGGGTGCTTGAAACTGATGCTCAGGTTCGGATGCACCTTGCGCGGCTGCTCCTTGCTGGCCATCAGCGCGCGGCACACCTCCTCCGGTGGCAGGAGGCGCAACTGGTCGGCGGTGATCAGCTGCCAGAGGTCGTAGCGAGAGGTCGACGTCGCGAGCCCGGAGCGGCGCAGGCGCGTGTCCTGGCCGGGGATCAGGTTCGCGTTGTAGGCATTCGCCCAGGCGCTGGCGGCAGCATTGAGCCCCGCAACGTCATGGACAGGCTCGAAGCGCAGGCGCGACTCGAACTGGGTTTCCACGATGTTGTTGGCGTTCTCCACGCCACCCTTGGCGCGGGCGTTGCCTGCCTCGTGGTCGAGCGGCTCGACTTCGAGCTGCTTCAGCAGGTTCTTGATCGCCGCTGACGTGTTGGCGCTGCCCTTGTCCCACAGCATGTAGCGGGGCACGCCGCGGAACAGTCGGCCCGGCTGCTCGCCCCAGGCGTGCATGAGGAAGTCGAACAGGTTGTGCTGGTCTTCCCCTTGGGCTTCGCAGTACCAGGGCACGATGGACGCGCTGGCCTTGTCGTAGAGGACGTAGCGATAGACCTTGAATTTGACCTTCGCCATGCCGTCCAGCTTGTTCTTGTAGAACTCGCGGTCGCGGATGATGTACTGGCGATCCTTGAGGTAGTACACCAGGCACAGCGAGGGGTCGACCTGGTGGGTGTGGTTCGGATGCGGAGCGCGCAGCTGCTGCACCGGCGATGCGACACGCTGCGCCGCAACGTTGAGCTTCCGGTCGCGCATGAGCCGGTTGAGGTGCCCATTGCTGACGCCGAAGCTGATGCCGTTCTGCTCCAGCATGCCGCGGCTGGTGGTCGTGAACAGCGTCTGCTTGCCGTTGTCGCGGACTGCTTCGCGCTGCGCCGCCCCCAGGGTGGCGAGCGCATCGGAGGAGACGCTGGTGGAGCCCTTGTCGCTGCGCGCGCGGCGGCCCGATGACCACCCTGCGGCGGCCTTCAGGTGCCTGTACACGGTCTGCGGCGACCAGTTGAGGAAGTTCGCCGCCTGTTGCACAAGGGGTGTCGCACCGCCGTGCTCCACCGCGTCGAGCTGACGCGCGAGGCGGCAGACGTACTGGTGAATTTCCGGGGAGAGTGCTGGCATGGCCTCGTCCACCTCAGCCACGATCACCGGTGGACATGAAGTACTGGCGGGCCGCGCTGATGTCCGCGCCGAAGCGGGTCTCCAGCTCGTTCTGCAAGGCGCCCACCAAGGACGCGGTGCGGTTGACCGCGTCGTCGAGCGTGAGCAGCACCAGCTTGACGCTCTGCGGCATTTCGGCGCCGTCCTGGTCGCCTTCCAGCTCGGCCATCCACCAGGTCTCCAGCGCGGTGGCGCTCTCCAGGTGCGCGGCGACCGCCTTCTCGATCAGGCTCTGGCGCTCGGTGATTTCGAGCTGGAATGGCGTGATGCGCTCGTCCAGCGGCACCACCACCGGGCGCTTGCCCCCGAGCTTCTTCTCCAGGGCATCGGCGCGTTGCTCGGCCTTCTGGCGCTTCTCGGCATTGAACTGAGAGTCCTTCTCGGACTGGCGCAGTGCCTCGCGCAGTTGGGTGGCGCTCATGCGGTCGATGTCGTCCATCTCGCCGAGGCTTTCGAGCACGTCATCGTCGTGGGTGACAAGCTCCAGGAACGCGCTGGCGTTCTTCACCTTGGTGCTCAAATCGCTCAAATTGAGCGATTTGGCGGTCTTCGCGGCGGCATGGATGAAGCGCCGCGCGGTCGGCGCGCTGAACCCGAGCAGCTCGACCCGCTTGGTGAATTCGCCGTGCGGGGTCTGCTCCTTGAGCAGCGCCAGACGCTTGCCGGTTTCGAGGATGGCCTCGACCGTGCGGCGCTGGTAAAAGCGGATACCGTCTTCGAGGGCGCCGACCTCCAGCGAGCCCTCGTAGCCCAATTCCTTGGCCATCAGGGCGGTGCGTTCGCTCGCTGCTTCCACCAGGTGGCCCAGCTCGATGCTGGCGCCCTCTGCGCGCTTGAGGGCCGTCTCGTTGACCTGCGGCTCCTCGACCACGGTCAATGCTGTTTTCGTGCGTGCCATTGCTTTCTTCCTTGGTTAGTCGGTGATCGTGAAATTGCGGCGCACCTCGGCCAGCTGCTTCTCGTGCTGGTCCAGGGCGGCCATCGTCTTGATGCCCACGCGGGCTGCTTCGCGGGCGATGCGGAAGCGCCCGGTGGTTTCGTCCTTCACCGCCCAGCCCGCTTCGATGAGCGACTCGGCGGTGCGGGTGATGTAGCTGGGCGGCACGTGCAGCGCGTCGGCCAGCTCCTTGTTGGTGAGGCCGCGCAGCGGCTGGGCGGCCAGGCAGGTGACCATGCGCAGAGCGCGGATGACCTGCTCGCTGCCTTTCTTGTCGTCCGCGCTCATGCGCAAGCCCCTGCATTGGTCGGGCGAGCGACTCGCAACTGCTTCACGAGCTCGGCAACCCGGCGCGACTGGTGGGCACTGCCCGTGTCGAGTGCGACAACCCGTGGCGACGAAGCCGCATTTCTCAGGCCGTATGCGGTCCGTTGGATGGGGGCGGTTTTCACGCTGCCGCCTCCTCAGTGCAGGCCACTGAGGGCACCAGGATCTGCGCCGAGGTGAGCCGCATCTGGGTGGAGGGATGCACCAGCATCAGCGTGCGCGAGGGGTCGGCGAACATCGGGCGACCTTGGTACGCGCCGACCTCGAACAGGCGCAGATCGCCCGCATCGGCTTCGGCGATCGCCTGCTCGACCAGTTCGCGTTCGCTGCGGACGTTGTAGATGTCGAGATCCGACGCGTCGACGTGCCAGACGGCGCTCACCAGGTCTTCGACGTGGGGCGCCGGAGCCTCGCCCAGCGGGCAGTCGAAGAACACCACGAATTCGCAGTCGTGGAGGCGCGAGCCGATGACGGCCTGGAACAGTGAGGAGTACTTGAGGGTGGGCATGGCTGGTCCTGTCATTCGGAATCGAAGTCGAGTTCGGGGGAGCTGTGCTGCGTCACGTTGGCGCGGTGCCAGGCGACGTTTTCCAGGTGAGTGGTGAGCGCGGCGACGGTGGCCTCGGGGTCGGCGTTGCCGGCGTAGAAGTCGGTGATGAACTTCAGCGCCTGGCTGAAGCCCGTGTGCAGCTCGACCAGGTCGGTGTCCTTGAGCGCGCGGCCCGAGGGGATGTCCACCAACATGCGCCCGCTGCTGGCCGCGAGCCAGCGCGTGACGAAGTCGATGCCGCAGGCGGTCTCGAAGGGGCGGATCAGGATCGCGGGGATGCGCCCGGTCTGCAGCCACTTGTAGACCGTCCAGTGGTCGGCCACGCCCATCTCGGAGGCAATGCCTTCGACCGAGCGGTTGAGCTTTTCGCGAGCGTGGTCCTTGCACAGCTCCAGCGCGTGGCGGAGGCTGGTGGCGCGGACGCGCTTCCAATTGCGGCGGCCGGTTGGACTCACGGGCGACCGCCAGAAAACGACGCTTCCAAACAAAAAGCGCGGCTGGGGCTAGTGGCCCGAGGTGCGATCACCCAAAATTGCCCAAGGGACAAGAAAAGGCAACCGTATGTAAGATGAAAACCCGACATGCTGTGGCTCAGGCCGGCAACATGTTGGGGAGGTGGGCTCGGGAAACCTTGCCCTCCTTGAGGCCGAGCTGGACGGCGATGTTGTGACTCTCACCGCGCAGGCATTTGCGCCGAGGAGTCCTGTCGTCGTCCCTCAGGATTTCCGAGACCAGGGCCGAGGAGTAGTTGTACTTCCGTGCCCAGGCCGAGTAGGACCATCCATTGCGGCCGAATTCTTCGCGGACTTGCTGCCGGGTTTTCAGTGGCATTTCTGCGTTCCGTTTTGTGTGCATCAATTGGCGTTGATGCGCGTTTGTTGAAACTGGTGTGAACAGGATTATGGGCAATTAATTGCCCATGTGCAAGGGCAATCTATGACCCAAGAGGGGCCGTTTGCCGAGGTGGGGAGACGTATCCAAGGTCTGCGCGGGAAGCTGACGCAGGCTGAGTTCGCCGCCCGCTTAGGCGTGGATCGAAAGTCAGTGACTGGATGGGAGACGGGGAAGCGCTTGCCGGACGGCAGCTCCCTGCTGGTAATGCGCCGCGACATGGGCGCCGATCTCAACTACATCCTCGGCGGGGCCGAGGGGGAATTCCGTGTGCTCTCCTCTGAGGAGCGCACGATGGTCGATTTCTATCGGGAGGCGTCCCCGGCCGTGCGCAAGGCGGCGCTAGGGGCGTTGCTGTCCGCTGGGCATGCCGCCCCCGGGGTCGTCATACACGGCAAGGTCGGTCAGTCGATCGCGGGGAATGCTGAACAGAGCAACTTCAGCATCGACATGGGAAACCAGCAAAAACCAGGAGGCAAATGAATCGAGGAAGTCGCGTCGAGATTCATGGCGATGCCGGCCAGGTCGCTGCTGGAGACTTTCATCTTCACAACCACTACTGGACGTCAGGATTCCCCACGGAGGGCGTGCCAGTCACGCCCTGGTGGGAGCTGCCTACCGAGGAACTGAGGGGGTACCTTCGAGAGGAACGCACCGAGTTCTGGCGTGCTTGGCGCCGGTATTGGTTCAACGTTCCGTGCTTGCTGATGGCGGCGATGCTCCTCGGTACCACAGCGAAACTCGCGGCAACCGTGGCGGTCGTGGCCGTCGCCGGACCTTCTGGCTTGCTCGGTGCAGTCGAGTGGTGGCTTCCGGCCGGCTTGATCTGCATAGGGACACCAATTGCGTTCTGGATGTATCGCATCCGTCGAGTTGAAGGCATTGCAGCCGCGCAGGCTCAACAGAACATCGATGGCCTTGAGGCTGTCCTCACCAGAAGAAAGAGGTTGCGCCGATGAACAGCTTGAAATATGCCGGCTCCTTCGCTTTGGCAGCTCTATGTGTGCCGGCGTGGGCGATCAACAAATGCACAGCACCAGATGGGAAGGTGAGCTATCAGGAAGCAGCGTGCGGTGCCGCCCAAGGAGCGGCTGAGCTGAAGGTTCAGGCCGGCCCGGCGAGCAACGATCAGGATTCGATCTTCAACAACTCGGTGGCAGTCGGCAAGGTCATGGTGGGGATGACTGCAGCTCACGTGCGCCGCGCATGGGGCGAGCCAACGAAGATCAATGTGACGCTGGGCGCACGCGGTCGCACGGAACAGTGGGTCTATCGCGGCCGCAATTTTCGAGATGACTACGTGTATCTCGACAATGGTGTAGTTCGCAGTGTCCAAGGCACCGAGTAGCCGCACATGGACATCAAGCATCCCTCCGCTCTGGCGACGCGTTGCGCCGTCGCGATAGCGTTCTTGACGTTCGCCGCAATAGCAGTGGCGCAGCCAGCCACCCCGGAAATACCTCAGCAGGTCACGCTTTCGCTTGATCGAGACTTGGTTACCTTCATCAAGGTTGCCGCCTGGGCAGCGGGCATCTTTCTGGCGATCTTCGCGGCACTCGCCGTCGGCTTCTTCGGGTTCGACGTTCGGGCCGCTCGTAAATCCTTGCTCGAAGCCAGTGATGACATTCGCACTCGGTCGGAGGCAATTCGCAAGGATCATCAGTCTCTGATCGAGCTAAAGGAACGCCTTGAGCAACTCGGCGCGAAGTTGATCGACCAGGTTGAGAAGGCAAATCCGCCTGCTCCTGGTTCGACAACGGAGCCCACTACGTCGCCAGATCGCGGCGACACCAGTGGCGCCCCGATCGGGCCGCTCTCGGAAGCTTGGTTCACGGAGGAGAAAAAGAAGGAAATTGTGCGAAACACGATCGCATCTTCCGAGTTCGAGTGGTCCACCCTGGACACGCTGCATCGAAAGACGGGCTTCTCCAAGCCAGAGCTGATGTCCCTAGCCAACCGCGACCCCCTGGTTCAACGTGGCATAGGCCGCAACAGCGAAGTGCTTTTCCGCCTCAAAGAGTTCAACCACCCCCTACCCAACAACGGTCTCGGCACCATGACGCTGGAAGACTGGGCGAAGATCCTCCAGCAGCATGCGCAAGAGGGTAAGAGCCCTATCGTCAAAGGGATGTTCCCAGGCTGAATCTAGAAGGGCATCCCGCGATCGGGCCGCAGATCGACAACTTCCATGTCCACCGCCCGGTGGGCACTGACGGTTTCCAGCACGACGAACTGCACGCCAGGGTTTGCCCGCGCTAAGCGATCAGCCTCGGCTCGGGCAGCGCCAGCGGTCGTGTGCTGGAAGTTCGGCGGGAAGGTCGGCTCGCGCCCCGCGCGCCACACCAGCCAATACGGTTCACCGTGCAGCATGAAGGCGCTCCCGCAGGAGGTAGCCCTCCAATTCCCAAACCTTCTCACGTGCTAGCGCGAACGCCGCGGCTTCGCCTTGCGCCCAGTCCTGCTTCGTCGGGTCGATGCTGCCGTAGTTGTGGCCCAGCACCTTCGCTCCGTTGCGCAGCGTCAGCTCGCAGATCGTGATCGACGTGTCCGGCAGCTTGTGAAAGCGTCGGTCCACGATGGTGCCGTCAATGTCGGCGGGCGTAAGCCGGTCTTTGGGCGGGGGCAGTTGCTTGGTCGTGACCTGGGCATCGATCAATGCCTCGGCGGACTTGTAGAGGCTGCTCGCCAGGACGACTGCGCTGGTCAGTTGCTGCGACGCGCCGCAGGCTTCGATCGCGGAGACCACCGTGCTGATCTCGCGCAGGATGGGATGCTTTCTGATGTCCGTCATGGATGTTTCTTCGGTGTAGCCCGGGGATTCGGGCGGGCCATCGTGCCGGCCGAACGCTCCACGAGATATTGACCCCCGTCATAAGACTGCGCGCCGCTGCGTCGAGACACTGACCGCTTCCTGGTCTATGTCCCCTACTGGAGCGCAACGTGAAACTGTCCGATTCGATCCCTGTCTGGTTGCGCGCGCCGCGCAACTCCCTTTGGCTTGCCGCAGCGGTGGTGCTGCTGGCCCTCATCGCCATCGTCTCGCCGGTCCAGCTGCCGGTGGTGCTCTACAAGGCCGCGCTCGTCTCCTTGGCCGTCGTCATGGGCTACTGGCTGGATCGCGCCTTGTTCCCTTACGCACGTCCCGATGGCTTCCTGGAGCGCGACTGGCGGCTCGGCACCGATGAACCCCAGTTCAACGTGGACTACCGCGTGGTGAAGGGCTACGAGACGGTCTACGCCCTAGTCATGTTGCGCCGCGCCGTCGTGGTCGGCGTGGTGATCGTTGGCCTCGCGCTCGGCCTGTGATGTTTCCCCGAGACGAAGCCTTCGAGCGGGATCTCGCTCGCGTCGGACGATGGCAGCGCGCCGCCAAGCTGGTGGTGTGGGCCTTCATGCTGGCGCTGTTCGTCACCTGGATGGTTTGGCCCAGCTCGGCACGCGCCCAGGTGCCCCAGGCAGCCAACGGTTACCGCGCGGAGCTGACACGCACCGCGCGGGCCGTGTGGGGCCTGGAGGCGCCCGTGGCCACCTTCGCCGCGCAGATCCACCAGGAGTCGGGATGGCGACCTGGTGCCGTGTCGCACGTCGGCGCAGCTGGTCTAGCCCAGTTCATGCCGGGCACCTCACAGTGGATCGCAGGCGTGGACCCTGCGCTCAGGGCTAACCAGCCCTTCAACCCGTCATGGGCGATGCGTGCGCTAGTCACCTATGACCTCTACCTTTTCGAGCGAACGCCGAAGACCTACGGCCCGCGTGATCGCATGTGGGTGGCCCTACGTGGCTACAACGGCGGCCTGGGCCATTGGCAGGCCGAGGCGCGCAACGCTGCAGGCTCCGATCGGGCGGCGGTCGACGCTGCCTGCGGCAGTGCGAAGCGCCATCGGAGCCATTGCGCCGAGAACCTCGGCTACCCGCGCCGCATCCTGGTCGACCTGCAGCCGCGCTATGTCGCCTGGGGAGGTGCCCTTTGAGCGTCGCCTACTGGTTACTCGCCCTCGTGCTCGCCTCGGTGGCCAGCGCGGGCGGCGGCTTGTATGTCGGGCACGCCGATGGCGTTGCGGAAGCGACCGCCAAGGACAACGCGAAAACGGTGGGCCAGCTGACCAACCTGATCAGCTCGCATCAAGCCCTCATCGACACAGCGGCGCAGGTCAGCCGCGGCATGCGCCAGGCGCTCGCGAAGCGCCAGAGCGCCGATGCCAAGTCAACCCAGGAGTTCAAAGATGGCCTCACCCCGACCGCTGGCGATCGCGCTGGCTGCTTGTTTCCTGCTGACAGCATGCGCCAGCTCGCCCAGGTCCACGCCAGGGCTGCCGAAGCCGCTACCAGCGGAATACACCGCGCGCTGCCCAGCGCCAACCCAACCGCCGACAGGCCGTGAGGTAGATCCCGTGCTCATCACCCTCAAAGACCTCTACGACCTCTACGGCATCTGCGCCGGCCGCCTGGTCGACCTGCTCGACTACCTCGACGGAGGCCAACAGTGACGCTGCAAGCTGACCTCTGGCAGCTCATTGGCCTGCTCGTGTCGTTCTTCGGCTTCTGTGCTGGAGGTGCTGCGCTCATCCTGCGCCTGATCGGGAAGAACCTCGACGAGCGATTCGCCAGCCAGGAGAAGACGCGCGCCGAGGCCCAGGTGCAACTCGCTTCGCGGCTCGACGGCATCGAGCAGGTCAACCGGGATGAAACCATCCAGTGGCAGCGCGTGGAGCGGGAGTTCCTCAAGTTCCAGGCAGACCTGCCGCTGCGCTACGTCATGCGGGACGACTACATCCGCGGCCAGACGGTGATCGAAGCCAAGCTCGACGGCCTGGCTGGCCGAATCGAAAACGCGCAGTTGCGCTCAATGCTGGGAGGGACCCAATGAACCACATCGACTCCGCCAAGTTGCGGCGGGAGGGCCTGCGCTGGCTCATCCTGCTGGCGCTCAACAACGCACGCCCGATCGGCGCGCACGAGAGCGTTGTCCTGTCGGCCGCCAATTCCATCTATCCGGACGCGACGCCTCTGGAGCTGCGGCGCGAGATCGACTACCTGGCGAATCGCGACCTGGTCAAGATCCGCAAGGACCCAAGCGGGCCGTGGTTTGCCGACCTCACACGCTTCGGCACCGACGTCGCGGAGTACTCAGTCGACTGCGAGCCCGGCATCGCGCGCCCGGCGAAGTACTGGTAAGCCATGGGCCGCAAGAGCACCATCCACCGCCTGGCGCCGGAGACCAAGTCATACATCGAGGCCATGCTCGCCACCGGCGCGCAGACCCTGGATGAACTGATCGCCGACCTGCAGGAGCGCTTCCCGGCAGAAGCCAAGGCGGGCGGCCTGCCGAGCCGCTCGGCGCTGCATCGCTACGGCTCGAAGCTGGACAGGCGGCTGGCCGCCATCAAGGCGAGCACGGAAGCTGCCCGAATGATCAGCGAGCATGCCGGCGACAGCCAGGACGCGCGCAGCGAGGCGCTCACCGCCATCGTGCAGACCGAGCTGTTCGAGGCCATCCTCAACCTGCAGGAAGCCGACGATCCCGAGATGGACGCGGGTGATCGCATCGCGATGCTCAGTGCCGCGGCGAAGAACATCGCGACGCTCACTCGCAGCAGCGTGAATCTCAAGAAGTTTCAGGCCGAGGCGGCGGAGGCGGCGCGCAAGAAGCTCCTCGAGGAGCAACGCGCGAAGCTTGACGCGATGGGCAACAAGGGCGGCGTGACCGCAGAAACCAAGGCCGCCATCCGCGAAGCCTTGGGCATCGTCTGACCATGAGCAAGGTCATCGGCCGCGCCAAGTGCATCCCGAAAGATCGGGACGCCATCTTCCTGCCGTTCCAGTCGAAGTGGATCAAGGACGAATCGCGCATCAAGCTCATGGAGAAGTCGCGCCAGATCGGCATCAGCTGGTCGACGGCCTATGGGTCGGATGAGCGCGCGGCGGCCCAGGGTGCCCGACACGACGAATGGGTGAGCAGCCGCGACGACATTCAGGCGCGCCTGTTCATCGAGGACTGCAAGCTCTGGGCGAACGTGATGAATCGCGCGGCAAAGGACCTCGGCGAGGTCGTGCTCGATGCCGAGAAGCGCATCAATGCCTACGTCCTGCAATTTGCCAGCGGCCGGCGCATCCACAGCATGTCCAGCAACCCTGACGCGCAGGCCGGCAAGCGCGGCAGCCGCGTCCTGGACGAATTCGCTCTACACGCGGACCAGCGGAAGCTGTGGGCGATCGCCTATCCGGGTATCACCTGGGGCGGCAGCATGGAGCTGATCTCGACGCACCGCGGCTCGTACAGCTTCTTCAACGCCCTGATCCGAGAGATCAAGGAGAAGGGCAATCCCAAGCGGATCAGCCATCACCGGGTGACCTTGCAGGACGCGCTCGACCAAGGCTTTCTCTTCAAACTGCAGCAAGCGCTTCCCAAGGACGCCGAGCAGCAGGACATGGACGAGGCCGCCTACTTCGACTTCATTAAGGGCGGAGCTGCGGATGCGGAATCGTTCGACCAGGAGTACATGTGCATCCCGGCCGATGACGATGCCAAGTTCCTGGAATACGGCCTCATCACCGCCAACGAATATGCCGGCGGCGTTGAGTGGCAGCGCGGCCTGCGAGGCCCTTTTAACGGCCGCCTGTTTGCCGGCGTGGACATCGGCCGCAAGCGAGATCTGACCGTCTTGTGGGTGGTCGAGCAGCTCGGCGACGTGTTCTACACCCGCCATGTCGAATGCATGGAGCGCATGCGCAAGAGCGACCAGGAGAAGATCCTGTGGCCCTGGTTCGAGATCTGCGAGCGCATCTGCATAGACGCGACAGGCCTGGGCATCGGCTGGGCCGATGACGCCCAGGACAAATTCGGCGAGAACCGCGTGGAGGCGGTCACCTTCACCGCACCGGTGAAGGAAGCGCTGGCCTATCCGCTGCGTGGCGCTTTTGAGGACCGGACCTTCCGCATCCCCGAAGACCCCGTGATCCGTGCTGACCTGCGCAAGGTGCAGAAGGTGGTGAGCGCCGCGGGGAACATCCGCTTCGTCGCCGAGAGCACGCCTGACGGCCACGCCGACCGCTTCTGGGCCGCGGCATTGGCACTGCACGCCGGTTCAGATCCCGCCGCTCCAATCGAATACACCAGCGGCGGCACTCGCGAGAGCGTGACCGACGCACAGGACTTCCTCAATGGCTAAACGCATCCGTCCCACCCGCAACAGCACGTCGACAGCCTCGCTCGCTGCGCCCGAGTTCGACACCGAGTTCGCCAATCGCCTGCAGGACCCGTTTGAGACCGCCTACATGGGCGTGCTGCGCACCAACGACCCGCTGCTGCTGGAGCGTGGCCAGGGCAACGTCCAGCTGTACCGCGAACTCAAGCGGGACGGCAAGGTGTTCGACGGCCTGCAGAAGCGCCAGCTCGCGCTGATCGGCAAGGCTTGGCAGGTCGAGCCGGTCGATGCGGATGCCCCGAACGCCACGAAGGATGCCGAGACGCTGACGGCCATCCTGAAGGAGTCGGCCTTCGACCGCGTGTGTTCCGAGCTGCTCGAAGCGCTGCTTGCCGGCTATGCCGTTGCCGAGATCATCTGGACGATTCGCAACGACATGATCGTGCCGAAGCGCATCGTCAAGCGGGCGCAGCGCCGCTTCGTCTACGTCCAGGAGGATGAGAACGAACCGCCGCAGCTGCGCATGCTCAAGCGCGAGAACATGCTCACCGGCGTGCCGGTCCCGGACCGCAAGTTCATCGTCCACCGCGTGAACCCCGAGGACGACAACCCCTATGGCACTGGCCTGGGCCTGCAGCTCTACTGGCCGGTGTTCTTCAAGCGCAAAGGCATCGTCGCCTGGAACAAGCTGTGCGACCGCTTCGGCTCACCCACCCTGCATGGCAAGTACCCGCGCAGCGCCGGCCCGAAGGAAAAGGGAACGATGGCCGATGCGCTGCGCGCTTTCAGCAGCGACGGCTTCGTCATGACTCCGGAGGGTATGGAGATCGCGCTGCTCGAATCGAAGCTCAACGGCAACGTCACCACGCAGCAGGCCCTGTGCGAATACATGGACGACTGGATCGGTGCGGTGCTCACCGGCCAGGAGTCGCGCAACAAGGGCGGCGGTGCTGTGGCCGCAGCCAGCAAGGAGCGCGAGGACGTGCGCGAGGACCTGACCCAGGCCGACAGCGACCTCCTGAGCGAGACGGTCAATGAATCGCTGCTCGCCTGGATCTGCGACTACAACGGCCTGGTGCGCTGCCAGGTGTATCGCAAGGTCAAGGACGACGACGACCGCAAGGCCGAGAGCGAGGTGGACAAGAACGTCACGGAGATGGGCTTCGAGCTGTCCGTCGATGCCGTGCGCGCGAAGTACGGCGAAGGATGGGAGAAGAAGGCGCCAGCCCCAATCCCTGCAGCGCCAGGTCTCCCGCGGCGTGCTGGCCAGGGCGCACCTGCAGCTGCTGCGAACGACGAAGGTCCGGCCATGTCCGCGGCCAACTTTGCCGAGCCCGGCGGCTGGGCTGATCGCATCGCACGCATCCTCGGCGATGGCGGCGACCTGGTGCTGCGCGATTGGATGGAGCGCATCCGTGCCATGGTCGATGGCGTCGATGGCCCGGACCAACTGCGCGATCGGCTGCTCGCCGCCTACGGTGATCTGCCTGGTGCCGAGCTGGTGGAGCTAATGGCCCTCGCGTTCGCCGCGGCCGAGCTGGCCGGCATGGACGCCGTCGCCGTCGAGACGACCTTGCAGCCCGAGGGAGCCACCTGATGGCGGACTCTCTTTCGGTCGTGCTCAAGGCGGCGCGGCAGCGCTTCCAGGAACAGATCGACTTCTTCCGCGCGAAGCTGGCATTGCCCACCGAGCGCTGGGATGACATCTGGCAGCGGGCGCACGACCGCGCGTTCATCGTGGCCGGCGCGCAGAAGGCCGATCTGCTCTCCGATCTGTTCCAGGCCGTGGACACCGCGATAGGTGGCGACAGCATCGGAGCGTTCCGCCGCGACTTCGCCCAGGCCGTCGCCCGCTCGGGCTGGACCGGGTGGACTGGCGAAGGCACGAAGGCCGGCGAGGCCTGGCGCACCCGCACGATCTACAGCGCCAACGTCAGCACGAGCTACTCGGCCGGTCGCCGCGCCCAGCTCCTGCAGCCGGGCCTGCTCGCAGTGCGCCGGTTCTGGTGCTACCTGCATGCCGATGGTGTGCTGCACCCGCGGCCGATGCACCTGGCCTGGAACGGCTTGACGTTGCCTTACGACCATCCGTTCTGGCGTACCCACTTCGGTCCCAACGGCTGGGGATGCCAGTGCCGCGTGGTGGCGGTGCGCGCGCCTGCCGATGGAGCGCCCACCGAGCCGCCGGACGGTTGGGACGACATCGACCCGAAGACAGGCGCACCGGTTGGCATCGATCGCGGCTGGGCGTATGCACCTGGTGCGGACACCGACACGTCGCTGCAGCAGATGGTGCAGGACAAGTTCATCACCTATCCGCCAGCGATCGCACGCGCGCTGTCGCAGGATCTCGCTGCACCGAGGCCACGGCCATGATCGAGTCGTCCGTCAACGCGCAGGGCGTGCTCTCGATCCTGGGCGGCCTAATGGGGCGCATGGACAACATGCAGCCCGCGCTCGCCGAGATCGGCGAGGACATGACCGAAAGCATGAAGCAGCACTTCGCCGACGCGAAGGCGCCGGACGGCACGCCCTGGGCGCGCAACTCCGATGTCACCGTGGCGATGTACCTCGGGCTGTTCAAGAACAGCCACAAGAAGGACGGCACGTTGAGCAAGCGCGGCGCAGCGCGTGCTGCATCGAAGAAGCCTGGCACCGGCGAGACGAAGGCGCTGCAGACGACGATCAACTACCAGCTCGAAGGACCGGACACGGTCTCCATCGGCAGCCCCATGGTCTACGGCGCGATGTTCAACTACGGCGGCACGCGTGACGCCTTCCCGCACCTGTGGGGCGACATCCCCGCGCGCGAGTTCGCTGGCTTCTCGGATGCCGATCGCGCGAACATCGTGGACATCGTCCAGAGCTACATCGTTGGGGCATGACCGCGATGCCGCACCGAGCCCTCAAATGCGGCCCTCAGGCGCGTTTTGCGGGGTCGGGTGGCTTCGGATGTAGCTCGGCCTTGATTGAGGGCCGCTGTAAAGCCTTCTAAACGTTTTACAGACGAAGGCGGCATCGAGATGCCGATCGCGATTTCACCGTTCACCGCGATGCTGGCGTGAAAGCAGGCAGAGCCACGTTCAAGTTTTGACCTCGGTGCATAGATTCGCTCTCGGGTAATCCCGAGACTGCGGGGCATGCCCAAACCAGCACCCACCGTAGCACTGCCCGAAGGCGTCGAGATCTTTCGCGCCGGTCGCCACACCGACGACAGCGGCACCACGCACGAGTTCAGCGAAGCCGACGTGCGGCGCATGGCCGAGGTCTATGACCCGAAGCTGCGCGAGGCACCGCTGACGGTCGGCCATCCCGAGCACAACCTGCCGGCATACGGCTGGGTCAAGAGCCTGAGCGTCAACGCAGCCGGTCGCCTGACCATGAACACGCACAAGGTCATTCCGCAGTTCGCGGAGATGGTGCACGCCGAGATGTTCAAGAAGCGCAGCACCAGCTTCTATCCCCCGTCCCACCCGAACAACCCGGCCCCTGGCGCCTGGTATCCGCGGCACGTCGCCTTTCTCGGCGCGCAGCAGCCCGCGATCTCCGGCCTGGCCGACATCCAGTTCTCCGAGGGCGAGGCCGCTGGGCTCGTCCAGTTTTCCGAAGCCACTCCCTCAACCACCCAACCCTCCCAGGAGCAAGACGACATGAGCAAGGAATTGCAGGACAAGCTCGACGCAGCCAACAAGCTGGCGGCCGAAGAAAAGGCCGCACGCGAGAAGGCCGAGCGCGAGCGCGACGAAGAACGGACCAAGGTCACCAGCTTCGCCGAGCAGCAGAAGAAGGACCGCCACGCCACCTATGTGTCGTTCGCGGAAACCCAAGTCAAGGCCGGCAAGCTGCTGCCGAAGGACAAGGACATGGCGGTCGCTACGCAGGCCGCCTTGGCCGATGCTGAGGCCGTGTCGTTCTCCGAAGGCGACACCACGCGCAAGGTAACCCCGTTGCAATGGCTGCAAGGCCTGATCTCGGACGCCAAGCCCGTGGTCAGCTTCGGCGAGTTCGCGCCCGGTGCCGGCGGCGAAGGTTCGGAAGCCGGCAGCGCCAAGGGCAAGTCGGACGCCGAGATCGACAAGGCTGCGCAGGCCTATGCACGCGAGCACAAGGTGAACTACGCCGAAGCGCTCACCGCCGTGACCAGCTTCACCAGCTGATCGCTCCACCCGTCACCTTTCCAGCTCCCATAGGACGCCAACCATGACGATGTCTCTCGCCGAGATCCGGCTCAAGCAAAACCCCATCCTGACCAACCTGCTCCTGGGCATGGGTCAAGGCACCTACATGGCCGAGAGCCTGTTCCCGCGCCTCCCGCAGGCACTGAGCGGCATCACGCTCGCAAAGCTGGGCAAGGAGCGCATGCGCCGCTACAACCTGCGCCGCAGCCCGGGCGGCCCGACCAAGCGCGTCAACATCAAGTTCGAGGGCAAGGTCTACAGCGTGGACCAGTACGCGGTGGACGTGCCGATCCCGCGTGAGGCGCTGCGCGAGGCCGACGAGAGCCGCAAGCTCAACGTCGGCAACTACCTGGAGATCTCGCAGATCGCCATGACGACGGCCAACGACATCCTTGGCCTGGACTACGAGATTGAGTGCGCCGAGCTGGCGACCGACCCGGCCTCCTATGCGCCTGGCAACGTGCTCGCCCTGGCCGGCGCCACCAAGTGGAGCGCCGACACCGGCACGGCCGTGGACGACATCTTCACGGCCAAGGAGATCATCCGCAAGAAGATCGGCAAGCGCCCGAACAGCCTGCGCTTCTCTGCCGATGGCTACAACGCCGCCCGCAACAACAAGCAGGTTCGCGAGCGCCTGCCGAGCACGTTCACCGGCGCACCCGGCATGGCCGAGCTGAAGACCATCTTCGAGGTGGACGACATCCAGGTGGGCGATGCGGTGTGGGTCGATGAGACGGACGAAGGTCTCGACGTGTGGGGCAACAGCGCGATCCTGGCCTACGTGCCGAAGATCGGCGCCAAGGGCACCGCCAACATCAGCCTGGCCGAGCCGGCATTCGGCTTCACCAACGTGATCGAAGGCCATCCCTTCGCCGAGACGCCGTACTTCACCCAGGACGGCACCAAGAGCTGGATCTACGGCGCGACCTATGAGCGCCGCCCAAACATCGCCTACCCCGACGCGGCGTTCCTGTTCCAGAACCCGAAGTAACACCCACCCTGAAGCGTGTTGCCCCCGGGCGGCGGCCGATGCATTGGCATGCCGCCGCCCGGTTGCGGGATCTACCCCCAGCCATCCAACGAGAGGAATACCCATGAGCAAGTTTGCAAAGGTCGCGATCAAGATGATCGTTGACGGCGAGACCAAGATCTTCCAGCCCGGCGACGAGTTGCCGACGCTTTCCAAGCACGACGCGAAGGAGCTGGCGAAGTCGAAGTCGATCGGCGACCCGGCCGACGAAGCGGCCGAGCAAAAAGACGAAGCCGCTCAGCAGCGCGCGAATCAGCGCGAGTTCGATGCGACCAAGAAGGAAGTGCAGGCCGCGACCGCCTCCACGGCACCGGCCAAGACCGCTGCAGCCAAGCGCTGAGCCGCTGCCCAACACGCCACCGCGCCAACACCCACCGTTTCATCCCTGACAGGAGTCATCCATGCCATCGCAAAACCACAGCGGTCGTCAGTTCGACAAGCTGCACTCCCTCACCATCGTCGCGACCGCGGCGATCAGCGAGGCGCGGTTCGTCGCCTATGACGGCACCCATGCCACCAGTGCCGGTGGCGTCAAGAACTCGCAGGGTGTCTCCGAGCAGGCCGGCGCGATCGGCGAAGCGATCACGCTCATCACCAGCTACAGCGCCCCCGTCGAAGCCAGCGAGGCGATCGCCTTCGGTGCTTTCGTGAAACCTGCAGCCGACGGCTCGGGCCGCGCGGCCGTGGGCACCGCCACCGACCACTGCGGCCAAGCCCTGGGCGCAGCTGCAGGCGCGGGCGCGATCTTCGAGTGCCAGGTCGTGCGCCACGTGCGCCCGGCCGCCTAAGCGCATCAGCCTCCGCACGTCATGAGCTACGCCACCGTCGCCGACATGGTCTCCCGTTTCGGAGAGACCGAGCTGATCCAGCTCACCGACCCGGACAACACCGCCATCAACGCGGCGCTGGTCGAGGTCAAGCTCGGCGACGCCAAGGCGGTGATCGATGGATGGATCGGCCGCGTGTACCGCCTGCCGCTGCGTGGCTGCATCGAACCCTCGGCGACGCCTGGTGGTCCTCCAGTTCTGGCCATGCCGCCGCAGCTCGTGCGGATCGCCTGCGACATCGCGCGCTTCTACCTGTTCTCGGAGGTCGTGCCCGAGAACGTCGTGTACCAGCGCCACAAGGCAGCACTCAAGGAACTGGAAGCGATCGCGGGTGGCGCCGCTGTGCTGGCATGCCCGCTGGGCGGATCTGCCGGTGATTTGGTCGGCGCGGATGCCCAGGAGGGCGTGGAGGTGTACTACAGCTTCTCGCCGCGCCAGATCACCGACGACAGCACGCGGGACTTCAAATGAACGTCGCGCCGGAAAACGACTACCTGGCCGTCGAAGCGCACCTGGTCGCGCGGCTGAAGGAAAAGCTCGCGGGCATGTCGCCTGCAGTGCACGTGCTCACGGCCGCAGATCTCGCAGACGTGGCCGAAGCCAATCAGCCTGTGCCGGCTGTGCATGTCATCTACCGCAACTTCCGCGTGCTGGAGTCCCGCTCCGATGGCCGCGCGGCCAAGCTCGATCACACCTGGTTGGCCGTGACGGCCACACGCAACGTCGCCGGCAACCGGTCGGGCGCTGCAGCCAGGCGCGATGCCGGCGAGCTGATGGCCAAGGTCGGCGCTGCGCTGATGGGCTTCCGCGCTCCGCTCACTTCATCGCCGCTGCGCCTCACCCCTGGCCCGGGTCCTGGATACAAGGCCGGCTATCAGTACCTGCCCTTGGCCTTCTTGGTCGAGACCCTTTTTCACGCAACCACACCCTGAGGAGCAACTCCCATGTCCCTGATCACCCAGATCTACAAGCCCATGGCGAACGTCGGCCAAGTCTATGCACTGCCCTATGGCGTAGCCGGACCGCTGGCGCCGATCGGCAACGTGCTGGAGCTGACGCTCACGCACGATGAAACCGTTCTGAAGCAGGCCGACTTCACCCGACTGGGCGGTGGCACGCATGCCCAGTTCCGGCGGATCAACTCGGCCAGCGTGGCGTTCACGATGGCCGACATCAACATCGTGAATTTTGCTCGGGCCGTCCTGGGCACGGCGTCCGAGGTCGAAGGTGCTGCCATCGTGGGCGAGGCCCATACGGCCTACAAGGGCGGCTTGATCCGTCTGGCGAACCTGCAGCCCTCCGCAGTAACCGTGAAGAAGGGCAGCACGCCAGTCGCTGCGGCGGGCAACTACGAGGTCCGACCCGAGGGCATCTATGTTCTGCCCGATGCAGCTGGCCTGGTCGACGCCGACGCCGTCACAGTGGACTACACCCACGTCGCGACCGCCACGCTTGAAGCGTTGACGCAGAAGGCGCCCGAGCTGCAGATCTGCTTCGGTGGCCTCAACGAAGCCGATTCGGGCAAGCCGGTGGTGGTCGACCTCTGGCGCGTCGGCCAGGGCGTGGCCAAGACGCTGGCGCTCATGAACAACAACTTCATGGGCCTGCCAGTCGAGGGCGAGCTGCTGATCGACTCCACGAAGGTGGGCGACAGCATCAGCCGTCACTACAGGGTCCAGTACACCTGATCAGCCGTCTGTCTCCTCGCGGTCGATAGCCGCGTTCGCCCCGCCCGTTTTGCGCAAACGCTGGACTGGCGGGGCTTTTTTCCTTCAAGACCACTCACATGGACAACATCGTCGACGTCAAGGTCCGGGCCGCAGCCGAAGGCAAGGATGGCGTCCAGGACCTCACCCAGACCGTCGTCAAGCTCGGCGACTCGCTCGGCGGCGAGTTCAAGGCCAAGGCTGACGCGGCCGCGGCCGCGATCGAGGCGCTCGGTGCGAAGCGGGACGCTGTCGTCGCGGTTCGGGAGCTGACGAATTCGTCCGGCGCGCTGGCCATCGAGCTGGCCGAGGCCGAGCACCAGGTCGAGCAGCTCGCCCAAGCATTGCCCGCTGCAGCGGCCGAGGCCAACCGCCTGGCCGCAGCCGAGCTGGCCGCACGCGAAGCCGCCCAGGCCACCCAGCGAGATCTCGATGAACAGCGCCAGGCGCTGGCCCAGCTCGGCGAGCAATTCACCGGCGCAGCCAGGCGCTCGGGCGAATACCGCGAGTCCAGTGCCCAGCTGCAGGTCACCGTGCGCGAGCTGCGCCGCGATTTGGAAGCGAAGGAACAGACCGTCAAGGAAGCGGCCACACAGGCGGCCGCAGCAGCGCAGGCAGAGACCGCACTCGCAAAGCAATACACGGCCGCTGGAACCGCGGCCATCTCGATGCGCGGTGCCGTCCAGGAGAACACCCGCGCGCTCGAAGCCGGCCGCACCGTGCTGCAGGGCTTGGGCATCCAGACCGACCAGCTCACGGCCGCGGAGCGCAATCTCGATGCTGCTCTCGGCCAGGTCCGCGAGGAGGTTGCCCAGCTCGTGCCCGCGTATCAGCGTGCGGGCCAGCAGGCCGTTGCATCGGCCCAGGCGCAGCGCCAGGCTAGCACCTCGGCCGCAGAGAGCGTGCGCTCGATCGGCGACCAGCTGCAGCGCATTCAGCAGATCGCCACGATCGCGGTGGGAGGGGGCTTCGTGAGCGGCCTGGCCAAGGAGGCGCTGGCCACCGCCGATGCCTTCAACAACCTTCAGGCACGCATCAAGCTGGTGACGGGTGAAGGACCGATCTTCGCCAGGTCGTTCGCCGAGGTCACCGAGGTGGCGCTGCGCACCCACAGCGCGCTCGATCAGACCGGCATGCTGTTTGGCCGCATTGCCGAGGCCGGCAAGAGCGCTGGCCAGTCGTCCGAGGTGGCGATCGCGTCGTCCCTGCGACTGACCGAAACCATCAACCAGGCGGTGCAGCTGTCCGGTGCGAGCCAGGAGGCCAGCAGTGCCGCCATCACTCAGCTGATCCAAGGCCTGCAGTCGGGCGTGCTGCGTGGCGACGAATTCAACTCCGTCATGGAGCAGGCGCCGCGCCTGGCCAAGGCGCTGGCAGACGGCCTGGGCGTCACCACGGGCGAGCTGCGCAAGATGGCCGAGGCCGGAGCGCTCACGGCAGAGACAGTCACGCGATCGCTGCGCAGCCAGTCGGAAGTGATCAGGTCGGAGTTCGCCAGCCTTCCGCCGACCGTGGGCCGTGCTGTCGAGAACCTGCGCACGAAGTGGGCGCTGTACCTCGGCGACCTGGACAAGACCAAGGGCATCACGTCGACCGTCGCAGGAGCGATCAACGGCCTGGCTAACAACCTGGAAACCGTCGTCAGGGTAGCCACCGTCGCCGGCACGATCTGGGCCGGCTATGCGGCCTCGCAGGGCCTTGCTTCGGCCGCGGCGAAGCAATCGGCGATCGCCGCAGCGCAGCAGGCGGTCGCGAGCACCCAGGCCACCGTGGCGACCCAAGCGCATGGGCGCGCCGCGACGATTGCAGCGGCCGAGGTCACCCGCTACGGCGCAGCCTCGGCGGGTGCGGCCGCAGCGACTCAGGCAGGTACAGCTGCAGCAGTTGCCGGCGGTGGAGGTTTCCGCGCGATCGCCGGTGGTGTGCTCGGCGCAGCGGCCAGGCTGACAGGCTGGACGACGGTCGCCTACGGCGCCTGGACGGTCCTGCAGTCGGTGGGAACAGCCCTTGGCGAAGGGGCTGCAAAGTGGATGGGCTACGGCGACGCCATCAAGAAGTCGGAGGAGCAAGCCAAGCTGCAGGAAGAAGCCCAACGCGCTCGTTCGGCACTGATGATCGACCAGGCAGACCGCCTGCGGGCCATCCAAGAGGCTCAGTTTGGTCTGAGCAAAGAGGCGTCGACAACCTCGGCCAAGTTCGACCAGCTGCGCAAGGACGGCGACAGCGCCGCCGAAGCGATCGGCAAGATCGGCAAGGACTTCGACCTGCAGACGGTGCAGGGCATCGCCGATGCCGGCGCCGTCCTGGACAGGCTCGTGTCGCAGGGAAAGATCAGCGCGGGTGAGTTCCAGGCCGCCTGGGCCGAGGCGCTCAAGGGCCAGGACCTGGGCGTGTTCGAGACCAAGGCTCGTGCGGCGTTCTCAGGCTCGGCCCGCGAAGCCGAGCGCCTCGCAGCCATGCTCGATGCCGGCGTCCGGGAAGCGATCAAACGCACCGGCAAGGACTTCGACACGATCTCAGGCGGCATGAGCGCAGCGTCCCGAAGTGCGATCAACGATGCGGACGTGATCATCCGTTCGCTCGATCGCCTGAAGAAGCAGGGCGTCGACGCTGGTCAGGCACTCCGCGCCGGCCTTGCTAAAGCCATCGACACCGCAGACTCGCAAAAGGCAATCGAGGCCGTGCGCGCGCAGATCGAGAGCGTGCGCGCGCAACTGGGCGACAGGGTCGCGGACGGCTTTCTTGAGCAAGCAACGCTCAAGGCCGCCGAGCTGAAGCGCGTGCTCGAAGACGGCCAGGAGGGCATCCAAAGCGTGGGAGAGGCGTTCAGGAAATTCGGCTTGGAGACCGAGGAAGACCTACAGCGTGTCGCCAGGAACACGAAAGAGGCGTACGACGTGCTCCGGGAAAGCGGCATGGCCACGGCCGAGCAACTGCGCATCGCCTTCGAGAAGACGGCAGAAGCCGCGACGAAAGCTAACAAGGGCGTGGCGCCGTCTTGGGCAAACACCGAGAGGGAGATCATCCGGGCACGCCAGCGTGCCCAGTCCGGCTCAACGGGTGGAAGCGGGTCGAACGCCGAGGGCATTGGGCGTAGTCGCAGCTCTGGGCGAACTGGCGATGAGTCACCGACGGCCGAAGAGATCGGCCTCGATCCTCGCCAAGATCGCCGCGGCCAACGCGCCGGCGTCATCGGCCCGAACCAGGATGTCCAGTCGGATCTTGGCAACACGCGCGAGGAGCGGCTCGCCGGCCAGAACGCCACGGACAACCGGCTGATGTTCGAGCTCGAAGAAAAGCGAAAGGCAGGCACCTTGTCTGCTGACGACGTGGGCAGCCTGCGCGCGGTGGTGGAAGCCCTTAAGCAGAACAACATCGTCAACGGCGATGTGCTGCGTCGCAACCCTGGCGCCATCTCGCTGGAAGGCCAAGCTGACGACCGCGCCTGGCAGAACCGCATGCGGCTGTTCCAGGACGCGATCGACAAATTCACGGGTCGCGGGCAAGGCGCCACCGAGGGCGGCACCGTGGTGCTCGACCTGCGCACCGATGGCGGCCGCTCCAAGGCCCGGATGGACCGCGAGAGCGCGGAAAGCGTGGTCAAGGCGCTGCGCGAAGCACGCCGTGAAACGGGGAAGTACTGATGCCCATCACCCTATCCCTGGCCGGCACCGACAAGCAGCTGCCGAACGATCTGATCTGGACCGACGAGCTGACCTGGTCGCCGCTCACCCAAAAGAAGGGCTACTCGATCTTTGGCTCTCTGATCCTCGACCGCTTCGTGCGCCTGGCCGGGCGTCCCATCACCTTGGTCGGCAACGAGCGGCGCTCCTGGGTGCGGCGCAGCCTGCTGCAGGAGCTGCAGGCCTGGGCCTCGCTGGAGAACGATCCCATCTTCACGCTCACCGTGCACGGCTTCGCGTACCTGGTGGTGTTTGACCTCGGCGAGGACGGCACCAATGCCGTCCGCGGCGAGCCCGTCTTCGCCTTCGATGAGCTGATGCCCGAAGACCCCTACTGCAGCGTCGAGCTGCGCTTCTTCACTGTCTGACCATGACCATTCTCGAATCCGATATCAAGATCGTCGCCACCCAGGTGATGGACGACGTGCCCGAAGGCGGCGGCGCCCCGACGTCAAACGTCATCGCTGACGGCGCCAGCAACAAGATCTTCAAAGACATCTCGGCCGTCGATCGTGCCCAGGGCGACTTCTCGATCATGAAGGTCGCTGCGGTCATCCAGACGATGAATACCGACACGGCACTCGGCGGCGTCGTCATCATCTCGCGCGCGCCGGCCGATCCGAACGTGAGCGCGGCGCTGTTCTACACGGGCGACTTCTTCGACCGCCGCGCCAGCATCCAGAACCGGATCGAGGCCTACACCGCACCAGGTGAAGAGTTCAATGGCTTCTTGCTGTCCAACCACGTGCAGGGGCAGCAATCGCTGCAGATCTTCCAGCGGCCTGGCGCCACGCCGCCCACCATCAATGGCACACTGCAGATCAGCGGTGGCGGAAAAACCGAGTACGTGCGCGTGTCCGATGTGTCCACGGAGCTGCGCACCTACAGCTACAGCACGGGCGGCTCGTTCGTCGACTACCAGGCACAGGTGTGCGTGTGCGAGCTGAAGGACGGGCTGAAGAACGACTACACCGGCACGGCCGCGAACCGCCTTTTTGAACGCACGGCCACCGCCGCCGCGATGAACAAGATGCTCGTGGCCAATGCCTCGCGCTTCTACGGGATCTCGAAGCTTGCTGCCGACGTCCCCATGGGTGCCTTTTCGGCCGTCGTGGAGCACATCGACACCCAGCTCGTCCCCAGCGCGACCACCGAGATCCCGATCGTGGACACCTCGGCCGCTGGCTCCTCGACCACGCTGGTGGCATCGGGCGCCGGCAACGTCTCGCTCACCACGGGCGTTGCGTTCGGGCCCAACTCCATCATCGTCTTCGGCAACCCGGCCTATCCGGGTTCGTTGTCGGTGGCGACGTCCGCCGGCACGCTCACCGATGACGGTGGGCGCCTCAAGCTCGGGGCGCTGACGATCGGCAGCGTGAACTATGCGGGCGGGTCGATGACCTTCGCCAGCGACGCGCCCGCGATCACCGGCAACAAGACGATCAGCTTCCGGCCAGCTGGGGCGCCCATCGAGCTGGCCGACTCGACCTCGATCGCGGTGACGGTCGAGAGCCGGCGCATCAACTACCCGATCACCATCCTCCCGCCGCCGGCACCTGGCTCCATGCGCGTGGCCTATCGCGCGGGCGGCAACTGGTACGAGCTGGCCGACGATGGTGGTGGCCGGCTCTCGGGCGCCAGCTCGAGCATCGGCAGTGGAACCGTCGACTTCGTGACTGGCACCACCTTGCCCACGCTGGGCGCGCTGCCAGACGTGGGCAGCGAGGTGATCTTCACTTGGGCAGCGAAAGTCAACTACAAGGACCGCAGCGGCACCCTCCCGGCTGCGCTTTCCGTCCAGCTCACGCTCGACAACCAAGCGGCCGAGTCCGGCACCGTCGAGGTGGACTGGAACGATGGGACGGCGCGCCATGCGGCTGACAACGGCAGCGGAGCGTTGACCGGGGATGCGACCGGCCCGGTGTCTTATGCCACCAGCACCATCGAGGTGAAGCCCAACGCGCTGCCGGCCTCGGCGGTGGCCTTCACGGTTACGTACAGCCACGGCGAGCCGTCCATCAAGGCCTTCCCGGCCCCGGCCCGCGACGTCGACGGCTCGATCACGCTCAACCTCGGTAAGACCAACATCGCGCCGCGCTCTGTCTCGCTGGACTGGAACCTGGTGCTGCAGTCCACCGGCGGCGTACCCGCCGACCAGTGGGTGCCGCAGAACTTCGCGGCCAACAAGACCGTGACCGACGACGGGGCCGGCAATCTCAAGGACGGGCTGGGCGTGACGTTCGGCACCATCGTCTATGCCACGGGGATCGCCAAGCTGTTCCCCGAGGCCGTGGTCAGCGTGGCGGTGCCGCAATGGGACGTCAACCCGCTGGGCATCCTCGGCACTGTGCTGTCGCCGAACCTGCCCGGCTTCTACCGCAACACCCTGACCGGCTACACGTATGCCGTGCTCAACGCGACGTTGCCTGCCGACTCGACGGCACTGGTGACGGCCAACTTCCGCGTGGCTGGCGCGGGCAGCACCAAGAGCCAGGTGTTCAACCAGCCGAAGCTGTCGATCAAGCTACTGCCGAACTTCAGCGAGCCCGGTGTGCCTGGCACGGTGAACTTCACCCTGGGTGGCAAGACCTACTTCGATCGCGCCGGCAGTCTGTACACCGATCTCGATCCGGCCACCGGCGCCGCTAGCCTGGCCGGCACCTACGACTACGCCACGAACCTGGCATCGCTCACGAGCTGGCCGGCCTCGGCGTCGACGTCGGTGGTGGTCAACAGCCTGCTCACGACCCTGGACGGCCAGCCGGTCGAATACGTGGTCTTCCGCACGCCCATTGCGCCGGTCGCTCCTGGGTCGTTCCAACTGCTGGCGACGAAGCTCAACGGCGGGACCATCAATGTCTCGGCCGACGCTTCGGGCCTCATCAACGGCACCAACGTGCACGGGACCTACGACTACGCCACGGGCGTCGGCAAGGTGCGATTCGGCGACTGGGTGACCGCGGCCGGCAACGAGAGCGCGATCTGGTACCGGGCCGAGGCGGTGGGCTCAGACGGGAAGATCTGGAAGCCGGTACCGGTGTTCGCCAGCACCATCCGCTACAACGCGGTGGCGTACATCACATTGCCAGTGGATGCCACGCTCCTGGGCATCGATCCGGTGCGCCTGCCTGCGGATGGCCGCGTGCCGATCTTCCGCAAGGGCGAGCTGGCGGTCATCCACAACACGAAGCGCATGGCGGCGGTCGCCGTGGCCAACGGGCAGACGATCGACACCGGCCGCGAGCGGCTCTCGCGCGTGAAGATCATCGGCGCCGATGGCGTGACGATCGAGACCGGCTACACCCACAACCTGGATGCTGGCACCGTGACCTTCGTCGACGTGTCCGGCTACTCGCAGCCCGTGACCATCGAGCACCGGATCGAGGACATGCTCACGACGTCGGACGTTGGCATTGACGGCCGCCTGGCCTTTGCTGGCAAGGTTTCCCACGCCTATCCAGCCGCCGACAGCTTCGTGAGCAGTGGCCTGCGCATGGGGGACGTGAAGGCTCGGGTCGCCTTGCTGTTCGATCAGCAGTCCTGGACCGGTGTGTGGTCGGACGACCTGATCGGCAACGCAGCAGACGCGACCTTCAACGACATCGACTATCCGATCACCGTCACGAACAAAGGCGCGGTCACCGAACGGTGGCGCATCCAGATCAACAACGGCGGCAGCTCCTACAACCTGATCGGCGAGCACCTCGGGCAGATCGTCACTGGCCAGAGCATGGCCGTCGACTGTTCGCCAGCAGGGCCATCGGGCGTCCCTTACATGACGATCCCTGCTGCTGGCTTCGGCTCGGGCTGGCCAGCGGCCGCCGTGATCCGCTTCAACACGATCGCCGCCACCTTCCCCTTCGTGCCTACCCGAACCGTGCAAATGGGCGCTGAGACGGTTTACGACGACAGCTTCGAGATCCTGGTCCTTATTGGCGTAGACCGCCCCTGAACTGAAAGCGAACCCTCTGTATGACCTCAATCGTCGACACCAGCGTGAAGCTGTTCACCAGCGACATGGCCAATGCGCCGGCACTGACCAATGCCAATGGCTCCCTCGTCGCGCTGCTTGATGCGGTGCTCAAGAATGGCTTTGACGTGAAGAGCATCACGTCGCTGACCGTGGCGGCCGGCGTCGCGACGCTCGCATGGACGGGATCACATTCGGCCATCCCACATGCGGTCATCCTTGTGGCGGGCGTCTCGGGCGGGCCCGCAGGCTTCGCCGACATGAACGGCGAGCAGAAGGTGCAGACCAAGCCCTCCGCCAGTTCGTGCACGTTTCTCACGGCGCTGCCTGATGGCGCCTACACCGGCACGATCACGATCAAGATCGCGCCGCTCGGGTGGGAGAAGCCTTTCTCGTCCGGCGCGGACAAGGGAGCGTATCGGAGCGCGGACATCGCGAGCACGCGCATGTTTCTGCGTGTGGACGACAGCTACGGCACCAGCGCGCGTCTCGTGGGCATGGAAACGATGTCTGACATCGACACGGGCACTGGCCGATTCCCGACCTCGGCGCAGGCTGCGGGTTTTGCAGAGGGCGGCGGTTGGTGGCCGAAGGCAGACGCTGGGGCGCAGCCGGCGCCCTGGGTGATCGTGGGCGATGGGCGCATTTTTTTCTATCACGCCTCGTCCTTCGTCTCGAATGGAAGCGCCTACAGCAGCTACATCATCGGCAATCTACGCGGCTTCGGTGACTTGATCGCCCTGCGACCAGGAGGCGACCCGTACGCCTGCATGCTGGGTGTCCAGCAAGGCCCGGGCAGCGCATACCCGACCTACGGCACAGTCGATTCGGCTTCGTCGAACATGAATTTCCTGCCGCGCGATTGGACGGGCGTCGGTTCCTCGCACCCGAACTATTGCGTGCCGTACACGGGGTCCACGAACACGGTGTCCGGCATGGACAGCACCCTCGGCGCTTTCCCGAGCCGCATCGACGGGTCGATGCGCGTTTCGCGTCGGTTCATGTCGCAGTACCCACTTGGAGACGCGCCGCGCGCGGATGTGCCTGGCGTCCTCTCGATCCCTCAGAGCGGGCTGGGTGGGATGCAACACCGGGGTTTGTTCGACGGTACGGATGAGCTGGCCGGCAGAAAGCTACTCGGGCTCGTGGTCTCCAACGGCGGCCCCAATCAACTGCCTACACCCTCCAACTCAGGAATGATCCTGATAGATGTCACGGGGCCGTGGCGCTGATGGCTGCAGCTTTCCCTCCTGTGACGCTGCTGCATTTCGATGGCAGCAACGGCTCGACCGACATCGTCGACGTGATGCGCAACACGTGGACGGCGAACGGCGGCGCGAAGCTCGTGACGGCGGACTCGAAGTTCGGCGGATCGTGCCTGGCCTTGGATGGCGACGGGGATTTCGTCAGCATGGTCGGCTCCCTCGCGTTCTACTTCGAAGCGTGGGATTTCACCATCGAAGCGTGGGTGAAGCCGACCAACGCCGGGCGGGAGATGGTGATGGTGGACCACTATCTCTCGGGTCAAGCGACCTGGCAGGTGTTGGTGACCTCTGCAGGCCTGCTGTCCTTCTACGGCTGGAATGGGTCCACGACGAATTACATCGTCTCCGGCACGTCGTCGCTGTGGGGTGCATGGCATCACATCGCAGTCTCCAAGCGCAGCGGCGTCGTTCGTCTGTTCGTCGATGGCGTGCTCGAAAATAGCGTGCCGCACACCGCATCGTTCACTGCCCAGCCTTCTTACTTCGCACTCGGCGCCCAGGTGTCGGCGCGCAATGCGGCCTACGACTATGCGGGTCTGATGGATGAGGTGCGGGTGATTCGAGGAAGCGGGCTCTACGAGAGCACATTCTCGCCGCCGGTCGAACCGTTCTCCGACGAGACCCGGCCGGTGGTGCTGAAGGCGGTGCTGCCGTTGCCCATAGCCCCGGCCGCGGCGTCGTTCTCGGGTGTGGTTCCCGTACTCAACCAGCGGCTCTACCGCAACTTCAACATCCTCGGCGCCGAGGCGCGGCTGATCGGCACCGTCAAGGAAAAGCACACGCCGACGAATACGCCGCTGCGTAGCAGAGTGCGGCTGATCCGAGAGCGCGACGGCGCCACCGTTGGCGAGACCTGGAGCGACGCGACCACCGGCAGCTATGTTTTCACGAACATCGATTCGGCCGAGGCCTACACCGTCATCGCCTACGACCATGCGCACAACTATCGGGCCGTGGTGGCGGACAACCTGACGGTGGCGGGCGGCGGGGTGGAGCTGGTCGCATGAACGTGCTCGCCATCGACTTCATGCTGACGGCTCTCATGAGCTACATGGGCACCGGCGCGAAGTTCAAGATCTACGCCGGCGCCAAGCCGGGCGCAGGCGGTGCCGAAACCACGCTGCTTGCTGCAGCCATCCTGGCCGACCCCGAAGGCATCGTCAGCGGCGGAATGCTCGTGCTCGCTCAGGCCGACCCGGCCGGGGATATGGCGGTGGGAAGCGGCGTCGCAACTTGGGGGCGCCTCGAAACTGCCGATGGCGTATGGGTCGAGGACTTCACGGTGACCGGTCCGTCTGGCAGCGGACAGGTCAAGATCACCATGGTTGACCCGGCACCGGGCGATCCCGAGGGCCAGATCTATGCCGGCGGCAAGTTCCTGCTCGGGACGGTGATCCTCGGTGCCTAACGATCTTGTCTTCGACCGACCGCCGCTCTCCGGCTCGCCGGTCGAGCTCGTCTTCGGCAATGACGTTGCAGTGCCGAGCGATGCCGTCTACGCATCGGGGCGCATTGCGCTGCCTTCGTTCGTCGTCCTTGGCACGGCGACAACGACACGGCCGCCGACCGCGACCGCAAGCGGCAGCATCGCTTTGCCCGCTTTCATGCTGTTCGGCGCGGTGCGCTATGACAGCGCTGTTTCTCGATCTCTCGTTGGAAAGGTCTCCGCCAGGTGGCAAGTAGCCAGGCAGGTCGACGGTGGAGCGGTAGCCCGGCACCAGGGCGCCGATCGCGCACGCGTTGGACGTGTCGCCACCTGGCAGAGGGCCACATCTGCGGCCGGAAGCGTCACGTCGACATGGCAAGACGCGCTGCGCAATCGTGCATCGGCCGAGGCGCGCTACCAGGCGGCGCTGCAGCTGGAAGCCTCGACAAGGAACCTCTACCAGGAAGCCGGCCGGGCACAGCGCGGCGTCGGTGCGCGGTGGCAGGAGGCTGAGCGCCTGGCGACGGCGCCAGTCGGTGTGCGGCACCAGGAGGCCACTCGACTGTTGCGCGGTGTGCGGTCACGGTGGCAGGAAGCGCTGCGCCTCCAGGCGCGCCACCGTGATGGCTTCGGAGCAGCGCTGCAGGTCGACGTCGGACGTATGTCGCGCTGGCAAGCGGCCATGTATCCGTTGCCAGGGCACTCAGTCGTCGAGCCGCCGATCGACACGCCGTGCTACGTCCCGTCGACCGCGCTGGTTTTTCGCGACAAGCAGAAGTACTCGACCAACCTGATCTTCGTCTGCGAGGGCCACGGCGGCGAGCCTGGCCAGCCGCCGCTTTTCATCCCTTTGCTGAGGGTCTACATGACTACCCACTACATGGAAGCCGTCATGCTTCCTTCGCTCGAACGGGTGCCGCTCGAAGACGTGACGATAGAGGCCGACGTCGGCATGCCTCACTGGAAGCTGACCGCGACCGGCCCGCTCGGGTTGATGGACATGTTCCCCTTGAACAGTCCGCCCACCCTAGTGCGAGTCACCGTGGACGGCCTGCCTTGGGTCTTCGCCATCTCGCCGGCGGGCCGCTCGCGCGTGCCTGGTCTGCGCCGTGCCCGCATCGTCGGCCGCAGTGTGTCGGCACTCGCAGGTGCCACCAGCATGGCCGACCAGATCTGGCTCAACAACGCACCGGCCACGGCGCAACAGGTAGTGACCGCGGCACTGCAGTTCACCGACATCGCGGTGGACTGGCAGATCCCCGACTGGCTCCTGCCGGCGGGCGCATGGAGCTTCCGGGGCAAGCCGCTTGCCGCTGCCGTGCGGGTCGCCGAGGCGGTGGGCGCGGTCCTGCAGAGCCATCCGACCGAGCCCACGCTGCAGTTCATGCCCCGCTACGCAACCCTGCCCTGGGAGTGGGACTCGGCCTCGGTCACGCCAGACGTATCGATCGCCAGCCACGCACTTGCGGCCGACGATTACGACCCCGACGAACAGCCTCTGTGGGAGGCCGTCTACGTTTTCGGCGGGGCCACCCAGGGCGTCGGGCGCCGCGTCGTGCGGGGCGGCACTGCGGGCATCGTGCAGGCGCCCCAGCAGGTTGATGACCTCATCACGGACCACGTGGCGGCTGTCGAGCGCGGCCGTTCGATCCTGGGCGCGGGCGGGACGCAGGCCCTGGCCTCGATGTCGTTGCCGATCCTGACCGGCGGCACGTTGCCCGGTGTCCTTCGTGTGAACCAACTGTTGGAGGTGGTCGAGCCCACCGAGACCTGGCGCGGTTTGGTGCGCGCGGTCACCGTTCGTGCAGGGCCGAGTGAGGTGCGCCAGGCCGTGCGCGTTGAAAGGCATTTCGAATGACCGCCTCCCTCTACCTCGGCATGGCCGAGCTGCTCGCTACCGACCCGCTCCTGTTCGGGGTCGTTTCGGACGTGTTCCCCGATGGCACGGCGACAGTCTCACTGCCTGGCGGTGGCCAGATGCGGGTGCGCAACCCGCTGGGCCTGGCTTCTGCCGCGACCGTCTACCTGCAGGGCGGCGCCATCACTGGGTCGGCGCCGGCGTTCGACGTGATCGAGGTCTTCATCTGAGCGCCAGGCGCGCGGCGTAGGAGGGCCACAGCAACGACAAAAGAACGGGCGACCTGGTCGGGTGCGCTAACACCTCCCCAGGCCCCAACATGCAGAACGAGCCTGCAAGCCGGCAAGGCCCGCCCACCCTGTACAGAGCGGGACCGAGCCTACCAAAGATTCCAAATACGGAAATGGGCTTGCAAATGGAAGAAATCAGATGCGGCGCATGCCGCCGGAAGCTAGGCGTGGGAGTGTTCTCCCACTTGGTCATCAAATGCCCCCGCTGTGGGGCCATGAACACCCTGCGGGCCACGAGCCCCACACCCGAGCGCCCTGAGCGCCTTTCAACTGAAAGAGCGCCTCATGAGGTCTTCACCAATCATCCCCTGGCTGGGAGGCAAGCGCCGCCTGGCTGACCTGCTGCTCGGCCGCTTCCCGCCGCATTCGTGCTACGTGGAAGTGTTCGCCGGGGGCGCGGCCCTGTACTTCCTGCGGCACCCGGCCGAGGTGGAGGTCATCAACGACGTCAACGGCGACCTGGTCAACCTGTACCGGGTCGTGAAGCACCACCTGGAGGAGTTCGTCCGCCAGTTCAAATACGCGCTATCCAGCCGGCAGATCTTCAAATGGACGCAGGACACGCCACCCGAGGTGCTCACGGACGTCCAGCGGGCCGCTCGCTTCTTCTACCTGCAGCAGCAGGCCTTTGGCGGCCGCGTCCAGGGGCAGACCTGGGGCACGGCCACCACCGCTCCAGCAATCAACCTGTTGCGCATCGAGGAGAACCTCAGCGCGGCCCATTTGCGCCTGGCCAGCGCCTACATCGAGCAGCTCGACTGGGCCACCTGCCTGGATCGCTACGACCGGCCGCACACGCTGTTCTACATGGACCCGCCGTACTGGGAGACCGAGGGCTACGGCGTGCCCTTCGAGTGGGGCCAATACGAGCTGATGGCCTCCAAGCTGCGCCAGCTCAAGGGCAAGGCCATCATCAGCCTCAACGACCACCCGGATATCAGGCGGTGTTTCGAGGGCTTCGGCATGGAGAGCCTGGCTATCGACTACACCGTGGGCGGCGGCGCGAACCGGGCCGAGCGTCAAGAGCTGATCATCTACAGTTGGGACAGAGAGTCTGAGCCTGCGGGACTGTTTTGACGCGAACGGGGGATGGATGCACTGCTACATGAATTTCGAGGAAGACCATGACCAGTTGGTGAGGGCTGAGCTTGCGCAATACGGCTACGTCGACGAGGCTGATGACAATGCACTCCGTCGATATCTACACCTCCTCGACCTCAAGAGTCGCCTGGTACCGGTGCGTGGCTACAAGGTCTATTTGTCCAGGGAGCTCCAGGCTGGCCCTCAATCTCAGAATCCGGTACTTGCTGAAGTCATTCATCGTCTTCGGGGCGGCCTGTCAGTGGAGGCATATCTGTCAAAGCTGGCGAAGCAGCCGAGGAAAAAAGACGATCTCTTGGTGCATTGGGGCATCCACCATCTGCATTTGAGTCCGCTGGCCACAGTTGACGGGAACGGCTACGTTGCTCGGTCGGACGACGTGCTGTTCTTCCGTGTTGAGGGCGGCAACGCGTATTTCATCGACGTTCTTCACCATGCCACGCCCTCGGTTTGGCAGCGGGAGGAGTTGGTGCGGATTGTCGATAGCAACTGGCCACAACTGCATCACCAGATGAGCCGGACGAATGCCAGGATGGTGCGTCGGCCGGGTCCTAGCGAACTGAAAGTGCTGCGACGCAAGAATGTCAACGTACCGGTTCAGATCGGCTCGCGCGTAGTTATGCCGGCATTTGGGGCGATGACCTCGGGAAGCTCGCTGAGCGGCTTGCTCGACGCGGACCGGGTCGCTCTGGAGCTACGGAGGCTGGCGTTGTTGATTCGACTCAACTACACCGCCTGGTTTCCACCCTCGCCATCCCCCGTCACCCTCCTGCGTTTGACCGATGTTCGCAAAGAGGGATATGTAATTGCCGACAGTGCGTCTGGGGTGTCCAGGCTGATGGAGCCGGAGCAATAGCTCGTGGACCAGGGCTAGATCGGTAGGGCGAAGCAAGCGCTCCAGAACATGTGGCTGCTCTTGTGATGCCTGGCTTCCTGCAATCGGAACGTGACTCGCACGCGACCGACGCGCTCGGCGTCGACCTCGACCTCCCGAATCAACGGCCCGCCGTCTGCGGGCTCCGGCAACTGGCGTAAAGCTGCGGAGATCTCGTCAGACGAGAGACTAGGCAGCACCCCATTCGGGTGAAAGGGCTTGCTCAGGTCGGGGCGCTGCCCATTGCCGTACTGGACCAGCATTTTCATCGCGGTGATGCCGTTGCGAATGCCTCTGTCCTCGTCGCAATTGTTGAAGATCATGTGAGCGTGCCGCGCCTTGTAGGCCAGTCTGATGGCCTCGGCCACGATGCCCTTGAGCTCGGCGTCGTTGTACTCGTAGGAGAACCTCTCGGCCGCCGACGCCACGGGCGCGTTGTAGGTCTCGGCGTTCCGGCCGTGCAGGCGCACCAGCGAGTAGTTCGGGTTCGTGACCTCCCAGACCGGCGGCACTGAGTTGTCCGCGCCCCGCGGCCCGTCGACCACCGTGTGCACCGCACCCAGGGCGCGCAGCATGGCCAGCGTCTCGACCGTGCGCCTTGTGCCGTCCCACCAGCTGCTGTGCCGGAACTCAACGCTGAACGTATCCTGGGGCAGCTTTTCTCGGATGGCTTCCAGGTGGGCCGTTACGCGCGGTGACGGCACCACGGATGGAGGGAACTGGAAGTGAATCAGCCCGAGCTTGCGTGTGAGCCGTGCCGGCTCCAGCGCCTGGTTGAAGGCAGTCCAGAGGGCATCTTTCACCTCATCGGCGGTTTCGCGATAGAGGAGCCGCTTCCGGCCTGGCAGCAGTTCCTTCACCCCTCGGGGCAGCACTGCGACGTCAGTTTGGTGCCCTGTGAAGAAGCGGAAGGCCTTGAAATTGAAGACGAAGTCGTCGGGCGTGCGGGCCGCCCAGTTGTGCACGTTGGTCGGCGAGGGGATCGCGTAGTAGCTGCTGTCGACCTCGACCAGGGGGAAGACGCTGGCGTAGTAGCGCAGGCGCGCTTCGGGCGTCTTGCAGTCCGGGGGGTAGAAGCGGCCGCAGTCGATCAGGCTCTTTTCAGCCCAGGAGGCATGTCCGACGAGCGTGGCCATGGGACGCTGTGGTCACCGTCGCGGCTCGGGAAAGTGGAGCCGGTGCAGCGCAATCACCTCTTGGCGCCATGCCTCGACCCGAGTCTCGTAGGCATCTGTCCTGGCCTCGATGTCACTCTCTGCCAAAGCAGGGCGACCGCCAAGCTTGACGGGCACCGGCTCAACGCAAGGGAACGGCGGGACGGGAACGCCGGCGCCTTGGAGGGCCTCGATCAGATGGATGACACGTTGCATTGGACCGAGCATACGCCCCGGCCCTTACCATTCGCTCCAGGCGTAATTCGGTTGCAACCCGTGAAATCGGATCAGCGCTCAGTTATCACACCGATTGGAGCGCACTTATCGCGGCGCGCTTCACCGTGCCGCCCGCCATGTCCGCTGCCGAAGCCGCCTTCCAGCAAGTCCACACCCTCTACAGCGACCACCACGGCTGGCTCCAGTCGTGGCTGCGCAAGAAGCTCGGCAACTCGTGTGACGCGGCCGACCTGGCGCAGGACACCTTCGCGCGGCTGCTGACGGCGCGCAACCCAGAGGTCATTGCGCAGCCGCGCGCCTACCTCACGAGCGTGGCCAAGAACATCCTCGTGAACTGGTACCAGCGCCAGGCGCTGGAGCGCGCCTACCTCGAGGCGCTGGCCGTGATGCCCGAACCCGAGGCGCCGTCGCCCGAGCAGCGGCTGGTGATCCTGCAGACGCTGCACGAGATCGACGCCATGCTCGACGCGCTCAAGCCGCTCGCGCGCCGGGCCTTCCTGCTGTCGCAGCTCGACGGCATGAAGTACGAAGACATCGCCCGTGAGCTGGGCGTGTCGCTCGCCACGGTCAAGCGCTACATGCAGCAAGGCTTTCGCGGGTGCCTGGCAGTCATGGAATGAGCGCCCTCAAGTTCGAAACATCGACGCTCGCGCCCCGCGTGCTTGACGAAGCCGCCGAATGGCTGATGCGGCTGCACGACAGCGCCGTCACCGACGAAGACCGCCGCGCCTGCGAGCGCTGGCGCCAGAGCCACCCCGACCACGCCCGCGCCTGGGCGCGCGCCGAGCTGCTGATGAACAAGCTCGGTGGCCTGCCACCGGCACTCGCCATGTCTTCGCTCGCGCGGCCCGCGCGCGGGAATGGGGGCAACCGCCGCGCCACCCTCGGCCGGCTGGCCGCGCTGCTCGCGGTCGTGCCCGCCGGCTGGCTCGGCTGGCAGGCGGTCGAGATGGCTGGCGAGCGCGGCTGGATGGCCGGACACCACACCGGCACCGGCGAGCGCCGAGAACTGCGGCTGGCCGACGGCAGCCGCCTCACGCTCAACACCGCCAGCGCGGTCGATGTGCACTTCGACGGCACGCAGCGTCTCATCGTGCTGCATGCGGGCGAGATCTTCATCGCCACCGCGCCCGACCCCGCCGCCGCGCACCGCCCGTTCCGCGTGGCCAGCGCCGGCGGCACGCTGGAGGCGCTGGGCACGCGCTTTGGCGTGCGCAAGGAAGCGGGCGGCGCGACCCGCATCGCCGTGCTCGAAGGCGCGGTGCGCATCACGCCCGACCGCGCCGCCGCGCGCGTGCTGCCGGCGGGGCAGCAGGCCCGCTTCACGGCCGACGGCATCGAAGACTTCAGCCCAGCGGACGCCTCCGTGCTGGCCTGGACGCAGGGCATGCTGCTCGCCGACGGCATGCGGCTGGCCGACTTTGCCGCGGAGCTGTCGCGCTACCGCCCCGGCGTGCTGCATTGCGATGCGGCCGTGGCCGACCTGCGCATCTCGGGCGCCTTTCCGCTGGCCGACACCGACGGCGTGCTGCGCATGCTGGTGTCGACCTATCCGGTGGACGCGGCGACGCGCCTGCGCGGCTACTGGGTCACGCTCGTGCCGCGTGCGGCAGCACAAGAAGACGCGACAGGCGCTTCGAAAAATATTTCGACCCGGGGGTGAGACTTTTTTTCGTTTCGGCTGGCAAGGAGGGTGAAGAACTCACCGCTGCCCAACCGAAAGGCCCGCCTCCATGTCCGCATCCCGCCCGTCCGCCTTGCGCCCGTTCGCAGAGCGCCGCCTGAACACCGTCCTTCGCCATGCCCTGATGGCGCTTGCCCTCGGCGGCCTGGCCGGCGCGGGAGGGCCGGCCTTCGCGCAGGCGTCGTCGTCGCTCGACGCCGCCGCGTCCCGCGCCTACGACATTCCCTCCGGCCCGCTGGGACGCACGCTCGCCAGCTTCGCGGCCGGCAACGGCATTGCGCTGTCGTTCGACCCCGCGCTGACGCAGGGGCGCAGCAGCCCCGCGGTATCGGGCCGCTACACCGCGCGTGAAGCCATCGAGCGCCTGCTCGCGGGCAGCGGCCTGCAGGTGGTGGCGCGCACCGACGGCAGCTACACGCTGAACCGCCGCGAGGCCGGTGCGCCTGCCGCGGGAGCCGTCGGCACCGACACGCTCGCGCCCGTCACCGTGACGGCCGAGGCCGATCGCAGCGGCACCACCGAAGGCACCGGCGCGTACACCACGCGCGCCACGGCGGCGGCCACGGGGCTCGCGCTCTCGCCGCGCGAGACGCCGCAGTCGGTCACCGTGATCACGCGCCAGCAGATCGACGACCAGAACCTGCTGTCGCTCGGCCAGGCCATGCAGAACGTGCCCGGCGTGTTTGCCGTGAGCTCCGACAGCGACCGCACCGACCTGTACGCGCGCGGCTTCTACATCGACAACTACCAGTACGACGGCGTGCCGACCACGGTCACCACCGACTTCTTCGGCGCCTCCACCAACGACCCGGTGCTGTACGACCGCATCGAGGTCGTGCGCGGCTCGACCGGGTTGCTCACCGGGGCGGGCAACCCGTCGGCCTCGGTCAACCTGGTGCGCAAGCACGCCGACAGCAAGGTGTTCGCCGGCAGCGCGTCGCTCGCGCTGGGCTCGTGGAACCTGCGCCGCGGCACGGTCGACCTGCAGACGCCGGTCACCAAGGACGGCCGCGTGCGCGCCCGCATCATCGGCATGACGGAAGACCGGGACTCCTTCATCGACATGTACCACGGCCGCAAGCACGTGCTGTACGGCGTGGTCGATGCCGACCTCTCGCCGAGCACCACGCTGAGCGTGGGCATCGAGTCGCAGGCCACCCGGCCCACGTCGTCGACCTGGGGCGGCTTGCCGCTGACCTTCAGCGACGGCACGGCCACGCGCTGGGACCGCTCCAAGACCATCGGCACGCCGTGGACCCACTGGGACACGACCACCACCACGGCCTTCGCGAACCTCACGCACCAGTTCGACAACGGCTGGAAGCTCAAGGCCAACGCCTCGCACCGCGACAGCCACCAGAACGCCAAGCTGCTGTACCTCTTCGGCGGCCTCGACCGCCTCACCGGTCGCGGCCTGGGCTCGCTGCCCGGCTACTTCGAGCACGAGTTCCGCCAGAACAGCCTCGACCTGCAGGCCACCGGCCCCTTCACGCTGCTGGGCCGCACGCACGAGCTCGTGGTGGGTGTCACCAACAGCCAGTCGCGCTACGTGGAGGCCAACCATCCGCGCACCAGCGCGCTGCCCAGCACCGGCAACTTCTACGCCTGGGATGGCTCGTTCGCCGAACCGACGTGGGAGCCGCTGAAGGTCTCGGGCATCACCAAGACGCGCCAGACCGGCTACTACGGCGCCGCGCGCCTGTCGCTGGCCGATTCGCTCAAGCTCATCGTGGGGGGCAGGCAGAACAGCTGGCGCTCCACGCGCCTGACCGCCGACGCCCCGACCACCCGCAAGCACGAGGTATTCACGCCCTACGCGGGCCTGGTGTACGACCTGGGCGACACCTATTCGGTGTACGCGAGCTACACCGACATCTTCCAGCCGCAGAACTACCGCGACGCCACCGGTTCGTACCTCGACCCGGTGACCGGCAAGAGCTACGAGATCGGCCTCAAGGGCGAGCACTTGAACGGCAAGCTCAACACCTCCATCGCCGTGTTCCGCGCCGAGCAGGAAAACGTGGCGCAGCGCGACGGCACCAGGCTCGTGCCCAACTCGACCGAAGGCGCCTACTACGGCGCGCGCGGCGTGACCAGCAAGGGCATCGAGCTGCAGGTGTCGGGCGAGCTGGCCCCGGGCTGGCAGCTGAGCGCAGGCATCGCGCGCACGCTGGGCCGCGAAGGCAACGGCGACCACATCAACACCACCATGCCGACCACGCAGGCCACGCTGTTCACCACCTACCGGTTGCCCGGCGAATGGCACCGGCTCACGCTGGGCGGCGGCGTCAACTGGCAGAACCGCACGTACTACGCGTACAGCGTGGGCGACGTCGACCTGCGCTACCAGCAAGGCTCGCGCGCGGTCGTGAGCCTGATGGCTCGCTACGCCTTCACGCCCAAGCTGGCGCTGCAGCTGAACATCGAGAACCTCTTTGACAAGAAGTACTACAGCAACATCGACGGGCAGGCCTACTTCGGCACGCCGCGCAACGCGGTGGCGACGCTGAGCTACGCGTTCTGACCGCGAACACGCGGCGAAAGGCAAGGTGCTGCGCTAGCGCCTTCAGCAAAGACGAAAACAAATGCATCCGCAGGGCTGGGCGAGCACTTCGCGCCGAGAATCGGCGCCCCGTGTTCCGTTCCTTTCCCTTCCCGCATGCGCTTTCGTCCGGTCTTCCTGCTTCTTTTCCTCGGCCTTTCCATCCCGCCGCTGGCGCATGCCGCGTCGTCGCGCAACTGCCTCATCGTCGGCGTGACCGACGGCGACACGCTCACCGCGCGCTGCGGCCGCATCGGTGCCTACGAGCAGATCAGGGTGCGCATCGCCGCCATCGACGCCCCTGAAAAAAAGCAGCCCTACGGCCAGCGCAGCCGGCAGGCGCTGAGCCGCCTCTGCTACGCCGAGAAAGCGGTCATCACCGAACGCGACACCGACCGTTACGGCCGCACGGTGGCCGATGTGTCGTGCAACGGCGAGGACGCCGGTAGCCGCATGGTGTCCGACGGCTGGGCCTGGGTGTACGACTACAACAAGATTGCGACCAAGCGTGGCGGCGGGCTCTTCAAACTGCAGGACAGCGCCCGCTCGCGGCACCTGGGGCTCTGGGCCGATGCGAAGCCGGTGCCGCCGTGGGACTGGCGCAAGAGCCAGCGTGAATCGCATTGGAGCGATCACCTCTTCTGAGCTTTCAGCTGGCTGTCATGGGGCCTTCACGTGTGGGCGTGAACATCGAAAGTTCTCATAACCCACATGACAAGAGATCAGAGAGATGGCCAAGGATTTCGAGCAGATGGAGGATTCCAATCCCTCCACGAACCCCACGATCCACGACGTGTCCGACCCCAGGCGCCGGGTGTTCGTGCGCGGCGGTCTCGCGGCGGCGGTGGCCGGGCTTTTCGGGCCGCTCGCGGCCGGCACGCTGGCGGGTTGCGCCACCGCCGGCAGCAGCTCGTCGGTGAGCGCGCTGGGCCGTGCCATCGGCTTCAAGAGCGTGCCGATGGCGGCCGTCGACCGCGTCGTCGTGCCCGAGGGCTACAGCGCGCAGGTGATCTACCGCTGGGGCGACGCCACCGGCATCGCGGGCCGCATGCCCGCCTTCAAGACCGACGGCTCCAACACCGCCGACGAACAGGCCCTGCAGGCCGGCATGCACCACGACGGCATGGCCTTCTTTCCGCTCGACGGATCGAACCGCGGCCTGCTGGTGCTGAACCACGAATACGTCGACGACGGCCTGCTGCACACCGACGGCATGAAGACCTGGACGCCCGAGAAGGTGCGCAAGTCGATGCACGCGCATGGCGTGTCGGTCATCGAACTGCAGCGCGAGGGCGCGAAGTGGTCGCAGGTGCTGCCGTCGCGTTTCGCGCGCCGCATCACCGCGCTCACGCCGATGACGCTCACCGGCCCCGCCGCAGGCCACCCGATGCTGCGCACCGCGGGCGACCCGACCGGCACCCAGGTGCTGGGCACCTACAACAACTGCTCCAACGGCCAGACGCCGTGGGGCACGTACCTCACCTGCGAAGAAAACTTCGCCGACTACTTCGAAGGCACCGACACGCCCGACGCACACCAGAAGCGCTGGGGCATCAAGAAGGGCAACGGCGCCAAGTACCGCTGGCACGAGCACGAAGAGCGCTTCGACGTAGCCAGGCACCCGAACGAATCGAACCGCTACGGCTGGGTGGTCGAGATCGATCCGCAGGACCCGGCATCGACCCCGCGCAAGCGCACCGCCATGGGCCGCGCCGCACACGAAGGCGCCGCCACCGCGCTCACCAACGATGGCCGCGCCGTCGTCTACATGGGCGAGGACTCGCGCTTCGAATACATCTACAAGTTCGTGAGCCGCGACAAGGTGCAGCCCGGCGGCGCGGCGGCCAACCGCGAACTGCTCGACCACGGCACGCTGTACGTCGGCCGCTTCGACGTGGACGGCACCGGCGAATGGCTGCCGCTCGTGCAGGGCCGGAACGGGCTCGTGGCCGACAAGGGTTTCGCGAGCCAGGGCGACGTGCTCATCAAGGCACGCCAGGCGAGCGACCTGCTGGGCGCGACCAAGATGGACCGTCCCGAGTGGACCACCGTCGATCCGCTCACGAAGGAGGTCTACTGCACGCTCACCAACAACAGCAACCGCGGCGCGCCGGGCCAGCCCTTCATGGACGCGGCCAATCCGCGTTCCAACAACACGATGGGCCAGATCATCCGCTGGAAGGAAAGCGGTGACCTCGACGCGACCAAGTTCGCGTGGAACCACCTCGTGCTCGCGGGCGACCCGAAGCAATCGCGCTACGAGGCACAGGGCAACATCAAGGGCGACACCTTCGGCAGCCCCGACGGCCTGATGGTCGACGCGCGCGGCGTGCTGTGGATCGAGACCGACGTGTCGACCTCCACGCTCGGCAAGGGCGACTACAGCAACCTGCCGAACAACCAGATGCTGGCTTGCGACCCGACGAAGGGCGAGATCCGGCGCTTCCTGGTCGGCCCGGCCGGCTGCGAGATCACCGGCCTCACGGCCACGCCGGATCTGCGCACGCTGTTCATCAACATCCAGCATCCGGGCGAGCCGGCCAACGAGCGCAGCGATCCGGACCGTCCGCTGGCTGTGTCGAAATGGCCCGACGGCGCAGGGCGCCCACGCTCGGCCACCGTGGTCATCACGAAGAACGACGGCGGTGTGATCGGGACCTGATGCCGGTAGCGGCGGCGCTCAGCAGGCGCCGCTGCTCCAGCACCGTAGCGAGGGCATGAACAGGCCCACGACGAAGGTGATCGCGCAGAACACCAGCAGGATCAGCGCCGCCATGCGCAGCCCCTCGGCGTTCCAGCGCGGCGCGAAGCCGCTGATGAATCCCGAGGCCCATGTGCCCTCGATCCGCTCCGCACCGCCCCAGCGCAGCACCCAGAGCAGGAAGAGCGCTTCGACGGTATGAATGGCGATCCACCAGATCAGCGACAACATGGCCCCGGCTCCTGCTTCAGGACTCGCTCTTGCCCTGCACGTCGGCGACCACGCGCGCATTGCGCTGGAAGCTCCAGTACGCGCCCGCCCAGTCCATCATCACGACGACGCGGTTGCGAAAGCCGATGAGGAAGTACGCGTGCGCGAACAGCCAGAACAGCCACGCGAGCCGGCCGCTGAAGCGCAGCGGGCCGAAGGGCGTACCCAGGTCCACCACCGCCGAGTTGCGGCCGATGGTCGCGAGGTTGCCGTAGTCCGCATAGCGGAACGGCACCGTCGGCTGGCCCGCGATGCGGCGCAGGATGTTCGATGCCGCGGCGCGGCCCATCTGCTTGGCGCCGGGCGACACGCCGGGCACGGGCTTGGGCGGCTTGCCGGGTGCGTGGCTCATGGCGGCCGCGAGGTCGCCCACCACGCTGATTTCGGGATGGCCCGCGAGGCTCAGGTCGGGCTCGACCTTGATGCGGCCCGCGCGGTCGCATTCGACGCCGGTGGCCGTGCCGAGCATGCGGCCGAGCGGCGAGGCCGCGACGCCCGCGGCCCAGACCACGCAGCTGCTATCGATTCGGTAGCTCGCGACCGGTGCGCCGTCCGCGCCGCCGCCGGTCTGCACTTCGAGCCCGGTGGTGTCGATGGCGGTGACGCGCGCATTCAGCCGCACTTCGACGCCCAGTTTCTCGAGCTGCTCGAGCGCCTTCTGGCTCAGCGATTCGGGCATGGCCTGCAGCACGCGCGGGCCGCCTTCCACGAGCAGCACCTGCGAGCTGCTCGGGTCGATGTGGCGGAACTCGCCCGAGAGCGTGTGCTTGGCGATCTCGGCCAGCGTGCCGGCCATTTCGACGCCGGTCGGGCCGGCGCCGATCACCACGAAGGTGAGCAGGGCGCGGCGAAGCGCGGGGTCGGTGGTGGTCTCGGCGGTTTCGAACGACAGCAGCACGCGGCGGCGGATCTCGAAGGCATCGGCCAGCGTCTTCAGGCCCGGTGCTATGGGCGCCCATTCGTCGTGGCCGAAATAGCTGTGCGTGGCGCCGGCGGCGACGATCAGGTGGTCGTAAGGCACGCTCGCGCCGCTGGCCAGCTGTACGGTGCGGCCTGCGGGATCGATGGCGCTCACTTCGCCCAGCAGCGTGGTGATGTTGGGTTGCTTGCGAAACAGCGAACGCACCGGCGCCGCGATGGAGGGCGCGGCGAGCCCGGCGGTGGCCACCTGGTAGAGCAGGGGCTGGAACAGGTGGTGGTTGGTCTTGTCGATCACGGTGACATCGACGTCGGCGCGCTGCAGCTTGCGAGCCGCCTCGAGTCCGCCGAATCCGCAGCCGACGATGACGACCTTGGGCCTGGCCGGGGAGGTGTTCGTTTGCATCGAACGGATGATACGCAGCCGCCCTGCACACCCCGCCATCTTGTGCCACAGTGGCTGCCCGTCGACTTTCCGGCGGCGGCCCTGCGGCGTTTTGTCCTACGGACTGCGCCGACCCCTATGGGCTAAAACTTGCGGCTGACCCGACTGGAGACCCCATGACGCTTTCCCGGCCGATCACACAGGCGGCGAGCACGTTGCGCGACAGGTTTCGCGAAGTGCGCGCCACGAGCCTGGCACTTGCCGCCCCGCTTTCCGCCGAAGACCAATGCATCCAGTCGATGCCCGATGCGAGCCCGACGAAGTGGCATCTCGCGCACACGACGTGGTTCTTCGAGACTGTGCTTCTGCAACCGCATGCCGAGGGTTGTCAGCCCTTCGATCCGCGATTTCATTACCTCTTCAATTCGTACTACGAGGCGCTAGGGCCGCGGCATCCCCGCCCGCAGCGCGGGCTGCTGACGCGGCCTTCGGTGGACGAGGTGCATGCGTACCGGCGGCATGTCGATGAAGCGGTGCTCGCAATGCTCGAAGGTGGCGTCGACGAGCAGGGCTGGGCTGTGATCGAGCCCATCGTCACGCTCGGGTTGAACCACGAACAGCAGCACCAGGAGCTGCTGCTCACCGACATCCTGCATGCGCTCTCGTGCAACCCGCTGTTGCCTGCGTACAAGCCGGCGAGCGGGCCTGCGTTGCGGCTGGCCGCCGTGCCGCCCGCGGTGCGCTGGATATCGCAGCACGGCGGCATCGCAGAAGTGGGGCATGCGGGGCAGGGTTTTTCCTTCGACAACGAGACGCCGCGCCACAAGGCGCTGCTGCAGCCGTATGCGATTGCTGACCGGCTGGTGAACTGCGGCGACTATGCGCAGTTCATTGCCGATGGTGGCTATCAGCGTGCGGAGCTGTGGCTGTCCGATGGATGGGCCGCTGTGCAGGCGAATGGCTGGCGGCATCCGGCGTACTGGCTCGCATCCGACGATCCGCGCCTGAACCTCGGAACGCAGCAGCAAGGCACGGCCGAATGGCATGTGTTCGGCCTGCACGGCGTGCGGCCGATGGAAGCCGATGCGCCGGTGTCGCAGTTGAGTTTTTATGAAGCCGCCGCGTATGCCGAATGGGCCGGCGCGCGGCTGCCGACGGAGTTCGAGTGGGAGGCCGCGTTCGACGCGCCCGGCATCACGCAGATGACCGGCCATGTGTGGCAGTGGACGCGTTCCTCGTACGACCCGTATCCCGGCTTTCGCCCGATGCCCGGCATCGCGGCCGAATACAACGGCAAGTTCATGGTGGGGCAACTGGTGCTGCGCGGCGGCAGCGTCGCCACGCCGGCCGGGCACTCGCGGCCGAGTTATCGCAACTTCTTTCCGCCGGCGGCGCGCTGGCAATTCACGGGGCTGCGGCTCGCGAAAGACCTTTGATCATGCGCAATCCAACTTCTTCTTCGTCGCTCTCTTCGTTCGTTGCCTCGAAGACATCCCGCTCGCCGGCGGCCGTCGTGCCGCTGTCCGAATTCGGGCGGGAGATGCAGGCGGGTCTGGCGCGTGCGCCGCGCAGCATCTCGCCCAAGTTCTTCTACGACGTGGCCGGGTCGCAGTTGTTCGACCGGATCTGCGAGCTGCCCGAGTACTACCCGACGCGCACCGAGTTGCGCATCCTCGGTGAATGCGCAGGCGAGATCGCCGAGCAGATCGGGCCGAACGCGGAGATCGTGGAGTTCGGGGCGGGGTCGCTGACCAAGGTGCGGCTGCTGCTCGATGCGCTCGAGACGCCCAAGCGCTATCTGCCGATCGACATCTCGGGGGAGCACCTCGAGGCGGCTGCGGAACGGTTGAAGGCGGACTATCCGGCGCTTGTGGTGCAGCCCATTGCTGCGGACTACACGATGCCGCTGGTGCTGCCTGCGCCTTTGGCCGGTTCCGGTCGTCGCGTCGGATTTTTCCCGGGCTCGACGATCGGGAATTTCGAGCCTGACGAGGCGCTGGCTTTTCTGCAGCTGGCGGCTCGGATGTTGCGGGGCGGGGGGCTCTTGATTGGGGTCGATCTGGTGAAGGCGCCGGAGCGGTTGCATGCGGCTTACAACGATGCGCAAGGGGTGACTGCGGAGTTCAATCTGAATCTTTTGCGTCGTGCCAATACGGAGCTCGATGCGGACTTCGATCTGGATGGGTTTGCGCATGCGGCGTTCTATAACGCGCCTCGGCAGCGGATCGAGATGCACCTTGTTAGCCGGCGGGCTCAGAGCGTTTCTCTGAATGGGGAACGGTTTGGGTTTGAGGAGGGCGAGACTATTCACACCGAGTACTCGCACAAGTTCACTGTGGATGGGCTTCGTGCGCTGGCTGTTCGTGCCGGGTTCCGACCGGGGGCGGTTTGGACGGATCCGGAGAAGCTCTTTAGCGTTCACTGGCTGGCTGCCTAGTTTGCTTTTCGAGGCCGGGTCTCGCCCCGGCAGGCGACTCACTTTCTTTTGCTTCGCCAAAAGAAAGTAAGCAAAGAAAAGGCGACCCCGCTGTCTGCGACCCCTTCGCTGCGCTACGGGGCAACCTGTGGTGCTCGCGTTTCGCGGGGTCTCGCAGAACTCGCTTCGCTCAAACAGCTGCGAGCCCTGATCCGCGAAACGCTGCGCTCCTCGGCGCAGCCAGAGGGGAGGGGGAGACGAACGGGCCATCGCTTTGCTCGGCTTGCAATCGGGCCTTTGCTTCACTCGGCCTGGATTGGCTCCCTCTCCCTTTGGGAGAGGGCTGGGGTGAGGGCACCGTGGCCGAGCGCAGCGATGGCGTGTCGGTCCCCAAAACCCTTCTGTATGCGCCGAGGAGCGGAGCGTTTCGCGGATCAGGGCTCGCCCTTGTTTGAGCGAAGCGAGTTTGGGCGAGACCCCGCGGAACGTGAGCACCGCAGGTTGCCCGCAGCGAAGCGGAGGGACGCAGACAGCAGGGTCGCCTTTCTTTTGTCTACTTTTCTTTGGCGAAGCAAAGAAAAGTAGGTCGGCCGCCGGGCCGAGACCCGGCCTCGGAAAGCAAACATCCAAATAGGGTTCATACAACCAACGAAAAAGCGGCCGTACCAAGCAACGGCACAATACCCAAGCCCCGTGCGGCAGCGCAACGGACAGCGCCCCCGCCACCCCTCCCTCTGGAGACCAAGACAGATGAAAGCAACCTGGAACGGCGTCACCATCGCCGAAAGCGACGACACCGTGCTCGTCGAAGGCAACCACTATTTCCCGATGAGTTCGCTCAATCGCGATCACGTCACCTTCAGCAACCACAAGACCACCTGCCCCTGGAAGGGCACCGCGAGCTACTACTCGCTGCTGGTCAACGGCGAGCTCCACACCGACGCCGCCTGGTACTACGCCGACCCGAAGCCCGAAGCCGAGGAAATTCGCGACCGCGTCGCGTTCTGGAAGGATGTGAAGGTCGCCGCGTGACCACCGCCGCCTTCACGCCACCGTTCATCGATCCTGCCGAACTGCCCGCCGCCCTGCGCGAACAAGGCTACGCGGTGCTGAGCCCCCAAGGCGTCGGCGACTGGCTCGGCGCGCCGCTCTCGCAACTCGAGGCATTGCATGCGGACTGGAACGACCTTCCACCCGACGAGTACCTGAAAGACGGCGGCCGCTACCGCACGCGTCGCCATGCATGCTTCACCGTCGAGGCGGGCGACAACGCGGTGCTCGAGCAGGTACCGCACCGCGCGCACTGGCAGCCGGTCGAATACAACGCGCTGCACGGCGGGATGCAGCGCTGGTTCGCGCCGATGCTGGCCGAGACCATCGTGCAGCCGGTCTGGCAACGCCTGCTGCAGCGCCTGGGCACTGCAGCGAGCGACATGCGCGGTGCGCCGCAGAAATGGTTCGTCGAGGCACATCAGTTTCGCATCGACACCGCGGGCGGCATCGGTCGCCCGACCCCAGAAGGCGCGCACCGCGACGGCGTTGATCTGGTGGCCGTGGCGTTGGTCGGTCGTCAGGGCATCAAAGGCGGCGAGACGCGCGTGTTCGAGGCCAACGGCCGGCGCGGCGAGCGCTTCACCATGACCGAGCCGTGGACGCTGCTCGTGCTCGACGATGCACGCGTCATTCACGAATCGACGCCGATCCAGCCGCTCGAAGAGGGCGGTGCGGGTTGCCGCGATACGCTCGTGATCACTTGCCGATCGCAGGGTTTCCAAGGCGATTGACGCTCGCAGGCGGTACTTTGGGTACCGCTGGCACGAGTCCTACAGCCACCCAACGGTGTAGCGGTTAAATTCGGGACCCGGTTCGACTTCGAGCCGTGTCTGTCTGCGAACGAAAGCGAGGTCCGCCATGTTCAATCACATCCTGGTTCCCATCGACGGTTCTGAAACTTCCATGCTCGCCGTCAGCAAGGCCAGTGGCCTCGCACTGGCTTTCGGGAGCCGCATCACGTTGATTCACGTGATCGACAACTACCCCTTCATCGGTGTGGGCGCGGACTACGCGCTCGGCCAGAACGAATACCTGGCCGCCGCCACCGCGAGCGCGAATGCGGCCCTGGCACGCGGCGTTGCGGCCCTCGCGGCCGAAGGCCTGCACAGCGACCAGCGCGTGATCGACGGCCACGTGGTGCACGAAGGCATCGTCGACACGGCCATCGCCATCGCGGCCGACCTGATCGTGATGGGCTCGCACGGCCGCAGCGGCATCGAGAAACTGCTGCTGGGCAGCGTCACGCAGCGCGTGCTTCAGGACGCGACGATGCCGGTGCTCGTGGTCAAGGGCGGCTGAGCGAAAAACCCGATTTGCTTTCGAAACGAAGGGTCTGCTGCGTCGCCGGATGCACGAAGGCCAGCTCGCTCGCATGCAGCAGCAGGCGCGGCGCACGCGCCTGCACCATGGCATCGCCATACAGCGCATCGCCAAGAATCGGATGACCGATCGACAGCAGGTGCACGCGCAACTGGTGCGAGCGGCCGGTCTCTGGTTCGAGCAGCACATGGGTCGCGCTGAGACCTCCCTGCACCGATGACGCCAGCGCACGCCAGCGCGTGAGGCTGGGCTTGCCCGTTGGGTCGGTTTTCTGCAGGGGCCTGCGCGGCCAGTCGGCCATCAATGGCGCATCGATGACCGACCAGTCCTCGCGCGAGGGCATTTCACCGTCGACGATGGCTTCGTAGCGCTTGTGCACCTGCCGGTCGGCAAAGGCCGCGCTCAGCGCGCGCTGCATCTCGAGGCTGCGCGCCATCACCACGAGTCCGCTGGTCGCCATGTCGAGCCGGTGCACGATCAGCGCATCGGGCCATTGGCACATCGCGCGTGCGCTCAGGCAGTCCTGCTTGTCCTCGCCGCGCCCGGGCACGCAGAGCAGGCCCGCGGGCTTCTCGAGCACCAGCAGGTGGGCGTCTTCGTGGATGGGATTCAGTGGCGGCGCGGTCATGGAGGAAGCGAGTGTAGAGAGGGCGCGCAAGGCAGGGCATTGCGCCTTGCTAACGGGTGGCTCATGGCCCTCGGCTATCCTCGACGCACAATGTCCGGCTCCGCTCCCGCCTCCGCTTCCTCCCCTCAACCCAGCTTTTCCGACCTGACGCGCGAGCGCCCCTTCATGCACATGTGGACGGCGCGGCTCTTCGGAACCGCCGCCTCGCAGATGCTGCTGGTGGCCATCGGCTGGCACATGTACGAGCTCACCAGCAGCGCCTGGGACCTGGGCCTCGTCGGGCTCTACCAATTCGTTCCCGCGCTCTTGCTGGCGCTGCTGGCCGGCCACATCGTCGACCGCCACCACCGCGGCCGCATCGTGGCCGCCTGTTTCGCGGTGCAGGGATTGGTGGGGCTGGTGCTGCTGCTGGCCGTGCTGGAGAAGCACGACACGCGCGGCCTGCTGCTGGGGCTCTCGCTGGTGCTGGGCGCGGTGCGTGCCTTCCAGATGCCGGCGCAGCAGGCGCTCACGCCGCTGCTGGTGCCGCCCTCGATGCTCGCGCGGGCCATGGCCTTCAGCTCGGCCGGCATGCAGGGCGCGATCATCGGCGGGCCGGCGCTCGGCGGGCTGCTGTTCGTGGCGGGCATGTCGGTGGTGTACGGCGCGAGCGTCGCGTTCTTCGTCATCGCCTGCGCGCTGGTGCTGCGGCTGCGCTATGCCTACACGCCGGCCGCGCGCGAGCCGGTCACGCTCGCCACGGTGTTCGCGGGCGTCGACTTCATCTGGAAGCGCAAGCCCGTGCTCGGTGCTGTCTCGCTCGACCTGTTCGCGGTGCTGCTGGGCGGCGCGGTGGCGCTGCTGCCGATCTATGCGAAGGACATCCTGCACACGGGCCCATGGGGGCTCGGGCTGCTGCGCGGTGCGCCGGCCGTCGGGGCGCTGGTGATGTCGATCGCGCTCACGCGGCGGCCGGTCGAGCGGCATGTGGGGCGCACGCTGCTGCTGGCCATCGGGCTCTTCGGCCTCTGCATGGTGGTGTTCGGTATCTCCAAGAGCTTCATCGTCTCGCTGATCGCGCTCGCTGTGTCGGGCGGGGCGGACATGGTCAACGTGGTGATCCGCCAGACGCTGGTGCAGCTGGAGACGCCCGACGCCATGCGCGGGCGGGTGAGTGCGGTCAACTCGATCTTCATCGGCGCGAGCAACCAGCTCGGCGAATTCGAGTCGGGCGCCACGGCGGCGCTGCTCGGGCCCGTGGGGTCGGTGGTGGTGGGCGGCGTGGGGACGATGCTGGTGGCGCTGACGTGGTTCAAGCTGTTCCCGTCGCTGGCACAGCGCGATCGCCTGGTGGTGGCGATGCCTGCGGCCGTCAAGCCTGCCGGACCGGTCTAGAAAACCGAAAAGGCTTTCGGTGCGTCGAGCGTGAGGTCGTCCAGCGCCTCCGCCACGCAGGGCAGGATCCAGCCTTCGTCTTTTTCGTCGACGCTCAGGCCGGGCCATTCGATGATGTGGCGCACGCGGCCCGACATCAGCCGGCAGATGCAGGTGCGGCAGGTGCCGTTTCTGCAGGAACTCGGCAGTTCGATGCCGGCGGCCTCGGCCGCCTTCAGGAGCGTGGTGCCCGGTTCGGTCTCGAAGTCGAGGCCCGAGGGCGCGAGTCGGACCTTCATTCCTGGGGAGGCTGCTGTTGTTGCTGCTGCTCGCGGCGTTGTTCGCGCAGCATGAAGAGGTAAAGGCTCTCAACCTTCTCGCGCGCCCACGGCGTCTTGCGCAGGAACTTGAGGCTGGAGCCCACGCTCGGGTCGATCTGGAAACAGCGGATGGGAACGAGCTCGCCCAGGTGTTCCCAGCCGTACCAGTCGGCCAGCGAGGTGACGATGGCCTCCAGCGTGAGCCCGTGCAGCGGGTTGCGGGGCTGGGCGGGCTTGGCCGGGGCCGGCGGGGGGCCGGCCGGTGCCTCGTCGGTCACTTGTTCTTGAGCTTGCCGCGCGGAATCACCGCGGTGGTGATCGTGCGGACCGGCTCGATGCCGCCGGTGCCCACGGGCTTGGGCGGCGAGGTGTCCTTCTTCGGTTTCTTGGCTTCCTTGGTGCTGCGTTGCTGACTCTTTGCCATGACTTTTCTCCAGTTGATGCTACGGATGCAGCGGGCAGTTTAGCGGTGCGGCGACAATAGCCGGTTCCATCCGATTTCCTGCATTCATGTCCGATTACGAAGTTCGCCCCGCCACGATGCGCGACGCCAAGGCCGTCGCCGAAGTCCATGCCCTGGCCGCCAAGGCCGCCTACGAAGGCATCCTCCCCGAAGAAGAGCTGGGCACGCTGGCTCCTGCCACCCGCGAAGCCAAGTGGCGCGAAGCCATCGAATTCAGCGAGCCGCAGGTGCAGGTGGCCACGCTCGGCAACGAAATCGTCGGTTTTGTCGGCTTCGACCGCTCGCGCGATCCCAAGACGCCGTCCACCACGGGCGAGATCTGGGCCATTTACGTCAAGCCCGAGCACTGGGGCAAGGGCGTGGGCGTTGCCCTCTGGGACGCGGCGCGCGAGGGCCTCGAGGAAGAGGGCTGCACCACGGTCACCATCTGGGTGCCCATCCGCAACGACCGCGCCATGCGCTTCCACGAACTCGCCGGCTTCAAGCGCGAGATGAAGACGGCCAAGACCACGCTGCTGGGCACTGTCCGCATCGAGGAAATCCGCCTCAAGCGCAGCGTTTCCTGACCTCGTACGGTTATTGCACGTGCGTGCAGCCGCCGCGGCTAAGCTCGCCGCTTCTTTTTCAGACTGACCTTTTCATATGGCCACCAGCCTGCTCCTGCTGCTCGACGACATCGCGACCGTCCTGGACGACGTGTCGATCCTCACCAAAGTCGCCGCCAAGAAGACGGCCGGCGTGCTCGGCGACGACCTCGCGCTCAATGCGCAGCAAGTGTCCGGCGTCAGGGCCGAGCGCGAGATCCCGGTGGTCTGGTCGGTCTGCAAGGGCTCGTTCATCAACAAGGCCATCCTGGTGCCGGCTGCGCTCGCCATCGGCACCTGGCTGCCCTGGCTGGTAACGCCGCTCCTGATGATCGGCGGCGCCTTCCTCTGCTTCGAGGGTGCCGAAAAGCTCGCGCACAAGTTCCTGCACAAGAAGGAACACGAGGCCGACACCCAGCGCCACGAGCAGGCCGTGGCCGACGAGGCGGTCGACTTGGTGGCGATCGAGAAGGACAAGATCAAGGGCGCGGTGCGCACCGACTTCATCCTCTCGGCAGAAATCATCGCGATCACGCTGGGCACCGTGCAGGGCCAGCCGTTCACCACGCAGCTGAGCGTGCTGGTCGGCATCGCGCTGATCATGACCATCGGCGTGTACGGCCTCGTGGCCGGCATCGTGAAGCTCGACGACGCGGGCCTCTACCTGAGCCAGCGCACGAGCGCCGCCGCACGGGCTCTCGGCCGCGGCATCCTGGCCACGGCGCCCTGGCTCATGAAGGCGCTGTCGGTGGCCGGCACCGCCGCCATGTTCCTCGTGGGCGGCGGCATCCTGGTGCACGGCGTGCCCGCGTTCGGCCATGCCGTCGAGGACTGGGCCAAGGCCACGGGCGGTGTGTTCGGCACGCTCGGCTCGATGGGCGTGAACGCCGTCGTGGGCCTTGTCGCCGGCGCGATCGTGCTGGCGGTCGTGGAGCTCGTCGGCAAATTGCGCGGCAAGAAGGGCTGACCTTGCTGCGGCAAGCACGCAAGCCCGTCTCGCCGAAACCCGCCGCAAGGCGGGTTTTCTTTTTTCAGGAGCGCGGCTTGTTGCGCTGGAACAGGCCGACGCCGACCAGCGCGATGCCCAGCACCAGCGCGAACCAGCCGACCAGGTAGGCCCCCGCCACCATCTCGAACCAGCGCGTGCCCTGCAGGAAGCGCGGCGCCAGCAAGACGGCGGCGCCGATCACGAGGCAGAGGATGCCGCGTTCGAGCGTGCGGAGTTGTCGTTGGGGTTTGGGCATGGCGCAAGAGTGTAGGCCGTGGCCGCCCCCCGCCCCCGCATCAGGGGTAGTAGTAGCCGGCGGTCAGTCCGACCGACGCGTACGGGCTTCGTCCGTGGATCGCGATGTAGACGTCGCCGGGCGGCGGATTGCTGATCCCGATGGATTCGTTGCTGCCGTTGACGTAAGGACGGTGGTCCCAGGCTGTCAACGAGGGAAGTCCGCCGAAGCGGACGTACATGTCGCCATCACCGCCGCCGACGGGGCCGGTCATGTCGATGTTCAACTGCCTGATGCCCGAGGGGACGGTGAGCCTGTAATAGCGCCAGCTGTCGGCGTCGCCTGTCAGGCCTTGGGCGGGCTGCTTGTTCAGGAGTTGTGTGATCGGCGGCCGGGTGTCCATCTTGAAGGTGCGCACCATGACGTCCCATCCGGTCTCGGAGCCGCTGGTATATGAACCGCTGGTCCATGCCACTGCAAAATTTCCCACCGGATCCATTGCCATGCGCGGGCGGGATGCAAATTGAATCTGGGGCGGGTCGACTCGCAATTCGTCGGTAATTGGCGTTCCATTGCTGTGAAATTGTCTTGCCGCCAATGTAGAGCTTCGGGGACCTCCGATCACGCCAAGCGATGCGATCCACGAAACGACAAAATCGCCATTCTCTGCAATTGCCGCGGTGGTTTCCGGGTAGAAATCAATGAGGCGTTGATTGACTCGCGCGATTCCGGTGGGGTTGCCATTCTCGTCGAATGACCGGGCATATACGATGTAGGTGTAATCCAATTCATTGGGAAATGATTTGTACCATGCGACGACGGATTTACCTCCGGGCTCCATGGCAATATTCGCGGATGATCCTCCTGATTCGGCGGCGGCAATTACCGGAGTCAGTGCAGCACCTGCACGGCTGAAGCGTTGCATTACAACGTTGGCCGGTGCCGAAGAACTGGATTGGCTTGTCCATAACAATGCAGTGTTCCCTGCATTGTCCGTGGCAATTGAATTGGGGCCGGAAATTGTATCCACGGGGCCCGATGCAACGATGATTTCGGGGGCAATGGGAATTCCGCCGGTATTGAATCTCCTGATTGCAAGATTTCGAGGAACATTGAATACGTTGGGGTACGTATAGGCTACGGTCATATGGCCATCCGTATCCATGCTGGCAACCGCATTCAATGTGTCCGGGGTCGGGCTGAAATTGGACAGCAGATTTCCATTCCTGTCATAAGACATGACTATTCCGGATGTTCCGGTTTGGCCTGCCAAAACGAAATTGCCGGCGCGGTCAACGGATAACTTCGCATTCGTTGGCGGAAGCTGGATTTGGTGCTTCGTTAAAAAAGGAATTCCCGACGACCTTATCCTTTGAGCGTAGGTGGCATTTGCCGCGGCATCTCTCCAGATCAGGAGTTTTTCTCCGTTGGATCCCGCAGCGAACAAACCGGAGGTTTGATTGCCGGCTGTTTCGGTATTCACCATGACGGGGTCGCCGAGCGGCGCAGCCTGCCCCGCAGGGGCAAAGATCAGTCCCGACAGGCAGGCCAATGACACCCAAAGTCGCTTCTGCAAGGTATGAGGCATGGATTCCTTCTTTCCGGTTGTGGTTTCGATGGTTTGCTCTTCGAGGAACGACTCGAGAAATGCCACTCGTTGCATCGGGCCGGCCGCCGCTTCAGTGCACCCCGAGGCGCCGCGTCGTCACCGGATGCCCCCTGCGCGAGCGCGCTCCCCACGGGCGTCAGCGCACCCCTCCTCGATCCGCGGAATCGTGCGATCCGGCCGATGAAGCTGTCAACGTAGAGGTAAGTAGCCGTCTGGTGCCGTGCAGCACGACTTTGTTTGCACGCGCGAAGCTCTTGCTGTCGATCTTCAGCGGCATCGCCGATGCGGCGCGCTGATTCGAACGCGTCTGGCCCGGCTCGAAGGATGGCTGGTCATCTTCTCCCGGGGACCGGGTGCGTCAGTGCGTCGTGGCGCCCCGCATCGCCGCCGGGTGCCCCTGCAGCGGAAACGACTTCCCCGTCGGCACCAGCGTGTCGCCATCGACGCGCAGGATCGTGATGTCCTGGTCGATGAAATTCCCCACATAGAGGTACTTGCCGTCGGCGCTCCACACCGCGCCTTCGGGCAGGCCGCGCACCACCACCTCGTTGGCGCGGGTGACCTTCTTGCCGTCGATCTTCAGCAGCACCACCGAGCCGTTGCGGTTGTGGAAATAGGCGTTCTTCGCCGAGTTGCTGCCGCGCAGGATCACGGCGACCGCATGCTTGCCGGTCGGACTCACGGCCAGGCCCTCGGGGCCGTCGCCGACCACGACCTTGTCGATCACGCGCGGCGGCGCGGCTTCCATGTCGATCACGCTCATGGTGTCGACCTGTCCGTCCGATGCGCCCGAGTTGCCGTTGTCGGCCGTGAGCGCGAGCTTGCCGTCGGGCGTCACGTCCACGTTGTAGGGCCAGAGGCCGGCCGCGAGGTCGACCTTGTTGTAGCTGACCTTCTCGCCGTTCACTTCGAGCAGCGCGATCTTGTGGGTCGGGAACTTGGCGACCAGGGCCCGCTTGCCATCGGGCGTGAAGCGCACATGCGCCACCGAATCGTTCATGGCCACGGTGTCGACGAGCGTCACCTTCTTGCCCGCGATGCGCAGCACGCTCACCGAGTTGTCGGCGCGGTTGGCCACCAGCGCGAGCGTGCCCGCGCGATTGATCGACAGGCCCGAAGGCTGCTTGCCCACGGTGAGCGTGTCGATCAGCCTGGGCGGCGTGGTGGTCAGGTCGACCACGAAGAGGCGGTTGTCGGGCACTTGCTTGCGCACGCCGTTTTCCTCGACCACGTTGAGCGAGTTGGCGACCAGCGCGAGCGTCTCGCCGGGCGTGATCGCGAGGTTGGTCGGCGGGCCGGCGATGGTGTTGTCCAGCTGCAGCGTGCCGACGACCTTGGGTGCGAGCGGATCGGTGCCGATGTCGAGCACTTGCACCGTGTCGCGCCCCATGGGGGCGAGGATGACGGCGCCTGCGTCGTTCCACGATTGCTTCTCGTCGTTTGCCACGATCATCAGCTGGCGCTGCGGCACGGTGGGGGTGAGGTTGGTGCAGCCCGAGAGCGCGACCAGGGCAAGGGCAGCCAATGCGGCCGGATGAAACTTCATGGTGCGTGTCTCCGTTGTTGTGTGTCGTTGTTGCGCGGGCTCTGGGGCCGCTGCGCATCGTAGCGGCACAATCGTTCCCCCCAACACCCCATCGCAAGCCGCATGACCATCGAGATTTCCAAGGAAGCGCGCCAGCAGGCGATCGCCTCGATCGAGCGCTACTTCAACGAGAACATGGAAGAGAAGATCGGCAACATCGCGGCCGGCGCGCTGCTCGGCTTCTTCCTCGAAGAGGTCGGCCCCCTGGTCTACAACAAGGGAGTGGCCGATGTGCAAGAGCGGCTGCAGTCCCGCATCTCCGAAGTCGATCTCGAAGTGCACGAGGACGAATTCCAGTACTGGCGCAAGTTCGACAGGCAGAAGAAGGGCAAGTAGGCCCCGGCGTAGCGCGCACGCATCGCCCGCCATTCAAAGATGCTTCCAAACGTTGCAGAATCCCAGGCCATGCAACTCCACCGCCTGACCACCCGTTTTTCGCCTGCCTCACTGCTGCGCCCGCTGATCGCCCTGTCGCTCGTGCTGGCCGCATCCCTGGCAGCAGCCCAGCAGGAGCCGCCCTCGGCGTTCCCCCTGGACGCCGCCGGCTACCTGAACGAAGAACTGCCGCGCATGGAGGCCGCCATCGCCGCCAGGGACCGCAGCTTCTTCCACGGCGCGATGGCCCGCACGGTGCAGTTCACCGAGCGCTGGGGCTTCAAGGTGAAGGCCAATCCGGACCTCGCGGCCTACCCGATGTGCACCTCGGCGGTGATGGACTATGTGGTCGTCGGCATGTGCAAGCTGACGCCCGGCGACGAGGCCTGCGAGCCCGGGCTGGCGCCACGTTTCGATGCCAATGTGAAGCAGTGCCGCGAGTTGGCGGCGCGAAAATAGTCCATCGGCTTTTCAACGAAGAAAAAAGTCCTCGTCCACGGACGCAGGGCGGAGACACCCATGGACTACTCCCGCTACCAGACCCTCGCCATCACGCGCCGCGGCGCCAATGGCACCGTGCTCGACATCCAGATGCGCGCGACCAACGGCAAGCTGCCCACGGCGGGCCATGACGGCCACCGCGAACTCGCCGAGATCTGGCGCGACGTGTCGGCCGACGACACGGTGCGCTGTGCGGTGCTGAGGGGCGAAGGCCTGGGCTTCTCGGGCGGCGGCGACCTCGCGATGGTGCAGGACATGACCACCGATGACGCGGTGCGCCAGCGCGTGTGGAAAGAGGCGCGCGACCTCGTCTACAACATCATCAACTGCGACAAGCCCATCGTGAGCGCGATGCACGGCCCGGCGGTGGGCGCAGGGTTGGTGGCCGGCTTGCTCGCCGACATTTCCATCGCCACGAAGAGCGCGAAGATCGTCGATGGCCACACGCGCCTGGGCGTGGCGGCGGGCGACCATGCGGCGATCGTCTGGCCGCTCCTGTGCGGCATGGCCAAGGCCAAGTACCACCTGCTCTTGTGCGAGCCGGTGAGCGGCGAGGAGGCCGAGCGCATCGGCCTGGTGTCGCTCGCGGTGGACGAGGCCGACCTGCTGCCGCGCGCTTACGAAGTGGCCGACCGGCTCGCGGCCGGCAGCCAGAGCGCGATCCGCTTCACCAAGTACGCGCTCAACAACTGGCTGCGCCAGGCTGGCCCGACCTTCGATGCCTCGCTGGCGCTCGAATTCATGGGCTTCGCGGGCGCCGACGTGCGCGAGGGCGTGGCCTCGCTGCGCGAGAAGCGCACGCCGAACTTCGGTTGAAGTCCGGGCTACCGAATCAGGCCTTCTTCAAGCCCTGCAGGGTCTGGAGCAGCACGACGCGCGTCTGTCCCAGCACCATGCCTTTCCACTCATCGTTGTCGCAATAGAACGCGTCGCGCAGTCCCTGGCGGATCTCGCGCTTCTGCGCTTCCGGCGCCTCGGGATGGCGGCGCAGCCAGGTGTCGGCGCGCAGGCGAAGCAGCACTTCCAGATCGGGCAGCGTGCCGAACTCCAGGCCCATCGGCGCGACGCGGGCGTTCGGGCATTCGTCGTACGCGGTCGAGATGACGGGGCCCGATACGTCGGCCGATGCCGAGTCGCCGGCAAAGGGCGCGAACACGTCGGCGCCCCACCAGGCATGCGCCAACGCGAGGTCTTCGGGCGTGTTGCGGCCCGGGTAGATCTTCTCGCCGTGGCCGTAGGGGCCCAGGCCGGTGTGCACATCGATCCAGCCGAGGTGGGTGGCCGATGCCGCGTACTTGCGCAAGATCGCGCGAATGGTCCTGTTGCTCCAGGACGGCGCGGTGCCGCCGTAGAACAGGCCGTCGGGCGAGGTGTACTGGCCCTTGGTCACGGCCGCGCGGAAGGCGGTCATGCCGTGCTTGCCGATATAGGCGCCCACGGCCGCGTCGTCGGCGGGTGTCGGCGGCCAGCTGGCGGGCAGCACCAGCGGCTCGACTTCGGCATAGCCGGCATTCACCGGCAGCGGCGCATTGAAGTCGATGTGGTTGCGGTTCAGGTCGATGTTGTCTTCGTTCGTGCGGTGCAGGTGCGAAAAGCCGTGCGGGTTGACCGCATGCACCAGCAACAGCGCCACGCCGGCCTGCTCGAGCCGCGAGATCAGGTCGGCATCGTGGAGCGTTGCAACCTGCGCGCCGGAGCCGCAGAAGCCTTCGGGGCCGTGCGTGCCCGAGGTGACGAGCAAGACCTTCTTCGCGTCCTTCGCACCGATCAGCGCGACGTCGGTGGCGAGTTCTTCGCCGAGCGCGCCGCGGTGCGCGGGATGCACGAAGGATTCGATGGCCGCGCCGCGCTGGGCCGCGGCGTCGAGGAACTTGGCGCGGGCTTCGACATACGTGCCGGAGAAGTGGCGTGTGGCGGCTGTGGGTTGTGTTTGCATGGATGGGGTCCTGTACGGAATCGTGGGAATGTTTTTTCAGGCCCGTGCGTGGGCATCCGCGGCGTCGATGTCGCGGCCGGTGTGGTCGCGAAGCCAGATCAGGCCGAGCAGCGAGACCACCGTCATCGCCACGAGATACCAGGCCGGCGCGAGCTTGCTGCCGGTGGCGTTGACCAGCCAGGTGCTGATGAACGGCGCGAAGCCGCCGAAGAGCGCCACGCCCACGCTGTACACCAGTGACATGCCGCTCGCGCGCACGCGCTTGGGGAACATCTCCGGCAGCATCGTGATGCCCGGCACGGTCTGCACCACCAGCCCTACGCTGAACACGCCGAGCACGACGAACAGCACCAGCGGCGTCGGCGAGGCGTTGAGCCACAGGAAGCCCGGGTAGATCAGGAGCGCGAGCAGCACCCGGCTCCAGAGGATCAGCGGCTTGCGCCCCACGATGTCCGAGAGCTTGCCCACGAACGGCGCGAACGCGAACGAGATCAGCCCGGTGAGCGCAGCGCCGAACAGCGCCACCGAGGGCGTGAGGCCGAGCTCGCGCACCGCATACGTGGGCATGTAGAAGGTCACGACATATGCGGCCGTGGTGCCGCCGACGATGGCCAGGATCGCGGCCAGTACCGTCTTGCCGTGCTGCGTGCAGACGATCTTCAGGCTGCTCTCGCGCGGTGCGGCGGCTTCTTCGGGCGAGATGTGCAGCGACTCTTCGAGATGGCGGCGGATGTACATGCCCACCGGCGCGATCAGCATGCCGATGATGAAAGGCACGCGCCAGCCCCAGCTCTGCATCGCCTCGGGCGTGAGCGAGAAGGTGAGCGCGCCCACCACCACGGCGCCGAGCATCACGCCCAGGCCCTGGCTCGCGAACTGCCAGCTCGCCATGTAGCCGCGGTTGGCCGGCGTGGCGTGCTCCACCAGCAGCGTGGTCGATGCACCCACTTCGCCGCCGGCCGAGAAGCCCTGGATCAGCCGTGCCAGCACGATGACGATCGGCGCCGCGACGCCGATGGCCGCGTACGTGGGCGTGAAGGCGATCAGCGCGCAGCCCAGCGCCATCAAAAAGATCGTGAGCGTCATGGCCTTCTTGCGGCCCGCGCGGTCGGCGTACGCGCCGATCACGATGCCGCCCAGTGGCCGCATGATGAAACCGACGCCGAAGCTCGCCACCGTCAGCAGCAGCTGGCCGTACGAATTGAAGGTCGGAAAGAAGAGCTTGCCGATGACGAGCGCGAGGAACCCGTAGACCGTGAAGTCGAAGAACTCGAGCCCGTTGCCGATGGTGGTGGCGACGATGGTCTGTCGCCGGCGGGCGGACGAGGGCTGCGTGCTTGGGATGCTCATGTCTCTCCAGTTGTGCTCTTGTGGGATCTGGTTCAAAGGTCGTTCGACCGCGGCGAATGCTAGAGACTCGCTGCTGTCATGAAAAGACAATAATTGGGCGATAACGATAACTTTTGGTTGTCATGAAAACGCCGAGTGATCCATGAAACCCAATCAGTTGCATGCCTTCGTGGCAGTGGTCGAGCAGATGAGCATTCGCGCCGCCGCGCGCGTCCTGGGGCTCTCGCAGCCGGCGGTGACCAAGATCGTGCGCGAGCTGGAGCGCGAGGTGGGCGCGCCGCTGGTGGAGCGCAGCGTCAAGGGCGTGCGGCTCACCGAGTTCGGCAAGGCCTTCGCACCGCGCGCGCGGCTGCTCCTGGCCGACATGGCGCGCGCGCGCGACGAGATCGCGCAGATCCGCGATGGCGCGACCGGCTCGGTGTCGATGGCGGTGAGCGCCTCGTTCGCGCTCACCGTGCTGCCCGCGGCCTTCAAGGACTTCCACACGCGCCTGCCCGCGGTCGACGTGCAGTTCAGCGAGGCGGTGCTGCCGTGGATGCTCGCGCGGCTGCGCGACGGGTTCCTCGATTTCGCGGTGGCCCACGTGGTGCCCGGCACGCTCGATGCGCAGTTCGAGGCGCTGGAGCTGTTCCCGGTGCAGCTGGTGGTGGGCCTGCGCGAGCGCCATCCGCTGCGGGACGCGTGTTCGCTGCACGACCTGTACGCCGGCGAATGGATCCTGCCGGGCGACGACCACCGCGGGCGCGAGGCCGTCTCGCCGCTCTTCACGCCGCTGGGTCTGCCGCCGCCGGCCCGCATCATCCAGGGGCAGTCGGTCACGGTGGCGCTCGGGCTGGTGGGGCATATGGACCTGATCGGCCTCTTCGTCGAGCCGCTGGTCAAGCTGACGTTCAAGCGGCACGGCATCCGGCGCATCGACGTGGTGGAAACGCTCCCCACGCTGAACGTGTGCGTGGTGCGGCGGCGAGGGCAGCGGTCGACGCCGGCGGCGCAGCATTTCATCGAATGCATCCAGCGCGCTTCGGCGGCTGCGACGGGCGGCTAGGGCGCAGGAAAGTCGATGCCCGGTTCGCCCGTCTTCCAGGGCGCGTACTTCGGCATCGCGCGGGCGAACAGATCCGAGGAGGTCCATGCGGACAGCCAGGCCTTCAGGTGCGGCCAGGGCTGGGCATCGAACCATGCGGCATCGACCATCGCGAACTGGCGCACGAAGGGCATGAGGGCGGCGTCGGCCAATGTCGCGTGCGTGCCGGCCAGATGAGGCGACATCGAGAGCCGGACTTCGAGATCGCGCAAGAACGCTGCACCGCGCTCGCGCGCTGCATGTTCCGCGTCGTCGAACCGGCTGGGGTACTTGTAGCGGTCGAGCTGTGGCTTGAAATCGCCATCGCACGCGGCCACCAGCGCGAGCAGTTCGTCGAGCGTGCCGGTTTCGGGCTGCAGCCAGCGCTGCGGATCGTTGCGCCGCAGGGCCCACAGCATGATGTCCAGGCTTTGTTCGATCACCGTGCCGCCGGTCATCACCAGCACGGGCACGGTGCCCTTGGGTGATGCTGCGAGCATCTCGGCGGGCTTGTCGCGCAGCACGATCTCGCGCAGCTCGCAGTGCGTGCCGCTCGCGATCAACGCGAGCCGGGCCCGCATCGCGTACGGGCAACGGCGGAACGAATAGAGAACGGGGAGGGCGGTGGCGGAAGACATGCGAGCGGACGATTTTCCGCCAGCGCGGCCGACTCGCGCCCGGCCGGGTTTTTCAACACAATGGGCCATGGCCGAACGCCTCTTCCTGCGCCTGGACGACGACCCCCTGCACGGCCCCGAATCGGGCGTGCCCGCCGGCACGCTGTGCGCGATGCCGGTGAGCGCGGCGTTGCAGGCGCATGTCTCCCACATCCTGCTGTACCGCGAGACCTTTGCTGCAGGGCACGAGGTGCATGAACGCGTGCTGCCCGACGGCGCGGTGCGCCTGGTCTTCAATCTTGGCGATGCGCCTTCCGCAGGCGATGGCGATGGGCTGCCGGTGGAAGCCATCGGCGCTTCCGCCTCGCCGGCTTTGGTGCGCATGCGCGGCAGCGTGCAGGGCATCTCCGTCACGCTGCGGCCCGGCGCGGCGGCTGCGCTGCTGGGCCTGCCGGCCGGCGAGATTGCGGGCCAGGCCGTGCACCTGGACGAACTCTGGCAGGGCGGTGCGGCCGAACTGCTCGCGCGCATGGCCGAGGCACCCGACGATGCGGCGCGGGCGACGTTGCTCCAGTCCGCGCTGGAGCGCCGGCTGCGCGATGGCGGCGGTGCCGTTCACGCCGCCGCGATGCGCGCGGCCCGCCTCATCACCGAATCGGGCGGCCGGAAACCTCTGCGCGATGTGGCTGCGGCCGTCGGTGTCGGCGAGCGGCGGCTGCAGCAACTCTTTCATGCGCATGTCGGGCTGTCGCCGCGTGCCTGGGCACGGCTCGCGCGGCTGCACGACTGCCTGCGCGCGCTGCGGCTGCAGTCCGTGCCGGCCTGGGCCGATGTCGCGGTCGAGAGTGGCTTCTACGACCAGTCGCACTTGGTCAACGAATTCCGCACGCTCTGCGGCGTCACGCCGACCGAGTTCATGGGGCACGCGATTTCGGGTTCTTCCAAGACGCCGGGCTGAAGGCGCACTATCTTCGTCGGCGTTCAAACCAAGGAGCACCGGATGACGCAGAACGAGAACACGAGCCGCCCGCTGAAAGACTGCATCGCGGTGGTCACGGGAGCCAGCCGTGGCGCGGGGCGAGGCATTGCGATGGAACTGGGCGCGGCCGGCGCCACGGTGTACGTCACCGGCCGCAGCACGCGTGCGCAGCCCGCGGACACCTACGGCCAGTTGCTGGCGCTGTCGGACATGCCGGCTGTCCCCGGCAGCATCGACGACACCGCCGACGAAGTCACGCGCATGGGCGGATGCGGCATCGCCGTGCGCTGCGACCATACCCGCGAAGACGAAGTGAAGGCGCTCTTCGCGCAGGTCGAGCGCGAGGCCGGCCGCATCGACCTGCTCGTGAACAACGCATGGGGTGGCCACGAGACCTTCAACGGCGTGTTCGATGCGCCCTTCTGGGAGCATCCGCTCGCGAACTGGGATTCGATGTTCGACCGAGGCGTGCGCAACCACCTCGTGGCCAGCCGCTCGGCAGCGCCGCTGATGGTGTGCGCCAAGCGCGGCCTGATCGTGACCACCACCTTCTGGGACCGGGGCCACTACATGAAGGGCAATCTCTTCTACGACCTCGCGAAGGCCTCGATGACGCGGCTGGCCTTCGGCATGGCAGAGGAACTGAAGCCGCACGGCGTCGCATCGGTCGCCGTGTCGCCGGGCTGGATGCGCACCGAGTTCGTGCTGGCCGGCCACAAGACCGACGAGGCGCATTGGCAGGAGAAGCCGGCGCTCGCGGGCACCGAATCGCCGCGCTACCTGGGCCGTGCAGTGGCGGCGCTGGCGGGCGATCCGCAGGTGATGGCGAAGACCGGGGAGGTGCTGCGCGTGGCCGACCTGGCGAAAGCGTACGGATTCACCGACATCGATGGACGGCAGGTGAAGGCCTTCGTGATGTAGCGGCGCGATGGGTGTTGGGTCGGATCAAATGCAATCTTGTTGCGGTTGATCCATATAATGCAATGCTGTTGCATATAAAGAGAGCGCCCCATGACTCATCGCCTCCCAGTCACCGTCCTGTCGGGTTTTCTCGGTGCCGGCAAGACCACCTTGCTCAACCACATCCTGCACAACCGCGAAGGGCGCCGCGTGGCGGTCATCGTCAACGACATGAGCGAGGTCAACATCGATGCCGCGCTGGTGCACGACGGCGGCGCCAAGCTCTCGCGCACCGAAGAGAAGCTGGTCGAGATGAGCAACGGCTGCATCTGCTGCACGCTGCGCGAAGACCTGCTGGTCGAGGTGAATCGCCTCGCGAAGGAGGGCCGCTTCGACCAACTGGTGATCGAGTCCACCGGCATCTCCGAGCCCTTGCCCGTGGCCGAGACCTTCACCTTCGCGGGCGAGGACGGCAAGAGCCTGGCCGACGTGGCGCGGCTGGACACCATGGTGACGGTGGTCGATGCCTTCAACTTCCTGCGCGACTACGGCTCGCCCGACAGCCTGGGCCAGCGCGGCCAGTCGCTCGGCGACGAGGACACGCGCACGGTGGTCGACCTCCTGATCGAGCAGATCGAGTTCTGCGATGTGCTGGTGGTCAACAAGACCGACCTCGTCACGGCCGGGGAGCGCGAGCGGCTGATGGCGATCTTGCACAGTCTGAATCCACGTGCGCGCATCGAGGTGTCGCAGTTCGGCCGCGTCGCGCTCGATCGCGTGCTCGACACCGGCCTCTTCGATTTCGAGCAGGCGGAACAGGCGCCGGGTTGGCTGGCCGAATTGCGCGGCGAGCATGTGCCCGAGAGCGAGGAATACGGCATCCGCAGCTTCGTGTATCGCTCTCGCCTGCCGTTTCATCCAAAGCGCTTCTGGGACCTGGTGCAGAGCGAGTGGGAGGGCGTGGTGCGCTCCAAGGGTTTCTTCTGGCTCGCGAGTCGCGCCACGCGCGCGGGCTCGTGGTCGCAGGCCGGTGGTGCCTGCCGCTACGGCGCGGCGGGATTCTGGTGGGCCGCGGTGCCGCGCGAGCACTGGCCGACCGATCCCGATGCGCTGGAGCTGATCCAGAAGAACTGGGACCCAGCGACCGGCGATGCGCGGCAGGAGCTGGTGCTGATCGGCATCGGCATGGACGAAGCCGCGTTGCGTGCGCGGCTGGATGCGTGCCTGCTCACCGAGAACGAAATGCGCTTCGGCGCCTCGTGGTGGCAGAACCTGCCCGATCCGTTCCCGTCCTGGAACGTCTGATCGCGTTCAGCGCGCGCAGTCGCCGCAGGTGCCGTGCAAGGTGAGCGCGGTGTGGCGGGTGTCGATGCCTTGCTTGCGCAACGCCTTCCCGAGGCGGCCCATCACCTTGGGCAGTTCGGGGTCCGACGGCAGTGCCAGCACCTTGTGGCACTGGTCGCATTCGAAGGTGTTGCCCGAGGCGGCTTCGACATGCCGTGCGAAGCGGTTGACGCGGTCGGCGCCCACGCGGCGGTCGCACAGGCCCGCTTCGACGAGGCGGTCGAGCACACGGTAGATGGTCACGCGGTCGGGGGCCTCGCCGGTGGCCGTGGTGTAGGCCGCGGCCACTTCCTCGTGCGTCAGGGGTTGGGAGGTATGCCGGAGGAGCTCCAGCACCGTCTGGGCGGCGCGTGTCACGCGCAGGCCGCTTTCGCGCAACAGGGTTTCGCTGTCGAAGGCGGCGGCGAGTGGGGGCTTCGGATGCGGGGTCGGGGTCTTCATGGGAAACGCCATTGTGTTGCATCCCCGGGCCCCTTGTGTAAAGCAACGAAAAATCGCCTGCAATTCGCCCGGTTGCCATGCCAGATAATCGCCGGCATTCCAGATCACCGGGCGGCACGAACAGCATGGACACAGAGCGGGGCGGCGACGTACTCAGCCATGTGCTTGCGACGTACAGGTCCGAGCGCGCGGTCACCGCGCGCTTCTCGCTCTCCGCACCTTGGGCCTTGCACTCGACCGGCGTCGCCGGCCCGCTGATCCGCATGTGCACCGGCGCGCCGTACTGGATTGCGGTCGACGGCGCCGAGCCGGTGGCCGTCGCGCCGCACGACATCGCGATGTTGCCGCAGGGCAGCGCCCACACCGTGTCGTCCGCTCCGGGGCTCGAGGCCGAGCCCTTTCGCGACCTGATCACCGCGCATTCGGTTGGCCGGCACGGCGACCATCCGATCGTGTTCGCGCACGGCGGCGGCGGTGCGGCGACCACGTTGTTCTCGCTGCACCTGTGGATGCCCGCGGAGGGCCTGGGCTCCATCATGGCCAGCCTGCCGCCGCTGATCGTGTTGCGGCAGGCGCAGATTCCCACGACCGCGTCGCTCGCGCAGGCGATGGAGTCGCTAGTGAACGAAACCATCGCGCAGCGGCCGGGCTGGCAGCTCTCGGCGGCGCGCATGGCCGACCTGCTGCTGGTGCACATCCTCTGCGAGCACCTGTACGCGCAGCCGCAGGTCGATCAGGCGCAACAGGCGGGCCAACTGCGCGGCCTGGACGACGAGAGCATCGCCCGCGCGATGTCGCTGATGCACGAGCGGCCCGAGCACCCGTGGTCGGTGGCCACGCTGGCGCAGGCCAGCTATCTCTCGCGCACCATCTTCAGCGAGCGCTTTCGCGCGTTGGTGGGCGTGACGCCGATGCATTACCTGGGCTCCTATCGCATGACGCTGGCGGCCGAGAAGCTCAAGAACCGGCAGCTGAACCTGCATCAGGTGGCCGAGGCGGTGGGCTATGCGTCGGAAAAGGCGTTCTCGCGCGCCTTCCAACGCTGGACGGGCATGACGCCCAGCGCCTATGCGCGCGGGCACGGCGCACCCGACGCCAGCTGATCACCGCGCACCGGACGATCGGTGCCCAAATCCGGCGTGCCGGAGGTTGAGGCGACAGCATGCGCGCCGAACAATCGGCACATGCCCATCCAACGCCACAGAGTCATTCCCGAAGTCCGCAATCCGGCGCTCGAAAACTCCCTCGTGAAGTCGATCGCCTCCGGCGACAACCAACAGCGCGAAGCCACGGTGAAGAACACCGACGGCGAGCCGCTGCTCCAGTTCGAAGGCGGCAGCAACCCCTACCTGGAACACCAGCGCAACGACCTGCTGCTGAGCATCCAGCACATGCGCAGCGAAGGCCACGACGAGATGGTCTTCATGTGCATCACGCACTGCAAGGAGCTGACCTTCAAGGCCATTCACTACGAGCTGGCCAACATGCAGGCGCGCATCCGCGCCGACGACGTGACCGGCGCGCTGCAGCTGGTGCCGCGGGTGCGCGCGCTGCTGGAGTTCCTGGGCAAGACCTGGGACGTGCTCTCCACCATCACGCCGCACGAGTTCAACCAGTTCCGCAACACGCTGGGCATCGCCTCGGGCCAGCAGTCGTACATGTATCGGCACGTGGAGTTCATCCTCGGCAACAAGTCGGTGCCGCTGGCGCGCGCGCATGCGAACAACCCCGACGTGTGGCCCTACATGGAGCGCGCGCTGAATTCGCCGAGCCTCTACGACGATGTGCTCGCGCTGCTGCATCGCCGCGACATCGCGGTGCCGCCGGAGGCCCTGTCGCGCGACTGGTCGGCGCCCTATGTGGTGAACCCGGGCGTCGAGGCCACGTGGCTGTGGGTGTACGGCGACCCGACGCCGGAGAACGATCTCTACCGGCTCGGCGAAGCGCTGATGGACATCGCCGACGTGTTCTCGCAATACCGCTGGCGGCACTTCGTGTCGGTCGAGCGCATTCTGGGCTTCAAGCCGGGCACGGGCGGCTCGGCCGGCGTGGGGTGGCTGCGCAGCGTGGTCGATCACCGGTTCTTTCCGGAGCTGTGGTCCGTGCGCACGCAACTCTGAGGCCGTCCATGACCGCAACACACAACAACAAGGTGCTGATCGTCGGCGCCGGCATCGCAGGCTGCTCGGCCGCCATTGCACTGGCCGACAAGGGCATGCAGGTCACGCTGGTCGAGAAGCAGGCCGAATGGCGCTTCCAGAGCTCGGGCATCTTCATCTACAGCAACGGGCTGGAGGCGCTGCGCAGCGTTGGCGTGCTGCCGCAGATCCTGGATGCGGGCTTCGGGATCGCGGATGGACGCAATGTCTATCTCGACCATCACGGCACACCGATCGTCGATGTGTTCTATCCGCGCTCGCACGGCGGCGCGGTGCCGATCCTGGGCATCAAGCGCGCGGAGATGCACCGCATCCTCGCGGGCCGGCTCGATGCGCTCGGCGTCGACATCCGGCTGGCAACGACGGTGACAAAGATCCATTCACTCGACGGCGACGTGGCCTTCTCCGATGGGACGAGCGAGCGCTTCGATCTCGTCATCGGCGCCGACGGCATCCGCTCGCAGGTCCGTGAGGCCGTGTGCGGCCCTGTCGCACCGCGCTACACCGGCTTCGGCGTCTGGCGCAGCGTGCACGAGCGGCCGCGCGCGCTCGACGCGAAGATCATGATGATGGGCATCGGCAAGCGCCTAGGCATCATGCCGATCAGCGACGACAGGCTCTACATCTTCGGCACGGTGAGCGAGCCGGCGGACCGCTGGTATCCGCGGGAGCAATGGCCCGCGCTGATGCGCGAGCGGTTCTCGGAATTCGGCGGCCCGGCGCGGCCGTTTCTCGACCAGCTCTCTGCAGACTCGGAAGTGCTCTACACCGCCGTCGAGGAAGTGCAGGCCCCGCTCCCTTGGCACTCGGGCCGCGTGTTGCTGATCGGCGATGCGGCCCATGCCTCGACACCGTTCATGGGGCAGGGCGGCGCGATGGCCGTGGAAGACGCCGTGGTGCTCGCTGAAATGCTCGCCGCGACCGGCATCAACGAGCAGACCCTGAAAGCCTTCGGCGAGCGCCGCTTTCCCATGTGCCGTTTCGTGCAGGACGCCTCGCGCAAGGTGGGCGAGGCGGGCGCGGTGGAAGACGCTGCAAGCTGCGCGCGCCGCAACGCGGCGATGCAACACACGGCCCAACAACAGGTCGATGCCTTCTACCGGGAGCTGGATGCGCTGCGCGCGATGCCGGCTTAGAGAAACTGCTTATGCCCGGATGCAGCTAAGCATCTGACGAATGGGTCGTTCGCGCGAAGGCGGGCGCGCGACAGAATCGCGCGCTTTGTCTTTGAAACGAAAGTCTTCCATGTGCGCCCACCCTTGGCTGAAAAAACCGTTCCTCGCACTGTGGGCAGGTGCGTTGTTCTCGCTGGGCGCGCAGGCGCAGCAAGCACCGGCCGCCTACCCGTCGAAGCCCGTGCACATCACGGTCGCCAACACGCCGGGCAGTTCGCCCGACGTACTCGCGCGCTACCTGTCGCAGCGCCTGTCCGAGCAGTGGAAGCAACCCGTGATTGTCGACAACCGCGCCGGCGCGGCGGGCATCCTCGCGGCGGACGGCCTGGCCAAGGCACCGGCCGACGGTTATTCGCTGCTGGTGGGCGCCGACGGGCCGATCACCATCCTTCCCAACCTCCAGGCCGGCCTGCCCTACGACGCGCGCCGCGACCTCGTGCCGGTGGTGTCGCTCGGGCAGATCGACTTCGTGCTGGTCGCGAACCCGAAGACGGGCTTTCGCAGCGTGGCTGACTTCGTGCGCGCCGCGAAGGCGCAACCGGGGCGCATCAACTACGCCTCGGCCGGCAACGGCAGCCCGCAGCAGCTCAGCATGGAACTGCTCAAGCAGAAGACCGGCATCTACGTCACCCACATTCCGTACCGCGGCGGCCCACTGGGCATGCAGGACGTGATCGCGGGGCAGGTCGACGTGATGTTCATCGCGGTCGGCCCGGCACTGCAGCACATCCGCACCGGCAAGCTCGTCGCGCTGGGCACCAGCGGCGAGAAGCGCCATGCGCTGCTGCCCGAGGTGCCGGCCGTCGCCGAGACCTACGCGGGCTACCGCTCGGGCACCTGGTTCGGCCTGTTCGCGCCGGCCCGCACGCCGCAGTCGGTGCTCGATGCGATTGCCGCCGACGCCGGGCGCATCGTGCAGACGCCCGCGGCCCGCGCCGACCTCGCGGCGCAAGGCATCGAGGCCACGGGTTTTCCGCAGCGGCAGTTCCAGCAGCAGGTGTCGGCCGAGTACGAGCGCTACGCGCAGATCGTCAAGGCGACCGGCATCAAGGCCGAGTAACCCCGGCTAGCGGATCGACCGGGACAGCGCCTTGGCGAAATCCGCGACATCGTCGTCGCGGCACACCTCGGCGGCGATCGGCGCATGGCCGCCCGCCACCGCGACCAGCGCCATCGCCTTCTTCGGGCAGAGGCCCAGGCACGTCGACTGCACGACGCGAAGGCGCCCCGGCACATGGACCAGGTCGCGCTTGAGTTCCTTGCGGACCTGTTTCGCCCTGAGTTTCGTGGGGCCGTCGCCGCGTTCTTCGCAATCGCCGCAGACCAGCACCACGCCGGAGAGCTTCGTTTCGACCAGGGGAGGGGAATGGCTCACGCGTTTCTTTCCTTTTGTTTCAGCCCATCTTGGGCGCCAAGGCGCGCCGCGCAAGTCAGCCGACCGCCCGAATGCGCTAAGGTGACGCCATCCGAATCCTTGAATACCTTTGCCCGACCATGTCCCGCTCCCCCATCGAACTCGAAACCGCCCCGAACCCCACCGCCTCCGTGATCCTGATGCACGGCCTGGGCGCCGACGGCAACGACTTCGTGCCGATCGCCGGCGAGCTCGACCTGTCCAGCGTGGGGGGCGTGCGCTTCGTGTTCCCCAATGCGCCGGTGATCCCGGTCACCCTGAACAACGGCTACCAGATGCCGGCCTGGTTCGACATCGCCGGCCCCGATTTCAACGTGCAGGAAGACGCCGCCGGCCTGCGCCGCTCGCAGGCCACCATCGAGGCGCTGATCGCCAACGAAAAGGCCCGCGGCATTCCCGCCAATCGCATCGTGGTGGCCGGCTTCTCGCAGGGCTGCGCGATGGCGCTCTTGACCGGGCTGCGCCACACCGAGCGCCTGGCCGGCATCGTCGGCCTCTCGGGCTGGCTGCCGCTGGCGGCCAGCACCGCAGCCGAGCGCCATGCGGCCAACCACGACACGCCGATGTTCCTCGGCCATGGCCGCCAGGACCCGATGGTGCCCCTTGCACGGGCCACGCAATCGCGCGACGCGCTCGCCGCCCTGGGCTACACCGTCGAATGGCACGAGTACGCGATGGCGCATTCGGTCTGCATGGAAGAAGTGGCCGACCTGAACGATTTCCTGCTGCGCGTGCTGGGCTGAAGAGCGAGTCAACGGGCCGTCGCGGCAACCCACGAAGAAAGGAGACATTCCATGATCCTCGTCATCGGACATGCCCTCGCCAAACCCGACACCCTGCAGGCGATGCTGGCCATCAGCGTGGAGCACGTGCTGCGCTCGCGCGCCGAGCCCGGCTGCATCTCGCACGAAGTCACGACCGACGTGCAGGAGCCGCTGCGGCTGACCTTCGTGGAGCGCTGGAGCGACATGCCCGCGCTGCAGGCGCACTTTCGCGTCGATGCCTCGCGCGCCTTCGGCAAGGCGCTTGCGGCCATGGCCGACGGCACGCCAGAGGTCCACGTCTACCAGTCGGACGAGATCGATCTGCGGGCGGGTCGCGCCTAGGCCGAATTTCTCGCTATAAAAAAGGCCTTTGGCCCCCACCGTGCCTATGCAGGGAGCTATCAAAAAAATAGCGGACGAGAGCCTAGCCGGAAACGGGATTCCCTGCGCAAGCAGTGCCCGCGCGCCCGTGCTACCTTCCAGCCCCTCAGAAGATTGATGGGTCATAACAATATGAGCAACAGATTGCAGGAGAGGTTGGGTGCACTTTCAGCCGCACGCCTGACGGGCATGCGCCGCGGCATCGAGAAGGAAAGCCTGCGCGCGCTGCCCGACGGCAAGCTCGCGCTGACGCCGCATCCGCTGGCGCTGGGCTCGGCGCTCACGCATCCGCACATCACGACCGACTTCAGCGAATCGCAGCTCGAGCTCATCACGGGCGTGCACGGCGGCGTCGAATCGGCGCTCGAGGAATTGACCCGGGTCCACCAGTTCACCTACCGCGTGCTCGACCAGCTGGGCGACGAGCGCCTCTGGGTCTCCAGCATGCCCTGCGGCCTGCCGACCGACGAGACCATTCCCATCGGGCGCTACGGTTCCTCGAACGTGGGCCGCGCCAAGAGCGTCTACCGCATGGGCCTGAGCCACCGCTATGGCCGCCGCATGCAGACCATCTCGGGCATCCACTACAACTGGTCGCTGCCCGATGTGTCGAGCGAACAGTACTTCGCGCTGATCCGCAATTTCCGCCGCCACGCCTTCCTCTTGCTGTACCTGTTCGGCGCCTCGCCGGCGCTGTGTTCGAGCTTCGTCGCGGGCCGCCCGCACGAGTTGCAGCCGCTGGGCGACGGCAGCATGTTCATGCCGCACGGCACGTCGCTGCGCATGGGGCGCCTGGGCTACCAGAGCGACGCGCAGGCTTCGCTGGCCGTGAGCTACAACAGCCTCGACGGCTACGGCGCCTCGCTGCAGGACGCGCTCACGCGGCCGTGGCCGGGCTACGAAGCCATCGGCATCCGCAACCTGGGCGGCGACTACAACCAGCTGGGCACCAGCCTGTTGCAGATCGAGAACGAGTTCTACGGCACCATCCGCCCCAAGCGGGTGATCAACCCCGGCGAGCGCCCGCTGCATGCGCTGCGCGAGCGCGGCGTCGAATACGTCGAGGTGCGCCTCATGGACCTCGACCCCTTCGAGACCGTCGGCATCAACGCGCAGACCATGCGCTTCATCGACGTGTTCCTCCTGCATTGCCTCTTGAGCGACAGCCCCGACGACACCCCCGAGGAAATCGCCGATCTGGCGCGCAACCAGCACCTGACCGCTGCGCGCGGCCGCGAGCCGGGCCTGCGCTTGTCGCGCAATGGCAGCGAAGTGACGCTGACCGACTGGGGCATCGAACTGGTCGAAGAGTGCCTGCCCATCGCCGCCGCGCTCGACGCGGCGCAGGGCGGCACGCAGCACACCGACGCTGTCAAAGTCGCCAGGGCTGCGCTGCAGAACCCCGACAGCCTGCCTTCGGCCCGCGTGCTCGCGGCCATCGAGCGGCAGCACGGCAACTCGTTCATCGGCTTCGTGCGCGCCCAGTCCGAACAGACCCGCGCCGCGCTGCTGGCCCTGCCGTTCTCGGCCGAGCAGCAAGCCGAATTCGAGCGCATGACCGCCGAGTCGATCCAGGAGCAAAAGCGCATCGAGGCGGCGGACACCATGCCCTTCGAGATCTACCGCGAGCAGTACGTCTCGCCCGCGCGGCTGGGCATGGCCCGCGGCCGCATGGCGGTCGCTGCCTAGCTGCTTGGGCAGGCCTGCGATCTAGAAGATCGCCACCGGATTGATGTTCACCTGCGTCGAGCCGGTGTACAGCGGCTGGCCCAGCACGAACAGGAACTCGCGCACGCCCTCGCGCAGCAGCGCGCGCGTGTCGATCAGTTCGAGGTTGTAGATGCCGTGCTTGGCCAGCATGAACTGGTTGACGGGAAACTCTTCCCCGCTCTTGCCGGGGTAGATCTCCGACGCCCAGGTGTCGCCGCCGAAGGCCACGATCTGCCGCTCGGCCAGCCAGCGCGCGGCTTCCATGCCGATGCCGGGCTCGGCTTCGAGGAAGCGCTTGTCGTCCTTGCCGATCAACTCCAGCCAGCCGGTGTTGAACAGGACGACATCGCCCTTGCGCAATGTCAGCCCGGCTTTCTTCAGCACGGCCTCGATGTCCGCCACGCTGAACTCGGTGGTTTCCGACACGATGGGCTGCTTGTAGTACCCGGCCATGTCCAGCACCACGCCCCGCGTGACCATGGGCGGCACCTTCTCGATGCCCAGCTTCTTCACGCCCTCGATGGTCACGAAATCGGCGGCCTTGTTGCCGTTGTAGTAGACGTTGTCGATGCCGATGTGGCCGATGCCGTTGAGCTGGGTGCCCACGCCCGTCCACCCCTCCACCAACTCGTCGTTGAAGGTGAACTTGTTAGGCCCGGTCGACAGGCCCGCCTGCTGGCCCGGCTGCACATTGAACAGCTTGAAGCTGCGATGACGGAACGCCGGCGTCTCCCGGTTGACCTCGACCGCGAGCGGCAGGGCCTTTCCTTTCTTGACCAGCCCGATGGCTTGCAGCAGGACATCGGGCGTCAGCAGGTTCGCCGCGCCGATCTCGTCGTCCTTGCCGTACACGGACGGATACCAGTCCGTGTCTTGTTCAGACTTTTTCATGGGGAGCTTTCCAGGTTGTTCCCGGGACGGATGCCCGGCGGTTGAATCCCACCGTACCGAAGCGCCTGCCGCGAGCCTGTAGGACTGCGGCAGGAAGCAGGCTTCTTACTTTCCCTTGCGCTCTGCCGGCGTCGGCGCATCGGCTGCGATGAGCTTCTGCGCGCGCATCTCGTCCCAGAACGCCGCGGGAATCACCGCGGCCAGCGCCGCCTGGTCTTCGGCGATGCGCTCGGGGCGGCTCGCGCCGGGAATCACCGCCGCCACCGCCGGATTGGCCAGCGAGAACTGCAGCGCGGCGGCCTTGATGCCGACCTGGTGGCGCTCGGCCACGGCCTTGATGCGCTCGACCCTGGCAATGATTTCCGGCGATGCCTTCTGGTACTCGAAGTGCGTGCCGCCGGCCAGGATGCCCGAGCTGTACGGGCCGCCCACGATGATGTCCACGTTCTGCTTCGCGGCGGCAGGCATCAGGCGCTGCAGGGCGCGCTCGTGATCCAGCAGCGTGTAGCGGCCGGCCAGCAGGAACCCATCGGGCTTCGCCTCGCTCAGGTCCAGCGTCAGCTCGCACGGCTCCACGCGGTTGACCCCGAGGCCCCAGGCCTTGATCACGCCTTCCTCGCGCAGGCGGGTCAGCACGCGGAAGGCGCCTTTGCGGGCGACTTCGAACTGCGCGAGCCATTCGTCGCCGTAGAAGTCCTGGGCGATGTCGTGCACCCAGACGATGTCCAGCCAGTCGGTGCCCAGGCGCTTGAGGCTGTCCTCGATCGAGCGCAGCGTCGCGTCCGCCGAGTAGTCGTTGACCAGCTTGTTCGGCCGGCCGAATTCGAAGAGCCCGCCTTTTTCGCCGAGGTCGCGCGCGGTCGTCTCTTCGGTTTCGTCCAGCACGAGGCGGCCGACCTTGGTGCTCAGCACGTAGTCGTCGCGCCGGTGCTTCGCCAGCGCCGCGCCGAGGCGGATCTCGGCCAGGCCCGCGCCGTAGAAAGGCGCCGTGTCGAAATAGCGGATGCCGTGGTCCCAGGCCGCATCGACCGTGGCGAGGGCTTCGGCCTCGAGGATGTTGCGGAACATGTTGCCCAGCGGGGCGGTTCCGAAGCCCAGGAGGCCGGGCAGTTTGTCCTTGATGCTCATGAAGAAAAGTCCTTGTTGGTTGTCGGATGGCTTCACTGTAGGTTTCGGGGTTGAGTCTGTCCAAGACATAATTAGAAGAACTTGAGTCGCCATGGGTCTTAAATGCTGGATATCCGCCAACTTCACTATTTCGTCGCCGTCGCGGAAGACGAGCACGTCGGCCGCGCCGCCGAGCGGCTGCACATCTCCCAGTCGCCGCTGAGCCGCCAGATCGCGCAGCTGGAAGAGCGGCTCGGCCTCGTGCTGTTCGAGCGCAGCCAGCAGCGCATCCGCCTCACGGCCGACGGCCGCACCTTCCTCGCGGAGGCGCGGGCGCTGCTGACGCATGCCAACCGCCTGGAGTCACTGGCGCGCCGGCTGGGGCGCGGCGACGAGGGCGGCCTGTGCATCGGCTACATCGAGAACGCCATGCACTCCGGCGTGCTGTCCGATGCGCTGCGCACCCTGCGCGCCACGCGGCCCGCGGTGCACATCGCGCTCTACAACCAGCAGTCGGCGGACCAGCTCGAGGGGTTGCGGCAGCGCAGCCTGGACATCGCGCTGGTGTGCGAGCCGCCGCTGGCGAACGACCCCGACCTGAAGGGCGCGTTGCTGTCGAGCGATCCGATGCTGCTGGCACTGCCCGAATCGCATCCGCTCGCATCGGCCACAAAGCTGACGCCGGCCGCGCTCGGAAAGCTGGACTGGATCGCGGTGCAGCAAAAGGAGAGCGCGCTCACGCACGATGGCTTCGTCGCCGCATGCGCCAAGGCCGGGTTCACGCCGAACATCTCGATGGAGGCCGCCGAGCCGCTCACCGCGCTCGGGCTGGTGGCCGCGGGCCTTGGCGTCGCGATGGTGCAGCGCAGCCTGCGCCACCATGCGCCCGCCGGCGTGGTGCTGCGCGAGCTGCCATGGTTCACCTACAGGACGCCGCTGTGGGCGGCCTGGCACAACGTCAACCTGCGGCCACTGGTCGAGATCTTCCGCATGACCTTGCTGGACGGCATTCGGCAGGAGGGCGAGACCCCGTAGCGCTTGCCCGAGCGCATGCAGCGCTCATTGCCGGGCCATCCCGGCCTGGGCGACCACCTCGCTCCAGCGCTTGATCTCCCGTTCGACCATCGACTTCATCTGTGCGGGCGAGGAGGGCGAGGCTTCGCTGCCGAGCGACGCCAGCGTCGCCTTCACACCCGGATCGTCGAGCGCCGCGCGCACGCCGCGATCGAGGCGCTCGATCACCAGGGGCGGCGTGCCCTGGGGCGCCGCAAGGCCCAGCCAGGAGCGGATCTCGAAGCCCTTCAGCACACTGGCCACGACAGGCACCTGCGGCATCGACGGCCAGGCCTGTGCGCTCGTGACCGCCAGCGCGCGCAGCCGGCCCGACTGGATGTGCGGCGTCGCCACCGTCAGCGTGTCCGCGAGGATGTCGACATCGCCCGCGATCACCGCCTGCACCGGCGCGCCGCCGCCGCGATAGGGCACATGCAGCAGGCTGACGCCCGCGCTGATGCCCAGCAGCTCTCCCACCATGTGCTGCGTCGAACCCACGCCCACCGAGGTGAAGGTGACGCGCCCGGGCGCCTGTCGCGCGGTCGCGAGGAGTTCGGCAAGCGTCCGGGCTGGATGGTCCGCACGCACGGCAACGACGAAGGGAAAGCTCGTCACGGTCGAGACGAAGGCGAAGTCCTTCACCGGCTCGTAGGGCAGGGTCTTGCGCAACGCCGCAGACACCGTGTGCGCGCCGGTGAGCATGACGAGGTTGTAGCCGTCGGGCCGGGCCTTGGCCACGAAGTCGATGGCGATCAGGCCGCCCGCGCCGCTCTTGATCTCGACGACCACGGGCTGCTTGAGCGTCTCCTGCATCTTCTGGGCGAGCAGGCGCGAGACCACATCGGCATTGCCGCCCGCGCCGAAGCCGTGGTTGAGCTGGATCGGCCGGTCGGGGTAGCCGTCCTGTGCGCGCGCCAGAGGCACCAGCGCGAGCGCGGCGGCGGTGGCGACGAGGTCGCGTCGCCTGAAGGTCGTCATGGTCGTTGTCTCCTGTCGTTATGCGTCGCCGGCCTTGAATCCGTCCCACACCTTGTCGTAGTCGGGCTGCAGGTTCGCCGCGACCAGCGCCTCCGCCGTGGGCCGGAACACGTGGCGGCTCTCGAACATGAAGGCCAGCGTGTCGGCCAGGCGGTGCGGCGCGAGCTCGGCGGTGCTCGCGCGCTCGAAGGTGGCGGCGTCGGGGCCGTGCGGCAGCATGCAGTTGTGCAGGCTCACGCCGCCGGGCACGAAGCCCTCGGCCTTCGCGTCGTAGACGCCGCGCACGAGGCCCATCAGCTCGCTCATCACGTTGCGGTGGAACCAGGGCGGGCGGAAGGTGTCTTCCGCCACCAGCCAGCGCGGCGGGAAGATCACGAAATCGCAGTTGGCGACGCCGGGCGTGTCGCTGCCCGAGGTCAGCACCGTGTAGATCGACGGATCGGGATGGTCGAAGCTGATCGTGCCGATGGCCATGAACCGCGCGAGGTCGTACTTGCAGGGCACGAGGTTGCCGTGCCACGCGACCACGTCCAGCGGCGTGCTCGCCTGCCCGCCTTCCCAGAGGTGGCCCATGAACTTGTTGACGATGCGCACGGGCCCGGCGTCTTCCTCGAACGCCGCGACGGGCGCCAGGAAGTCGCGTGCGTTCGCGAGCCCGTTCGATCCGATCGGCCCCAGCTCCGGCAGGCGGAAGGGCGTGCCGTAGTTCTCGCAGACATAGCCGCGCGCCTCGCCGTCCGGCAGCGCAACGCGAAAGCGCATGCCGCGCGGCACCAGCGCGATCTCGCCGGGGGCGACGTGCAGCCGGCCCAGTTCGGTGTGGAGCAAGAGCGCGCCTGCCTCCGGCACGATCAGCAACTCGCCGTCCGAATTCACGAGATAGCGCCGCTCCATCGAGCGGTTCGCGCGGTAGACATGCACCGCCGAGCCCGTCTGTGCATGCGGCTCGCCGTTGCCGGCGACGGTCAGCATTCCGCCTACGAAGTCCGTGCCCGCGGCCGGCATCGGCCAGGGGTTCCAGCGCAGCCGGTTGGCCGGCGTTTCCGCTTCGGTGAACGGGCCGCTGCGCCAGCCGCCATCGTCGATGCGCGCGAAGGCTTCGTGCATGGCGCTGGGGCGCCGCCGGTACATCCAGGTGCGCAGGTTGCGGTCGCGCGGTGCCGTGAAGGCCGTGCCGGACAGCAGCTCGGCATACAGGCCCAGCGGCGCCTGCTGCGGCGAATTGCGGCCGACGGGCAATGCGCCCGGAAGCGCCTCGGCGGCGAACTGGTTGCCGAATCCGCTCTGGTACTCGGGCGCCGTACCGGCCTGGTCCGTATGTGTTGCCATGGTCGTCAGTCCTGCTGCCACTGCGGCGTGAAGAAGGCGGCCGGCAGCAGGATCTTCGACTCCTGGCTCTGCAGCAGCGGCAGCATCTCCACCACGTAGGCCTTCCACCCCGGGTCGGCCATCAGCAGCTCGCGCCGCTCGGCGCGCTCGTTCATGTCCAGGTAGGCCCACATGTGGATCACCTGGTTGAGCGGGCCGGTCTCGGTGCGGTAGTAGCCGACCATCCGCCCGAGGATGCGGCGCTGGATGGCTAGGCCCTTGGCCTCGTACAGCGACAGGTAGGCGCGCCACTGGCCGGGGTGGGTGGTGTAGGTGCGTTGTTCGACAAGCATGGTTGCAGCGGCCGCGCCCTTCACAGGCTGTGCCCTCCGTCGATGACGATCCGCGTGCCCGTGGCCGTGCGCAGGTGCGTCACGCACGCGAGCACGGCGAGCGCCACGTCCTCCGGCGTGACGATGCGCCCGAGCGGCGTGGCGGCGGCCTTCCTCAGCAGGTCGTCGCGGTTGCGGCCCTGCACGAAGTCGGTGTCGACCGCCGCGGGCGAGACGCTCACGAAGCGCACGGGGCCGAAGGCCCGGGCCATCGACACCGTCATCGTGTCGAGCGCCGCCTTGGCCGCGCAGTAGGCGATGTTGCTGCCCAGGCCCGTGAAGGCCGACACGGAGGACACGTTGATCACCGCCGCATCGGCGGACGCCTTCAGCAGCGGCATCAGCGCGCGCGTGATGGCGTAGGGGCCGCCGACGTTGGCGGCAAGGATCTCGTCGAACAGCGCCGGTGCGAGCGCATCGAGGTCGCCATGCGCGATGCGCCGCGTGAAGCCGGCCGAGTTCACGAGCACGTCGACGCGGCCGAAGCTGCGATGCAGCATGTCGGCCATGGCGGCATGCGCCGCGCCGTCGGTCAGCGGTATCCGCAACGTGCGGTGGCCGTTGCCCGGCAGCGCTTCGCAGAGCGCCCGTGCGCGCTCTGCGCCTTCGTTGTAGCCGATGACGACCGTCGCGCCCGCGTCTGCCAGCGCACGCACGCAAGCAGCGCCGATGCCGCTGCTGCCGCCGGTGACGACGGCGATCCGGCCCGCCAGCGAGGCGGTCGCTTCCTGCGCCGTGCTCATCGGCATCTCCCGCGAAGCGCTCTTTTCTCTTGCATGAATGTCCTCGGTCGTTCTGTTCGATCGGCATGCGCCGGGTGCGGCGCAAGTGCTGTCCGATAGCCGGGGCGCCGCTAGGGCGCCAGCGGGAATTGTTTTCTAATGGGCCGCCTCGAACCAGCCGTTTGTCCACCAATCGAACATGAAAACGCCCTCCGACGCAGGCTCGCTGAAACGAGGCGTGGTGATCCTCAAGCTGCTGGCCACCGCGGGCCCGCGCGGGCTGGCGTTGACCGAGCTGTCCGAGAAATCGCAGATTCCGCACCCCTCGGTGCACCGCATCCTGGGCCAGCTCGCCGCGGAGCGGCTCGCGGTCTTCAACGACGAACTGCGGCGCTACAAGCTCGGTCCGCTGGCCTTCGAGCTGGGCGTGGCCAGTTCGACCATGCACGACATCCGCGACCTCTGCGAACCCGCGATGGACTCGCTGGCCCGCGAGACCGGCGACACCGTCTACCTGGTCGTGCGCAGCAGCTTCGACGCGGTCTGCATGCATCGCCGCGAAGGGGCCTTTCCGATTCGCGCGCTGGTGCTCGAGGTCGGCAGCCGGCGCCCGCTGGGCGTGGGCGCGGGTGGGCTGGCGATCCTTTCGGCCATCGGCGACGAGGAGCGCGCGGACATCATCGAAAGGGTGGGGCCGAGCCTAGCGGCCTTCGGGAAACTGTCGGCCGAGGACCTGGCGCAAGCCTGCGTGGAGGCGCGCGCGCTGGGGGCCGCGGTCATCCAGAACCGGGTGAGCCTGGGCGTCAAGGCGGTCGGCGTGCCTTTCCGCGATTCGATGGGGCAGGCCGTGGGCGCGCTGAGCGTGGCCGCCCTGTCGCAGCGCCTGGGCCAGCGACGCATTGCGCAGGTGGCCGACATGCTGCGCGAGGCGACGCAGTCGGTGGAGATCCTGTTGCGCAAGCGAAAGTCGTGAGGCCGCCGCGGCGGATTCTTCTTCAGCCCCCGTGCTGGCGCAGGAACGCCTCGATGCGCGTCACCAGGTACGCCGGCGTCTCCAGCATCGGGTAGTGGCCGGCATTGGGCAGCATCTCGATCTGCGCGTGCGGATACATGCGGGGGAAGGTGGCCTGCACGAAGTCCGGCGACACGCCCCCATCGTGTTCCCCCACCAGCACGAGCAGCGGCGCACGCAGTGCGCCCGCCTTGTCGGAAAAATCGGTGGCCGAGAAGGCGTGGAAGTAGTCGCCGAAGGCCACGGAGTCGGCCGTCGCGCGCTGGTGGGCCAGGATCGAACGGGCCAATGCGGGCGTCAGGCGCGAACCGAGCGATGCCTCGATCACGCCGAGGGCAGCCTGCTCGTTGGCGGCCGCCGACGCGAACAGCGCCGCCACCTCGGGAGGCAGCGGCACGCCGGAGGCCGGCACCGGCGTCACGCACACCGCGGCCTCGATGCGCCCGGGCGCGTCGATCGCGACGCGCTGCGCCACCATGCCGCCCATGGAGTGGCCAAGCAGGCTGAAGCGCTCCCAACCCAGTTGATCGGCCAGGGCGATGGCGTCGCCGGCGATCTCCGCGATCGTGTGCGCCCCTTCGATGGCCCGCGAGGCACCGTAGCCGCGGTAGTCGGGAAAGGCATAGGTGAAGGCCGCCCCGTCCAGCAGCGGATAGGTCGATGCCCACGCGTTGTGGTCGCCGAACCAGCCGTGCAGCACCATCACCGGGTGGGGGCCGTTGCCCCGGATCTCGTGGCCCAGCGTCATGTGCGTTCTCCTGTGTCCTTGTTCGCGAATGCGCCGCGTCAATCGATCTTGATGCCCGCGGTGTTGATCACCTTCGACCACTTGGCCGATTCGCTCGCGATGGTGCTCGCGAATTGGGCCGGCGTGCTGGCGACGGCTTCGACGGTCTGGTCGCTCAGTTGCCGGCGCACTTCCGGATCGGCGAGCACCTTCTGCAGTTCGGAAGCCAGACGCTCGATCACGACGGCCGGCGTGCCCGCGGGCGCGTGCAGGCCGAACCAGAGTGCCGAGTCGAAATTGGCGATGCCCGCTTCGGCAAAGGTCGGCAGCTGCGGCAGGGTGGCCATGCGCTGCCGGCCGATGACCGCGAGCGCCTTGACCCGTCCGGCGTTGATCTGCGCCAGCACCGGCGCGGCGGGCGTGAAGGCCAGGTCCACCCGGCCGGCCATCACGTCGGTCAGCGCCTGGGCGCCGCCCTTGTAGGGCACATGGGTCAGGCGCACCTGGGCCGACTGGTTGAACGACTCGCCATAGAGATGGGTGAACGTGCCGTTGCCCGAGGAGCCATAGCTGAACTTGCCGGGCGCTGCGGAGGCCGCGGCGATCAACTCCTTGACCGTGCCGGCGGGAAGGTCGGACCGCGCGATCAGCACCGCGGGCGCCTCGGCGAGCAGCGTCACCGGCGTCAGGTCCTTGGTGAAGCTGAACCGCAGGTTCGGGTAGAGGCTGGGATTGATGACGTTCGCGGTGGTGCTCAGCAGCAGCGTGTAGCCGTCGGGCGCCGCATGGGCCACGGCCTCGGCGGCGATGCTGCTGCCCGCGCCCGGGCGGTTTTCGACGATCACCGGTTGCCCCAGGCCCTGCGTCATGCGCGGGCCGAGGATGCGCACGATCAGGTCGCCGGTGCTGCCGGCCGGGAACCCGACCAGGATGCGGATCGGCTTTTCCGGGAAGGGGGCGGACGCGGCGGGCGCGCATGTGCCTGCCAACGCGAAGGCGGCCAGGAGGGGCGCGAGAAATGGAAGTCGCATGTCGATGTCTCCTTCTTTGTTTTCCTTGCCGCGCTGCGCCGGCACCTCTCGGCACTTCCTTTTGCCAGCGCTTTGTCTCAGCGCGAGCCCAGCACGTTGGCCAGCAGCCCCGCCCCATAGAGCACCGCGTTCGACTCGTGATGCCGCGGCGCGGTCGCCAGGAACTGCTTGACCGCCTGCACGGCCGGCGCGGGAAAGGAAAGAAGGCGCTCCACCAGCGCATCGCTCTCGGCTTGGAGCCGGCGGCCCTCGACCACCCGGCCCACGATGCCCGCGGCCAGCGCCTCGCGCGCACCGATGGGCTCCGCGCCGAAGACCAGGTGCGCGAGCGCCTTGGCCGGCATCCGGTCCAGCAGCGGCGCCATCGCGATGCAGGGCGGAATGCCGCGTTCCAGCTCGCGCAGCGCGAAGCTGCTGTCCTCTTCGCACAGCGTGAGATCGCAGCGCGCGGCCAGCACCGTGCCGATGCCCCACGCCCGGCCCGTCACGATGCCGACGACCGGCGAACGGCAGCGGCCGAACGCGTCGTAGAGCGCCTGGATCGGCGCCGCATCGTCGCGCAGCACGTCCGCCGCGTTGACCCCGGCGCCCGGGGGCGGCGGCGCCATGTCGCGGCCGAGGCAGAAGTCGGCGCCGACGGCGCGCAGCACGATCACCCGGCTGTCGCGCGCGGCGTCCAGCGCAGCGGCCAGCGCGAGGGCCATGGCGTTGGTCAGGCGGTTGCCGGCGTCCGGGCGCTGCAGTCGCAGGGTGACCACGTCGCCCTGCACGTCGCAACCGATCCGGGAAGATTCTTCAGGCGTGGTCATGGGGCGGTGTCTCCTGCAGGCGTTCGGCCATCCAGTCGCACACCATGCTCAGCGCGGGTTCGGGCCGGTCGAGGTTCACATGGGCGGCGCCGCCTTCTTCCTCGGTGAACACGCGCAGGCGCTTGTGGCGTGAACTCACCGCGTCCATCAGTCGCTGCGCTTCGGAGGGCGGGGCATGCCGGTCGTTGGCGCCGTGCACGATGAAGAGGTCGCAGTCGATGCGTGCGGCCACGCCTTCGAGGCGGAAATCCTCGAGCTTGCGGAATGCGCTTTCCCAGTCCGGCACGCCCAGGATGCGCAGGATCTGCTTGCCGGTGGTACCCAGCGGCGCGCTGTTGCCGAGCTGGGTGGCGCCCTGGCCCGGCACGTAGCCGACGCGCCGCACCATGCAGGCATGGGTGTCGAAGACGGCGCCCATCACCGCGCAGGCCTTGATGCGCTTCTCGAACGCGACGGCGCGCGGCGCGTAGTAGCCGCCCCAGCTGGCGGCCACCATGCCGATGCGCGTGGGGTCCACGTCCGCGCGCCGCACGAGCCAGTCGACGCAGGCCGTCACCGGTTTCTCGAAATCGTGGCGCGCGGTCAGGCCGTGCACGCGCAGTGCCGAGCCCTGGCCCGGGCCGTCGAAGGCGAGGGTGGCGATGCCGCGACGCGCGAGGTTCTGCGCGACATAGAACATCTCTTCCTTGTTCGCATCGAGGCCGTCCGACAGCAGCGCCACCGGCCCCGGGCCGCTGCGGCCCACGGCGGGCACGAGGTAGGCCGGGATCACGCTGCCCTCGAAGGGAATGTCGACCAGCTCGATGGCGGGGTCGCGGTGCTGCGCGAAGGTCTCGAAGCACGACAGATGCTTGGCATAAGCACGCGCGGCGCGCGGGTCTTCCGGGTCCAGCAGCCCCTCGGCCCACTGGTGGTAGACCGAGGCGCGCAGGGCGAAGTCGCTCGCGCTCACGCGATGCCCGCGCGCCAGGGCGTCGGCTGCCGATTGCTCGAGCTGGCGCCCCAGTTCGCTCCACGCGCGATGCCAGGCCTCCACGTCGCCGGAAGGCTGCACCTCGGCCGCGTCCTTCAGGCGGGAGCAGGCCCAGTCGATTTCACCGAACAGTCCACCCGCGGCGATGGCGCGAAGCACCGCGAGCGACCAGCGATAGTTTTGGGGGAAGTAGAAGAACATGGTCCCGCGTCAGGTCGAAGAATCGATCCATTGTTCGCGCAGCCATCTCCCGAAACCATGGCTTTGTCCGATAGATGAACACGAGATGACCCGTGTCCGTTCCCTAAGCCTTTTCGGACGCAAAGAGCGCCAGGTGCCCGGTGCGCAACTGGTACTTCTGCACCTTGCCCGTCGGCGTCATCGGCAGGCCGTCCACGAAGCGGATCGACTTGGGCACCTCGAAGCGGCCCAGGCGCTCCCTGCAGAACGCGAGCAGCGCGTCCTCGCCACACGTGCCGGCGGCGGTGGGGCGCAACACCACGAATGCGGCAACCGCCTCGCCCCAGTGCGGATGCGGCAGGCCCACCACGGCCGCGCCGGCGACCGCGGGATGGGCGAGCAGCACGGCTTCGAGCTTGATGCTGGAGACGTTCTCGCCGCCGGACTTGATCATGTCCTTCTTGCGGTCGAGGAACAGCATCTGCCCGTCGGCGTCGAACATGCCGATGTCGCCGGTGTGGTGCCAGCCGAAGCGGCGCGCCGCGGCGGTGGCCTCGGGGTCCTTGAGGTAGCCGAGAAAGACGTTGGGGCCGCGATGGACGATCTCGCCGACCTCGCCCGGCCCGAGCAGGCGGCCGTCGTCGTCCATCACGGCGGTCTCCACGCCCGCCACCGACAGGCCCCAGCAGTTGCCGTCCTTGTCCGGATGCTCGCTCGCGCGGTAGACCATGGTCGGCGGGTACATCTCGGTCTGGCCGGTGCCCAGGCGCACGTCGGCGCACATCTCGCGCCGCACCTCCGCGAGCAGGTTCTTCGGCATCGGCGCGAGGCCGTACATGCACATGCGCAGGGACGAAAGATCGGTCCGCGGGCGCTCGGGATGCTTCATGAGCGCGTCGAACATCATCGGCAGGCACGACAGCCAGCTGATGCGCTCGCGCGCGATCGCCGCCAGCAGGGCCGCGGGATCGAAGCCGTGGGCCAGCCAGATCGTGGCCCCCGTCATCAGCGCGCCCAAGCTGATGGTGTGCTGCGCGCAGTGAAAAAGCGGCAGCACCGAGGCGACGACGTCGCGCTCGGTGGCCTCGAAGCTCTGGGCGCAGGTCAGCAGCGCGCCGTGGATCGAGCGGTGGGAATGCATCACGCCTTTCTGCTTTCCCGTGGTGCCGCTGGTGTACATGACCAGCGCGAGCTCGTCGTCGCCGCCGGGAGCAGCCAGCGGCGCTGCGGGCGGGCGCGATGCCAGTGCGTCGAACTGCAGCGCGCCCGTGTTCGTGTCCGCCGGGTGCGCGCCGCCGATCACGACCGCCAGCAGGTCCAGCCGCTCGACCAGCGCGCGCAGCGCCGGCACGGCGAACAGCGCGGCGTCGATGAAGACCCCGCTGACTTCGGCGTGGCTGAGCACATGCTCGATCGATGGCGCGTCGAGCTGCACGTTGACCGGCACCCAGACATTGCCCGACTTGTGGATGGCCTGGATGGCGGTGAGGTGCTCGATCGAGTTGACGCACATCGTCGCGATGCGGCGCCCGGTGAGCGCGTGGTCGCGCAACGCCTCGCCGACACGCTCGCTCGCCGCATCGAGCGCGGCGAAGGTGATCCGCCGGTCGCCCTGGATGACGGCGGTCTTGTCCGGATTGCGTCGGGCGCTGCGCCGGACGATGTCCGCGAGCGAGATGCGGGCGATGCCCGTGCGTTCGGCGTCGGCTGTCTGCATGCGAGGGTCTCCTTCGGGCGGCATGGCGCCCCGGTCACGGTTCCACGAAAAAGTCGATCAGCGGCTCGACGCCGGGCGTCACCAGGTAGGGCGCGAAGTCGGTGACGCCGGCATCGCGCAGCACCTGCTCGTCGATCAGCAGCTGGCCGGTGAGCTCGCGGCTCGGCCGGGTCAGGATGTGCCAGGCGGCGTCGGCCATGATGGCCGGCTGGCGCGCCTGGCCCGCCACGTCGGGCGCCGCGATCCGCAGGGCGCTGGTGGCGATCACGGTGCGCGGCCACAGCGAATTGCTCGCGATGCCGCGCCCGCGCAGCTCTTCGGCCAAGCCCCGGCTGAGCATGCTCATCGCGTATTTGGAGGTGGTGTAGGCCGCGTGGCGCGCGAACCACTTGGGGTTCAGGTCCAGCGGCGGCGACAGGGTCAGGATGTGCGGGTTGGCCGCCTTCTCCAGGTGCGGCAGGCAGGCCTGCGCGCACAGGTAGCTGCCCCGCGCGTTGATCTCGAACATCAGGTCGTAGCGCTTCATCGGCGTGCGTTCGACCGTCTCCAGGTGGATCGCGCTGGCGTTGTTGACCAGGATGTCGATGCCGCCGAAGCGCGCCACCGCGGCGTCGACGGCGGCACGGACCTGGGCTTCGTCGCGCACGTCGACCACCACCGCGAGCGCCTGCCCGCCGGCGGCGACGATTTCCTCGGCCGCGCTGTGGATCGTGCCGGGCAGGCGCGGGTCGGCCGTTGCCGTCTTCGCCGCGACCACGATGTTGGCGCCGTCGCGCGCGGCTCGCAGGGCAATGGCCTTGCCGATGCCGCGGCTCGCGCCGGTGATGAAGAGTGTTTTCGATTTCAGGGACGGCATGCATGCTCCGGAATCGCGATGCTCGATCGCAGGAGCCCGCAGGCTATTCGCCGATGCGCCAAAAAACTTGCGTCGATTGGCTGCGCGCCGGCCGGGGACGGCGCAGCCAATCGACGCAAGGCGCCATGGTGGGGCGCATGCGACGATCCGCGCGGCAACTCCCGGCGCCCCGCCCTCCAACCGATGATCACGCTCTACCACTGCGCGAATGCACGCTCGTTCCGCGTTCTCTGGATGCTCGAGGAACTCGGTGCTCCCTACCGGCTGGAGATGCTGCCGTTTCCGCCGCGGGTGCTGCACCGCGAATACCTCCGGATCAACCCGCAGGGCACGGTGCCGCTGCTGGTCGATGGCGAAATCCGCATGACCGAGTCGGTCGCGATCTGCCAGTACCTGGCCAGCCTCCACGCCCCGACGCCGCTGAACGTGGAGCGCGGCGAGGCTGGCTACGCGGACTATCTGAACTGGCTCCATTTCGGCGAGGCCTCGCTGACCTTTCCGCTGACCCTGGTGCTTCGCTATGCCTTGCTGGAGCCGGAGGACCGCCGGCAGCCCCAGGCTGCCGAGGACTATGCGCAGTTCTTCTCCGGGCGCCTGCGCACGCTCGAGAAGCTGCTGGAGGCGCAGGACTTCGTCTCCGCCGGGCGGTTCACGGCGGCCGACATCTCGGTCGGCTACGCCTTGCTGCTGGCCAGCGTGCTGGGCCAGCACGAGCGCCTGGGCCCGGCGGTGCAGCAGTACTGGAAGCGCCTGAGTTCGCGCGCGGGCTTTGCGCGTGCGATGGCCGTGCAGCACGAAGCGGCCGCGCGTCTGGGCCTTGCGCTGATGCCGGCGGCCGGCGTGGGCCTCGCGAAGCGGCCGCAGGCACGGGAGCAGGCTGGGGAGTAGGGTCGGCAGTCCGACATCCATGGACGACAGGCGTGGTGGCGGATGGCCTACAGGCATTGCCCTGCATGGCCCACCGCATGCGGAGCGGGCGCCGCGAGGATGGCTTCATGCACCGCGTAAATCCAGTCCATCCAGCGCAATTGCCAATTCCATCGGTTTCACCATGACCTTCAAGGCCTACCTTGTCGAGGACAGCCCGGTGATCCGCGAGAACCTCGCCGGATTCCTGGAGGACCTGGCCGATGCCAAGGTCGTGGCCTCCGCCAGCACCGAGGAAGAAGCCGTCGACTGGCTGCGCCACCACCGCGACGACTGGGACCTGACCATCGTCGACCTGTTCCTGAAACGGGGCAACGGACTGGGCGTGATCAATGCCTGCCGCAACCGCTCGCCCCGCCAGAAGGTGATCGTGCTCAGCAACTACGCCACCGCCGACATGCGCGATCGCTCGGCGCAGCTGGGTGCCGACGCCTTCTTCGACAAATCGGCCGAACTCGACCAGCTGGTGGCGTACTGCGCCACCATGCAGCCGTCGCACGGGTGACTGGCGCGGCGCGTGCGCCGCGCCGCTGCCGGGCTTTTCTGGGGTAAAACGCCACGCTGCCGCACAGCGGCAAGGCGCAAACACTCCCCAACGAAAGCAGCAGAGAGACACCTCATGAGCAGCAGCAACAGCATCGACTTCAAGGGCCGCGTGGCCATCGTGACCGGCGCGGGCGGGGGCCTCGGCCGCCAGCATGCGCTGGCCCTGGCGGCGCGCGGCGCCAAGGTGGTGGTCAACGACCTGGGCGGCGCGCGCGACGGTTCCGGTGGGTCGGTGAGCGCGGCGCAGGCGGTGGTCGACGAGATCAAGGCGGCCGGCGGCGAAGCCATTGCCAATGGCGCGTCGGTGACCGACTTCGAGGCCGTGCAGGCCATGGTGCAGCAGGCGGTGGACGCCTGGGGCCGCGTCGACATCCTGGTCAACAACGCCGGCATCCTGCGCGACAAGAGTTTCGCCAAGATGGAAATCGCCGACTTCAAGCTGGTGGTCGATGTGCACCTGATGGGCGCGGTGAACTGCACCAAGGCCGTCTGGGCGCTCATGAACGAGCAGAAGTACGGCCGCATCGTGATGACCACCTCGTCGTCGGGCCTGTACGGCAACTTCGGCCAGAGCAACTACGGCGCCGCCAAGCTCGCGCTCGTGGGGCTGATGCAGACGCTGAGCATCGAGGGCGCGAAGAACGACATCCGCGTGAACTGCCTCGCGCCCACCGCCGCCACCCGCATGACCGAGGACCTGTTCCCCAAGGAAATGCTCGAGGCCTTCCAGCCCGAATCCGTGGTGCCCGCAATGCTGGTGCTGGCCGCGCAGGACGCGCCCAACCGCACGGTGCTGTGCGCGGGCGCGGGCGTGTTCGAGGCGGCGCACATCACGTTGACGCAGGGCGTGTGGCTGGGCAATGGCCCGGACGCTGCCGAGCAACTGGCCGCGCGGCTGGCCGAGGTGACCTCGCGCGACGACGAAGCCGTGCCGCAGAGCGGCGCTGCGCAGGGCAGCAACGAAGTCGCCAAGGCGATGGCAAACGCAAAGAGGGGTTGAGCGAACGCCCCTGTTCATGGCGCTTGACCTAGAGCGCACTCGAGCATTTCCAATGAATTCACCGGGACTTCCGGTGCATTCAACGCCAAGGAAAAAAGCCATGAACACGACAGACAACAAGGCCCTGGTCCAGCACATCCACGCGGAGCTGGACAAGGGCAACGGCCAGGCCTTCATCGACAGCCTGGCCGACGACGCCAGCTGGACGCTGGAAGGCAGCACGCCCTGGTCGCGCACCTATGCGGGCAAGGCGGCCATTCGCGAGGAGCTGATCAAGCCGCTGTTCGCGCAGTTCGCCGCACCCTATGTGAGCAAGACCGAGCGCCTCATTGCCGAGGGCGACCGGGTGGTGGTGCTGTTCAGCGGCGACGTGCCCACCAAGGCCGGCAAGCGCTACAACAACCGCTACTGCTACGTCTACCGACTCGAAGGAGGCAAGGTGAAAGAGCTGACGGAGTACTTCGACACCGCACTGGTCCAGGAGGCGCTCGAAGCGCCGCCGGTTGCCGCGCATGCCGGCTAGCGCACCGGCCGCACCGGTGGTGAAGGGCACGCCCTTCCACATCGGCGAACTGGCCATCCGAACCGGCCGCACGGTGCACGCCATCCGCTGGTACGAGACACAGGGCCTCGTGCCCGGCGTGGCACGCGACGAGGGCGGCCGGCGCCTCTACGGCGAGCTGCACGTCGGCTGGCTGGACCTGATGGAGCGCCTGCGCCGCACCGGTATGTCGATTGCCGAGATGCGCGAATACACAGCACTCGCGCTCCAGGGCAAGACGACGCTGCAGCAGCGCCGCGACATGCTCGCCGCGCACCGCCAGCGCGTGACCGAAACGATTGCCGACTGGAAGAGGGCGCTCACGCTGGTCGATCGCAAGATCGACTTCTACGACGCGTGGATGGCGAGCGGCCATCGTCCGCCGCTGATTCCCGCGGACACGCCGCGCGCCGCACCGCTGAAACGGCGCAAGACGCCCTGAGCGCAGCGGTCCGGCTGGTGGCCGCTATTCCGCGACGAAGCCGCCGTCCTTGCGGATCGAATCGCGGTCGCGGTGATTGTTCAGGCGGCCCAGCGTGCTGTCGAGCAGCCGCTTGAGCTTGTCGGCCGCGCCGCGGAAGGCCTCGTCCATCGTGTTGCCGTGCTGCGTCACGGCCAGCGGCTGATGGTGGGCAAGGCGCGCTTCCATCACGCAGCGCTTGTCGCCGCCGCCGGCCTTGTCGTGGTTTTCGTCGCTCAGATGCACCTCGACGCGCGTCACGTCTTCGACGAAGCGGGAGAGGTGTTGCTTGATCTCGGTGTCGGCCCAGCGTTCCAGCGTGTCCTTGTTCTCGATACCGTTGCTCGTATTGACCTGAATCTGCATGCAATGTCCCTGCTGGATGGATGAACGAAGACCCACTGTGCGCCATTGGGCGCCGCACCGTGCGTAGGTCTATTCCCTACCCAAGCGCCGGGCAGGGTCCGCAATGCAGCAGTTTTGCTCAGCTCTGGATGTAGCTGGTCAGCTGGTCGATGGTCTGCTCGTGCTCGCTGATGATGTCGTCCATCAGGTCCTGGATCGAGATCATGCCCACCACCTTGTCGCCATCGACCACCGGCAGGTGGCGGAACTTGCGCTGGCTCATCAGCGCCATGCAGGCGCGGGTGCGGGTTTGCGGGGTGACGGTCATCACGTCGGGCGTCATGATCTCCGAGACCTTCATCTCCTTGGAGTTCTTGCCCTGCAACGCGACCTTGCGGGTGTAGTCGCGTTCGGAGAGAAAGCCCACGAGCTTCTCGCCGTCCATCACCATGAGCGCGCCGACCTCGAAGCGGGCCAGTGTGGCCAGCGCGTCGAACACGCTGGTGTCGGGCGAGGTGCGCCAGGCGGCGGAGTCGTGGCGCTTGAGCAGTTCGGAGACGGGTTTCATCGCGGGCACTCCATCAGAAAGTTTCGATTCGACCGACGCCGCTGGCGCCGCACTCGGTCAAATCATAGGGGCGGAAAAGCCCCCCGCGATGCATAACCCTCTAGGGGATTGCGCGTGTGTCCATGCGCGAGAACTTAAGGTGTCGCGGCCAGCACGCGGCTGAGCGCCACGGGGTCGCCCACCACGGCCTTCACGAGGCCCTTGTCGTCGAAGTTGACCTGGTACTCCGACCAGCTGTCGCGCCAGTAGCGCCAGACGGGGGCATCGAGGCTCGGGTTCTCGCTCGCCACCGGGTAGCCGATGGCCATCAGCACCTGCTCGCGCGTCATGCCGGGCATCACCTTGCCGGCGCGGATCGCCGTGCTCACGGCGGGCGGGAAGGCCGCCATCTTCTGCTTCGGGTCTTCGGTGACCACGTAGCGCTTGGCAAAGTCGATCAGCGTGATGTTGCGGCTGTAGTCGTTCTTGATGCGCTGGGGCTTGCCCGCGAGATCGAGGTTGAAAAAGCGGAAGTCGTAGGCGGTGATGCGTGCCGGCGTGCCCACGGCGACGATGCTCGTCCCCTGCTCGTCGTAGTTGATGTCACTGATCGAGTCGCCGTAGGTGCGCATGTTGCAGCACAGGAAGCCGCTGGTCAGCGGGCCGGGCGGCGGGGAAGGGCGCTGGGCATGGACGACGGACACGGGCACGACGGTGGCTGCCAGCAGGGCGGCAGCGGCAAGGCGCTTGAACATGGATTTCCCTCGGGGTTTGTTGGAATGGCTGCGGGGGCGCAGCGCGCGGATTCTAGGGGTGAATATGCGCGAGGCGGAGGCAGAATGGGGGGCTGCAGCTATCGAAAAGATAGCGACGTGATGAAGCGCACATTCCCGGTTCACAATGCGCACCCGGCCTTCGGGCCCACCTTCCTTCCAGACAGCGCGACAGAAAGAGCATCCATCGATGGCGATCCAGTGGTTCCCCGGGCACATGTACACGACCCAGAAGGCCATCACCGAGCGGGTGAAGGACATCGACGTGGTCATCGAACTGCTCGACGCGCGCCTGCCCGGCTCCAGCGCCAATCCGATGCTGGCCGAGCTCACCGCCGGCCGGCCGACGCTCAAGGTGCTCAACAAGCAGGACCTGGCCGATCCCGCGCGCACCGCGCTCTGGCTGGCGCACTACAACGCGCTGCCGGCCACCCGCGCCATCGGACTCGATGCGAGCCTGACCACGCCCGCGCAGCAGATCGTCAAGGCCTGCCACGAGCTCTCGCCCAACCGCGGCGGCATGGCCAAGCCGATGCGGGTGCTGATCTGCGGCATTCCGAACGTAGGCAAGTCCACCCTCATCAACACGCTCACCGGCGGGCGCAAGGCCAAGACCGGCGACGAGGCCGGCATCACCAAGCTGGAGCAGCGCATCACGCTGGCCGACGACTTCTACCTCTGGGACACGCCCGGCATGCTGTGGCCGCGCATCGTGGTGCCCAAGAGCGGCTACAACCTTGCGGCCAGTGGGGCGGTGGGGCGCAATGCCTTCGACGAGGAAGAAGTGGCGCTGGAACTGCTCAACTACCTCAAGGGGCACTACGCCGAAGGCATTGCCGCGCGCTTCAAGCTGGTCGAACTCGACGCCGCGACCATCGCCGGAATGAAGGACGAGGACGTGCTGGACACCATCGGCCGCAAGCGCGGCGCGTTGCTGGGCAAGGGCCGGGTCAACCTGCAGAAGGCGGCGGAAATCGTGATGCACGAATTCCGCGCCGGCAACCTGGGGCGCATCACGCTCGAGACGCCCGAGGAGTTCGCGCAGTGGTTGGCCGAAGGGCAGCGCATCGATGCGGAGCGTGCGGCCAAGAAGGCGGCGCGCGGAAACAAGAAGGGCAAGCAGAAGCCCGAAGCCCCAACCGAGGAGAGCCCCTGATGCCGAGTTTCTTTTTCTTTCGCAAGGGTGGTCTTGATACCGACTCGGAAGACTTTCCTGGCCTGGTGAGTGTTGCCGCGTACCTGAAGCAACTGAGCGCACAGGAACACGAGCGCAAGCCCACCGATGCCGAAGGTTTCTTGCGCGAGCTTGACGCCGTGCCATGGCGCGAGGTGATGGCCGCCTGGCTCGTCGCGCAGGAAGGCCCGCTGCCCGCGCTGGTCTTGTGCAGCGACGACATGAAGGTGCAGTTCGGCATCGGAGGCGTCTTTCACGAGCAGTTGCACTACTACCAGTGCAGCTTCAGCCGCGAAGTGAAGAAGGGCTGGTTTTCCAAGGAAACGCAGAACCTCAGCTTCGAGATCCATGCGCGCGAAGACGTGGCCGGCCTGGTGCGGCAGTTCGTGCAGGGCGATTACGACGCGCTGACCGACGAGGCCCGGCGCATCGGCCAGAACGTCCTGGCGTAGGGACCGGCAACGCATCGGACGGGCGCCTTGCGTTCGGCTCCGGCTCCCTCTTCAGGCGACGGCGCGGGCCGTGCCTGGATGCAGGCGCTCGCGCGCCGCTTCCCTGAACTGGGCGCCGTGCCACTGGCCGCGCTGGCTGCCCAGGCGCGACGAGAACAATTGGGCGCGCACGTCACATTGCTCGCGGCCGGCGCGCCTTGGCAGCATGCGTTCTGGGTAGAGCGCGGGTTGCTGCGGCTCTTCTACATCGACAGCGAAGGCCGCGAGTCGAACAAGAATTTCCACGCGGAGGACGCGTTCATCTGGCCCGTGACCGATGTGCTGCGGCGCGAGCCTGCAGCCTTCTTCATCGCGGCGCTCGGGCCGGCCACGGTCTGGTGTCTGCCGTACGTTGCGCTCGAATCGGCCGTGGCGCGCCTGCCCTCATGGACCGCGCTGCAACTGCACGCACTGGCAGGATTGCTCGACGACAAGATGCGGCGCGAGCAGGTCTTCCTGCAGTGCACCGCGCGGGGCTACGAGGACTTGCTGCGCGAGCGGCCCGAATGGGCGAAGCGCATTCCGCTGCGGCACCTGGCGTCGTACCTGGGGATGACCGACGTCTCGCTGTCGCGGCTGCGCGCCAGCATGAAACTTATCGACGGTTAAGGCGCTCGGTCGACGACGCTGGGACAGTGGGGCTTTTCCGGAGGGGAGCCATGTTCCGTTTTTCATCGACCGCGCTGCAACTCGGCCTGCACGGCCTCGCCATTTTCTGGTTTGGCCTGATGGCCGGCTTCTTCTGGACCTACAGCGCCAATGTCAACTTCGCGACGCTGCAAATGGACGGCAGCACCTACGCGCTGGTCCAGTCCAGTCTGAACCGCAACGTGCGGCATGCGATGTTCTTCAGCTTCTTCTTCGGTCCGCCGTTGCTGTGCGCGCTGGCCATGCTGACGGCCTGGCCGCAGTGGCGCGTGCGCTGGTGGTGGTGCCTGGGGGCGGCCGGCGTGCTGTATGCGCTGGGCATCGTGGTGTTCACCGCGCAGGTGAACCTGCCGCTCAACGCGTACACCGAGTCGTGGGACCCGCGCGCGTTGCCGTCCGACTGGATGCAGACGCGCGAGCGATGGAATGCCGCGAACCTGTGGCGCACCGTGGCCAGCGCGGCGGCGTTCGCGCTGGCGCTCTTCGCCCTCTGCGCGCGGACGATTGGCCCCCGGCGCTGATCGGAAAGGGCCCGCCCACTATCATCGAAACATGCAACGCCTCACGCGCCAGCGCAACGCCGTTTTCTCCGCTTTCAGCGACACCGGTCGCGTGCTCACCGCACCGGAAATCCTCGAACACGCACGCGAGATCGTGCCCGAGATCAGCCTCTCCACCGTGTACCGCCAGGTTTCCCTGCTGCTGGCCGACGGCGAGATCGCGAAGGTCGAACTGCCGGGCGAACCGGCGCGCTACGAAGTGGCCTGCAAGCCCGCCGCGCACCGCCACGCGCACCATGACGGCAAAGAGGTCGATCACCACCATCACTACTTTCATTGCTCGGGATGCGGGCAGGTGTTCCTGCTGCATGCGTGCCCGGGACCGATGGATGACCTCGCGCCCAAGGGCTTCCAGGTGAAGAGCCACGAGGTGACGCTGCATGGGCTGTGCGCGGCCTGCGTCGATGCAGGCGGCAAGGCGAGCGGGCACAAGGCGCACTGACGCGACAGGTTGCCGTCAGCTTTTCGCTGTTATTGAGAATGAATTCTCAATAACGTATAGTCGCGGGTCCCAACTTTTCGGAACGACCCGATGCAAGTCCTGTCCTCGCTCAAGGAAGCAAAGAAGCGTCACCGCGATTGCCAGGTGGTGACCCGACGCGGCCGCACCTACGTGATCTGCAAGTCCAACCCGCGCTTCAAGGCGCGCCAGGGCGGCGCGAAGAACAAGAACAAGCGCTGAACCTGCGCTGACGACAAGGCGGGATGTCTCCCCGCCGAAACCCCACGACTGAACCGACCCATCTGCATCGGCGCACCTGCGCCGCCGCAGGCCTGCGCGCGTCTTTTTCTCCAACCGGAAACCTGTCCATGCTCCGAGCCATCGGCCTCACCAAACAGTACGGAACGCACACCGCACTCGACCGTCTCGACCTCGACATCCGCGGCGGCGACATCTACTGCCTGCTGGGCGCCAACGGCGCGGGCAAGACGACGACGATCAACCTGTTCCTGAATTTCATCGCGCCGACCGGGGGCACGGTGGAGATCAACGGTGTCGATGTCACGCGCCATCCGGTCGCGACCAAGCAGGACGTGGCGTACATCCCCGAGCAGGTCACGTTGTACGGCACGCTCTCGGGCCTGGAGAACCTGCGCTTCTTCGCCGGCCTTGCGCTCGGCCACGAGCTGCCGCGCACGCGCCTCCTCGAGCTAATGACCGAGGTGGGCCTCGACCACGCGGCCGCCGACAAGCGCGTCTCGGCGTACTCCAAGGGCATGCGGCAGAAGGTGTGGATCGCGGTGGCGATCGCCAAGGAGGCCAAGGCGCTGCTGCTCGACGAGCCGACCTCGGGGCTCGACCCGCATGCAGCCGCCGAGTTCTCCGACCTGCTGCGCCGTGCCGCCGACACCGGCGTGGCCGTGCTCACCACCACGCACGACCTGTTCCACGCGCAGCAGACCGCCACGCGCGTCGGCATCATGAAGCGCGGTCGCCTCGTGGAAAGCCTCGACGGCGAAGCGCAGATCGCGGACACCGACCTGCAGTCGCTCTACCTCCAGCACATGAGGGCTTGAGATGAAGGCCGACATGCTGCTGCACTGGATCGCACGACGCGAATTTCTCGAGCGCCTGCGCGACGGCCGCCTGTACTGGGCCGGCGGGCTCGTGGCGATGCTGCTCTTCACCGCACTCGCCGTCGGCTGGACGCATCAGCGAGACGCCCACGCCGAGCAGGTTGCCGCCCAGGCCATGGACTACCGCGACTGGCTGCACCAGGACAAGCGCCATCCGCACGATGCGGCCCACCAGGGCATGCATGCCTTCAAGCCGGAGCCTCCGCTGTCGATGGTCGACTCGGGCATCAACCCCTTCATCGGCAGCACCGTGTGGCTGCAGGCGCACCGGCAGAGCGAGGTGAAGTTCAACGCCGCGCAGGACGCGACCGGGCTGCAGCGCTTCGGCAACCTCTCGGTCGGCTGGATATTGCAGGTGCTCGGCCCGCTGCTGGTGATCGTGCTCGGCTTCAACGCCTTCGCGGGCGAGCGCGAGCAGGGCATCCTGCGGCAGACGCTGAGCCTGGGTGTGGCGCCGCTGCGGCTCCTGGCCGGCAAGGCGCTGGCGCTGTCGGCGTCGCTCGCGGTGCTGCTCGTGCCGGCCGCCATCGTCGCGGCCATCGCGGTGGCCGTGGGCGCGGAGCAGGGCGAGCGCATCGATGCGTTGCTGCGACTGGCCGCATGGGCGCTTGGCTACGCGATGTACCTCGGCATCTTCGTGTTCCTCGTGCTCGGTGTGTCGGCGATGTCGGGCACCTCGCGCACGGCCATCACCGTGCTGCTGGCGCTGTGGATCGGGCAAGCCGTGATGGCGCCGCGCGTGCTCTCCGAGTTGTCGCGCACCTGGTTCCCGAGCCCGACGCGGCTGGAGTTCAACCAGCAGCTCGGCGCCGAACTCAAGGCGGTGTCGAACCAGGTCTGGCAGGAGAACTTCGGCACCACCGAGCGCTGGGGCCGTGATGTGCCGCTCAGCAAGTGGGGCATCGCATTGCGGCTAGATGACCAGGCCTCGTATCCCGTGTACGACCGCCACTACGGGCGCCTCTGGGACACCTGGGAACAGCAGCAGACCGTGCAGGAGTGGAGCGGCCTCGTGCTGCCCATCCTCGCGATCCGCAGCTTCTCGATGGGCATGGCGGGCACCGATTTCTCGCACCACCGCCGCTTCACGACCGCGGCCGAACTGCACCGCCGCAACATCCAGGACCTGATGAGCAAGGACCTGGTGGCGCATGCCGATCCGCTGGGCGACCGCCACTTCTCCTACCAGGCCACGCCCGACCTCTGGGCCACCGTGCCGCCGTTCGACTACCACTCGCCGGGCGCGGGATGGGCGCTGCGGCACCAGGCGCGAAGCCTGGCCGTGCTGTTCGCCGGCCTGCTGCTCGCAGCGGCGTTCGCGGCCTTCGCCACCGTGCGCCAGCGCGCGCTTTGAAGAGGGATGCCACGCATGTCCATCCATCCTCCCCAAGGCCGCCGCCTGCTGGCCGTGATGCGCCAGGAAATCCGCTTGATGTTCGCCGAACGCGGCCTCTGGGTCGTCGGGGCGCTGTTCCTTTTGCTCGTGGCCTATGCGCTGGGCAACGGTCTCATGCAGACCGCCAAGCGCGACCGCGCGCAGGCGGCCGTGGCGCAGGCCGACCGGGACACCCGCGCTGGTCAGCGCGTGCAGCTCGAAGCCATCTTGGCCGGCACCGCGCAGCCCACGCCGTTCGAGAACCCGGCCGATCCCTCGCGCATGGCGAGCGGTTATGGCGGCCAGCATGCGCTGCTGCCGACCGCGCCGCTGGGCCCGGTCGCGCTGGGGCAAAGCGACCTGTTCCCGAGCCAGTACAAGGTCACGAACCAGAGCCGCGTCGTGTTCATGAACCCGAGCGACATCGAGAACCCGTGGCATCTGCTGAGCGGGCACTTCGACCTGGCCTTCGTCATCGTCTACCTGCTGCCGTTGCTGATCTTTGCGCTCAGCTACAACCTCCTGTCGGCGGAGCGCGAGAACGGCACCTTGCGGTTGTTGCTGTCGCAGCCGCTGCGCCTGCGCACGCTGCTCGCGGGCAAGCTCACGGTGCGCGCCGCGGTGCTGCTGGGGCCGGCGGTGCTGCTGCCGGTGGCAGTGCTGTGGATCGCGCGCCATGCGGGCTTCGCCGGCGGTGCGGGCAGCGCAACGCTCTGGTGGGCGCTGCTGGTCGGCGCCTATGCGCTGTTCTGGTTCGCCCTGGTCGTGGCGGTGAATGCCTTCGGGGCTTCGTCGGCGACCAATGCGATGGTGCTGGTCATCGCGTGGGTGATGCTGGTGCTGGTGGCGCCGGTGCTGCTCAACCTCGCCGTCACGCGGGCCGCGCCAGCACCTTCGCGCACCGAACTCGCCACACAGCAGCGCGTGGTCACGGCCGAGGCGATGAAGCGCTACCAGGACCTGCTGGGCACCGAGTACCAGCACGTGGGCCATGGCGCGATCCTCGTGCCGCGCAACGGCAAGATCGAAATCGCCGGCCGCGCGCTGGCCAACTACAAGATCGAGCGCGAGGTCGACGACGCGATCCGTCCCGCGCTCGACCGCTTCGACGCGCAGCAGGCGCGCCAGCAGCAGCTGCTCGGCCGTTTCGGCGCGGTATCGCCCGCCGCAGTGGCCTATGAAGGCATGACCGCGCTGGCCGGCAACGGCGTGCGGCGCCATGCGCGCTTCGAGGCGCAGACGGTGGCGCACCACGAGGCGTGGAAGGCCTTCTTCTTCCCGCGCATCGATGCGCGCGATGCGTTCACGCCCGCCGAGTTCGACCGCATCCCGGCCTTCGCCTGGCAAGAGGAGCCTGCCGGCCTGATGCGCGGCCAGGCCGCGCTGGCGGTGCTGCAGCTGCTCGTGCCGAGCCTGTTGCTGTTCGGCATCGCGGCGTTGCGGCTGCGGCGCTTCTCGGTCGCTTAGTGCATTGCATCGTTCTTTCCGGTTTTTCGTTTCGTCCCAACCAAGCAGTCCAATGATCCAGTTCACCCGCACGGCCATGGCGGTCGCCGCTGTCACGGCTTTCCAGGCCGCCTACGCCCAAGGCAGTAGTGCCGAACTCGGCACCGTCACCATCGAAGGCAGCCGCGATGCCAACAGCCTGCACCTCGAGGAATCGAGCGGCACCGCGTCGCGACTCGGCCTCTCGGTGCGCGAGACGCCGGCCTCCGTCGAGATCCTGTCGCAGGACGCGATCCAGCAGCGCGGCGCGCGCACCTTCAGCGAGGCGCTGCGCGGCATGGCGGGCCTGTCGGGCGGCGGCCCGCCGTCGTCACCGACGACGCTTTCCACACGCGGCTTCACCAGCCTCATGTACCTCTACGACGGCGTGCGCAGCTCCGGCGCAGGCGTCGTCAACCGCGTACAGGACACCTGGAATTACGACCGCATCGAAGTGCTCAAGGGCCCGGCCTCGGTGCTCGACGGCGAGGGCGCCATCGGCGGCGTTGTCAACTTCGTGACCAAGCGGCCTGACCGCGACAACCCGCACAAGGAAGCGCTGCTCTCGTACGGCAGCTACGGCTCCACGCGCGCGGCCTTCGGTTTTGGTGGCGCGCTCGGCGATGCCAGCGCCTACCGCATCGACTACAGCCGCAACGACAGCAAGGTCGGCACTATCGACCGCAACGGCGAGCGCATCGACCACTTCACCAGCGGCCTGCTGCTCGACCTCGGCGGCTCGGTGAAGCTGGACCTTTCTTTCGACTATCTGCGCGACAACAACGACGCCTACTGGGGCACGCCGCTCGTGCCGCGCAGCTTTGCCACGCAGCCGACGAACGTGGTGAGCACGCCCGACGGCCGCGTGATCGACCGCCGCATGACGCGCACCAACTACAACGTGCTGGACGACGACAACTCGTCGGAAACCTACTGGCTGCGCGCGCGCCTCACCGGCCAGCTCGACGGCGGCTGGTCGTGGCGCAACGAGTTCTCGGCCAACAAGTCGAACCGCGTGTTCCGCAATTCGGAGAGCGCCACCTTCGTGGCATCTGCCAGCATCGCGCGCGACCAGACGCTGATCACGCACGACCAGGACTTCTGGCTCGACCGCATCGACGCCACGCACAAGGGCACGATCGGCGGCATGGACAACCGCTTCGTCGTCGGCGGCGAATACAGCGAGACGCGCTTTGGCAGCCAGCGCCGCTTCTCGAACAGCAGCGCCAGCACGGCGAACCTGCTGCGGGTGCCGGTGTTCGACCCTTACGTGGGTTTCTTCAACGACGACCCGGCACTCAGCGTGGGCGGCGGCAACCGGACCGACATGAACACCAAGGTGCGGGTGAGTTCGCTTTTCGTCGAAGACGCGCTCAAGCCGATCCGCAATCTCACGCTGGTCGGCGGCCTGCGCCACGACCGCACCGAGGTCGACCGTTCCATCACCGACCTCAGCCTGGGCAGCAACACGCGCTTCGGCAGCAGCTACCGTTCGACCTCGGGCCGTCTCGGTGCGGTGTACGACATCACGCCGCAGTCGAGCATCTACGCGCAGTACACCAACGCCACGCTGCCGGTGAACTCGCTCTTCCTCCTGTCGGCATCCAACGCGGCATTTCCGATGTCGCGCGGCAAGCAGGCCGAAGTGGGCTTCAAGCAGAGCCTGCCCGAGGCGAATCTGGAGTGGACCGCGGCCGCCTACAAGATCGAGCTCGACAACGTGCTTTCGCGCGATCCGAACAACGCGGCCAACACGGTGAACAACGGACGGCAGTCGTCGCGCGGGCTGGAGTTGTCGGCGGTGTGGAAGCCCACTCGCCAATGGACGCTCGCGGGCAACCTCGCGGCGCTCGATGCGCGCTTCGACACGCTGGTGGAGGCGGGCAACGTCTCGCGCGTGGGCAAGACGCCGCCCAACGTGCCCGAGCGCGTGGCCAACCTCTTTGCGACCTACCGACCCGACAACTCGAAGCTGGAGTACTTCGTCTCGCTCAACCGCACCGGCCACATGTTCACCGACACCGCCAACCAGATTCGCATCAACGGCTACACCACCATGGATGCGGCAGTGAGCTATCGGCTCAAGAACGCGCTGCTCAGCTTTCGCGTGCGCAACCTGACCGACAAGCTCTACGCCACCTGGGTGGGGCGTGCCACCAGCCAGGTGCTGCTGGCGCCGCGGCGCACCTTCGAGGTGTCGGCCAAGTTCGACTTCTAAGAAGGTGTGACGGGCGCGCTCAGCGCATCTGCAGCCGCGCATCCTTCGGATAGCTGATGGTGTAGTCGGCCGCCACGCGCGCGGTCTTGCCGGCTTCGAGGTCGAAGCTCCACATCGCCAGGCCCGGCTGCTTGTTCCACGCCAGCTCGCCCGGCTGCGGCGAGAACTGCGAAGTCACGCGCACCTGCTCGTCGACCGAGACCGGCGCCGCTTCCAACACCTGCACCGCGATGGGCGTGCGGTGGCGGTTCTCGATCACGTAGGCGCGCTGCACCTTGCGCTCGGCGCGCGTGCCGGCGAAGCCGCCGGTGCCCTGGTTGTCCTTCTCGGGCTCGGCCTGCACGCGCACCAGTTCGTCGCGGCCGAAGGACAGCGTCAGGCGCGCATCGCTGGGAGCCGTCCACTGGCCGTTGCCGACGAAATTGCCGTCGCGATAGAGCTGCATCGGGCCGGCCGGCCACACGCCGGTGGGCTGTGCGAGATCGGCGACCAGGAAGGCGCCAGCGTCCACGCCCGGGCTGGTGCGCGAGGCGAGCCTGGCCGTGTCCTCGTACTGGCCGAGCGCCATCGTCACGCGCTGGCCGTTGGAGGGCACGTCGATGCTTTGCGGTACAGAGAATTCGGTGGCGAAGCTGTTGTCGAACACGCTCACATCGAACAGCGGCGCGCGGCGCTCCATGGCCGATTCCCTGACCGCAGGCGGTGCGCCCGCCATGGTGGGTGCCGGCGCGGCCATGAACGCCATGTCGCCCCGTGCGCGCTGTGGCGGCGGCTCGATGCCGATGCGCCACGCGTCCGGCGTGCGGCCGGTAGGTTCGCGGCGCGGCTGGCCGGTGGAGAGCACCAGCTTCACGCCGCGCCAGTCTTCGCCCGTGGCCTGCGCCACCAGCGCCTGCCGTTCGATGCGCACCTTGCGGGTGGCGGTGTCGAGCAGCGCACGGTAGGTGGGCGTCCAGCCGGGGCCGTTGACCTGGTAGCTGAGCTTCACCTCGGCATCGGCGCTGGCGGCCAGCGTGACCGTCACGGCCACCACCTGCGCGCCATTGCCCTGCGAGCGCTTGCGCTCGGCGATCAGCGGGTTGAGTTGGCGGTCGATGTCGCCCTGCTTGCGCGCGAGCTGGTGCTGTTTCAGCAGCGAGTCTTGCCCGGTGCGGCGCATCGCGTCGGTCACCGCAGCGAGGTTGCGCGCGTCCATCGGCGCGCGGGCACCCTGCGACGAATCTCCGCCCGAGAGGCCCTTGAGATAGCCCGTGACCAGGCCGAGCGCATCTCTTTCGGCCTGCAGCGCGGCCTTCTGGTCCTCGAGTTCGCGGATGCGGCCGTCGAGCGCGCTGGTGGCGCAGCGCGCCGAAAGCTCACGCTGCTCGTTGAGCACCGAGGTCTCGCCCACGCGCACCGACGCATCGGCCGACACCTGCAGGCTCTGCACATCCAGCCCCGCCGGCAGGCAGGCGAAGGTGACAGAGCGGCTGCCGGCCGCGACGCGCGCCACGCGCTCCACGGTGGCGCTGCCGGGGTAGACCTTGACCTGGGTGATGCGCGAGTCGGCCGCCTGGGTTTGCAGGGGGGCCGGCACCTGGGCGCTGGCACTCAGAACCAACCAGGTGGCGGCGACGACGGTGGCGCGGAGCAGGAGGGCGGAGGACGGTGCTTTCATGGAAGAGCCTTCGAAAGTGAGTGGGTTGACCTCCACTCATACGGATGGGCTCGTCCAGCGGGGTTAAGTCGCCGCGAGAAATATTTCACGCCGATGGCGGCTGTCACCAATGCAACCGCAACGGCGTTTCCGGTCACGCGTGCGACGACGCGCGAAGGGGGCGGTTCGTAGAGTGGGTTCGTCCACATCACCAACACCCCCCCGTTCCAAGGAGAACCCCATGCTCGACACCATCCAGGCCATCAACCGCACCGCTTCGTTCAACCGCTGGGCCGGCTTCGAAGTCCACCATGCCGCCGACGGTGAAGCCGAACTGCGCATGAACTGGCGCGAGGAAGACATGGGCCAGTACGCCGGCTTCCTGCACGCCGGCATGATCGCCGCGCTGCTCGACACCGTGAGCGGCTATGCGGCTTCCACGAAGGCGGGCCGCGTGCTGGCCTCGCACTTCTCCGTCAACTGCATCTCGCCCGCCATCGGCAGCGCCTTCGTTGCGCGCGGGCGGGTGGTGAAGGCGGGGCGCAAGCAGGTGTTCGTCGTGGCGGAGCTCTACGCGCAGCCCGAAGGCAAGGGCGACGATGCGCTCAAGCTCGTGGCGACGGGGAACGCCATCCTGGTTCCGATTGCGGCGGAAGAGCTTCAGCCGAAGCCCGCCGCCTGAGCTTCAGCCCGAACAGCGGCCGCAGCCAGTTGACGCGGCGGATCAGTCCGTCGGTCAGCAGCCAGCAGCCCAGGATGGTCAGCGCCACCAGCAGCGCGGGCTCCAGCACCGGGCCGAGCGCGAGCGGCGCCAACACGGTCACGCTGACGATGATCAGCGTCTGGTGCAGCACGTACCACGGGTAGACCGACTCGTTGGCCCAGCGCAGCCAGGGCCACGGACGGTTCAGGTGGCGGTGGCCGTGGCCCAGGATGGTCGCGATGGCCAGCCACATATAGAGCGTGCGCAGCAGGTCCATGAGCAGGCCCGGCGCCGACCTTCCCGCGCCGACCCGCAGCGCGATGAACGTGCCGATCGCCACGACCGCCAGCACCAGCGACACCCGGCGCAGCCGCTCCAGCTCCTTCCAGATGCCCGTGTCCACGCCCATCCAGTAGCCGTAGAGAAACACGGTGAGGTAGATCGCGTGCAGGTAGAAGTCGCGCACGAGGTTGTGCGTGGGCGGGAAGTGCGGGGCCAGCAGCACCGTCCACGCCAAGAGCGGCAACACCGGCAGCAGCAGCAACTTCCAGCCGCGCAGCGCGTTGAACCGGCGGCGCACCCACTGGCCGGCGGGCGACTTCCACAGCGGCAGCGTCAGCGCGACCAGCGCGGTGTACGCAAACAGATAGGGCAGGTACCAGAGGTGGTTCCAGGTCATGCCGAACTCCGCGCCGTCGAAGGCGCGCTTGGGCCACGGCTCGGCCATCGACAGGTAGCGCAGCAGGAAGGCGCCGAAACCCGGCGCGACCAGCCCGTTGGCCACGCCCTGCGCGTAGGCCTGGTACGGCACGATCACCATCATCCCGAACACCAGCGGCAGCATCAGCCGGGAGCCCCGGCTGCGCAGCAGTGCCCCGGTGCCCTGGTGGCGGGCGAGGAAGCCAAGCGACACGCCGGAGATCAAGAACACCAGGTCCATGCGCCAGAGGTTCAGCACCCGCATCGGCCACTGCAGCCATTCGGCCGCGTGCGGGCTTTTCAGGTGCCAGGGCCAGTCGGCCACGTAGTACATGGCCACGTGATAGAGGATCACGAACAGGAAGGCCAGGGCGCGCAGGGCGTCGATGTCGTGGCGCCGGTCCGTGCCGGGCAGGGGAGTCGGAAGGCTCATTTCAGGGTCCTCGAAACGGAAAGTGCGGCCATCGTGTGGCCCGGCACCGCCCGGCGGCGCGCCCGCGGGACGGATGGCCCGGCCTTTGTGACGAGCGGTGGCCCCGGTGGGATGAAATTCGCCCCGCCACCGCGCAGATGGCGAGAATCCCGGGCATGAAAGCGTCCCACCGGAACCTGTACGAGCGCTACGAGCCGATCCGCCGCTACGTGGAAGTGGGTTTCTGGATCGTGCTGATGACACTGCAGGGCGTGTTCAGCACCATGGTCGCGGTGGTCGACGCCCGCAACCGCGCCGTGCCGCGCGCCACCTGGGAAATCGTCACCTGGGAGGGGTCGAGCCACCTGGTGCTGCTGATGCTGATTCCGGTGTTCGTCGCCATCGAGCGCAGGCTGGCGCCGCTGATGCCGCGCCGCTGGGTGCTGTTTCTGGCCTGGCACGTGGTGGCCAGCGTGGCCGTCAGCGTGGTGCACGTGATGGGCATGTTCGCTGTGCGCTCGCTGGTCTACGCCCTGATGGGCAACCGCTACGACTTCGGCGGCTGGACTGCCCAGTGGGGCTACGAGTACCTGAAGGACGTGCGGGTCTACGTCTCCATCGTCTTCGGGATATGGGCCTATCGGCTCTTCATGCTGCGGTTGCAGGGCGAGGCGAGGGTGCTTGATGCGCCGGAAGCGGGGGTGTCCGATCCGCCGCCCGAAGCCGCATCGTCGCTGCCATCAGCCCCAGTCGATGACTTGCCGCCGGCGCCGGAAGAAACCCCGCCGCCTCCGCCACCCCCACCGACCCGCCCCGAACGCTTCCTCGTGCGCAAGTTGCGCCGTGAATTCCTGATCGCCGCCACCGACATCGACTGGCTCCAGGCCGAGGGCAACTACGTCGGCCTGCACGTCAACGGCCACGACTACCTGCTGCGCGCCACGCTCACCGATTTCCTGACCCAGCTGGACCCGGCCAGGTTCGTCCGCGTGCACCGAAGCCATGCGGTGAACCTGGCGCGCATCAAGGAAATCGAGCCACTGGATGGCGGCGACGCCCGCCTGCACATGCACGACGGCACGACCGTGCCCTGCAGCCGCCGGTATCGCGACGCGCTGAAGGTCGGCGCGGGCTCGACGGGCTGAAAAGCAGCCTGTTCCGGTGCGCGAACGCGCCGTTATGGCTCGTTTCGCACCATCAAAGAGCCTTTGGGCACCATTTTTGCTTCCTTGCACCATCGCTCCGGGCAATCCGGCTGCGATGCACCAATTCAATCCAAAAACTGCAAGAAGCTCCCATGGACGCACTCAAACAGGGCGCAGATGCGCTGTTCATTCTTCTCGGCGCCATCATGGTCTTGGCCATGCATGCCGGTTTTGCCTTTCTTGAACTGGGCACCGTGCGCAAGAAGAACCAGGTCAATGCGCTGGTGAAGATATTGGTCGACTTCTCGGTCTCGACCATCGTGTACTTCCTGGTGGGCTATGGCGTGGCCTACGGCACCCACTTCTTCGTGGGCGCCACCGAGCTGGCGGCCAAGAGCGGCTACGAGTTGGTGAAGTTCTTCTTCCTGCTGACTTTCGCTGCCGCCATTCCGGCCATCATTTCGGGCGGCATCGCCGAGCGCGCCAAGTTCTGGCCGCAGCTCATCGCCACCGCGGTGATCGTCGGCGTGGTGTATCCGCTCTACGAGGGCATTGCCTGGAACAAGGCCTTCGGCATCCAGGCCTGGATCGCCTCGGTCACCGGCCACGAGTTCCATGACTTCGCGGGTTCGATCGTGGTGCATGCCGTGGGCGGCTGGCTTGCGCTGCCGGCGGTCATCCTGCTCGGCGCGCGCCGCAACCGCTACCGCGGCGACGGCTCGCTGAGCGCGCATCCGCCGTCGAACATCCCGTTCCTCGCCCTCGGCGCGTGGGTGCTGTGCGTGGGCTGGTTCGGCTTCAACGTGATGAGCGCGCAGAGCATCGACAAGATCTCCGGCTTGGTGGCCGTCAACTCGCTGATGGCGATGGTCGGCGGCACGCTGGTGGCGCTGGCCATGGGCAGGAACGACCCCGGCTTCGTCTACAACGGCCCGCTCGCCGGCCTCGTGGCCGTGTGCGCCGGCTCCGACCTGATGCATCCGCTGGGCGCGCTGGTGGTGGGCGGCGTGGCGGGCGCCATCTTCGTCTTCATGTTCACGCTCACGCAGAACAAATGGAAGATCGACGACGTGCTGGGCGTCTGGCCGCTGCACGGCCTGTGCGGCACCTGGGGCGGCATCGCGGCCGGCATCTTCGGCACGCAGGCGCTGGGCGGCATCGGCGGGGTGAACGTTTGGGCGCAACTGATCGGCACCGCAATCGGCGTGGTCTGGGCGCTGGTCGGCGGTGCGGTGGTGTACGGCGCGCTCAAGGCCACGATGGGCCTGCGGCTCTCGCAGGAAGAGGAATACGACGGCGCCGACCTGTCGATCCACCACATCTCCGCCACGCCGGAGCGCGAAGCCAACTGGTAAGGAGGGCGCAGGGCGGGCAGGGTTGGGCTATTCTTCGCCCCCTCTAAAGACAAGCCGGAGAAGGAAGACCCATGACCCAACCCACCCACTGGCTGCGCCGCGGCATCGCCGCGCTGGCGAGCAGCGTGCTGATGCTTTCGTTTGCAGCACACGCTGGCGCACCGCAGGTCAAGACCCAGGCGCCCGGCTTCTACCGCATGATGCTCGGCGACTTCGAGGTCACCGCCCTGTTCGACGGCACCATCGACCTCGAAGTCAAGAAGCTGCTGACCAACACCACGCAGGCGCAGGTCGGCAGGCTGCTCGACCGCTCCTTCAAGAAGGACCTGGTGCCCACCTCGGTGAACAGCTACCTCGTCAACACCGGCAGCAAGCTGGTGCTCATCGACACCGGTGCGGGCACGCTCTTCGGCCCTACGCTGGGCAACCTGCGCAACAACCTGCTGGCTGCCGGCTACAAGCCCGAGCAGGTCGACGACGTGTTCATCACCCACATGCACGGCGACCACGTCGGCGGCCTCATCGTCGACGGCAAGCTGGCCTTTCCCAACGCCACGATCCACGCCGGCCAGGAAGACGCCGATTTCTGGCTCAGCAAGGCCAACCTGGAAAAGGCCACGCCCGAGATGAAGGGCTACTTCCAGGGCGCGCAGGCGTCGCTGAATCCGTACGTCGAAGCCGGCAAGTTCAAGCCCCTGAAGGGCAACGCCGACCTCGTGCCCGGCATCAAGGCCGTCGCGGCCCACGGCCACACGCCCGGCCACAACACCTACGTGGTCGAGTCCAAGGGCCAGAAGCTCGTGCTGTGGGGCGACCTGATGCACGTGGCCTCGGTGCAGTTCGTGCAGCCGCAGGTGACCATCTCGTTCGACGTCGATTCCAAGACCGCCGCGGCGGAACGCAAGAAGGCGTATGCCGATGCGGCGAAGGGGCGGTATCTCGTGGCCGGCGCGCACCTGCCGTTCCCGGGGCTGGGGCGCATTCGGGCCGAGGGCTCGGGGTATGCGTGGGTGCCTGTGGATTATCAGCAGGTGCGATAAGTTGGCGATCTGAAGCGTATTCGGGCCGGATACGCTTCATTTTTGAAGCGTATTTTTGGGGTGGCGCGGCGGCGGTTACTGGTTCGCGAGGTCGGGAAAGCACAGATTTGGCTGCTGTAGCAAACTCCCCCGACCGCATCGCTCCCAAGTCAACAACAGCCCCATGACCCAATCTCCGCCCGCCCTCGAAGTCCTCCCCCGCGACCTCTCCGCCTACCGCCAGGGCAACGTCGGCATCGACTACGTGCACCGCTTCGAGTCCGGCAAGCCCGGCCCGCACGTGCTCATCAACGCGCTGACGCACGGCAACGAAATCTGCGGCATGACCGCCGCCACCCACCTGCTGGACAACGGCGTGCGCCCGAAGATCGGCACGCTCACCGTGGCCTTCGCCAACATCGATGCCTACGAGTCGTTCAAGGAAGAGTCCCCCTACGACAGCCGCCAGATCGTGCACAACCTCAACCGCATCTGGTCGCCCGAATGGCTGGATGGCGGCGAAGACAGCCCCGAACTGCGCCGCGCGCGCGTGCTGCGCCCGGTGGTGGAAGCCGCCGACCACATCCTGGACATCCATTCGACCAGCCAACCCGTTGTGCCGTTCTGGGTCTACCCGGCGTTCGAGCGCAACGCCGAGGTGGCACTGGCCATCGGCCGCCCGTCGGTGCACCTCGTGATGCCCGACGGCCTGGGATCGGGCATGCCGCTGATCCAGTACGGCAGCCACGGCGGCCCGGACGGCAAGGGCGTGGCGATGGTGGTCGAGTGCGGCCAGCACTTCCTGCGCTCGGCGTCGGAACTGGCGACCGCGGTCACTTATGACTTCCTCGCGTACTTCGGGCTCGTCGACAAGGATCCGGCCACCCCTGCACCCGCGCCGCAGCGCCGCTTTCAGCTGCTGCAGACGCACGTCATCAAGTCGGAGGACTTCGCGTTCGTGCGCCCTCTGATCGGCTTCGAGACCTTTGCCAAGGGCGAACTGATCGCCACCAACGGCCCGGACGAGATCCGAGCACCGTGCGACGACTGCACGATCTTCATGCCCGCGCAGCGCGTGATCGTGGGGCGCGAGGCGGTGTATCTGACCCGGCCGATCTGAGCCGAATGACCGATTCGCCCGTCATGAGCCGCTGGCGCATGGCGGGCATCATCTTCGTCTTCCTATGGTTCGCCATTGGCGGTGTCGCGCACTTCGTGGCGACCGAGGCGGAGATGCGCATCGTGCCGCCCTACATCCCCTGGCCGCGCGCGGCCGTGCTGGTGAGCGGCGTGTTCGAGCTGCTGGGCGCGGCGGGGCTGCTGTGGCGGCCGACGCGGCACGCTGCGGGCGTCGGACTCTTCCTTCTGACCCTGGCCGTGACACCCGCGCATTTCTACATGCTGCAGCGGCCGGAGCTTTTTGCGAGCGTGCCGTATTGGGCGCTGGTGGTGCGGCTGCCGGTTCAGGTGGCGCTGCTGGCGCTGATCGCGTGGAGCACCTCGGCGTGGCCGAAGAAGACGGTCAGCAGATGAGCAGGTGCGTCGGCTTGGCCGTGGTGCTGTAGTCGGCGTGCCAGTAGTGCGGGTCGTCGCAGAGGCTGAAGACGGCTTCGGCGTTCGCGTGGCGATTGTCGAAGTGGTTGTGCAGGGTGACGTGCACCGAGCCCGGATCGGGCCAGTCGATGCCGACGTCGACGACGCGGTTGCCTGAGGCGACTTCGGCGGCGAGGATCTTCTGCAGGGCAGGGTGCAGGCGGGTGTTGAGGACGGCGAGGGTTTCGCGGCGGGTGGCGCGGGCGAACGCTGCCTCAAGGCAGGCTTCGGTGAAGAGGGGTTGATCGGCCATGGTTCGCCTCGTGACTTAGACGGTCGCAGATGCCTTGGACTTCGGAATCGTCCTGCCCCGGCACTTCGGATAGTTGGCGCAACCCCAGAAGCTGCCTTCATTCTTGGACGAGTTTCTTTCGACCATCTTCGTGCCGCAGCTTGCGCAGGTGGGTCGCCAGTATTCGCCTTCGTAAGCGACTGCGAGCAATGCCGCTTGCTGCTCGGGCGTGCGCTTACTGATCAGTTCGAGCAGGGCGGTGCCATCCTGTGCGTGGATGCCGTTCGTCTTGGCGAATGCGATCGCTTCGGCAGTGAAGGTCGAGCTTGTGACGTAGGTGCCGCTCTTCAGCTGGTGCGATGCCATCACGCCGAAGAACTCGCGCATCTCCTTCACTCCCACGGGATTGCTCCGCCAGTGCTTGCATTGGACGACGCGCGGCACGTCGCTGTGCTTGGAGTAAAGCCAGATGTCGACGCCGCCGTCCGCACCGTGCGACTGGCTGCGTGTGGTGAATCCCGCTTGCGCGTAGAGCGCTTCGCACAGGGCCTCGAAGCGGCGCCATTCGATGGCTGCGAGTACGGCGGGGCTCCATTGCTGCTCGTGCCGTGGCGCGGATTCCGAGGGGGATGGCGTGGGTTGAGAAGGCGTTGCAGCAAAGACGGGCTCACGCCGCGGGAGGATCGATGGCGACGATGGGCGCCGTGATGCTTTTGCGGCAGGCGGTTGTTGTGCAACGCGCTCCATCTCCGGGAGTACGGCTTTCCGGGTGATGAGGTAATGCAGTCCCAGCAACACCGCACCAACCGCCAGTGCCGCCCAGCCCGCCGGACGGAGCGCCGGGCCGAGTGTGCCGACGATGGAGCCCTGCATGAAGCTTGGTCCCACCAGCAGCAGTACGCCGACGACGATCACCGTCCATCCTTTGCCCGCCAGCTCCATCCGAGCACGTTCACGGCGTCGCTCGGCTCTTGTCTGTTTCGCCATCGCCTCAACCCACCCCTTGTTTGAGTAGCGCGAGTTTATGAGGCGGGGGGAATCCGGAACTCAGGGTGAGTACTCAAGCTGCAACGAACAGCGCCGGATCCACCATCGCCCGATTCAGCATCACACCCCAATGCAGATGCGGCCCCGTGACGCGTCCCGTAGCGCCTACCGCCGCCAACTGCTCGCCAGTCTTCAACACATCCCCCACCTTCACATCCACCCGGCTCAGATGGCAATACATCGTCAGCAGACCGCCGCCATGGTCGAGCCACACCGTGCCACCGTTGAAGAAATAGTCTCCCGTATCGATCACCCGCCCCGGCAGCGGCGCCAGCACCGGCGTGCCCGTGCCGGCCGCGATGTCCATCCCGCTGTGCGGATTGCGCGACTGCCCGTTGAACACGCGGCGCAGGCCGAACGAGCTGGAGCGGCGACCCGGCACGGGCACGCGCATCTGCAGCACGGCATCGGGCCGCAGGTCGGTGAGCGTGGCCATCACGCCGGTCAGGTGATCGCGTTCGCGCACGTAGCGCGCTTCGTCTTCGGGCGAGAGGTCGACCGTGCGCGGCGCCACGGTCAGGCGCTGTTCGCGGTACTGCTTGTCGGTGACCGTGTAGGCGACCTGTCTTTCGCTGCCGCCGTTCTCGGCCCGCACCGTGATGCTCGCGTCGCCGGGCTTGGCCGCGAGCGGGATGCCGACCAGCGCCGTCCATTCGATGGCATCGCCCAGCACGAGCAAGGGCACATCGCCTGCGAAGGCGGCCGGGCGCTTGGCGCTCGGGCCGAGTGACAGGCGCGCCACGCCGCCGGGCACCTGGGATGCGTGCGGCCAGACGTCGGGGTGCGGTTGCTTCGACTTTGCAGGCGCAGCGGCGACGGCATGCGTTGCGGGCAGCGCGAGCAGGCCCAGCGTGCCGAGCAATGCGCTGCGGCGATTCAGTGCGGGCGTGAGGAGGTCGGGCGAGGTGGTTCGGACGTTGTCGTGCATGAAGAGATCGAATGAATGAAAGAAGTGCTGTGACGTCGCGCGGTCGCGCTATTCGCGCCACGTGCCGGGCGCCAATCCATCAAGTGTGTGCGGCCCGATGGCGGCGCGGATCAGGCGAAGCGTGGGCAGCCCGACAGCGGCGGTCATGCGCCGCACCTGGCGATTGCGGCCTTCGCTGATCGCCAGTTCCAGCCATGCGGTCGGAATGCTCTTGCGTTCGCGAATCGGCGGTTGCCGGGCCCACACATCGGGCGGCGGGTCGAGCAAACGCACACGGGCAGGGCGCGTGAGGCCGTCGTTGAGTTGCACGCCCTGGCGCAACGCAGCGAGCGCCTCTTCGGTCGGCACGCCTTCCACCTGGACCCAATAGGTCTTCTCCATCTTGAAGCGCGGATCGGCGATGCGCGCCTGGAGCTGGCCGTCGTTGGTGAGGAGCAGCAGGCCCTCGCTGTCTGCATCGAGGCGGCCGGCGACGTAGACGTCGGGGATGTCGATGAAGTCCTTGAGTCCACGCCAGCGGCCCTCGGGGGTGAACTGGCTGAGGACGCCGTAGGGCTTGTTGAAGCGGATCAGGCGGGAAGGGCTCGGGAAATTCATGAATGCACAGGATAGCCCGGGTCGGCGGACGATGGCCGTCAGACGGCGGCGGCAGGCCACATCAGATCGCGCAGCCGTCCTGCAACGCGAACGTTTTCAAGCGGCATCCAATCTATTCAGAGAACTGAACAACACGGAGTCGGACATGACGATGCGAAGTTTCAACAGGTTGGCGTGGGTGGCGGTTACGGGCATTGCGATGACTGCGTGCAGCAGTACCTCCTTGCGTGTGGGCGGCGCGTCCGATGCGAGCGTCAAGAATTGCGTGATGGCGGCGGCGCGCGAACTGCGCGTGCCGGCGGGCAGCATCGCAGTCGACAGCGGCTCCACGCCGCGCGACGGCGTCTACACGATCAACCTGAAGGTCGGCCCGCAAGGCCGTTCGGCGGTGTGTACGACGGACGAAAACAACGCGGTGCTGGGCGTGGTCTACAAGCGGCCCGAATAAATGAAAAAGCCGGGGCCATGACGGTCCCGGCTTTGTGCTGCGCGGAGCAGGGGGTTACTTGCCCCAGCTATCCCGCATCCCCGCAGCCCGATTGAACACCCGCTTGCCGGGCGCATCCGTCTTCGTATCCACCACGAAGTACCCATGCCGCTCGAACTGGATCCCCACCCCGGTTTCAGCCGTCGCCAATGAAGGCTCAACGTACGCCGAGCAAATCTCCAGGCTCTGCTTGTTCAACTCATCCAGCAGCTCCCCGCTCCCCGGATTCGCCGCCGCAAACAGCCGCTCGTACAGCCGCACCTCGGCCTGCACCGCATCCGCCGCAGCCACCCAGGTGATGTTTCCCTTCACCTTGACCGCGTCCGCGCCGGGCGTGCCGCTCTTGGTGTCCGGCAGCAGCGTGGCCTGCACTTCGACGAGCTTGCCGCTGGCATCGCGCCTGGCGCCGGTGCATTCGATGACGTGGCCGTACTTCAGCCGCACCTTGTTGCCCGGGAACAGGCGGAAGAAGCCCTTGGGCTGCACGTCCTCGTAGTCGGTGCTTTCGATCCACACCTCGCGGCCGAGCTTGAACTCGCGCTTGCCCATCTCGGGGTGGTGCGGGTGCACGGGGGCGGAGCAGTCGTCGAGCACGTCGTCGCCGCCCATCAGCTCGCCCCAGTTCGTGATGACGAGCTTGACCGGGTCGAGCACGGCCATGGCGCGCGGGGCGATCGGGTCGAGGCTGTCGCGCAGCGCGGCTTCGAGGCTGGCGTAGTCGATCCAGCCGCCGGACTTGGTGGTGCCGCTGCGTTCGCAGAACAGGCGCAGCGCCTCGGGCGTGTAGCCGCGGCGGCGCAGGCCCGCGATGGTGGGCATGCGGGGGTCGTCCCAGCCGTCGACATGGCCTTCTTCGACCAGCTGGCGCAGCTTGCGCTTGCTGGTCATCACGTGGGTGACGTTCAGGCGCGCAAATTCGTACTGGCGCGGGTGCGGGCTGGCGATGAGTCCGCCTTCGGCGAGGCGGTCGAGCAGCCAGTCGTAGAAGGGGCGCTGGTCTTCGAATTCGAGCGTGCAGATCGAATGGGTGATCTGCTCCAGCGCGTCTTCGATCGGGTGCGCATAGGTGTACATCGGGTAGATGCACCACTTGTCGCCGGTGTTGTGGTGCGTGGCCCGGCGGATGCGGTAGAGCGCCGGGTCGCGCATGTTGATGTTGGGGCTCGCCATGTCGATCTTGGCGCGCAGGATGGCGGCGCCGTCGTCGAGCTTGCCGTCGCGCATCTCGCGAAAGCGCGCGAGGTTTTCTTCGGGCGTGCGGCTGCGGAAGGGGCTGTCGGTGCCGGGCGTGTTGAAGTCGCCGCGGTTGGCGCGCATTTCCTCGGGAGTCTGCTCGTCCACGTAGGCGAGGCCGGCGCCGATCAGGTACTCGGCCGCTTCGTACATGAAGTCGAAGTAGTTGCTCGCGAAGTACTCGTGCGGCTGCAGGGTGCCGGGGGCGCTGGGGCGGTCGGCCAGGTAGGTCTCGTAGCCGAGCCACTTCACCGCGTCGCGGATGGAGTCGACGTATTCCTGCTCTTCTTTTTCGGGGTTGGTGTCGTCAAAGCGCAGGTGGCTCACGCCGCCGTATTCGCGGGCCAGCTCGAAGTTGAGCCAGATGCTCTTGGCGTGGCCGATGTGCAGGTAGCCGTTGGGTTCGGGCGGAAAGCGCAGGCGCACCTTGGCGGGGTCGGTCATGCCCTGGGCATGGTGGGCGGCGTTGCCCGGGGAGCCGCCCCATTTGCGGCCAGAATACGCGCCCTGTGCGAGGTCGTTCTCGATCACGTGGCGCAGGAAATTGCTCGGTGCAGCGGTCGTTTTGGCGCCGTTTTTGTCGGTCGGGGAGGTCATTGCCTCATTCTAGAGGGGACCCCCTATGGGTTACCTTTGGCAACGTTCTTCACAATGGCCGGTGCACCCCGTTTGCAATTGCCGCGTTCAATACACACATGGGCGGTCCACACCCGGACGGCGCCCCGAAACAAGGAGTCAACATCATGAGCCTCACACGTTCCACCTTCTTCAAATGGGCTGCCGCGGGCGTCGTGGCAGCCGGTGCATTGTTCGCAGCCACTTCGGCCAGCGCCCGCAGCGACGTGAGCTGGTCGATCGGTGTCGGCGTGCCAGGCGTGGCGGTCGGCGTGGGTGGTCCCGCCTACTACCCGGCCCCCGTCTATGCACCGCCGGCCCCGGTTTACTACGCACCGCCCCCGGTCTACTACCGCCCGCCGCCGCCGGTGTACTACCGTCCGGCCCCGGTGTATTACGCGCCGCCGGCCTATTACGGTCCCCGCTACTACGGCGGTGGGTACTACCGTGGTGGCCACGGTCACCGTCATGGTCACTGGCGCTAAATTGCCACGCGATTCGTGACTGAATGAAAAAGCCGGCCCTGCAAAGGCCGGCTTTTTCTTTGGGCGCCGCCGAGGCCGATTTCACATGGCGCGAAACAGATGCGCGTAAAGCCGGCTGACCGGAATCTTCTCGGCCCGCCCCCGCAACGTGAGGTGCAACTTACCCGCTTCGTCGCGGTGCACCGACTCGATGGCCGCGCTGCGCACCACCACCGCGCGGTGCACCTGCCAGAAGGTGTCGGCATCGAGCTGGGTCAGCAGCTGCTTGAGCGGCGTGCGGATCAGGTATTCGTGCGTGGCGGTGAGCACGCGAAGGTACTTGTCGGCCGCCTCGAAATACAGCACTTCGTCGATGGGCACCATGCGCACCGTGCTGCCGCCGGCTTCGCTGGCGGCAATCATCCGCAGCGGTGCGGGTGCCGCGGCGGGCAGGGCCGCGCCGGTGCCGGCGGCGGTGAGCACCTGGCGCCATTGCGCAAGGGTTCGTTCAAGCGCTTCGTCGGCCACGGCGGGGGAGGCCGACGGCGAAGGCTGCTGCTGCGCCGCCAGCGCCTGCTGCAGCCGCGCCACGGTCTTCTGCAACCGCTCGGGCTGCACGGGCTTGAGCACGTAGTCGATGGCTTGCGCCTCGAAGGCGCGCGCGGCGTATTCGTCGTAGGCGGTGACGAACACCAGCTGCGGCATCGGCGCTTCGTCGGTGGGCCAACTGTCGGCCAGTTCGGCGGCGGCGCCGAGGCCGTCCAGGCCGGGCATGCGGATGTCGAAGAACAGCACCTGCGGCAGGAGGCGCAGCGCCTCGCGCACCGCGCTGCGGCCGTCGCCTGCGGTGGCGACGATCTGCAGGCCGGGCCATGCGGTGGCCAGCTCGGCCTTGAGGGCTTGCGCCAGAAGGGGTTCGTCTTCGGCGATCAGTGCGGTGGGGTTCATCGGGGTTGTCGTCGCATTCATGAGGCGGCCGCGGGCAGCGGAAAGCTCAGCGTGGCGCAGGTTCCGCCGGCCGGCGCGGCCGCAAGGCGCATCTCGCTTTGCGGGCCGAACACGGTGGCCAGGCGTTCGCGCACCTGTTCGAGCCCGAAGCCGCTGCCGCCTTCTTCCGAGGGCAGCGCCGCATCGAGCCCGACGCCGGTGTCGGTCACTTCGATGACCAGGCGGTCGCCGTTCCTGCGTGCGCGCACGGCGATCTCGCCGCCTTCGACCTTGGGCTCCAGCCCATGGCGAATGCTGTTCTCCACCAACGGCTGCAAGAGCAGCGGCGGCACTGGAACGTCGCGCAGTTCGTCGGGCAGATCGAGCGTGTAGCGCAGGCGCTCGCCCATGCGCACCGACATCAGTTCGAGGTAGTCGCCGAGCCGGTCGAACTCGGCCGAGAGCGGATGGGCCAGCGTGCGCGAGCCACTCAGCGTCATGCGCAGATAGCTGTTGAGGCGGTCGAGCATCGCCACCGCGCGCGGCGGGTCGACGGTGATCAGCACCCGCAGGTTCGCCAGCGTGTTGAAGAGCATGTGCGGCTCGAGCTGCGTCTCCAGCAGCTTGAGCCGCGCCTCGGTGGCGTTGCGCTGCGCCAGATCGAGCTGGCTCTGCATGTGCTTGCTCTTGCCGAGGCTGAAGAAGAAGTAGCACATGCCGATGGTGGCAACCAGGGTGATGACGATGGTCGACATCGTCCTGTGCGCCGCGAAGCTGAGGAACTCGAGCGGCGGCGCGCCGACAAAGGCGTCGCCGATGGCGTTGCCGACAAGAAAGCCGACGGTGACGCCCAGCGCCACCAGGCCGTAGCCCCAGAGGCCATGCGGCCACAGCACCTCCTTGTCGCCGCTCAGCAGCAGACGGCCGGTGTCGATGACGAGCCAGCTGATCGTTCCGATCGACAGCGAATACACCATCTGCGACGACCAACTGCCGTTGCCCGAAATGGCCAGCGCCGAACCGATGACGCAACAGAACGCCATGGTGATCAGGCCATGCCGAAGCATGTTGCGGATGTTCTCCGCACGAAACCGCGGCAGCGCTTCAGGTGTCACCCGCGCTCCCCGGCGCCCAGCGCGCGGCGCTCGCGCGCCACCAGCCTGTCGTAGAAGCCGCCACCGGGCGCGAGGAACCAGACCACCGCGCCGTGGATGAGCAGGCCCAGGCCCCAGCCCATCAGTGGGTACATCGCCCAGGTGCGGCCATTGGCCGCCGACAGGGTGACCAGCCCGATGTTCACCAGCACATAGACGAAGGCGTGGATGTACCAGCCCAGCTTGGCGCCGGCCCGGCGGCGGGCGAGCTTTTCGAGGTTGGGCTTCGAAGCGTTGGAGGTGGTGGTGTTCATGACAACTCCTTGATTTGAACGGGAATGAAATCGGGCGCCGGGGGCGGTGTTGCGGGCCGGAGGGCCGCACGCTGGCGCAGTTCTTCGGTGGTGTCGCCGGGCCCATCGGGCCGCCAGCCCGGCGGCTTGACGAGATAGCCCACGAACGCCCGCACCGATCGCGCCGAACGCAGGTCACGCAGCAGCGCGCGCCAGTGGGTGAACTCGATCTCCAGGATGTTGTGCGAGGTGATCGGGTTCACCAGCCCGTAGCGGCAGGGCAGGTCGGCGCGCTCGGGAATGTAGGTGCCGAAGAGGCGGTCGAACACGATCAGCACGCCGCCGTAGTTGCCGTCCAGGTATTCGAGGTTCGAGGCATGGTGCACGCGGTGCGCCGAGGGCGTGTTGAGCACCCATTCCAGCGGCCCGAGGCGCGGAATCCAGGTCGCATGAATCCAGAACTGGTAGAGCAGGTTCAGCGTGAGCATCAGCAGGATCACCTTCGGCGGCATGCCCAGCAGCGGCGCCAGCATGAAGAAGACCAGCGTGCCGGTGAGCCTGCCGGTCCAGCCGAAGCGGTAGGCGGCCGACAGGTTGAGCTGGTTCGGCGAATGGTGGATGGCGTGGGTGCACCAGAACCAGCGCACCCGGTGGGCCGCGCGGTGGTACCAGTAGTAGCAGAACTCCTGGCCGATGAAGCAGGCGGCCCAGCCGCTCCAGTGATCCATCGGCAGGGTGAAGAGGCGGTGGTTCCAGAACCAGTCCATCGCGCCGGTCCAGAAGGCCACGGGCAGCAGCCAGCGCAGCGGGTATTCGCGCACGAGGAAGTCGAACACCGAGACGCCGGCCGCCTTCCAGTCGTAGCTTGCCCAGCCGTTGCGCCAGGAGAGCACCAGCGCCTCGAGGACCGAGGCGACCAGCACCACCGTGACGGAGATCTTGAGGAGCAGAAAGAGCACGGTCATGGTGGTTCCTGGCTGGGCTGGACGCGCGGGGCTGGGGCTTGGATCTTAGGCCGCGCGCGCGGCCGTGGCGACAGCGTCGGTGGCGATCGCCAGCCTCCAGAGGCGCACCGCACGGGCAGCGAAGATGCCGCTGAAGGCGCCGTACAGCACGGGAAGGGCGATGGCGAAGCTGGCCTGATGGCGCAGCTCGGGGTGCATGGCCAGCGCCACGCCCACGACATACTTGGTGAAGAAGATGCCCATCATGAGCGTGAGCGGCACGGCGCTGCCGGCCACGTGGAACTGGCGGCCCACCGCGTCGTAGCGGGTGGTGGCCGGCAGGGGGCGCTGCAGCACCAGCGTGATCAGCACCGCCGCAGCAGCCGCCCAGCCCAGCAGGGCACCGAGCGAATCGCCAAAGGCCGAGATCACGCCGAAGACCGACAGGCCGCCCATGAGGATGGGCATCAGCGTGACGCGGCTGAGGCTCACGCTGTTCGACAGCAATTGCTTGGCGCCGAGCCAGACGAGCAGCACGAAGACGGCGAACACCCACTTGGGTGTGTGAAGAAGGATCTGCAGCAGCATGGTGGTTCTCCGGTGAAAGGTATGAGTGTTGTGAGCGGGGAATCGATGGGCGGACTGTGCCGGCGCTCCCTTCCGGGGGCCACCGCCATGCGACGAAATGCAGGAACACGGCGCGAACCGCATCCGGCCGGCGTGAGCCGCAGGCTTCGGCGCGAGCTTTACCGCCGCTTTACGGCGCAGCAAACTGCGGTACTACCATTCGGCGCTGTACTCTAGGCCGCACCTCTGCACCTCCCCACGCACCCCATGGACCCCAAAACTCCCCCCGAGCCCCTGCCGCCCATCGTGTCGCCGACACATCCACCGGCACGCAGGCGCCGGTGGCTGGGGTGGCTGCTGACCCTGGCGCTGCTCGTTGCCCTGGGAGGCGGTGCCTGGTACCTGATCCAGCGTTCGAAGGCGCCGGCAGCCGGACCCGGCGGCCCGGGGGGGCCGGGCGCCGGTCGACCAGGTGGTGGCGGGCCCGGTGGGCGGGGCGGCGGCGGCGCGGCGGCCAACACGGTCGGCGTCGCCACTGCGCGGCAGGCCGACATTCCGGTGCAGCTCGAGGCGCTGGGCACGGTCACCCCGCTGGCCAATGTCACGGTGCAGCCGCAGGTGTCGGGCGTGCTCACCGAGGTGCTCTTCAAGGAAGGGCAGATGGTCAAGAAGGGCGACGTGCTCGCCACCATCGACCCGCAGCCTTTCCAGAACGCGCTGGCGCAGGCGGCAGGTGCGCGCCAGCGTGACGAGGCGCAGCTGGCCGCGGCGCGCGTCACGCTGCAGCGCTACCAGACGCTGCTCGGGCAGGACTCCATCGCCCGGCAGGACGTCGACACGCAGGCGGCGCTGGTCAAGCAGCTCGAAGGCACGGTCGCCATCGATCGCGCCAACGAAGGCACGGCCAGGCTCAACCTCACCTGGAGCCGCATCACCGCGCCGGTGAGCGGGCGCATCGGCCTTCGGCCGGTGGACGCGGGCAACTACATCTCGACCGGCACCACCGGCGGCGTGGCGGTCATCACGCAGATCGCGCCCATCGACGTCGAGTTCTCCGTGCCGCAGGACCGCGTGCCCGAAGTGCAGGAGCGTCTCGCGCAGGGCGCGCAGCTCGAGGCCACGGCCTTCGACCGCACCCGCACGCGCCAGCTTGCCAAGGGCATGTTCGCCACGCTCGACAACCTGGTCGACACGCAGACCGGCACCGTCAAGGCGAAGGCGCGTTTCTCGAATGCCGACGGTGCGCTGTTCCCCAACCAGTTCGTCAACCTGCGGCTCCTGCTGCGCACCGTGAGCAGCGCGGTGGTGGTGCCGGTGACGGCGCTCCGCCACGGGCCCAACGGCGATTACGTGTATGTGGTGAACGAGGACAACACCGTTTCGCAGCGCCCCGTGACGCGCGGCGAATCGAGCGTGGACAACGTGGCGGTCATGTCGGGCCTGAAGGCCGGCGAGCAGGTCGTGACCGAAGGCGGCGACCGATTGAAGGACGGCGCGCGGGTGCAGACCCAGGCCGACCGGCCGGCCACGCCGCCTGCCGGCGCCGCATCGGGTGCCCACCGGCGCAGGCAGGGTGGCGGTAGCGGCGCGAGGGCGGGAGGCCAGGCGCCTGCCGCAGCGACCGCGCCCGCAACGGCCGCAGCGCCCGCCGGTGCAGCCGCAACGCCACCGACCGCCGCAACACCGGCGCCCGCAGCCGCAGCCAAGCTCCCCACCGTCGAACAGCGCCAGCGCATGCTCGATTCGGTGAAGGACAACCCCGAACAGCTCGAACGCCGCAAGCGTTTCCTCGAAGCGCTCGACAAGGGCGACCCGGCGGCGCTGGAGCGCTGGCAGCGCATGTCGGAACGGGGCGACCGGGGTGACGGCCGGCAAGGCCAATGAGTCCCTCACGTCCCTTCATCCTGCGACCGGTGGCGACCTCGCTGCTGATGGTCGCGATCGTGCTGGCCGGCATGGTCGGGTTCCGCTTCCTGCCACTGTCGGCATTGCCGCAGGTCGACTACCCGACCATCCAGGTGCAGACGCTCTACCCCGGGGCCAGCCCCGAGGTGATGAGCAACACCGTCACTGCCCCGCTGGAGCGCCAGTTCGGCCAGATGTCGGGTCTCGACCGCATGAGCTCGACCAGCGCGGCGGGCGTATCCATCGTCACGCTGCAGTTCTCGCTCGGCCAGACGCTCGACGTGGCCGAGCAGGAAGTGCAGGCCGCCATCAACGCCGGCGGCTCGCTGCTGCCGGCCGACCTGCCCGCGCCGCCGGTGTACGCCAAGGTCAACCCCGCCGACGCGCCGGTGCTCACGCTCGCCATCACGTCTGACACGCTGCCGCTCACCGAGGTGCAGAACCTCGTGAACACCCGGCTCGCGCAGAAGATCAGCCAGGTCTCGGGCGTAGGGCTGGTGTCGCTCAGCGGCGGGCAGCGCCCGGCCGTGCGCATCCAGGCCAACACGCAGGCGCTCGCGGCCAACGGCATCGGGCTGGACACGCTGCGCACAGCCATCAGCGCGGCCAATTCGAATGGCGCCAAGGGCAGCTTCGACGGTCCCAAGCGCGCCTACACCATCAACTCGAACGACCAGCTGCTCACGGTCGAGGACTACAAGAACCTCATCGTCAGCTACAAGAACGGCGCACCGATCCGCATGGTCGATGTGGCGCAGGTGGTCAACAGCGCAGAGAACACGCAGCTCGGCGCCTGGGCCGGCACGAAGACGGCCGAGGGCGGCGAAGGCAAGCTCACCCCCGCCATCATCCTGAACGTGCAGCGCCAGCCCGGCGCGAACGTGATCGCCACTGTCAACGCCATCAAGAAGCAGCTGCCCGAGTTGCAGGCGGGTTTTCCGGCGGGCCTGAATATCGAGGTGCTGAGCGACCGCACCGCGGGCATTCGCGCCTCGGTGCAGCACGTCGAGATGGAACTGGTGCTGGCCGTGGTACTGGTGGTGCTGGTGATCTTCGCGTTCCTCGGCAGCCTGCGCGCCACCGTCATCGCGAGCATCGCGGTGCCGATCTCGCTCATCGGCACGCTGGGGTTGATGTACCTGCTGGGCTACAGCCTCAACAACCTGAGCCTGATGGCGCTGACCATCGCCACCGGCTTCGTGGTGGACGACGCGATCGTGATGATCGAGAACATCGCCCGCTACATCGAGGAGGGCGAAAAACCGTTGCAGGCCGCCTTCAAGGGCGCGACGCAGATCGGCTTCACCATCATCTCTCTCACGGTGTCGCTCATCGCGGTGCTGATTCCGCTGCTCTTCATGGGCGACGTGGTCGGGCGCCTGTTCCGCGAGTTCGCGGTGACGCTGGCCATCACCATCCTGATCTCGGCCGTGGTGTCGCTCACGCTGGTGCCGATGATGTCGGCGCGCTGGCTCAAGCATGAACCGAAGAAAGAGCCCGGCGGCACGGGCTTCGGCGCGCGCGCGCAGCGTTTCTTCGACGGCGTGATGGTGCGCTACGACCGCTCGCTGCACTGGGTGATCGACCACCAGCCGCTCACGCTGCTGGTCGCGCTGCTCACCATGGTGCTCACCGTGGTGCTGTACCTCACGATTCCCAAGGGCCTGTTTCCCACGCAGGACACCGGCCAGTTGCAAGGCCGCATCCAGGCGGCGCAGGACGTGTCGTTCGATCGCATGGCGCAGCTTCAGCAGCAGGCGGCCCGCGCGATCCTCGACGACCCGGACGTGGAGAACCTGAGCTCTTTTGTCGGTGTGGACGCCGCCAACAACACCATGCTGCACACCGGCAGCATGCTCATCAACCTGAAGGGCAGCCACGACAGCCAGCAGGAAGTGATGGAGCGCCTGCGCGAACGCGTGCGGCAGGTGGCCGGCGTCACGCTGTACCTGCAGCCCACGCAGGACCTGACCATCGACGCCGAGACCGGCCCCACCGAATACCGCGTGTCGCTCGAAGGCGTGAACAGCGCGCTCATCACCGAGTGGATGAAGAAGCTGGTGGCGAAGCTGCAGGAGTCGGACAAGGTGCGCAACGTGAGCAGCGATGCCGGTGCGCAGGGCCTGGCCGCGTTCGTCAACGTGAACCGCGACACCGCGGCGCGGCTATCGATCACCGCGAGCACGGTGGACGATGCGCTCTACAGCGCGTTCGGCCAGCGCATCGTCTCGACCATCTTCACCGAGACGAATCAGTACCGCGTGATTCTCGAAGCGCGGCCCGGCATGGTGAACACGCCGCAGACGCTGGGGCAGCTGAACCTGATCGCCGGTTCGGGCACGGCCACTCCGCTGGCTGCGATTGCCGACATCTCGGAACAGCAGGCGCCGTTGCAGATCACGCACGTGGCGCAGTACCCGGCGAGCACGCTGAATTTCGATACGGCGCCGGGTGTGTCGCTCGGGCAGTCGGTCGATGCGATTCGTGCGGCGGCCAAGGAGATCGGCATGCCGGGGAGCGTGACGATGACCTTTCTCGGGGCTTCGGGGGCGTACGAGCGGTCGCTGTCGAATCAGCTGTGGCTGATTCTTGCGGCCGTCATCTGCGTGTACATCGTGCTGGGGGTGCTGTATGAGAGCTATGTGCATCCGCTGACGATCCTGTCGACGCTGCCTTCCGCGGGTGTTGGGGCTCTGCTGGCGCTGATGATCACTGGCAATGACCTGGGGGTGATCGGGATCATCGGGATCATCTTGCTGATCGGCATCGTGAAGAAGAACGCGATCATGATGATTGACTTTGCGATCGATGCGGAGCGCACGCAGGGGATGTCGGCGCGTGATGCCATTCACCAGGCTGCGTTGCTGCGGTTTCGGCCTATCTTGATGACGACGCTGGCTGCGCTGTTTGCTGCTGTGCCTTTGATGTTGAGCTTCGGCGAAGGGGCTGAGTTGCGGCGGCCGCTTGGCCTTGCGATCTTTGGCGGGTTGATCGTCAGTCAGCTGCTGACTCTGTTCACCACTCCCGTTATTTATCTGGCCTTTGATCGACTTGGTGGGGGGAGCTCGCGGCGGGCTGTGGTCGAGGAGGAAGCGGCTTGATCCGTTTTGCTTCCTGTTCTTTGTTTGCTTTCCGAGGCCGGGTCTCGCCCCGGCGGGCGACCTACTTTTCTTTGCTTCGCCAAAGAAAAGTAGGCAAAAGAAAGGCGACCCTGCTGTCTGCGACCCTCCGCTTCGCTACGGGCAACCTGCGGTGCTCGCGTTTCGCGGGGTCTCGCAGAACTCGCTTCGCTCAAACAGCTGCGAGCCCTGATCCGCGAAACGCTGCGCTCCTCGGCGCAGCCAGAAGGGAGGGGAAGCCTTCGGGCCATCGCTGCGCTCGGCCTTTGGTTTCGTTCGGGCCTTCGCTTCGCTCGGCAGCGGCCGGACTTGCTCCCTCTCCCCTCGGGGAGAGGGTTGGGGTGAGGGCATCGGCTTGCATCCAGGCGAGGCGGTGTTCCTGCGCCGTCGACCCTCACCCCAACCCTCTCCCCAAGGGGAGAGGGAGCCCGAGCCGAGCGAAGCAAAGGCCCGACTGCAAGCCGAGCGAAGCGATGGCGCGTTTGGTTTCCACCCCCCTCTGGCTGCGCCGAGGAGCGGAGCGTTTCGCGGATCAGGGCCGCAGCTGTTTGAGCGAAGCGAGTTCTGCGGACCCCGCGAAACGCGAGCACCGCAGGTTGCCCCGTAGCGCAGCGAAGGGGTCGCAGACAGTGGGGTCGCCTTTTCTTTGCTTACGTTCTTTTGGCGAAGCAAAAGAAAGTAAGTCGCCTGCCGGGGCGAGACCCGGCCTCCGCCCCCAGCAGGGGAAGCCGCGATGAACCTGTCGCTCCCGTTCGTCAGAAGACCCATCGGCACAGTCCTGCTAACGATAGGCATCGCATTAGCAGGCATAGCCGCGTTCTTCGTCCTCCCGGTCTCGCCGCTCCCCCAGGTCGACTACCCAGTCATCTCAGTAAGAGCCTCGATCCCCGGAGCAAGCCCCGAAACGATGGCAACCAGCGTGGCAACGCCCCTGGAACGCCACCTGGGAACAATCGCAGGCGTCAACGAAATGACGTCCACGAGCTCCGTCGGCTCGTCCCGCGTAACCCTCCAATTCGACCTGAGCCGCAACATCGACGGCGCCGCCAGAGAAGTGCAGGCCGCCATCAACGCCAGCCGCGTCGACCTGCCAGCGACCCTCAGAAGCAACCCGACCTACCGCAAGGCGAACCCCGCAGCCTCGCCAGTCATCATCCTGGCCCTCACGTCAAAGACAAAGACCCCAGGCCAGATCTACGACGCCGTCTCGAACATCGTCAGCCAGCGCCTCTCGCAAGTAGACGGCGTAGGCGACGTCGAAATCGGCGGCGGCTCGCTCCCCGCCGTGCGCATCGAACTCTTGCCGTTCGCGCTCAACCGCTACGGCATCAGCACCGAGGACGTGCGCGCCGCCATCCAGGCCTCCAACGCCAACCGCCCCAAGGGCATGGTGCAGGGCGATGGCCGCAAGCTCCAGATCTACACGCAGACACCGGCCCTGCGCGCCAGCGACTACGCCTCGATGGTGGTGGCGTGGCGCAACGGCGCGGCGGTGCGGCTGCAGGACGTGGCCGAGGTGATCGACGGCGTGGAAGACACGCGCACGCTCGGCCTCTTCAACGGCGAGCCCGCGATCATCATCCTCATCACGCGGCAGCCCTCGGCCAACATCATCGAGACCGTGGACAGCGTGCGCGCCTTGCTGCCCGAGCTGCAGGCGCAGCTGCCGCCCGACGTGACGCTGCAGGTCGCCTCGGACAGCACCAACTCCATCCGCAGTTCGCTGCACGAGGTCGAGGTGACGCTGGTCATCTCGGTGCTGCTGGTGGTGCTGGTGGTCAGCCTGTTCCTTCGCAGCGTGCGCGCGACCATCGTGCCGGCCGTGGCCACGGTGGTGGCACTGCTCGGCACCTTCGGGGTGATGTACCTGCTGGGCTTCAGCCTCAACAACCTGAGCCTCATGGCGCTCACGGTGGCGACCGGCTTCGTGGTGGACGACGCCATCGTGGTGCTGGAGAACACCAGCCGGCATATCGAGTCGGGCATGTCGCGCATGAAGGCGGCGCTGCTCGGGGCCAAGGAGGTGGGCTTCACCGTGCTGTCGATCAGCGTGTCGCTGGTGGCGGTGTTCATTCCACTGCTGTTCATGGGCGGGCAGGTGGGGCGGCTCTTTCGCGAGTTCGCGATCACGCTGTCGGCGGCGGTGATGATCTCGCTGGTCATCTCGCTCACCACCACGCCGATGATGTGCGCGTGGCTGCTCAAGCGCGGCGGCGAGCATGACAAGAACAAGCCGCAAGGGCGCCTGGGCCGCATGGCTGCACGCAGCTACGACTGGGTGCTCAAGCGCTACGAGTACAGCCTCGACTGGGCGCTCGACAGCAAGGCGCTGGTCATGCTCATCCTGGTGGCGGTGGTGGGGCTGAACGTTTACCTCTTCAGCGCCGCGCCCAAGGGCTTCTTTCCGCAGCAGGACAGCGGCCAGCTCAACGGGGGCCTGCGCGCCGACCAGAGCATCTCGTCGCAGGCGCTGGCGGCCAAGCTGCGCCAGGTGATCGACATCATCCGCAAGGACCCGGCGGTCGACACGGTGATCGGCTTCACCGGCGGCTCGCGCGCGGGCGGCGGCTTCATGTTCGTCAACCTGAAGCCCGCCAACCAGCGCACCGAGAGCGGCCTGGCCGTCATCGCGCGCCTGCGGCCCCAGCTCAACGAGGTGACGGGCCTGCGCGTGTTCCTGGGCACCGTGCAGGACGTGCGCTCGGGCGGGCGCTCGAGCAACTCCACCTACCAGTACACGCTCAAGAGCGACAACCTGGCGGACCTGCGCACCTGGGCCACGAAGCTCTCGGACGAGCTGAAGCTGCAGCCGCTGCTCACCGACGTGGACACCGACCAGGACCAGAACGGCGTGGAGACGGTGGCCAAGGTCGATCCCGACAGCGCGCGCCGGCTGGGCCTGACTTCCACCGCCATCGACAACGCGCTCTACAACGCCTTCGGCCAGCGGCAGGTGGCAACCATCTACACCGAGCTCAACCAGTACCACGTGGTGATGGAATGGGCGCCGCGCTACACGCGCAGCCCCAATTCGCTGAGCGACGTGTACGTGCCGGCCACCCGCACGTCGGTGATCGGCGGGCAGACGGTGACCACGCAGGTGGCGGCCACAACCACAACCACCTCGACCACCGGTGGGGCCGCATCGACCGCCACGACCGCGAGCACCACGGTGCCCGTGTCGGCCAACGCGGGCCTGCGCGGCGCATCGACCGGCAACGTACTGAGCAACACACCCACCACGCTGGTGCCGTTGTCGGCGGTAGCGAAGTTCGAGGAACAGTCGGTCGCCACCTCGGTGAGCCACGACGACGGCGAACTCGCGACCACGGTCTCGTTCAACCTCGCCGAGGGCGCGAACCTGGGCGATGCGCGCGAGGCCATCGCCAAGGCCGAGGCCAACATCGCGATGCCCACCAACGTGCGCGGCGCGTTCGCCGGCACTGCCGCCAGCGCGCAGCAGTCGCAGAGCCAGCAGGTGATGCTGATCCTGGCCGCGCTGGTCGTGATCTACATCGTGCTGGGCATTCTTTACGAAAGCCTGGTGCACCCGATCACCGTGCTGTCGACGCTGCCTTCGGCCGGCGTGGGCGCGGTGCTGGCGCTGCTGATGTTCCGCATGGAGTTCTCGATCATTGCGCTGATCGGCGTGTTCCTCTTGATCGGCATCGTGAAGAAGAACGCCATCCTCATCATCGACTTCGCGCTGGAGGCCGAGCGCTCGCGCGGACTCACGCCGCTCGAGGCGGTGCGCGAGGCCTGCCTGCTGCGCTTTAGGCCGATCCTGATGACGACGCTGGCGGCCGCGCTGGGCGCGCTGCCGCTGGCCATCGGTTTCGGCGAGGGCGCGGAGTTGCGCCGGCCGCTGGGCGTGGCCATCATCGGCGGGCTGATCGCGAGCCAGTTGCTCACCTTGCTGACAACGCCGGTGGTCTATCTCCTGCTCGACAAGCTGCGCCGCCGTGGCAAGAACGAACACGAGCTCAGTCGCGCCACGCCCGCTTGAGAACCACACCATGAACGCATTGCTTTTTCCCCTTTGCTCGAATCGCTTCGCGCTCACGTCGCTCGCGCTTGCTGCGCTGCTCACGGGTTGCGCGGTCGGGCCGGCCTACCAGGTGCCGACCTCCGCGGCGTCCACCGCGTGGAAGGAGCAGCAGACCGCCGAAGGTTGGCTGCCCGCCGCGCCGGCCGATGCGCTGGACCGCGGCGAGTGGTGGAAGCTCTTCGCCGACCCCACGCTCGACGAGCTGGCCGGCCGCGTGCAGGTGTCGAACCAGAACATCGCCGCCGCCGTGGCCAACTACACGCAGGCCCAGGCGCTGGTGCGCGGCGAGCGCGCGGCGCTGTTCCCCTCGGTGTCGTTCAGCGGCAGTGGCCGGCGCAGCGGCAACGTGAACAGCAACAGTGACACGGCCAGCCCGTCGAACAGTTTCTCCGCCTCGCTGAATGCGAGCTGGACGCCCGACGTCTGGGGGCGCCTGCGCGAAGCGGTGAGCAGTGCACAGGCCAATGCGCAGGCGAGCGAAGCCGACCTCGCGGCGGCGCGGCTCTCCGCCATCGGCGACCTTGCGACCAACTACTTCTCGCTGCGCGAGGCCGATGCCGAGATCGTGCTGCTCGACGAAACCATCGCGGGCTATCAGCGTGCCTTCGAGATCACGAGCAACCGCTATGCGGCGGGCATTTCCGCGCAGACCGACGTGCTGCAGGCGCAGACGCAACTGGTCAACGCCAAGGCCGATCGCGTGGGGCTCACGCGCACGCGCGCCACGCTCGAACATGCCATTGCGATGCTGGTGGGAGTGGCCCCGGCGGACTTCACCCTGCCGGCCGCGAAATGGACACCCACGGTGCCCGGCGTGCCGACCGGCGTGCCCTCGACGCTGCTGCAGCGCCGCCCCGACATCGCGGCGGCCGAGCGTTCGGTGGCGTCCGCCAATGCGCAGATCGGCATCGCGCGCGCCGCGTACTTCCCGAACATCCCGCTCACGGCATCGGTCGGCAGCAGCAACGCGAGCCGGGTGAAGGACCTGTTCAGTTCGGCCAACACGCTCTGGTCGCTCGGCTTCTCGGTGGCGCAGGTGGTGTTCGATGCGGGCGCGATCGGTGCCAGCGTCGATGCCGCGAAGGCCGGCCATGAAGCCTCCGTGGCGCGCTACCGCCAGACGGTGCTCGCCGCATTCCAGGCGGTGGAAGATCAGCTGACGACGGGCGCCACGCTCGCGCAGCAGGAAGGACTGCGCCGCGAGGCCTCGGCGGCGGCCGACAAGACCGAGCAGCAGTTGCTCAACCGCTACCGCGCGGCGCAGGTGAGCTATACCGAGGTGGTGACGGCGCAGGCGGCCGCACTGAGCGCGCGGCGCGCGCTGGTGCAGTTGCAGGTCAACCGCCAGGCCTCGGCGATCGCGCTCATCCAGGCGATGGGCGGTGGCTGGCAGGCCGACTGGATGAACAACCCGGACGGCACCGCGGCCACGGCGCAACAACAACCCACCGTCCCTCGCGCGCAATAGGAAGGCGAGGAGGGCGGTTTCGCGGGATGGGCATCGTGCTGCCCATCCAGTCGGCCTCACCGCGTGCGCGGCAGGCCTCGTTTCACGGCGCGCTCGTTCAGTGCGCCGGACGGTCCATCATCCCGCCAAGGTAGTCCTTGTCGGTCACCAGCACCCAGAGGGCGAGCACCAGAATCAGCGCGGCCACGAGCACCGCGTTGACCATCGCCGTTTCCATCGCGGCGAAACCGATCAGCCACGGCGATGCGGCAAGCCACACCGCCAGGGCGACCTCGGTCCACTCTTCCCACTGCTTCGGCACGAAGGTCGCGCCCAGTGCCACGGCGCCCAGCACGATGCCGGTTGCCACCATGGTCCACATGGCGGGCGAGATGCCCTGAAAGCCCAGGACCCAGGGCGAGACGATCAGCCAGGCGCCGGCGACGGCGTTGACGGGGTCTTGCCAATGCTTCACTTGCTTCATGGTCATTACCTCCTGTCGCGACAAGACGCCGCGACCCGGGTTGGACACCCGCGTTCGGGCAGGGTTCCGTCCCGGACAGCCACTTACCCGCGACCTATCCGCGTGCGACAGGAGGCAAAAGGTACGCACCCGATTCGAACAGCTGCGCCTCGGCCTGGTCGATGCGCTTGATGCCCGGCTTGCCCGCGCGGCTGGCGAGCAGTTCGACCAGCGCCTCGGTCACCGCCACGCCGGCCGCGACCGACGGAAAGAACGACGGGCTGTTGATCGTGAAGAGCAGCGTTTCATCGGCCAGCAGCGAGAGCGGCGAGGTCACGCTGTCGGTGATCGCGACGATGCGGCAGCCGGCCGCCTTGGCCGCTTCGGCCACCTGCAGTGCCTCGCGCGAATAGGGCGCAAAGCTCGCCACCACCAGCGCATCGCCCTTGGCGAAGGCGCGCTGCTGCATCTCGAGCGAGCCGCCCTGGCCATCGACCAGGTGCACGCTGGCGCGGAAGAGCCGGTACACGTAGACGAACGAGAACGCGATCGGAAAGCACGCGCGAAAGCCAGCCGCATGCACGGCTGGCGCCTTCTCGATCAACACGCAGGCCTTCTGCAGCGCCTGCTCGCTCTGCTGGTGCGTGGCTTCGAGGTTGCGGCGCTGCACCTCGAACATCTCGCCGGTAAGGCCGCGGTCCTGCGACCGGCCGACGAGCTGCTTGGCGCGTCCGACGTAGGTCTCGCTGCCCAGGCCCATGTCGCCCGCGAAGGCCTCCTTGAGCTGCGGCCAGCCCGCGTAGCCGAGGTGCTGCGCGAAACGCACCAGCGTGGCGGGCGTGCTCTGCGCGCGCGTGCCGACGTTGCGCATCGAGGCGGTGACCACTTCATTGGGGTGGTCGAGCACGTAGCGCGCCACCTGCTGCAGGGCGGGGCTCAGTTCATTGAAGCGCTGGCGGATCTGGTCTCTGGCGCCCATGGCGGTGTCTCTTTTCTGTCTGCTGTTGGAGCGAATGTACCGGACATGGAACGATGAAAAAGTTGACGGAACAAATGTTCCAAACAATAATTCGACCGAAACGTTGGTTCCAAAAATTGTTCCAGGATTCGCCGCCATGACGCACGTCTTCCACCGACATCTTCGCCAGACCCCGCCCGTCGCCGCCGGCTCGCACGGCATGCTCATCCGCGACGCCGAAGGGCGCGAATACCTCGATGCCTCGGGCGGCGCCGCCGTTTCGTCGCTGGGCCATGCGCACCCCGAGGTGCTGGCCGCCATGCACGCGCAGCTCGACACGCTTGCCTATGCACACACCAGCTTCTTCACCAGCGAAGTGGCCGAGCAGCTGGCCAACGAGTTGATCGCCTCCGCGCCCGAAGGCATGAGCCATGTGTACCTGGTGAGCGGCGGTTCCGAGGCGGTGGAGTCGGCGCTCAAGATGGCGCGGCAGTACTTCGTCGAGATCGGGCAGCCGCAGCGCACGCACTTCATCGCACGCCGCCAGAGCTATCACGGCAACACGCTGGGCGCGCTCGCGGTGGGCGGCAACGCATGGCGCCGCGAGCCGTTCGCGCCGATCCTCGTGCCGGCCACGCATGTGTCGCCGTGCTATCCGTACCGCGAGCAGCGCGCGGGGGAGAGCGCCGAGCAGTACGGCTTGCGCCTCGCGGCCGAGCTCGAAGCGGCCATCGTGGCGCAGGGCGCCGATCGCGTGATCGCCTTTGTCGCCGAAACGGTGGGCGGCGCCACGGCCGGTGTGCTCACGCCCGTGCCCGGCTACTTCAAGGCGGTGCGCGCCGTGTGCGACAAGTACGGCGTGCTGCTGATCCTCGACGAGGTGATGTGCGGCATGGGCCGCACCGGCTCGCTGCATGCCTGCGAGCAGGAGGGCGTCGTGCCCGACCTGATCACCATCGCCAAGGGCCTGGGTGGCGGTTACCAGCCCATCGGCGCGGTGCTGGCGCAGCGCAGGATCGTCGAGGCGATGTCCAAGGGCAGCGGCTTCTTCCAGCACGGCCACACCTACCTCGGGCATCCGATGGCGTGCGCGGCTGCGCTTGCGGTGCAGCAGGTGATCCGCCGCGACGGTCTCGTCGCGAAGGTGCGCGAAGACGGCGTGGCCTTCGGCGCGATGCTGGCCGGCGCGCTGGGCCATCACCCGCATGTGGGCGACATCCGCGGCCGCGGTTTCTTCTGGGGCATCGAGCTGGTCGCCGACCGCGCGAGCAAGGTACCGTTCGATCCGTCGCTCAAGGTCAACGCGCTCATCAAGAAGGACGCGATGTCGCGCGGCCTGCTGTGTTACCCCTTTGGCGGCACCGTCGATGGCCGCCAGGGCGACCACGTGCTGCTCGCGCCGCCTTTCATCGCTACCCGACAAGACCTGCAGGAGATCGCCGCGCGGCTCGCGGCCTCCATTGATGCGGTCACGCGCGCCGCCGTGCGCTGATTTCCCCGTCTCCGTTTTCTTCAACCCGCCGTCCCGAGGAGCGCCTCCATGCCCAAGCCACGTCTGCCGATTTCCTTCGGTGCTGCCGCCCTCGCGGTGGCCTGCACCCTGTTGCCGTTCGCCGCCGCCCATGCACAGGAGAACGACACGCTCGCCAAGATCAAGGCCAGCGGCGCCATCACCTTCGGCTACCGCGAGTCGTCGTTCGGCTTCTCGTACCTCGACAACAACCTGAAGCCGGTGGGCTACAGCATCGAGATCTGCAAGCGCATCGTCGAAGCGGTGAAGACCGAGCTCAAGCTGCCGGCCATCGAGATCAAGTACCAGGCCGTGACCTCGGCCAACCGCATTCCGCTGGTGCAGAACGGCACGGTGGACATCGAGTGCGGCTCCACCACCAACCTGGTCGAGCGGCAGAAGCAGGTGGCGTTCTCGCCCGACATCTTTCGCTACAACGTGCGCATGCTGGTGAAGGCCGATTCGGGCATCAAGGGCATTGCCGACCTGCAGGGCAAGACGGTGGCCACCACCAGCGGCACCACCTCGTTCCGCCTGCTGCGCGAGGCCGACCGCGGCCGCAGCCTGGAGGTGACCAACCTCGCGGGCAAGGACCACAGCGATTCGTTCCTGCTGGTGGAGAGCGGCCGCGCGCAGGCCTTCGTGCTCGACGACATCCTCTTGGCCGGGCAGATCGCGAATGCGCGCAACCCGAAGGACTTTGTCATCACCGGCGAGAGCCTGCGCACCGAGAACCAGTCGCTCATGTTCCGCAAGGACGATGCGGCCTTCAAGGCACTGGTGGACCGCGTGGTGTCGGGCATGATGAAGTCGGGCGAGATGGAGAAGCTCTATGCCAAGTGGTTCATGTCGCCGATTCCGCCGAAGGGCATCAACATCAACTACCCGCTCAATGCCGAGACGAAAGAGGCTTTCGCCAATCCGTCGTCCAAAGGCATCTGAGCTGATCGCCTGACTTCATGACACGCATTGCCCTCATCCACGCGCTCTCGCATTCGGTCGCGCCCATCAACGAAGCCTTTGCGCGCGACTGGCCCGAGGCGGTGCGCATGAACCTGCTCGACGACAGTCTCTCGGCCGACCTGGCGCGGAGCGGGCGCGGGCTGGACGCGGCGATGCACGAGCGGTTTCAGCGCCTCGCACAGTACGCGGTCGATACCGGTGCCGAGGGCATCCTCTTCACCTGCTCGGCCTTCGGGCCGTGCATCGAGGCGGTGGCGCGGCGGCATGCGGGCATTCCGGTGCTCAAGCCCAACGAGGCCATGGTCGCCGAGGCGATGCAGGTGGAAGGGCGGCTGGGGTTGATTGCAACGTTCGCGCCCACGCTTGCTTCGATGCCGCCCGAATTTCCCGTCGGCGCCGCGCTGGAACTGGCGCTGGCCGACGGCGCGCTCGATGCGCTGAACGTCGGCGACACGCAGCGGCACGACGCATTGATTGCCTCACAGGCCGCGGTGCTGCGCGATCGCGGCTGCACCCGCATCGCGCTCGCGCAGTTCAGCATGGCGCGCGCCCGTGCCGCCTGCGAAGAGGCCAGCGGCCTGCCGGTGCTCACGACGGTCGACAGCGCGGTGCGCGCCTTGCGCCAGCGGACCGGGCAGCCGCGCTCAGTGTGAGCCGCCGTGGCCGATGGCGCTGACCAGCGTGGTCATCGCGATCTGCGCCGCATCGCTGCGGCCCAGCATGCGGTGCACGCCGGTCTCGCGGTCGGTTGCTTCCAGGCCTTCGGCAAGGCGCCGGTAGATGTCCGACGAAGGCATCGTGGCCGCGGTGCCGAGCGCATCACAATAGGTGCCGGTGAGAAGGCCGGTGAGCTCTTCGCTCTGTTCGTTCGACAGCTTCATCGTGTCGCCGCTGAACACGGCCGCGATGCAGTGCATGAGGTAGGCCTGCGTTTCGAGCGAGAAGGCCTGCTGCCGCACGTAGTCTTCGACGGCCGACCAGAAGAGCGGGTCGGAGGTGCGGCGCCAGCTCTCCAGCACCTTGCGCGCCTTGGCCACGAGGTCGGCGTGCGCGTCTTCGGGCTCGCTCGGGCGCAGCGCCAGGCCCTGCAGCGTGAGCGAGGCCACCGGGCCGGCCGCACCGAGGATGAAGCTCCAGAACTTCCAGCGCGCGTACCACTTCTTGTCGTGTGCCGGGTTCAGCGGCTCGAGCAGGCCGAAGTCGATGCGCTGACAGGCCTCGGCCTGCTGGCCTGCGATGCAGCCGTCACCCAGGTCGAGCAGCTGGACCTCGGCCTCCATCCGGTCGGCGGCGATGTTGCCCTGCGCGACGATGCCTGCGCTCTTGCCCGAGCGGTCGATGTCGACCAGCCGCTGCAGCAGCAGCCTGAGTTCGTGGGTCGAGGCGCCGGTCGCGCCGGTCACGCGGCGCATCGATTCGCACTGCTCCCGCTCGATCGCCAAGGGGTGCTTGCGCCGGTCCCGGCCGTGGTCCTCGAAGGTCGATTCGCGTTCGTCCGTGGGGGTCAACGTTCGCATGGCAAGGCTCCTGGGACACATCAATGGATCAGCATTCCAATATGTGCCGGTGTCGAGCCGGTGAACATCCCCGAAATTAGGTATTCGGTACTCGTTATCTACCTGAACCAGAGCTGACCGATGCCCTCGCCATAATTGGTGCTCTTTGTTGAAGGAGCACGCGTGGATATTGTTTTGCTGGTCAAGGCCGCGATCATGGGCATCGTCGAGGGGCTGACCGAGTTCCTGCCGATCTCGTCGACGGGGCATCTGATTCTTGCGGGGTCGCTGCTCGGCGGCTTCGGCGACAACCGGGGCAAGGTCTTCGAGATCGCCATCCAGACCGGCGCGATCTTCGCGGTGATCCTGGTCTATTGGCAGAAGATCAAGTCCACCGTCGTGGCATTGCCGCGGCAACCCAAGGCGCGGCGCCTGGCGCTCAACATCCTGATCGGCTTCCTGCCCGCGGTGGTGCTGGGCCTCCTGTTCGGCAAGGTGATCAAGGCGCACCTCTTCATCCCGACAGTGGTGGCGAGCACGTTCATCATCGGCGGTTTCATCATCCTGTGGGCCGAGAAGCGGCCGCCGGGTTCGGTGCGTGTCGAGCACGTGGACGACCTCACGGCGTGGGATGCGCTCAAGGTCGGCTTGGTGCAGTGCTTCGCGATGATCCCCGGCACGAGCCGCAGCGGCTCGACCATCATCGGCGGCATGCTGCTGGGCCTCTCGCGCCAGGCGGCGACCGATTTCTCGTTCTTCCTCGCGATCCCGACGCTGATCGGTGCCGGCGCGTACAGCGTCTACAAGGAGCGCGCGCTGCTCTCGGCGGCCGACATCCCGCTGTTCGCCGTGGGCCTGGTGTTCTCGTTCATCAGCGCATGGCTGTGCGTGCGCTGGCTGCTGAAGTTCATCAGCACCCACAACTTCATTCCGTTCGCCTGGTACCGCATCGCCTTCGGCATCGTGGTGCTGGTGACGGCGTGGACCGGCACGGTGGTCTGGGCGGACTGATCCTGCGGAACGCTCAGGCGGTCGGTGCCAGCGGCATCTGCAGCGCCAGCTGGGTCTCGCCGGGCCGCGACTGCAACTGAAGTTCGGCCCCGAGGCGGCGCGCCCGGGCGCGCAGGCTGCGCAGGCCGGTGCCCGCGCCTTTCTCGGCCCCGTAGACCACGAAGCCACGGCCGTCGTCGCGCACGCTGAGTTTCAACTCGGCGCCCTCGCGCATCACGGCCACATCCACGCGCTGGCTCGCGCTGTGCTTGAGCACATTGGTCAGTGCCTCCTGCAGGAAGCGCAGCAGGTCCAGGCTCTGCGAGGGCGGCAGCTCGAGCGTCTCGAGGTTCGACACCTGCCAGCGGCAGTCGATGCCGTTTGCATCGAGCAGTTGCGAGGTGCGGTGCCGCAGTGGCGCGAGCAGTTCGCCGAACGCGCGCGTACCGTCGTGGCGGCCGGCGGCTTCGATGATCAGCCGCAGGTCGTCGCGCAGGCTCTTGAGCATGGCGAGCAGTTCGGGCGCGGAAAGGTTCTCGGGCGTGCGCTCCAGCGTCGCGATGCTGCCGACCAGCATGCCGCCCAGCCCGTCGTGCAGGTCGCTCGCGAGATTGACCCGCTCGCCGATGCGCGCATGCGCCAGCTCCAGCGCGTGCTGCTGTGCGAGCGTGGCCGCCAGTTCGGCCTTGGCGGCGTTCACTTCCTCGATCAGCTCGGTGTTGAAGTTCTCGATGCGCTCCAGGCTCTTCACGAAGCGCCCGGCCTGGATCAGCGCCATGCCCAGCAGCAGCGCGTAGGACGACATCGTCGTGTAGTAGATGTTGCTGTCGATCACCTGCGTGAACACCAGCAGGTCGTGTGTGCCGGTCACGGCGGACATCGCCATGAACGGCGCGAGCGCGAGCACCGGGCCCCGGCGCATGCGCAGGGCATGGACCAGCGCCGCGCAGCACACGGCAATCGTCATCAGCCCGCCCACCAGCCCCCACACCGCCCGGTGCAAGGGCAGCGACGGCATGCCCGCGGTCCAGAGGTCGATCCAGCCCACGCTCACGAGCAGCAGTGCCGCGATTTCGAGGCGCGGCATGCGCCGTTCGCAAAAGCGCAGCGTGAAGACGAGAAAGGCGACGCTGAACGCCAGGAACGCCGAGGTGTTGAACGCCTGCCAGCTGTGGTTGCTCGTGAAGGGCCAGGGCGTCGTGGCCACGTGGTTGTAGCCGTACAGCAGCCACAGCACGGACATCAGCGCGAACCAGCCGTAGGCCGTCTCGCTGCGGCGCAACACCCACAGCGCCGCAAAAAAAGCGGAGACCACCGCGCTCAGCGCGAGGCCCAGCATCGGGAGGTCGTGGCGAAAAAGGTGCTCGCGCTCATACAGCGCCTGCATCGCGGCCGGCGCACCCAGGCGCACTGGCCCCAGCCCCGGCTGGTAGGGCGAGAGGCCCGAGACGCGCACCAGCAGCGTGTTGGTGGCGCCGGGGCGCAGCAGCGGCGGGGCCAGCAGCCAGTAGCGCGGCGTGTTCCATGAGCGCGTGAGCGGCTCGGTGAGGTTCGGGTCGCGAAGGATCGGCGTGCCATTGAGGAACACCGCGCCGGCCATGTTGAAGTAGTTCAGCAGCAGGCCGGCTTCGCGCGCCTCTGCGGGCTGCGTCCAGGTGAGCCGGTACCAGACCACGCCATCGAAACCGGGCCAGCGGTCGGGCCAGCTGTCGGGCAGCGCGACGGGCGTCCAGCCGTCGGAGGGTGGCGTGGTCTGGTCCCAGCCGGTGCCGCGCACGGCTTCGGCGTGGAGTCCGGAAGAAGGAGGCTGCTGCGCCAGCGCTATCGACGGGGTCGCCACGAAGAGCAGGAAAAGAAGCGCGCCGAGCGATGCGGCAAGCCATGCCCGTGCTTTGGCCCATTGGCTTCGGTGCGCAGGTCGAGGGCCAACCGGCGGTCGATGTTCGGGGAGTGGCATTCCGCTTACCAGTTCTCGGGGATGCCCCGTTGATAACAGAAAGACACACTTCGTCGCGTACAGACGGGCTGCGCCTGGTCGAGCCGAAGCAGAACGGTCAGCGCAACAGTCCGTGCCTGCGTCCCTGGAAGACGGCCTCGGTGCGCGAGGTGACGGCCAGCTTGCGGTAGATGTTCTTGGTGTGGCATTCCACCGTGAGGCGCGAGATCGACAGCGATTCGGCCATGTCTCGGTTGCTCAGCCCCTGCGCCACGAGCTCGAGGATCTTGCGCTCGCGAGGCGTCAGCGCCACAGGCAGCGGGGGAGGTGCGTCGGTGGCCAGCACCGCCGACAGTGAGGTCTGCTGCGCCGCAAGCCAGCCGAGGATGCGGCGCGCGATCGCCGGATCGATGGGCGCGCCGCCTTGCTCGATGCTGCGCAGCGCGATGCTCAGTTCCAGGTCGTCGCGCTCCTTGAGCAGGTAGCCGATGGCGCCGGCACGCAGCGCCGCGAAGATGATTTCCTCGGTCCGCCAGGCCGAGACCACGACGGCGGGTATCTTGGGGCAATGCGCCTGCATCCAGCCGATGAGCTCGACACCGCTGCCGTCGGGCAAGCCGATGTCGACCAGCGCAACGCCGAAATCCCGTTCGTCAAGCAGTTCTTTGGCCGCGGTCACGCTGTCGGCCCAGGCAATCTGTGGTTCGTCGCAGCCGAGTGTCGACAACACGTAGGCGAGCCGCTCGCGCATTGCCGGATCGTCTTCGACCACCAGCGCGGGACTCAAGGAAACGATTTCGACGTCTTCCAGTTGCGAATTGGACATGTGGGCGGGATTCTGAACGGGGCCTGACCTGGTAGGACGTTTTTACTTATAGAGCGTGATTGTTGCAGGGTATTGCTATTTGTATCTTGGAGTCACCCAACTGAAAACAGGGAGACCCGCGAGCGAGCAGGAACTATCGCTCTAATTGGAATATTTCGCTCGGAAAAAGATATGGGCAGGTGCGCGCGGCGATCCCCGGCCACCGCGCGGGCTGCCGGTCAATCGAGCGTGACGCCGCCGCTCAGGTTAACCACCGCCCCTGTCATCGCCCCGGCGTGCGCCGAAGCAACGAATACCGCCGTACTCGCCATCTGGTCCAGCGAGGGCAGCCGTTTCACCAGCAATCCGGCCGGCTTCGCCGCGAGCATCTGCTCGACGGTCATGCCCATGCTCTCGGCCGCAGGGCGGAAGACCTCATGGCTGTGCGACCCCGCGGCGGCCGCCTCCGGGATGGCGTGCGAGCGGATGCAGACGCTGCGGATGTTGAAAGCGGCCAGCTCCCCCGCCATGTGCCGCGTGAGTGCCTCCACGCCCGCACAGGCCACTGCGTGCCCCAGGTAGCCCGGCCCCGGCAGGCGCGAAGCCGGCGTGGACACCGACACGATCACGCCCCCGCCGCGCCTGGCCATGTGCGGCGCCACGGCCTTGGCGGTGAGGAAATTGCTGCGCGTGTAGGCCTGCACGGGCAGAAAGTAGTCCTCCAGCGAGAGCGCCGACACCGGCCGGCCCTGCACGTGCATCACGCCGACGGCGTTGAAGGCGATGTCGATGCCGCCCGCCTGTTCGGCCACCTCCTGGGCGTGGCGCAGCATGGCCTGTTCATCGAGCGCATCGATCACCGCCACATCGGCGCGGCCGCCCGCGGCGGCGATGTCCCTCGCAACGGCGTCGAGCCTGGCGCGCGTGCGGCCCGCCAGGAACACCCTGGCGCCCGCCTGGGCAAAGGCGCGGGCCACGGCCCCTCCGATGGCGCCCCCGCCACCGTGAATGACCGCGCACTGGCCTTGCAATGAAATCGACGACATGAACTTCTCCTTGGTGTGCGCCCAGCGACATGCGGGCGTTCGAACCAAGGACGGCGGGCCACGGCCCGATCCGACAGTGGCGCCGGATTTTTTTCGCTCACACCTGCGGAATGCGCGCCGCGATCACGCCCGGGTCGTACCAGGTGACAGGCCGGATCTCGAACACGCCGGTTTCGAAATCCAGCCGGCGCGCCGCATCGCGGGCTTGCTCCAGGGTGTCGCACTCGACGACGTAGATGCCCATCAGCTGCTCCTTGGTCTCCGCGAAGGGGCCGTCGGTGACCAGCGGGTGGGCCGCGCCCGCGTGGCGCACCGTGGTCGCGGTGTCGGGCATCAGGCGCAGCACGGTGCCCAGCTGCCCCTTGGCCTGCAGTTCGTCGCGCAGGTCGGTGTGGCGCTCGAGCATCTCGTCCTCCACGCCCGGCGCCCAGGCGCCCACGGCGGATTCGGAACCGTAGATCAGGATGGAATAAAGCATCGGTCTTCCTTCGTTGGCTAGGCGTTTGCGGGGGATGACGCCGCCAGCCGATCGAGCTGGCTGCGGATGTGCGCGGCCTCGGCGGCGGTGCGGGCGAGGGCGAGGGCTTGCGCAAAGGCTGCGCGCGCTTCTTGCGCGCGGCCCTGCTGCATCAGCAGCCCGCCCTTGAGGCCGTGGAAATGAAAGTAGGCCGCAAGCGGCCCGGCCAGCGGCCCGATCATCGCGAGCGCCGCTTCGGGCCCGCGCAGCTTGGCAACGGCCACCGCGCGGTTGAGCGTGACCACCGGCGTCGGCTGCAGCGCTTCGAGCACGGCGTAGAGCCGGTCGATCTCGGCCCAGTCGGTGTCGGCTGCGCGGGCCGCCTGCGCGTGCGTGGCGGCGATGGCGGCCTGCAACTGGTACGGGCCGGGTTGCCCGCGCCGCAGCGCGTTGTCGACCAGCGCGAGGCCTTCGCTGATCAGCGCGCGATTCCAGCGGCTGCGGTCCTGGTCTTCGAGCAGCACGACCATGCCTTCTGCATCGAGCCGGACGCCCGCACGCGCATGCTGCAGCAAGAGCAGCGCGGTCAGCCCCATGAGCTCCGGCTCCTCGGGGAACAGTTCGCGCAACAGCCGTGCAAGGCGGATCGCTTCGTCGCACAGCGCCGAGCGCACGTGCTCGGTGCCGCCGCTGGCCGAATAACCTTCGTTGAAGAGCAGGTAGACCGTGGCGCTCACTGCGGCCAGCCGCTTGCCGCGCTCTCGTGCACCCGGCGCGTCGAAGGGAATGCCGGCCGAGGCGACACGCTTCTTGGCGCGCGTGATGCGTTGCTCCATCGCGCTCTCGCCCACCAGGAAGGCGCGTGCGATCTCCCGCACCGAAAGCCCCGAGACGATGCGCAGCGCCAGGGCGATCTGCTGCGTCAGCGGCAGCTCGGGATGGCAGCACACGAACAGGAGCCGCAGCACGTCGTCGCGGTAGTGCGCGTGGTCCAGCTGCTCGACGAGGCGCGCCTCGGCGTCGTCCAGGTCCGAGATCGCGGCCTCGTCCTCGGGCAGCGCCTCGTGCAGGTTGCGCCGCCGCACCTCGTCGAGCACGGCGTTGCGGCCCACGAAGATGAGCCACGCCAGCGCATCGCGCGGCGGGCCGCTGTCGGGCCAGTGCTGCAGGGCGCGCAGGCTGGCTTCCTGGAAGGCCTCCTCGGCCGTGTCCAGGTCGCGAAAGTAGCGCAGCAGCGCCGCGACCGCGACCGCGCGCGGGCGCGAGGCGGTCAGCGTGACGGCGATCCACGACGTGTCGCTCATGCGGGCGGGCTCCGTGATGTCATTGCTACCCCAAGGACGGGCGAGTATGCGTCGGGCCGACACCGGAGCGCAAAAAAGCCGCGTGGACAATCCCCGCATGCCCGATCTTCACGAACTGACCCGGCAATTCGCGCGTCCCGGCCGCCTCGACGCCATCCTGCTGCGTCCCGCGCGGCGCGCGCCGGTGCTGTCGGTCGCGCAGGCGGTCGCTGTGCCGGGGCTCGGACTGGAGGGCGACCGCAGCAGCAGCGCCGCGCGCTCCGGCGGCAAGCGGCAGGTTTCGCTGATCCAGCAGGAGCACCTGCCCGTGATCGCCGCGCTCACCGGCCATGCGCAGGTGGATGCAGAAGGGCTGCGCCGCAACCTCGTCGTCTCGGGCCTGAACCTGATCGCGGCGCGCTCGCTGTTTCGCGATCAGCCGCTGGTGCTGGCCATCGGCGCCGAGGTGCTGCTCGAAATCAGCGGGCCCTGCGAGCCCTGTTCAAGGATGGAAGAGTTGCTCGGCCCTGGCGGCTACAACGCCATGCGCGGCCATGGCGGCGTGACGGCGCGGGTCATCCGTGGCGGCGTGCTGCGCGTCGGCGACGGCATCGAATGCCGACCCGGCGCTGTCTCACAGCAGGTTGCGTAGCGCCGCCTCGACCGCTGCCGCAGTCGCCAGCGGCTTTTCCATCGGGAACAGGTGCGTACCGTCGAGCATCGTGATGCGCCCCTTGGTCACCTGCTCGGTCATCGTCATGCCCACCCGTTTCATTTCGGCCGACTGCCGCCCGCCGATGAACGCTGCCTTGCACTTGAGCGGGTGGCTCCGCAGCAGCGCGCCCAGGTTGTGGGGCAGGGTGTTGTAGATCGCGGTTTCCACGTCGCGGTCGAAGCTGAGTTCGCGGCTGTCCTCGCCCTCGGCGATGCCGTCGAAGGTGCCGTGGTCGATGTAGTCGTGCAGCACCTGCTCGTCCCACTTCGCGAACGCCTTCTTGCTGCGGAAGTGCTCGAACACCGCATCGCGGTGCGCCCAGCTGTTCTTTCGCTTCCGGCTGATGGCGCCCGGCGAAATGCTCTTCATGAGCGGCGTGCGCTTGACCACATTGAGCGTGTTCGCGCGCCAGCCGCCGAGGATCGGCGAATCGATCAGCACCACGCCGCGCGCGAGCGCCGGGTGCAGCGCGGCGCACATCAGGCTCAGGAATCCGCCGAGTGAATGGCCGACCAGGAACACCGGCCCGCCCGCGCGATCGGCGCGCACCTGCGCGAAGTCGGCCAGCTGCTGCACCAGGTGCGGCCAGTTGTCGGTGACGGGGTATTTCGGGTCGTGCCCGAATTTCTCGATGGCATCGACCTCGAAGCCGCGGTTGCGCAGGCTGTCGAGGACGACGCGGTAGGTGCTCGCGGGAAAGCTGTTGCCGTGCGAGAAGACGAGGGGCGGCATGGCCATGGCCGATGCCGGGCTCAGATGAGCTTTTCGTCGGGGGTCGAGATCTTGCGCAGCGGGCTGTGCCGCGTGGCCGGCATCTTCAGCGGATGGTCGGTGGCGGAGTCGTCCCACACCGGGTCTTCGATGCTGTCGAACACCTCGCGCAGCTTCTGGCCCCAGCTGTTGTGCATCATGCGGTAGTAGGGGTTGTCGGCGTCGATGCAGATCACCCGGTCGGTCTCGAACTTGTTGGCTTCGTACACCACCAGATCGAGCGGCAGGCCCACCGAGAGGTTCGACTTCATCGTCGAGTCCATCGACACCAGCGCGCACTTGGCGGCTTCGTCGAGCGGCGTCTCGGGCGTGAGCACCCGGTCGAGCACGGGCTTGCCGTACTTCGACTCGCCCACTTGGAAGTAAGGCGTCTCGGTGGTCGCCTCGATGAAGTTGCCCGCGGCGTAGACCAGGAAGAGGCGCATGCCCTCGCCCTTGACCTGCCCGCCGAAGATGAAGGACACGTTGAAGTCGAGCCCCGCGTGCTTCAGCGCTTCGGCATCGCGGTCGTACACATGGCGCACCGCCGAGCCCAGCACGCGGGCGGCGTCGAACATGCTCTTGGCGTTCCAGATGGTGATCGGGTCGCCTTGGGTGCCGTCTTCACGGGTTTCGCGAAGCTCCTCGATCTGGAGGATTTCGCGCACCGACTGCGAGATGCTCAGGTTGCCCGAGGACAGCAGCACCATCACGCGGTCGCCCGGCTGCTCGTAGACGATCATCTTGCGGAAGGTGCTGATGTGGTCCACGCCCGCGTTCGTGCGCGAGTCGGAGAGAAACACCAGGCCGGCGTTGAGTTTGATGCCTACGCAATAAGTCATGAGTTCGTCTCGCATGAATCAGGCCCGCTCAGGCGGCACTGCGTTCACGCGTGTTCAGTTTCTGGAGGGCATAGAGCGCGTCTAGGGCCTCGCGCGGGCTCATGGTGTCGGGGTCTAGCGCGGCCAGCGCGGATTCTACGGCGCTGGACAGCGGCGTCTCGGCCACCGGAGGGGGCGCAAACAGGTCGACCTGTGCACGAGTTTGCGCATGCTGCGATTCAAGCGCTTCGAGCGCCTGCCGCGCATGGTTGACCACAGCGGCTGGCATGCCGGCAAGCCGCGCGACCTGAATACCGTAGCTCTTGCTGGCCGGGCCGGGTTGCATTTCGTGCAGGAACACGATGTCGCGGCCCGCCTCAGTCGCACTCACATGCATGTTCACCGCGCCGTGGTGCGTGGCCGGGAATTCGGTCAGCTCGAAGTAGTGGGTGGCGAAGAGCGTGAAGGCCTTGCTGCGGTCGTGCAGTTGTGCCGCGATGCCCGCGGCCAGCGCCAGCCCGTCGAAGGTGCTGGTGCCGCGGCCGATTTCGTCCATCAGCACCAGCGACTGCGCGGTGGCGCTGTGCAGGATCTGCGCGGCCTCGGTCATCTCCAGCATGAAAGTCGATTGCGCATTGGCCAGGTCGTCCGCCGCGCCGATGCGGGTGTGAATGGCATCGATCGGCCCGAGCCGGCAGGCGGCCGCCGGTACGTGCGAGCCGATGGAGGCGAGCAGCACGATGATCGCCACCTGCCGCATGTACGTCGATTTACCGCCCATGTTCGGCCCGGTGATGACCTGCATGCGCTGTTGCGGTCCGAGCTGCGTGTCGTTCGCGATGAAGCCGCCGGAGGACTTCTCGGCGAGCCGCGCCTCGACCACCGGATGCCGCCCCTGCTGGATCTCGATGCACGGATGCGCCACGAAGGTCGGCGCGCGCCAGTGCAGCGTGTGCGAGCGCTCGGCCAGCGCGCACAGCGCATCGAGCGTGGCGATGCCGCCGGCCAGTTGCGTGAGCGCATGCACCGAAGGCTGCAGCGCATCGAGCAGTTGCTCGTAGAGCCACTTCTCGCGGGCCAGCGCGCGGTCTTGCGCGCTCAGGGCCTTGTCTTCGAAGGCCTTCAGCTCGGGCGTGATGAAGCGCTCGGCGTTCTTCAGCGTCTGCCGGCGGCGGTAGTTGTCGGGCACCTTCGAGAGCGCACTCTGCGTCACCTCGATGTAGAAGCCGTGCACCCGGTTGAACTGCACCCGCAGGTTGCTGATGCCGGTGCGCTCGCGCTCGCTCACTTCGAGCTTGAGCAGGAAGTCGTCGCAGTTGTCGCTGATGGCGCGCAGCTCGTCGAGCTCCGCGTCGTGGCCGGTGGCGATCACGCCGCCGTCGCGCACCAGCGCCGACGGGTCGGGCTTGATCGCGCTCACCAGCAGGTCGGCGCAACCCGGCGGCGGTGCGAGCCGCTCGGCGATGCGCGTCAGCAGCGGGGCGGAGGCGGGGAGAAGCGGCGCCAGTTGCTCGGCCTTGGCGAGCGCAAGGCGCAGCGCCAGCAGTTCGCGCGGACGCACCTGGCGCAGCGCGATGCGTGCCGCGATGCGCTCCACATCGCTCGTGTTCTTCAGTTGTTCCCGCAGCGTGCGCCAGGGCGCGGCCGTGCCGCCAAGCACCGTCGACTGCAGCGCGCCGATGGCTTCGAGCCGCGCCTGCGCTTCGGTGCGGTCGCGACGGGGCGAGAGCAGCCAGCGCTTCACGAGCCGGCTGCCCATGCCCGTCATGCAGGTGTCGAGCAGCGAGAACATCGTGGGCGCGTCTTCGCCGCGCAGCGTCTGCACGAGCTCGAGGTTGCGCCGCGTGGTGGGCGGCAGTTCGATCAGGTCGCCATCGCGTTCGACAGAGAGGCGCTGCACATGCGAGAGCGCACGGCCTTGCGTGTGTTCGGCGTAACCCAGCAGCGCGGCGGCCGCCGCATGCGCGTTGGTCAGCGATTCGGCGTTCCACGCGGCCAGGCTGTTGCTGCCCATCTGCTCGCTGAGCTTGCGCTCGCCGAGGCCGCCGTCGAACTGCCACGCGGGGCGGATCGAGAGGGTGAACGGCGTTGCGGTGCGGGCGGCTTTCAGGCGTTGCTCGAAAGCCGGCGTCACCTCGGCGCTGTAGAGCAATTCGCTCGGCGCGATGCGCGCGATCCACGCTTCGAGCGCATCGGCCGGGCACTCGGCCAGCCGCAGCTCGGCGCCCGTCACGCTCAGCCACGCGAGCCCGCAGAAATTGCGCGTGCCCGCATGCACCGCGAGCAGCAGCGATTCGCTCTTGTCGTTGAGCAGTTCCGAATCGGTCAGCGTGCCGGGCGTGACCACCCGCACCACCTTGCGCTCCACCGGCCCCTTGCTCGCGCCAACCTCGCCCACCTGCTCGCAGATGGCGACGGATTCGCCCAGCTTGATGAGGCGCGCGAGGTAGGTATCGACCGCATGGAAAGGCACCCCGCACATCACCACCGGCTGGCCGGCCGACTGGCCGCGCTGGGTGAGCGTGATGTCGAGCAGGCGCGCGGCCTTTTCGGCGTCGGCCCAGAACAGTTCGTAGAAATCGCCCATCCGGTAGAACAGCAGCGTGTCGGGATGGTTCGCCTTGAGGCCCAGGTACTGCGCCATCATGGGCGTGTGCCCGGAGAGGTCGCTGGTCGGGGGGAGGGGTTGGGCAGTCGTCGTTTTCACTCGGGGGATTATCGGGGACGGGCGGGCGGCGCTTTCTGCCCCCCGCCCTAAAATCCCCTCGCGCAAACCCCGCGTGAAGAACAACAAGGCGCCCATGGCCCCCCCGGAAGAAATCAAAGGCCCTGAAGCGAACGCGCTGCCGGACACCGCCACCTTGCCCGCGGAACTCGCGGCGCTGTATCTCTGCATGCCGCCGGCCCAGCTTGCCGACCTGCGCAAATCGAAGCGGCCCGAGAAGGGCGGAAGCGCTGGCCCGTCGGTCATCCGGCCCGTCGAAGGCGGCCCGTCCGGCCCCAAGGACCCGGTGCTCTACCAACTCGGCACTCTGCGCGACTACGCAAAGGCCCACACCGCTCCCTCCGACTTCGACACCGCGTTGAACAGCGGCATGCTCGGCTGGGTGTCCGCCAAGCTGCCTTTCTTCGCCGAGCGCGAACCCCGCATCAAGCGCGGCAAGCGCGTGCTCATCGGCGGTGCCTGGGACCGTGCGGACCCGCTGCGCGAGAAGCGCTTCATCGATCTGGCGAAGGGCCGTATCCGTTTCACGTCGCTCACATGCGCCGAAGCCGCGGCGAGCCTGTGGGCCGACGTGGCGAGCCACAGCGCGTTCGCCGAAAAAGGCCTGGCTCTGCTCAGGAGCGAGACACAGGCCATCGAGGCATCGCTCGCAGAAACCGCCCAACTGGCCGCGACCGCCAACCCCGACGCAGCGGCCTGACCCAAGACAGAAAACCTCACGATCGAACATGGACGAGCACCGATGCTGATCAACTGCGTGGCCTACGAAAACGGCGCCAAGCTCGCCGACATTCCGGTCGAGGACATCAGCGACTACATCACCCGCCCCGGCTGCTTCGTGTGGGTGGCGCTGAGCGATCCCTCGCCCGAGGAGCTCGCCGAGATGCAGGCGGAATTCAACCTGCATCCGCTCGCGGTCGAAGACGCCCACCACGGCCACCAGCGCCCCAAGGTCGAGGAGTACGGCGACTCGCTCTTCGTCGTCATGCACCTGGTGGAGCCCTCGGCCGAGGGCGAGCACTGCGTGAACGTGGGCGAGGTCGATGTGTTCGTGGGCCGCAACTACGTGCTCTCGGTGCGCAACCGCAGCCAGCAGGGCTTTCTGGGCGTGCGCGAGCGTTGCGAGCGCGAGCCCGACCTGCTGCGCAACGGCGCGGGCTTCGTGCTCTATGCGCTGATGGACGCGGTGGTCGATCGCTACTTTCCCGTCATCGATGCGCTCGAGGTCGAGCTCGAAACCATCGAGCAGCAGATCTTCGGGCACAGCGGCGCGGCGCGCGACAAGATCAAGCAGCTCTACGACCTGAAGCGCCGCAGCATGACCTTGAAGCGCGCGGTGGCGCCGCTCGTGGAGGCGGCGGGCAAGCTGTACGGCGGGCGCGTGCCGCAGATCTGCATGGGCACGCAGGAGTACTTTCGCGACGTCGGCGATCACCTGGGCCGCATCAACGGTTCGATCGACGCGATGCGCGACACCATCGGCACCGCCATCGCGGTGAACCTGTCGATGGTGACCATCGAAGACAGCGAAGTGACCAAGCGGCTTGCCGCCTGGGCCAGCATCTTCGCGGTGTGCACCGCGTTCGCCGGTATCTGGGGCATGAACTTCGAGAACATGCCCGAGCTGAAATTCAAGTACGGCTATGCGGTGGCGTTGGGGCTCATCGTCAGCACCTGCGGCTATCTCTACTACCGCTTCAGGCGCGCCGGCTGGCTCTGAGTTTGTCTTGCTCCCTCCCCCAGCGGGGGAAGGAGCAAGACCCGATCACTCGTCGTGTGAATCGTGCGTGGCCGCAGCCCCGCGCCGCCAGTAGCCCGACGCGCGGGTCCACTTCGGGTTCGCGCCTCGCTCGCTCACGAGGTGCGCACGCAATGCCTTCGCAATGCCCGACTCGCACCCGACCCACGCATGGAAATCGCCGGCCGGCAGCTTCGCCGTCTTCAGCGCATCGACAAGCACCGTGCTCACGCCGGCCTCGGCGCCGCGCCGATGCACCCATTGCAGCGTGAGCTCGGCCTGCGTGTCGAACGGAATCTGGTCGGCTTCGCTGTCGACCTCCGCCAGAACCACCACCCGCGCACCGGCCGGCAGCTCGGCCAGGCGCCGCGAGATGGCGGGCAGGGCGGTGTCGTCGCCGATCAGCAGGTGCCAGTCGAATTCGGTCGGCACGATGAACGAGCCGCGCGGGCCGCCCACGCCGAGCGTGTCGCCGGGCTTGGCGTTCTCGGCCCATTGGGTGGCGGGGCCGGCGTCGTGCAGCGCGAAGTCGATCTCCAGCGTGTTCGCCTTCGCGTCGAAGCGGCGCGGCGTGTAGTCGCGCATCGTCGGGCGGCCGCTCGCGGGCCAGATCGGACCCTCGGGCCCGGCCGTCGGCAGCGTGAGCTTGCCCGTGGTTGCGTCGGGGAAAAAGATCTTCGCGTGGTCGTCGAACCCCAGGCTCGTGAAGCCCGCGAGGTCGTCGCCGGTGAGCACGATGCGGATCAGGTGCGGCGTCACGCGCTGCACTGTCTTCACCGAGAGCTGGCGAAAGCGAAGGTCGTGGCGCACGCGGCGCGGCGTGCGGTCGGGTGTGTTGGAAGAAGAGGGAGTGGTTGTGAAGTCGGTCATTTCAAAAGAAGAAGTTCAGATGCGCTCTAGCTGTTGAGCGGCGCTGTCGAGCACCGCGGCGAAATCGTGGGCTTGTTGTTCGGTGAGGGGTGTGCCCGACAGGCGCATGCGCATGGCGAGCTTCAGGTTTTCGATGGCGCGCGTGACCTGCGGCGGCCGTCCGCCGCGCGGGCCCGCGCCGTCCACGCCGCCCGTCATGCGGGCCATCATGGCGTCGGCCGTCTCGCGGTTGGCGGCCAGAAACTCCTGGCCGCCCGGGGTGATGGTGTAGCGCTTGCGGCCGCCGTTGTCGGCCGTCTCCACGCTCAGGTAGCCCATCTCTTCGAGCAGCGTGAGGGTGGGGTAGACCACGCCGGGACTCGGCGCATAGCTGCCGCCCAGGCGGTCTTCGATGGCCTTGATGAGCTCGTAGCCGTGCGAAGGCTTGTCGGCGATCAGCTGCAGCAGCACGAAGCGCAGCCCGCCGTGGCCGAACACGCGCCCGCCGCCACGACCGCCGCGGCCTCCGGGCATGCGCTCGTCGCCGAGGTCACCGTCGCCATGACCATGACGGCCACGGCCGCCGGAGAAGCCGTCTCCGTGCTCGCCGCGCGGGGCGTGGCAATGGTGGTTGTGGTGGTGATGGCCGAAGTGGGGGTGTCTCATGTCGAAGTCCTTGATGGATGTATCGAAACGATTTTAGATATATATCTAAAACGAAGTCAAGACAGGGTTTGGCGCATCGAAAGCGAGAGCTGCCCGTTTTTTCCGATGTATCTAATGTTCGGTGCGATATGAACGAAGCGCGCGAACAACTTGCTGCTCATCGCGAGCTTCGAGGGCCATCGACGAGGCGGCGCACTTCGCGGGCGCTGGCCGGGCTCGACGTTCAACAGTTACTGGAGACGTCCCAGGCGGGCCCGTTCGGCAGCAGCCGAATTCGCGCTGCGCCGACGCGCGATGCGCCTGCGACCCGCCGCGGCGGTGCTCGCAGCACCACCACCAGCGGCGCGCCGCCCTCAACCCCGACGGGCAACGAAGCAAGAGACCTCCTCGAAGAAAAACTCACGCAGCTGAACTCGCTGCTGTGGTGCGCCTATGGGGACGGCAACGGGTGGTTCGAAGAAGCAGGGGAGATGCACCGCGGGAACATGATGTGGATCGCTGCGGATCTGGCGCGGGCTGCGGATGAGTTGTTGCAGGCGAGTGTGAGGGGTAGGCGCCGTAATTGGAATTGGTAAATTGCTCCGCTGACTAGGCGCCTAAGAAGGTGGAATCGCTTTTAACTCGCGCTACGAGTTGCTAAAGAATCTCGCAAGATCGCCCTAAGATTCACAAATCCTTGGGCGATCAATCGCACATTGAGCGAGAGTTTCCCGCTCCCCAGCTCCCCGAGCGGCCGTTATTTATTTCGTCCTGCGCTGGCTAAGACTCTCGGCTTTTCTATATCCCAGCTTGCGATAAGACTCGGGACAAATTCGTACTCGGCACTGAGGGAGAAATATGCAACCTCCCGCTCTTCTTCCTGCGAAAGATAGCTCACAAAGAGATCCATTTTCTCAAGTCTTCGTTTAACTCTATCAAATCGTTTTCGCTCATTGAAAAGCTGAACCTCGATATTCGCCACACTAACAAGACCATTGCAATGACTTTCCGACCGAACACCACAGTCAGTACAAACTAGATCCACGTATGTGAATGCCTTGTAGAGGTCTGAGAGCGCAAACTGCCCAAACGATGTTATCCGCAGGGAGTCGATGTCGTCTGAAAAAACGTCGTGGCGAGTCGAGGATTCGATCAGATTTGATGCAAGCAATCTATCTACCCATTGTCGAAAATCAGTGTCCGCTCCAAAGGTTTCTGAGAAAAACCCTCGTATTTCGGACATGGAAACAAAAGATGGAGCCAATGGGTCTTGAGCTATTAAAAGCCGTTTAAGAATTCGTAGGCCTGTAAAATGGGAGCCGCCCTCGCTTGTTCTTATTTGGAAAAGATTAGGGATCTTGCTGAGCTTTTCATCGTAAAAAAGCCTAGTCGGTGTGAGTAACGGCTTAATGACTTGGTGGATAAGTAAGTTCCATCCCGTACGGGACTGCGCCATCTCTGCAGCATTGGTATACCCAGATAAAACTAGGTCCCCAAAAAGATCAAGCGCAAGTCTAATATTTCCATGGGCCGAGGCTGTTACGAATTGATTGAGCGGTGAGGACGGTTCTCTTAAAAAATCCGTTCTAAATAACTGAAAAAATCTAATGATATCGTCCCGTGCTTCGATTTCCGTTTCGATAGCGCCGGCTTTAATCAAGTCGAGAACATAGCCAATGCGCCGACTAAAAACTTCGTCAGGGGTGGGTGCGCTGATGTGAAATGCGCTATTTTGATAGGCGTCAAGCATTCCTCGGATCTTGGATGCATAAAAGCGCTCCTCGCGCATTGAAATGAGCACTAAGCACCCTAGATCTTTACTTACTTCGGCTGCCAGAGAAAAAGCGTAATCTTGCAGCTGATTTTCAAGTTGATCCGTATTGTCAATCGCGACAATGACTCCTCGATGCTGCTTTCTATGCCAGCTAACTAGTCGTCGCGCCACATAGCGTTGGTCGCTCTTCCAGTTCGCAAGTAGCGCATTTAATTTTTCATTGTACAGTTCCGATTCTTCAAAAAAACCACGAAGCTCCTGTTTCTGAGCAACTTCAAACCTGTCTAAAAATAATCGAATTAAATCTTCTCGCTCTCCAATTAGAATATTTTCGGAGTCTAATTTGGAAATGAGGGCGCCCCATAGATGTTCTCGAACGGAAGTAGGATCTTTGGGTGCAGAAAGTAGATCGACAATAATTGACGTGGAGTGCTTTTTTAAATATTGTGGGGGTTTGTGTAAAAGAACTTTTTTGATAAATGTAGATTTTCCTGATCCCTTGCCCCCAAAAAGAATCACTACATCTCCGGCTACTTCTTTTTTGATACCTTTAACCAAGCGATTTGCAAAAGCCCCTCCGCTCTCAGCATCCTCAGTTTCTAAGACGCCATAGGTCTCCATGAAAGGGGAGACCGAATCCCTAATTAAAGTCCGTATGCCTCGTAAATTTTTGTCATGAGCGCGCTGAAAAACGTAGCATTTTTCGACAAACTCTCTGTTGCTTGCATCTATTGGGCCAAAATATTGCTGCACAATTCCGCGAATATGCTTTGCCAAATAATTTGAATTAATGGTTTGGTTGAAAGATGCAATTCGCTCTTTGGGGAAGAATATTTCCCTACTATCTGGGCCACCCCCGTCAAATGTTGATTGCAGACTATGCTGTTCAATAACCGCTGTGTAGCCAATAAGGGCAACGGCATCGACGAAGTTTTCCTCGAACCATGAAATGTCAGATATGACAAGTGCCGTTAAGTCGCGCCAAGCCTTTCCTTTTTGGAATGCTTTAAACAGAATGAATTGCAGCCCGTTCGTAACGGCACCATATTCGCATCCTTCGTCGGCGCAATATCTTTGTGCTTGAATTATTGCTTTTTTTAAATTCTCGCCAGTTAGAAGTGTTTTTGTCTTGACTGCTCGAAATAGTTTTTTGTGGTTGAAGTTTTGCGGTAAATCAAAATAAATTCCTGTGCGCTTCGCTTCGACAATTACTACCGGACTCCCGCTTGGCCGTAGTAAATGATAGTCTGCAAAGCCTTCGAGCGTAGATGGCTCCATTCTAAAAGATCCATTTGGCCAGCCCAAAACATCTCGAAGCAAACGATCAATAATATGAAATCTGGTGTCTGCCTCATTCAAATCTGCGGACTTGGCAAATTCGACGATTTCTTTTGCGGCTAAGTGCGACATTTATCTCTTCTCCTATTTCGTTGCATAGTAGCGGAGAGAGTTCGTGAGCGCGAGGGGCATGGCTTGATTTGGTATCGCACTGGGTAGAAAAAGGCGGCCAGTGGACAGCGATGCTGCAATCGGGGTTAGCAATACGCCGGCCTTTGCTTGGTCCTTGGCTTGGTGTAAGTCGGCTCGGAACGTACCGTCCTCAGCCGTGGGCAATATCCTTTGTTGGACTATTTAGACAGTCGTGCCTGGGGATTGTCAACTTGCCGTCCCCAATTTGTGCTCTGGCGGAGGTGCTGACGAATCACTGAGTAGGGGGACGCCAACGGTACGCTGGTTGGCCCAACAGCGCTGAGACAGACCGTAAGGCGCTACTCCCTCAACCCGCCAACAACCGCCCATTAAAAAGAACCCGAACCGTCCGAACCGTCAGCACAAACAGCGCCACGGTAAGAAGTGCTAGCGATGCACCCGTCAATAGCTGCAACGGCCAAGCCCCCCGCACCCCCGCATACACCACCCCCGCATTCACCATCGCAGCCAGCGGAAAGCTGATCGCCCACCACCCCGCCCCAAACGGCACGCTCCGCTTGAACACCTTCGGCGCCAGCACCACAAACAAAAACAGTCCGAAGTAAAACAACAGCCCCGCAAACAGATCCACCCGCCCCGTGAGGTTCACGTACGCCGTGAACCCCACCTCGAACGGCGCGACAAGAATCAGCAGCGAGGGCGTCATCGCCGGGGCGAGCGGTTCGTGCTGGATCAATCGCGTGACGATCATCGCGAACAGCACGAGCGCCATCACCGAACCCACGGCCGCCGACAGCAGCAGCACCTCGCCCTGCGCTATCGCGCAGCGCAGGCCCAGGCCATGGGCATGTGGCTGCCGGTGACGGGAATGTCCAGCGCGGCGACGCCCGGAATGATCCACGCGGGCACCGCATGCGCGGGGTGGCAGTTGCCGCCCAGCAAGCGCGAGACCACATGCGCGGCCAGCAACAGCGTGGCGACGGTGCTGGCGATCCACATCACCTGGCCCAGCGTGCTGTTGTAGTGGCCGAGCACGGCCGATTGCAGCAGCAACGCAATCGCGATGGTGCCGAAGAAGTTGCCGGCAATCGGATGGTTGAACTCCGCCTTCACGGCCGCCGGGGTGCCGCAGCAGTTTGGCGCCATAGCCGATGGCGAGCACGACGAACACGAAGGTGGCGAAGAGGCCGATCACGTCCGACACCACGCGGGGCACGACTGCGCCGAACTCGGCGTGCGCAAGGCGCCATCCCATCGAAAGGCCCGAGAGGCCCATCACCGCGGCGAACAGGTTGACGGGGAGGTTCTTGATGGACGCCCCAGCAGCAGTGACTGCAGCAGCGGGGCGGGCTTCCATCGCGGCGAGGGCAGAGGTAGCGGAATTTGTCATGCGCGTCAGTCTCTGGCGCATCGGCTTGGGCTGTTACTGCCGTGGGGCGGCGTTTTCTGCCAAATCCGTGCGTTGTCTGACGTGCGTGCGGCCGGCCACCGCCTTTCTCGTGCCGGGGCTCAACCCGCGGCAAGCCTCCACCGCTGCGTCGCCACCGCATCCGCGATGTCGTCGTCGTGCGTCACCAGCATCAGCGCTGCGCCGCGCTCGTCGAGCGCATCGAGCAGGACGGCCATGGCTTCCTGCTGGGACACCGGGTCCAGCCGCGAGGTCGGCTCGTCGGCGAACACGAGCGCGGGCTGCACCGTGAGCACGCGCGCGAGCGCAACGCGCTGCAGTTCGCCGCCGGACACTTGCGAGGGTCGACGCGCCAGCAGGTCGTGCGGCACACCCATCCGGCCGAGGTGCTGCAGCACGGCGGGCCATGCGCAGCGATGCCTTGCCGCCACGTCGCGCAGCGACTGCCCCAGGGTGATCTGCGGCGCGAAAGAAGCGACGGGGTCCTGGTAAAGCTTCTGGAAGGCGGTGGCATGCAGGCCTTCCGCGCGCCGCACCACGCCGCGGTCGGCCGGCATCAGCCCGAGCAGCACATTGCCCAGCGTGCTCTTGCCGGTGCCGCTGGGGCCCTGCACCACGAAGCGGTCGCCGGCGCGAATCTGCAGATCGAGCCCGTCGAACAGCGGCCTGCCGCTGAAGCCCTTGGACAGGCCCTGCGCGCTGAGCACCGGTGCGCCTGCCGAAGCCGAAGCCGAGGCTGCTGCACGTCGGGGCCAACGCGCGGGATCGGCCGCGACGAGCCGCCGCGTGAACGCATGCTGCGGGTTGGCCAGCACGGTGCGGGCATCGCCGCGCTCCACGACCTGGCCGGCGCACAGCACGATGAGCTGTCCGCCGAGCGCCTCGGCCACGCGCAGGTCGTGTGTGATGACCACGACGCATCCACCGCCGCGCTGCACGCCCTGCAGCATCGCCACGGTGTGGTCGCGCCAATGCGCATCCAGGCCCTTGGTGGGTTCGTCGGCCAGCAGGATGCGGGCACCGCCCGCGCAGGCCACGGCGGCGGCGGCGCGCTGCGCCATGCCGCCGGAAAGCTGCCACGGGTACTGCCGCGCGGATGCGGCGAGGCCGGCGGCCTCGAGGTCGTGCAATGCGGCGGCTTCTGCCTGGTCGAACGCGGCGCCGCGCACCAGTTCGTGCGTTTCCGAGAGCTGCGGCGCGATGCGCATCAGCGGGTCGAGCGCTAGGCTCGGCTCCTGGGGCAGCAGCGCGAGCGTGCGTCCCCAGCGCGGGCGTCGTGCGCGGGCGTCGTCGGCGCGGCTCGTCGTGCCGTCGAGGGTGACGCTGCCGCTGGCGCGCAGCGCGGCGGGCAGGTTGCCCATCACGGCCTGCGCGAGCAGCGATTTGCCGGCGCCGCTTTCGCCGAGCAGGGTCAGCACTTCGCCGGCGCGCAGGCTGAAGGACACGTCGCGCAGCAGGGCGCGGGTGCCGACGTGAACGCCGAGGTTGTCGGCTGCGAGCAGAACGGAAGCGGTCATGTCGTTTCTCCGTCGCCGGCCACGAGCATCATGCCGAGCACCACCGCCATCAGCAGCGCCACCGGCGCGGCAATGAGCCAGGGCGCCTCTTCGTAGTGGGGAAGAAACTCCGTCATCATCAATCCCAGTTCGGGTGTGGGCGGCTGCAGCCCCACGCCGATGAAGCCGAGCGCGGCCAGCGCCAGCACCGCCTGCGCGGCACTGAAGGCGAGCAAGGTTCCCAGCACGGGCGCGAGGGCAGGCAGCAAGTGCCGGCGCAGCACGTAGCCCGCACCGAAGCCGAGCAGGCGCGAGGCCTGCACCGCATCGCCCGCGAGCACCTGCCGGCTGGCGGCGCGGCAAATGCGGAAGTATTCGACCCACAGCGACAGCGACAGGCCGATGTACAGCGCCCAGTGCCGCCCCGGCGCCAGTGCGGCGAACAGCAGCACCAGCAACAGGCCCGGCACCGAGAGCACGGCATCGGCCAGCATGACCAGCGCGCGTTCGATGCGCCCGCCGCGCCAGCTCGCGGCCACGCCCAGCAGCACGCCGGGGACGGCCGCGGTCAATGCCGCGAGCAAGGCCAGGCCCAGCGAGAGCCGGGCCGCATGCGCGAGCCGCGCGAGCACGCTGCGGCCCAGCACGTCGGTGCCGAGCCAATGGGCCGCACCGGGCGGCAGGAGCGTGTCGGCGAGCGTCTGGCGGGCGGGGTCGATGCCGATCAGCTCGGGGCCGAACAGCGAGAACGCGGCGACCAGCGCGAGGATGCCAAGGCCCGCGCGGCGGCGGATGGCCGCGCGGCGCGCGCCGCGGCCAGCGAGGTCGAGCGGGGCCATGTCGATCAAGCTGCCGCTCATGCCGCCGCTCCCATGCGCCGGCGCGGATCGAGCGCGAGGCAGGCCGCATCCACCAGCAGGTTGAACACCACGAACAGCAGACCCATGCACAGGGCTGCGCTCTGGATCATCGGCACGTCGCGCCCGAACACCGCATGCACCAGCGCATGGCCGATGCCGGGCCAGGCGAACAGGGTTTCGACGACGACCGTGCCTTCGACCAGGAACACCGCATGCACGCCGAGGTAGGCCACCACCGGCGTGGCCGCCTGGCGCAGGCCGTGGTGCACGAGCGCCTGCCTGTCCGACAGGCCCTTGGTGCGGGCGAATTCGAAAGACGCGGAGGCGGCCGCCTCGCGCATGGCGGAGCGGGCCACGCGCGCCAGCCCCGCGGCCAGCCCGAGGCCGAGCGTCAACGCAGGCAGCAGCAGGCTGCCGCCGTGGTCGTCGCCCGCAACCGGCACGGCGCCCAGGCGCACCGCCACCACCACCATCAGCAGCACGGCGAGCAGAAAGGGCGGCAGCGCGCGCAGCACCACGGCCAGCGCCAGCGTGAAGCGGTCGACCCATCCGCCCGCATGCAGGCCCGACCAGATGCCCAGCGGCAAGCCGACGACGGCCGCGACGAACACCGAAGCCGCTGCCAGTTCGATGGTCGCCGCGAGTTGATGCGCCACTTCGCGCCACACCGCATGGCCGCTGACCAGCGAGGTGCCGAGATCGAGCCGCACGATGTCTCCCCACCAGTGCAGCAGCGCGAGCCACAGGGGCCGGTCGAGCCCGAGTTCGAGGCGCACGGCATCGGCCGCCGCGTTGCTCACGAGGTCGTAGCCGTAGCGCCCCGCGGCGATGCGGGTGGCCATGTCGCCCGGGAGCGAGCGGGCCATGAAGAAGCACACGGTGCCCACCAGGAGGCCGAGCGCGAGGATCTGGATGGCGCGGCGCAGCAGCATCGCGGTCCAGGCGGTGCGGCTGGGGGTGATGTCAGGGGTCATGGTCTTGAGGGTCTCGATGGTCTGGTTCACGCGGACCACCTCATGGCGGTGAGCCGGTAAGAGCGTTCCAATGGGTCGAGGCTCACGCCTTCCAGGCGCCGGCCCACCGCCACTTGCTGGCGATACCAGGCGATGGGGATCACCGGCAGCTCGGCCTGGAGCACCGCCGTGACCTGCGTTCGCAACGCCGCCGCGCGTTCTGCCGATGAAGTGCCGCGCGACAGCTCGGCCAGCGCGCGGGCGACCGCATCGCTGCGCCAGCCCATGGCGCCCCAGTCGCCGCCCGAGGTGCCGAAGTCCTGCATCAGCGTGCCGGTGGGGGCGGGCACGGTGGCGTAGTTGCGCGCGGCCAGGCCCAGCTGCAGACTGCCGTCGCGGTGGCCCAGGGGAATGTCGCCCGAGTTGCCGATGGCGACCTGCACGGCGATGCCGGCCTGCCGCCATTGCTCCTGCAGCGCCGATGCGATGAGCGGCAGCTCGGGCCGGTCCGGGAAGGTGCGCAATGACAGGCGAAGCGGCTGGCCCGATGCGTCGCGCAGACCGTCGGGCGCACGTCGCCAGCCGGCTTCGGCCAGCAGCCTCGCCGCGGCGTCGGGGTCTTGCTTCAACGGCGGCAGTGCACTGTGGTGCCAGGCCTTCATGGTGGGCGGAAAGAGCTGCGTGGCCGCCAGCTCGGGGTCGCGCAGCAGTGCCTTGGCGATGCCGGGCCGGTCGATCGCGAGGCTCAGCGCCTGGCGCACGCGAACATCGTTCAGTGCGGGCAGTCCGGCGTTGACCTTGAGGATCACGGTGCGCGGCAGCGTGACGGTGTCCACGCGCACCTGGCCGCGCTTGCGCAGCCGCACCAGGCTCGCCGGATCGAGGCCGTAGGCCAGGTCGGCCTGCCCGCTTTCGGCCATGAGCGCGCGGGTTTCGGAGCGGCCGGCCGCCAGATACCGCACGCGCTCTATGGCGGGCCGGGGGCCGTCGTAGCCGTCGAAGACTGCTGCCTCCACATGCTGCGGCGGCGCCATCGACACCACACGGTAGGGCCCGCTGCCGACGATGCTGCGCACGGCGCCGTCCGGCCCATAGCTTGCGGGCGCGAGCACCATCGTGCTGCTGTGCGCGAGCAGTGCGGGCAGCGCGCCGTAGGGCTGCGTCAGCCGGACCACGACGACACCCGCGCCCTCGGCCTCCACCGCGCGGATCGGCGCCTGGCTCAGCAGGGCCGGCGCCACGCGCGCGGCCTGCAGGCTGCGCACGACAGCGGCCGCCGTGACCGCGGTGCCATCATGAAAACGCGCGGCGCCGCGCAGCGTGAAGTGCCACGCGAGGCCGTCGTCCGACACGCGCCAGCGCCCGGCCAGGCCCGGTAGCGGCATGCCGTCGTCGCTCGCATTCATCAGCGTTTCGGTGACCTGCATGCGCGTGAACACGTGGCCGCTGCTGGCGGGGGACAAGCCCGCAATCTCCCAGGGGCCGACGATCTGCAGAGGTGCGCGCGTCGTGGCCGGCTGCGCGCGCAAGGCCGTCGATGCGGCTGCAGCGGGGCCGGCAGTGGCCAGCAGTTGGAGCGCGCGGCGGCGCGTGAAGTCGGGCAGCAATGTCATTTCAGAACTTGGCCTGCAGGCCGACGGTGATGCTGCGCGGGCTTCCGGGCGTTACCCACACGCGGCTGTACGAGCTCGCGTAGTAGGTCTTGTCGAACAGGTTGTCGATGTCCAGCGTCAGGCGCAGCGTGGGATTGATTCGCCAGTACGCGACCAGCTTGGCGGTGGTGTAGGCCGGCAGCTCGAACGCTTGCGTGCCGGCCTTGGCCTCGGCCTGCGCACGGGCCTCGCCCAGGCGCTTGCCCATGTGCGTGACCCCGCCGCCGATGCCGTAGCGCTGGCCGTTGGCCAGACCGTCTTCGTACACCGCGAGCACGCTGCCGTTGACGCGCGGCACGTTGAGCAGCCGGCCGCCGACTTCGAGCGTGTTGTCCCTGACGATCTCCACATCGTTGAGCACCAGGCTGGCGGTCAGGCGCCAGTGCTTCGACAGCTGCCCCGAGAAGTCGAACTCCAGGCCCCGGCTGCGTATTTCCCCAGCCGCCACCGAGTAGCCCGCGTTGGCAGGGTCGGAGGTGAGCACGTTGCGCTTGCGGATGTCGAACAGCGCGGCGGTGGCGCCCATGCGCTGGTCGGCGCTCTCCCACTTGGTGCCCAGTTCCAGCGAGCGGCCGGTCTCGGGCGCGAAACCGTTGGCGGCGACGTCCGAGCCGGTGTTCGGCCTGAACGAACGGCCTGCGTTGGCGTACACGGTCCATTGCGGTGTCGGCAGCCAGCTCAGGCCGATGCGCGGCGAGGTCGACGAGGGCTCCTGGCGGGCCGTGGTGGCGTTTCTGCGGTTCAGCAGCGACTGGCTGTAGTTGTCCGCGCGCACGCCCGCCACCAGCCGCCATTCGGGCGACAGCCTGATCGCGTCCTGCACATAGAACGCGGTGTTCTTCTGGTGCTCCAGCGTGTCGGTGTTGGCGGTGGGCACCGGCTGGCGCTGGCCGTAGACCGGGTTGTAGATGTTGATGGCATAGGGCCTTGCGGCGGTGGGGTTCGCGCGCAGCATCAGCGTGTCCATGTCGAAGCGGAAGCTCTCCACGCCGAACAGCAGTTCGTGTTCGATGGCGCCGGTCTTCACGTTGCCCTGCAACTCGGCCTGCAGTGCGATGTCGTTGGAGCTGAAGTCGCGAAAGCGCCGCTGCCGCGTGAGGCTGCCGTCGGCCCGCAAGACGGTGGGCTCGGTGGCGAAGCCGTTCACCGAAGTCTCGCGGTACGACACGCCCACGCGGCTGCGCCAGGCGGAATTCCATTCGTGCGACAGGATGAACTGGTGCGTCTGGTTCTTCACCGTTACGTCGCCGTCGGCCGGCTCGCCGAGGAAGCGATCGCGCGGCACGGCGCCCAGGCGGTTGTTGACGGCCACCACGCCCCGGTCCAGCGGCGTGGCATGCCGCAGGTACTCGCCGGAATATTCCAGCACCGTGTCGCGGCCCAGCTTCCAGGTGAAGGCGGGGGCGACCACTTCGCGCCGGGCGTCGACGTGGTCGCGAAAGCTGTCGCGGTCTTCGGCCGCCACGTTCAGGCGATAGGCGAAGTTCCCGCCGATCGGCCCGGTCAGGTCGAGCGCACCGCGCTTGAGGCCCTGGCTGCCGGCATACACCTCGACGGCGTTGGCCGGTTTCCACAAGGGCCGCTTGGACACGATGTTGAGCGTGCCGCCGGGTTCGCTGCTGCCGTAGAGCGCGGCGGCCGTGCTCTTGAGGAATTCGATGCGCTCCACGCCGGCCAGGTCGCGCGGCGCATTGAAGCCGCGGTTCGAAGAGAAGCCATTGAACAGCGTCGCCATGCCGGTGTTCTCGTTGCCCGGAAGCCCGCGGATGGCGATGTTGTCCCAGAGCCCGCCGAAGTTGTTCTGGCGCGAGACGCCGCCCACGTAGTCGAGCACATCGTCCAGCTTGGTGGCGCCCAGGTCGTCGATGGCCTGCCGCGTGACGATGCGCACGGACTGCGGCAGCTCGCGCAATGGCAGGTCGCTCTTGGCGCCGGCCGCTTCGTCCGCGTGGTAGGCGCCGGACTCGGTGCGGCCGACGACTTCGACGGTGGTGAGTTGCCCTTGTGCGGCCGCAGGAGGTGCATCCGCGGACTGGGCCATCGCCTGTCCGGAAAAAAGCGCCGAGGCCGCCAGCGCGAGCGGGAGACGGCGAAACAGAAAGACGCGGCTGTTCGCGCGTGCGAGATCAATGGGAGTCATGAATGGCAATCGACTGCACGCCACCGCCGTGCATTCGAAGAGCCGGGCGCCGTGCAAAAACAAACGAGCCGCTGCCCTTCAAATCAAGGGCGGCGGAATGTCAGGTCGATGCGTTGGGAGGAGCGCGCGAAGCGAAGGGCCAGCGGCCCGCAAAGGGCACGAAGGCCGGCCCGGGCGGGGCACGCGGCAGTGCGGTGGTCTGCACCACTTCGAGTGCGGCCGGCAACCGCGCGGGCGCTGCGGCAAAGTGCACATGGGCCAGGCACCATTCGCAGGCCCCGTGAATTTCCTGGTCGCCATGCCCCGGGGAGACCGCTTCCGAGGCCGCGTCCGCGATGGTGTCGAGGGCGGCCGCCTGTGCCGCGCTCTCGACGTCCTGCCGCATATGCCCGGCCTCGTGCAAAGGCACGCCGATGGCCGCGTTGAAGAACACGGCCAGCAGCAGGAGACGGAGAAGGCGTTGAAGCGGGAGGGGACGAAGCGGCATGGCGGGAGGCGCTGAATCATAGCGGCGCGAAAACCCGCTGAAGCCCGCTGCAACGCAAGGCGCGCGAATGGCGCGCGAGTGCGCGGACCTCAACGCTGCGGCATGTCCTTCACCGAGTACCCCAGGCTCACCGTCGCATCCTCCGGAATCGCTGGCATCGTCGTATTCCACGCGAGCCAGTCTTCACGCATCGCGGCCAGCCGCTCGGGCTCTCTCTTTCCCAGGTTCGCGCGCTCGCGCTCGTCCGCCGGAATGTTGAACAGGTACTCGTTGCCGTCGACCTTCAGGTACTTCCAGTCGCCGTCGCGCAGGGCTTGCTGGCCGCGATGGTTCATGCGCCAGTGCAGCGGGCGGCGGAAGTTGTGCTTCGCGTCCTTCAACACAGGCATGAGCGACACGCCATCCAGCGGATACGCCGCATCGGCCTTCACGCCGGCCGCGTCGAGCATGGTCGCGGACCAGTCCATCGTCATGCACAGCTGCGTGCTCTCGCCCCCCTTGGCGATCACCGCGGGCCAGTGCGCGATCCATGGCACGCGGATGCCGCCTTCGGTCAGGTCCATCTTGCCGCCGACCAGCGGCCAGTTGTCCGAGAAGCGCTCGCCGCCGTTGTCGCTGGTGAACACCACGAGCGTGTTGTCGGCCATGCCGTGCTTCTCGAGCGCGGCCATGATCCAGCCGATGCCTTCGTCCATGTGATGAATCATGCGGCGGTACACGTGGATGTTGCCGCCGGCCAGGTCGAAGAGGTTGTCCTTGATGGCGGGTGCCTTCTCGGCGTCGTCGCGGGTTTCCCAGGGCCAGTGCGGGGCGGTGTAGTGCAGGCTCAGGAAGAAGGGCTCTTTCTGCTGTGCCATGCGTTCCACATAGTCCACGGCGCGCTTCGAGAGCATGTCGGTGAGGTAGCCGTCTTCCTTCTTGTCCTCTTCGCCGAACCACAGATCGTGCTGGCCGGCGGAGTCGCAGTGGGTGAAGTAGTCGACGCCGCCCGACATGGGCCCGAAGAATTCGTCGTACCCCGAGCGCAGCGGCCCGAAGTGCGGCGGGTAGCCCAGGTGCCACTTGCCGATGAGCGCGGTTTGGTAGCCGCTGGCCTTGAGCAGCGAGGGCAGCGTGGGGTGGTCGGTCGGCAGGCCCAGCGTGGTACTGCCGCGGCTGCTGCTGCGAATGGGTTCCTCGGCCGCGCCGCGCAGGCGGTATTGATACCGCGCGGTGATCATCGCGAAGCGCGTGGGCGAGCACACCGGCGAGTTCGAATAGCCCTGCGTGAGCTTCAGGCCGTTCGCGGCCAGGCCGTCGAGCACGGGCGACACGGGGCCGAACGCGGCATCGCGGCCGCCGTAGCAGCCGAGGTCGGCATAGCCGAGGTCGTCGGCGACGATGAAGATGATGTTGGGTCGGGTCATGGATAGCGGATGAGGTTCAGGGCTGGTAGCCGGACTTCTGCACGACAGGGGCCCACTGCGTCTTGTACGCCTTCAGCATCGCGGCAGTCTGCGCCTGCGTGCTCACCACGGGCGTCATGCCCGAGTCCTTGAACTTGCGCTGCGTGTCCGGGTCCTGCATCACGTCGCGGATGGTCGCTGCCAGGCGCTCGACCTTGTCCTTGGGCATGGTGGCGGGCGCGAAGAAGGTGTTCCAGCCGGTGGCGGAAAGGTCCAGGCCCGCTTCCTTGAAGGTGGGAATGTTCGGCGCGAACGGCGAACGCTTGTCGCCCGAGAGCGCCAGGATGCGCAGCTTGCCCGCGTTGTGCTGCGGCAGCACCACGTCCTCGGTGTCCACGGCAATGGGCACCTGGCCGCCGATCAGGTCATTCAGCAATGGCGCGGAGCCGCGGTAGCCGATCACCTGCGTCTGCACCTTGGCCTTCTCGCCGACCATCAGGCCGAAGAAGTGCGGCAGGCTCCCGGTGGCGGGCACGCCCACGTTGGCCTGCTGCGGGTTGGCGCGCATCCACGCGAGCAGGTGCGGCAGTTCGCGCACGGGCAGCGTGGGCGAAACGGCCAGCGCGAAGTCGTAGGCGTTGACGTGCGACACGGGCACGAAGTCGCGCTCGGCGTCGTAGTTGTTGTCCTTGAAGACCAGGGGCGCGACCACCATCACGGCCGGGTTGGCGAGCATCAGCACGTTCTGGTTGGCGGGCGTGAGCTTGACCTGCTGCGCCGCGAGGCGCCCGCCCGCGCCGGGCTTGTTGTCGACGATGACGGGCACGCCCAGCTTGGTGCCGAGCTTCTCGCCGACGATGCGCGCCACGCGGTCGGTGGCGCCGCCGGGGGCGTAGCCGACGACGATGTGCAGGGGGCTGTCGAGCGTCTGCGCGCTCGCGACGGTGGGCGCGATGGCGACGGACGCCATGAGGCCGGCCGCGGCCAGCAGGCCGACAGCGCGGCGGGTGATGTGGTGGTTGGGGTTCAGCATGGTGTAGGTTCCTCCTCGTTCAGTTGTTCGGTCGTCTTCAATCGTTCGCCTGGAAATTCACGGCCTTCATGATGCCGGCCCAGCGTGTCGTGTCTTCCCGCATGGTCTTCAAGAGTGCCTCGCTGCCATCGGCGATGGGGTACATGCCGTTCTGCAGCAACTGCTGCCGTACCTCGCGCGAGTTGACGGCACGGGTGAGTTCGGCGCGCAGCTTGTCGACGATGGGTTGGGGAGTCTTGAGCGGTGCGTAGTACGCGAACCATGCGGTTGCGACCACGTCCTTGTAGCCGGCCTCGACGAAGCACGGCAGGTTGGGCATGAGCGGCGAGCGCTTCTCGCCGCTGGTGGCCAGCACCTTCACGCGGCCCGAGGGCAGCATCTGCTGCGCGCCGCCGATGGTGTCGAAGTACACGGGCACGGTGCCGCCCATCAGGTCTTGCCGCGCGGGCGTGGAGCCGCGGTAGGGCACGTGCACCATCTTCAGGCCGGCCGCGCGGTTGAGCATTTCGCCGAGAAAGTGCGAGGGCGTGCCCGCGCCGTAGGAGCCGAAGCTCAGCTTGTCGCCCTGCGCCTTGGCCCAGGTGATGAATTCGGGGAGCGTGTTGGCCGGCACGTCCTTGTGGACGGTGAGCGCCAGCTCGAAGCGGGCCGCGTTCAGGAGCGGAACGAAGTCCTTCACCGGGTCGTACGCGAGGTTGCGGTACGCGCTCGGAAACATGGTCATCATGCTGGCCGTGCCGAGCAGCAGGGTGTGGCCATCGGGCGGTGCGGTCTTCACCGCCTCCACGGCGATGCGGCCCGCCGCGCCCGATCGGTTGTCGATGATGAGCGGGCCGAGCGAGTCGCGCACCTGCTGCGCGATGGCGCGGGTCAGCACGTCCTGCGTGCCGCCGGCGGGTACGCCGATCAGCACCTTGATGGGCTGGCCGGGCACGAAGGCCTGCTGGGCATGCGCAAGGTTGGCCAGCGGCGCAAGGGCCAGACCGCCCAGCGCGGCGAGGGCGTGGCGACGATCAAAGGTGAGGCGGCTGGGCATGGGCGGTTCTCCGGGTTCTCTCTCGGTCGGTGGCGAACGACTTTAGAGACGCTACATTCGATTGATCTAATCAACCATCCCCCGGAATAACCCCCGCATGCCCACCGCCGCCGCGCCCCGCCGCCCGCTGGACGACCTGCTGCTGTACCGGCTGTCGCGGCTGCTCTCCGTGGCGGGGAGCATGGTGATCCGGCTGTGCGAAGGGCGCTTCGGCATCACGCGGCGCGAATGGCGGCTGATCGCGGTGCTGGCGAGCAAGGGCGAGCTGGGTTCGTCGCAACTGGCCGAGCATGCGCAGCTGGACCGGGCGCGCACCTCGAAGGCGGTGGGCTCGCTGGTCGCGAAGCAGCTGATCTCGCGGGTGGCCAGGGCAGGGGACCGGCGGCAGGTGCTGCTGGGTCTCACCGAGGCGGGGCAGGCGCTGTACGACGAGCTCTTTCCGCTGGTGACGAAGATCAATGGCGACCTGATGAAGGCGCTGGATGCAGACGATGCGGCGCGCTTCGATGCTTCGTTGAATCTCTTGCAGGCGAAGGCGGAGCGCATGGTGGAAGAGGCGGTGTTGCCCAAGGCAGACCGGGGGCGGCGGAGTGCGGGGGCTTCGCGGGCATCTTGATGGCGTGCGATCTTTCGGCCCGAGATACGTTTTTTCATCCACAAGAAGGAGGGAGTCATGGGTGTTGAATATCGGCATTTCCTGGTTGTCGACGACGCAGCCTGGCGGCCGCAATCCGATACGGCGGCGCGGGTTGCCAAGGTGCTGGGCGACTGGTCGATCGGCACGGAGTTGGCGAAGGCTGTCGATCTGTCTCAGGGGCGGAGCGTGTCGCCTGAAGAGGCGCAGGTCCTCGCCACCACCGGGCCGGGCATTGCGTTCAGGTACCGCGGCGCCGATGGCGCGCCCGTGGCGGCTCTTGCCGGCCCTTCCGGCTACGACGACATAGAGCCTGCTGACCGCTACACGAAGGAAACGGTACTGATCCTCGGCAACGACTACCGCATCCAGTGGAGTTCCGACAACATCTACTTCAACCTCATCGCGCCGCCGGAGGCCGTGAACGGGCAACCCGTGACGCCTGACACCGTGGAGCCCTACGAGACTTTCTATTCGGAGAGCTACACGTCGGACTACATCCTGAAGCCGCCCGTGGTGCGCGTGGAGGTCAACGATTTCGCTCGCAACAACGTCGACTGGGCCGACTGCCTCGGCTTCTGGCGAGGTGGGCTGGTGATTGATTTCGGCAAGGACCTGCCCGCTTTCGTCGATGAGGTTCATCGCCTTCCGGCGCGAGCCTTCGTGGACGCGCTGCGCGATGCGTTCCGCGGGCCGCTGGTGGAGATCGGCGAGTTCTATTGATTGAACTGAACGCCTCGGTCCCGAAGATCAAGGAACGCAGACCCGCAGCGCCATTCATGCGCGATGGCCCTCCGCATCTGGCATCCGAATACCGACCTTGCGGGGCCCTTGGCTTTCCTAGCTCGTCTTGCCAAACCGCACCCCCAATCCGCTGCGCGGCAGATCCCGCATGAACGGCGGCACCGACAGCGCCAGCAGCAGCGCCGCCAGCGGCACCACGCACACGAAGCCCACGTACTTGAAGCCGAGCGCGCCCACCACGCCGCCGAGCACGAACATGGCGATGAGCCCGGCGGCCCTGCGCATGCGGCTGCGGTCGTGGCGCACGGCAGGGGTGGCCGTGGAAGCGCCGGCGGACTTGCGGTTCCAGTAAAGCAGCTTGCCGATTTCCATTCCCAGGTCGGTGATGTTGCCGGTCATGTGCGTGGTGCGGATGCTGCCCCCGGAGGTCTTGGAGGCGACCGCGTTCTGCAGGCCCATGATGAAGGACAGCAGCAGCACGGTGAGCGGCACCGCGAAGGGCGTGGCCCAGGTGAGGGTCACGGCGCCCATGAGGCCGAAGGGAAGCATCAGCGCGGCCTCCAGCAGCAGCGGCAGCGCATACACGCTGTGCAGGCGGTGCTGTCGCCCCCAGTTCACCAGCACCGCGCACACGGCCGCGCCCGAGAGAAAGGCCAGCACCGCGCCCAGCGCATTGAGCAGCAGCTTGGCGTTGCCCAGCACAAGCCCATCGGCCAGCTGCGAGGCGAACCCGGTCATGTGCGAGGTGTACATGTGCAGCACCAGGAACCCGCCCGCGTTCACCGCGCCGGCGTTGAACGCCAGCAGCAGGCCCAGCGCCTTGTTGGTGGAGGGCGCACGGTGCCGGCTGGTGAGAAAGCGCAGTCTGCGCATGGGTGGATGGGGCCCTGGGGTGAAGGCGCCTATTGTCGGCCTTCGGGGCCGGGTTCCTGTTGCGCGACGGGCCGGGCGCGCGGATGGCCTACGTGCGGGGTGTGGGGCGGGTGCTAGAAGTTCTTGATCGATTCAACCCACTCAGGAGCATCCCCCATGGCAGCCTCGAAGAAATCCAAGCCCACCGCGAGCGCGTCGCCCGCCCGCTCGAAGCAGGAAGTCAAACCCGATCTCGACCAGAAGAGCCACGAGACGCAGCGCTACGGCGAAATCGTCAAGCTGCCCAATGGCCTCTCCGAAAAGGTCTGCAAGGAAAGCGTGGCGCTGCTGAACCAGTGCCTGGCCGACACCATCACCCTGCGCGACATGTACAAGAAGCACCACTGGCAGGTGGTGGGCCCGACCTTCAACCAGCTGCACCTGATGTATGACCAGCACTACGAGGGGCAGGTGCTGCTGGTGGACATCGTGGCCGAGCGCATTCAGCTGCTCGGCGGCATCGCGCTTGCCATGGCGGCCGACATCGCCGAGACCACGAAGATCGCCCGCCCGCCGCGCGGCCGCGAGCCGGCAGCGGTGCAATTGCGCCGTCTTGCCGAGGCGCATGAACACATCATCGTGAATGCGCGCGAGGCGGCCGAGAAGGTCGACAAATCAGGCGATGCCGGCAGCAACGACGTGTTCGTGAGCAACGTGCTGCGCACCAACGAGCTGCAGGTGTGGTTCCTGACCGAGCACCTGGTTGCTGCCTCGCCCGTGACGGCCTGAGTCCGGTGGCTGCCGGGCGCGTGGTCAGCCGCGCTGCGTGGCTGCACTCAGCCCTTTGGCGGTGACGCGCATGACCGTCGCCTGCCCCGCGTAGACGCTGCGCCCGCGTTCGTGGAGAACGGGCGGCAGGTCCGCCTCGATCAACTGCGCGGCGCGAAGCACGTCGCACTTCTGAATGTCGAGCTGGTCGTGCAGTTGCATGGGCAGCCGCGCGCAGCACAGCTGGCCGAGGAGTTTCATCGGCATCTATATCCCCTCGGCCGAGAGCGGCTCGGGCCCGGCATTGCCGTGGCCGGCCAGCGGCGGCAATGGTGCGGGCCGGATGGGCATCAGCAGGCGCGCCCGCGTGGCGACGGCGTGGTTGTCGATGTCGGTCGTCAGTGTTTCGTCGAGCAGCGGCAGCTTGCCGGTTGAAATCCGCATTTCCACCGCCCACACGATGGCGTCATACAGGACCGGGGGCATCGCTCGCCCGTGCAGGTAGGCGCGCACGGCGGCGTCGGCTGCAAGCTCGGAAGGGATCTTCAGAAGGGGCATGGTGTTCTCCAGTCGATGGAGGCTCTGAAATCCACGCTACCCAGAAAGCGCCCGGCGCACCGTTCGCCAGCGCACGCTGGCCGTCAAAAATAGCCCGCTTCTATGTGCGGCATCGCACAGACGCCAAGGGATCGGTCGCAGAATGATCCGAACTTTGGAATCCCCTTCCGCCATGGCATCGTCCCCGCATCCGTCTTCCCCGCGCGCAGCCGTGGCGCGCAACAACCTGCTGGAGGTCATGCCGCCGGAGGTGCTGGCCGGCCTCATGCCGCTCCTGGAGCTGGTGCCGCTCAAGCTGGGCGAGGTGCTCTACGAATCGGGCGTGGTACAGCAATATGTTTACTTCCCGACCGACTGCATCGTCTCGCTGCTCTACGTGCTGGAGAACGGGCAATCGGCCGAGATCGCCGTCGTCGGATTCGAGGGGATGGTGGGCGTGTCGCTGTTGATGGGCGGGGGCAGCACACCCAACCGCGCCGTGGTGCAAAGCGCGGGCAATGCATTCCGGCTGAGCGCGAGCCACATCAAGCAGCTCACGGACAACGGCGGGCCGCTCCTGCACCTGCTCTTGCGCTACACGCAGTCGCTCATCACGCAGATGTCGCAGACAGCGGTGTGCAACCGGCACCATTCGCTGGAACAGCAACTGTGCCGCTGGCTGCTGCTGAGCCTGGACCGGCTGCCGGGCAACGAACTGGTGATGACCCAGGAGCTGATCGCCAACATGCTCGGCGTGCGCCGCGAAGGGGTAACGGAAGCGGCCGGCAAGCTGCAGCGCCTGAACCTCATCAAGTATTCGCGCGGCCATATCACGGTGCTGGACCGCCAGGGCCTGGAGACGCAGGTGTGCGAGTGCTATGAGGTGGTCAAGCGCGAGTCGGATCGCCTGTTGCCTCGCGTGCTCGCGACCTGAGCGGGCGGGCGCGCCGCACTCGGTGCGCCTGCGCACAGACGCGGGGAGGTGGGTCGGCAACAATGCGCCCGGTTGCGCATTCCGCGCTCGCTCTTCCCAACAGGCGGTTCCGTGACACCAGACCCGCTTCGCCCCATTCTCAATCGCCTGCTCGAGGCGCTGCCGCTCGCGGACAGGGCGCACTTGCTCGACCGCTGCGACAGCGTGGAACTGGCCACGGCGCAGATCCTGTACGAGCCGGGCGACGTCATTCATCACATCCACTTTCCGACGAGCGCGTTCGTCTCGCTGGTGTCCACCGTCGACGGCCACGACGGCCTGCAGACGGGCATGGTGGGCAACGAAGGTGCGCTGGGCTATGAGCTTTCTCTGGACGTGCAGAGCGCACCGCTCAGGGCGCTGGTGCAGGGACCGGGCATGGCCTGGCGGCTCACGGCGCAGTCGTTCGCGCAGGAGCTCGCGCAGAACACGATGCTCAAGCGCATCCTCAACCGCTACGTGTGCGTGCTCCTGATGGAGTTCGGTCGCTCGGGCCTGTGCAACCGCTTCCACCAGATCGAGGAGCGCCTGGCGCGCTGGCTGCTGACCACGCAGGACTGCGCGCACTCGGCGCACCTGGCGCTCACCCATGAAGTGCTGGGCCGCATGCTGGGCGTGCGGCGGGTCGGCATCACCAACGCGGCGACGGCGCTGCACACGCGACGGCTGATCGACTATCGCCGCGGGGTCATCACCATCACGGACCGCGAGGGGCTGGAGAACGCGGCGTGCGATTGCTACCGGGCCAACCGGCGCAGCTACACGCATCTGATCACGTAGCCGGCGGCTGGCGGGGGAGTTGTTTACGCGGGAGCGTGCAGGTCGTTCTCGCGCAGCATCACGGGCTCCATCGAGCCCTGTGCGATCCGGCGCCGCACGGCGGCATCCATCTCGTCGACGTGCTGGCCGAAGGTGTCCAGGGGGTTGGCGTCTTCGGCGGTGCGGTAGTGGTAGCGCAGCACTTCCCGGCCGATGCTCGCGTTCACGGTGCGGTCCTCGACCGTCACCGAGAACCGGACCGTGCCCGAAGCGTCATGAATGAAGGGCGCGCCGGCCATCGTTCAGCGGGTGGGAGGAACGACGACAACCGTTCCACCACCGCCACCCGTGCTGCCGGTGTTGCCCCGGGCGCCCGTCGCACCGGTGTTACCCGTGTTGCCCTGGTTGCCGGTTTCACCGGTGGCGCCTGTACTACCGGTGTTGCCGGTATCGCCCGTGGCACCTGTATTGCCGGTGTTGCCGGTATTGCCGCGAGCGCCGGTGGCGCCCGTGTAGCCGGTGCTTCCGGTGTTGCCCGTGTTGCCTTGGGGGCCCATGGGGCCCGTGCAGGCGCCCAGGGCAAGCAGGGCGAGGAGAGCCAGGGATGGCATGGCGTATTTCATGGGAATTCCTTTGGGAGCGACGCGCAGAAAGACTTCCGCGTTGGGCACTCTCGCCCGCAATGAACGCCGCGTCTGTTCGCTCCCACGCTTAGGCCGGATCCGGCCGAAAGGCATATCGGACGGCGGTGATGCCGGCGGTATGCTTTCCGCGGAGCAAAACCCCCAGGGGAAGGACAAGCCGATGAGTTCCATGGAAGAAGTCTGGGCGTACCGCGAGGAGACGCTTTACCCGCAACTGTTCGGCGAGAAGCGAAGCGGTATCTACGTGCTGGACTTCGACGTCTTCTCGTCGCTCGGCGCCAAGGACATCGACCCGTGCTGGCTGCACCTGGGCGTGTTCGAGTTCGAGCCGACGCCCGCGCGCAACTCATGGCTCTACGTCACCTCGGGTGGATCGACCCCTTGGGAGACGGAGCCCGACGAATACGACCCCGAGGACTATTCATGGCTCGGCTCCGAGCTGGTCATCGAGGTGCATTCGCAGCCCAAGGACCAGTGGGCGATCAAGCTCCTGCGCCGGCTGCTGGCCTTCAACGTGCTGCTCGCACACGGGCGCTTCGGAGAAGACAAGCCGCTGCTCGACTATGGCGACCGGGTTCCGATGGGCGACGCGGTCGGCGAGAAGGGCGCCGTGGGCCTGCGCAACGTGGTGCTGGCCGAGCCGAAGCACTACCCCGCCACGGCACAACTGGCCTCGGGCAAGTTCGACTTCCTGCATGTGGTCGGCATCACCGATTCCGAGAAGGACTGGGCCAAGGCGCACAGCTCCGAAGCGCTGCTGCGCCTGCTCGAAGTGCACGGCGGTTTTCCCGTGACGGACCCGGGGCGCAAGGCTGTCGCCTGAACCCGATCAACCGCTGACGTATGCCGCGAGGTGCTTGCCCGTGAGCGTGGCACGCGCCTTGACGAGCTCGACCGGCGTGCCTTCGAACACGATCTTCCCGCCGTCGTGGCCCGCACCGGGCCCGAGGTCGATGATCCAGTCCGCATGCGCCATCACTGCCTGGTGGTGCTCCACCACGATGACCGACTTGCCCGCTTCCACCAGCCGGTCGAGCAGGCCGAGCAGTTGCTCGACGTCGGCCAGGTGCAGGCCGGCGGTCGGCTCGTCGAGCACGTAGATGCCGCCTTTCTCGGCCATGTGCGTGGCCAGCTTGAGCCGCTGCCGCTCGCCGCCCGAGAGCGTGGTGAGCGGCTGCCCGAGGCTGAGGTAACCGAGCCCGACGTCGGCGAGCCGTTCGAGGATGGCGTGCGCGGCCGGCGTGCGTGCATCGCCCGCGCCGAAGAACTCGGTGGCCTCGGTGACGGACATGGCGAGCACTTCGCTGATGTCGCGCTTGCCGAGCTTGTGTTCCAGCACCGAGGCGTGGAAGCGCTTGCCCTCGCACTCTTCGCAGGCGGTGGCGACGCCGGCCATCATCGCGAGGTCGGTGTAGATGACGCCCGCGCCGTTGCACGCAGGGCACGCGCCTTCGGAGTTGGCGCTGAAGAGCGCAGGCTTCACGCCATTGGCCTTGGCGAACGCGTTGCGGATCGGATCGAGCAGCCCGGTGTAGGTCGCGGGATTGCTTCGCCGCGAGCCGCGGATGGAACCCTGGTCGACCGACACCACGCCCGCGCCTGCAGGAATGGACCCATGCACGAGCGAGCTCTTGCCCGAGCCCGCCACGCCGGTCACGACCACGAGCACACCGAGCGGCACATCGACGCTGACGTTGCGCAGGTTGTGCGCCTTCGCGCCGCGGATCGGCAGCGTGCCGGTGGGCGTGCGCACCTTCTTCTTGAGCGTGGCGCGGTCGTCCAGGTGGCGGCCGGTGAGGGTGGCGCTGGCACGCAGTTCATCGACCGTGCCCTCGAAGCAGATGGTGCCGCCCGCCGAGCCCGCGCCGGGCCCGAGGTCGACGACGTGGTCCGCGATGGCGATGGCCTCGGGCTTGTGCTCCACCACGAGCACGGTGTTGCCCTTGTCGCGCAGCCGCAGCAAGAGGCCGTTCATGCGCTGGATGTCGTGCGGATGCAGGCCGATGGTGGGCTCGTCGAAGACGTAGGTCACGTCGGTGAGCGAAGAGCCGAGGTGGCGAATCATCTTCGTGCGCTGCGCCTCGCCGCCCGAGAGCGTGCCCGAGGGACGGTCGAGGCTCAGATACCCGAGGCCGATTTCCACGAACGAATCGAGCGTGTGCGCGAGCTTTTCGAGCAGCGGCGCGACCGAGGGTTCGTCCAGGCCGCGCACCCATTCGGCGAGGTCGCTGATCTGCATCGCGCAGGCATCGGCGATGTTGATCTTCTTGATCTTCGATGAGCGAGCGCCTTCGCTGAGCCGTGTGCCGTTGCACTCGGGGCATGTGCTGAACGTGACCGCGCGTTCCACGAAGGCGCGGATGTGCGGCTGCATCGCATCGACGTCCTTCGCGAGGAAAGATTTCTGCACCTGCGGAATCAAGCCCTGGTAGGTGAGGTTGATGCCGTCGACCTTGATCTTGGTCGGCTCCATGCGCAGCAGCGCGTCGAGCTCCTTCTTCGTGAACTTGCGGATCGGCTTGTCGGGGTCGAAGAAGCCGCAGCCGTTGAAGATGCGGCCGTACCAGCCCTCCATGCTGAAGCCCGGAATGGTGAGCGCGCCTTCGTTGAGCGACTTGCTGTCGTCGTAGAACGCGGTGAGGTCGAAGTCCGTCACGGCGCCCCGGCCTTCGCAGCGCGGGCACATGCCACCGGTGCGGTTGAAGGTCTGCTTGACGGTCTTGCTCGCGCCGCGCTCCACGGTGATGGCGCCGGTCGCCTTCACCGAGGGCACGTTGAAGGCGAAGGCGCTGGGCGAGCCGATGTGCGGCTTGCCGAGGCGACTGAAGAGAATGCGCAGCATCGCGTTGGCATCGGTCGCGGTGCCGACCGTGGAGCGCGGGTCGCCGCCCATGCGCTCCTGGTCCACGATGATCGCGGTGGTGAGGCCGTCGAGCACATCGACCTCGGGCCGCGCGAGCGTGGGCATGAAGCCCTGCACGAAGGCGCTGTAGGTTTCGTTGATGAGCCGCTGAGACTCCGCGGCGATGGTGCCGAAGACCAGGGAGCTCTTGCCCGAGCCGGAGACGCCGGTGAACACGGTGAGCCGGCGCTTGGGGAGCTCGACGCTGATGTCCTTGAGGTTGTTCACGCGCGCGCCCTGCACGCGGATCATGTCGTGGTGGTCTGCGGCGTGGGGCTTGTGCTTGGGCGTGCTCTTGATCGTGTCCTTCTTCGGGGCTTTGCTCATCAGGTCTCCATCGTGTTCTTGTGGTGCGGGTCAGCGCAGTTGCTGGATGCGGATCATGTTGCCCGCGGGATCGCGCACCGCGCAGTCGCGAACGCCATAGGGCTGGTCGGTCGGCTCCTCGACGATCTCGGCCTTGCCGGCCTGCAGTTTCGCGAAGGCGCCGTCCAGGTCCTTGGTGGCCAGGAGGATCGTCGCGTAGGTGCCCTTGGCCATCATCTCGGCGATGGTGCGGCGCTCGTCGGCGGTGATGCCGGGCGTGGCGGTCGGCGGATACAGCACGATGGAGATCGCGGGCTGGCCCACGGGGCCGACCGTGATCCAGCGCATACCCTCGTAGCCGACGTCGTTGCGCACCTCGAAGCCGAGGGTGTCGCGGTAGAAGGCCAGGGAGGTCTCCGGGTCGGTGTGCGGAAGGAAGCTCGAGTGGATGGTGATGTTCATGGCAGTGGTGGTTCTAAGCAGGAGGCGCCGATGCTAGTTGCGGGTCGGGTTCCGGCGCTTCTCGATTCCTGATCGGTCGCGTCACCTGCCGGGCCACACACGACGGAATGCCCTCGGTCGCGTTCGCGTCCTGCCGCCGGTAGACGCCGGGCGGCACGCCCACCAGCTCGGTGAAGCGGGTGGTGAAGGTGCCCAGCGAGCCGCAGCCGACCGAAAAACACACCTCGGTCACGCTCATGTCGCCGCGCCGCAGCAGCGCCATCGCGCGCTCGACGCGCCGCGTCATGAGATAGGAGTAGGGCGGCTCGCCGTAGGCGATGCGGAACTGCCGGCTCAGGTGGCCGGCCGACATGCCCGCGTCGCGCGCGAGCGTCTCCACATCCAGCGGCTGCGCGTAGTCGCGGTCGATGCGGTCGCGCACGCGGCGCAGCCTGGCAAGGTCGCGCAGGTGCTGCGCGGCGGTGGGCTTGGTGGTCATCCGCGGGATCGTGCCACGTCGCACCGGCGTGCTCAAGCCGTACTACGGACCTTCGGAGTGGCTGTCAGGCGGCTGCGGGTACGGATGTCGCCGGGTCCGCCTCGACGCGCATCTTCGGCAGGAACTGCGGATACTCGCGCTGCATGAAGTCGATGAGGCCTTCGCGCACGCTGCAGCGCAGGTCGAAGGCCAGGCCCGAGGTGGCGGCGGTGCAGAGCACGCGGACCTGCATCGTGCGTTCGGTGGCGTCGGTCACGCGCAGGTTGAAGAAGCGGCCGTCCCACTCGGGTGCGGCCTTCACGATGCGCTCGGCCTCCGCGCGCAGCGGCGCGAGCGGCATGCCGTAGTCCACGTAGATGAACACCGAGCCGAGCAGCTGCGCCGAGTGGCGCGTCCAGTTCTGGAAGGGCTTCTCGATGAAATAGGTGAGCGGCAGGATCAGGCGCCGGTCGTCCCAGATGCGCACCACCACGAAGGTGCCGGTGATCTCTTCGACACGGCCCCATTCGCCCTCGACCACCAGCACGTCGTCGATGCGGATCGGCTGCGCCAGCGCGATCTGCAGACCCGCGATGAGGTTGCTGAAGACCGGCTTGGCCGCGAGGCCGGCCACGATGCCGATCACGCCGGCCGAGGCCAGCAGGCTCGCGCCGACCTGGCGCGCGCCCGGAAATGTCATGAGCATCATCGCGCCGCCGGCCACGATCACCACCGACATGGCGGTGCGCGCAAGCACGCGGGTTTGCGTGAGCACGCGGCGGGCCTGCAGGTTGTCGGCCACGTCGGAGGGGTGCTGCGCCAGCACGCCGTCGGCGAAGCCGCTGATGGCGCGCACGATCAGCCAGGTGGTTGCCGCGATGAGCAGCAGGCCGTTGAGATGCCGCACGCTGGCGATGAAGCGCAGGTCGTCGGGCGCGGCCTGGAAGATGAGCAGCAGCGCCACCAGCGGCAGCACCAGCCGCGCGGGCGACTGGCAGTTGACGACCATCGCATGCATCGCCGGCGCGGGACGCGTGATGCGCTTGAGCACGAGGCCGCCGATGCGGTGGACCAGGAGAGCGAGCGGAACGGCGACGAGGACGGCAAGCCAGGTGCCGAACCAGGGGTGGGCAAGGATCTCTTGGGTCATCAGGCAGTGGTGGTCGTGATTGGCGTTGTCTCGTTCAGGTGTTGAAGAATGCGCGCCGCGTCGTCGTGCAGCTGCGTGGAAAGTGCCGTCGCGAGGTCGAGGCGGCGAAGCAGCCAGGGGCTGATGTCGTTGTCGAACGGGTCGGGCAGCGGAATCGGTCCGCCCACGCCGGTCGAGCCCGGGCTCTCGGGTTGAGAGGGGCCGGCGGTCGGCATAGTTCCGATGGCGGCCTCGATGCGCTGCGCGGTGCGCGCGAGCGGGCCCTCGACCTCGCCCGGCGTGAGGCGGTCGCGCCGCAGCACGAGCATCGACTTCACCGCGCTCAATTGCGCGAGCATCTGGTAGCTGTGGGCCTGCAGGTGTTCGAGCGGCTCCAGTGGCGGCTGCACCGCGCGTGGTTCGGACAGGGCGCGCTGCGTGGCCTGCACCAAAGCCGAGAGGCTGTCGAAGGCCTCGCGACGCGCGAGCCGCCATTCGAGCTCGGGGCTGCTGTCGATGGCCTGCAGCTGGCCGAGGCCGAGCGCAAGCCGCGCATGCCGCGCCTGCGCGGTGAGCACACGTGCCACCAGCGCCGGGATCTGCGTGCGCTCCCACGAGGGCAGCACGTAGCAGAAGCCCCACGCGAGGGCGGCGCCGATGAGCGTGTCGGCGATGCGCTCGAAGAGCGCGAAGATGGGCGCGGTGCCGGTGTTCAGCATGTGCGCCTGCACGAGGCCGAGCACGGTCGCCGCCACTGCGGTGATCAGGTAGCGCCGCACCGCGAAGCTGTGGGCAATGGCCTGCGCCACGGTCACGATGACCAGCAGCCACAGCGCCGAAGGGTGCGCCGAGAGCAGTCCCACCGCGAGCACGCAGCCCAGCAGCGTGCCGGCCACGCGGGCGTTGCGCCGCTCCAGCGTCTGCGAGAGGCTGCCGCGCAGCACGACCACGATGGTCAAGAGGATCCAGTAGTCGTGCGAGCCCCAGGGCATCGACACAGCGATGCCGTAGCCGGCCGCGATGGCGAGCGCCGCGCGGATGGCGTGGCGCAGTGGCGGCTGGTCCCAGCGCCACAGCGTGAAGAAGGGGCGCCACGACCAGTCGGTCGGGCTCACGAAGAGCTGCCAGTTGGCGCGCACCACGGCCAGGTTGGGCTCGGCATCGCCGCGCGCCATGGCCGAGAGGCGCAGCACTTCGTCGTTGATGTGGCCGATGCGGCTCGCGAGGCCGCGCGCGAGCATCGCGGCGGTGGGGCCGGGGTGGCCGTGGTGGTGCTCGTCGTCCGCCGAGACGTGGATGGCCGCGAGTCGCGGGCGGCGGTCGGTCACCGGGTCGGGGTGGCGGCCCAGCATGAGCGCGTCGGCGAGGGCGATGGTTTCATCGGAAAGCTCTTCGAGCACGCGGCGCATTTCGATCAGCGCGTCGGCGTGGGCCGGGTGGGCCAGGAGCGCATCGAGGTCGAGCTCGCTCGCGAGGAGCTGGTCGCGCATCTCCAGCACGATCACCAGCATGGCTGCGAGGCGCTGGCGGCGCGGGGTGCGGGGCGATTCGAGCACGATGTCGCGCGTGGCCTGCAGCTGGTCGGCCAGTGCGGCCTGTTCGCGCAGCAACTGGCCCAGCACCGGGGCGGGGGTGTCGCGGATGTCGCGCGTCTCGTCCTGCGGGGTGAACTGGCCGGCCTCGGTGCGCATGAGCGCGGCCAGTGAATAGAGCACGTCGGCCACCGACTGGGTGCGAAAGCGCCCGTTGAGCGCGAGGTTGGCGAGCGTCGCCCAGATCACGTAGAGGCCCGCACCCAGCCCGAAGTGCCAGGTGCGCAGGATGGCCTCGGCCATGTCCACCGGCGCGGGTGTGGCCATCGAGAAGACCATCGAGAACATCACCGCGATGGCGATGGGAATGCCGCGCTTGCCCCAGGCCATGGCCAGGAAGGCCATGAAGGTGGCCGGCACCAGCAGGAGGCCGAGGCGGATCGGTGCGCTGTGCAGCATCTGCACCGCGAAGAAGAGCGGCAGGCCGATGAGCGGCGCCGGCAGCATCTGGAAGAACTTGCCGCGGCGCGGGCCGGGCAGGTCGGGCGGCGCGGTGACGATCACGCCGGTGGCCGCGGCCGACGCGGCGATGGTGCCGAGCCAGAGGTGCACGCCGCCCGAGATGAACAGCAGGCCCAGCGCGACCGTGAGGCCGCTGGCCACGTAGTGGCTCAGCGCGATGCGCAGCGCGGCGCGAAACCGGTCGGCGGCGCGGGGGCCGAACATCACTTGGCGGAAGCGTCGCCCTCGGAGGGGCTGGAAGGGGCCTCGCGGCGGATGCGCGTGAGCTTGCGCTGCACGGGCTTGGCGGCCACGGCGGGGGCTTCGCCCTCGGCCGATTCGTCGGCGAAATCGACCACCGTGCTGCGGGCGTAGAGGTCGACCGAGGCGTCGTCGGCATTCGACTTGGTCGAGGCCGACACGGCGCGCACGCGGTCGCTGGCGCGCAGCTTGTCGTCCACGTTGGCGAACTTGGAGTACTTGGCGAGCAGCGGCACGATCTGGCCGTAGATGCGCGGGGCGCCAGCGAGGCACTCGCGCTGCTCGAGGAAGTCGGGCTCGCCCGTGAAGTTGCCGACCAGGCCGCCGGCCTCGGTGACCAGGAGCGACCCCGCGGCCACGTCCCAGGGGTTGAGCCCGGTTTCGAAGAAGGCGTCGGTGAAGCCCGCGGCCACGTAGGCCAGGTCGAGCGCGGCGGCGCCGGGGCGGCGCAGGCCCGCCATGCGGGGCATCATGTCCGCCATGATGGCCAGGTACTGCTTGAAGTTGTCGCCCGAGCGAAACGGAAAGCCCGTGGACACCAGGCACTCGGAGAGGCGCGTGCGCTTGGAGACGCGGATGCGCCGGTCGTTCATGTAGGCGCCGCGGCCCTTGGTGGCGGTGAAGAGGTCGTTGCGGCTCGGGTCGTAGATGACCGCTTGCTCGATCTTGCCGCGTACCGACAAGGCGATCGACACGCAGTAGACCGGGAAGCCGTGGATGAAATTGGTGGTGCCGTCGAGCGGATCGATGATCCAGACGTAGTCGGAGTCTTTCGCACCGTGTTCGGTGCCCGATTCTTCGGCCAGGATGCCGTGCCCCGGGTATGCGCCAAGCAGCGTTTCGATGATGGCTTTCTCGCTGGCGTGATCGACTTCGGTGACGAAGTCGTTGACCTGCTTTTGCGAGATACGCACCGATTCGACATCGAGGGCGGCGCGGTTGATGATGGCGCCGGCGGCGCGTGCGGCCTTGACGGCCACATTGAGCATGGGATGCAGGTTGGGGGACGACATTCTGGATTGTGAGAAGAACGGTGGGAGTGGTCCCCAAAATGCGATCTCTTGGCGACCCTGCGACCCGGCGATGCGGGCGGCGAGAATCGGGCATTTTACCGGCTCCGCCCCGTTAGTGTCTCCAAACCCCCCATGCGCACCCGTTTCATCCTGATCCAGACCAGCCACGCAGGCAACGTGGGCGCCGCCGCCCGCGCCATGAAAACCATGGGTTTCGACGACCTCGTGCTGGTGGCGCCGCGCTGGGCCAACGTGCTGCGGCGGGAAGAAACCATCCAGCGCGCGAGCGGTGCGCTCGACGTGCTGACCAATGCCCGCATCGTCGAGACGCTGGACGAGGCGCTCGATGGCGTGACCCATCTGTGCGCCACGGCCATGATCCCGCGCGACTTCGGACCGCCCACCCGCACGCCGCGGGAGCACCTGGAACCTCTGGTGAAGCAGGGCGACCAGCAGCACGTCGCCTTCCTGTTCGGCTCCGAGCGTTTCGGCATGCGCAATGAAGACGTCTACCGCTGCAATGTCGCCCTGAGCATTCCCACCGACCCGAAATTCGGCTCGCTCAACCTGGGCGCGGCCATCCAGGTGGTGGCCTACGAATGGCGGCTGGCGCTCGGCGGCTACGAGGTGCGCGATGCCACGGCGCCGGTGCAGGCGGCCGATGCGCAATCGGTGGCGGGCATGCTCGACCATTGGGAGCGCTCGCTGGTGGACATCGGTTTTCTCGATCCGGCCGCGCCGAAGAAGCTGATGCCGCGGCTGCAGCAGCTGTTCAACCGGGCCCAGCCGACGCCCGAGGAAATCCACATCCTGCGCGGCATCGCCAAGGCGATGACCGACGCGACGCGGGGTCCCAAAGGCGGCTCGGGCGGCTAAAACCCCATCGAAAGTACGCGAAGACACCGGGCTTTAGACTGCCCGCCCACTATCGATATAACGACAACAAGGGCAGCGATGTTCTCTCGACTGCGCGCCGACATCCGGTGCATCCTCGAACGCGACCCGGCCGCCCGCAGCGCCTGGGAAGTGATGACGGTCTACCCGGGCTTTCATGCCGTGGTGCTGCATCGCTGGGCGCACGCCTGCTGGACGCACGGATTCAAGTGGCCCGCCCGCTTCATTGCGCACTGCGCGCGGTGGATGACCGGCATCGAGATCCATCCGGCGGCCAAGATCGGCGAGCGCGTGTTCTTCGACCATGCCATGGGCGTGGTGGTCGGCGAGACGGCCGAGATCGGCGACGGCTGCACCATCTACCAGGGCGTGACGCTGGGCGGCACCTCGCTCTACAAGGGCACCAAGCGCCATCCGACACTGGGAAAGAACGTGGTGGTGAGCGCGGGGGCCAAGGTGCTCGGTGGCTTCGTCGTCGGCGATGGCGCCAAGATCGGCAGCAATGCGGTCGTCATCAAGCCGGTACCGGCCGGAGCGACGGCAGTGGGCATTCCCGCACGCATCATCCCGTCGAAGACCGGCGAGAGCGCCGATGTGTCCGAGCCGCAGAAGTTTTCCGCCTACGGCATCACGCAAGACGACGACCCATTGAGCCAGGCCATGCGCGGCCTGATCGACAACGCCTCGAGCCAGGAACACCAGATCGCGCTGTTGTGGCAGGCGATCGAGAAGCTGTCGGCCCAGCCGGGGACCAAGGATTGCGTGCCCGGGGATGCGGCGCGCGACGGAAGCTTCGAGGCGGAGAAGCTGACGCAGCTGGTGGGGAAGTAGCGCGCCTTCCGGGCGATGGCCCTGATCCCGACTGCCAGCAGAGGTCGGGCATCGGCGAGACAATCGCGGCGCCTTTGACCACCCGGCGCGCGGTGGCAAGAAACCGACCGCTCTCTCCATGTCATCTCCGCCCGCCGCGTCGACTTCGTCCTCCACGCCCCCGTTCTCCCTGTGGCGCATCGCCATCCCGGCCTTTGCGCCCTCGCTGCTGTTCGGACTGGGCGAGGGCGCCATCCTGCCGATCGTGCCGCTGACGGCGCGCGACCTGGGCGCTTCCGTGCCCATGGCCGCGCTGGTCATCGCGATGATCGGTATCGGCTCGCTGTTCAACAACATCCCGGCCTCGATGATCACCATGCGCTGGGGCGAGCGCTGGGCCATCGTCGCGGCGGGCGTGTGGAGCGGTCTTGGCATGCTCCTGTGCGTGCTGACCTCGCACCTGGGCCTGTTCGCCACGGGCTGCTTCATGGTGGGCATGTCGCAGGCGGTCTACAACCTGGCGCGCCAGAGCTACATGACCGAGGCGGTGCCCATCGAATACCGTGCGCGGGCGCTGTCGACGCTGGGCGGCGTCATGCGCATCGGCATGTTCGCGGGGCCTTTTCTCGCGGCCGGGGCGGTACATGCGTTCGGCCTGTCGGCCGCCTATGTGGTCGGCATCGTGGCGGTGATGGCGGCCGCGGCCATTGGCGCGCGCATTCCCGACCTGGAGGCGCCACCGGTCCCGGCCGGGCAGGCGGCGCCCGCCTCGACCTCGATCGTCTCGACGCTGCGGGATCACCGCCATGTGTTCCTCACGCTCGGTGTCGGCGTGGTCCTGGTCAGCGCGGTGCGCGCTTCGCGCCAGGCCGTGATCCCGCTGTGGGCCGACCACCTGATGCTGGCGCCCTCGGTGGCTTCGCTGATCTACGGCCTGGCGGGTGGGGTCGACATGCTGGTGTTCTATCCGGCCGGCAAGGTGATGGACAGGAAAGGCAGGCGCTGGGTCGCGGTGCCGTCGATGCTGATCATGGGGCTGGCGATGCTGCTGATGCCCCTCACGTCCGGCGTCGTGACGCTGTTGATCGCTTCACTGGCGATCGGGTTCGGCAACGGCATCGGCTCGGGGATGATCATGACTCTCGGCGCCGACCACTCGCCGCGCCACGGGCGCGCGCACTTCCTCGGCATATGGCGTTTGATGTCCGACATCGGGTCTTCGTGTGGGCCGGCGCTGCTGTCTCTGTTGGCGGGTGGCTTGTCGCTTGCTGCGGGGATCGCGGTGACCGGGCTGATCGCCTTTGCTGCGGCGGGGATGCTGGGATATTGGATTCCGCGGCATGCAAGTGCGGGTGGCAAGGGGCAGGGAGTGGTGAGGTAGTCCCGCTCGACAACGAACACGGGCGAAGGACGAGCCAGTGCCGCCTGTCGTCTTCTAGCCGTTCAGCACGAGCGAACCCTGCGGATACTGCGCGCACATGAAGTCGACGAACGCCCGAACTTTCGGCGCGGGCAGTCGCCTCGACGTATGCAGTACCCAGAGCGCGACCTCCACGCCTGAAACCATGCCCCACTGAACCAGTTCTCCGCGCGTCAATTGGTTCCACGCGATGGACTGCGGCATCAGGGCAGCGCCGGCGCCGGCGATCGCAGCGTCGCGAATCATCAGGAACGAAGAAAGCCTCAGCCGTGGGATCGGCTCCAGGACCAGACGTCCGTCGTCGAGCGTCCAATTCCCGTCTTGAAAGCTCGTTGAAACGATGGCGGGGACCAGGCTGACCTTGCCTGGCTTCGGCATGGGTACAGAGGGCGCGGCCACGACCACCAGCCGGTCCTTGGCGAAGCACCGGCCCACGAGGCTGCTGTCCGGGGCTGGATTGATCCGGATCGCGGCATCGAACTGCTCCTCGACGAGGTCGACCAGGCGATCGTCCGCCACCACTTCGCAGCTGACCTCCGGGTAGGCCGTGCAGAACTCGGCGGAGATGCGGCCCATCGCGAGCTGCGAGAACAGCACCGGCGAAGCGATGCGCAAGCGCCCGCGCGGCACCGACAAGCCCTCGCGCGCGGACGTCATGGCGTCGGCCACTTCGTGCATCGGCCCTTCGGTGCGGTCCATCAGCATCTGCCCGGCTTCGGTGAGCTTGAGCCCGCGGGCGCTGCGCTCGATGAGCCGCACGCCGAGCTGCTCCTCCAGGTCGGCGATGCGCCGGGACAGCGTTGCCTTCGATCGGCCGCTTGCGCGGCTTGCCTTGCCGAGGCCGCCGTTCATTGCGACGAGCGCGAAGTCGCTCAGTGCGTTCAGGTCCATGGTGTTCCGGATTTGAAACGAGGTGTCTTCATTTTCTGGTCTTTGTTTTGCCAATGCAACGGCCTATCTTCTCCCCATCGCAACTCAACAGGAGAAACTGAAATGACCACCACCCTCAACGACACGCAACGCGCTGTGCTGATCCGGACCTATGGCGGCGCTGCCGCCGCCGAGGTCGCCGAGATCGCGAGGCCCATGGCCGGACAGGGCCAGGTCCTGGTCCGCGTCCGGGCCGCCGGCGTGAACGGCATCGACTGGAAGGTTCGTGAAGGCTTCGTCAAAGAGGCTTTCCCGCTTCAACTGCCCGCCGTGCTGGGCATCGAGCTTGCGGGTGTCGTCGAAGCGCTCGGCCCCGGCGCCACGCGTTTTCGTATCGGAGATCGCGTCATGGGTCCGCTGGGCGGCCTAGGTGCCTATGCCGAGTTCGTGACGGTCGACGAGGCGAAGCTCGTGCGCACGCCGCAAGGCCTGGACGACGTCCATGCGGCCGCCATCCCGGTGGCGTCCGTGGCAGCCTGGCAAAGCTTGCATCACGCAGGTCCCATTGCCGCCGGCCAGCGAATCCTGGTCCACGGCGCAGCGGGCGGGCTGGGCGGCTATGCGGTGCAGTACGCCAAGCGGGCGGGTGCCGAAGTCTTCGCAACGGCGTCGACCGCGCACGTCGAATACGTTCGCAGCCTGGGCGCGGACCACGTCATCGACTACCGCACCGAACGCTTCGAATCGGTCGCGAGTGACATCGACCTGGTGCTCGATTACGTCGGCGGCGAAGTGCTCGATCGCTCGTGGCAGGTGCTGAAGAAGGACGGCGCCATCGTCGGCACGTCCTCGCCGGACATCCTGGCACGCACGCCCGCCGGCCGGCGCGGACTGTGGTTCATGAACAAGCCGGACACCGCGCTCCTGGAGCGGCTGGCGGCGGAGATCGCCCAAGGCGCGCTGATCTCGAAGCTGGACGAAGTCGTGGGCTTCGACGACATCCCCGCGGCCATCGAACGCAATCGCACCGATCCGCGCATCGGCAAGGTCGTTGCGGACTTCTCGCGCTGATCGACCTCGTTACTTCTTTCCCCTTCAAACCGTTTCCCTCAACCCCCTGGAGATTTTTCCATGAGCATTCTCGTCACCGGTGCCACCGGCACCATCGGTTCCCTGGTCATCCAGGGCCTGGCCCATGCCGGCGCCGAAGTCAGCGCTTTCGTCCGCACGCCCGGAAAGCAGAGCTTCCCGGCCGGCGTTAAGGAGGTCGTCGGTGACCTGACCGACGTGCCTTCGATGCGCGCGGCACTGTCGTCGGTGCGCACGCTGTTCCTGCTGAACGCCGTCACACCCGACGAAGTGACGCAGGCCCTCGTTGCGCTGAGCCTGGCGCGCGAGGCCGGCATCGAGCGCATCGTCTACCTCTCGGTCATTCACGCGGACAAGTTCACCGATGTGCCGCACTTCACCGGCAAGCACACGGTCGAGCGAATGATCGAGAGCCTCGACATTCCCGCGACCATCCTTCGGCCGGCCTACTTCATGCAGAACGAGCGCATGGTCCAGCAGGTGATCCAGGGCTACGGCGTCTACCCGATGCCGATCGGCTCGTCGGGCGTCGCAATGATCGATGCGCGAGACATCGCGGACGTCGCCGTCGCCGAATTGCTGCGCCGCGACCGCGCGCCCGCACCGTCGCCACGCGTGACGCTGGAACTGGTCGGTCCCGAGCGGTTGACCGGAGAGTCGGTGGCCAAGGTCTGGAGTGCCGCACTCGGTCGTGAAGTGGCCTACGGTGGCGACGACGTGGCGGCCTTCGAAGCACAGATGGCCTCATTGGGACCGTCCTGGCTTGCCTACGACATGCGCCTGATGATGGCGGGAATCCAGAAGTTCGGCATGCATGGCGCGGACGGCGCGGCGGATCGCCTGCAGGCCATCCTCGGGCGTCCCCTGCGCAAGTACACCGACTTCGTCAAGGAGGCCGTTGCCGCATCGTAGGCTGCGCGCCTCGGGTGTCCGTTCCGTGTTGCAGCGGTTGCCGGCCGAAGCGTTGCCCTGGATTCACCCCCTCAACCCGCCCGCTTCCCCGCCGTGTTGTGCAACGACCCATGCACATGCCCCGCGTGCTGCCCAAAGGTCTCCGGCGCGAGCGCGGCGGTGTCCAGTTCCTGCAGGATGCCGCAGGCATTCGCCGACTCGGGCCCGCAGCACTGCAGGCGCAGCGCCTTCAATTGCTTCTCGAGGGTCTTCAGTTCGGAGATGCGCGCGGCCACGTGGCCGATGTGGTCGTCCAGCAACTGGTTGACCTGGCCGCAGTCGTCCTGCGGTGCGTCGCGGAATTTCAGCAGGCTGCGGATTTCGTCGAGCGTCATGTCCAGCGAGCGGCAGCGTCGGATGAAGCCCAGGCGCTGGGCGTGCTCGTCGTCGTAGATGCGGTAGTTGCCATCGGTGCGCGCGGGCTCGGGCAGCAGTTGCTCGCGCTCGTAGTACCGGATGGTTTCGACCGGCGTGTTAGCGGCCTTGGCCAGTTCACCGATTTTCATGATGCGGCAAATCGAAAGTGAAGGGATTCTGCGTTTGACTCTACACCTGCTTCAGGGTTTCCAATTGCTTTCATGACGAAGCAGAACGCCTTGAAGCCCGTGACGCCGGCCCTCCATCACGACCACGACCATAGTCACGATCACTCGCATGGACCTGCGCACGTCCATGCCCACGCCCATGCCGAAACGGCCTGCTGCGGCAGCCCTGTCTGCGGTTCGTCACCTGCCGTGGACACCACCGACGTTCCCAAGGGCGCCTTGCTCTTTCGCATTCCCACGATGGATTGCGCGGTCGAGGAATCCGAGATCCGCCGCGCGCTCGAGCCGGTGGCCGGCATCCAGGGGCTGCGCTTTCGCCTCGGCGAGCGCACGATGGCCATCACCGCCGACGACGGCGCGCTGCCCCATGCGCTCGATGCGATCCGCAAGGCCGGCTTCAAGCCCGAGCCTGTCGGTGACACGGCTGCCCCGGCCGCCCCTGCGCGTATCGCGGGAATGAGCAGCGGCCTCGCGCGCCTCGTCGCCGCGCTGGTGTTGGCCATCTCTGCGGAATCGATCTCTTTCCTGGCCCTCGACGGCAAGGGCTTCATGGCCGCCGAAATGGTGCTCGCGCTCGCAGCCATCGGCCTGGCCGGTCTCGACACCTACAAGAAGGGCTTCGGCGCACTGGTGCGTGGGCGCCTCAACATCAACGCGCTGATGGCCGTCGCCGTAACCGGCGCCTTCGTCATCGGCCAGTGGCCAGAGGCGGCGATGGTGATGGCGCTCTATGCGATTGCCGAACTGATCGAGGCCCGCGCGGTCGACCGTGCCCGCAATGCGATCCAGAGCCTGCTCGCGCTCGCCCCCGAACAGGCCGAGGTGAAGCAGCCGGACGGCAGCTGGCAGACCGTGATGGCCGACACGGTGGCACTCGATGCCATCGCACGGATCCGCCCCGGCGAGCGCGTGCCGCTCGACGGCGTGGTGACCGCGGGCCTGAGCGCCATCGATCAGGCGCCGGTCACGGGCGAGAGCATTCCGGTCGACAAGATCGTGGGCGACCCGGTCTTCGCGGGCACCATCAACCAGACCGCCGCGCTGGAGTTCCGCGTCACGGCGGTGGCCGCCAACACCACGCTCGCGCGCATCATCCACGCTGTCGAAGAGGCGCAGGGCACGCGCGCGCCCACGCAGCGTTTCGTCGACCGGTTCGCCGCCATCTACACGCCGGCGGTCTTCGTGCTGGCGTTGGCCATTGCGCTGTTCACGCCGCTCTTCATGGACTGGACCTGGTTGCAGGCCATCTACAAGGCGCTGGTGCTGCTGGTCATTGCCTGTCCGTGCGCGCTGGTGATCTCGACACCGGTCACAGTCGTGAGCGCGCTCGCGTCGGCGGCGCGGCGCGGCATCCTGATCAAGGGCGGCACCTATCTGGAGGAGGCACGCAAGCTCAAGGCGGTGGCGCTCGACAAGACGGGCACCATCACCGAAGGCAAGCCGAAGCTTGTCGAATCGACGCTGCTCGATGCATCGGGCAACGAAGCGGCGGTGTTCGCGATCGCCGCGAGCATTGCGGTCCGTTCGGACCACCCGGTGTCGAAGGCCATTGCCGAGGGCCTGAAGGGCGAGCGCGAAGAAGTCGGCGACTTCACCGCGCTGCCGGGCCGCGGCGTGCAGGCCGCGCTTTCGGGCCAGACCTACATGCTCGGCAATCACCGGCTGATCGAGGAGAAGGGCCTCTGCACGCCGGCGCTCGAAGCCGAACTCAAGCGTCATGAAGAGGCGGGCCGCACCGTGACCCTGTTCGCATCGAGCCAGGCAGTGCTTGCGCTGTTCGCCGTGGCCGACACCATCAAGGAATCGTCGCAAGCCGCAGTGGCCGAGCTGCGCGCCCTGGGCGTCGTGCCGGTGATGCTCACCGGCGACAACGCCGCAACCGCCAGGACCATCGGCGCCCACGCCGGCATCGAGGACGTGCGCGGCAACCTGCTGCCCGAGGAAAAGCTCGGCGCCATCAAGGCCATGCGGGAGCGCTACGGCGCGGTGGCGATGACCGGCGACGGCATCAACGACGCACCGGCGCTGGCGCAGGCCGACATCGGCTTCGCCATGGGCGGCGCGGGCACCGACACCGCGATGGAAGCGGCCGACGTGGTCATCATGAACGACGACCTGCGCCGCATCCCCGAGACCATCCGCCTCTCGCGCCGCGCACACGCGGTGCTGTGGCAGAACATCACGCTGGCGCTCGGCATCAAGGGCGTGTTCTTCGTGCTCGCGGTGTTCGGCAGCGCGACGATGTGGATGGCGGTGTTCGCCGACATGGGCGCGAGCCTGCTGGTGGTGGCGAATGGGCTCCGGTTGATGCGAGCCGAGAAGTAAGCGCGCTACGCGTCGCTTTTCGGCGAAGGACTGGCGGGCGTAACGCGCGCTTCGAGCGCAGCGGCGATGCGTTCGAGGTTGGCATTCATGCGCCGTGTCTCGGCGATGTGGTCCGACAGGTAGTTGCGCACCTCCTCGAAGTACTGGCCCTGTTTGAGGCCACCGCTGCGGCGCATGAAGAAGATCCAGACGCCGATGAGGAGCAGCATGGGCGCCCAGCTGATCACGAGCTCAACAAATGTTCGCATGTTCTTCCCGGAGCGAGAGACGTGGTGAAAGAGAAGGCCGGCGAATGCCGCAGGCATTCAGCCGCTGTGCAGGTTAGCGCATTGCAACTGGGGGCGGGCCTTCACCAGCGCGCAGCCCATTTCTCCAGCGGCACGCGCGCCGCATTGCACACATAGCTCACCGCGTGGTACCAACCCGCGATCATCATCAGCTCGATCAGCTGCGCATGGCTCCAGTGCGTGCTCAACGCGCCCCAGAGCGCATCGTCCACATGGCTCGTGTCGTGCAACTGATCGACGAGCTGCACCAGCAGCCGGTCGCGCAGCGCGAGCAGTTCCACGTCCTCGGTCACCGACGCCATCACGCGCCGCTCGACCGCGTTGAAACCCGCCGCATCTGCAAAAGCCGCAACATGCACGCCCCATTCGTACTCGGCGCCGCAGCGGGCGCAGGCGCGCGTGATCACCACCTCGCGGTCGCGCAGGCTGACGGCGGCCTTCCGACCCAGCAGGTAGCGGCCCAGCCCCAGCGTCCGCTCGGCGAGTTCCGGGTTGATTGCGAGCACGCGGAAGAGCGCGAGTATCTCGGGCCTTCCGGGTGGGTTCATTCGCGTCAGCAAGTCAGCGATCGGTTCGGGGAAGGGCGCTTCGAGCGGTGGAATGCGAGGCGCGTGAGCGCTCTGCCGGGCGGCGGTCGTCATTGTCGGAATCCTTCGTAGAATGCGTTGAAATCGCTACGAAAATCGTAGCGATTCGGCGCAGTCTATCGCTACGCAATTCGTAGCGCAATACGGGCCATTCGATCACCGGAAGCACGACATGGAAAACGAAGAAACATCGAGCCCGCCGTCCGCGCCCACCGCAGTGCGGCGGCCGATCATGCAGTTGCTGGAGCAACTGGGCCGCAAGGGCACGCTGCGCATCCTGTGGGAGCTGCGCGACGGCTTGCCGCAGAGCTTCAGGGCGCTGCGGGTGAGCACGGACCAGATGTCGCCCTCGGTGCTGAACGACCGGCTGAAGGAGCTGCGCGCGGCGGGCGTCGTCGACCTCTCGGGCACGGGCTACCTGCTCACCGAGGCGGGCGGCGAACTCGTCAAGCGGCTGACACCGCTCAACCAGTGGGCCAACCGCTGGATCGCGCCGAGCGAAGAGAACTAACATCGGCCTTCTTTTCCCCGCCTTGACCCGCCCATGTCAGTCACCACCCTGCTGCTGCAACTCGTCGTCATCCTCATCACCGCGCGCATCTGCGGCTGGGTGCTGCGCTACCTGGGCCAGCCGAGCGTGGTGGGGGAAATGGCCGCGGGCCTGATGCTCGGGCCGGCAGTGATGGGCGCGCTCTTTCCCTCGTTGCATGCGCAGCTCTTCGGCAAGGAATTGCTGCAAGGCCTTTCGTCGCTGTCGACGGTGGGGTTGGTGCTGTTCATGTTCGTCGTCGGACTGGAGCTGCGGGCCTCGCAGAACATGCGCTCGCAACTCAAGGCGGCGGGTGCCGTGGGCGTGCTCAGCGTGATCGTGCCGCTGACGCTGGGCCTGGCGATTTCGCCGGCGCTGTATCCCTCGCTCGCGCCGGCCGGCGTCGCGTTCTGGCCCTTTGCGCTCTTCATGGCGGCGGCGCTTTCCATCACGGCCTTTCCCGTCATGGCGCGCATCCTGAAGGATCGCGGCATGACGCGCACTTCCTTCGGCCAGCTCTCGCTCAGCGCTGCGGCGGTGGTCGATGTGTTCGCCTGGATCCTGCTGGCCTTCGTGGTGGCGCTGGTGGGGGCGGGCGAGGGCTACACGGGCCTCGTCAAGATCACGGTCGGCGTGGTGGTGATGCTGGCCTTCCTGTTCTTCGGGCTGAAGCCGGCCTTCGCCTGGCTGCTGCGCGTGAAGGCGCCCGATGGCGAGCCTTCGACCACGGTGATGGCCTCGCTGATGATCGGCCTCCTGGTGACCGCGTTGCTCACCGAATGGCTGCACCTGCATGCGGTGTTCGGCGCCTTCCTGTTCGGCGCCTGCCTGCCGCGCGACGACCGCCTCCTGCGTTCGCTGAGCGAGCGCATCGAGCCCATTTCCATCGTCGTGCTGATGCCGCTGTTCTTCGCGCTCGCCGGGCTGGGCACCACGGCCAGCGCTTTCACGGGTGCGAGCTTGGGCGCAATGCTGCTGATCATCGGCGTGGCCACCTTCGGCAAGATCGCCGGCGGTGCGGCTGGTGCGCGCATGGCCGGCTACAGCTGGCGCGACAGCATGGCCACCGGCTCGCTGATGAATGCGCGCGGGTTGATGGAGCTGATCGTCATCAAGATCGGCTTCGACGTGGGCCTGATCGGCCCCGAGCTGTTCACGATGCTGTTGGTGATGGCGCTCGCCACCACCGCAATGACCGGGCCGCTGATGACCTTGTGCATCGGCCGCAAGACGAAGCCGGCGGCCGATGTGGCGGCGCCGGTCGAAGCCGAGGCGCACGCCAAGCCCTGAGCACGCCGGCTTGCGCTGGCCTCAGCCGTTGCGGCGCACGGTGAAGCCGATGCGCGTTTCCCCACTTTCGCTCGATGCGAACACACGCCCGCCGTGCATGCGCGCGATGGCCTCGACGATGGCAAGGCCCAGCCCGTGGTGCCGCGTCGATCCGTCGCGGGCCTGCGCGGCCCGATAGAAGCGCTCGAACAGACGGGGCAGCGCAGCCGGATCGATTGGCTCGCCGCGGTTCACGACCGAGAGCACGAATTCGTCGCTGCCTTCCGCCATCTCGATGCGGATGGTCGAAGCCGGCGCGGCGAAGCGGATCGCATTGCCCAGCAGGTTGGAGAGCGCGCGGCGAACGAGCGAGGCGTCCACATCGGCCATCGCATCGCCTGTCACTTCGGCCTTCAGCCCCGCCTCGTCGAGCATCGCGTCGTAGAAGTCGATCACGTCGCGCGCCTGCGCCGCGAGGCTCACGACGGCGCGCGAGCGCGTCGAGGTGCCGCGGTCGGCCTTCGAGAGAAACAGCATGTCGGTGACGATGCCCGAGAGCCGGCCGATCTCCTCGAGGTTGGAGGTCAGCACGCCCAGCAGCTCCTCGTTGGAGCGTTGCCGCGTGAGCGCGAGTTCGGTCGAGCCGATCAGGTTGGCGAGCGGCGTGCGCAGCTCGTGCGCCACGTCGGCGTTGAAGGATTCGAGCTGCACGTACGCACGCTGCACGCGCAGCAGCAGTGCGTTGAACTGCGTGATCCACGGCCGCAGTTCCTCGGCGAAGGCTAGTGCGTCGATCGGCTTGTTGGCCTTGTCGGGCGCCATCGCCGCGGTGCGGTCGGCCAGTGCCTTCAGCGGGCGCAGGCCGCGCCGCACCAGCCACATGCCCGTGAGCGACACCAGCGCGGTGCCCAGCACCACGGCGCCGAGCAGCGTCCATGCGAGCCGCTCGAGCAAGCGTGCTTCCTGCGCGACGTTGACGCCGAGCTGCACCTGCAGGCTGGTTGTCAGGCTACCTTGCTGCCAGGGCACGGTGAGGTCGCGGCGCAGCCAGCGGCCACCGGCGGTCGGCCGCGACTCGAAGAGCTGTTTGCCCGCATGGGAGATCGACAGGCTCACGTCGTCCTGCATCGAGAAGAAGTCGTCGAGCTTGTGCCGGAGGAAGACGAGGTCGCCGCCTTTCTCGGCCTCCTTCAGCAGGTGCTCCACCAGCACCGCTTTCTGGTCGAGTTCGTCCTCCTGTTTTTCGCCGAAGTTCCAGGCCGTCACGAGGTAGATGGCCAGGCAGATCACGCTGAGCCCGAACAGCGTCTGCGCGGCGAACCAGAGCGAGAGCCGGCTCTGTATCGATTGCGGTCGTGGGCTCATGCCCAGGATCGGTCTTCCAGCACGTAGCCCATGCCGCGCACCGTGTGCAGCAGCTTCACCTCGAACGGGTCATCGATCTTGCTGCGCAGGCGCCGGATGGCCACTTCCACCACGTTGGTGTCGCTGTCGAAGTTCATGTCCCACACCTGCTCGGCGAGCGTGGTGCGCGAGAGGATCTGGCCGCGCCGGCGCAGCAACACCACGAGCAGGGTGAACTCCTTGGCCGTGAGGTCGAGCCGCACGCGGTTGCGAAACACCTTGCGGCTCGCCATGTCGAGCTCGAGGTCGGCCAGGCGCAGCACGGTCGAGTCCTGCGCCTTGCCGCGCCGCAGGAGCGCCTGCACGCGAGCCAGCAACTCGGAGAAGGAGAAGGGTTTGACCAGGTAGTCGTCGGCGCCTTGCTGCAGGCCCTGCACGCGGTCTTCGACCTTGTCGCGTGCGGTGAGCACCAGCACAGGGACGTTCTTCGTGCGGCGAATCGCCTGGAGCACGGCGAAGCCGTCGATACCGGGCAGCATCACGTCGAGCAGGACCAGTGCGTACTCTCCCTCGGTGGCGAGGTATCGGCCTTCGATGCCGTCGCGGGCGATGTCGACGACGTACCCGTTTTCCTCCAGCCCTTTTTTAAGGTAGTCGCCCAGTTTGGGCTCGTCTTCGATGACAAGAATGCGCATCGCCAGATCGTACCCAATACCTCTCAAAACACTGGTTACCATTTAGTAATCCTATTGACAGACAAAGCCGAACCCTCGCGTCATACATTGCGCCGGGCCCTCGAACCGCAGGGCTTTTCAGAGCGGGGCGTCACACCCCGCTCGATATACTTTTTGGCTCATGCGTCGCTGGCTCCTGATCTTTCTGCTGCTTCTCTTCCCGTTCCAGCTCAGCTGGGCGGCGTCGGCCGCCTATTGCCAGCACGAGCGCGACACGCAGCCCGAGCACTGGGGCCACCACCAGGACGAGCCCCGGAGCAGCACCGACCGCACGCACACCGACGGCGCCAAGCAAGACACCACGACGCAGCCGAATGGCGCGGTCGGCCACTGCATCGTCAGCCACTTCGGCGCTGCGCAGCACGTGGACATGGCGACTGGCGATGCCGTCGGCGCGCTGCAGTTGCCCCAGGTGCTGCATGCCGGAACGGAAGAGCGTTTCGTTTCCCATGTCTCCGAAGTCCCTGTGCGCCCCGCACGGACTCTCGCCCTCTGATTCGGCGAGAGAACATCCCCCACCACTGATCCCTTTCATCAGCTGAGCTCTCGCCGAATTCGTCCGTCCGTTGTTTCGCAACCCAGGAGAATTCGATGCGCACGCTCTTCGTGCCGCTGGCCGTGTTGGCCTTGGCGGTGCCCCCGGCCTATTCACAGCAACCGCAGCCGTCAGAAGCTGTTGCCGGCCCCCAGTCTTCCTCATCCCGTCCGGGCACCAGAACGCTGGAGCCCGCGGGTCCGCTCACCCTTCGCAGCGCCATCGCGATGGTGCTGCAGTCCAACCCCAGCCTGTCCGCGGCCTCGCGCGAGCAGGAGGCCACCGAGGGCGCCATCGTCCAGGCCGGCGCCTGGCCCAACCCGGTGCTCGGCGCCCAGCTGGAAGACCTGCGGCGGGACAACCGCACGACCACGCTGCAACTGAGCCAGCCCATCGAGCTGGGCGGCAAGCGCGCGGCCCGCGTGACGGCCGCGGAGCGCGCGCGCGACCAGGCGGCCTCGGCGCTGGTTGCACGCCGCTCGGAACTGCGGGCGTCGACCGTCACGTTGTTCTTCGAGGTGCTGACTGCACAGGAGCGCCTGCGACTCGCACAGGACTCGGTTGGCCTCGCCCATATCGCGACGAAGGCTGCCGCCAATCGTGTCACTGCCGGCAAGGTCTCGCCGCTGGAGGAAACCCGCGCGCGCGTGGCCGAGGCGGGCGTGCGCGTCGAGCTGCTGCAGGCCGAGGGCACGCTGCGCTCCGCGCGCCAGCAGTTGGCCGCGCTGTGGGGCAACCCGGCGCCGCGCTTCACGCAGGTGGAGGGCGCGGGCTATCAGTTGCCGACGCTGGCCTCGGCGCAGGACGTCGAGGGCCGGCTCTTCGCCGCGCCCGTACTGCGGCAGGCACGGCTCGAAGTCGAACGGCGCGAGGCGCTCACCAGCCTGGAGCAGGCCAAGCGCATCCCGGACATCACCGTCTCGCTCGGCGCCAAGCGCGTGCCCGCGTCCACCGACACCGAAGGCGCGAGCAGCCGCCGCAACCAGGTCGTCGTCGGCCTCTCGGTGCCGCTGCCGATCTTCGACACCAACCGCGGCAACCTCGCCGAGGCTTTGAGCCGCGAGGAGAAAGCGCGGGACGACCTCGCCGCCGCCGAACTGCAACTGGGCGCCGACGTGGCGCAGGCCACCGAGCGGCTGCGCTCGGCGCGCGCCACGGCCGAGACGCTGCAGCGCGATGCGCTCCCCGGTGCCGAGACCGCCTACAAGGCCGCAACCAAGGGCTTCGAGCTGGGCAAGTTCAGCTTTCTCGAAGCGCTCGATGCGCAGCGCACGCTGTTCCAGGTGCGCAACCAGTACCTCGTCGCGCTGGCCGATGCGCACCGCGCGGCCGGCGAACTCGACCGCCTGCTCGGCACCGATGGCGAAGAAACCCTGCACGCGACGCCCGTTGCGCGCTGACACGGACACCCCAAGATCATGAACACAGAAGAACGCAAGACTTTCGCCGAGCGCGTCGGCAAGAAGCAGTGGATGGCCATCGTGGCTGTCCTGGTCGTGGGCCTCGCGGCCGGTGCGCTGATCCTGCGCACCACGCCGGGCAAGCCCGAGGCTGCTGGCCACTCGGAGGCCGGGGGGCATGCCGATGGCGAGCACCACGAGGAAGGAAAGGCCGAAGGCAAGGACCATGGCCATGACCACGGTCATGAAGAAGCCAAGGGCCATGCCGACAAGGAACACCACGGCGAGGAACCCAAGGAGAAGGGCGCTTCCGGCGAAGTGAAGGCCGAATCGAAGGCGCACAAGGAAGACGAGGAGAAGATCCCCTTCACCGACGAGCAGGTCAAGGCTGCCGGCATGGCGATCGAAAGCGCCGGCCCCGCGCGCATCAGGACCTCGCTGCAACTGCCCGGCGAAATCAAGTTCAACGAAGACCGCACGGCCCACGTGGTGCCGCGCGTGGCGGGCGTGGTCGACAGCGTGTCGGCCAACCTCGGCCAGGAGGTCAAGCGCGGGCAGGTGCTCGCGGTGCTCTCGAGCCCAGGGCTTTCGGAGCAGCGCAGCGCGCTGCAATCGGCGCAGCGCCGCCTCGACTTGGCCCGCACCACCTATGAGCGCGAGAAGAAACTCTGGGAAGAAAAGATCTCGCCGCAGCAAGACTACCTGCAGGCCCAGCAGGCCATGCAGGAAGCGCAGATCGCCGTGGCCAATGCCAACCAGAAGTTGCTGGCACTGGGCGCCACGCCGGGCTCAGCCGCGCTCGGCCGCTACGAGCTGCGCGCGCCCTTCGACGGCATGGTGGTCGAGAAGCACATCTCGCTCGGCGAATCGGTGGGCGAGGCGGTCAACGTGTTCACCATCTCCGACCTGTCGACCGTGTGGGCCGAGATCAGCGTGGCGGCCAACAACCTGAACCTGGTGCGCATCGGCGAGCCGGTGACCATCCGCTCCAGCGCCTTCGACCAGACGGCGAGCGGCACGGTGTCGTACGTGGGTTCTCTGATCGGAGCGCAGACGCGCACGGCCACGGCGCGCGTCACGCTGACCAATCCGCAGCGCGTGTGGCGCCCGGGCCTGTTCGTGAACGTGGAGCTGGTGTCGTCCGAGGCGGATGCGCCGGTCACCGTGTCAGCCGATGCGGTGCAGACGGTGGAAGAGAAACCCACTGTCTTCCTCAAGGTGCCCGGCGGCTTCCTGCCGCAGCATGTGCAGACCGGCCGCAGCGACGGCAAGCGCGTCGAGATCGTGGGCGGCCTGAAGCCCGGCGCGGCCTACGCCGCGAGCGGCAGCTTCGTCATCAAGTCGCAGCAGGGCAAGAGCTCGGCCACGCACACCCACTGAGGACGCCGCATGTTCGAACGCATCATCGGGTTCTCCATCGCGCAGCGCTGGCTCGTCCTGCTCGCCGTGCTCGGCATGGCCGCGCTCGGCGTCTTCAGCTACCAGAAGCTGCCCATCGACGCGGTGCCCGACATCACCAACGTGCAGGTGCAGATCAATACCTCCGCGCCCGGCTATTCGCCGCTCGAAGCCGAGCAGCGCGTGACCTACCCCATCGAGACGGTGATGGCGGGCCTGCCGGGCCTGCAGCAGACCCGCTCGCTCTCGCGCTACGGCCTCTCGCAGGTGACGGTGATCTTTGAGGACGGCACCGACATCTACTTCGCGCGGCAGCTGGTGAACGAGCGCATCCAGTCGGCGCGCGAGAGCATGCCCAGCGGCATCTCGCCGGTGATCGGGCCGATCTCCACGGGCCTAGGCGAAATCTACCTCTGGACGGTGGAAGCGGAAGAGGGCGCGAAGAAGCCCGACGGCAAGCCCTACACGCCCACGGACCTGCGCGAGATCCAGGACTGGATCATCAAGCCGCAATTGCGCAACGTGAAGGGCGTGACCGAGATCAACTCCATCGGCGGCTACGACAAGGAATACCAGATCGCGCCCGACCCCGCGAAGCTCCTGGCGCATGGCCTCACGATGACCGACCTGGTCACCGCGCTGGAACGCAACAACGCCAACGTGGGCGCGGGCTACATCGAGAAGCGCGGCGAGCAGTACCTCATCCGCGCGCCGGGGCAGGTGAAGTCGGTGGAGGACATCGGCAACGTGATCCTGGGCAACGCAGGCGGCATTCCGCTGCGGGTACAGGACGTCGCCGAGGTCGGCATCGGCCAGGAGCTGCGCACGGGCGCAGCCACCGACAACGGTCGCGAGGTGGTGCTGGGCACCGTCTTCATGCTGATCGGCGAGAACAGCCGCACCGTGTCGCAGGCCGTCGACAAGAAGATGCAGGAGGTCAACCGCACGCTGCCCGCCGGCGTGAAGGCGGTGACGGTGTACGACCGCACGGTGCTGGTCGACAAGGCCATCGCCACGGTGAAGAAGAACCTCTTCGAGGGCGCGGTGCTGGTCATCGCGATCCTCTTTCTCTTTCTCGGCAACATCCGCGCGGCGCTGATCACCGCGCTGGTGATTCCGCTGTCGATGCTCTTCACCTTCACCGGCATGGTGAACCAGAAGGTCAGCGCCAACCTCATGAGCCTGGGCGCGCTGGACTTCGGGATCATCATCGACGGGGCGGTGGTGATCGTGGAGAACTGCGTGCGAAGGCTCGCGCATGCACAGGCGAAACACGGCCGGCCGCTCACGCGCAGCGAGCGCTTCCATGAAGTGTTCGCCGCCTCGCAGGAGGCGCGGCGTCCGCTGCTGTTCGGGCAGTTGATCATCATGATCGTGTACCTGCCGATCTTTGCGCTCACGGGCGTGGAGGGAAAGCTGTTCCACCCGATGGCCTTCACCGTGGTAATTGCGCTGGTGGGCGCGATGATTTTGTCGATCACCTTCATTCCCGCGGCCGTGGCGCTCTTCATCGGCACCAAGGTCAGCGAGAAGGAAAACCGCCTGATGGTGTGGGCCAAGCGCGGCTATGAACCGCTGCTGGCGCGCGTGATGACGGCCAAGCCGCTGGTCATCACCACGGCCGTGGTGGCGGTGCTGCTCTCGGGCCTGCTGGCCACGCGGCTGGGCACCGAGTTCGTGCCCAGCCTGAGCGAAGGCGACTTCGCGATCCAGGCGCTGCGCATTCCGGGCACGAGCCTCACGCAATCGGTCGAGATGCAGAAGCAGCTCGAGCGCACGCTGAAGGCGAAGTTTCCGGAGATCGAGCGCGTGTTCGCGCGCACCGGCACGGCCGAGATCGCATCGGACCCGATGCCGCCGAACATCTCGGACGGCTACATCATGTTGAAGCCCGAGAGCGAGTGGCCCGCGCCGAAACGCACGCGCGCGGAACTTCTCACCGCGGTGCAGGAAGAAGTGGAAAAACTGCCGGGCAACAACTACGAGTTCTCGCAACCGATCCAGCTGCGCTTCAACGAACTGATCTCCGGCGTGCGCAGCGACGTGGCCGTGAAGATCTTCGGCGACGACATGGCGGTGCTCGACAAGACGGCGGCCGAGGTGTCGAAGGTGCTTTCGGGCATCTCCGGCGCGGCCGAAGTGAAGGTCGAGCAGACCACGGGCCTGCCGATGCTCACGGTGAACATCGACCGCCAGAAGACCGCGCGCTACGGCCTGAACGTGGGCGACGTGCAGGACGCGATCTCCATCGCGGTCGGTGGCCGCGAAGCGGGCACGCTGTTCGACGGCGACCGGCGCTTCGACATCCTCGTGCGCCTGCCCGAGAACCTGCGCACCGACCTGGAGGCGATCAAGCGGCTGCCCGTGGCATTGCCCAAGGGCGCGGGCGCCGAGGGGCTGCGCACCAGCTTCATCCCGCTCGGCGAAGTCGCCACGCTGGAGCTCGCACCGGGCCCCAACCAGGTGAGCCGCGAGAACGGCAAGCGCCGCATCGTGGTGAGCGCCAATGTGCGCGGCCGCGACCTCGGCTCCTTCGTGGCCGAGGCCGAGGAAGCGATGCGCAAGGTGACCATTCCCACCGGCTACTGGACCGTGTGGGGCGGCCAGTACGAGAACCTGGCCTCCGCCACGCAGCGGCTGCAGGTGGTGGTGCCGGTGTCGCTGCTGCTGGTGTTCACGCTGCTGTTCGCGATGTTCGGCAACCTGAAGGACGGGTTGCTGGTTTTCACCGGCATTCCGTTCGCGCTCACCGGCGGCATCGTGGCGCTGTGGCTGCGCGACATTCCGCTGTCGATCTCGGCGGCGGTAGGCTTCATCGCGCTCTCGGGCGTGGCGGTGCTCAACGGGCTGGTGATGATCTCGTTCATCCGCAACCTGCGCGAAGGCGGTCTGCCGCTCGACGAGGCGATCCACGAAGGCGCGCTCACCCGGCTGCGGCCGGTGCTGATGACGGCGCTGGTCGCGTCGCTCGGCTTCGTGCCGATGGCGATTGCCACCGGCACCGGCGCCGAGGTGCAGCGGCCGCTGGCGACGGTGGTGATCGGCGGTATCCTGTCCTCGACCGCCTTGACGCTGCTGGTGCTCCCGCTGCTCTACCGCATCGCCCACCGGCGCGACGAAGACGAAGAACTGCAGGACGCTCGCGAACGGCGCCACGGCGCTCCGCTCGATCCTTCTCCAGGTTCTCAAGGAGTGACGACCCATGGCACATGACCATGCCCACGCGGTGGGCGGCAACGAGAAGGCGCTGCGCTGGGCCTTGCTGCTGACCTCGCTCTACCTCGTGGCGGAGGTGGTGGGCGGGTTGGTGTCGGGGAGCCTCGCGCTTCTTTCCGATGCGGCTCACATGTTCACCGACACGGTGGCGCTGGCGATCTCGCTGGCCGCCATCTGGATCGGCAAGCGGCCGGCGGACAAGCGGCGCACCTTCGGCTACTACCGCTTCGAGATCCTTGCGGCCGTGCTCAACGCGGTGCTGCTGTTCTTCGTGGCGATCTACGTGCTGTACGAGGCGTACCGGCGCATCTCGGCGCCGGCCGAGATCCAGTCGACCATGATGCTGCTGGTGGCCGTGGGCGGACTGGTCGTCAACCTCGTCGGCATGCGGCTGCTTGCAAGCGGCAAGGACAACAGCCTCAATGTGAAGGGCGCGTATCTGGAGGTGTGGGCCGACATGCTGGGGTCGGTCGGCGTGATCGTCGGGGCACTGGTCATCCGCTTCACCGGGTGGGCGTGGGTGGATTCTGTGATCGCGGTGGCCATCGGGCTGTGGGTGCTGCCGCGCACCTGGCGCTTGCTGCGCGAGAGCCTGAACGTGCTGCTCGAAGGCGTGCCGGACGATGTGGATCTGCCGGCCGTTGAACTCGCGCTGTTCGGCGTCGAAGGCGTCGCGAGCCTGCACGACCTGCATGTATGGGCGCTTTCGAGCGGCAAGGTGAGCCTGAGCGTGCACGTGGTGTGCACGCCCGAGGTGGGCGACATGGCGCCGCTGATGTTGCGGCTGCGTGCGCTGCTGGCCGAGCGCTTTGATATTCACCATTCGACGGTGCAGGTCGAGCGCGTGCCGTGCGAACAGGCGGTGGAGAGCCATGGGTTCGGGCCTGCGGTGACGGCTGCCCGGGCCACTGCTGGAAATTAGCACTGCGGCTGCCGCCGGCGCCGCAATGCAACGCAGATCGTTTTCGATCGAAAGTACGATTCAAACGCCGAACGCCTGGCCTGCCATTCCTCAATGCCAATGTCCGGACTTGCCCCACCAGATCCTCAGCCCATCAACGGAAAGTCAATGACCGAAACGACCAAAGTCAAAGGCCCCGCCTCTTACTTTCCTTCGATTGAAAAGGCCTATGCGAAGCCAATCGCCCACTGGATGAATGTTCTTCAGGATGCAGGCCCTCTCAAACACATGGAACTCGTGAACCGGCTCAAGACGGAGCATCAGATCGGTCACGGACACGCTAACGCGCTAGTGGCGGCATTCTTGGCGAAGAAATAAGGAAGTTCAGCCACTCGAACGTTCTCGACTGACCACAAGTGATCACCTCAGTGTTACATTTTGAATACACGAATATAGCTAACTGCTGAGTTGGGGGACGGAGATGGATAGAGAAGAATCGTCTGCCCGGTTGGGCGGGAAAGTTCATGCGTTCATCAGAGGCGCGCTCGCGAGTTGTGCGGCGACCTTGATATTGGTTGCGTGCGGTGGCGGTGGTGGTGGCGGCCAGGGCATGGTGTTGCCGCCGGCTTCTACTGCAGCGCCGGTGCCCAGCACCTTTGCAACAAGCGATCCGAAGTCGCCCGAGACAACCACACCGGCAGCGCCTCAGGGGCTGCACTACGCGAGCGCATCTGTCATTTATACGGTTGGCGCGGACGTGGAGCCGAACGTTCCAGCCTCCAGCGGCGGGTCGATCGAACACTACGCGATCGACCCAGCATTGCCTGCCGGCCTGGAGATCGATCCGGTTCTCGGCGCCATCCGCGGGACGCCAACGGGACTCTCGCTGTCAACGCTCTACACGGTGACTGCCAGCAACACTGCGCGCAGTGTCACGGCACGGATTCAAATCGAGGTCAGGAGGCAACTTGCCGCGCCGGAAACCTTGCGCTACAGCGAGGTCTCCGTGATTTACCCAAAGGGTCAAGCCGTGGTGCCGCTGGCCCCCACAGCCAGCGGCGGACCGATCGCTCGATTCAGCGTGTCGCCGGCACTGCCCGTGGGACTGAGCCTGGACTCCGCCAGTGGCGTACTGAGCGGCACGCCCACCGCAGTAACGGCAGCCGCAACCTATGCGGTAACCGGCAGCAACGCCGCAGGAAGAGCGGTGGCTTATCTGACGTTGGAGGTGCGCGCAGTGACCGCGCCGCCGTCGGGTCTGCGCTATTCTGGCGAGCCCAATCCGGTGTATGTCGCCGGTCGGCCGATCGTGCCGAATATTCCAGTCTCGAGCGGTGGTGCGATCACGCAGTACAGCGTGACGCCGGCATTGCCGCAGGGCCTGAGTCTGAATACGGTAAGCGGCGCGATCAGTGGCACGCCCAGTTCGGCGGCTTCGGCTGCCGCCTACACGGTGACTGGCCGCAACACTGCGGGTAGCGTCTCGACTCAATTGAGCATCGAGGTGCGCGCGGCTCCGATAGCGCCGATGAGCCTCGCGTATGTGGAATCGGCACTGGTGTACATCGCGGGGCAGCCGATCACGCCGAATACTCCCATCACGAGCGGCGGCGAGATCACGCAGTACAGCGTGTCGCCTGCGTTGCCTGCAGGCTTGAGCCTCAACGCGGTGAGTGGGGTGATCAGCGGCACGCCGAGTGCGGTGGCTTTGGTCGCTCTCTACACGGTGAGTGGCAGCAACACTGCGGGTAGCGTCACCGCGCAACTGAAGATCGAAGTGCGCGCGTCTGCGGCAGCACCAACGGGGGTGCGCTATAGCGACCCGTCGCCGCTGTACGTCGTGGGTGAACCGATCGTGCCCAATCGCCCGAGCACGCTCGGCGGCCTGATCACGCAGTACAGCGTGACACCAGCGCTGCCGTCTGGCTTGAGTCTGGATGCTTCGAGCGGGATGATCACCGGTACGCCCAGTGCGACGGTCGGGGCAACGGCGTTTACAGTAACCGGCAGCAACCACGCGGGCAGCGTCGAAACACGGCTGATGATCACGGTACGCGCGGTCGCGCCGCCGATAATCCTGGCCTATAGCGAACCGGCGCCTGTGTATATCGTTGGTCGGCCGATCGTGCCGAACATTCCAGTCTTCAGGGGGGGCGCGCCCACTCAGTACGTGACAGCGGAATTGCCGGTGGGTTTGAGCCTGGATCCGGTCAGCGGGGTCATCAGCGGCACGCCCGTCAAAACGCAAAACGCGATCGTCTACTCCGTGTTCGGCTCCAATGGCAGTGGGAGCGTCGGGACCACGCTGTGGATCGCGGTGATGCCAGAGCCGGAACCGGGAACGGCTCTGGTACCGACCTCGGTCAAGTTGCAGAGCGATCCAGACGACTTCATTGGGCAGGGCAAGAACTACGAATACTCTCTTACCAACTCGCTGTTGGGTCTCTCTGTGAGAGGAGCCAATCTGCATCTCGAGATCGAAGGTGATCAGTGGTGGTCGGCGGATTTCGTCCTTCCCAGTGCGATGAGCAAGGTGGAGACTGGCACCTACAGCAACCTTGTGCGCTATCCGGTCCATGAGCCGACGGCCGGAGGGATGGCTTGGTACGGCGAGGGTCGCAGCTGCAATGTGCTGCTTGGTTCGTTCACCATCCAAAGCGCCACCTACGTCAATAGCGTCCTCACGGCCCTCGATTTGTCTTTCGAGCAACACTGCGAAGGCGAGGGGCCGGCATTGCACGGCAAGATTCATTGGAGCGCCTATGACGTGTCCAAGCCGCCGGGGCCGGTCAACCCGCCTCCGACCGGCCTATGGACACCAGCAGCTGGCGAAACTCCGGCGACCGGCAACTACGTCTATCTGGTGAGCGATCTGGGTGACTACATCGGCGGTGGTGCGTCCTACCTCTACACGCCGCCAACTTCCGCCGCGGCGATCAAGGCCATAGAAGGACGCCTGTCAGTGAACGTCGGCAATTGGTCGGGCATCTTCAACGCGATGAAATCTGTGGCTCGACTGGAGCCCGGGTACTACGGTGACCTGAACGCCTACCCGTTCCACAACCAGGCGAAGGGCGGCTTGACCTGGTATGGCAATGGGCGTGGATGCAGCAAGGCCAGGGGGTGGTTTTCTGTGGACGAGGTCACCTATCTCGGTGGCGAGTTGAAGTCGATCGATCTTCGATTCGAACAGCACTGCGACGGCAACACACCAGCGTTGCGCGGTAAGGTTCACTGGGTGTTCTGAGCGGCGGGAGGGGTGCTCGCCGGTACGGCGATCTTCGAGGGAATGGTCGAGCGTCCGCAGTATTCTTGAGCCCAAGTCTGTAAAGGACACTGAGTTAACGCAGCCTGCGAAGGTCTGTTTTCGAGAGGCGTCTACTTCCGCTCAGGGGCCCTTTTGCGACAGAAACGCGACTGTAGCCGTTTGCCACTGGGCCGCCTTGAGTTCGAAGTGGTCTTTGGTCTTCGCCAAACCAGATGCTCAACGCCCCTTTTTCGATGGGGCCGATGAGAGGACCGTCACCCGCAGTCGAGTGATCTTCAGCGAGTTTCCGATCCCGCTGTCACAAACGCCCCCCGCTGGCCGTCTTGCTTGCATGGACGCCCACGGGGGGCGTACCTTTTTGACCCCTTTTCACCGAGGAATCGACCATGAAGATCGTCATCATCGGGGGCTCCGGCCTCATCGGCTCCAAGCTCGCTGCCCTGTTGCGCCACGCCGGCCATGAGGTCAACGCCGCCTCGCCCTCCACGGGCGTCAACACGCTCACCGGCGAAGGCCTGAAGGAGGCGCTGGCGGGTGCCCAGGTCGTCGTCGACGTGGCGAATTCGCCCTCGTTCGCGGACGAGCCGGCGCTGCATTTCTTCGACACCGCGGGGCGCAACCTGCTTGCCGCCGAGGCAGAGGCCGGCGTGGCGCACCACATTGCGCTGTCGGTCGTCGGCACCGATCGCCTGCTGGCCAGCGGCTATTTCCGCGCGAAGCAGCGCCAGGAAGAGCTGATCGAGGCCTCGCCCGTGCCCTGGACCATCGTGCAGGCCACGCAGTTCTTCGAGTTCGTGGCCGGTATCGCCGACGGGAGCGTGCGGGACGGCCAGGTGCGGCTCTCGAACGCACTGATCCAGCCGATGGCGGCGGATGACGTCGCCGCCGCGCTGGCCGCAGTGGTGGCCGAGTCGCCCGCGCGGGGCCGCATCGAGATCGCGGGCCCCGAGGCGCTGCCGCTCGACGCGCTGGTGCGCCGCCTGTTCGCAGCGACCGGCGACAAGCGTCCGGTCGTCACCGATGCGGCGGCGAGCTACTTCGGCGTGCAGCTCGACGATCGATCGCTGACGCCAGGCAATGCCCCGCGTCTGGGGGCGACCCGCTTCGAGGCTTGGCTTGCGCAGCGTGCGCGCGCCTGAGCCGCTGGCGACCTGCCTGTCCATTCATTGATTCAAGGCCCGCGACGCGGGCCGGAAAGACAACCCATGACCCGCTTTCAGAAGACCTGCATCTCCCTCGGCCTCGCACTCGGCGTGTTCGCCGCGATGCCCGCTCAGGCGGCGCCCGAAGCCGCCGCGACCGTCCTCATGACCAAGGACCTGGCGGACATGCCCGGCAAGGAGGCGATCTCGTTCATCGTGGACTTTCCGCCGGGCTCGGTCGATCCGGTCCACCGCCACGACGCCCACGCCTTCATCTACGTGCTCGAAGGATCGATCGTGATGGGCGTGAAGGGCGGCAAGGAGGTCACGCTGACCCCCGGCCAGACCTTCTACGAAGGCCCGAACGACATCCACACCATCGGCCGCAACGCCAGCAAGACCAAGCCCGCGAAGTTCCTGGTGACGATGGTCAAGGACAAGGGCGCGCCGTTGCTGACGCTGGTCAAGTAACCGCAGCGTTCAGCGCGGTGGCCGAATTGCCGACTTCGGCCTGAAGGCCTTGCAGACCGCGTCGTCGGTCTCCAGGTACGGCCCGCCGATCAGGTCGATGCAGTAGGGCACCGCCGCGAAGATGCCCGGCACGACCTGCGCGCCGTCGGCATCCTTCAGCCCTTCGAGCGTTTCGGCGATCGACTTGGGCTGCCCGGGCAGGTTGATGACGAGGCTCTTGTCGCGGATCACCGCCACCTGGCGCGAGAGGATCGCGGTCGGCACGAAGCGCAGGCTGATCTGCCGCATCTGCTCGCCGAAACCGGGCATTTCCTTGTGGGCCACGGCCAGCGTGGCTTCGGGCGTCACGTCCCGCAGCGCGGGGCCGGTGCCGCCGGTGGTCAACACCAGCGAGCAGCCGGCGTCGACCAGTTCGATCAGCGTGGCGCTGATCAAGGCGGCTTCGTCAGGGATCAGCCGGGGCTCGAATTCGATGGGGTTCTTCAGCGCCCGGCCAAGCCATTCCTTCAGCGCGGGCAGGCCCTTGTCTTCGTAGGTGCCGCTGGAGGCGCGGTCGCTGACGGAGACGATGCCGATACGCACCGGGTCGAACGACGAACTCATGCGTCCTCTTCCCGGTCCTGCACGGCAGCCGCCGCGGCGTGGTCGTCGCCGCCATGCACGGCCAGTTGCTCCCTCACCAGCTGGAAGATCTCCCGGTAGGCCTTGCCCTGGCGGGGGGCCTCGCCGGCCGGACCGGTCTTCATGTCCTTGCGGGCCTGGCGCACCAGGGCGCGCAGTTGCTGGGAGTCGGTGGCGGGGTGGGTCTCGATCCAGCCGCCGAGGGCGTCGTCGTCGGCAATCAGCCGGTCGCGCCAGCGCTCGGCCTCGTGCAGGGCCGCGGTTTCGGCGGCCGGCGTGCTGTTCTGCTCGGTCAGGGCGAGCTTGACGGCTTCCAGCGTGGGCTCGTCGAGCTTGCGCATCAGCTTGCCGATGAACTGCATCTGGCGGCGCTTGCCTTCGAAATTGGTGATGCGCTTGGCCTCGGCGACGGCGTCGACCAGTTTCTCGTCCAGCTGGAGGGCGTCGAACAGGGCGGCGCGCAGCGTGAGCAGCTCGGTGCCGAGCTTTTGCAGTTCGTCGCTTTCGCGCTTGAGATCGGTGCGGCTGGCATCGTCGGTGCCCTTGAGCTCACGCTTGAGCTCCAGGTCGAGTTCGCTGCCTTCGGCGACGAACTGGCCACGGACGAAATAGCCTTTTTTGGGTTTGCGGGACATGGGGGTGGATTCTGGGCCGCGCCGTGCGGCGTTGCAATGTGCGCAACAGACCGTGGGGAGACAGTGGGGAAACGGGATATAGGGGGCGCAAGTATCATAGCCACCACATGACGACATCCTCCTCGCGCGCCGATTCCGGCTTCGCCTACAGCCGCTCCTTCTTCGAAAACCTGGTCGACACGGCCCTGGCCCACGCCAAAAAGCTCGGTGCGACCGATGCCGGCGCCGAGGCCTCCGAGGGCTGCGGCCTGAGCGTCTCGGTCCGCAAGGGCGAGCTCGAGAATGTCGAGCGCAACCGCGACAAGTCGCTCGGCATCACGGTCTACGTGGGCCACCGCCGCGGCAACGCGAGCACCTCCGACTTCTCCGAAGGCGCCATCAAGCAGACGGTGCAGGCCGCCTACGACATCGCCCGCTTCACCGCCGAAGACCCGGTCAGCGGCCTTCCCGACGAGGAAGACATCGCCAAGGAACACCCCGAGCTCGACCTGTTCCACCCCTGGGATGTGACGAGCGAGCAGGCCGCCAAGCTGGCGCTGGAATGCGAAGCGGCCGCCCTCTCGACCGACAAGCGAATCACCAACAGCGAAGGCGCGGGCGTCTCGGCCCAGCAGAGCCATTTCTTCAGCGCCCACACCCATGGCTTTCGCGGCGGCTACGCCAGCTCGCGGCACTCGATTTCGGTGGCACCCATCGCCGGCAAGGGCGACAACATGCAGCGCGACGCCTGGTACAGCTCCATGCGTTCGGCCGATGAACTGGCCAGCCCGCAGGCCGTGGGCCGCTACGCCGCCGAACGGGCCTTGAGCCGCCTGAAGTCGCGCAAGATCAAGACCACCGAATGCCCGGTGCTGTTCGAGTCGCCACTGGCCGTGGGCCTCCTGGGCGGGCTGGTGCAGGCGGTGAGTGGCGGGGCGCTGTACCGCAAGAGCACCTTCCTGCTCGATTCGCTCGGCAAGCCGGTGCTGCCCAAGCACATCGACGTGGCTGAAGACCCGCATGTGATGCGCGGCAAGGGCAGTTCGCCCTTCGACGACGAAGGCGTGACCACCCGTGCCCGCAAGGTGGTCGATGCCGGCCGGCTTGAGGGCTATTTCCTCTCCACCTATTCGGCCCGCAAGCTGGGCATGAAGACCACCGGCAACGCCGGCGGCTCGCACAACCTGACGCTGAGCTCGCGCCTCACGAAGCACGGCGACGACCTCGACGCCATGCTCGCCAAGCTGGGTACCGGCCTCTTCGTGATCGAGCTGATGGGGCAGGGCGTGAACTACGTGACCGGCGACTACTCGCGCGGTGCCAGCGGCTTCTGGGTCGAGAAGGGCCGAATCGCCTTCCCGGTGCAGGAGATCACCATCGCCGGCAACCTGAAGGACATGCTGATGGGCATTGAAGCCATCGGCGCGGATGCCTACACTTTCGGCGCCAAGACCACGGGGTCGATTCTGGTCAACCGCATGAAGGTGGCCGGCGCCTGACAGGCCGCCGCCGGCAACGCCGCATGCTCGGAAGCAACCCGTGGTCACACCCAGGGAGACGCCATGAGCAAATACAACAATGCACGAAAGCCGGAACTCGAGCATGAACTGATGCGCGACCCCCGGCTCGGTTTCGAGCCGGCGTGCGGCAGTTCGGTGCGCTGCCTGCAGCACGGCGTGCCCTGGCCGTTCGACTGCTGGCACTACCACGACGAGTACGAGCTGCAGATCATCAACCGCAGCAGCGGCGATTCGTACGTCGGCAACCACATCGGACGCTTCGAGCCGGGCTATGTCGCCCTCGTCGGCGGGCGGTTGCCGCACACCTGGATTTCCCACGACGTGCCGCCAGAGGGCATCGCCGACCGCAGCATGGTCATTCATTTCCGCGACGAGCCGCTGCGCAAAGCCTCGGGCCTGTTTCCCGAACTGGAGGCGGTGCTGCCGATGCTCGACCGCGCGAAGCTCGGCATCGAGTTCTTCGGCATCCACGAGCGGATGCGCGAGCGCTTCGTGCGCGTGCAGGGCCAGGAGGGCATGGCGCGGCTCTCGGAATTCATCGGGCTGCTGCACGAGCTCGCGAACTGGGAAGACTGGCGCCAGATATCCAGCGCCGCGGGCCCACTGGACGACGACCCCAGCGCCAACACCCGCATGCGCCGCGTGCTCGACTACCTCGATGCGCACCTGACCGAAGAGCTCTCGCTGCCGGCCGTGTGCGCGGTGGCCAACATGGCGGAGAGCAGCTTCTCGCGCTACTTCCACAAGCACATGGGCAGCACCTTCACCGACTTCGTGACCCGGCTGCGCATCACGAAGGCCTGCGAGATGCTGCAGACCTCCGATCGGCTGGTGAGCGACATCTGCTATGAGGTGGGCTTTGCGAACCTCGCGAATTTCAACCGGCGCTTTCTGCAACTCAAAGGAATGACGCCCTCGGCCTACCGCCAGCAGGCGCAGGACCGCTTCGGCCTGCGCACCGCGCAGAACACGCCGCTCGCGACCGTGGCCTGAACCTTCAGGGCTTCGAGTCCGGCGGTGTCAGATGCCGGGTCGCGGCCCAGAACGCCAGTGCGAGGCCGCTGGTGACGGCTCCTGCGATGCAGACGCCGTTCCATCCGGCATGGGCATACACGATCGTCGAGGTGATCGATCCCGTGGCGGAGCCGATCGAATAGAAGATCATGTAGCCGGCGGTCAGCCGGCTCTGCGCTTCCGGGCGCACGCGGTAGATCAGGCTCTGGTTCGAAACGTGCACCGACTGCAGGCCGAAGTCGATCGTGACGACACCGATCACCATCGCCCAGATGGACCACGGCAGCAGCGCGATGAGCGCCCACGACAGCAGCATGACCACGAGCCCGATGCCGGTGGTGCGCTGTGCGTGACCGCGGTCCGCCTGGCGGCCTGCGCGCGCAGCACCCAGCGCACCGGCCGCGCCCGCCAGGCCGAACAGCCCCACCTGCGTGTGCGAGAGCGAGAAGGGCGGCGCGGTCAGCGGCAACACCATCGGCGTCAGCAGCATCGTGATGGCCATGAAGATCAACATCGCGAGCACCGCGCGGATGCGCAGCACGGGCTCTTCGACAAAGAGCATGAACACCGAGCGGATCAACTGCGGATACGGGATGCGCACCGCAGGCCGCACGTTTCGCGGAAGCGCCTTCCACAGCAGGCCCGAGACCAGCAGGGTGGCTACAGCCGACACCAGGTACACCGAGCGCCAGCCGAAAAGATCCGACAGCGTGCCCGACACGGCGCGCGCCAGCAGGATGCCGACGATGATCCCGCTGGTGACGATGCCCACCACGCGGCCCCGCTCGCCCGGCGGCGCCATGATCGCGGCGTAGGCGACCAGCACCTGCGTCACGACAGCCAGCACACCCACGGCTGCCATCGCCGGCAGCAGGATCGCCGCACTGGGCGCCAGCGCAACGCAGAGCAGCGCGATCACCGACAGCAGCGATTGCCCCACGATCAGCCGCCGCCGGTCGATCAGGTCGCCCAGCGGCACGACGAGCAGCAGCCCGAGGCCGTAGCCGACCTGGGTGATCGTGATGACGATGCCGACCGTGGCGGGGCGGATGCCGAAGGTGGCCGCGAGCGTGTCGAGCAGCGGCTGGGCGTAATAGACGTTGGCAACCGCAAGCCCGCACGCGACTGCGAACAGCAACGCCATCGGGGCGGAGATGGCGGGGGCGATGGCCCGTGCTTGCGCGTGCCGGGCCGCGGTCGCATCGACGTTCAATTCCATGGGACTCAGACCTTCAGGGCGTCATGGAAGCGTTCGATGTGGGCAGCGATCACTTCTCCCAGTTCTTCGAGCGCGAAATGACCGGTGTCGAGCAGCTTGAAGTCGACTTGCCGCAGATCGCGCTGATAGGGGTATGCGCCCGACGGCGGAAAGATCACGTCGTTGGCGCCCCAGACGACCAGCGTCGGCGGCTGGTGCTGGCGGAAGTACGCCTGCCAAGCCGGGTAGCACGCGAGGTTGCTGCCGTAGTCGTGCAGCAGGGCCGCCATCGCGTCCTTGTTGCCGGGACGGGCGAGCAGGGCACGCTGCAGCAGCCAGTTGTCCGGGTCGATGCGTTCCGGGTTCTTCGCGCCGTGCGTGTAGTTCCATTCCAGCGCCGCGTCCGACATGGCGGCTTCGCGGATCTCCGCGTAGTTGGCGGGCGACGGGTCTTTCCACAGCGCACGCGCGAGGCCCCAGAAATCGTCGGGCAACCCTTCCTCGTAGGCATTGGCGTTCTGCACTACGAGGAAGCTCACCTTCTCCGGATGACGGGTGGCGAGGCGAAACCCCACCGGGCCGCCGAAGTCCTGCATGTAGAGGGCGTAGCGCGCGAGGCCGAGTTGCTCGGTGAACTTCCCGACGATGTCGGCGAGGCTGTCGAAGGTGTAGCTGAACTCGACCACCGAAGGCGCATCGCTGTGGCCGAAGCCCGGGTAGTCCGGCGCGATCACGTGGAAGCGATGGGCCAGCCGCTCGATCAGCCCGCGGTACATGAAGGACGAGGCCGGAAAGCCGTGCAGCAGGAGCAGCACCGGCAGCGCGGGATCGCCCGCCTCGCGATAGAAGATCTTCAGGCCGTCAAAGGTGGCGGAGCGGTAGTGGGTCATGGCGAATCCGGAAGAGGTTGAGAGGTCGGATGTCGGCTTCTGGTTTCAAAAGAAGACCGATTGAATTCTATCCATCCGGTTTTACATTGCAACCAATGAGGCCGAGTCGGCACCAGGGCGATGGTTGCTCCAGCACCCGAGTTCAGTCGGAATCGGTTATTCGCCCCCGCGCCTGCGGGATCACTCGGTTATTTGCAGAAGGACTTGATGTCGTTCTGCGCCACATCGCGGTCGTATTGATCGATGGGCTTGCCGTTGCTGTGTTGCAGCACCCCGGCGAGAACATCCCTGGCGAGGGCGCAGCGCGATGCGTCGGTGCCGTTTTCCCTTCCTCCCGAGACTGACCTGGGCCTTGCCACGGGCGGCCCGTAGGGCGGCGCTCCGGTCGCCGTATGCGTCGGAGGCGAGGCTCTGCTCCAGGCACGCCAGTCTTCCCGCGGTGCGGAGGCTTGCGGCGGCGCCGGTGCGGGCTTCACTTGCACGGTCCTGGCATCGCCTGCGTCGGCCTTGCGCTCCGAGTAATGCGTCTGGCCCTTAGCGTCGACCCATTTGTAGATCTCCGCATGGCCGGCGGATGGAAGAAGCAGCGCCGTGAGTGCGGCGACTAGCACATGCCAGGCGGGATTCGGACTTTGCATCTTGGGGCGCAGAGGGATGAATCGGCGGGCACCGATTCTGGCCCGGATGATGCCCGACCGGCGGCCGTTTGAGCCGGCCGGCCGGGGCCTTTCACCGCCGCCTGGTCATTCGACCAGGACCGCGCTCCACGCGCGCGCCACGGCGGCCTTCTCGACCGAGTTGGCGCCGTACAGATCCGAAGCCGCGCGGATCGATGCGACGCGGGCATTCGGATAGGTCGAGTTGCCGTTCAGGTACAGCGTGAGCGTGCGGTACCAGATCTTGCCGGCCTTGTCGCGCCCGATGCCCGCCACGCCGGTGTCGCCGTTGCACACCAGGTCGTTCTTCGTGAGGCGGGTGTCGGTCGACGGCACCACGGCGCCTTCGGCCAGCAGGTAGAAGAAGCGATTGCCGACCCCCGAGGTCTGGTGTGGATCGTGTGCGGGATTCACGAGCGCGCTCTTGAAACCGCCTCGCGGGTAGCAGGCAAACGAGCGCCCGTCGAGATCCTGCTTGTACATCTTGCGCAGGCCAGCGGCCAGGATGCGCGCGCCGATGACGTAGTTGCCCGGATCGTTCGCGTTGTTCGCGTGGTACTTGACCAGGGTGCCGAAGATGTCGGAGTTCGCTTCGTTCAAGCCCCCCGCATCGCGCGAATACGCGAGGTTCGCGGTGGCCTGGTTCACGCCGTGGCTCATCTCGTGCCCGGCGACGTCGATGGACACCACGGGCCTCGGCAGCGAGGTCCCCGCCTGCCCATCGCCGTAGACCATCATGCGGTAGGCACCGATCCACGCCGCGTTGGCGCCCGTGATGCTGCCGTCGTCCCTGGTGAACAGCACGTGCGCATAGCTCTGCACGCCCTGGCCGTCATTGAAGATGCCGTTGCGGCCGTGCACATCCTTGTAGTAGTCCCAGGTCTTGGCCAGCCCGTAGTTGATGTCGACCGCGACGGTCTTGCGGTCCGTGACGGCGCCGTTGCCCCACTTGTTGTCGGGGCTGGTGAACGGGGCCAGGTCAGGTGCATCGAACAGGTCCGTGTACACCGAGTCGCGGCCATCGATCACCTCGCCGCCGCCGCGCGTTGGATCGACCATGCGATAGGCGTTGTTGCCGGTCTGGTCGGTGGTGATCTGCAGCTCACCGTAGTACAGCGATTTCCCCGCGCCTGTGGCGGCTGCGGTGTGCACCAGGTCTTCGGCGTCCAGCAGCTTGCCGTCCGCCGCGTTGACGTAGTACGCAACCGCGCTTCCATGTGCGGCCGTGGCCCTGCCGTAGATGCGGACCTCGTAGGCCAGCACCGGCTTTTCGTCGCGGGCGAAGACCACCAGCTCGGGCGTGTCGTAGCGCGTCACTGCGCTGGCGAAGCGCTCGCTGGCAATGCGTCTTGCGCGCTCGGCACCGATGTCGGGCGCGTTCTGGATGACGATGCGCCCATCGACCCTGGCCAGCGTTTCCGGCAGGTGGATCGGGCTGCCCTGCGTGAGGCTGGACTGGGTCAGTTGCCCTCGCACCGAATGCACGACCACGTCGCCGCCGATCACGCGCAGTCCGTTGTGAAAGCGGTCGAAGCGCACGTGTTCGGTGCCGTCCTTGTCCACGATCACGTCGCGCGGCTTGAACTGGTCGCCCTCGGCGGGCGCTGCCGCGCTGCCTGCCGCGCCCTGGAAGTCCAGCGAGCGGCGGGTGCGATTGGAAGTGGGGGCGGGCGTCGCGACGCTGAAGCTCGAGGGGTTGCTCTGGATCAACCCCAGCGCGCGGTCGATGGCCGCCTGCTTGCCCGGGTCCGCATCCGCGGCAAAGGCGCCATGCCCCGCCAACGCCAACACTGCGACAACGACAACTCTGAGTCTGGTTTTCATAGGCATTCCACAAAAGGTGATGTAAGGGATAGACACATACCGGCCGGCCGACGCTTGTGACGTCGGCGAATGGCCGCGTGGATTACAGCGGGGATCGCATGCAGCGTCGATACAGGGGAAGTAGTCGATTCCGCGCTATTTCTTCGCCGGCGTTTTCGGCCTGCAAACCTTCGGATTGCAATGAGCGAAAACTGATTAGCACCTTGCACCCCCGGCAAAACCCCAAGTCCGCTGGTCATCGAAATACCAGTCCCCCGGCGCACGTGTACGCGGGTTCGGGCCTTCGCTGCCTACGCTTCGTCACCCTCACAAAGAAGTCAAGGAGACGAGCAGATGACCCACCGAAACACCCGCCGCATCACCGCTGGCGCATTGCTGCTGGCGGCATTGGCCGCAGCCGGCCACGTTCAGGCCCAGCAGGCCTGCAAGGACGATGTGCGCGTGCTCTCCCAGCCCCGCGACGGCCTTACCCTGCTCGAAAAGTACAAGGACGAGTTCAAGGCCCTGAGCGGTGCCTCGTTCACCATCGACAACCTCAACGAGAACGACCGCCGCACCAAGACGCGCGCCGATGCCTCCACCGTCGGCAAGTACAACGTGTACTACGTGGACGAGGCCAACGTGCCCTTGTTCGCGCAGTCCAAGTGGATCGTGCCGCTCTCCAAGTACTACCCGGCCGACTACGACTACGCCGACTTCGACCCCGGCCGCCAGAAGGTCGCGACCTTCGCGGGCGAAACATGGTTCGCGCCGGTCACCGGCGGTGGCGACCTGCTGGTCTACCGCAAGGACCTGCTCGAGAAGGCCGGCGTCAAGCCGCCCACCACGCTCGACGAGTTCGTTGCCGCCGCGAAGAAGCTCAACGACCCGGCCAACGGCATCTACGGCGTGGCCCTGCGCGGCCAGCGCGGCTCGGGCGCCAACGTGTGGCGCTGGATGCCGTTCTTCCGCGGCTATGGCGGCCAGTGGTTCGACGGCGACAAGCCGGTCTTCAATTCGCCCGCCGCGCTGAAGGCCACGCAGACCTACCTGGAGCTCTTCAAGTACTCGGCACCCGGCACCAAGACCGGCAGCTGGGACGAATCCACCGGTGCCTTCCTCGCGGGCAAGGTCGCGCTGCTGGTCGAGTCGACGCCGCTCGCCGGCAATGCGCTCGATCCCAAGACCTCGACCGTGATCGGCAAGGTGGCCTACCTGCCGCCGCCCACGCCGCTGACCGGCGGCGGCTACGGCCATGGCCTCGCGATCGGCACCAAGGCCAACAAGACCGAAGAGGCGAAGAAGTGCGCGGGCCTGTTCATTGCCTGGGCCACCTCGAAGAAGCAGGAGCAGCGCCGTCTTGCCGAAGGCCAGTTCAGCGAGCTCAACCGCACCAGCGTGCTGGGCAGCCCCGAGTTCGCCAAGCGCTACGGCGCCGATCTCGGCAAGGCCCTGGCCGACACCGGCAAGGTGACCGCGGTGAACTTCTGGCAGGACCCGGCCTGGCCCGACCTCGGCGATCGCTGGGGAATCATTCTCGAAGAGCTGGTCACCGGTTCGCGCACCGACATCCAGGGCGGGCTCGATGAACTCGAGGCCTATGCGAAGCAGCTGATCGCACGGCGCAAGAAGTGAAGCAGACGCGAAGCAACAACAAGACCAGGCTGCCGGTCGTCTTCATCGGACCAGGCCTGCTGGTGCTGGCGGTCCTCGCGCTGGTGCCGACGATCTTCGCGATCGTCATCTCGCTGCAGGACCGGGAACTGGGCCAGGCCGATGCAGGCTGGGTCTGGTTCTCGAACTACGTGCAGCTGTTCTCCGACCGGCGCTTCCTGAACTCGGTGAGCGTTTCGCTCATCTGGGAGGTGCTGACGGTCACCTCGACGATGGCCGTCGCGGTGCTGTTGGGTGTGCTGCTGTTCCAGAACACCACACCGCGCTGGCGCAATGCGCTGTGCATGCTGTTCATCGTGCCGGTGCTGCTGCCGCGCGTGTCGGCCGCCTTCGTCTGGAAGTTCGCGTTCCATCCGTTGTTCGGCCTGCTCACCTATCCGTACAAGGCAATCACCGGCGAGCCGCTGGACCTGCTGGCCAATCCGCTCACGGCGCTGCTCACCGTGGCTTTCGTGGACGTGTGGCAGTGGGGCCTGTTCTTCGCCGTCATCGTGCTCAAGCTGCTTGAGACCCTGCCGCCTCAGCCCTTCGAGGCCGCGCGCATGGACCACGCCAAGACCTGGGAGGTCTACGCCTACGTCGCGCTGCCGATGCTCAAGGCGCCGCTCATCAGCCTCACCTTCGTGAAGATGGTCGAGTCGCTGCGAGCCTTCGACCTCATCTACGTGATGACACGCGGCGGGCCCGGCATCTCGACCGAGACGCTGGACATGTACGCCTTCTCGCAAGGCTTCATCGAGTCAGGCCGCATCTCGTACGCGTCGAGCATGGCCGTGCTGATGATGGTCGCTTCGACCGTGGCCTTCACCTACATCTGGAAATGGACGCGGCCCTCGTGATGAAAAGGAAATCGACTCTCTCCGCCGGCACGCTGCTCGCGCGGCTGGTGCTCATCGTCGCGGGCCTCTCCGCGCTGGTGCCGGTGCTCTGGACCTTCCTCAATTCGTTCAAGAACCGGGTCGACATCGTCTCGGCCGTGCCGAAGTTCTTCTTCACGCCCACGCTGGAGAACTACGCCTACGTGCTGGGGCGCGAGGCCGTGGCGCAGGGGCTCGTCAACTCGATCCTCGTGGTCGGCGCGGCCGTCGTCATCGGCGCGGTGCTGGGCTTGCCGGCCGCGTATGCGCTCGCCCGCTATCCGCTGCGCTGGGCCGACGACATCCAGTTCTTCGTGCTGTCGATGCGCTTCCTGCCGCCGGTGGCGGTGGCTATTCCGTTGATGGTCATCTGGCTTCAGCTGGAGATGTATGACACGCGCTTCGCGCTCATCGTGACGTACACGCTGCTCACGCTCTCCACCGTGATCTGGCTCGCGATTCCGGCGTTCAAGGCGGTGCCCAAGGAGGTGGAAGAGGCAGGAAGGGTCGATGGCTATGGGCCCTACGCGATCTTCTTTCGCGTGTCGCTGCCGATTGCCGCGCGCTCGCTCATCGGCGCCATAGCCTTCGGCTTCGTGCTGGTGTGGAACGAGTTCCTCATCGCGCTGATGCTCACCACCTCCGACGCCAAGACGCTGCCCATCGTTGCCTCCGAACTCAGCCAGCTGGGGCGCGACGTGCCCTGGGGCATCTTGAATGCCTCGGTCATCCTGCTGTCGGTGCCGCCGCTCCTGATGGTCGGCGTGCTCAGCGGTTTTCTCAATGCCGCGTTCAAGCGCAAGCGGGAGGCCGCATGAGCCGCATCACCTTCTTTCTCCAGAACAAAAAATGTCTGCAATCAGCTGTCACAACATCATCAAGCGCTACGGGGAAACGCAGGTCGTCCACGCGTTCGACCTCGACGTGGCCGACAACGAGTTCGTCGTGTTCCTCGGCCCTTCGGGCTGCGGCAAGTCGACCATCCTGCGCATGCTCGCGGGGCTGGAAGACATCAGCGGCGGCGACCTGCACATCGGAGGCCGGCGGGTCAACGACCTGCCGCCGCAGGAGCGCGGCATTGCCATGGTGTTCCAGAACTACGCGCTCTACCCGCACATGACCGTGCGCGACAACATCGCCTTCGGTCTCAAGCGGTTGAAGGTGCCCAAGGCCGAGATCGACAGCCGCATCAAGGAGGTGTCCGATACGCTGGGCCTGGAGCACTACCTGCAGCGCAAGCCCACCGAGCTCTCGGGCGGCCAGCAGCAGCGCGTGGCCATTGCGCGCGCCATGATCAAGACGCCCAAGGTGTTCTTGTTCGACGAGCCGCTGTCCAACCTCGACGCCAAGCTGCGCAACCACATGCGCATCGAGATCGCGAAGCTGCACCAGACGTTGAAGACCACCACGGTGTACGTCACGCACGACCAGCACGAGGCGATGACGCTGGCCGACCGCATCGTGCTGCTGCGCGACGGACGCATCGAGCAGGTCGGCTCGCCCAAGGAAATCTTCGAGCGTCCGCGCTCGGCCTTCGTGGCCGGCTTCATCGGCACGCCGCCGATGAACCTGGTGGAGATGTCGGTGAAGGACGAGGGTAGCCATTTCGAACTGAGCAGCCGAAGCGGTGTCGTGCATGTGAACGCCCGTCGCTTCGCGCTCGAAGGCCGCGAGCGTGTGACGCTGGGCATCCGGCCGGCGCACCTGCGGGTGGACACGAACGGCGGCCGCGACGGCGGCTTTTGTGGCGAGGTGCAGCTCATCGAATACCTCGGCAACGAAGTGCTGGTGAGCTTTGGCGGAGACGGCAACGAAATCTCCGCGCTCATGCCCTCGGCCCAGAGCCCGCGCCCGCACGAGTGCGTGAGCTTCGTGGCCGATCCCGAGCAGGTGCACCTGTTCGACATCGACACCGGCGCATCGCTGCGCGTCGACAGCACCCCCTCGCATTGAACACCGACAACCGAAACACACTCTCGAGCGAAAGAAAACGGAAATGAAAGCACTGGTCCTGGAAAAGGCGCACGAACTCACGCTGCGCGACGTCGACGTCCCCCTGCACCTGGGGCCGCGCGACGTGAAGATCCGCATGCACACCGTGGGCGTCTGCGGCAGCGACGTCCACTACTACCAGCACGGCGGCATCGGCCCCTACATCGTCAACGAGCCGATGATCCTCGGCCACGAGGCCTCGGGCGTGGTCGCCGAGGTGGGCGCCGAAGTCACGCACCTGAAGCCCGGCGACCGCGTCTGCATGGAGCCCGGCATTCCCGAGATGGATTCGCGCGCCACCCGTGAAGGCATCTACAACCTCGACCCCGCCGTGCGCTTCTGGGCCACGCCGCCGATCCACGGCTGCCTCACGCCCTTCGTGGTGCACCCGGCGGCCTTCACCTTTCGCATGCCCGACAACGTGAGCTTCGGCGAAGGCGCCATCGTCGAGCCGCTGGCCATCGGCCTGCAGGCGGCGAAGAAGGCCGCGCTGAAGCCGGGCGACGTGGCGGTGGTCATCGGCGCCGGCACCATCGGCGCGATGACCGCATTGGCGGCGCTGGCCGGCGGTGCGGCGCGCGTGATCCTCGCGGACCTCGTGCCCGAGAAGCTGGCGCTCTTTGCCGACAACCCGGCAGTGACGACGGTGAATGTGCGCGAGGCGAACCTCGCCGAAACCGTGAAGGCGCTGACCGACGGCTGGGGCGCCAACGTGGTCTTCGAAGCCAGCGGCAGCACGCGCGCCTACGACGGCATCTTCGAGCTGCCGTGCCCCGGCGGCTGCGTCGTGATCGTGGGCTGTCCGCCCGCCAAGGTGGCGTTCGACATCGTCGCGATCCAGGCGAAGGAATTGCGCATCGAGTCGGTGTTCCGCTACGCCAACATCTTCCCGCGCGCACTCGCGTTGATCGCTTCGGGACAGGTGAACGTGAAGCCCTTCATCTCGCGCACCTTCGCGTTCGAGAACGGCATCCAGGCCTTCGAGGAAGCGGCGGCAGGGCGGGCGGGCGACGTGAAGATCCAGATCGAGTTTCCGGAAGGCTCGCTGGCTGCCTGACCGGCCTTGGACGGGAAGCTCAGACGCGCTTCAGTTCGTCCGTCAGCTGCGCAAGGAGGCTGAGCTGCTCCAGCAGCTTCACCTTGCGCAGCGTCTTGAGTGTCCCGTCGCCGCCGAGCGCCAGTGCGGGCTCGAATCCATAGCACTCGTCGTGCGCGAGCGGTCCCAGCTTCTTCACGGCCTTGTCGAAGAGCTTCTGCTCCAGCACGTTGTTCAGGTACCTGGCGCTGCACAGCGAGTAGTTGAAGACGAGACCGACATCGTCGATCAGCTTGGCGATGGTTCCATAGTGCGGATCGAGCAGGTGCGCGCCTTCGCTGTTCCACACCAGGAGGTGCCCGAAGGCGGACCGCGCGAACACCGTCCCCTTGGTTGCCGAGCCCAGCCATTCGCGCACGGCGGGCTTGAAGTCGTCCGGATCAACCAGCCAGATCAATCCCTTGCCATAGGCGCACCAGCCCGTCTCTTCCCAGTCGGCGATCAGCGGCTCCGGCAATTTCTTGCGATAGGCGGCCAGGGTTTTGGCGGGGACGGCGCGGCACTCGCCGGCCGGGCCGTGTTTCTTCTTGAACTCTGCAAATTGCGGCATGGGCTTTTCCGGTCTTGCGGACCGTCTCCTTGGGTTTGCGAACTTTGCTAGCTCTGGTTCAGTTTCAGCTGCACGTTCATGTTCAGCTTTGGCTTGCGCTTGGCAGGTATCTTGGCGACCTCGGCGTCCATCGTCGCGACATTGTTCTTCCACTGCGATCCGATGGAAGAGTTGATGTACTTGGAGCCGAGCTTCCTGATCTTGGTGGGATCGCCGCCTGCAATCTGGTCGGGGTCGTGCAGTGCGGCCTGGGTCTTCATGAACGCGGCAACTTCCCGTTCCGCCTTCCCGCGCGCCATGCCGCCTTTCATCCGTTCGAGGATCAACCGCTCACGCTCCTGTTCGCGGAACTTCTTCTGTGCGGTCGCCCCCTTCGGGTCGCGACCCGAACCGGAGGCCGCTGCAGCGGCACGCGCCGCGTAGGCGGCACGGTTCGCGGCCCACTTGTCCACCTTCATCTTGTTGAGCCCCGACTGCTGCCCGCTCAGCTGCTCCTGGAACTCGCCGGCGTCGTATTCCTTGGTGTCGCAATTGAAGGTGACCGACACCTTCTTCATCCGGATGATCTTCTTCTTGGGTGCCGTGTTCTTGCGGGGGTTGACCTCGCCCTCGACGTGATCGGTCTCGTCCTCCTCGGTCTTCGAATCCGTCTTCAGCTTCAGGCTGGTCAGCTTGTACTTGGACTGGATGGCGCCCAGTTTCTTGCTGACGTCCGAGGGATCGAGCTCTTCGTCCTCGAGGTATTTGTTGGCCTCGGCGATGCCCTTGTCCAGGTCCATCTGCTTCTGCTGCATGGTCCGTTCGTCGGGCTTGCCGTCCTTGCCCTTCTTGTTCTTCCCCAGCAGCGCATCGAGGAATTTCTTGGCCATCTTCCGGACCCACGCCACCATCGAATCCAGCGCCTTGTCCACCGGCGCGCGGATCTTCTGCAGGATGCCGTTGATCTTGCTGGCGATCTTGCCCAGCCCCGCGAAGCCCGCGAGGAAGTTGATCGCGAGCGACAGCCCGCCCGCGAGCACCGATTCCACCTTGCCCGCCGCCGCGCCGATGTTGCCGCCCGCAATCGCCGAGATGGAGCCCACGAAGGCGCTCACCACCGCGGCGATCTCGGAGATCTTGTTGATGAACACCATCACCATGTCGTAGATCGACACGATGGCCGAGATGAAGCCCGCACCCGGAATGAACATCGCGACCAGCTTGGGAATCGCCTTGGTCACCACCGCCTCGATGATCATCCCCTTGATGCCTTCGATCACCTGGTCCTTGAGCGCGGCGAGCTCGGCCTTGACCTGCACCCAGGCGGCCGCCGGGCCTTCCTTGGCCAGCGTCTTGACGATGCCGAAGCCTTTCTCCAGCGCCAGCACCGCGGTCTCGCCGATGCCCTTGACCAGCTTGCCGCGCAGGTTCCCCCAACTCAGGCCCAGCACCGAGAACGCGAATTTCACGATCTCAGGCAGCGACAGCGCCGTGGGGATGTAGACGCCCGAGAGCGAGCCGGTCAGCCACTTGATCAGCCCGTTCTGCAGGTGCGTGAGGAAGTTGCCGGCGAAGTTCTGAAAGCCCAGCTTCGCCGCCTTGCCCAGGTTGCTCACGAAGGGCAGCGGGTCCTTGATGATCTTCTTGAGCGCGCCGCCGGTCTTCTGGATCGTGCCCCAGGCGCCGGGGCTCACCACCTCGAAGACGATTTCCGCGAGCTTCATCGCCGAGTCCACGCCCCAGCCGATGAAGCTTGCGAGGAAGTTGCCGAACACGGCGGCGACTTTTGCCAGGCCTCGCGGGAGCACCACGATGTCCATCAGCTCCAGCGAAGTGAAGGCCGCCATCGCGAGTGCCGGAATCTGCTTGACGAAGCCCACCAGCGCCTTCTTCGCGTCGTTGAACCAGGCCACCACGCGACCGATGGCGCCGGTCGATTGCACCCGGCCCCACACCTCGCCCTGGCCGGCCAGCGTCATGATGCCGCCGAGGATCGCCTGCGCATCGCCCGGCGATTCGTCGCCGGTCACCGGGTCCTTGCCGAGCACGGCCTTGAGCAGCGGGTAGGCCGGCGTGGTCGCGGCCAGCGCGGCCAGCGGCTTGAGCACCGCATCCTTGATGAGCGTCAGGATGTCGCTCGCCAGGCCTCCCACGAAGGTCTTGATCTGGTTCCACGGCGTCGTGAAGATGCGCACCGCGCGGTCCCACGCGCCGCCCAGGTCGAGCAGGGCGCCCGGGCCGAGCGAGTCCGCATAGTCGAACACCGCCTGCTTGAAGGTGGAGCCGACCATGCCGAGGCTGTCGACCTGCTGGGAGAACCAGTTGGCGATCTTGTCGAACACGCTGTAGGTGTCCAGCGCCCGCACGATCAGGTCGCCGCCGGGCACGAAGCGCACCAGCGCGCGGAACACGTTGGCCGGCGAGCGGTCCACCGCGCGGCCGTTGATCGGGTTCATGCCCAGCACCAGCGCGAACATGCTGAAGCCGGGAATGCTGTCGGCCTTGCCGGCGAAGTAATCGAGCGCGTCCTGCACGCCCAGGCGCTGCACCTGCGGTTCGCTGCGCACGCGCACGGTGGTGTCGACGCTGCGGTGCGCCACAGCGGAACCTGCAGCGGGCTGCGCGGCGCCGCCCTGCTGGATGGTGTGCGTCAACTCGTGCGCGATGAGGCCGCGGCCCGCGACGCTGCCGGGCGCAAAGCGATCGCGGCCGAAGAACACCTCATGCCCAACCGTGAAGGCGGCCGCGTTCAGGCGACGGCTTGCGCGCGCGGCCGCATCGCCGGTATGCACGCGCACGGCCGAAAAGTCGGCGCCGAAGCGCGGCTCCATGTCGTGCTTGAGATGGCGCGGCAGCGGCTGCCCCACCGACGCGCCCACGCCCAGCGACGAGGGCAGCAGGCTGCGTGCGGAGCCGCGCGCCGGCACGGTCTTGGCGAAGCGGCGTGCCTGCGGTGTCGCCGCGGCGGGCGCCATGGCGAGCACGCGCTGCGAGACGCGCACCGCCTCGCGCTCGGCGGGGTCCGAGGGCTGGGACACGCGCACCGGCGCAACGGGCGCTGCGGGCTTCGAGGTGGCGGGTGGTACGCGCCTTGGCGGCGGGCGGCGCGTATCGGGCACACGCAATGCCGCACGCGTGGGGGAGGGCTGGGTGGCGGTGTCGGCCATGGGCGTCCCCGCTACAGCGCGCGGCCCTCCTTCAGCAGCTCGCGCCGCACGCCTTCGTCCACATCCTCGGCGCGCAGCAGGCCGTCGCCGCGCGCCAGCGAGCGCAGGCACGCATAGCGCAGCACGTTGACGATGGTGCCGCCCGACAGCTCGTGCTGCTGCGCGAGGCGCGTGAGGTCGAGCGCCGGGTCGGGCCGCACCGCATCGGGAATGCCTTCGCGCCACAGCCGCAGCCGCTCGGGCGGGCGCGGCAGCGGGAACTGCACTACCGATTGGAAGCGACGCAGGAACGCATCGTCGATGTTGTGGCGCAGGTTGCTCGCAAGGATCACCACGCCGTCGAAGCCCTCGATGCGCTGCAGCAGATAGCTCACCTCCTGGTTCGCATAGCGGTCGTGCGCATCGCTCACGCTGGTGCGCTTGCCGAAGAGCGCATCGGCCTCGTCGAAGAAAAGAATCCAGCCGTCGCGCTCGGCCGCATCGAACAGGCGCGCGAGGTTCTTCTCGGTCTCCCCGATGTACTTGGAGACGACCAGCGACAGGTCGACGCGGTGCACCTCGCGCCCGCAGCGCTCGCCGATCAGGCAGGCCGACAACGTCTTGCCGGTGCCCGAGGGGCCGTGGAACAGGCTTACATGGCCCCGCCCCGTGCGCCGACCGAAGCCCCAGTCGTGCAGCAGGCGCTGGCCGTGGGTGAGCCAGAGATGGATGTCTTCGAGCTGCCCCAGCGTGGTGGCGGGCAGCACGAGGTCTTCCCAGCGCAGGCCCGTCTGCACGCGGGTGGCGAGCGCGGTGCGGTCGGTCGGCGCCGGCAGCGCGGGGCCGGGCAATGCCTCGGCGAGGAAGGCGGGCGAGGGCACGAGCAGCGACTGCAGCAGGCCACCGGCCTCGAGCACCACCGGTGTCTCGGTGCGCAACAGGTCGTCGCGCGCAAGGCGTTGCTGCGACGACAGGCGCTGCAACGCCTCGAAGCGCCGCGCGAGGTCGTCGCCCGCGAGCAGGAAGCAGGCCGTCTCGACCGTTGGCAGCATCGCGCCGCCCGGCCCCACGTGCGCGCCGAACTCGGTGTAAGGGCGCTGCGTGGTGGCGTTCTGCGTGGCCAGCACGTCGAGCAACTGCGGGCGCAGTTGAGGCGCGAGCGCGAGGATCATCAGCAGCCGCTCGATGGCGTCGAAGCCGTGGCGCTGCAGCGCGGCCGCATACGGACCCGCCTTGGGGCGCAGCGGGGGTGGCGGCGCGAGCGTGTCGGGCAGGGGCGGCGAGCCCGGCGCCTTTTCATGGAAGTAGTGGTGCAGGCGCAGCTCGATCACATGCGCGAGCCATTCGAGCTCGGCTTCGAGCGTGTCGGTGTCGACACGGGCGTTGACAGGCGGCATGTCGGTGGGCTTCATGGCGCAGGCCACTCCACGATCAGCAGCTTCGGCATCCAGGGCAGCCGCACTTGTTCGATGCGCCAGGGCAGCATCGCCATCAGCATGTCGAAGGCCTCGGACTGCATGCGCAGGTGCCAGGTGCCGTCGCCGCGCGAGAGCAGGCCGCGGCGCTGCAGGAAGCTTAGGCGCAGCCCGTCGATGCCGGTGCCGCGCAGGGCGCTCCAGTGGTCGCGCACGGCGGTGAGCAGCGCATCGACTTCTTCGCAGTCGGCGAGCGAGAGCGCGGGCAGCACGGTGGTCAGCGGCTCGTCGGGCGGGCGGCCGAGCAGCAGCTTGGCAAAGGGCAACTGGTGCTCGGCGATGGGTGCGTCGTCGCAGGCCAGCGCGTGCAGCAGGGCGCAGGCGCGGGGCAGTTCGGCGGGGAGGATCCGCTTGCCGCTTTCGTCGAGCACGCCGCAGCCGGCGAGCATGCGGGGCAGCCAGGGGTGCAGCAGGACCAGGCCGGCGAGCGGGACCAGCAGGGGCTCGGTGATTGTTGCGGTGTCGCTCTGCAATGGATGCTTCTGCTCTGGGCGCGGCGGCTCTTCCGTCGCCTGCGCGGAGGAGACTTTGGCGCCGATGCTCTTGGAGAGCGGATGAGCAGTTCTTTGCCGGTTCGGCTTTTCAACAAGTGCTTCTTGCAGCGACGCAAGAAACGGCGGTGCGCCTGCCACCGCGCGCTGCTGAGCCACAAGCTCGCGAAGCGCAGCGGCGCCGAGCGGCGCGGCGAGCCACATCGCCTGCCATTCAATACGGTCGACGGCGTCGTCATCGATCCATGCGCGCCAGCTTTCCAGCGTCGCAGGGCTCGGCGGCAGCGGCGGCCAATGCACCGCGAGCAAGCGGCGGCGCAGCGTGGCGGGCAGCAAGGGCAACCAGCGCAGCAGCGCGCCGAAGGCCGCGCGCGCATCGGTCGCGTCGGGCAGCACCGAGCGCAGCGGTTCGGCGCCGTTTGCCACCGATTCCGCGACCCGCACCGCCGCCTTGGCCAGCACGCGCTGCGCCTCCTCGGGCGCAAGGCCGGCGAGCGTCCAGGGCAGGAGCCCGCTTGCCATGTAGTGCTTCAGGGCCTGGCGCACCTCGACGGCGGTCGAGCGCTGCGACGAAGCGATGTCCGCTTCGGGAAAGGGCGACGTGGCAGGCGACATGCCTGCTCGGCCCTCGTGTCCCGCATTCACAGCACGCGCACCGCGCTTCACCGGACGCTCCGCCGCAGCCAGCGCCGCGCGCACCGCAGCCTCGATGCGCTCGGACAACTCGCCCGCCGACAGCCCCCGGAGGTCCGCCAGCCGAACCTCCAGCGCCAGCTTCGGCAGGTGCCACACCTCGTCCACCGGCACCGCCTTGTCGAACGCCCGGTCCAGTGCTGCCTCGCAAACCTCCCCCTGCTCCCGCAACAGCGTGCGCAGCGCAAAGGCCTCGGCCGGGTTCGAAGCCGAGGCCCGCCAACGCAGGCGCCGAACGCGGTGGGTGTCCATGTTCAGCGGCCGATGTTGCGCAGGTTGCCGATCACGGCCGCCTGATTGCCCGCGGCACGGCCCTGTGCGGTCGCAAGCCGCGTGTCCACCTGCGCCTTCGCCGCCGGGCTCTGGATCGTCGCCATGCTGCTCGTCATCGATTGCGTCAACTGCTTGCCGGCCGGAGTGCTCACGTCGACACCGGCCGTCACCATCTGCGCCGCCACGCCGCCCAGCGTCTCTGCCAAGTCGAGCTGCGCGCGGTCGAGGTCGCGCGCGACCTGCGTGCGCACATCGTTCGAAAGGCCGGGCTGGGTCATCATTTCTTGCAAGTCCTTCACGCGTTCGCGCTGGTGCGTCATTTCGGCGGCCTGCAGGTCCAGGTACGAATCGCCAGTAAGGTCCAGCACGCCGCGCGTCTTTGGGTCCACCGCATTGCTCGGAACGAACGCGCCCTTCACCAGCCCTTCGATGCCGGCGCGCTGCAGGTCCAGGTCCTTCTGGAAGCCTTCGCGCTCGAAGGTGAAGCGGTCCTTCACCACCAGGTCGATGGGCCGTACCGCGCGGATGCCGTTGCCCGCCGCCAGCGGCGGCCGATAGGGTGGGCGGGTGAGCGGCGGGTCGTCGGTCTCGGGCGCCTCGGCCTCGGCGGCCGGGTAGGGCAGCGTGAAGTCGCCGACCACGCGGCCCTGGTCGTCGTACACCAGCACGAAGGTGCCGCCGCGCCACACGCCGCCCAGGTGGTCGAGGCCCGGGTGGTCCTGCACGAAGCGCGAGAGCAGCAGCTTGTCGTCGGCCTTGTTGCCCTGGTCTAGGATGAGATCGTCGAGCCAGTCGATCCAGTGCGGCTGGTTGGTGTTGAGGAGGCCATCGAAGGGCGAGACGAAATCCGCGCGCGACAGGTCGCTCAGGTTCGCGCGCGCCTCCCGCACCGACACCAGCGAGGCGGTGTAGTTCGTCTTGAAGGCCGGCCCCTGGTCGCTTGCCACCGCGGCGCGGTAGCCGCTGTAGCTGGCCTTGGCCAGCACGGGCGATGCGGCCTTGCTGGCGCTGCTGACGGCTTCGCCGGCCAGGCGCGCGCTGGCCACCACCGAGGTGCCGCCGCTCGTGGTGGCGGGAATCAGCTGCGCCTTCACTGCCTCGGTCATGTCGGCAAGGTGGCGCTGGCCGAACTGCTCGCTCTCGTCGAGCCGGAAGGCCACGTCCTGCCGCACCAGGTAGTGCAGGCTGTGCAGCGGCGTGTAGCGGAACGGCGGGCGCACGCGCAGGCGGTCGCGGCTGGTGTGCACCAGCACCGCCTGCACCTGGAACGGCAGGTTGCGCTCGACGACCTGCTGGCGCAGCTCGGCCGTCACTGTCTCGGCCACGCGGCCCAGGTGGCCTTCGATGCGGAAGAAGTCGTGGCCGCCGATGGCGAAGGCCAGCGGGTCGCGCGCACGCGCCGTGCTGGCCCAGGCCGTCGCGCGGTAGCCGAGGTTCTGGCCCTCGTGGTGGCGCGACGAAAGGCGGAAGTTCCATGCGGCGTGGATCGGCGTGGTCTCCAGCACCCGGTAGTACCAGGGGATCGCGCGCGTTTCGAGCGGATGCGCATCCGACAGGCTGGGTGTGACGCGCACCGTGGTGTCGGTGGGCATCTGGAAGCTCGCGATCAACGCATCGAACTTCCAAGCGTGAAAGCGCGCGTGTGCCGAGCGCTCGCGCGCCGTGGCGTCCAGCGGCGATGGGTAGAGCCCCGTGCGTTGCTCGCGCGGCGCGGCCGTGGCGCCGAGCAGCAGGTGCTTCGGAAAGGCCGCCACATTCGGCAACGGCACCGCATCGTCGGCCAGCAGCGCCTCGCGCAGCGCGTTCCACTGGTCGATCAGGTCCTTGACGAAGCCATAGCAGTTCTGGAGGCCGCTCGTCGCGTTGGCGAACTGGGTGGAGAGCGATGCCAACGCGCCGAGCCAGCGCGCGGTGGGATCAGCGCCGAACATGTCGGCCAGCACCTCGGGGCAGTTGGCGTTGAGCGTCGGCAGGGCGCGCTGCAGGTCTTCGAGCGACGAGCGCGTGCTGTCGCGAAAGCGCGTGGCCAGCAGCGCGGTGTTGACGATGTTGCTGCCGAGCACGGGCCGGCGCATCGCCACCGGCGGCAGCGCCTGTGCGGCCTCGCTCGCGGGGCGCAGCGGCAGGCGGTCGAGCAGCGTCTGCGCATCGCTGCGGCGAATGAGCAGCAGGCGCACCCGGTGCAGCGCATCGCGCCCGAGGTTGTCGCAGTCGGTGCCGCTGCACATGTCGGGGTCGTTGACCACGCTCTCCATCAGCATCAGCACCGCGCGGTCGGTGAGCGGGCCGGGCAGCGCCGAGAGCGGCTGGGCCAGTACGTCGCTCTCGCCCACGGGCACCAGCTCCTGCAGCGCGATCATGTCGGTGGGCGAACCGTCCGCCGCGGTGCCGCGGTAGAACGGCCGGTACACCGGCGCGGTCGTGTCGTAGGGACGGAAGCGGTCGTACAGCGTATCGGCCGCGAGCGTAGTGAGGTCGCCGTCGGTGCTGACGCCAAAGCCACGCGTCACCCGCACGCCGGTGCCTTCGCGCGACACATGCAGCCCCGTCACCAGCCCGACGCCCGAGAGCGCCACGCGCGACAGCCGCACCTGGTCGCCCCAGAAGTCGGCCACGCTGTTGAGCTGCCCGTGCGTGAGCACCTGGTCGGGCTCGAAGACGGTGTAGTGGTCGGCCAGCGTCTCGAGGCTGCTGAGCACTTGCAGTGGATCGGCCATGGTGGTGACTCCTTGAGTTCGCTTGACGTTCGCTTCAGTTGCCGCCCGACGGCTGGGTGCCGAGCGAGGTCCGGCCGAGGATGAAGGGCGCCTTGGTTTCGTCGCTCGTGCAGTCGAAGAGCGCACGGCTCGGGTAGATGTTCTTGGCGCGTTGCAGCGCGTCGATGAGCGCATCGAGCCGTGCCTGGCGTGTGGCCTCGGTGGTGCTGCCGAAGCCGGCATGCACCATCAGCCAGTTGCGCCACGCGCCCTCGAATTCGGCCATGTCGTTGCTGCCCACCCAGCACACCGTCGGCAGGATGTGCGCCGGCATCTCGGCACGGATCACTTCCTCGGCGAAGCGGCGGAAGCCCTCGTCCTGGAAGCGCCCGGCATAGGCCGGCAGCAGCACGTGCACGCGGTAGGAATACGGATCGAGGTCGCTGCAGTCGTCGCAGCCGGCGTCGGCGCAGATGTCGAACATCCGGTCGGTCGTGGCACGCGGGCGCAGCAGGATGTGCTCGACGAGGTACATCCCCTCGCCGCCGTATCGGCCCGCGAGGTAGGTGATGAGGTCGCCGATGGCGGTTTCCATCGCCGCTGCGCTGTCGAAGTACTGGATGCGGCGCGCGATCACTTCGCCCGCCGCATCGACGATGTTGAAGTAAGGCTTCGGCTCGGCGCCCGCCGTCACCAGCCGCTGGTAGCCAGCGGGCAGCTGGGCGCGCTCGATCGCGAGGATCATCGCCGCGCGCGCCGCCTCGGGCGTTGGGTAGCGCGTGCTCGACGAGAGCAGGATCGCGTTCGTCACCGCATGCCGCACGCGGAAGCGGAACTCGTTGACGCTGTCGGGCACCGCGTCGATCTCGTTGTAGGTGTCGTAGCTCTGCAGGCCCAGGCTGCGGCGCGTGAAGTCGGCAATGCCCAGCAGGCGCGCCACGCGGCGCTCCAGGCCTGAGACGTTGGGCGTGTTCCATACCTCGGCCGCTGTGGCGGGGCGTTGTTCGAAAGCGCCCGCACGTTCACGCGAAAGCTCGGCCACTTCCTGCAGGAAGCGGCAACGGTCGCCGATCAACCGGTCGCTATCGTAGCCGAAGGCCGAGGCCATGGCACCGGCGTAGTCGGCGAAGTCCTCGGCCACGCGTGACAGCAGGTGGTCGAGCAAGCGCTGTTGCCGTGCTGCGGCATCGGCGCTGGTCTCGATCGCATCGGCCAGCATGCGCGGCGTTGCGCCAGCGGGGTAGAGCAATTCGTCGTCGGCGATGCTCGTCACGATCTGCGCGGAGAGCGTGTGGCGGTCGTTGCCGGCACCGCTGAAGCGCTGCGCCACGGCCTGCAGGTCGACCGGCGCCACCGAGAGCTGACGGCGCGCGCCTGCGAGCATCGACAACTGCCCGGCCATCGCATGGTCGAAGAACAGCAGCCAGCCCTGGAGCTGCAGCGCCTGCACACGGCGCTCGGCAGTGGCGCGCAGGCCCAGGCCCTGCGGGCCGATGCCGTAGACGGCCGGAAAGTCCTGCTGGAACGAGGTCCATGCGTTGAGTACGCGGGCGCGGCCCGATGCGGGCAGCGGCACGTCGGTGCCGGCCTGCCGCTCGACGCGCACGCGCGCCGCCTCGCGCAGTTCGGCGAGCCGCACGGCCACGGACGCGGGCATGTCGGCGATGTTCCAGCCCTGCACCGGCAGCCCGCGCTTGGCGAAGACCAGCCGGCCCTGGTTGAGCGACAGGCGCGGCAAGCGGCCCGCACGCACCGGAATGCGCCAGGCGTTGGCGAGCGGCGCCGCGTCGGCCTGCACGTCGGTGGGGTCGGCGTCGGGCGCGTCCTCGTCGTTCTCGTCCGTGCGCACGAGCGGGTTCAGCAGCATGTTGCGCACCGATCGGATGCCCGGCACGTCCATCGCCACGCCGATCAGGTCCGACAGGCGAAGCTCCGCGGGCAAGGCGGTGGCCTGCAGCTCAGCGTCGTCGATGAAGCCGTGTTCGAGCAGCGGGCCGTCGAGGATTTCGGGCAGCGTCAGCCCGCGCGCGAGCAGCGTGGCGAGGTCGTGGTTGAGCACGGGCGGCGCGATGGCCTGGCCGATGTCGAACAGCAGGCGCGCGGCGGCTTCGACGGGATCGGCATCGCCTTCGAGATCGATCTCGGCGCACAGCGCGAAGTACTCGGCGCGCACGGGGCGCACTTCGATGAAGTCTTCGCAGAGGCTGCGCGAGGTCTCCAGCGTGTTGCGCACCGAGGCGAGCACTTCGGCGCGCTCGACCTGCGTGTTGACCGAGTCCATGAACTCGATGCGCACGCGGTAGAGCCCCGCCAGCGGCACGGGCTCGAAGGCCGGATGCGCGGGCGGCGTCGTGCGCAGTTCGCGAAGGCGCAGGTCGGCGTAGAGCAGCGAATCCGTCACCGGCTCGATCCACGCGTTCTTCACATCGGGCAGGTCGATCAGCAGCTTGCGCCAGTCGAGCTCGGTGAGCGCGCGGTTGGGCAGCACGGTACGCGGCGAGTGCAGGCGTCCCATCGTCAGCGCATTGCTTTCGCCGGGCGCAGTCAGCAGGTCCTCGATGGGCAGCGAGTGGCGATACGACAGCTCAGTGAGCGCATAGCAGGCCACCTCCAGCATCGTGATGCCGGGGTCGTGCGTGTTGTGGTCGGTCCAGAGACCGCGCGACAGGCGGCGCACGGTGGCCAGGCCCTCGTCGAACAGCGCGCGCGGGTCGAAGGCCGGATCGGCCTCCGGTGCGGTCGAGATCGGAGGCAGCGCGCTGATGGTGTCTGGTGTGTCGAACATCGTTCAGAGCTCCACGATGCGATGTGAAGGAGCGGAGACCAGGATCGCGTCGGGCGTGTCCGGAACGATCTCGTCGCGGTCGCGCGTGTCGCCTTCGAGCGTCAGGCGAAATTCGGTGACGAAATCCACCCACGGCAGCGCCTCGACGAAATCGAGCAGCTCCGAGCGGACGACGCGGCCGCCGAAGCCCAGTTCGGTCGTGCTGTCGAAGGCCCAGGGCGAGAGCGCCTGCACGAGGGCCTGGTCGATCTGCGGTCCGTAGAAGTTGAAGCCGAAACCCGGCCGCAGCCGCACCTTGAAATCGAGCTGCACCGGCCGGTAGCCGGGGTTGCGCACATGTACCCGCGTCTGCGGGCCGCAGCGCGCCGCAAGGTGCTCGCGGATGCGTGCCAGCGTGTCGAGGTCGACGCGTGGCTGCAGCAGGTTGCCCGTCGGCCGGTTGCGCAGGTCCGGCACCACCACCATCGTGAGGTGCCCGGCCGCGAGCCACGAGCTGTCGCTCGCATGCGGAATGCACTTGGCGCGGTGCACCGAGGGAAAGGCCTGCAGCACCAGCCGCTCGCAGTCCCACCGGTTCACCGCGCGGTTGCGGTGGCGCAGCCGTTCGGCGGCGCGGCGCGAGAGCGAGGTGTCGTCTTCCTGCAGCGCGCCGCCGAACGAGGCGTAGGGCTGGGCAATGAATTTCACCGCCGCCAGCGGCGTGCGCGCCTTCGCGATGCTGCCGGGCGGGAGCGCACGCGCAAGGCGCGCGGGGTCATTGCCCTGGTCGGCGAACACCACCTCGATCGCATTGGCATGCACGCCGACGATGTCGCAGGCCGCATGCGGCGCGCCGCTCGTGGTGGCGCGCAGCCATACGGGGCCGGCTGGCAGGCGGGTGTTGGCCGTGGTGGTTTCGCGCGGCAGCACCAGACCGACCAGGCCGCTCGCGCGCAGGCCCCGCGTGTCGTCCTGCACCAGCTCGCCGGTGCCGAGCGTGCGCCAGGCGTTGTCGGCGAGCACCGACCATTGAATGCCCGCTGCCTCGGCCAACGGGTCGGCCGTGCCTTCGGCGACCTGGATCAACAGGCTTTGCGAGTCGCCCGCCTGCGCGCCGTCGAGCGCGATCAGGAATTCAGCCGATGCCGCATGCGCCGGCAGCAGCCCGATGCCGCCCTGCGGCGCCCATGGCCGGCGCGTACTGAGCCATGCATGCTCGCGCGCAAGGCCCAGCGCATCGATCTGGAAGAACTGCACGTCCGTGTCGGTGAACGCGGCCTGCGACGGATCGGCGAGGCGGCTCTCGTCGCTTTCGGCCGTGTAGTCGAGCGTGATCTCCTGCACCTTGGGCGTATAGGGCGGGTTCAGCACCTTGGGCGGCACGGCGGTCGCGGCCGAGGTGGCGTCGCGCATGAAGTCGCGATGCAGCAGGTCGTCGATCAGCGAGACGGTGACGAACCCGGCGCGCGGTGCGCTGGGCGTGGCGGCGGCGAGCGCCGAGTTCGAAAGGCTGCCGAAGAGCCCGGGGATTGCCGTGATGCCGGTGATGTTGGCAATCGCGCCGATGCCGGTGAACCCGGCGACCGGGCTCGACATGAACGACATCGACCGCGCCACCGGCTGCGCGAGCTGCATCGACACCGCCGCATGCGCTGCCATCGCGCTGCCACCCTGGAGCAGCGACTGCATCTGCATCGCCGGCGCATAGGCCTGGATGCCGCTCGCCGCGCCGGCGATCACGTTCAGCGTGGTGGAGGCCGGGGCACGCGCGATCAGCGTCACGTTGGCAGCCTGGTGCTCGGTGCCCGAGGCATCGCGCCAACTGGTGGCGGTGCTCACGCCGTTGCTCATCGTGCTGCGGCGTGCATAGCCTTCGTACCAGTCGTGCAGGTCGGCCGGTGCACCTTGCCAGGCGAGGTGGATCTTCAGCGAGGTGACCGGCTTGGCCAGCGCCTCGGCGCACCCCACGTGAAAGCGCGAGCCGACCGTGGGCTGCGCGCCGAAAGGCAGGAAGGCCTTCTTCGGGTCGAGCGGCGCGTCGTCGTTCTCCAGCGTGAGGGCGCGCATGTCCTTGACGTTGACCGTCACCTTCGCGCTGCGCACGGTCACGTCTTCGAGCGCGCTGTAGGCGAGTTCGGCGCCCGGCTTCAGCAGGCACTGGATGACGGGCAGGGCGGCAGGGAAAGCATGCAGATGAGCCGCAGGGTTGTGGTCGACCACGGCAGGCTGCGCGGGGCCGACGGCCACTTCGAGCGTCAGCAGGTCGCCGCTCAGGCTGCCGCTCATCGGCAGCGGGCCGATCCAGCCGGCCGGGCCCGTGAGGTGGGCATCGAAGGCAGCAGCGAGCGCCGAGGCATTCACTCCCGTGGGAAGACCCGACAGCCGCAACTTGAGCCGCACCGTGCGCGCGCCTTCGGCCAGACGCAGCAGCGGCGAAGCGATGGCAAAGCCCACCGGCGCGGCCGGCAGTCCCGTGCGGCCGAAGGGCGGCCAGTGCGGTGCGGCGGGTGGGAGCGGCGTACCCAGTCCATCGACCGAGTTGGTCACGGGCGCGAACAGGAGCCGCTGCCCATCGCGCACGATGCTCGCGAGCCGTGCCACCCGTGCGCGACCCACGACAGCGGCGCGCACCGGCGCGAAAAGTTGCTCGACCTTGGTCGCATCCTTGCCGGCCGAGAACAGTTGCGGCGCGGCGATCTCGACTGGCGCCGCGCCTTTCTTGAGCTCGAAGACCAGGTGCGCGCGGTCCGGCTGCGGACCGCGGGGCGCGAAGCCCAGCACGCGCTGCATCTGGTAGTTCAGGTGCTGCGCGGTGAAGTCGTTCAGCCGCGCCTGCGGTCGGGCCAGCAACTGCAGGAACGCGATCAGCAGGCCGTGATGTGGCTGCTGCTTGCCGTCGGTGCTCTGCACCAGCGCTTCGAGCTTGGCGATGTCGCCGGACGGAAAGTAGGGCTGCCAATTGCCGGGCGTCGCCGACACGGGCCACTGCTCGTGGTGTTGGATCAGGCCGGCCAACGCGTGCAGCGATTGCAGCAGCTGCACCGTGCTGCGGTCGTCGATGGGCGTGGACGCGGGCGCGAGACGCGGATCGTCGCGCTCGACCTGCGCCGTTCCGGGCGCGGCGGCGAAGGCGTCAAGGAGGTCTTGGGCGGCCATCTCAACTCCTCGCCGGCAGCGCGGGAACCACGCGATCGCGCAGCTCGTTCGCATCGCCCAGGTAGTACGGGAACACGAGATTGAAGCGGGTGTTGGTGCTGCGCACCGTGTAGTCGAGCCGGATCTGCAGCACCCCCTCGAACGCACGCGAATCGTCCACTGCCAGTGAAAGCACCCGGATGCGTGGCTCGTGGATCAGCAGCGTGGTGGTGATGCGGTCTTCGAGCAGCGTGCGCAGCGTGGTGCTCAGCGGCTCGAAGAGCAGCGGCGAGAGGTCCAGCCCGAACTTGGCGTTCAGCACGCGTTCGCCCGGCGCCGTGCCGAACAGGATGGCCAGGCTCTCCTGGATGTCCACCTCGTCCTCGACCATGCGCACCTGGCCGTTCGAGAACGACGGCGGAAAACCGAAGCCGCGGCCGAGGAAGAGCGGAGTGTCGTCCATGGCCTTACCCCAGTTGCAGCGCGGAGCCCGCGACCTTGACCACGCCGATGCTCTTCACGTCGGTGCTGACGACGCTCTCGAACTTCATCTCGGTGTTCGCCTTCACCGAGAAGGCTTTCGCGCTCTCGATGGCGATACCGTCCCGCGAGAGCACGATCTTGTTGCCGTTGCTGTCGCTGATCGTGATGCCGCCGCCCTGGTCGTCGAGCACCAGCGTGTTGCCGCCGGGCGTGGCGAGCGTGAGCGATTTCTTCTCGTCGTCGAAAGTCAGTGCGATGCCGCTGCGGCTCGTGTAGCCCTTCACGTGGTTGTCGTTGCTCGGCGCGAGCGGCGCGGCCTTGGCGCTGCTGTGCAGCATGCCCAGCACCACGGGGTGGCGCGGGTCGTCGTCCAGGAAGCCGACGAGCACCTCGTCGCCGATCTCGGGGCGAAAGAAGAGACCCCGGTTGCTGCCCGCATCGGCCGCGGCCACGCGGGCCCAGACGCCGTCGTCGCCGCCGTTCACCAGCGGCATCCGCACCCGCACGCGGAACTCGCCCTGCGGGTCTTCGTTGTCGGTGACCACGCCCAGTTGCAGGCCGGCGGCCGGTGCCAGCAGGTCGGCGGTGCGCTGGCGCTGCAGGCGCTCCCGCAGCGCGGGGTCAGGCTCGGCGCTGCCGAACTGCAGGTGTGTCTTCCAGCCACGTTGCGTGTCGAAGACCTGCCGCACGCCGGTGACGAGCACGTCACCGCTGAAGCGGTCGCCCACGCCACCGAGCTTGACCGTGTCGCCGGGCTGGACGGTCGCGATGCCGACGCACATGGCGCGGCCGCTCGCGAGATCGACCGCCGCGCGTTGCCGCATTGCGCTCGCGAGCGCCACGCCCTCGGGGGCATCGAGGGTGCTGTGGGGCAGCAGCACCGTCTCCGAACCCGCATCGACGGCCAGTGCATCGGCCTGGAAGTTGCCAGTGGACTTGAAGGCAGGCGCCTCGCCTTCCTGCTCCTCGACGGCCTGGTCGGCCGGATTCCAGCTCACTGTCTTGACGGCCTGCGCCTGAATGCGCGCGTCGATGCCGCCGTCGAACTCGAGCAGGGTCGCACCGAATTGGAGTTGCACTGACGGAGCTCCGATCTTCGGCTCGCTCACCGAGAGCTTTTCGCCACGCGTGAAGACCATGCGCCCGTTGGCGGTGGCCCGGGTGACGACGAAATCCCAGTCGGTGCAGTCGTGTTGAACGAGTTGCTTGTGCGTGACCGTGGTGGCATCGACTTCCGCATCGACCGTGGCCGCACCGAGCAGCGACTCGATGACATCGCCATCGGTCTGGTCGAAGAAGTTCGCGCTGCGGCGCACCTGGGCGAGCTTCATCGCCGCGTGGCGGCAATCGATCACCAGCATCGACGACGAGGCCTCGCGGATGCGCAGCCGCTGGCCGACGATCACGCCCTTGAACACCAACGTCGGGTCGGCCCCGCTGCCGGCCAGGATCTCGATGGTGCCGCCCGGCTTCACCAGGTCGAGCTTGCTCAATGGAAAGTCACCTGAGCCTGCCGCACCATCGACATACGCAAGCTGCGCCGAGGCGATGCGGTTGGCCGCGGCCACCACGCTCACCGAATGCAGCGCGTGCTCGCGCGGCACCGGATCGCCGTTCACCTTGACGGTGAACTCGCGGTGCTCGGCCTTGATGGGGAGCGTGCGCTCCGCGGGCTTGGCGGGCGGCGGAGGTGGGGCAGCGACAGCGTTGGGCATGTTTCGTCCTTCGCTCACTTGCGCAGCGGCGGAAAGCGCACGCGCGTGCCAGCGGGAAGATGCCGCACGCCGTCGAGGTTGTTGGCGCGCGCCACCTTCAGGTAGAGCGCGGGGTCGCCATAGATCTGCGCGCACAGGGCGGCCAGCGTGTCGCCGGCGCGCAGCACGCGCACATGGGTGAGGTCGGGCGAGGAATCCTGCGAGAGCGCGACGCGCGTCTGGTCTTCCACCGCATCGACGAAGGTGGCGGCGATGGTCGCGCGCAGCGGCGTGCCGTCGGCCTTGAAGAGCTTGTACGCAATCGATGCGCTCTTGAGCACGCAGCGCTTCACCTGGATCGTGCCCCAGGCCACCAGCAGGTAGTTGGGCCGGTGGATGTCGCCGTTGTAGCCGGTGACGGTCTGGAACTTCTCGACCTGCTGCTGCACGTCGATCTTCACGCCGTTGGCGCCGGTGCCATCGAGAAAGAAGTTCAGCGACATGTCGCCGGGCTTGACCTTCTTGAAGTCCATGCGGCTGCCGGTGGTGCCCGAGCCTTGCGCGGCGTCGTACTCCATCTCGTAGGCGAGCGTGATCTCGCTCGGGTTCACGTACGACTCGAAGGTGTCGATCTGGCTGCCGGTGGCGCAGTCCGGTGTGGTGAAGGCCTGCACCAGCAGTTTTTCGAGATGTCCTGAAGGCATGTCAGTGACTCCATCTGCGGGTGTTGCTGTTCGGGGCGCGTGCACAGGCCACCGGGTACTCCCCTCCGCGAATGTCCCCCGGCCTGCGGCCTCCTCCTTGATTTCGCTGCGGGGAGCACCCGATGCCCTGTGCACCAGAGGCGCGGCTGTGGTACTGGCCGATCAACGACTGCTCTGTATAACGAGCACGCCGATGGGGTGCCTTGCGCAGCGAAATCAAGGAGGAGGCCGAAGGCCGGGGGACATTCGCGGAGCAAGGTACCCCGTCGGCGGGATCGCGCCCTGAATGGCTCCTGCGACGCTGAACAAGAGAGCAAAGCTTCATTTCAAGGCTCCTCGCGGTCACGAAGAATTTCGAGCACCCGCTCGACGCACTCCGCTACCAGTGCCTGCCGGTCGTCCGCCGGCGCAGGCGGTGTCGCGGTTCCACCACCGGCCGCATTGCCGACCTCGACCGTGATCACCACTTCATCGACGACGATGGGCATGGAAAGCTCCTTCAGCTCTTGTCGATCCGGAAATACTTGTAGGCCAGCGTCAGCGTCTCGACGACGAAGGTGTTGGCCGACGCGTTGAGATCCGCGATCGACCATTTCGTCGGAAAGGCGCCCACCACATGCCACGTCATCAGCGGCTCGTGTTCGGGGTTCAGGAGTGTCACGTCCACGTCGCGCGGCGTGATGTCGAGTTCCTCGATGCACTGGCGCGCCCAGTTCCACACCTCGCTGTCCTTCAGCAGCCCGCGCTTGAGCACCAGGTCGCCGTACTTCGCCACGCCGGGGTAACGCTGCACGTAGCGGTTCTCGCCGCCTTCGGGCATGTCCTCGGTGGCGATCTCCAGCGCGAGGCCGCCCACCTCGGTGAACCGAAGGTCGTCCGCTACGGGCGTGATGCCAAGCACTTCCACCTTAAAGTGGAAGCCGAGAGGAGGCGTGAACATGACGAGGCCTGTCGATCGGTCCGTCAGTCGTTCTGCAGTTCGAGCCCTTCGTGCGCGATCTCGATCGACTCGATCGCGACCTCGTTGCCGGCCGCTTTCAGGCCCGGCCCTTCCACCTTCACCGGGAAGGCGTTGTGGATCTTCCAGGTCATCACCGGCGCATGCTCTTCATTGAGCAGCGAGATCACCACGTCGCGCCGCTCCACCTGGTTGAGCTTGACGGTCGAGAGCCACTTGAAGAAGTCGTTGTCGGCCTTGATGATCCCGCGCTTGAGCGTCACGTTGTTGAACTTGCGCAGGCCCGGCATCTTGATCGACGAGTACTCGGGGAACGAGCCGTCCCGGTATTCAATGGCCTGGTTCTCCTGCGTGAGCCCGCTGACTTCGGAGAAGCCCAGGCGTGTGCCACCCCACTGGACGGTGAAGTGGAAGACGGGAAGAGGGTATTGCTGCGGCATGGCGTCGGCTCCTCGAGAATTTCAATCAATCGATCGATGAATGGGTGTGTCGCTCAGCTGGTCTGCAGCTTGTGCGAGAACTTGAGGACGATGAATTCGGCGGGCCGCACCGCGGCCATGCCGATCTCCACGTTCATGCGGCCTTCCAGGATGTCCTGCGCGTTCATCGTGGTGCCCAGGCTGCAGCGCACGAAGAAGGCGTCCTTGATGGTGGCGCCTGCGAGTGCGCCCTCGCGCCACTTCTGCGTCAGGTAGTTCTCGATCATTCCGCGCACCTTGACCCAGGTGTTGGCGTCGTTCGCCTCGAACACGGCCCAGTAGGTGCTCTTCTTGACCGACTCCTCGACCATGTTGAAGAAGCGCCGCACCGGCACATAGCGCCACTCGTTGTCGTTGCCGGCTAGCGTGCGCGCACCCCATACCAGCGTGCCCTTGCCCGCGAAGGCGCGGATCGCGTTGATCGACTTGCCGGTGGTGGCATCGACGTTGAGCTCGTCCTGGCGCGCGTTGTCCAGCCGAACAGTGGGCTCCACCACGTCGGCCAGGCCGACGTTGGCCGGGGCCTTCCAGACACCGCGGGCGGTGTCGGTGGCGGCATACACGCCGGCCACCGCGCCGCTGGGCGGCACCACGATGTAGTGGTCGAGCAGCGCGGCCTTGGCGGCGTTGAAGGCGGCGGTGGCCGTGGTCTGCAGCGTGTCGAGCGTGGCCGCGGCGCCGCCACCGATGGTGACGTTGACATTGGTGCCCAGGCCCATCACCGCATGGTTGAAGCTCGAGCGCAGGAACGGGTAGTAGAGCGCGCCGTACTTCAGGTTGTTGTTGCCGACACGCGCGCGGTTTGCAGTGAGTGCGGCGTTGTCCTGCGCGGCATCGCCCCCGAAGAGGTCGAGGATCGCGAAGCGGTCTTTCAGCGTGCCGCACTGGATCAGCATGTTCTGCGACATGGTGTCGTAGCCCGTTCCCCCGAGTTGAATGGCCTCGGGGCACACGAGCAGCGTGGGCTCGTCCTCGAGCGCGACGGCGTCCAGGCCCGCAGTGAAGTCGGCAAGCTCGATGGCATCGGCATAGCCGCCGACCGACACGATGTAGCACTTGCCGCCACCGTTGTCGAAGAACATCTTGACCGCGTAGTACATGAGGTACGTGATCTCGGGCGGGGTCACCGTGGCGATGAAGCCAGGGCCATCCGCGACCAGCGCCACGTCGATGTCGGGCGTGTCGGGCCCGCCGAAGTACTGCTCGTACTCGGCGAAGTTGTAGATCTTGGTGGGCCGGTTGGACAGGTCGCCAGCGCTCACCTTGCGAGCTTGCCCGGTGTAGCCGATGAAGGCCGGGATCGCGGTCTCGACCTCGGCCACCGAAGGTGGAAAGACCGAGATTTCTTCGATGTAGACATCGGGCGTGCGGTAGGTCGGCATGGCGAAGGCTCCTTTGCGGTGCTGAGGAAGTGGTTCAGGATTGCGAGAGGTGGACGACGAATTGCGCGTCGGGGCGGTCGGCGCCGGGCTGCGGCAGGTTGCCGATCAGCAGGTCGCCGTTGCGATGCAGTTCCAGCCCCGACGGCCCGCGCGCGCGGCGCGCGACGCTGGCCTGGGCTTCGAACAGGGCGATGCGCGCGCTGCCCGAGGGGTCGAGCAAGCCGGGCGCCAGGTGCCCGGGCCCGAAGGCGGCGGGCAGTACGCGGTTGAATTGGATCGCGGGGCGCGACTCGGCGGAAAAGCCGTTGTCGAGCACCTGGACCTGGTTGAACTCCGCCTCGCCGAAGCGGTTGGCCACGACGTAGTAGCGCAGCGTGTCGCTGCGCGCGGCGAAGGCGAGCGTGAAAGCGTGGCCATCGGCGATGTGGCCGGCATCCACCGTCAGTTCGAGCAGGCCCCAGGCGCCGATGAGCTCCGGCTCGACCTGCAGGCGCCAGCTCTGGGGTGCGGCGTTGCCATCGTCTTCCTCGACGCGCCAGATGCCGCGGGTGAAGAGGCCCAACGGGGTCCAGGCTTCTTCGCCGATGTTGAGCACGGCCTGCGCGCGCTGCGTGTCGGTGGCGTCGAAGAGCCGCAGGGTCAGCGGGCGCAGCGCCGAGCGCGGCTCGATGCGCAGTTGCTCGCCGCTCATTCGCACTGCTGCGGGACCGGTGAGTGCGTCGGCATCGGGCGAGTTGCGCCAGAGCGCCGTGTCGCCCGGCGGTAGGCCGAGGGGCACGGTGATGAGTTCGAACGACGGCTCGCGTGGCTGCAGGCCGAAGAGGAATGTGCGGCCTGCCAGCGGGGAGAGCGGTTGGGCGCTTTCATTCGCTTCGTACAGGATGTGCAGGCGGCCATCGCGTTGCCGCGCGATGGCATGGGCACCTGCGAGTGCGCGCTGCGTGGACGGCGGCACGAGGAATTCGATGGTGTCGCAGGCGCCGCCGAAGAAGGCGTGCTGCACCTCGACGGTCCAGAGGGGTCGGAAGTCGATGCGGGCCATGGTCTTCAGCGTCCGTGCAGCGACGTTTGAATCGACGTCACCGGCATGCCCGTACCAATCGGTTCCATGTCCTGCAGCGCCACCAGCCGCAACCGGTACACCACCGAAGGCAAGTGCTTCGCGCCAAGACAGGTCCACATCTGGTTCAACTGCTCGGGCCCATAGCTCAGCAGGTCGAGCGCCACGCGCTCCAGCCCCATCGGCAATGCGGGGCTGTCCGCCGGCGTGAACAACGGCCGCGCCTGGAAGAAACCCATGATGTGCGAGAGCGTGCGCAGCGCTTGCGCGTACTGCTGGAAGCGCCCCGAGAAGAGCAGCACGAGGTTGAGCTTGAGCGGAGGCGGCAGCATCACTTCGCGGCCGGCGACGATGGCACGCTCGGGCATCTGGTCGCGCAGCACGCGCTCTTCGTCGATCTGGAACAGCGTGAGGCGCGTGGTGTCGACGACGCCGACCCAGTTGCCGCGGTCGTCCACCAGCGGGCCGATGTCCACGGCACCGAGCTCGCTGCCCGTGCGCTTGCGCAGGTGGGCATTGACCTCGTCGGCGATGAAATCAAGCGCTGTGTCGATCACCTTGCACCCTTCGAAAAGCATCCCTCGGGATCGGGGAGCGCAACCATATTCCCGAGGTTTGGCCGGCGCAATCAGGCCATCGGCGCTAGACCTGTGGAGGTACGACGAACCTCCATCGGCCGTGTAGCCGAGCGCGAATCTGCCGCCTGGCGCTTGAACTCCACGGGTGCGCCGCTAAGCTGGAAACGGTGCAAACCGTCCGAGGACGAAGGAGCGTGCGAATGCCCAAGCAGGTGTGCAGCGGAGCCCAGGTCTCGTGCTCGATGGGGCTCGCGCCTTCGGCGTTCAACGCGACGCCGAAGGTGGCTGCGATGCCGGCCGGCCCACCCGGCAACGTGCAGGACAGCGTGCCCTTTCTCAACATCACACCTTTTGGCATGTGCCGAAGTCCTGCCAATCCATCGGTGGCATCGGCCACGGCGGCTGCCGCCGGTGTGCTGACGCCGATGCCTTGCGTGCCGGTGACGCCTGCGCCATGGGTACCCGGAGCTGCGATGGTGCAACTCGGCGGCATGCCCGCATTGCACGATGGCTGCACGCTGCAGTGCGTGTGGGGTGGCGTGATCAGCGTCTTGACGCCGGGGCAGGTGGCGGTGGACATCAGCTGAAGCCTCGCGCTGCGCAAGGGAAAACGCCGGGGAGCGCGGTGCGGGTGCGCGGCTAAAGTGACTGCGCTTTGCCACTCCTCTGCTCCATCGCATATGCCACTTCCGTTTCGCAACGTCGTCCTCACCGGAGCCTGTGGTGGCCTGGGCCAGGCACTGGCGCGCGAGCTGATCGATGACGGCGCGCAGGTGGCGCTGGTCGGGCTCGACGCGGCGAAGCTCGATGCGCTCGCTGCGCTGGCACCTGGGCGATGCGCGGTCTACACGCCCGACGTGTCGAACAGCGCCGCGATGCAGTCCATGGCCATCGACTGGATGGCCAGGGCCGGCGTGCCGGACCTCGTGATTGCCAATGCGGGCGTGGCGGGCGGCTTCGATACGGCCGAGGCCGATGACCTCGCGGTGCTGCGCCGCATGCTGGAGATCAACCTGCTCGGCGCGGCCACCACCTTCCAGCCTTTCGTGAAGCCGATGCGTGCGCAGCAGCGTGGCGCGCTGGTCGGGGTGGCCAGCATTGCCGGCTGGCGCGGCATGCCGGGCAACGGCGCCTACTGCGCGAGCAAGGCGGGGTTGATCCGCTATCTCGAAAGCCTGCGTGCCGAGTTGCGCGAAACGGGCATCACCGTGCACACCATCAGCCCCGGCTACATCCGCACCGCCTTGACTGCGGGCAACCGCTTCGCGATGCCGGGCCTGCTTGAAGCCGACGAGGCCGCGCACCAATTGCTTGCCGGTGTGCGTGCGGGGCGCGAGCAGATCGTGCTGCCGCGCCGCATTGGCTGGCTCTCGAAGTTGCTGAACCTGCTGCCCGAGAAACTGCACGACCGCGTGCTGCGCGGGCAGCCGCGCAAACCGCGCGTGGGCGAGGCGGGCGCTACTTCCATTCCGGGCCTTTCCGAAAAACACCCACCCACCTGATGGCAGACACCGTACCCACCCACGAGAAGATCGCCCTCATCGGCGCCGGCCCTTCCGGCCTGGCCGGGGCGCGCAACCTGCAGAAGCACGGCGTTGCTTTTCAAGGCTTCGAGGCGCACAGCGATGTGGGCGGGCTGTGGGACATCGACAACCCGCGCTCCACGGTCTATCACTCGGCGCACCTGATTTCCAGCAAGCGCACCACCGAGTTCGCGGAGTTCCCGATGGCCGACACGGTGGCCGACTATCCGAGCCACCGCGAGCTGCGCCGCTACTTCAGCGATTTCGCCGACCGCTTCGGCCTGCGGGAGCACTTTCGCTTCAACACGCGCGTGCTGCGCGTGGAGCCTGTGAGCGATGCGCCGGACACACGCTGGCGCGTGACCATCGACACGGGTGCGGGCGGTGCCGAAACCGCCGAGTACAAGGGCGTGGTCATTGCCAACGGCACGCTCGCCGAACCCAAGCGCCCGCAGTTCGAAGGCCACTTCGATGGCGAACTGCTGCACACCAGCGACTACAAGCACGCCGAGCTCTTCAAGGACAAGCGCGTGCTGATCGTCGGCGCGGGCAACTCGGGCTGCGACATCGCGGTCGATGCGGTGCACTACGCGAAGAGCGTCGACATCTCGGTGCGGCGCGGCTACTACTTCGTGCCGAAGTACGTGTTCGGCAAGCCGGCCGACACGCTCGGCGGCAAGCGGCCGTTGCCGCCGTGGCTCAAGCAGCGGGTCGATGCGACGGTGCTCAAGTGGTTCACCGGCGACCCGGTGCGCTTCGGGTTTCCGAAGCCCGACTACAGAATGTACGAGTCGCACCCCATCGTGAACTCGCTGGTGCTGCACCACGTGGGTCATGGCGACATCGGCGTGCGCGGCGACATCGCGCGGCTCGACGGGCACACGGTGCACTTCAAGGACGGCAGCGCGCGCGAGTACGACCTGATCCTGGCCGCGACCGGCTATGCGCTGCATTACCCGTTCATCGACCGCGACCTGCTCAACTGGCAGGGCATGGCGCCACGCCTGTACCTCAACATCTTCTCGCCGCGCTTCGAGAGCATTGCCGTGCTCGGCATGATCGAGGCGAGCGGTATCGGCTGGCAGGGGCGCTACGAGCAGGCCGAACTGCTGGCGCGCTACTTCCGCGCGAAGGCCGCGGGCTCGCCCAAGGCTGACGCACTGCGCGCGGCGGTGCAGGGGCCACCGCCCGATCTGTCGGGTGGCTACAAGTACCTGCAGCTCGAACGCATGGCGTACTACGTGCACAAGAACACCTACCGCGCGGCGGTGCGCAGCGCCTCGGCGGCGCTGGCCGATCCACGCTGAACGAGGCCAAGACACCCATGCTGCCCGTCGACGAGATCCGCCTGCACTTCAACCCCGCCTCGCTGGTGCTGCTCAACGTGGTGCTGGGCTTCCTGATGTTCGGCATTGCGCTGGACACGCGCATCGACGACTTCAAGCGCGTGGCGCGGATGCCGGGCGCGATGGCGGTGGGCATCGGCGCACAGTTCATCGTGTTGCCGGCCGTGACTTTCGCGCTCACGCTGATCCTGAAGCCGGGGCCGAGCATTGCGCTCGGCATGATCCTGGTGGCCTGCTGCCCGCCGGGGAACATCTCGCAGATCCTCACGCACCGCGCGGGCGGCAACGTGGCGCTGTCGGTGTCGATGACGGCGATCTCGAATGCGCTCTCCATCGTCGTCATGCCGCTGAACTTCGCGTTCTGGGGCGGGCTGCATCCGACGGCGTCGGCGCTGCTCAAGACGATTGCGCTGGACCCGCTCGACATGCTGGGCCACATCGTGATGATCATCGGCATTCCGTTCGTGCTGAGCGTGGCCTGCGCGCACCAACTGCCGCGGCTCGCCGCGCGCATCAAGAAGCCGGCGCGCATATTGAGTTTTCTCGCGCTGATCGCTTTCATCGTCGGCGCGATCGCGGGCAACTGGCGCTACTTTCTCGACTACGTGGGGCTGGTGCTGATGGCGGTGGTGATCCACGATGCGCTGGCGTTCGGCACGGGCTACCTGTGCGCGCGGCTGTCCGGGCTGGGTGACTACGACCGGCGCGCGGTGTCGATCGAGGTGGGCATCCGTAACGCGGGGCTCGGGCTGGTGCTGATCTTCAGCTTCTTCGGAGGCCTCGGCGGCATGGCGGTGGTGGCAGGCGTGTGGGGCTTCTGGGACATCATCGCGGGCCTTGCGCTGGCGAGCTGGTGGGGGCGCAAGCCTGCGACGCCATGAGCGCACGCCGCGTGCTCGTGACGGGCGGTGACGGGTTTCTTGGGCGCGGCGTGCTGGCCGCGCTGGTGGGGAAATCGCTTGAAGTCTTCGTGGCACTCGATGTGCGCGAGGTGCCGGCGGAGCGGCAACTGCCGGGCGTGGTCTATCGCCAGCAGGATGTGCGGGATGCGGGCATCGGCGGCACGCTGGCCGAATACGCCATCGACACGGTCGTGCATCTGGCTTCCATCGTCACGCCGGGCAAGGACTCGAACCGCGTCTTCGAGCATTCGGTGGATGTGGGCGGAACGCGCAATGTGCTCGAAGCCTGCGTGGCGCAGGGTGTGCGGCACATCGTGGTGTCGTCGAGCGGCGCGGCCTACGGGTATCACGCGGACAACCCGGCGTGGATCACCGAGTCGCAGCCGCTGCGCGGCAATCCGGTGTTCGCTTATGCGGACCACAAGAGGCAGGTGGAGGAGATGCTCGCGAACTACCGCGCCATGCACCCCGCGCTCGCGCAGACGGTGCTGCGCATCGGCACCATCCTCGGCGAGCGGGTCGACAACCAGATCACTGCGCTGTTCGAGAAGAAGCGGCTCATCGCGATCCGCGGCAGCGCGAGCCCGTTCGTGTTCGTGTGGGACGAGGACGTGACGGGCGCCATCGCGCATGCCCTCGGCGGTGCGCCGCCCGGCTGCTACAACCTCGCGGGCGACGGCGCGCTCACCATCCACGAGATCGCATCGCGCCTCGGCAAGCAGGCGACCGACTGGCCGGCCGGCGTGCTCAAAGCGGCGCTGGCGGTGGGATCTGCATTGGGTGTGAGCCGCTACGGGCCGGCGCAGCTCGACTTCCTGCGCTACCGGCCGGTGCTGCTGAACACCGCGCTGAAGGAGCGCTTCGGCTATGTGCCGCGCAAGACCAGCAGCGAAGCCTTCGACGCTTTTGTCGCGGCGCGTGCGCGGCAGGGGCGGCCGGTCACTTCTTCTTCGTAGCTTCTTCGGGCGGCGCGATCAGGTGCTCGAGCATGCGCCGCGCATTGATCGGCAGGTCTTCCGACGAGCGCACGCAAGCCATCAACGTGCGTTCGGCCCAGGCGTCGGCAAGCGAGGCGCGCGCGATCTTCATCGAGCGGGCACAGCGCTCGGCCGCGGTCTGCGGCACGATGCCCACGCCGATGCCGTACTCGACCATGCGGCACACCGCCTCGAAGTTGCGCACGCGCACGCGGTAGGCCAGGTGCTTGCCCAATGCGCGCACGTGGCCGGTCAGCAGTTGCTGCAGCGCGCTGTCCGCGGGCAGGCCGACGAATTCGCTGTCGACCACTTCGGCCAGTTTCACGCGTCGGCGCCCGGCCAGCGCATGGCCGCGCGGCATCACGAGTACGAGATCGTCGCGGCGGAAGGGATGGCATTCGAGGCCTTCGCTGTCGATGGCGTCCGAGACGATGCCGATGTCGCACAGGCCCGCGCGCAGCGCATCGACGGTGTCGGGGCTCGGGCGCTCTTCGAGGTCGACCGAGATGCGCGGATGCTCCGCGAGAAAGCGGCTCAGCACCTCGGGCAAATGCTCGGTCAGCGCCGAAGTGCCGCACATGAAGCGCACGTGGCCCTTCAAACCCTGGCCGTATTCGCCAAGCTCGCCGCGCAGCCGCTCCATCTGCTGCAGCACGACGCGCGCATGGTGCAGCAGCGTACGGCCGGCCTCGGTGGGGCGCACACCCTGCGCATGGCGGGTGAGCAGGGGGCTGCCGAGCGCATCTTCCATGCCGCGCACGCGCTGGCTGGCCGAGGCGAGCGTCATGTGCGAGCGCTCGGCCCCGGCCGTGAGGCTGCCAGCCTCGACGACGTGGATGAAGAGCCGCAGGTCGGTGAGATCGAATCGCATGGTGGGCCACAAGGTAGCACGGGAGCCTCAGCCTGTGCCTGAGGCTGGGTGCGTGAATGCCGCATTTTCAGTCGTGCGCCGGGTCTGCAGACTCGGCGGCAATGACGATCTTTTCCAATGAACTGACGGCGGGCCACTGGGCCGCGGCTGCCGCTGTATTTCTTCTGGCCGGGGTGATCAAGGGCGTGATCGGGCTCGGACTGCCGACGGTGTCGATGGCGCTGCTCGCGCTCTGGATGCCGCCGGTGCGGGCCGCGGCGCTGCTGATCGTCCCTTCGCTCGTCACCAACATCTGGCAGACCGGGCCGCGCGCGAGCTTCGGGGCGGTGCTGCGGCGCATCGGCGGCATGCAGGCGGGGATCGTGGTGGGGACGCTGGGCGGGGCGCTGTGGCTCGGCGCGCCGGGGGGCGCATGGGCATCGGTGGCGCTCGGCGTGGCGCTGGTGGCCTATGCGCTCTGGGGGCTCACCGGGCGGCAGCTGCATGCGCCTGAGGCGCACGAGTGGTGGCTGGGGCCGCTGGTGGGTGTTGCGACAGGGTTGGTGACGGCGGTGACCGGCGTGTTCGCGGTGCCGGCCGTGCCTTACATGCAGGCGCTGGGCTTCCAGCGCGATTCGTTGATCCAGGCGATGGGGATTTCGTTCACCACCTCGACCGTGGTGCTGGGCGTCGGGCTGGCGAGCAACGGCGGCTATCCGATGGCGGCGGTGGGCAGCTCGGTCGCGATGCTGGTGCCGGCGATCGGCGGCATGGTCATCGGGACGTGGCTGCGGCATAGGCTGCCGGTGGCGGTGTTCAAGCGCTTCTTCCTGATCGGGCTGGCGCTGCTGGGCGGCTACATGACGGTTCGCGCCATCGCCTGACCCGGCGATCGGTCAATCAGGCGACGGACAGCAGGGCGGCGCGCACGCGTTCGATGGTCTGGCGATAGGGCAGGGCGAAATCGTCGAGGGCGTCGTCGGCGGCTAGCCAGCGGAAGGAAAACACCAGACCTTCTTCTTCAGGGCTGCCCGTGGCCATGTGCTCGAAAGTCTCGGGCAGCGGGCCCTCGGCGCGCATCAGGAACAGATGCCACAGCTGCGGGTGGCGGTGCGTGTTGCCCTCGACGCCGGCCTCGCATTCGCGGTCCAGCGTGCCGAGCGATTGCAGTGAGCCCGTGAAGTCAATGCCCGACTCCTCGAGCAGTTCGCGCCGCACCGCCACCTCGGGCGATTCGCCGGGCTCGATGGTGCCCTTGGGCAGTTGTGTGTTGCCGTCCCCGGGGTGACGGAACACCAGCAGCCGGCCCCGTGCGTCGACCAGGCAGGCGCAGGCCTTGAGGATCGGATCGGAGGGGCTGGCGCTGTTGTCGCTCATCAGGCGCCCGTCAAGGCGGCCTTGACCGCTGCGCTGACCTGGCCCATGTCGGCCTTGCCAGCCAGGCGGGTCTTGACCACGCCCATCACCTTGCCCATGTCGCCGGGGCCGCTGGCGCCCAGCTCGGCCACGATGGCCTTCACTGCGGCCACGGTTTCATCGGCGCTCATGCGCTGGGGCAGGTAGACCTCGAGCACCTTGATCTCGGCGGCTTCCTTGTCGGCGAGGTCGGCGCGGCCGCCGGTGGTGAACGCGGCGATGGAGTCCTTGCGCTGCTTGACCATCTTGTCGACGATGGCCACGACCATGGCGTCGTCGAGCTCCACGCGCTCGTCGACTTCCTTCTGCTTGAGGGCGGCGAGCAGAAGGCGGATGGTGCCCAGGCGTTCGGAGTCCTTGGCGCGCATCGCCGTCTTCATGTCTTCGGTGATCTGTTCTTTGAGTGTCATTCGTCAACCTTTCGGAAAAAACAAAAGCCGCGGCAGGTTTCCCTGGCGCGGCTGGTGCAACGGGACGCTGGCGAGGACTTTCGTCGGGGCCAGCCGCCCTGGGCGTTGCTTAGTACAGCTTCTTGGGGAGCTGCATGCTGCGCACGCGCTTGTAGTGGCGCTTGACGGCGGCAGCCTTCTTGCGCTTGCGCTCGGCGGTCGGCTTTTCGTAGAACTCGCGGGCACGCAGGTCGGTCAGCAGGCCGAGCTTTTCGATGGTGCGCTTGAAGCGACGCAGAGCGACGTCGAAGGGCTCGTTTTCTTTAACGCGGATGGTGGTCATTGATGAATCGTTGAACTGAAGTTGGCTCGGGGAGATCGAGGCCCAAAGCCGGGGTTCCTCAACTGAAAATCTTTTGCGGCCGTTGAGGGGAGGCCAGAAGTTAGCCCGAGATTATAGCGCGGTTGCGCACGCATGGGCGCTTGCCCAGGCCCATTGGAAGTTGTATCCGCCCAACCAACCCGTCACATCGACCACTTCGCCGATGAAATACAGGCCCGGCTGCTTCGATTCCATCGTCTGGGACGACAGATCGCGGGTGTCGACGCCGCCGGCGGTGACTTCGGCCTTCTTGTAGCCCTCGGTGCCGCTCGGGGTGATCTGCCAGCGGGCGATGCGCTCGGACAGCGCCGCCAGCGCCTTGTCGGCCGCCTCGTTGACGGGGCGCTGCAGGGCTGGGTCCTGCCCGACCCAGGCGTCCGCCAGCCGGGAGGGCACCAGCGTGGACAGCTCGTTGGCGATGCGTTTCTTCGAGCGTAGCTTGGCTTCGCCTAGCGCCTCGGCCACGTCCGTGCCGGGCGCGAAATCGATGGTGAGCGGGGCGCCCGGCTTCCAGTAGCTCGAAATCTGCAGCACCGCCGGACCGGAAAGGCCCCGATGGGTGAACAGCAAATCCTCGAGGAAGGCCATCTTTTCCTTCTTGGCCCCGGTTTCGATCCGCACCGGCAGCGCCAGCCCAGCCAGTTCGGCATACGGGGCCCAGCCTTCGCCACCGAAGGTCAGCGGCACGAGGGCCGGGCGGGGCGTGACCATGCGCAGGCCGAACTGTTCGGCGATGCGATAGCCGAAGTCGCTGGCGCCGATCTGGGGAATCGACAGGCCGCCGGTCGCGATCACCAGCTTCGGCGTCTCGATGACACCCCGATCGCTATCAATTCGATAGCTTCCGGCGCCCGCTGCATCAGCAGGTGCCGGAGAAAAAGCAATGTTCCCCAGCTTGCACGGCTGCCACCGCGTCACCCCGCCGGCCTCGCATTCCGCCAGCAGCATGTCCACGATCTGCTGCGAGGAGCCGTCGCAAAAAAGCTGCCCCTTGTGCTTCTCGTGAAAGGCGATGCCGTGCTTCTGCACCAGCTCGATGAACTGTTGCGGCGCATAGCGCGACAGGGCAGAGCGGCAGAAATTCGGGTTGTCGCCGATGAAGTGGCGCTGGGGCGCGCGCACGTCGAGGTCGCGGTTGGTGAAGTTCGCCCGCCCGCCGCCCGAGATACGGATCTTCTCGCCGACCTTCTCGCTGTGGTCGACCAGGAGCACCTTGAGCCCGCGCTGGCCTGCCACCCCGGCGCAGAACAGCCCGGCCGCACCGGCGCCGACCACGATGACGTCGAATTGAATGGAAGCGCTCAAGACGGTCAGGGCCCATCGGCCGCCAGCAGCGGCGGGGCGTTGTACTTCAGGTGGCCGACGTAGCGCAGCGGCTGCGTGGCGGAAATGGACGGCACATCGCCCTCGCGCATGTGCAGCAGGTCGGCCGGGCTCACCCAGCGCGGATCGGCCGCAGTGATCGGCAGGCCCGCCTGCCGGTAGGCCTCGAGCACGAACTGCGAGCAGAAGAACTGGTCGTCGCGGCTTGCGCCCAACTGCACCATGGCCATGCCGCTGATGCAGAAATTGCTCACCGAGGACGGGATCAGCGGCAGCTCGCAGAGGCGCCGGTTCAGCACGAAGGGCGCGTTCAGCAGCACGCCCGTGGTGTTGTAGCGCGTGCCGACCTGCGAATTGGCCCAGGCGCGCAGCTTGGCGACGCCCGCTGCATCGAGCCCCGGCACGCGGAATGCCACCACCATCTGTTCCTCGGCCACCACGTCGGCCAGCGGCCGCGCGCGCACGCCGGTGCCCACGGCCTCGGCGATCAGCCCGTCGCCCAGGTACAGCAGCGCATGGCTCACCGGCGAGAAGGTGCCCAGCCGGATACCGAAGGAATTGACCGTGGCGATCGAGCTCAGCAGGATGTCGCCGGGCTCCAGCGCGCTGGCCGTGATGAGCTCGCCGCCGTTGCCCGGCGCGATGACCGAGCTCTGTACCCTGAGGCGCAGGCCCGAGTCCTTGGAGGGCAGGTCGACCCGGGTGGCGCAGGCCGAAAGCAGCAGCGCGGCACCCGCCACGGCCACGAGCGCGGCGGCACGAAGAGCGGCGCGCATCATCCTTTCCAGACGAACGGGAACTTCAACTGCTTGAAGAAGCCGTTGGGCACGTAGTCGCCCAGCACGCCGTATTTCTCGGGCCAGAGCTTGGTGCTCTTGACCGCGGTGCCGAAGAGGTAGTCGAGGAAGGCGTAGTGCGCCGAATAGTTCTTGTCGAGCGCCTCGATGTCTTGGCTGTGGTGCCAATGGTGGAAGTTGGGCGTCACGATCACATAGCGCAGCGGTCCCAGGCGCACGCTCACGTTGCAATGATTGAACACCGCCTGGAAGCCGACCACCACGATGTAGGCATCGATCACTTCCTTGCTGAAGCCCAGCACGTAGATCGGCGCGAGCACCAGCGTGCGGGTGATCAGTAGTTCCAGGATGTGCTGGCGGGAGCCCGCCATCCAGTCCATGCTCTTCACGCTGTGGTGCACCGCGTGCAGGCGCCACAGCACCGGCACCTCGTGGTACGCGCGGTGGGTCCAGTACTGCACGAGGTCGGCCACCAGGATGATCAGCAGAATGCCCGCCCAGAACGGCAGGTTGCCCACCCAGCCGCGGATGCCGTCGTTGGCAGCCCAGCCGAAGAGCTTGTGCACCATCAGGTTGGTGGCCAGCAGCACGAAGCCCACGATCATGTGGTTCACCACGAAGTGGTGGAAGTCGGTCTGCCACTCTTCGCGGAACACCGGCTGGTCTTTCCGCAGCGCGAACAGCTTCTCGATGAAGATGAAGATCAGCGACGAGCCGAGCAGGTCGAGGATGAACCAGTCGAGGCCGATGTACGGCGTGTTGTCCGCGAAGTCGTGCACCGGCACCTTGTGCCCGCCGAGCAGCGCCGACGCCGCCACCAGCAGGAACGCGGCCGACGAGAGCCAGCGCGAACGGTTGAAGATGATGTTGACCAGCGAGAGTCCGCCCGAGATGACCAGCGCCGTGAGCAGGATGTAGCGCATCAGGTCGACGTTGTAGCTCTTGCGCAGCTCGGGCGTGGTGAGGTACTGCGGAAAGTGGAAGGCCAGCACGCCGAGGAAGCACAGGATGCCCAGGCTCAAGGCGATGGTTCCGGTGACGAGGCCGCGGCCGCGCTGCAGCTCGCCGTGGCTTCCCGTGAAATCATTCAGTTTGTCGAGCATGTCCGCCTCTCTCTAGCTTGCGCTTTTGTTGGAGCGCGATTTTAGGCGGCTGTAGGAAAACACTCACATAGGCCGAATGGCGCGCCGCCGCAGCAGCGAGGCCGCGCCCAATGCCACCGCCATGACCAGCAGCGAGACCACCGTGGTCACCGTTCCCAGCGCATAGATCGACGGCGTGGTGACCGTCGAGGTCAGCCCCTGCAGTTCGAGCGGCAGCGTGTTGACGTCGCCGATGGCCTGCGAGGTGCGGGCGATCTCATCCCACGACAGCGTGAAGCCGAACATGCCGATGCCCACGACCGAGGGGCCGATCAGCGGCAGCACCACGAAGCGGAAGGTCTGCCACGGTGTGGCGCCGAGGTCGCGCGCAGCTTCCTCGTAGGCCGGGTTGAAGCGGTTGAACACCGCGAACATGATGAGCAGGCCGAAAGGCAGGGTCCACGTCAGGTGCGCGCCGAGGGCGGAGCTGAGGAGGCCGAGTGCCGTGCCGTAGCCTTCGAGCAGCGTGGTGGCGTCCACGGCCGTGAGCACGCCCTTGATGCCGGTGTCCAGCAGCCGGAACTGCAGGCCGATGCCCAGCGAAATGATGATCGACGGCATGATCAGGCTCGCCACCGTCACGAAGAAGAGCGCGTTGCCGCCCTTGAGCTTCTTGCGGAATGCGAGCCCGGCCAACACCGACAGCACCACGGTGAAGGCCATCACCACGGCGCCCAGCGCCAGCGAGCGCCTGAAGGCCGCGCCGATGTCTACCGTGCCCAGCCCTTCGGCCAGCTTATAGAACCAGTGCAGCGAGACACCGCGCAGCGGAAAGGTCAGCCCGCCCTCGGGGCCCTGGAAGCTCAGCACGAAGATCGTGATCATCGGGCCGTAGAGGAACAGCACGAACAAGGCGAACACGATCGCCAGGGGCCAGAAGCCGGGGGCACGCTGCGCGCTGATGGGCGTCTGCATGGTCAGAGTTCCTTGCGAATGTCGACCAGCCGGGTCAAGCCCCAGATGATCATCAGCACCACCGCCAGCAGGATCATCGCGTTGGCTGCGGCCAGCGGAAACTGCAGGTACGAGGTCTGCACCTGGATGATCTTGCCGATCGAGGCGATCTGCTGCCCACCCATCACGCCGATGGTCACAAAGTCGCCCATTACGATGGTGATGACGAAGATCGAGCCGATCAGGATGCCGGTGCGCGACAGCGGCACCACCACGTTCCACAGCGTCTGCCAGCCCGAGGCGCCCGCGTCGCTCGCCGCTTCGAGCAGCGACCGGTCGATGCGCATCATGCTGTTGAAGATCGGCACGATCATGAACATCGTGTAGAGGTGCACGAAGGCCAGCACCACCGAGAAATCGGAGAACAGCAGCCACTCGACCGGCTGGTTCACCAGGCCCGCGCCCATCAGCGCTTGGTTGACCAGGCCGTTGCGCCCCAGCAGCGGCACCCACGAGATCATGCGGATCACGTTCGATGTCCAGAAGGGCACGGTGCACAGCACGAACAGCACCGTCTGCATGGTCGACGAGCGCACGTGGAAAGCGAGGAAGTACGCGACCGAAAAGCCGACCAGCAGCGTGATGCCCCACACCAGCACGCAAAACTTGAAGGTGCTCAGGTATGTGTTGAGCGTGACGCACAGGTCGCCGTTGTCGGTGAGGTGCGAGCAGCCCTCGAACAGGCTCAGGTAGTTGCGCAGCGTGACCGCGGGGATCAGCTCGTACTCGTTGAAATTCCACAGGCTGACCATCGCGACCAGCGCCAGTGGAATCAGGAAGAACAACAGGAACACCAGCGCGAACGGCGCCGCCTGCCACCACGCCTTCACGGTGTGGAGCGGGTCGGCGGCGGCGGAGGCGCGGGTGGCGGGAGCGCTCACGGAATCAGGAGCGAGCTCAGGCCGCGACGAACTCGTTCCACTTGCGGACCATGTACTCGTTCTCGTCCATCACCGCGTTCCAGCACGCGATGCCGCCCATGCGCTGCTCGTAGCTGCCGCCGTCGCGCACCGCGCCGGCCTTGGCGATCACATCGCCCTGCGGGCTCTTGATGTCCTGCGCGGCGGGCTTGCCTTCCATCCAGTAGGCCCACTCGTAGGCTTCCATCTTGGTCTTGGCGGTGTCGAGCACGGCGCTGTAGTAGCCCTGGCGGTTGAGGTACGCGCCGGCCCAGCCGTCGAGGAACCAGTTGATGAACTCGTAGGCCCCATCGAGCTTCTTGCCCGAGAGCGTGGCCGGCAGGCCGAAGCCCGAGGCCCAGGCGCGGTAGCCTTCCTTCAGGGGCTGGAAGGTGCAGTCGATGCCCTTGCCGCGCACGGCCGTGACGGCGGGCGACCACATCGACTGGATCACCACCTCGCCCGAGGCCATGAGATTGACCGATTCGTTGAAGTCCTTCCACAGCGCGCGGAACTGGCCGGCTTTCTTGGCTTCGATCAGGGTCTTGATCGTCAGGTCGATCTCGGCCTTGGTCATGTTGCCCTTGTCGGCGTACTTGTGGATGCCCTTGGCCTCCACCACCATCGCGGCGTCCATGATGCCGATCGAGGGAATGTTCAGGATCGCGGCCTTGCCCTTGAACTCGGGGTTCAGCAGCTCCGCCCACGAGCCGATGGGGCGCTTGATGAGGTCGGGGCGAATGCCCAGCGTGTCGGCGTTGTAGGTGGTCGGAATCAGCGACATGAACTGCGTCGGTGACTTGGCGAACGCCTTGCTCTTCTCGCCTTCGAGGTAGATCACCTTGATGGGTGCCGTGCCCTGGTCGCCCACCTTCTTGCCGCCCACTTCACCCTTGGTGAACAGCGAGGTGATCTTGGCGGCGTTCTTCACGCGCTTGGTGTCGATGCCCTTCAGGTTGCCGGTGGGCACGATCTTCTTGAGCGAGAAGAACTCGGTGTCGATCAGGTCGAAGCTGTTGGGCGCGGTCACGGCGCGCTTGGTCACGTCGTCGGTGGTGACGGCCACGTACTGGATCTCGATGCCGGTGTCGGCCTTGAACTTCTCGGCAATCGCCTTGTCCTGGTTCACCGCGGTGCCCAGGTAGCGCAGCACGATCTTTTCCTGTGCGTGCACGAAGGGTGCGATGCCCGTGGCCAGGATGCCGGCGGTGCCTTGCAGCAGCGTGCGGCGCTTGACGCCGGTGGACGAGTCGATGGGATCGGTCATGGCAGGGTCTCCGTAGAAGAAAAGAAATGGCGAACGAAGGGAAATTGGGAAAAGAGATCAGGGGGCCACGGCGAGCGCACGCGCATCGGCCTCGGCCCACGACAGGCGAACCGTCTCGCCCTGCGCATAGGGGCTTGCGAGAAACGCGGCTTCGCCCAGCAGCACCGACACGTTCCGGCGTTCCGGCGCGGCGGCTTCCAGCGCCAGGCCGAGCAGCACGTAGGTGCCCTGGTACTCGACGTCGGTGACCGCGGCGGCAAGGCCGTTGGCGTCCGGGCCCGGCGCGATCCGCATGTGGTCGTTGCGCACCGCAATCGGTCCGGCGGGCGTGTCGATCACGTTGTGGCCGCCCATGAAGCGCGCCACGAATTCGTTGACGGGGTGGTTGTAGATCTCGTGCGGCGAGCCGACCTGCTCGATCACGCCGTGGTTCATCACCACCATCGTGTCGGCCAGCGCCATGGCTTCTTCCTGCGAGTGCGTGACGTGCACGAAGGTCAGGCCCAGTTCCTTCTGCCAGCGCCGCAACTCGGCGCGCATCTGGATGCGCAGGAACGGATCGAGTGCCGACAGCGGCTCGTCCAGCAGCAGCACGCGCGGCTCGGTGATGAGCGCGCGCGCCAGTGCCACGCGCTGCTGCTGGCCGCCGGAGAGTTCGCCGGGCTTGCGCTCGGCCAGGTGGCCCATCGCCACCCGCGCCAGCAGGTCGCGCGCACGCTTCTGGCGCTCGGCCTTGCCGACGCCTTTCATCTTGAGGCTGAAGGCCACGTTGTCGGTGGCCGACAGGTGCGGGAACAACGCGAAGCTCTGGAACATCATCGCCGTGCCGCGCGCGGCCGCGGGCAGGTTGGTGATGTTGCGGTTGTCCAGCAGGATGTCGCCGCTGGTGACCGACTCGTGGCCCGCGATCATGCGCAGCGTGGTGCTCTTGCCGCAGCCCGAGGGGCCCAGCAGGCAACAGTAGCTGCCGCTGGCGATGCGCAGGTCGATGGCATCGACGGCGGCCGGCGTGCCGGGGGCGTAGCGCTTGCTGAGCGCGACGATCTCGACCGCGGCGGGCGGAAGCGGAGCGGCAGCGTTCATTGCCGGGCGGAAAACGGGCGGGTGACGGGCATGCACCGTCTAAGCACGCTCCATGCCACGTGGGTGGCAGCGCCCGGGCTGCCACTGGCCTTTCGGAGGCTAGGTGCCGAACCGGTCCGCGCTCACCGGCAGTGCCGCCGCAGCCAGCCCGCGCAGCACGTCGCCCACCACGATCACCGCCGGGCTAGCGAGCCCGGCTTCGGCGATGCGGGCCTGCAGTCCGTCGAGCGTGGTCGCGATGTGGCGCTGGTGCGGCAGGCTCGCATGCTGCACCACGGCCACCGGCGTGTCGCCCGGCAGGCCCTGCAGCAATTCGCGTTCGATGCGCGCCGCACCCGCCACGCCCATGTAGATCACGAGCGTGAGGCGCGCGTTGTGCGCCATCGCGGCGAGCGCGCGCCAGTCGGTCGGGTCTTCCTGCGCGCCCGCGCCGGTCTTGGCATGGCCGGTGACGAACACCACGCCTTGTGCGTGGTCGCGGTGGGTGAGCGGCACGCCCAGCGAGGTCACGGCCGCGAGGCCGGCGGTGATGCCGTTGACCACCGCGCATTCGATGCCCGCTTCGCGCAGGTGCTCCACCTCTTCGCCACCGCGGCCGAAGATGAACGGGTCGCCGCCCTTCAGGCGCACCACGGTCTCGCCCTCGCGCACCGCGGTGATCATGAGCCGCTCGATGAAGGCCTGCGGTGTGCTCTTGCAGCCGCCGCGCTTGCCCACGTGCACGATGCGTGCGCCGGGGCGGGCATAGGCCAGGATCTCTTCGTTCACGAGGTCGTCGACCAGCAGCACCGTGGCGGCCTGGATCGCCTTGACGGCCTTGACGGTCAGCAGTTCCGGATCGCCGGGGCCGGCGCCTACCAGCGTGCAGCGGCCGGTGATGAGGTTGGATGCGTTGTTCATGCGTGGGATGCCAGTTGCTTGATGTGCCCGACCTGTGCGGCGATGGCTTCGGGCACGGGAAGCTCGCCGTTCAATACGCGTCGCGTGTAGTCGGCCGTGGTGGCGACGTCGATTTCCTTCGGCAGCCCGGGCACCTCGGTCGCAGTGCCGCTGGCCTGCGCCTGCAGTTCGGTGCGCACGCCGCGCACGAAGCCGTCGATCTGCGCGGTGCGGCGCGGGTCGGAGACCACCTCGCCTTCGAGGCCGCGCGAGAGCAGGGCGGTGGTGCCCATCAGCTCGAAGGTCTCGGCCATGACGCGCGCGTATTCGGGGTGCGTGTAGCTGGCGACCACCACGGCCGGGCCGGCGGTGGGTTGCATCAGCTTGACGACGCTGTGGCCCGGGTTGCGCAGGCCCACCACGCGGCGCACGTCGAGCAGGCGCTTGAGGGCAGGGTTCAGCAGCTCGGTCGCGGCGAAGCCCACGGTGCCGATGGCGATGGGGCCGATGGCGGCCATGGGCGGCACGTCGAGTGCGGCGAGCACGTTCGACGCGAGCACGCGTGCCGTTTCGGTGGCGCTGCCGTGCACCAGCACCGGCAGGCCTTCGCGGGCCAGCAGCAGCGCCAGCAGCGGGGTGAGCACCGGGAGCTTGCGCGCGCCGTTGTAGCTGGGCAGCACGACGAGCGGGCGGTCGCCGGCGGGAATATGGTGCAGCCGCGCATGCGTGGCGTCGAGGAAGCCGGCCATCTCCTCGGGCGTTTCGCCCTTGATGCGCATCGCGAGGCAGAAGCCGCCGATCTCGAGGTCGGTGACGGCGCCGTCCAGCACCTGGCCGAACAGGTCGGTGGCCTGTTCGCGCGTGAGCGGCTTGGCACCTCGCGCGCCGCGGCCGATTTCCTTGATGTATTGGCTGATTCCCATGGGTAGGCGGATTGTCCTGCAACGCTTATGCCGGAATGTGAGTCGGCTTATGCACTGGTTTTACCCCTTCCCCCTCTGGGGGAGGGTTGGGATGGGGGCAGGCAGAGCGCGCAATGAGTACGCCGCTTGCCCCCACCCCAGCCCTCCCCCAGAGGGGGAGGGAGCAAGACGCGGGGTCATGGGGTCTCCGCCATCGCTTCGGCAGGCGTCAGTCGGATCATGCGTTTGAGCTCCGGAATGCACGACCCGCAATTCGTGCCGCATTTCAGCGTCCCCTGCAGGGCGGCCAGCCGCTCGTCGGCCGTGCCGCTGCACCGCCCCAGCTCGGTCTGGATCGCCAGGTCGGTCACGTTGAAGCAGGTGCATACCGGTTTTCCGCGCGATTGCACCGCCAGCGGCGCACGGGAGCCGGGTGAAAGCAGCAGGCGGCCATAGCTTTGCGCGGGCAGTTCTTCCCGCAGCAACGTGGCGATCCAGGCCTCGGCGCTGGTGTCGCCAGCGAGCAAAAAGGCTTCGAGGCCTGCGCTCTGGTCGGCGCGGCGCACCAGGCGCACCGAACGGCGCTGGCCGCGCCGGCGGTCGGCGTAGCGCAGGGTGTCGGCGCTTTGCAGGCCGAGCAGGGTCTCGATCTGCTCCAGCAGCGCATCGGCCGGCGCATCGTGCGCGGCCGCGCGGAACAGGAGGCCGCTGCGTTCGGCACCCGCCGCGTCCTTGGTACTGCCCGAGAAAGGCACGCAGGTGGCGAACGGAAACATCGCCATCAGCGGCTGCAGCGCACGGTGCACCGCCAGCACCTCGTCGGTCGGGAGCCACGCCATCGTGAGCAGCGACCACGGCAACTCGGCCTTGAGGATCTTCACCGCCGTGTGCTTGAGCTCGGGCTGCTTCGAGGTGGGGCAGTAGGCGGGCGTGGTGAGCGCGTTGATGCCGGCCAGCCGGGTGCCGGTCGACGAGCAACCGCTCAGGTACTCCTCGCCCCAGTGCATCGCGACGAAAGCCTGGCTCAGGCCGATTTCGGTGCTGGCGCGCGCGGGCAGCAGGATCGAGCCGCGCTTCGAAGTCAGGTGCACCAGGTCACCTTCGCCGATCTGGCGCCGTGCCATGTCCTGCGGGTTCATCTGCACCATGGGCTCGGCCACGTGGCCGAACAGGCGCGGAGCGGTGCCGGTGCGGCTCATGCCGTGCCACTGGTCGCGCAGGCGCCCGGTGTTCAGCGAAAAGGGGTAGCGCGCTTCGCGGGCCTCGGCCACGGGCTTGTAGGGGGTGTCGACGAAACGGGCACGACCGTCGGGCGTGGGGAACACGCCGTCTTCGTACAGGCGCGCGCGGCCGGTGCTTTCGCCTTCCTTCAGGGGCCATTGCTGCGGGCCGAGGTCATCGAGCATCGCGTAGCTCAGGCCGGTGATGTCCAGGTCGCGCCCGCGCGTGGTCTCGCGGTGTTCGTTCCAGACCGATTCGGCGGTGTCGTAGGGAAAGAGCGTGCCCGCGCGGCCGAGCCGCCGCTCGAGCCGGCGCGCGAAGTCGGTGGCGATCGACCAGTCGTGCCGCGTCTCTCCCGGCGCGGCGATGGCCGGGCGCACGCGCGAGATGCGGCGCTCGCTGTTGGTCACGCTGCCTTCCTTTTCGCCCCAGGCGGTGGCGGGCAGCAGCAGGTCGGCGAAGGCGCAGGTGGCGGTGGTGGAGAAGGCCTCCTGCACCACCACGAACTCGGCGCGCTCCAGCGCACGGCGCACCGTGGCCTGGTCGGGCATCGACTGGGCGGGGTTGGTGCAGGCGATCCAAAGCGCACGGATCTCGCCGTCGGCGGCGGCCTGGAACATCTCGACCGCCGTCTTGCCGGGCTTCTCGGGCACCGAGGGCACGCCCCAGAGCGCGGCCACTTCGGCGCGGTGTGCCGGGTTGGCCAGGTCGCGGTGCGCGCTCAGCAGGTTGGCGAGGCCGCCCACTTCTCGCCCGCCCATCGCATTGGGCTGGCCGGTGAGCGAAAACGGGCCGGCGCCGGGCTTGCCGATCTGTCCGGTGGCCAGGTGCAGGTTGATCAGCGCGGCATTCTTCGCCGTGCCGCTGGACGACTGGTTCAGGCCCTGGCAATAAAGGCTCAGCGTGGCCGGCGACGTGGCGAAGAGCCGTGCCGCCGCGAGCAGGTCGTCCTTCGGGATACCGCAGACCTGCGCCACCTTGTCCGGCGTGCATTCGCGCACCGTGGCCTTCAGCGCATCGAAGCCGTTGGTGTGCTCGGCGATGTACTTCGCGTCGATCCAGCCTTCCCACAGCATCAGGTGCAGCATGCCGTTGAACAGCATCACGTCGGTGCCGGGCTGGATCGGCAGGAACAGGTCCGCGATCTCGACCGTGTCGGTGCGGCGCGGGTCGGCCACCACGATCTTCAGTGCCGGGTTCGCCGACTTCGCATCCTCGATGCGGCGGAAGAGAATCGGGTGCGCCCACGCCGTGTTGCTGCCCACGATGAAGAGGCACTCGGCATGCTTCAGGTCGTCGTAGCAGGCGGGCGGCGCATCGGCGCCCAGCGTCTGCTTGTAGCCGGCGACCGCGCTGCTCATGCACAGGCGCGAATTGGTGTCGACGTTGTTGGTGCCGACCAGACCCTTGGCGAGCTTGTTGAAGACGTAGTAGTCCTCGGTGAGCAACTGGCCCGAGATGTAGAAGCCGACCGCATCGGGGCCGTGGTCCTGGATGACCTGTGCGAACTTGCCCGCGGCGTTGTCGAGCGCCGTGTCCCACGACACGGCCGCGGGCGCCTCGCCGCGCACGAGGCGCTGCAGCGGCTGCAGCAGCCGCGCCTGCCTCGTGACCGGCGCCGTGGCCGTGAGGTGCAGTGTCGAGCCCTTGGTGCACAGCCGGCCGAAGTTGGCCGGGTGGTCGGGGTCGCCGCGCACGCCAGTGATCTGCGCGCCGTCGGATTCGATGATCACGCCGCAGCCGACGCCGCAATAGGGGCAGGTGGATTTCGTTTCCCGCATTGCTCCCTCCCCCGCTGGGGGAGGGTTGGGGTGGGGGCTGGCGGCCTTTTCGATGGACACGCCGCTGAATGAGTTCACGCCGCTTGCCCTCACCCTAGCCCTCTCCCAGAGGGAGAGGGGACAAGACCGGCTTCGGGCCGGCAACTGGACGCGGCAGGTCGATCGCATGCGTCGCGAGTTCGGCCGCGTCCAGGTGCACGATGCCGTTGTCCACCTTCACCGCGAACTTCGGCGTGCAGCCCTCGTCGGGCGACTTGGCGCAGCCGTCGTCCAGCCCGAAGGTCCAGTTGTGCAGCGGGCAGGCCACGCTGGTGCCGAACACGATACCCTGGCTCAGGGGGCCGCCCTTGTGCGGGCAGCGGTCGAGCAGCGCGAAGACCTGGTCCTCCGCGTTGCGGAACACCGCAACGTCCACGCCCGCGGGCCGCGTCACGCGGCGGGCGCCGAGCACGGGAATGTCGTCGATGCGGCAGATGGCTTTCCATTCGCTCATGGCGCGTTTCCTTTCAGGCGGGGTGGATGGCATTGACCGGCACCATCGGCACCGTCAGCGGCGTGAACTGCCGCACGTCCACCGAAGCCTCTGCCGATTCGAACCAGGGATCGGGCTCGCCGTCGAGCGCGAACTGCAGCCGCTCCCACAGTGCCTTGCGGCCTTCCGCGTCTTCGAGGATCTTCTTCTTCACGTAGTCCAGGCCCACGCGCCCGATGTAGTGCACCGTGCGCTCCAGGTACCAGCCTTCCTCGCGGTACAGCTGCAGGAAGGCGCCCGAATACTCCATCACCTCGGCGGCCGTCTTCACCTTCACGAGGAACTGCGCCACCTCGGTCTTGATGCCGCCGTTGCCGCCCACGTAGAGCTCCCAGCCCGAGTCGACGCCGATCACGCCCACGTCCTTGATGCCGGCCTCGGCGCAGTTGCGCGGGCACCCCGACACCGCGAGCTTCACCTTGTGCGGCGAGTACATGGCCCAGAGGGCGCGCTCCAGGTCCTTGCCCATCTGCGTGGAGTCTTGCGTGCCGAAGCGGCACCACTCGCTGCCCACGCAGGTCTTCACCGTGCGCAGCGACTTGGCGTAGGCAAAGCCCGAGGGCATGCCGATGTCCTTCCACACGCCTTCGAGGTCTTCCTTCTTCACGCCCAGGAGGTCGATGCGCTGGCCGCCCGTGACCTTGACGGTCGGGATCTTGTACTTGTCGGCCGCATCGGCGATGCGCCGCAATTCGTCGGGCGTGGTGTGGCCGCCCCACATGCGCGGAATGACGGAGTAGGTGCCATCCTTCTGGATGTTCGCGTGGCTGCGCTCGTTGATGAAGCGGCTCTGCGGATCGTCCTTCGCCTCTTTGGCCCAGGTGCTGATCAGGTAGTAGTTGATGGCCGGACGGCAGGTGGCGCAGCCGTTGGGCGTGCGCCAGCCGAGGTTGCGATACACCTCGTCGTGCGTGAGGTAGTGTTCCTTGCGGATGGCATCGCGCGCATCCTGGTGGCTCGCGTCGGTGCAGCCGCAGATCGCCTTTTTCTTCGGCGTGGCCGAGTAGTCGCCGCCCGCGGTGAACATCAGGATCTGCTCGACCAGCCCGGTGCACGAGCCGCAGCTGGCGCTGGCCTTGGTGTGCTTCTTCACCTCGTCGAGCGTGAAGAGGCCCTTGTCCTTGATCGCCTTGCAGATGGTGCCCTTGCTCACGCCGTTGCAGCCGCAGACCTCGGCATCGTCGGGCATGCTGGCGGCCTTGCTGTGGCCCTCGTGGCCGGTGTCGCCGATGTTCGACTCGCCGAACATCAGCTTGTCGCGGATGTCGTGCACGCTGCGGCCGTCGCGCAGGAGCTTGAAGTACCAGCTGCCATCGACCGTGTCGCCGTAGAGGCAGGCGCCGACCAGCTTGTCGTCCTTGAGCACCAGCTTCTTGTAGACGCCGCCGAAGGGATCGCTCATCACGATTTCCTCGGTGCCTTCGCCGCCCATGAATTCGCCCGCGCTGAAAAGGTCGATGCCCGTCACCTTGAGCTTGGTGGAGGTGAGCGAACCCAGGTAGCGGCCGATGCCGAACTGCGCGAGGTGGTTGGCCGCGACCTTGGCCTGCTCGAACAGCGGTGCGACCAGCCCGTAGGCGATGCCGCGGTGCGCCGCGCACTCGCCCACCGAGTAGATGCGCGCATCGGTCACGGTCTGCATGGTGTCGGTGACCACGATGCCGCGGTTGCAGTGCAGGCGCATCTTCTCGGCCAGCTCGACGTTGGGGCGAATGCCCACGGCCATCACCACCAGGTCGGCCGCGACCTCGGTGCCGTCCTTGAAGCGGATGGCCTTCACGCGGCCGTCTTCATTGCCGACCATGTCCTGCGTCTGCGCACCCATCAGGAACTTGAGGCCCCGGTCTTCGAGCGATTTCTGCAGCAGCTTGCCCGCCACGTCGTCGAGCTGGCGCTCCATCAGCCAGGGCATGACGTGCACCACGGTCACGTTCATGCCGCGCAGCATCAGGCCGTTGGCTGCTTCCAGGCCCAGCAGCCCGCCGCCGATGACCACCGCGTTCTTGTGCGTGCGCGCGGTCTCGATCATGTAGTCGGTGTCGGCGATGTCGCGGTAGGCGATCACGCCCTTGAGGTCCTTGCCCGGGACCGGCAGCATGAAGGGGTTGGAGCCGGTGCACATCAGCAGGCGGTCGTAGGCGGCTTCGGTGCCATCCTCGGCGCGCACGACGCGCTTGACGCGGTCGACCTCCACCACCTTCTTGCCGGCGTGCAGGGTGATGTGGTTGTCGCTGTACCACTCCCAGCTGTTGAGCACGATCTCGTCGACCGTCTGCTCGCCCGCGAGCACCGGCGACAGCAGGATGCGGTTGTAGTTGGGGTGCGGCTCGGCGCCGAAGACGGTGATGTCGTACAGGTCGGGCGCGATCTTGAGCAGCTCTTCGAGCGTGCGCACGCCGGCCATGCCGTTGCCGACCATCACGAGTTTCATTTTTTTCTTCATGGGGCTGAACCTTTCCTCGAAATCAAGCGGACAAAGAAGCTCGGTGCCCATGGAGAATCGCGCCATGAGCTTTGAAGTGGACATCGGCTACAGCAGCCTGCGCGGACCCCGCGAGGTGAACGAGGATTTCGCCGGTGCCGTGCATGCGCCACGGGGCGACGAGGCACGCGGGCTCATCGCGGCGATTGCCGATGGCGTGTCCACCGGCGGGCGCGGCCAGGAGGCGGCGCAGACCACGGTGATGGGCCTTCTGGCCGACTACTTCGCCACGCCCGACACCTGGGAGCCGACCGCCGCGCTCGACCGCCTGATCGGCGCGCAGAACGCCTGGCTCGCCGACCACAACCGACGCCGCGCGGGCAGCGCGACCGCGCTCACCACGCTCACCGCATTGGTGCTGCACGGCCAGAGCTACACGCTGGCCCACGTGGGCGACACGCGCGCCTGGCGCGTGCGCGCCGATGGCGAAGCGGCCGTGCCGCTCACGGCGGACCACGCCTTCGAACATCCCGACATGCGCAGTCGCCTCACGCGCGCCATCGGCCTGGACGACCAGGTGCGTGTCGACTACGCCCAGGGCGATGTGCGCGTGGGCGACTGCTTCGTGCTGACCTCCGACGGCGTGCACGGCGTGCTCAAGCCGCAGCAGGTGGCCGCGATCGCGCTGCAGGGCGATGCCGAAGCGGCGAGCGAGGCGCTGGTGCATGCGGCGCTCGACGCCGGCACGCGCGACAACGCGACCGCGCTGGTGATCCGCGTGGTCGGCCTCGATGCGCGGCAGCTCGACGACGAACTCGGCGACGGCCGCCGGCTCGCACCGCCGCCGTTGCTGAAGGTGGGCGACATGCTCGACGGCTACGTCGTTACCGGCCTGGTGGCCGATACCGGCGTGCATCTGCTCTACCAGGCGCGCCATCCGGCCACCCGTCAATTGGTGGCGCTCAAGACCTTGCACCCCTCGCGTTCCAGCGACCCGCAGGAACGCGCGATGCTGGCGCACGAAGCGTGGTTGGGCCAGCGCGTGGGCGAGGGCGGTGGTTTCGTTCGCGTGCACGAACGCGCCGAGAACGCCAGCGCGCTCTACATCGTGTTCGACTGGCATGGCGGCCGCACGCTGGAGCAGATGCGCAAGTCCGGCGCGCGCGGCACGGTGGCCGAGGTGGTTGCCGCGGCCATCGAAGTGAGCAAGGCGCTCGGCCGGCTGCACCGCCACGGCGTGGTGCACCGGGACATCAAGCCCGGCAACCTGCACCTGGGTGACGACGGGCGCTGGCGCATCCTCGACTTGGGCGTGGCACTTTCTGGCCGCGAGGGCGCGGCCCAGCGCGAGCTGCATGCCGGCACGCCGAGCTACATCAATCCCGAGCAGTGGGAGGAGGGCGGCGCCGCCGATGCGGGCAGCGACCTGTTCGCGCTCGGCGCCACGCTGTACCAGTGGCTCGGCGGCCACTTGCCCTACGGCGAGATCGAGCCCTACCAGATGGCGCGCTACCGGCGCGATCCGGTCGCGCTCTCGCGGCTGCGGCCCGATGTGCCGGTGTGGCTCGACCACCTGGTGCGCAAGGCCGTCGCCCGCGACCCGCGCGAGCGCTTCGAAACGGCCGAGGAAATGCTGCTGGCGCTGGAGCGCGGTGCTTCGCGCCCCGTCGGCGCGCCTGCCGCCACGCCGCTCATCCGCCGCGACCCCGTGACGCTCTACAAGATCGCCCTGGGCGTGTCGTTGCTGTTCAACGCACTGCTGGTGGTGTGGCTCCTGTTTCTGCCACGTTGAGGGCGAATGGGGGAGGCTCATGGCCGGGCGGCCTTTCGTGGGGCCGTGTAGGTCGCGGAAGCGGGGGCTGGTGAAGTGCGTGCACGACCACCCTTCTCGGCCCAGGTGCGCGTCCAGCGGATCTGCATGACGCGCATCACGCCCAGCATCGCCAGCGAGAGCGCACCGAAGAAGACGAAGCCCCAGACGTAGCTGCCCAGGTACTGCTTCGACAGGCCCATGGCGTTGGGCACGAGGCCGCCGCCGAGCGCACCGATCTCGCCGATCATCGAGCCGGCCACCGCGGTGCTCAGCGGCCAGCGGAGCGGCACCAGCTGGAACAGCGCGCCATTGCCCGCGCCCAGGGCGGCGAAGCACACGATCAAGAGCAGCGTGGTGAGCGCCAGCGAGCCCGACGAGAACCCGACCAATACGAGGCCCACCGCTACCACCAGCAGCACCACGGTCAATGTGTTGACGCCGCCCCAGCGGTCGGAGAGCCAGCCGCCCACGATCCGCACCGCCGCGCCCATGAAGGCCGCCAGCATGGTGAGCTGGCCCGCTTGCACCTTGCTCACGCCGAACTGGTCGTAGTAGTACGAGGGCAGGAAGGTGGTGAGGCCGATGAAGCCGCCGAAGGTGACGCCGTAGATCAGGCTGAACACCCAGCCGTCTTTCTCGAACAGGCAGGCGATGTGCTCGCGGAAGCTCGCGTGGCTGTCGACATCGGGCGGCTCCTTGGCAAAGATCACCATCACGACCATCGGGATCAGGATCGCGACCGCGGCCACGCCGTACACCGCCTGCCAGCCCAGCCACTGCGCGAGCGGAGGCGCCACCAGCACCGACACCGCCGTGCCCACGTTGCCCGCGCCCACGAGACCCATCGCCAGGCCCTTGTGCTGCGGCGGGAACCAGCCCGAGCCCAGCGACAGCGCCACGCCGAAGCTCGCACCGGCAATGCCCAGCAGCACACCCATGGCGAGCAGGTCGTTGAAGCTTTTCACGAAGAAGAAGCCGAACAGCATCGCCACGGCGATGAGGCCCATCTCGACCAGCGTGGCCTTCTTGCGGCCGATGTACTGCGAGAGGATGCCCAGCGGAAAGCGCATCAGCGCGCCCGCGATGATCGGCACCGAGAGCATCAGGCCCTTCTGCGCGGGCGAGAGGTCGAAGGTCTCGCCGATGAAGGGCGCCATGGCGCCGTTGAGCACCCAGATGCAGCAGGAGAACGAGAAGTACAGGAACGCCGCGAACAGCGTGGGACTGTGGCCTGACTGCAAGAAATTCCTGAAACCGGACATGGCGTTCAAAGGTGCAAAAAGCCGCGGCGCGACCCGGGCAGGGACGTGTCGACGGACAGGGTTGGGGTGGTATGCCGGCAGCGGACGCTGTCGGCGTGGGGGTGCTGCCCGGCGATGAACGAGCCGGACCGGATGCAGGAGCCTGCAGCCTCACCAAAGCGGTGCTTCGTTACACCGCGCCCCATTCGATGCAAGAGACGTGCCCGCGAAATTGCCCGGGTGTGCGCGCACGCGTGGCCTATGCTTGCCGTGCCTTCCGACACCCCGCCATGATTTCCCTTCTCCTCGTCCTGCCCAATGAATTCGATGCCTCCGCGCCCTTGCCGGAGCCGCTGCAGCAAGGCCTCGCGGAGTCCGGCGCCACGGTGCTCGGGCGCGCCACCTGCCGCACGCTGGTGCAACGCGCCGGCGCGCTTGCACCGCAACAGGTGCTGGCCTGCCTGCCCGAGGCGGCGCAGCTGCAGGCATTGCGCGATGGATTGAAGGGGTGGAACGGTGTACCGCCCTGTGCGTTGAGCCTGGCCAGCGCGCCGTTGACGGGCGAGCAGCACGAGGCACTGGTCACGCTCGGCGTGCACGCATGGGTGCCGCTCGATGCCCTGTCGCTCCCCGCGTTGCTGTCCCGCGCGCAGGCTCGATGGACGCGCGAAGCCGCGCTGCGCACCGAACTCGACAACCTGCGCACCCGCATGGACGAGCGCAAGTGGGTCGATCGCGCCAAGGGCCTCCTGATGTCCGCGCGCGGCATCGGCGAGGACGAGGCCTTCGGCCTGCTGCGCGGCGCGGCGATGCACGCCAACCTGCGGCTGGGCGAAGTGTCGCGCTCGGTCATCGAGGCGGCGCAGTGGGCCGACGCGATCAACCGCGCCGGGCAGCTGCGCATGCTCTCGCAGCGGCTGGTGCGGGTGGCGGCGCAACTGCTCGCGGGCATCGACGTGCAGCGCGCGCGGGTCTTGCGCACGCAATCGACGGAGCGGGTGCAGCAGAACCTGGATCACCTGGCCACCCTCGAGCTGGGCGCGGCCGGCGTGCAGGCGCTGGGCGTCGTGCAGGCGGCATGGAACGGGTTGGGCACCGCGCTGGCCGTGAAGCCCACACCGCAGGGGCTCGCCGAGGTCGATGCGCGTGGTGAGGCCTTGCTGCTGGCGGCCGAAGCGATGACGGAGGCGCTGGAAGCATCCGGTGCGCGGCGCGCGCTGCGCATCGTCAACATCTGCGGACGGCAGCGCATGCGGGCGCAGCGCTTGGCGAAGGATGCGTTGCTGGCGTCGACGCTGGCTGCGAGTGCATCGCGCGACAGGCTGCTGCCGACCATGAGCGAGTTCGAGGCCGCGCTGCTGGAACTGGAGCGCGCGCCGCTCAGTTCACCCGAGATCCGCGCCGGATTGGTGACGGCACGGGACGAATGGCTGCGCCTGGTCGGCGGCGTGCAGGCCCTGGACAGCCCGGAAGGCCGCGCCACGCTGGTGCGATCCAGCGAAGCGCTGGTCGACACCTTCGAGCGCCTCACGGGTTGGTACGAGCACAGCCTGCAGGTCATCATGTCCTGACGCCGGTTGTGCGGCACCTGCCTCGTCAGGCCGCGACCTTCTCCACATGCGCCTGGCGCGTGTAGAGGAAATCGATGACCGCCTTGCGCGCATGCACGTAGGCCGGGTCCTCGGCCAGCTCGACGCGGTTGCGCGGGCGCGCGATGTCCACCGCCAGCACGTCGCCGATGGTGGCGGCCGGGCCGTTGGTGAGCATCACGATGCGGTCACTCAGCAGCACGGCTTCGTCGACGTCGTGCGTGACCATGACGACGGTGCTGTGCGTCTTCTGCACGATGGCGAGCAGCTCGTCCTGCAGCTTGGCGCGGGTGAGGGCGTCGAGCGCGCCGAAGGGCTCGTCCATCAGCAGCACCTTGGGTTCCATCGACAGCGCGCGTGCGATGCCCACGCGCTGTTTCATCCCACCGGAGATTTCACCGGGCCGCTTCTGCGCGGCGGGCGTGAGTCCGACCAGCGCGAGCGCCGCATCGGTGCGCTGGCGCAGTTGCGCCTTGTTCTCGGTGGCGGCGAAGACGCGCTCGACCGCGAGGTACACGTTCTCGAAGCAGGTGAGCCAGGGCAGCAGCGAGTGGTTCTGGAACACGACGGCGCGTTCAGGGCCAGGCCCTTTGATCTCGCGGTTCGCGCACAGCAGCACGCCTTGCGTCGGCGTGGTCAGCCCGGCGATCAGGTTCAAGAGCGTCGACTTGCCGCAGCCCGAGTGCCCGATCAGCGTGATGAACTCGCCCTTGGCGACGTTCAGGTTGATGTCGCGCAGCGCAAGGAAACTTCCCTTGGCCGTCTTGAAGCGCTGGTCGACATCACGAATCTCGATGTACTTGCTGTCGTCGTTCATGACTTCACCTCTTCGAACGTGAATGCGGTGGCCAGCTTGATGAGCGCGAACTCCAGCACCAGACCGACGATGCCGATCACGAAGATCGCGATGATGATGTTGGCGACGTTGAGGTTGTTCCACTCATCCCACACCCAGAAGCCGATGCCGACGCCGCCGGTCAGCATCTCGGCCGCGACGATCACGAGCCACGCGGTGCCCACGGCCAGGCGTACGCCGGTGAGCATGTAGGGCAGCACGGCGGGAAAGAGGATCTTGGTGAGGATCTTCCATTCGGAAAGATTCAGCACCTTCGCCACGTTCATGTAGTCGCTCGGCACGCGCTGCACGCCCACGGCGGTGTTGATGACCATCGGCCAGATCGAGCAGATGAAGATGGTCCAGATGGCCGCCGGGTTCGCGCCCTTGAACACGAGGAGGCCGATGGGCAGCCACGCGAGCGGCGACACCGGGCGCAGCAGGCTGATCAGCGGATTGAACATGCGCGCGAGGAACTCGAAGCGCCCGATCGCGAAGCCCGCCGGAATGCCGACCAGCGCCGCCAGCCCGAAGCCCAGCGCCACGCGCTGCAGCGACGAGAGCACGTTCCAGCCCACGCCCTGGTCGTTCGGCCCCTTGCTGTAGAACGGATCGCTGAACACCGTCAACGCCTGCTGCCAGGTGGCGAGCGGCGTGGGAAAGCCGGTGGTGCTTTTCATGGCGACCAGCTCCCAGACCAGCAGCAGGAGGCCGAAGCCAGCGAGCGGCGGCAGCACGCGCATCCAGAAGGCGCGCAGGTCGATGGGCGTGCGGGTGCGGGGCTCCGGTGCCGGAGCCGCCGCAACGGCGACTGCGGGTGACACGGGCTTGGACGCAGCAGGCGCCGCGGCCTGCGATGCGACCGCTTCGAGCGGTGAGTGGAATACAGCGCTGACCATGGTGCGTTTCTCCTCAGACATGCAGCTTGAAAGAATCGGCGTACTTCTTCGGGTCCTTGCCGTCCCAGACGGAGCCGTCGAAGAGCTTGCTGGTGCGCAGCACGTCCTTGGGCACGGGCGTCTGCGTCGCGGCAGCGGCCTGCTTGTAGATGTCGATGCGGTTGATCTCGGTGGCCACCTTGAGGTAGTCGGGGTGCTCCTTCAGCAGGCCCCAGCGCTTGTGCTGGGTGAGGAACCACATGCCGTCCGAGAGGTAGGGGAAGTTGACCGCGCCGCCGTTGTAGAACTTCATGTGGTTCGGGTCGTCCCAGCTCTTGCCCAGGCCGTTGGTGTAGCGGCCCAGGATGCGCTGGTTGATCGCGTCCACGCTGGTGTTGACGTAGCTCTTGTCGGCGATGGTCTCGGCCATCTTGTTCTTGTTCTGCAGGCCGGCGTCGATCCACTTGCTGGCTTCGAGGATGGCGGCCGTGACGGCGCGCGCGGTGTTGGGGTACTTCTTCGTGAACTCGGCGGTGCAGCCGAGCACCTTCTCGGGATGGTCTTTCCAGATGTCCTGGGTGGTGATGGCCGTGATGCCGATGCCGTCCATGATCGCGCGCTGGCCCCAGGGCTCGCCCACGCAGTAGCCGTCCATGTTGCCCACGCGCATGTTGGCCACCATCTGCGGAGGCGGCACGGTGATGTTCTTCACGTCCTTGAACGGATCGATGCCGGCCGAGGCGAGCCAGTAGTAGAGCCACATGGCGTGGGTGCCGGTGGGGAAGGTCTGCGCGAAGGTGTATTCGCGCTTCTCGGTGGCGATGAGCTTGGCGAGCGAAGCGGCATCGACCGCGCCCTTGTCGGCCAGCTTCTTCGAGAGCGTGATCGCCTGGCCGTTGTTGTTCAGGGTCATGAGCACGGCCATGTCCTTCTTCGGGCCGCTCAGGCCCAGGTGCATTCCGTAGACCAGGCCATAGAGCACGTGCGCCATGTCGAGGTCGCCGTTGGAGAGCTTGTCGCGCACGCCGGCCCAGCTGGCTTCCTTGCTGGGGACGATCTTCACGCCGTATTTCTTGTCGATGCCCAGCACCGAGGCCATCACCACGCTCGCGCAATCGGTCAGCGGGATGAAGCCGATCTTCACTTCTTCCTTTTCGGGCTTGTCGGAGCCCTGGGCCCAGACGGCGGCGCGCAGGGCAGGGTCGATGCCCACGGCGCCGATGGCGGCGGCTTGCAGTACGCGGCGGCGGCTGAGGCGGGTTTTCAGCAGGTCGGTCATGAGGGCGGGCTCCGGTTGAAGAACGAACAAAAAGCAAAGACAGAAAACAAAAAAGGCGTCCCGACCACGCAGGGGCTGCTCGCGAACGAGCCCTTGCGGGATGGGGACGCCTTTGTCCGGTTCGGTGGGTGGCACCCGCCGTTGGGTGCCGCCTGCCTGAAGACCACGAAGGTCTTATGTATTCACTTACGCAAGCTGCGTGCCAGTGGTTGCGGGGTGCCTGGTGCTATCGAAAAGGTAGCTTCGGCACGCGATGCGCGCGGGTGCGCGCAGGGAGCGGTGCCACCGGACCCCGCCATCGGACGAAAGCACGTTTTTGTGCGTTGCACCAACTTGAAACAGCGTCGTCAGCGCGGCGCACGTGCGTCCGGCATCGGCAGGTAGTCGGCCATGGCGAGCATCGACTCGGCCACGTCGACCAGCCGGCGCTTCTGGTTCATGGCGGTCTGGCGCAACATCTTGTGGGCCTCGTCCTCGCTCAGGCGCCGGTGCGCCATCAGGAGGCCCTTGGCGCGCTCGACCACCTTGCGTTCGTTGAGCGAGGCGCGCACGGTCTGGAGCTCGTCGCTCATGGCCTGCAGGCGCTGCGACTGCTCCTGCACCATGTCGAGCACCGAGCGCTCCAGCCCGCGGCCGTACGGGGCGGGGGCCACGGCCTGGGTTCCGGCATCGTCGAAGAACAAGGCACCGCCGGACTGCGGCGCCAGCGTGCCGAGCAATTCCCGGTAGGCCGCAAGGTCGGTGCGCGCCTGCGCGGTCTTGCGGTTGCACAGGGCGCGCAGGTCGGCGGCGAGGCGGTCTTCGACCGTGCGCATGGCATCGATGCGGCGGGTGCAGCAGTCGAACCAGTTCTGGCTGAGCTGGCTGTATTGCGCGTCAGGCGCCGCGGTCAGCGTGGTGCCGACGCGGCGCAGGCGTTCGAGCTCGGCCATCGTGGCGTTCGACTCGCTCTCGCGCCAGAGCGCCAGCACCTCGTCGCTCGAAAAATCGGCGAAGACGTGGAAGCACCGCTCCTGCGATTCGATGAGATGCAGCCACTGCACGCGCTGCGCCTCGTTGCTGCGGCCCAGCGCCAGCGTGGCGGCGCCGAATGCGCGCTCCTGGCCGGCGAACTCCTTGCCCTGCATGAAGTTGAACATCGCGACCAGGAGGCGCGAGATCTCGGGGTCGGTGGCGCCATCGGCCGCCTCGAACACCACGGCCAGCAGGCCGGCGACGAGCTTGGCGAAGGCCGCGGTGGATTGCGCCGGCGCCAGTTCGAGCGCACCGACGCGTTGGCGCAGCGCGGGCAGGGCGTCCAGCCCCGGCAGCACCCAGGCGATGCGGCTGAACAGCCGCGCGCTGTTGCCGGCGCTGGCGCGCTGGCGGGCTTCGGTTTCCAACTGGTCGAAGCCGTTGCGCACCGCCTCCTCGAGCGCCTGGCATTCGGCGATCTGCGGATCGCGCTGGTCAGCGAAGCGGCTGCCGCGCGAGGCGAGGAACACGTTCGACATGCCGCGCTCCCGCTGCAGCGCATGCACCAACCGGCCGATCAGGCCGACCAGCTCGCTGGTGCGCGCGAGCTGGTCGAGCTCGTCGATTTCGCACTGGCGGGCAGCGATCAGGAAATGCAGGCCGGATTTCATGGTGAGTGGAAGAAGGGGCCACACCGTCGCTGCAACATCCGTGCCTTGCCCCTTCGCGGGCACCCCTCGCAGGCGCCACCTACACTCGCGGGATGCTCTTGTTGGGAATCGAATCATCCTGCGACGAGACCGGCGTGGCGCTGGTCGAATCGCACGGCGACGCGCTGCCGGTGCTGCTTTCGCACGCGCTGCACAGCCAGATCGCCATGCACCAGGCCTACGGCGGCGTGGTGCCCGAACTGGCCAGCCGCGACCACATCCGCCGCGTGCTGCCGCTGACCGAGGCTGTGATGGCCGAGGCCGGGCGTTCGCTGAAAGAAATCGACGTGGTGGCCTATACGCGCGGGCCGGGGCTTGCGGGCGCATTGCTGGTGGGCGCAGGCGTGGCCTGCGCGCTGGGCGTGGCGCTGGGCAAGCCGGTGCTGGGGGTGCATCACCTCGAAGGGCATCTGCTGTCGCCGTTCCTGAGTGCCGATCCACCCGAATTCCCGTTCGTTGCGCTATTGGTGTCGGGCGGCCACACCCAGCTGATGCGGGTCGACGGCGTGGGCCGCTACGAACTGCTCGGCGAAACCATCGACGATGCCGCCGGCGAAGCCTTCGACAAGAGCGCCAAGCTCATGGGCCTGCCGTATCCGGGCGGCCCGTGGCTCGCGAAGCTGGCCGAAGGCGGTAGCGCGACGGCGTTCAAGCTGCCGCGGCCGCTCTTGCACAGCGGTGATCTCGATTTTTCATTTGCCGGCCTGAAGACGGCTGTGCTCACGCAGGCCAAGAAGCTCGGCGACCAGCTCGAGGCGAACAAGGCCGATCTGGCGGCGTCGACGCAGGCGGCCATCGTCGAGGTGCTGCTGAAGAAGTCTCTTGCCGCGCTCGACCAGACCGGGCTCAAGCGCCTGGTGGTGGCCGGCGGCGTGGGGGCGAACAAGAACCTGCGGGAGCAACTGAACGCCGCGTGCGCCAAACGCAAGGTGCGGGTGCACTATCCCGAGCTGCACCTGTGCACCGACAACGGCGCCATGATCGCCATGGCCGCCGCCATGCGCCTGCAATCGGGCCTGTCGCAGGCCAGCGAGCGCTACGCCTTCGACGTCAAGCCGCGATGGCCCATGGCCTCGCTGACGGCCGAGGCGCAGCCGCTGCCTGAGGCTGTGTGAAGCGGCGCGTGCCGCCCTGCAAAGGCAGGGCAGCACGTCGCATCAAGGCCTGGCCGTTTCGGCCAGTCGAGGCCGCCTTAGCTGATCTGCAATTGCGAGGCCTGGCTCACAGGCGCCAGCTTGCCCAGCTTCAGCGTGAGCACACCGTTCTCCAGCTTGGCTTCGCTCGCCGCAACGTCGATGTCCTGCGGCAGCTCGTAGGCGGCCTTGAACTGGCGCTTGGCTTCGGCCTTGTTGTCGATGCGGACCACGGGGCCTTCGATGCTGATTGCGAGGTCTTCGCGCGAGAGGCCCGGCACGTCCAGCGAGAGGGTCCAGCTCTTGTCGTCCTGCTCCACCAGCGGCGAGCGGCGAGGTGCGGCGAAGGCGTCGTTCACGAAGCGCTCGAAGGCGCGGTCTTGCGAGCGGGGAACGAAGCGGGTGGTGCGGATGGTGGGTGCGAAAAACATGATGAAGAGCTCCTGAATGAACACAATGGGGACAAGGAATGTGTGTCCCTTACACTGCGCGGCCATTCAATCCTGAGTGCCGCTTGACACCTCATCTAGGCGCAGCCGCACGCGTTTCAAGACGATGACTCCCCCCTTTATTTGGCGCCGCCAGGCCTTGAAATTCGCGGCGCTGGCGCTATGCGCGAGCCCCTCGGCCGGGCTTGCGCAAGCGCCGGTCGCGCCGCCCGCGCCCATCCGTCTTGCCTTGATCGAGAGCATGAGCGGGCCTTTCGCGAACACGGGCGAGGCGGTGTTCCGCAACCTGCTGTGGGCGGTGGAACGCGTCAATGCCCGCGGCGGCGTGAAGCTGCCCGGCGGCGCGCGTCCGCTGCAGCTGGACCGCTACGACAGCAAGGGCCAGAACGAAGAAGCGCTCTCTGCATTGCGCGCGGCCATGGACGACGGCGCGCGCATCGTGCTGCAGGGCAACTCGTCGGCCACCGCGGCGGCGCTGGTCGATGCCATCGACAAGAACAACGAGCGCGACCCCGCGCGGCGCGTGATCTTCCTGAACTACGCGGCGGTCGATCCGGTGCTGACCAACGAGCGCTGCAGCTTCTGGCACTTTCGCTTCGATGCCCACGCCGACATGCGCGTGGCCGCCCTGATGGACGTGGTGAAGGACGATGCCGCGCTCAAGCGTGCCTACCTGATCGGGCAGGACTACAGCTTCGGTCAGGCGGTGCTGCGCGAATCACGCCGCCAGCTGGGCGTGCAGCGGCCCGACGTGGAAATCGTCGGCGACGAGCTGCATCCGATGGGCAAGGTGAAGGACTTCGCGCCCTACGCCACCAAGATCCTCGCGAGCGGCGCGCAGGCGGTGTTCACCGGCAACTGGGGCAACGACCTCACGCTGCTGGTGAAGGCCGCGCGCGAGGCGGGATTCAACGGCACCTTCTATACCTTCTACGGCAATGCGCTCGGCGCCCCCGCGGCCATCGGCGATGCGGGCATCGGCCGGGTGGTGGCGGTGGCCGACTGGCTGCCCAATGTGCAGACAGCGCAGTCGGAGGCTTTCTATCGCGCGTTCCGTGCCCGCTTTCCGAAGCCCGCGGACGACTACGTGCACATGCGGATGCAGCTGCTCGTCGAATCGCTCGCGCAGGCCGTAGAACGCGCTGGCGGCGTCGATGCAGTGGCCGTGGCGCGTGCGCTGGAGCAGGCCGACGTGAGCCTGTACGGCCAGCGCGGCCGCATGCGTGCGGCGGATCATCAGTTCCAGCAGCAGCTCGTGGTCGGCGTGATGGACAGGCAGGGCAAGCCCGGCGTGCAGTTCGATGTCGAAGGCTCGGGCTACGGCTTCCGCGTGATCAAGACGATTGCCCCGGAGCGCGCCGAGCTGCCGACTTCGTGCAAGATGAAACGACCCCAATGACGACGAACAGGACGACAGCCGATGCGTGAAGCCATCCACAACCTCGAAGCCTCCAAGATCCGCGAAGTTGCTAATGCCGGGCTCGGCCGCGACGACGTGCTGGCCTTCTGGTTCGGCGAGAGCGACGAGGTCACGCCCGAGGTGATCCGCCAGGCGGCCATCGAGTCGCTGCAGCGCGGCGAGACCTTCTATGCCCACAACCTCGGACTGCCCGAACTGCGCGAGGCGATCGCGCGCTACACCACCGCGTTGCACCCGAAGGTCGATGCCTCGCGCATTGCCGTCACCTCGGGCGGCGTGAGCGCGCTGATGCTGGCGGTGCAGGCGCTGGTCGAGGCGGGCGACGACGTGGTCGCGGTGACGCCGGTGTGGCCGAACCTCACGGCGCAGCCCGCGATCATGGGCGCGCATGTGCGCTCGGTGCCGCTGGTGCCGGTGGAAGGGCAGTGGACGCTCGACCTGCCTGCGCTGCGCGCCGCGGTCACGCCGAAGACGAAGCTTTTGATCGTCAACGCGCCGAACAATCCCACGGGATGGACGATGACGCGCGACGAGCAGCAGGCGGTGCTCGACCACTGCCGCGAGACCGGTACCTGGATCCTGGCCGACGAGGTGTACGAGCGGCTGTACTTCGAGCCTTCGCCGAACGGCTGCGCACCGAGCTTTCTCGACATCTCGAAGCCCGATGACCGGCTGGTCGTGACGCACAGTTTCTCGAAGAGCTTTCTCATGACCGGATGGCGCCTCGGCTGGCTGGTGCTGCCGCCCGCGATGGTCGATGGCATCGGCAAGCTGATCGAGTTCAATACCTCCTGCGCCAGCGTGTTCACGCAACGCGCGGCCATCGCGGCGATCGAGCACACGGCGGACATCACGCCGCGCGTGGTCGCGCACCTCAAGCTGTGCCGCGACACGCTGGTGCCGCTGCTGGCCGCGGTGCCAGGCGTGCAGGTCGCGCCCGCCAAGGGCGGCATGTACGCCTTCTTCCGGCTCGAAGGCTTCGGCGATTCGCTCGGCGTGGCCAAGCGGCTGGTGGTCGAGGCGGGCCTGGGGCTTGCGCCGGGCAATGCCTTTGCGCCGGAGGCCGAGGGCTGGCTGCGCTGGTGCTTTGCGTCGAAAGACCCGCAGCGGCTGGTGCAGGGCGTGGAGCGTCTGCGCAACTGGCTGGCGGCGCAGCCGCGGCTCAAGGGCTGATCCGCCTGCAATTTCGTTCAATACGCGGGACGTGCGGCCCGCCAAGCTTGGCCTTTCTTCGAGAGCGAAAGGTCATGCATGTCGGAACGAATCAAAGGGATGGCGCTGTGCGCGCTGGCGATGGTCACCGTGGGCAGCACCGTGGTCGCCAGCAAGGTGATCGCGGGCGGCCTGCCACCGTTCACCGCAACGGCGCTGCGGTTCGCGATGGCGCTGCCGGTCTTTCTTCTGCTGCTGCGGCTCACCCGTACCCCTTGGCCGCGTCCTGATCGGCGCGACCTCGCGCTGTTGTTGTGCCAAGCCGGGCTGGGCAGCGTCGGCTATACGGTGCTGCTGATCCTGGGTGTGCGTTGGGCGCCGGCTGCCAGTGCGGGCGTGGTGGCCGGGACGTTGCCGGCCGTCGCTGCGCTGGTGGCGGTGCTGGCGTTGCGCGAGCGGCCGGGGCGCTACCTGATCGGCAGCATCGTGCTGGCGACGGCGGGGGTGCTGGCGATCAGCTGGCCGGGGGAGGGCGCCGCGGGGGACTCGAAATCCCCGACGGCGATGATCGGCAACCTGCTGGTGCTGGCCGCGGTCGTCTGCGAGGCGATGTTCATCCTGCTCAACAAGCGCCTGCGGGTGCCGGTGCGACCGCTGGCGCTGTCGACGCTGATGACGGCCTTCGGACTCCTGTTGTCACTGGTGCCTGCGCTGGTCGAGCGCGCCTGGGAGCGCCCGTTGCCCGGCGATGCCCTGGCAGGTGTCGCCTACTACGCGCTGGTGCCGACGGTGCTGGGTTTCGTCCTCTGGTTTGCCGGATCGGCCCGGCTGAAAGGGGCAGAGGCTGCACTCTTCACCGCGCTCCTGCCGGTTTCGGCGCTGATACTGGCGGCACTTTGGCTGGGTGAAAGTATCAGTCTGGAGCAGATCGGCGGGGCCGCCTGCGTGCTGGGCGCGGTGGGGCTGGCTTCACTCGATGGAAGGGGCGAGAAACGCCCCAAAAGCCCCCTCAGGCCCGCCGAGCTATAATCCCGAGGCTTTGCATGCCGCAAGGCGCACGACAGGGGCAGTTCCAGTCCCTATCGCAAGTCAAACATCCCGGAACAAGGAAAATTCAACATGATCGCAGCCTCCATCAAGGCCGAAGTCGTCAAAGACAACGCCCGCGCCGCCAACGACACTGGCAGCCCCGAAGTGCAAGTCGCACTGCTGACCGCCCGTATCAACGAGCTCACCCCCCACTTCAAGACGCACGCCAAGGACCACCACGGTCGTCGCGGCCTGCTGCGCATGGTGAGCCGCCGCCGCAAGCTCCTGGACTACCTCAAGTCCAAGGATGCCGACCGTTACACCGCGCTGATCGCCAAGCTGGGTCTGCGCAAGTAAACCGAATCGCATGAAAAAACGCCTGGGTTAGTCCGCTAGCTCAGGCGTTTTTTACTTCGCGATCCACTTTCGGAGTGCCAAAACAGAGCGAAGCTGTGTCATTCCAATGAAGTTCTCCCCGAGCTTCGCTGGAATGGCATCGTGTTCTGAGACAGCCTCCGCCCCTTGCGAACCCTGTGTGGTTCGCTACTAAAACAGGAGCAAACATGAGCCTCTTCAACAAAGTCACCAAGTCCTTCCAATGGGGCGACAAGACTGTCGTCATGGAAACGGGCGAAGTCGCCCGCCAGGCCAATGGCGCCGTGCTGGTCGACATCGACGGCACCGTGATCCTGGCGACCGTGGTCGCCTCCAAGTCCGCCAAGCCAGGCCAGGATTTCTTCCCGCTGACCGTCGACTACATCGAGAAGACCTACGCCGCAGGCAAGATCCCCGGCAGCTTCTTCAAGCGCGAAGCCAAGCCCAGCGAACACGAAACGCTGACCAGCCGCCTGATCGACCGTCCGATCCGCCCGCTGTTCCCCGAAGGCTTCCTGAACGAAGTGCACGTGGTCATCCACACCGTGTCGCTGAACCCCGAAGTCGATGCCGACATCGCCGCCATGATCGGCGTGAGCGCTGCGCTTGCGATCTCCGGCATCCCGTTCAGCGGCCCGATCGGTGCCGCCCGCGTGGGCTACATCAACGGCCAGTACGTGCTGAATCCGGGCCAGACGGCTCGCAAGGATTCGCAGATGGACCTCGTCGTCGCCGGCACGCAAGCTGCCGTGCTGATGGTCGAGTCCGAAGCCCAGCAGCTGAGCGAAGAAATCATGCTCGGCGGCGTGGTGTTCGGCCACGAACAGGCCGGCATCGCGATCAATGCGATCCATGACCTCGTGCGCGACGCCGGCAAGCCCATGTGGGACTGGCAAGCGCCCGCTGAAGACGAAGCCTTCGTCGCCAAGGTCAAGGGTCTGGCCGAAGAGAAGCTGCGCGCCGTCTACCAGATCCGCAGCAAGCAAGCCCGCACCCAAGCCCTGCGCGAAGCCAACGCCAGCGTCATGAGCACGCTCAAGGAAAGCGGCGAGCCCTTCGACGCCGGCAAGGTCAACGACCTGCTGTTCTCCATCGAATCGAAGATCGTTCGCAGCCAGATCCTGTCGGGCGAACCCCGCATCGACGGCCGCGACACGCGCACCGTGCGCCCCATCGAGATCCGCAATTCCGTGCTGCCGCGCACCCACGGTTCGGCCCTGTTCACGCGCGGTGAAACCCAGGCGCTGGTCATCACCACGCTCGGCACCGAACGCGACGCACAGCGCATCGACGCGCTGGCCGGCGAGTACGAAGACCGCTTCCTGTTCCACTACAACATGCCTCCCTTTGCCACCGGCGAAGTGGGCCGCATGGGCTCGACCAAGCGCCGCGAAATCGGCCATGGCCGCCTGGCCAAGCGCGCGCTCGTCGCCGTGCTGCCGACCAAGGAAGAATTCCCGTACACCGTGCGCGTGGTCTCGGAAATCACCGAGTCGAACGGCTCCTCGTCGATGGCTTCGGTCTGCGGCGGCTGCCTCTCGATGATGGACGCCGGCGTGCCGATGAAGGCCCACGTGGCCGGCATCGCCATGGGCCTGATCAAGGAAGACAACCGCTTCGCGGTGCTGACCGACATCCTGGGCGACGAAGATCACTTGGGCGACATGGACTTCAAGGTGGCCGGCACGACCAACGGCATCACCGCGCTGCAGATGGACATCAAGATCCAGGGCATCACCAAGGAAATCATGCAGGTCGCACTGGCACAAGCCAAGGAAGCGCGCATGCACATCCTGGGCAAGATGCAGGAAGCCATGGGCGAGGCCAAGGCCGAAGTCTCCAGCTTCGCGCCGCGCCTGACCACGCTGAAGATCAACCCCGAGAAGATCCGCGACGTGATCGGCAAGGGCGGCTCGGTCATCCGTGGCCTGCAGGAAGAAACCGGCACGACGATCAACATCGACGAAGACGGCACCATCACCATCGCCTCGACCGATCCGGAAAAGGCCGAGTTCGCCAAGAAGCGCATCGAACAGATCACCGCCGAAGTTGAAATCGGCAAGGTCTACGAAGGCCCGGTCACCAAGATCCTGGACTTCGGCGCGCTCATCAACCTGCTGCCCGGCAAGGACGGCCTGCTGCACATCAGCCAGATCGCGCACGAACGCGTCGAGAAGGTGACCGACTATCTGAGCGAAGGCCAGATCGTGAAGGTCAAGGTCCTGGAAACCGACGAGAAGGGCCGCGTCAAGCTGTCCATGAAGGCTCTGACGGAGCGTCCGGCCGGCATGGAATACAGCGAGCGCCCGCCGCGTGAAGACCGTGGCGATCGCGGCGACCGTGGTGGCGAGCGCCGTGAGCGTTCGGACCGTGGCGATCGCGGCGGCGACCGTGGTGGTGATCGTGGCGAGCGCGCACCGCGCTTCAACGACCAGCAGCAACAGCCGCGCAACGACCAGCAGCAGGCTCCGTCCGGCGAGCAGTCGCAAGCGCCGCGCGAGCCTCAGGAGTAAGAAGGGCGCAACGGCAGCAATCCTGCCGTTGCTATCTTTTGAACAGCTAGCTGCGCCCCACCTGCGGGCGTTGGAGGCCGAAAGACCATGAAAGCCATTGAAATCACTTCGTACGGCGCCCCTGAGGTGCTGCGCGTGGCCGATCGTCCCGATCCGGTGGCGGGCGTGGGCGAACTGCTGATTCGCGTTGCGGCCAGCGGGGTCAATCGCCCCGACGTGCTGCAGCGCATGGGTCACTACCCGGTGCCGCCTGGCGCCTCCGACCTGCCGGGCCTCGAAGTGGCCGGCGAGATCGTGTCGGGCGACGCCGCGGCGCTGGCCGAAGCGGGCTTCAAGATCGGCGACCACGTTTGCGCATTGATTGCGGGTGGCGGCTATGCCGAGCTGTGCGTGGCGCCCGTGGCGCAATGCCTGCCGGTGCCCAAGGGCTGGAGCGATGTCGATGCGGCTTCGCTGCCTGAGACCTTCTTCACCGTCTGGAGTAATGTGTTCGAACGTGGCCGCCTGCAAAAGGGCGAGACGCTGCTGATCCAGGGTGGCTCAAGCGGTATTGGCGTCACAGCCATCCAGATCGCCAAGGCGCTGGGCGCGACGGTGATCGTCACGGCCGGCAGCGACGACAAGTGCGAAGCCTGCAAGAAGCTGGGCGCCGACCACGCCATCAACTACCGCACGAGCGACTTCGTCGAAAAGGCGAAGGAACTCACGGGCGGCAAGGGCGTGGACGTGATCCTCGACATGGTCGCCGGCGACTACGTGGCGCGCGAGATCGAATGCCTGGCCGAAGACGGCCGGCTCGTGATCATCGCGGTGCAGGGCGGTGTGAAGAGCCAGATCAATGCGGGCCTCGTGCTGCGCAGGCGCCTCACGATCACCGGCTCCACGCTGCGGCCCCGGCCAGTGGCGTTCAAGGGCGCGATTGCCAAGGCTTTGCGCGAGAAGGTCTGGCCGCTGCTTGAAAGCGGCGCGATCAAGCCCGTGATCCACAGCACTTTTGCGGCGGCGGGTGAACCGAGTGGCGCGGCCCAGGCTCACACGCTGATGGAATCGAACCAGCACATCGGCAAGATCGTGCTGACATGGTGACAACGAACAACGCGATGACAACCAAGAAGAAACTGATCGCCGGCAACTGGAAGATGAATGGCGGCCTGGCCGCCAACGAGGCGCTGGTGAAGGCTCTGCAGCAAGGCCTGGCGGCAAGCCCGGCCGCTTGCGATGTGGCGCTGTGCGCTCCGGCGCCGTACTTCGCCCAACTGCAATCGTTGCTGGCGGGTACGCCGTCGCTGGCGCTCGGCGCACAGGACGTCTCGGCGCATCCCCAAGGTGCGTTCACCGGCGAGCAATCGGCGGCGATGCTGAAGGATTTCGGTGTGCGCTATGCCATCGTCGGGCACTCCGAGCGTCGGCAGTACCACGGCGAGACCGATGAGACGGTGGCTGCGAAGGCTGCCGCCGCGTTGGCGAATGGCATCACGCCGATCGTCTGCGTTGGCGAAACACTGGCGCAGCGCGAAGCAGGGCAGACCGAAGAAGTCGTCAAGCGCCAACTCGCTGCGGTGATCCATGTGAATGGCCATTGCATCAGCGAAATCGTCGTGGCCTACGAGCCTGTCTGGGCCATCGGCACGGGCAAGACGGCGTCGCCCGAACAGGCGCAGGCGGTGCATGCCGTGCTGCGTGCGCAGTTGCATCACGCCGCGAGCGAGCACGCTGCCGGCATCAGCATTCTTTACGGCGGCAGCATGAACGCGGCCAATGCCGCCGAACTGCTGGCGCAGGCCGACATCGACGGCGGCCTCATCGGCGGCGCGTCGCTCAAGGCCCCCGACTTTCTGCAGATCATTTCTGCCGCTGCGCGCTGAACGCGCAACGGCTGTCATCAATTAGGAGTAAGAACGAATGAACGTGGTCCTCAACCTTCTGGTCGGCGTGCAAATGCTGGCGGCCCTGGCGATGATCGGCCTGATCCTGGTCCAGCACGGCAAGGGTGCCGACATGGGCGCCGCCTTCGGCAGCGGCAGCGCTGGCAGCCTCTTCGGTGCCAGCGGCAGCGCGAACTTCCTCTCGCGCACCACGGCCGTGCTGGCTGCGGTGTTCTTTGCATGCACGCTGCTGCTTGCGTACTTCAGCCATGCGCGTCCTGCGGGCGGCGGCAGTCTTCTCGAGCGTGCGGCTGTGGGCACGCCTGCTGCACCGGCATCTGGCGCGGCTGGCCAAATCCCTGGCGCGGGCGCTCCGAGCGCACCGGCTTCGGCACCTGCCGCACCCGTTTCGGGCGCCGGTCAGATTCCGAACAAGTAATCCAGTCGTTTTCATGCAGTCGTCAGCGAGAAACGGCTGTATTTCAGGGTAAACTCTAAAGCTGTTCAGAAAGCCAAATGCCTTAACAGGTACCTCATGCCATCTGAACAGCAAAAACCGCGGTCGTGGTGAAATTGGTAGACACGCTATCTTGAGGGGGTAGTGGCGAAAGCTGTGCGAGTTCGAGTCTCGCCGACCGCACCAAATCTCATCGGCAGAAAACCTCATCCAGAGGTTCTTCTTGCCGGTGGCAAGCGGTGAAAATTTCTCGATGAACCTCGATTCCTACCTTCCCGTCCTTTTGTTCATTTTGGTCGGAGTCGGCGTAGGCGTCGCCCCCCAAGTCATCGGATACATCCTCGGCCCCAATCGGCCAGACGCTGCGAAGAACGCTCCCTACGAGTGCGGCTTCGAAGCCTTCGAGGATGCGCGCATGAAGTTCGACGTGCGCTATTACCTCGTTGCCATTCTCTTCATCCTGTTCGATCTCGAAATTGCCTTTCTCTTCCCGTGGGCCATTGCGCTCAAGGAGATCGGTGCTGTCGGCTTCTGGGCCATGATGATCTTTCTCGCCATCCTCGTCGTAGGTTTCATCTACGAGTGGAAAAAAGGCGCGCTCGACTGGGAATGACAAGGAATCACGATGGCCATTGAAGGCGTTCTCAAAGAAGGTTTCGTCACCACCACCTACGACTCGGTGGTGAATTGGGCGAAGACCGGATCTCTCTGGCCGATGACGTTCGGCCTCGCATGCTGTGCGGTCGAAATGATGCATGCGGGCGCGGCCCGCTACGACATCGACCGTTTCGGCATGCTGTTCCGTCCCAGCCCGCGCCAGTCCGATCTGATGATCGTGGCCGGCACGCTGTGCAACAAGATGGCGCCGGCGCTGCGCAAGGTCTACGACCAGATGCCCGAGCCGCGCTGGGTGCTCTCGATGGGCTCGTGCGCCAATGGCGGTGGCTACTACCACTACAGCTATTCAGTCGTGCGCGGCTGCGACCGCATCGTGCCGGTCGACGTCTACGTTCCGGGCTGCCCGCCCACCGCCGAAGCGCTGCTCTATGGCGTGATCCAGCTGCAGCAGAAGATTCGCCGCACCAACACCATTGCCCGCGCCTGAGAGATTGCCGACGATGACTGACTTTGCAATTTCGCCGGAGGTGCTGCGCGCCACCATCACCGAGACGCTCGGCGCCAAGGCCAAGAGCGTGACGCTCGCGCTGGGCGAGGTGACTGTCGTGGTGAGCGCGGCTGACTACATCGACGCCGCCACGCTGCTGCGCGACGCGCCCGGCTGCCGCTTCGAGCAACTGATCGACCTTTGCGGCATGGACTATTCCGACTACCGCGAAGGCGAGTGGCAGGGCGAGCGCTTCTGCGTCGTCTCGCACCTGCTGTCGATCACGCTCAACCAGCGCGTGCGCCTCAAGGTGTTCGCGCCCCACGAAGACCTGCCCGTGGTCGACTCTCTCCAGCCCGTCTGGAGCGCCGCCACCTGGTTCGAGCGCGAGGCGTTCGACCTCTACGGCATCGTGTTCGACGGCCATGACGATCTGCGCCGCATCCTGACCGACTACGGCTTCATCGGTCACCCGTTCCGCAAGGACTTCCCGGTGTCGGGTCACGTCGAGATGCGTTACGACGAAGAACAGAAGCGCGTCGTGTACCAGCCGGTATCGATCGAGCCGCGGGAAATCACGCCGCGCGTGATCCGTGAAGACAACTACGGCGGCGGTTTGCACTGATATGGCCGAAATCAAGAACTACACCCTCAACTTCGGCCCTCAGCATCCGGCCGCGCACGGCGTGCTGCGCCTGGTGCTCGAGCTCGACGGCGAAGTGATCCAGCGCGCCGACCCGCACATCGGGCTGCTGCACCGCGCGACCGAGAAGCTTGCCGAATCGCGCACCTTCATCCAGTCGCTGCCCTACATGGACCGCCTCGACTACGTGTCGATGATGTCCAACGAGCACGCGTACTGCCTGGCCATCGAGCGGATGATGGGCCTGGACGTGCCGATCCGCGCGCAGTACATCCGCGTGATGTTCGCCGAGATCACCCGCCTGCTCAACCACCTCCTGTGGCTCGGTGCGCACGGTCTGGATTGCGGTGCGATGAACATGCTCATCTACTGCTTCCGCGAGCGTGAAGACCTGTTCGACATGTACGAGGCCGTCTCCGGCGCGCGCATGCACGCGGCGTACTTCCGTCCGGGCGGCGTCTACCGCGACCTGCCGGATGCAATGCCGCAGTACAAGGTCAGCAAGATCAAGAACGCGAAGGCCATCGAGCGCCTGAACGAAAACCGCCAGGGTTCGTTGCTCGACTTCATCGACGACTTCTGCAAGCGCTTCCCGAAGATGGTCGACGAGTACGAGACGCTGCTCACCGACAACCGCATCTGGAAGCAGCGCACCGTGGGCATCGGCGTCGTGACGCCGGAGCGCGCGCTGAACCTGGGCTTCACCGGCCCCATGCTGCGTGGCTCGGGCATCGAATGGGACCTTCGCAAGAAGCAGCCCTACGACGTCTACGACCAGATGCAGTTCGACGTGCCCGTGGGCAAGACCGGCGACTGCTACGACCGCTACCTCGTGCGTGTCGAAGAGATGCGCCAGGCCAACAAGATCATCCAGCAGTGCTCGGCATGGCTGCGCGTGAATCCCGGCCCGGTGATCACCGACAACCACAAGGTCGCCGCGCCCGCGCGCGAATCGATGAAGGCGAACATGGAGGAGCTGATCCACCATTTCAAGCTCTTCACCGAAGGCTTCCACGTGCCCGAAGGCGAGGCCTATGCCGCCGTCGAGCATCCGAAGGGCGAGTTCGGCATCTATCTCGTGAGCGACGGCGCCAACAAGCCCTACCGCCTGAAGATCCGTGCCCCTGGTTTCCCGCACCTTGCCGCCCTCGACGAAATGTCGCGCGGTCACATGATCGCCGACGCTGTCGCGGTGATCGGCACGATGGACATCGTGTTCGGCGAAATCGACAGGTGAGAAAGAGCGAATGACTTCCTCCGCCCACCACCATGACGCGGCCCCTTCGGCCCCGTTGACGGCCGACGTGCTCGAGCGCTTTGCGCGCGAGGTCGCCAAGTACCCCGAAGCCGGCAAGGCCTCCGCCGTGATGGCGTGCCTGGCCATCGTCCAGCAGGGCGAGGGCTACATCAGCATGCAGCGCGAGCGCGAGATCGCCGATTACCTCGGCATGGCGCCCATCGCCGTGCATGAAGTGACGACCTTCTACAACATGTACAACCAGCATCCGGTGGGCAAGTTCAAGCTCAACGTGTGCACCAACCTGCCGTGCCAGCTGCGTGACGGTGTCACCGCGCTCGTTCACCTCGAGAAGAAGCTCGGCATCAAGATGGGCGAGTCGACCGACGACGGCCTGTTCACGCTGCAGCAGAGCGAGTGCCTGGGCGCCTGCGCCGATTCGCCCGTGATGCTGGTCAACGACCGCACCATGTGCAGCTTCATGAGCAACGAGAAGCTCGACCAGCTCATCGAAGGCCTGCGCGCTTCCACCAAAGGGGAGGCTGCCTGATGTCGCCCGAACAAGTACTCCAGCAGTTCCAGGCAACGGGCGTCCAGACCTGTTTCCATGACCGCCACATCGAGCCGCAGATCTACGCGGGCCTGAACGGCACCAACTGGCGCCTGGCCGACTACGAAGCACGCGGCGGCTACAAGGCGCTGCGCAAGATCCTCACCGAGGGCCTCACGCCCGACCAGGTGATCGCTGAAGTGAAGGCCTCGGGCCTGCGCGGTCGCGGCGGCGCAGGTTTTCCGACGGGCCTGAAGTGGAGCTTCATGCCCCGCCAGTTCCCGGGCCAGAAGTACCTCGTCTGCAATTCCGACGAAGGCGAACCGGGCACGTGCAAGGACCGCGACATCCTGCAGTTCAACCCGCACATCGTGATCGAAGGCATGGCCATCGCTGCGTACGCGATGGGCATCAGCGTGGGCTACAACTACATCCACGGCGAGATCTTCCAGAGCTACGACCGCTTCGAGGAAGCCCTCGAAGAAGCGCGCGCCGCCGGCTATCTCGGCGACGCGATCATGGGCAGCACGTACAACTTCCAGTTGCACGCGGCCCACGGCTTCGGCGCCTACATCTGCGGCGAAGAAACCGCGCTGCTCGAATCGCTCGAAGGCAAGAAGGGTCAGCCGCGCTTCAAGCCGCCGTTCCCGGCGAGCTTCGGCCTCTACGGCAAGCCCACCACCATCAACAACACCGAGACCTTCGCGGCGGTGCCCTGGATCATCAACAACGGTGGTCCGGCCTACCTCGAATGCGGCAAGCCGAACAACGGCGGCACCAAGATCTATTCGGTCAGCGGTGACGTCGAACTGCCCGGCAACTACGAAGTGCCCATGGGCACGCCGTTCTCCAAGCTGTTGGAGCTGTGTGGTGGTGTCCGCAAGGGCCGCACGCTCAAGGCCGTGATTCCCGGTGGGTCGTCGTCGCCGGTGCTGCCGGCCGACATCATGATGGCCTGCACCATGGACTACGACTCCATCGCCAAGGCCGGCTCCATGCTCGGCTCGGGTGCGGTGATCGTCATGGACGACAGCCGCTCGATGGTCGAGTCGCTCAAGCGCCTGTCGTACTTCTACATGCACGAGTCCTGCGGCCAGTGCACGCCGTGCCGCGAAGGCACGGGCTGGCTCTACCGCGTGGTGGACCGCATCCACAACGGACAGGGCAGGGCGACCGACATGGACCTGCTCAACTCCGTGGCAGACAACATCCAGGGCCGCACCATCTGCGCCCTCGGCGATGCGGCGGCGATGCCGGTGCGCGCCATGATCAAGCACTTCCGTCACGAGTTCGAGGCCTTGATCCCGGGCTACGTCCCGAAGGCGCCCGTCCAGGCCTGAGCGCGAGAAGAAACATACTCATGATCGAAATCGAACTCGACGGCAAGAAGGTCGAAGTGACCGAAGGCAGCATGGTGATGCATGCGGCCGACAAGGCGGGCACCTACATCCCGCACTTCTGCTATCACAAGAAACTCAGCATCGCCGCCAACTGCCGCATGTGCCTGGTCGACGTGGAAAAGGCACCCAAGCCGATGCCGGCCTGCGCCACGCCCGTCACGCAGGGCATGATCGTCCGCACCAAGAGCGAAAAGGCCATCAAGGCGCAGCAGTCGGTCATGGAGTTCCTCCTGATCAACCACCCGCTGGATTGCCCGATCTGCGACCAGGGTGGCGAATGCCAGCTGCAGGATCTGGCCGTGGGCTACGGTGGCTCTTCTTCGCGCTACGAAGAAGAGAAGCGCGTCGTCTTCCACAAGGACGTCGGCCCGCTGATCAGCATGGAAGAGATGAGCCGCTGCATCCATTGCACGCGCTGCGTCCGCTTCGGCCAGGAAGTGGCCGGCGTGATGGAGCTGGGCATGACGCAGCGTGGCGAGCACTCCGAGATCGAGACCTTCCTCGGCGACTCGGTCGACTCGGAGCTGTCGGGCAACATGATCGACATCTGCCCGGTCGGCGCGCTCACGAGCAAGCCATTCCGTTACAGCGCCCGCACCTGGGAGCTGTCGCGCCGCAAGTCGGTGAGCCCGCACGACTCCACCGGCTCGAACCTGATCGTCCAGGTCAAGAACCACCGCGTGATGCGCGTGGTGCCGTTGGAGAACGAAGACGTCAACGAATGCTGGATCGCCGACCGCGACCGCTTCTCGTACGAAGCCCTCAACGGCCCGGAACGCCTGACGCAGCCCATGCTCAAGCAAGGCGGCCAATGGCAGCAGGTCGACTGGCAGACCGCGCTCGAATACGTGGCCAATGGCCTGAAGCAGATCAAGACCGACCACGGTGCGCAAAGCATCGGCACGCTGGTCAGCCCGCACAGCACGCTCGAAGAGCTGCAGCTCGCCGCCATGCTCACGCGTGAACTGGGCAGCGACAACATCGACTATCGCCTGCGCAACGCCGAATTCACGGCGTTCGAAGGCGTGCGCTGGCTCGGCACCTCGATCGCATCGCTCACGCAAGTGCAGCGCGCGCTGGTCGTCGGCTCCAACCTTCGCAAGGAGCACCCGCTCTTCGCGCAGCGCATCCGCCAGGCTGTGCGCAAGGGCGCCGCGCTGTCGGTGATCACGTCGGCCAGCCTCATGGCAGACCGCGACGCCTGGGCCATCAATGTGGCGCAGTCGACCATCGTCGAAGCCGACCAGTGGATTGAAGCGCTGACGGCAGTCGCTGCCGCCATCGGCAAGACCAACGGCACCGCCGCACCGCTGGCACCGAAGAGCGAGCCCGACGCCGCTGCACAAGCCATCGCAGCATCGCTGCTGAGCGGCGAGCGCAAGGCCATCCTGCTCGGCAACGCCGCCGCCCACCACGCACAAGCCAGCAGCCTGCTGGCCCTGGCGAACTGGATCGGCGCACAGACCGGCGCGACCGTTGGATACCTGACCGAAGCCGCCAACACCGTGGGCGCGCAGCTCGTCGGGGCCTTCCCGAAGAACGGCGGCCTCGATGCCGGCCGCATGCTCGCCAGCGGCTCCGGCCTCAAGGCCGTGCTGCTGCTGAACACCGAACCGGTGTTCGACTCGGCCGCCGGCGCTGCCGCCGCCGATGTCATCGGCAATGCGCAGATGGTCGTCACGCTGAGCCCCTTCAAGGCCAACCTCGAATTCAGTGACGTGCTGCTGCCGATCGCGCCGTTCACCGAAACGCCCGGCACCTTCGTCAATGCCGAAGGCCGCCTGCAAGGTTTCCATGCCGTCGTGAAGCCGCAAGGCGAAGCGCGTCCGGCGTGGAAGGTGCTGCGCGTGCTGGCCAACCTGCTCGGCCTGCCCGGCTTCGCGTTCGAATCGACCGCTGACGTGCTCAAGACGGTGGGCGAGGGCGGCACCGTTCCGGTCAACGCCCTGAACAACGAAACGGCCGCCAACGCCGTCGCATCCAACGGCGCTGCGCTGGCACCCGTGGTCGCGAGCATCTACCAGCTCGACTCCATCGTGCGCCGCGCACCGTCGTTGCAACTGACCGCCGATGCGCGCAACGCATCGACCGCACCCGTCGCATCGGGTCAGGCCGAGGAGGCATTGGCATGATCGACGCGATTCATGGCTTCGGCCAGGGGCTGATCGCCGCAGGCTGGTGGACGGCCGTGGCATGGCCCGTGATCTGGACGCTGATCAAGATCATCGTGGTCGTGATCCCGCTGATGGGCGCCGTGGCGTACCTCACGCTTTGGGAACGCAAGGCCATCGGCTTCACGCAGATCCGTATTGGCCCCAACCGCATCGGACCGCTGGGCCTGCTCCAGCCGATCGCCGACGCGCTCAAGCTGATGACCAAGGAAATCATCATTCCGACGGTCGCCAACAAGGGCTTGTTCCTTCTCGGCCCGATCATGACGATCATGCCGGCGCTCGCCGCATGGGCCGTGATTCCGTTCGGCCCCGATGTGGCGCTCGCCAACATCAACGCGGGTCTGCTGTTCGTGATGGCCATCACCTCGCTCGAGGTGTACGGCGTGATCATCGCCGGCTGGGCATCGAACTCGAAGTACGCGTTCCTGGGCGCGCTGCGCGCCTCTGCACAGATGGTGAGCTACGAAATCGCGATGGGCTTCTGCTTCGTCGTGGTGCTGATGGTCACCGGCAGCCTGAACATGAGCGACATCGTCACGGTGCAGGGCAAGGGCATGTTCCACGACTTGGGGCTTGGCTTCCTGTCGTGGAACTGGCTGCCGCTGCTGCCGATCTTCGTCGTCTACTTCATCTCGGGCCTGGCCGAGACGAACCGTCACCCGTTCGACGTGGTGGAAGGCGAATCGGAAATCGTTGCGGGCCACATGATCGAGTACTCGGGCATGAGCTTCGCGATGTTCTTCCTGGCCGAGTACGCCAACATGTGGCTGGTCTCGATCCTCACCGTGGTGTTGTTCCTCGGCGGCTGGCTGCCACCGTTCGAGTTCCTGAGCTTCATCCCGGGCTGGATCTGGCTGGGCCTCAAGACCTTCTGCGTGGTCACCATGTTCCTGTGGGTGCGCTCGACGTTCCCGCGCTTCCGCTATGACCAGATCATGCGTCTGGGCTGGAAGATCTTCATCCCCGTCACCCTCGTGTGGCTGGTCGTTGTGGGCGGCTGGATGCAGACGCCGTTCAACATCTGGAAATAACTGGAAGCGCCGACATCATGACTGCTTCACATACCGCGGGCGGACTCTCGCGCCCGTCCAAGCTGGCTTCCGCTCCGTTCTCGCTCAAGGATTTTTTGGGCAGCTTCATGCTGTTCGAACTGTTCAAGGGCCTGGCGATCACGGGCAAGTACGCCTTCGCCCGCAAGATCACGGTGCAGTTCCCCGAAGAGAAGACGCCGCTGTCGCCGCGCTTCCGCGGCCTGCACGCGCTGCGCCGCTATGAAAACGGAGAGGAGCGCTGCATTGCCTGCAAGCTCTGCGAAGCCGTTTGCCCGGCGCTGGCGATCACCATCGAATCGGATGTGCGCGACGACGGCTCGCGCCGCACCACGCGCTACGACATCGACCTGACCAAGTGCATCTTCTGCGGCTTCTGCGAAGAGAGCTGCCCGGTCGACTCGATCGTGGAGACCCATATCTTCGAATACCACGGCGAGAAGCGCGGCGACCTGTACTTCACCAAGGACATGCTGCTGGCCGTGGGCGACCGCTACGAAAAAGAAATTGCAGCGAACAAGGCGGCCGACGCCAAGTACCGCTGATCCGTCCAGCCCGAAACCCGTACCCACCCGAATTCCAATGGACGTCAAGACCGGTCTGTTCTATCTGTTTGCCGTGGTGCTGCTGTTTGCAGCCTTCCGCGTCATCACCGCCCGCAATCCCGTGTACGCCGCGCTGTACCTGGTGTTGGCGTTCTTCCAGGCTTCGGCCATCTGGTTGCTGCTGCGCGCCGAGTTCCTCGCGATCTCGCTCGTGCTGGTGTACGTCGGCGCCGTGATGGTGCTGTTCCTCTTCGTCGTGATGATGCTGGACATCAATGTCGACAGCTTGCGGCAGGGCTTCTGGAAGCACTTCCCGCTGGCTGCCGGCGTGGGCGCGTTGATCGCGCTCGAAATGGCGGCCGTGCTCATGGGCGGCTTCCGCCTGGGCGAGGCGCCGCGCGCCATGGCGGTCACCTCTCCCAACACGTCCAACACGATGGAACTGGGCAAGCTGCTCTATTCCGAGTACCTCTATCCGCTGGAAATCGCCGCGGTCATCCTGCTCGTGGCCATCATCGCCGCCATTGCACTGACGCTGCGCACCCGCAAGGACAGCAAGTACACCAACCCGTCGGACCAGGTGCGCGTGAAGGCGCGCGACCGTGTGCGCATCGTGCAGATGCCGGTCACGCGTGCGGCTGAACCCGTGGGGGAAGCCCCCCCGGCCGATGCTGCAAAGGAAAACAAGGCATGACGCTCACGCTCGGACACTTCCTCTCGCTCGGCGCGATGCTTTTCGCGCTGTCGGTGATCGGCATCTTCCTGAACCGCAAGAACCTGATCGTGCTGCTGATGGCCATCGAACTGATGCTGCTGGCGGTCAACATGAACTTCGTGGCCTTCTCGCACTACTTGGGCGACATGCACGGACAGATCTTCGTGTTCTTCATCCTGACGGTGGCCGCGGCCGAGTCGGCCATCGGCCTGGCGCTGCTGGTCCTGCTGTTCCGCAACAAGTCGAACATCAACGTCGACGAGCTCAACTCGCTCAAGGGTTGAAATCAACATGAGCGCAACCCTTTCCGCATCCACCCTGCTGGCCGTGCCGCTGGCACCCCTGGTCGGCGCTGCCGTCGCGGGCCTCTTCGGCACCAAGTTCGGCGGCAATCACATCGGCCGCAAGGTCACGCATTCGCTGACCATCCTCGGCGTGCTCGTCGCCTTCATCATCTCGGCCATGACGCTCAAGAGCGTGGTGGTCGACGGCGCCCGCTTCAACGCGACGCTCTACGAATGGATGATCGTCGGCGGCCTGAAGATGGAAGTCGGCTTCCTGGTCGACGGCCTTACCGCCATGATGATGTGTGTGGTGACCTTCGTGTCGCTGATGGTGCACATCTACACCATCGGCTACATGGAAGAAGACGACGGCTACAACCGCTTCTTCTCGTACATCTCGCTGTTCACCTTCTCGATGCTGATGCTCGTCATGAGCAACAACATGCTCCAGCTGTTCTTCGGCTGGGAAGCGGTGGGCCTGGTGTCGTACCTGTTGATCGGCTTCTGGTTCAACAAGCCCACGGCCATCTTCGCGAACATGAAGGCGTTCCTGGTCAACCGCGTGGGCGACTTCGGCTTCATCCTGGGCATCGGCCTGATCGCCGCCTACGCCGGCACGCTGAACTACGGCGAAGCCTTCGCCAAGGCCAACACGCTGGCCGGCATCACCTTCCCGGGCACCGAGTGGATGCTGATCACCGTGATCTGCATCTGCCTGTTCATCGGCGCGATGGGCAAGAGCGCGCAGTTCCCGCTGCATGTGTGGCTGCCCGATTCGATGGAAGGCCCGACGCCCATCTCCGCGCTGATTCACGCGGCAACGATGGTGACGGCCGGCATCTTCATGGTGGCGCGCATGTCGCCGCTGTTCGAACTGAGCGACACGGCCCTGAGCTTCATCCTCGTGATCGGCGCCATCACCGCGCTCTTCATGGGGTTCCTGGGCATCATCCAGAACGACATCAAGCGCGTGGTGGCGTACTCGACGCTCTCGCAGCTGGGCTACATGACAGTCGCGCTCGGTGCCTCGGCCTACTCGGTCGCGGTGTTCCACCTGATGACGCACGCGTTCTTCAAGGCGTTGTTGTTCCTCGGCGCGGGCTCGGTGATCATCGGCATGCACCACAACCAGGACATCCGCTGGATGGGCGGTGTGCGCAAGTACATGCCGATCACTTGGATCACTTCGCTGATCGGTTCGCTCGCGCTCATCGGCACGCCGCTGTTCTCGGGCTTCTACTCGAAGGACAGCATCATCGAGGCGGTGCACGAGAGCCACCTGTGGGGCGCGAACTTTGCCTACTACGCGGTGCTGATCGGCGTGTTCGTCACGGCCTTCTATTCGTTCCGCATGTACTTCCTGGTGTTCCACGGCAAGGAGCGCTACGACCAGAACCCCGATGCGCACCACGACGATCACCATGCGGCGCATGACGACCACGGTCACGGCCATGGCCACGACGATCACAAGCCGCACGAATCGCCCTGGGTGGTGTGGCTGCCGCTGGTGCTGCTGGCGATCCCGTCGGCGCTGATCGGCTTCTACACCATCGATCCGATGCTGTTCGGCGAATTCTTCAAGGGCGCGATCTTCGTGGACGGCACCAAGCACCATGCGATGAAGGAGCTGGAAGAAGCCTTCCACGGCCCCATTGCCATGGCGATCCACGGCCTGCAGACTGCGCCGTTCTGGTTGGCGCTGGCAGGTGTGGTGACCTCCTACCTGATGTACATGCAGTTCCCGGCGGTGCCGGCAGCGATCAAGCGCGCCTGCAGCCCCATCTACAACCTGCTCGAGAACAAGTACTACCTCGACTGGATCAACGAGAACATCCTCGCCCGCGGTGCACGCGCGCTCGGTACCGGCCTGTGGAAGGGCGGCGACCAGGCCCTGATCGACGGTGCGGTGGTCAATGGTTCGTGGAAAGTGATCGGCCGTGTCTCCAGCGTCGTGCGCTGGGTGCAGTCGGGCTACATCTATCACTACGCCTTCGCGATGCTGCTCGGCATCTTCATCCTGATGACGTACTTCGTCTGGTTCAAACGCTGAGCCCGAACGCTGGAGAAAAAGAAAAATGGGTTTGTTGAGCCTTGCCATCTGGGTGCCGATCGCATTCGGCGCCGTGCTGCTGGCGTTTGGCCGCGAAGAGCATGCCAAGGGCGTGCGCTGGGTCGCGCTCGTCGGTGCCATCGTGAGCTTCCTGGTCACGGTGCCGCTGTTCACGCGCTTCCAGAACGGAACCGCCGCCATGCAGTTCGTCGAGAAGACGAGCTGGATCTCCCGCTTCAACGTCAACTACCACATCGGTCTTGACGGCCTGTCGCTGTGGATGGTGCTGCTGACCTCGTTCATCACAGTCGTGGTTGTCATCTCGGCCTGGGAAGTGATCACCGAGCGCGTGAACCAGTACATGGGCGCGTTCCTGATCCTGTCGGGTTTCATGATCGGCGTGTTCTCCGCGCTCGACGGCGTCCTGTTCTACGTGTTCTTCGAAGCCACGCTGATCCCGATGTACCTGATCATCGGCATCTGGGGCGGCCCGAACAAGATCTACGCGGCGTTCAAGTTCTTCCTCTACACCTTGCTCGGCTCGCTGCTGATGCTGGTGGCGCTGATCTTCCTGTACAACAAGTCGGGCGGCAGTTTCGACATCCTGGCCTGGCACAAGCTGCCGCTGGGGTCGACCGCGCAGACCTTCCTGTTCTTCGCCTTCTTCGCGGCCTTCGCCGTCAAGGTGCCGATGTGGCCGGTGCACACGTGGCTGCCGGACGTGCACGTCGAGGCGCCCACCGGCGGCTCGGCCGTGCTGGCCGCGATCATGCTGAAGCTGGGCGCCTACGGTTTCCTGCGCTTCTCGATGCCCATCGCCCCCGACGCCTCGCACGAATGGGCCTGGCTCATGATCGCGCTGTCGCTGATCGCGGTGATCTACGTGGGCCTCGTGGCGCTGGTGCAGCAGGACATGAAGAAGTTGGTGGCTTATTCGTCGGTCGCCCACATGGGCTTCGTGACGCTGGGCTTCTTCATCTTCAACGAGCTCGGCGTGTCCGGCGGCATCGTGCAGATGATCGCCCACGGCTTCGTCTCGGGTGCCATGTTCCTGGGCATCGGCGTGCTGTATGACCGCGTGCACTCGCGCCAGATCGCCGACTACGGCGGCGTGGTCAACACCATGCCCAAGTTCGCCGCGTTCGCGCTGCTGTTTGCCATGGCCAACTGCGGCCTGCCGGGCACCGCCGGTTTCGTGGGCGAGTGGATGGTGATCCTGGGTGCCGTGAAGGCCAACTTCTGGATCGGCCTGGGGGCAGCCACCGCGCTGATCTTCGGCGCCGCCTACACCCTCTGGATGTACAAGCGCGTGTACCTCGGCCCGGTCGGCAACGACCATGTCAAGGAACTCTCCGACATCAACGCCCGCGAGTTCCTGATGCTGTCGCTGCTGGCGATCGCCGTGTTGTGGATGGGCCTGTATCCGAAGCCCTTCACCGATGCGATGGACGCCTCGGTCGTTGAGCTTCTTCGCCATGTGGCGATTTCGAAGCTGCCCTCCTGATGCCACGCTGAAGACAAGAGAACGAGATGATTGACAAACTCAGCTGGGTCACGATCTACCCCGAAATCGTGTTGCTGGTCATGGCCTGCATCATTGCGCTGGTCGACCTGTCCGACACTAGCCCGCGCCGCACCCGCACCTATGTGCTGACGCTGCTCACGCTGCTGGTGGTGGCAGTGCTCACATGCATGGCCGCCCTCGACGGCAAGACCTTGTACGGCTTTGGCGGCATGGTCGTGAGCGACTCGATGGGCAACTGGCTCAAGTGCTTCTCCACCATCGCGCTGATGGTCACTCTGATCTACGGCCGTCCCTACGCGGCCGACCGCGAGATGCTGCGCGGCGGCGAACTGTTCACCGTGAGCATGTTCGCGTTGCTGGGCATGTTCGTGATGATCTCGGGCAGCAACTTCCTCTTGATCTACCTGGGCCTGGAACTGCTCACGCTCTCGAGCTACGCGCTCGTGGCGCTGCGCCGCGACAACGCGGTGGCCAGCGAAGCGGCGATGAAGTACTTCGTGCTCGGCGCGATGGCCAGCGGCTTCCTGCTGTATGGCCTCTCGATGATGTACGGCGCGACCGGCTCGCTCGACCTGAACGAAGTGTTCAAGGCGATCTCGACCGGCAAGGTCAACCACCAGGTGCTGGTGTTCGGCCTCGTGTTCATCGTGGCCGGCCTGGCGTTCAAGGTGGGGGCGGCGCCTTTCCACATGTGGGTGCCCGACGTCTACCAAGGCGCTCCGACGGCCGTCACGCTGCTGATCGGCGCGGCGCCCGAACTGGCTGCCTTCGGCATCATCATCCGCCTCCTGGTGGACGGCCTGCAGCCGCTCGCGATCGACTGGCAGCAGATGTTGGCCGTGCTGGCCATCGCCTCGCTGCTGATCGGTAACCTCGCCGCCATCGCGCAGAGCAACCTCAAGCGGATGCTCGCCTACTCGACCATCTCACAGATGGGCTTCATGCTGCTGGGCCTGGTCGCCGGTTCGGACCTTTCGGGCACGCAGAACGCACAGGCCGCCTACAGCGCCTCGATGTTCTACATCGTGACCTATGTGCTGACCACGCTCGCGAGCTTCGGCATCATCCTGCTGCTGGCGCGCGAAGGCTTCGAAAGCGAAGAGATCACCGACCTCGCAGGCCTCAACCAGCGCAGCCCGCTGTACGCCGGCGTGATGGCCATCGCGATGTTCTCGCTGGCGGGCCTGCCGCCGCTGGTCGGCTTCTACGCGAAGCTGGCGGTGCTGCAGGCGCTGATCGCCTCGGGCCAGGCCATCTACATCGGCCTGGCGGTGTTCGCCGTGATGATGTCGCTGGTCGGCGCCTTCTACTACCTGCGCGTGGTCAAGGTCATGTACTTCGACGCACCGGTCACGGCCACGACCGTGTCGGCTTCGTTCGACGTGCGCACCGTGCTCACGATCAACGGCGCACTGATCCTGATTCTCGGCGTGCTGCCCGGCGGTCTGATGACGCTGTGCTATGACGCCATCGCGGCCACGCTGGCCCACTGACGCGGCCGGCGCAGGGTGTCGCAAACCGCGTCGGTCTGGGTCGTGCTGCTGGTGGCCTTGCTGGCCGCCAACCTGCCGTTCTTCAACGAGCGCCTGTTCGGCGCAGTGCCGCTGTCGGCAAAGCGCAAGTCGCTCGCGATCCGCTTTGCCGAGCTGGTGGTGCTGTACTTCATTGCCGGTGGCATCGGCCTGCTGTTCGAACGCAGGGCAGGGCAGATCTCACCGCAGGGCTGGGAGTTCTACGCGGTGACCGGCGCGCTCTTCATCGTGCTGGCCTTTCCAGGGTTCACCTGGCGCTACCTGATGAAGCACAGGCACTGACCAAGATGTGGCTTACCCCCAGTCTTCGCGCACTTCGTGTCGCTTCGCCAACCCCCTTTCAGGGGGCGACACCAGCAGCCCGGCAAAGCCGGTTCTGCGGTGTCTCCCGACTGAATCGCGGCAGTTTCATGCATCGTGGGTCACGCGAAGCGTGATGGAAAACTGACATGACTTCACTCATCGCCGATTCGCACCTGAAGGAAGAGCTCGTCAGCAGCGAAGAACTCTTCAAGGGCAAGTTCCTGCAGGCCAAGCGCGACACCGTCCGCCTGCCTGATGGCCACAACGCCACGCGCGAGTACGTGGTACATCCTGGCGCGGTGGTGGTGATTCCGCTGCTCGACGATGGCCGCGTGGTGCTGGAGCGGCAGTACCGCTACCCGGTGGGCCACGTGATGGTCGAGTTTCCGGCCGGCAAGCTCGATCCGGGCGAAGACCCGCTGGTCTGCGGCCAGCGCGAGCTGCTCGAGGAAACCGGCTACACCGCGCGCGAATGGGCGCATGCCGGTGCGATGCACCTGGCCGTGGCGTACTCGACCGAGATCATCCACATCTATTTCGCGCGGGGCCTCTCGCTCGGCGAACGCCAGCTTGACCACGGCGAATTCCTCGACGTGTTCACCGCCACGCCACAGGAACTGGCCAGCTGGTGCGGCGACGGCACGGTGACCGACGCCAAGACGCTGACCTGCACGCTCTGGCTGCAGAACGTCCTTTCGGGCGCATGGGCACTCGACTGGAAAGCGGCGGCGTCGCAAGGCGGCGCGGGATAATCCGCGCATGAAGGTCCTCGATCTCCGCTGCACGCATGGCCACGGCTTCGAAGGCTGGTTCGCGTCCAACGAGGCTTTCGAGACCCAACTCGCATCTGGACTGGTCGAATGCCCGGTCTGCGGCGACACCGCCGTCGTCAAGCTGCTGAGCGCGCCGCGCCTCAATCTCGGGAATGCCAAGGCGCCGGCAGAAGCGGCGCCCGCCGCGCCTTCGCAGGTGCCGGCTCCACAACTCTCTCCCGAAGCCCGCTGGATGCGCGCCGTGCGCGAGGTCATTGCGAAGACCGAAGACGTCGGCGACCGCTTTGCCGAGGAAGCACGCAAGATGCACTACGGCGAAGCCGAAGAGCGCGGCATCCGGGGGCAGGCGACGCCCGAGCAGACCGAAGCGCTGCTCGACGAGGGCATCGCGGTGATGCCGCTGCCGATGCCCGCAGCGCTCAAAGAGACGCTGCAGTAACCAACCGCCCCGCGCCCGCGGCTCAGGCCGTGAACTGAAGCGCGGCCAGGCGGGCGTAGACCCCGCCTTGCGCCACCAGCGCCGCGTGCGTTCCCTGTTCGACGATGCCGCCGTGGTCCAGCAGGATGATGCGGTCGGCCTTCTGCACGGTCGCCAGGCGGTGGGCGATGACCAGCGTCGTGCGGCCTTCCATGGCCGATTCGAGCGCGGCCTGCACCATGCGCTCGCTTTCCGCATCGAGGGCGCTGGTGGCCTCGTCCAGCAGCAGCAGGGGCGGGTTCTTGAGGATCGCGCGTGCGATCGCGATGCGCTGGCGTTGGCCGCCGGAGAGGCGCACGCCGCGTTCACCCAAGAAGGTGTCGTAGCCCTCGGGCAATGCCGTCAGGAAATCGTGCGCGAAAGCGGCGCGGGCGGCCGCATGCACCTCATCCGCCGTGGCTTCGGGGCGGCCATAGCGGATGTTCTCGAACGCGCTGGCCGAGAAGATCACCGCGTCCTGCGGCACGAGGCCGATGCGGGTGCGTAGGTCGGGCAGGGCGAGCGAGGCGAGCGGCGCGCCGTCGAGCAGCAACTGGCCCGATTGCGGGTCGTAGTAGCGCAGCAGCAACTGGAACACCGTGCTCTTGCCCGCGCCGCTGGACCCGACCAGCGCCACCGTCTCGCCGGGGGCGATGTCGAGACTGAAGTCGCGCAGTGCCGGCGTGCCGGGCCGCGATGGGTAGTGGAAGGTCACTGCGTCCAGCTTGATCGTGCTGCCCGCAGCCGGAATTGGCGTGACTGTCGGATTCGGCGGCGAAGTGATGACGGCGGGTGCATGCAGCAGTTCCATCAGCCGCTCGGTGGCCCCGGCTGCGCGCAGCAGGTCGCCGTACACCTCGCCGAGCACGGCAGTTGCGCTCGCGAGGATGGCCACGTAGACCACGGTCTGGCCGAGGTGGCCGGCCGTGATGTCGCCCCGCAGCACGGCCTGCGTGCCTTGGTAGAGGCCCCAGAGCAGCGCAGCAGAGGTCGCGATGATGATGAAGGCCACCAGCACCGAGCGCGCCTTGGTCCGGCGCACGGCGGTGCGGAAGGCATTTTCGGTCGAGGCATCGAAGCGGTCGGCCTCGCGCCCCTCGGCCGTGTAGCTCTGCACCACCGGAATCGCATTCAGCACTTCGGCGGCGATGGCGCTTGAATCGGCCACGCGGTCCTGGCTCGCGCGCGAGAGTTTCCGAACCCGTCGGCCGAACCACATGCTCGGCAGCACCACCAACACCAGGATGCCCAGCACCTGCACCATCACATAAGGATTGGTCCAGACCAGCACCGCCAGCGCGCCCACGCCCATCACCGCATTGCGTAGGCCCATGCTCAGCGACGACCCGACCACCGTCTGCACCAGCGTCGTGTCGGCCGTCAGGCGCGAGAGCACTTCACCCGTCTGCGTGGTCTCGAAGAAGGCTGGGCTCTGGTGCAGCACGTGGCCGTAGACCGCGTTGCGCAGGTCCGCCGTGACACGCTCGCCGAGCCAGCTCACCGTATAGAAGCGCGCGGCTGAAAACAGGCCCAGCGCCACGGCCACCGCGAAGAGGGCGCCGAAGTGCTCGCGCAGCGCCATGGTCTGAGCGCCCTTGTCGGGGTTGATCAGCCCGCCGTCGATCAGGCTGCGCAGCGCCAGCGGAAAGGCCAGCGTCGTGATGGCTGCCATCACCAGGAAAACGCCCGCCGCCACGATCTGCACGCGGTAAGGACGAAGGAAGGGGCTCAGGCCCGACAGCGACCGGGGCGAGCCCTTGGCCATGGAAGACGGTGGGGAGGAAGCCATGGGCGCGGATTCTACCGAAACCTTGCCCCTACAAAGGCAGCCTTGACAATAACTGCCATGGCAGCTAATATTTCGACCCATGAGCGATGCAATCAACCCCCAAGCCTCGTCGGACTCCGATGACGCTGTGCGTCGTCCGCCTGTCTTCTATCGGGCGGAGAGTTACCAGACCGAGGAAAGCATCGGTTATCTGATGCGCCGCATCGTCTCGGCGGTGGGTCAGTCGGTAGAAACCCGCATGTGCGAGCCCGGCAGCCCGACCTATCCGCAGTGGGTACCGCTGTACAAACTGCACATCGGCGCAGCCACCACCGTGGCCGAATTGGCCCGGGCCTGCGAACTCGATACCGGCGCGATGACGCGGCTGCTCGACCGCCTCGAAGCCAAGGGCCTGTGCCGTCGCGTGCGTTCGCTCGAAGACCGCCGCGTGGTCAACATCGAGCTCACCGACGAAGGCCGTGCCGCCGCCAAGGAAGTGCCTTACGTGCTCAGCCGCGTGCAGAACGAGCACCTGGCAGGTTTCACCACCGAGGAATGGGAGCAGCTCAAGGGTTACCTGCGCCGCATCCTCGACAACGCGCAGGCCCTCGCGGCCCGTGGAGATAAAAATGAATGATTCCCTCGCCGTGCGCGCTGTGCGTCGCACTCCCGTCGTGGCAGCTGCGTTGCTGCTGGTTGCGCTGGCCGGCTGTGCCGACATGGCCGGCATCGGCTCGCAGGCGAAACTGCGCGATGCCTCGTCGCTGGGCATCGCGCCCGACAGCGCCGCAGCGCCCGTTTCGCGGCTTGATACCCAGTGGTGGCTCGCCTTCGGCGACACGCAGCTCAACACGCTGATCGACCAGGCCGTGGCCGGCAATCCGAACCTGCAGGTCGCGCAGGCCCGCCTCGTGCGCGCGCAGGCCTCGGCGGACATCGCCGGTGCGGCGCTCAAGCCCAAGGTCAACGGCGAACTCGACCTGAACCGCCAGAAGTTCAATAGCAACTACATCTACCCGGCACCGCTCGGCGGCTCGACGCAGAACATCGGCCTGCTGCAGCTCGGCGCCAGCTGGGAGCTCGACTTCTTCGGCAAGAACCGCACCGCGCTGGACACCGCCATCGGCGCCGCCAACGCCGCCGCGGCCGATGCCGATGCGGCGCGCGTGCTGCTCGCCAGCAACGTGGCGCGCAGCTATTTCCAGTGGGCGCGCCTGAACGACCAGCTCACGGTGGCGCAGCGCACGCTCGCCCAGCGCGACGAAACCCTGAAGCTCGTGCGCGACCGCGTTTCGGCCGGCCTCGACACCCGCCTCGAACTGCGCCAGAGCGAAGGCGGCCTGCCCGAAGCCCGCCAGCAGATCGAAGCGCTCAACGAACAGATCGCGCTGCAGCAGCACGCGCTCGACGCACTCGTTGGCCAGCCCAATGTCTCGGCCTCGCTCAAGCCGCCGGTGCTCGCCGGCGTCAAGCCGATGGCGCTGCAGGCCAACATTCCGGCCGACCTGCTGGGCCGCCGCGCCGACATCGCCGCCGCCCGCTGGCGCGTCGAGGCGGCCACCAGCGACGTGGCCAATGCCAAGACCCAGTTCTATCCCAACGTGAACCTCACGGCCTTCGTCGGCTTCCAGAGCCTGGGTTTCGGCAAGCTGCTCAAGTCGGGCAGCGAGCAGTGGGGCGTGGGCCCGGCCATCAGCCTGCCGATCTTCGAAGGCGGCAAGCTGCGCGCCAACCTGCGCGGCAAGTCGGCCGACCTGGACGTGGCGGTCGAAAGCTACAACGCCACGGTGCTCGACGCGGTGCGCGATGCGGCCGACCAGGTCTCCAGCGCCCAGTCGATCACCCGCCAGCAGACCGAACAGCGCGCCGCACAAACGGCGGCCGAAGGTGCCTACGACATTGCCGTGCAGCGCTACCGCGCGGGCCTCGGCAACTACCTCAACGTGCTGACGGCGGAAACCTCCGTGCTGTCGCAGCGCCGGCTGGCCGTCGACCTGGCCGCACGTGCGCTCGACACCCAGGTGGGTCTTGCGCGCGCATTGGGCGGTGGCTGGCAGCCCCCGGCAACCTCGACCGCCACGGCATCGGCTCCGACGGCCGCAGTGAACTGAACAGAACCGCGCTGACCCGGCTCCCGACTCCCTCGTTTTCGGAAAGAAATTCATCATGAGCGACAACAACACTCCGACGTCCGCTGCTTCCGCAGCCCCTGTTGCACCCGAAGCGCCCGCCGGCAACGGCAAGCGCCGCCGCGCGCTCACGGCCCTCGCGGCCGTGGTCATCGTCGCCGGCGGCGGCTGGGGCCTCTACGAATGGCTGGTCGCCAGCCACTACGAGGACACCGACAACGCCTACGTGCAGGGCAACGTCATCCAGATCACGCCGCAGATCGGCGGCACTGTCATGGCCATCAACGCCGACGACACCGACTTCGTGAAGGCCGGCCAGCCGCTGGTGCAGCTCGACCCGGCCGATGCCAAGGTCTCGCTCGAACAGGCCGAGGCCGCGCTGGCCCAGACCGTGCGCCAGACGCGCACGCTCTACGCCAACAACGGTTCGCTGGCCGCGCAGATCACGCTGCGCCAGTCGGACATCGTCAAGGCCCAGAGCGACATCGCCAAGGCGCAGGACGACCTGCAGCGCCGCCGCGCGCTCTCGGGCAACGGCGCGGTGTCGAAGGAAGAACTCAACCACGCCGAAACGCAGCTCGACACGGCCAAGAGCCAGCTCGCCGCCGCGCAGGCCGGTGTGGTCGCCGCCAAGGAAGCGTTGGTGAGCAACCAGTCGCTGACCGAAGGCACCAGCGTGGCGCAGCATCCGAGCGTGCTGGCCGCCGCCGCCAAGGTGCGCGAGGCCTACCTCGCCACGCAACGCGTCGCGATGCCCGCACCCGTTGACGGCTACGTTGCCAAGCGCACCGTGCAACTCGGCCAGCGTGTCTCGGCCGGCACGCCGATGATGTCGATCGTGCCGCTCAACCAGCTGTGGGTCGATGCCAACGTCAAGGAAGTGCAGCTGCGCAACATCCGCATCGGCCAGCCCGTGAAGCTCACGGCCGACGTGTACGGCAAGAAGGTCGAGTACGACGGCAAGGTCGCCGGCCTGGGCGTGGGCACCGGCAGCGCATTCGCATTGCTGCCTGCGCAGAACGCCACCGGCAACTGGATCAAGGTGGTGCAGCGCGTGCCCGTGCGCATCGCGCTCGACCCCGAGCAGCTCAAGGCCAACCCGCTGCGCATCGGCCTCTCGATGGACGCCGAGATCGACATCACTTCGAAGAGCGGCAAGATGCTCGCCGACGCACCGCGCGGCAGCGCGCTCACGCAGACGCAGGTCTACAGCCAGCTCGACCGCGGCGCCGATGCCGAAGTGGACCGCATCGTTGCTGCCAACCTCGGCCGCAGCGCTTCGGCCAATGCCGCAAGCGCCGCGAGCGCGCCCGTGAAGCATCCGGCTGCGACGCCGGCCACCGGCGCGCAGGTGGCGGTGCAGGGCCAGCCCGGTTGATCGTTGCCCGTTTCGCTTGAACTGAAAAGCACGCGCAATGGCCACCGCCGCTCCCGCTTACATAGCGCACGCACCGCTCGAGGGCTCGGCCCGCGTGTGGGGCACGATCGCGCTGTCTGCGGCAACCTTCATGAACGTGCTCGATTCGTCGATCGCGAACGTGTCGTTGCCCGCCATCTCGGGCGACCTGGGCGTGAGCACCACGCAGGGCACCTGGGTCATCACCAGCTTCGCGGTGGCCAACGCCATCGCGGTGCCGCTCACGGGTTTCATGACCCAGCGCTTCGGCCAGGTGCGCCTGTTCATGGCGAGCGTGATCCTGTTCATGGTGGCTTCGCTGCTGTGCGGCCTGGCGCCGAACATGACCACGCTGATCCTGTTCCGCGCGCTGCAGGGCTTTGTCGCCGGTCCGATGATTCCGCTGTCGCAGACGCTGCTGCTGTCGAGCTATCCGAAGGCCAAGGCCGGCCTTGCGATGGCGATGTGGTCGATGACCACGCTGGTCGCGCCGGTGATGGGGCCGCTGCTCGGCGGCTGGATCACCGACAACATCTCGTGGCCGTGGATCTTCTACATCAACATCCCCGTGGGCATCGTCGCGGCCTCCATCACCTGGGCGCTCTATCGCAAGCGCGAGAGCACCACGCACAAGGTGCCCATCGACGCCATCGGCCTCGCGCTGCTGGTGCTGTGGGTCGGCTCGATGCAGCTCATGCTCGACAAGGGCAAGGAACTCGATTGGTTCCACTCGCCGCAGATCGTCACGATGGCGGTGGTGGCCGTGGTCGGTTTTGCGTTCTTCCTGATCTGGGAGCTGACTGACAAGCACCCGGTTGTTGACCTGTCGCTCTTCAAGCGCCGCAACTTCTGGTCGGGCGCCGTGGCAACGGCCGTGGCCTATGGCCTGTTTTTCGGCAACGTGGTGCTGTTGCCGCTGTGGCTGCAGCAGTGGATGGGCTACACCGCAACGCAGGCGGGGATGATCATGGCGCCGGTGGGCTTGCTGGCGATCTTCTTCTCGCCGGTGGTCGGGCTCACCGTGTCCAAGATCGATCCGAGGCGCTATGCGACCTTCTCGTTCCTGGTGTTCGCGCTGGTGCTGTGGATGCGTTCGAACTTCAACACGCAGGCCGACTTCGTCACCATCATCATCCCGACGGTGATCCAGGGCATCGCGATGGCGTTCTTCTTCATCCCGCTGGTGACGATCACGCTGTCGGGCCTCACGCCCGACCGCATTCCGGCCGCATCGGGGTTGTCGAATTTCCTGCGGATCACGGCAGGTGCCATGGGCACGTCGCTCACCACCACGCTGTGGGACAACCGTGCGACGCTGCACCACGCGCAGCTCGCGGAATCCATCAACCAGGGCAACAACGCAGCCACCAGTGCGATGTCGGGGCTCTCCAGCGGCGGCTTCAGCACCGACCAGGTGATGGGGCAGATCAACCGCCTCGTCGACCAGCAGGCCTACATGCTGGCGACGAACGACATCTTCTATGCGTCGGCGATCCTGTTCCTGCTGCTGATTCCGCTGGTGTGGCTGGCCAAGCCGCAGAAGGGCGGCGCCGGCGGCGACGCCGCGGCCGGCGCGCACTGACCGCACTCTTGCCTCTCATCCCCCATCACCCCCAGGCGTCGCAAGACCCCTGGGGGTTTCTTTCGAAAGGCAGCCTCTCGCATGGATCAATTCGCAGCCATGAAGGCTTTTCGCGCGGTCGTCGAGGCCGGCGGCTTCACCGCCGCGGCCGAGGCGATGGACGTTTCGCACACCGTCGTCTCGCGCCACGTCAAGCAACTGGAAACGGCGCTCGGCGTGCAGTTGCTCAACCGCACGACGCGGCGCTTCGCCCTCACGCAAGCCGGCCAGACTTACTACGAACACAGCCGCCAGATCCTGGACCAGGTCGAGGCGGCAGCGCTCGTCGTCGCGCAGCACCAGATAGAGCCGACGGGCCTGCTGCGCATCAACGCGCCGATGTCCTTCGGTCTGGAAGAGCTGGCGCAGTGGCTGCCCGCCTTTCTCGAGGCGCATCCGCAGGTCAGGGTCGATCTCGTGTGCAACGACCGCTTCGTCGACCTGATCGAAGAGGGCTTCGACGTCGGCCTGCGCCTTGCCTATTCGCTCTCGGATTCGACGCTGATCGTCAAGCGCCTCGCGAGCTTCGAGGAGTGGTGGGTGGCATCGCCCGCCTATCTTGAGCGGCACGGCACGCCTGTCGTTCCTGCCGACCTGTGCGCGCACCAGTGCCTCAACTATTCGCTCGCGGGGAAGGCCGGCCAACCCAGCTTCACCGCGGAGGACGGCAGCGTCCACACGGTCGACGTGGGTGGACGGTTGCAGGCCAACAGCGGCATCGTGCTGCGCGCGGCCGCGCTGGCCGGCACGGGGCTCGCGGCGTCTCCGGCATTCCTCGTGCGCGAGCATGTCGCGCGCGGCGAGCTGGTGCGCGTGCTTGCGGGGTTCAGCCAGCAGCGGCTGAACCTCTATGCGCTCTATCCGCAGAACCGGCACCTGTCGCCGAAGGTGCGCGCTTTCGTCGACTTTGCGGCCGCGCGTTACTCGTCGCCAGCCGTTCAGGCAGGCAGCAGCGACTGATTCAGCAACTGCAGCACGTCGTCGGTCGTCCGCACTTCGGCGACGACGTCCGACACGCCGCGCAGTGCCGCGCGATGCAACTCGCGGTGGTCCAGGACGCCGCCTTCCTCCAGATCGAGGTCGCGCGTCGCGCAGGCATCGCTCACGATGAGGCTCTGGTAGCCGCTCGGTGCGGCATCGAAGGCGGTGGCCGAGATGCACATGTGCGTCATCAGGCCGGTCAGGATCAGCGTCTTGATGCCGCGCGCCTGCAACGCTGCTTCAAGCTCCGTGCCTGCGAAGGCGCTCGGTGTCGCCTTCGTCAGCACGGTGTGGTGTGCCGCCGGGCGCAGTTCTGGATGGATGGCGAAGGCCTCGCTGCCCTCCGCGAAGATCGGGCTGTCCGCGGGCGCGAGGTGCTGCGCATGGAACACCGGCATCGCATGCCGGTCCGCCCACTCGATCAGGCGGTTCGTCTGGCGCAGCGCCGCCAGGCCATCGGGAATGGGCATGCGACCGTCGAAATACTCGTTCTGGAAATCGATCGCGATCAACGCCGTGGTGGCGGGGTCGAGGCGGGTCGTCGGCTGGGCACCGGTGAGGGTGCGGATGCTGGGGTGCTTCATGCGGCTTCTCTGCGTGAAAAAGGAAGCCTGAAGCGTACGAAGCGGCAGCGCTGCCGTGTAGATGCGCAGCCGCACAAGACTTGTGCGGATCGTGACGACCGGCTGTTATTTCACGGGGCTTTCGAGCGCCTTCAGCACGTCATAGCACGCGCCCATCGTGTGATAGTCGGTCTTGCCGGCCGGGCTCTTTTCGTCGCTGATCTTCCCGTTCTGCGGCGTGAGGATGCGATACCACGCGCCGTGTTTGTGGTCGATGAAGTGCGCCCACGAATACGCCCAGATGCTGTCGTACCAGTCCCAGTAGCTCGCATCGCCGGTGCGCACGGCCAGCAGCGCGGCGGCGGCGAAGCTCTCGGCCTGCACCCAGAAATACTTGTCGCCGTCGTACAGCGAGCCGTCGGGCGCGAAGCCGTAGACCAGGCCGCCGTTGTCCGCATCCCAGCCGCGGAACATCGCGGTATCGAAGAAGTGGCGCGCGCGCGGCACGATCCAGCCGGCCTCTCGGCCTTGCGAATCCAGGAGGCGCTCCAGCTGCAGCAGCAGCTTGGCCCACTCGGTCAGATGCCCGGTCTGGAAACCCCAGGGCCGGAAGATGTCGCTGCGGTCGCCGCGATTGAAGTCCCAGTCAACCGACCAGTCGGCGCGGTAGTGCTCCCATACCAGCCCATCGGCCAGCGCGGCCAGCCGACCCGTCACGGCCTCGGCGAGTGCGAGCGCGCGGTCGAGATAGCGCGTGTCGTGCGTCGCCTCGAAGGCCGCCATCATCGCCTCGCAGGCGTGCATGTTGGCGTTCTGTCCGCGATAGGGCGATACCTGCCAGTCGGCCGTGGCTTCGTCGGCGTAGAGGTGGTGGTGCGGCTCCCAGAAATGCCGCTCCATCAGGTCCCATGCGTGCTCCAGCCCTTCGCGCGCCTCGCTCACGCCGGCCATCAGCGCGTGCGCGTGCGCAAGCAACACGAAGGCCAGGCCGTAGCAGTGCTGGGTGCCGTCCAGCACGGTGGCGCGGCCCTCATGCCAGTCGAGCAGCCATGCATAGCCGCCCGCGGGCATGGCATGCGCGCCCTGCAGGAAGGCCAGGCCGTGCCGCGTCGCTTCGAGGTCCGCTACCTGGCCGAAGCGGCGGTACGCGTTCGCGTGGTTGAACACGAAGCGCGCGCTGCTCACCAGATGACGCGTGCGGCGGTCGTAGGCCGTGCCGTCATCCCTGAAGAAATGGAAGAAACCGCCCGAAGGGTCGATATCGCGCGGTTCGTAGAAGGCCAGCGTGTGCCGGATGTGGGCGATCAGGAAATCGGGTGAGCGGAAGTCGGGCATGAAAAGGAAAGGGGTTCGTCAATCCCAGGCGCGCAGGCCCATCTGACGCAACCCCAGGGGCGTCAGGTCGTCGGGCGTGGCACGGCCTTTGAAATCGACTTCGTAGTCTTCGGGTGCGAAATCGGGGCTGCTGCGTCCGGCCAGGAAGGCCGGCGCCTGCCGCTCCATGAAAGCGCGGTTCTTCTCGCACCAGGGCGCCGAGGCGATGTAGATCACGCTGCTGTGCTGGGTGCCGCGGTGCTCGTCCTCCACGGCGTGGATGACGTCGGAGTGCCACCACACGGTGTCGCCGGGCTCGACCAGCGGAATCGGGATCAGCCCGTCGCGCAGCTCGGCATGCCATTCGGCTGTGGCCCCGAGTGCGCGGCCCGGCTGGGCGCCGCAGAGATCGCCTTCGGGCACGTCGGGTTGCAGCGCGCGCAGCAGCATCCAGGGCGCGGTGCGCGCGATCGGCACCAGCCGCAGCGTGCCGTCGCCCGGACCCTGGCGCGACAGTGCGGTCCAGCCCTGGAAGGTGCGAAAGGCCGAGCACACGGCGGGGGAGGGGATTTCGCGCGTGTCGATGCGGCCTTCGGCATCGAAGGGGTCGAAGCGCGCGAGGTCGCCTTCGAACACCTCGCGATACACGTGCCGGAAGGTCGGCTCGCACCAGCGCTCGACCGAGCCGCCATCCGAGTGCGGCGAGAGGCCCAGCGTCGAATCGCCGGGCTCGCGGCGGCGGATGCGATCGGCGTAGTTGGCCTGGCGGTCGGGGTCGAAGAAGTGGGTGCCGTTCTTCTCGAAGGTCCAGAGGCGGTTGAGAAAAGCGCGCGTCGTGTGCATGCGCTCGTCTTGGCGCGCCTGCATTTGCGGACGCGACCAGTAGAGGCCGAAGATCTGCGGCCGGCCCGAGGCCAGCGCGCTGAAGTATTTGTCGAGGCCGGCCTTGGCGCGTGCGTGCGCGAGGTAGTCGTTGCCATCGATGTAGCGGTGGATCTCTTCGTTCCAGGCTCGCACCTGCGCCGGGTCGAACACGCCGCGCACCACCACGCAGCCGCGCCGGTGGATGCGCGCGATCTGCTCGGGCGATACGCGCCCGTGCGCGATGTCGGCATAGGCCAGCTCGGGCACCGCGCCGCCGCTGGCCTGCTCGGCACGCACCGTGGCGACCTCGTCCTCGAGGAATTCGGTTTCGAGCGCGAAGCGCCGGGCGAGATCGGGCACGCTGGCCCGCAACTCGCGCTGGGCCTGCACCACCGCATGGGGAATGTCGTTCATCCAGTCGGTCATGAGCGTCCTTTCCTTGTCGTCGGTGGCGTGCCGTCAGGCGATCAGCGTCTCTGTCTCGGTGTCGAAGAAGACGACCTTCGACAGGTCGATCGCGAAATGCGCCGTCGCCCCGGGCTGCAGCGTCACGTCGGGCGCCAGGCGCGCGGTGAAATCATGCCCGCCAAGGTCGAGCAGCACCAGCGTATCGGCCCCGGTCGGCTCGACCACCTGAACGCGCGCATTCACCAGCCGCTGCATGCCGCGCGCCTCGGCGCCGATATCCGCCAGCCCGACCGCTTCGGCGCGCAGCCCCACGATGACTTCCTGGCCCGCATACGCATGCAGCTGTGCGGGCGTCAGCGACAGCGGCAGGTCGATGCGCACCGCGCCGCCGCCACCGGCGGTCAGCAGTTCCAGACCGCCGGCCGTCGTCATCGCTACCCGCATGCGCAGCAGGTTCATGCGCGGCGAGCCCATGAAGCTCGCGACGAAGGTGTTGGCCGGCCGGTTGTACACCTCGTGCGGCGTGCCCAGTTGCTGCAGCACGCCGCCCTTCATCACCGCGATGCGCGTGGCCAGCGTCATCGCCTCGATCTGGTCGTGTGTGACGTAGACGATGGTGGCGTTGAGCCGTTGGTGCAGCCTCTTGATCTCGGTGCGCATGTCCAGCCGAAGTTGCGCATCGAGGTTGGAGAGCGGCTCGTCGAACAGGTAGAGCTGCGGTTCGCGCGCCAGCGCCCGGCCGATGGCCACGCGTTGGCGCTGGCCGCCCGAGAGCTGGCGGGGCTTGCGGTCCATGAGATGGCCGATCTGCAGCAGTTCGCCCACTTTCTTCACGCGCTCGGCGCGCGCGGCCTTGTCGACCTTGCGCATCTCCAGCGGGAACTCGATGTTCTTCGCCACCGTCATGTTGGGGTAGAGCGCGTACGACTGGAACACCATCGAGATGTTGCGCTCCGCGGGCGCGGTCTTCGTGATGTCCGCGCCATTGAGGCGAAGCTCGCCTTCGGTGGGCTCCTCCAGCCCCGCAATGATGTTCATCAGCGTGCTCTTGCCGCAGCCCGAGGGGCCGACGAGCACGAGGAATTCGCCGTCCTTCAGCGTGATGGAGATGTCGTGCAGTATCTGGACGGGGCCGAAGCTCTTGCGAATACCAATCAGGTCCAACGAAGCCATTCACTAACCTTTGACCGAGCCGGCCATGAGGCCGCGCACGAAATATTTTCCGGAGATGAGATACACGACCAGCGTGGGCAGCGCCGCAATGAACGCCCCCGCGAAATGCACGTTGTATTCCTTGACCCCGGTGGAGCTGTTCACCAGGTTGTTGAGCGCCACCGTGATCGGGAACGAACTGAAGTCGCTGAACGAAGCGCCGAACAGGAATTCGTTCCAGATGTTGGTGAACTGCCAGATCACCGTCACCACGATGATCGGCGTGCTGTTGGGCAGCAAGATGCGCAGCAGCACCCCGAAGAAGCCCGCACCGTCCATGCGCGCCGAGCGCACCAGCTCCTGCGGAAACGCCGCGTAGTAATTGCGGAAGAAGAGCGTCGTGAAGCCGATGCCGTACACCACGTTCACGAAGATCAGCCCCGTCACCGTGCCTGCGATGCCCAGGAACCCCAGCGTGCGCGCCATGGGGATCAAGACGATCTGGAACGGAATGAACACCGAGAACAGCATCGCCGCGAACAGCAGGTGCGCGCCGCGGATGCGGTACTGCGTGAGGATGTAGCCGTTCAGCGCACCGATGAGCGTGGAGATGACCACGGCAGGAACCACCAGCAGGAACGAGTTGATGAAGTAGGGCTTCAGGCCCGTGGGCTGCACGCCGATCTGCGCCGTGCTCCACGCTGCGCGCCATGGATCGAGGGTCCAGTCGATCGGCAGCGTCATCAGGTTGCCGCTGCGGATTTCTTCCAGCGGCTTGAGCGAGTTGATGACCATCACGTAGACCGGCATCAGGAACACGAAGGCCAGCACCAGCAGCACGGCATACAGCACGAAGCGCATCGAACGTTCAGCCATGCCTAGCTCCCCGCATCTCGCGCAGCAGGTAGGGCACCACCACGATGCCGATGGCCGCGAGCATCAGCACAGAACTCGCTGCGCCCACCGCCATCTCGTTGCGCGTGAAGGTGTACTGGTACATGAAGACCGAAGGCAGCCAGGTCGAGCGCCCCGGCCCGCCGTTGGTGAGCGCGATCACCAGGTCGTACGACTTGATCGCCATGTGCGCGAGGATCACGAAGGCCGAGACGAACACCGGCCCGAGCTGCGGGATCACGATGCGCGTGTAGATCTGCCAGGGCCGTGCGCCGTCGACGCGGGCCGCGCTGATCTGCTCCCCGTCGACGCCGCGCAGCCCCGCGAGGAACATCGCCATCACGAAGCCCGTGGTCTGCCACACGGCGGCGATGACCACGCAGTAGATCGCCATGTCGCCATCCTTGATCCAGCCGAACGAGAAGTCGCTCCAGCCCAGGCTCTGCAGCGTGTGCTCGATGCCGACGCCCGGGTCGAGCAGCCACTTCCACGCGGTGCCGGTGACGATCAGCGAGAGCGCCATCGGATAGAGGTAGATCGAGCGCAGCACGCCCTCGGCGCGCACCCTCTGGTCGATGAGGATCGCCAGCACGAGGCCCAGCGCCATCGCCACCACGATGTAGAGGCTCGCGAAGATCGCGAGGTTGCGCAGCGACACCTCCCAGTTCTCCAGCCCCAGCAACCGCTCGTAGGCCGCCGTGCCGGCCCACTCGGCGGTGGGCAGCATGGTCGACGTCGTGAACGACAGGTAGACCGTGAACATGATGTAGCCGTACACGCACACCAGCACGAGCAGGGCGCTCGGGCTCAGCAGCAGCTTGGGCAGCAGTCCGGCCTTCATGAACTTGAACGCGCGGGCACGCCGGACACTCTGGACATCTCGGAGCCGCAGCGCATCAGTTCTTCGCGGCCGACACCATGGCGGCCACCGCCTTCTTGTCGTCCAGCTGACCGTTGAAGTGGCGCGTGATCACGTCGTAGAACGCGTTCTTGATCGAGGCCGGTTCCGCATGGCCGTGGCCGATGGAGCCGACCAGCGTGTTGGCCTTGCTGGCCTCGGCCAGGTCCTTGATGGCCTTCTTGCCGCAGGCGTCGAAGGCGGTGTCGGGCACGTCGGTGCGCGCGGGCGCCGAGCCCTTGGCCACGTTGAAGGTCGACTGGAAGCCCGGGTCCATGATCGCGGCGGCCAGCTTCTGCTGCGCGGCGGACTTGCCGGCATCCTTGAGCGTGAACATCACGAACTGGTCGGCATTGAAGGTGACCGTGCCCTGCGTGCCCGGAAAGCGGAAGCAGGCGAAGTCTTTCCCCGGCACCAGCTTGGCGTTGACGAACTCGCCCTTGGCCCAGTCGCCCATGATCTGGAAGCCGGCCTTGCCGCCAATCACCATGCCCGAGGCCACGTTCCAGTCGCGGCCCGAGAAGTCCTTGTCCACGAGCTTGCGCAGCTGCGCCATGCGCTGGAACACTTTTTCGGTGGTCGGCGAATTGATGGTCTTCGTGTCCAGTTCGATGAAGGCCTTGCGGTAGTAGTCGACGCCTCCGGTGGACATGGCCACGCTGTCGAAGAGCGTCGCGTCCTGCCACGGCTGGCCGCCGTGGGCGAGGGCGATGAAGCCGGCCTTCTGCACCTTCTCGGCGGCGGCGATGAACTCGTCCCAGTTCTTCGGCTCGGCCGTCACGCCCGCCTTCGCGAGCACGGCCTGGTTGGCCCAGACCCAGTTGGTCGAGTGCACGTTCACCGGCGCGGCGATCCACTTGCCGTTGTACTTCGAGAATTTCTGCAGTGCAGGGGGCACCACCTTGTCCCAGCCGTCCTTCTGCGCGAGCGCGTTGAGGTCGGCCACCACGCCCTGCTTGCCCCAGTCGAGGATGTCGAAGCCCAGCATCTGCGATGCGGTGGGCGGATTGCCCGAGGTCACGCGGGCGCGCAGCGCGGTCATCGCGGCCTCGCCGCCACCGCCGGCCACGGGCATGTCGTTCCACTTCACGCCCTGCTTCTCGAGGTTGGACTTCAGCACGTTGAGCGCGCCGGCCTCGCTGCCCGAGGTCCACCAGTGCAGGACCTCCACGCTTTGTTGCTGGGCCATGGCGGCGCTGGCGGCAAGACCGATGGCGACGGCGACGATGCTCTTCTTCATGTGTTTCTCCGGTTGCAGGGTGCGCGGCAGTTTAGGCAGCGCTACCTGCCTTTCCGCCTTGTGCTTTCCCGGACGAAACACGGCGTTGGCAGCGCAACAAAGGCCACTTCGCCGGAGAGAAAAGAGGGCCTCAGTCCACTGTGCTCTGCCGCACGATCAGCTCGACCGGCAGCGTGTTCAGGCGCGGCAGCGAGCTGCCGTGCATCGCCAGTTCGACGCCCATGCGACCCAGCGCCTGGCGGTCCACGCGCACCGTGGTGAGTGGCGGCTTGGCCGATGCGGCGGTCTGCACATCGTCGAAGCCCACGATCGCGACGTCCTCGGGCACGCGCAGACCCGCGGCCAGGCAGGTGTCGAGCGCCGCGAGCGCCGCCATGTCGTTGCAGGCGAACACGGCGTCGGGCGGTTTGCGCAGGCGCAGCAGCTGCTGCATTGCAGCGGAGGCGCCGCGGTCGTGCGGCAGGCCCAGCGGCGCGACCACTTCCAGTTCGGGATCGGCGAGGATGCCGGCCTCGAACATCGCCCGGCGGTAGCCATGGGCCCGCTCGAGGATGCTCACGTGCGCGAGCGACCCTGCGATGTAGGCGATGCGCCGGCGGCCGATGTCCAGCAGGTGGCGCGTGGCCAGGTAGCCGCCAGTCGCGTTGTCGGGGTTCACCGCGAGCATGTCGCGCAGCGAGAAATCGATCAGCGCGAAGGGCAGGTCGAGCCCGGCCACCATGTCGAGCACCTCGGTCTCGAAGAAGCCGGCCGCCAGGATCATGTCGGGCTCGTGCAGCCGCAGCTGCTCGCGGATCGGGTCGGTCGGGCCGCAGGTGAGCAGCGTGGGCACGACGCCGAATTCGCGGCAGGCCTCCTCCACCCCGTGCAACACGTCGGAGAAGAAGGGGTTGACCGAGAAGTGGCTGTGTTGGCGGTGCACCATGAAGACCAGCCGCTTGGCCTTCGCGCTGCGCAGGCGCCCGGCGTTGTAGCCGACGTCGCTGGCGATCTTGCGGATCATGCGGCGGGTGTCGTCCGAGAGGCCGCGCTGGTTCTTCAGGGCACGCGAGACGGTGCTGATCGACACACCGGCGGCCTCGGCCACATCGCGGATCGTTACGGGCATGGATGGCATGAAGAGCTGTCGGGAGAGGGCGGACGGGGCGTCATTGTCAACGCGACGACAGTTGGTGATCGTGCATAACTTGTCCGTCTTGTGCAGGTTGCACTGCAGCATAGGCATTTGCCCCAGTATGCAAGCGCGGGTCGCCCACCAACAATCGGTCCGCGCTCCATGGTGGCGCGCCAAGATGGACCGCATGACCGACTTCTTTTTTCCGAACCCCGGCGACCTCGCGAGATGAGCGACGTCATCCTCGAAACACGCCAGCTCACCAAGGAATTCAAGGGGTTCACCGCGGTCAGCAAGGTCAACCTCTCGGTGGTGCGCGGCTCGATCCACGCACTCATCGGCCCCAATGGCGCGGGCAAGACCACCTGCTTCAACCTGCTCACCAAGTTCCTGGAGCCGACCACCGGCACGATCCTGTTCAACGGGCAGGACATCACCGGCGAGCGACCCGCGCAGATCGCACGGCGGGGCATCATCCGCTCGTTCCAGATCTCGGCCGTGTTCCCGCATCTCACGCTGCTGGAGAACGTGCGCCTGGGCCTGCAGCGGCGCCTGGGCACCTCGTACCACTTCTGGAAGAGCGAGAAGTCGCTCAAGCCATTGGATGCCAGAGCCCGCGAGCTGCTTGCTGAAGTCGGCCTGGAAGAACTCGCCGACGAACAGACCGTGAACCTGCCCTACGGCCGCAAGCGCGCGCTCGAGATCGCCACCACGCTGGCGATGGAACCCGAGCTGATGCTGCTGGACGAACCCACGCAGGGCATGGGCCACGAGGACGTGCACCGCGTGGCCGAGCTCATCAAGCGCGTGTCGGCCGGGCGCACCATCCTGATGGTCGAACACAACATGAGCGTGGTCTCCACCATCGCCGACACCATCACCGTGCTGCAACGCGGCGCGGTGCTGGCCGAAGGCCCCTACGCCGAAGTCTCGAAGAACCCGCAGGTCATGGAGGCCTACATGGGCACGACGGACGGCGAAATGCAGGGCGCGCACTGATGACCGCCGCACTCGAAATCAAGGGCCTTCAAGCCTGGTACGGCGAATCGCATGTGCTGCATGGCGTGGACATGGTCGTGCAGCCGGGCGAAGTCGTCACGCTGCTGGGCCGCAACGGTGCGGGCCGCACCACCGCGCTGCGCGCGATCATGGGCCTGACCGGTGCGCGCAAGGGCAGCATCGAAGTCAACGGCAAAGAGACGATCGCGATGCCCACGCACCGCATCGCTCATCTGGGCATCGGCTACTGCCCCGAGGAGCGCGGCATCTTCGCGAGCCTTTCGTGCGAAGAAAATCTGCTGCTTCCACCCGAGCTCAAGGGCGCGGGCCCGGGCATGTCGGTCGAAGAGATCTACGCCATGTTCCCCAACTTGGCCGAGCGCCGCCACAGCCAGGGCACGCGCCTGTCGGGCGGCGAGCAACAGATGCTCGCGGTCGCGCGCATCCTGCGCACGGGCGCCAAGCTGCTCCTGCTCGACGAGATTTCCGAAGGCCTCGCGCCGGTCATCGTCCAGGCACTGGCCCGCATGATCACCACGCTGCGCGCCAAGGGCTACACCATCGTGATGGTGGAGCAGAACTTCCGCTTCGCCGCGCCGCTGGCCGACCGCTTCTATGTCATGGAGCATGGCCGCATCGTCGAGAAGTTCGGCGCCGCCGAGCTCGAAGCCAAGATGCCGGTGCTCACCGAGCTGCTCGGCGTCTGAACCCATTCAAACAAACACCCAAAGATTTTTCAGGAGACAAAACCATGAACAAGAAACTCGGCCTCATCGCCACCGCCGTCGCTGTCCTCGCCATGGGCGCAGGCGCCGCACAGGCCCAGGAAAAAGTGAAGATCGGCTTCGTCACCGACCTGTCGAGCCTCTATGCCGACCTCGAAGGCAAGGGCGGCGCCACTGCCATCCAGATGGCCATCGACGACTTCGGCGGCAAGGTGCTGGGCCAGCCCATCGAACTGCTGGTGGCCGACCATCAGAACAAGGCCGACATCGCCGCCTCCAAGGCTCGCGAGTGGGTCGACACGGCGGGCGTGACCATGATCTTCGGCGGCACCAACTCCGGCACCGCGCTGGCCACCGCCAAGGTGGCGGAAGAGAAGAAGCGCGTGTACTTCAACAACGGCGCGGGCAGCTCGGTGCTCACCAACGAGCAGTGCTCGCCCTACACCGTGCACTACGCCTACGACACCGTGGCGCTGGCCAAGGGCACCGGCGCGGCGGTCGTGGACCGTGGCGGCAAGAGCTGGTTCTTCCTGACGGCCGACTACGCCTTCGGCCACGCGCTGGAAGCCGACACCACCAAGGTGGTGAAGGAAAAGGGCGGCACGGTGGTGGGCGCGGTCCGCCACCCGCTGAACGCATCGGACTTCTCGTCGTTCCTGCTGCAGGCGCAGAACTCCAAGGCGCAGATCCTGGGCCTGGCGAATGCGGGCGGCGACACCATCAATGCGATCAAGGCATCGAAGGAATTCGGCATCAACAAGACCATGAAGACCGCGGGCCTGCTGGTCTTTTTGAGCGACGTGCACAGCCTGGGCCTGAAGAACACCGAAGGCCTGCTGCACACCACCAGCTGGTACTGGGACCTGAACGACGACACGCGCAAGTTCGCCAACCGCTTCTTCGAGAAGACCAAGCGCATGCCCACCGACGTGCAGGCAGCCGACTACTCGGCCACCACCACTTACCTGAAGGCCGTGGCCGCCGCGAAGACCACCGATTCCGACAAGGTGATGGCGCAGCTCAAGAGCATGAAGATCGACGACTTCTACGCCAAGGGGCAGATCCGCGCCGACGGCAGCTTCATCCACGACATGTACCTGGTCGAGGTGAAGTCGCCCGCCGAGTCGAAGAAGCCCTGGGATTACCTGAAGGTGCTCAAGACGCTGCCGGGCGACCAGGTCTTCACCACGAAGGCCGAGAGCAAGTGCGCCGCCTGGAAGTGATTCGCGCCTCCGTGATTTTTCGTTCCTTCATTAGGAGTTCTTGACCATGAAAAAGACGTTCGTGCTTTCCGGCCTCTCTCTTGCCATTGCGCTGGCCGCCGGCGCCGCGCAGGCGCAGGACAAGGTCAAGATCGGTTTCATCACCGACATGTCGAGCCTCTACGCGGACGTGGAGGGCAAGAACGGCGCCCTGGCGATCCAGATGGCCATCGACGACTTCGGCGGCAAGGTCAACGGCATGCCCATCGAGCTCCTGTCGGCCGACCACCAGAACAAGGCCGACATCGCCGCCTCGAAGGCGCGCGAGTGGATCGACACGCAGGGCCTGACGATGCTGTTCGGCGGCACCAGCTCGGGCACGGGCCTTGCGATGGCGAAGGTGGCGCAGGAGAAGAAGCGCGTCTTCATCGTCAACGGCGCGGGCAGCTCGGCGCTCACCAACGAGCAGTGCTCGCCCTACACCGTGCACTACGCCTACGACACCGTGGCGCTGGCCAAGGGCACCGGCAGCGCGGTGATCGCGCGCGGCGACAAGAGCTGGTATTTCCTCACCGCCGACTACGCCTTCGGTCAGGCGCTGGAAGCCGACGCCACGAAGGTCGTGAAAGAGAAGGGCGGCACGGTGCTCGGCAGCGTGAAGCACCCACTCAACACGTCCGACTTCTCTTCGTTCCTGCTGCAGGCGCAGAACTCCAAGGCGCAGGTGCTCGCGCTCGCCAATGCCGGCGGCGACACCATCAATTCAATCAAGGCGGCCAAGGAATTCGGCATCACCAAGTCGATGAAGATGGTGGGCCTCCTGGTCTTCGTGACCGACGTGCACAGCCTGGGACTGAAGAACACCGAGGGCCTGCTGCTCACCACCAGCTGGGACTGGAACCTCGACGACAAGACGCGCGCCTTCGGCAAGCGCTTCTTCGAGAAGACCAAGCGCATGCCCACCGACATCCAGGCGGCCGACTACTCGGCCACCATGACCTACCTGAAGGCCGTGCAGGCTGCCAAGACGGTCGATGCCGACAAGGTCATGGAGACCATCAAGGCCACGCCCATCGACGACTTCTATGCCAAGGGCACCGTGCGCGCCGACGGCCGCTTCGTGCATGACATGTACCTGGTGCAGGTCAAGTCGCCAGCCGAATCGAAGCAGCCTTGGGACTACTACAAGGTGATCCAGAAGCTCAAGGGCGAAGAGGTCTTCACCACGAAGGCCGAGAGCAAGTGCGCCCTCTGGAAGTGATCTCCCGCGGGCGCCGCTTCGGCGCCCGGGTTCGTTGAAACGCTTATGAACATTTCCCTCCCTGCCTTGTTGAGCCAGCTCCTCCTGGGGCTGGTCAACGGCTCGTTCTACGCCATCCTGAGCCTCGGGCTGGCGGTGATCTTCGGTTTGCTCAACGTCATCAACTTCGCGCACGGCGCGCTGTTCATGCTGGGGGCCGTCCTGACCTGGATGGCCATGGAGTATTTCGGCATCAACTACTGGGTGATGCTGATCGCGGCGCCCATCCTCATCGGCCTCTTCGGCGTGGTGATCGAGCGGCTGCTGCTGCGCTGGATCTACAAGCTCGACCACCTCTACGGCCTCTTGCTCACGCTCGGCCTCACGCTCTTGATCGAAGGCGTGTTTCGTTCGGTCTACGGCGTCTCGGGCCTGCCCTACGACGCGCCCGATGCACTGTCGAGCGCCACCGACCTTGGCTTCATGGTGCTGCCCAACTACCGTGCCTGGGTGGTCGTCGCCTCGCTGGTGATCTGCTTTGCCACCTGGTACGTGATCGAGAAGACGCGCCTGGGCGCTTATCTGCGCGCCGGCACCGAGAACCCGCGCCTCGTGGAAGCCTTCGGTGTCAACGTGCCGCTGATGATCACGCTGACCTACGCCTTCGGCTGCGCGCTTGCCGCCTTCGCCGGCGTGCTGGCCGCACCGGTGATGCAGGTGTCGCCGCTGATGGGGCAGAACCTCATCATCGTGGTGTTCGCGGTGGTCGTGATCGGCGGCATGGGTTCGATCATGGGTGCCATCCTCACCGGTCTGGGCCTCGGCGTGATCGAGGGGCTTACCAAGGTTTTCTACCCGGAGGCTTCCTCCACTGTTGTGTTCGTGATCATGGTCATCGTGCTCTTGATTCGCCCCGCCGGCCTGTTCGGCAAAGAGAAATAAGGCGGATGGCATGAACATGAAAAAAATCTCTACCGTCGTCTACGCATTGCTGCTGGTCGCCCTAGTGCTCGCGCCGTTCTTCGGCGCCTACCCGGTGTTCGTGATGAAGCTCATGTGCTTCGCGCTGTTCGCTGCGGCCTTCAACCTGCTGCTGGGCTTCACCGGCCTGCTGTCCTTCGGCCATGCGGCCTTCCTGGGCGGCTCGGCATATGTGGCGGGCCATGCGATGAAGGTCTGGGGCCTCACCCCCGAGCTGGGCCTCATCGCCGGGACCTTGAGCGGTGCCTTCCTCGGCTGGATCTTCGGCATCCTTGCCATTCGCCGCCAAGGCATCTACTTCGCGATGATCACGCTGGCGCTCGCGCAGATGATGTTCTTCGTCGCGCTGCAGGCCAAGTTCACCGGCGGCGAAGACGGCCTGCAGGGCGTGCCGCGCGGCAAGCTCTTCGGCGTGATCGATCTGTCGAACGACCTCACGATGTACTACGTCGCGCTGGTGGTCGTGGTGGCTGCGTTCCTCCTGATCGTGCGCACCATCCACTCGCCGTTCGGGCAGGTGTTGAAGGGCATCAAGGAGAACGAACCGCGCGCGCTCTCGCTGGGCTACGACGTGAGCCGCTTCAAGCTGCTGGCCTTCGTGATCTCGGCGGCGCTCTCAGGTCTCGCGGGTTCGCTCAAGACGCTGGTGCTGGGCTTCGCCACGCTGTCGGACGTGCACTGGACCGCCTCGGGCCAGGTCATCCTGATGACGCTGGTGGGCGGCCTTGGCACGCTCTCGGGTCCCATCGTGGGCTCGGCGGTGGTGGTGCTGCTGGAGAACAAGATCGGCGAACTGGGCAACTTCCTCGCACGCATCACGACCATCGACTGGTTCAACACCCTGGGCGAGTCGGTGACCATGGTCACGGGCCTGATCTTCGTGATCTGCGTGCTGGCTTTCCGCAAGGGGATCATGGGCGAGATCATCGCGTTCATCGACCGGCGACGGGCCAAACAGGCCAAGGACTGACCAGCCAATAACAAAAAAGGGAGCGCAGGCTCCCTTTTTCATTGGGTCAGCAGTTGCCTTTTTTCGCCTGTCCGGGTGGGCAGAAATCGCGGTCGTGCCCGTGCCGATTGCCATGGCGGCGATCGTCGCGATCGTGCCGCCGGTGGCCGTCGTCCCATTCGCGGTCGCGGCGGGCCTCACGGCGGGCTTCCCGGCGGCGCCAATCGCCTTCGGTCCAGCGCCAGCCGCCACGGTCTTCGACCCAGCGGCCCGGGGCGTAGGCATAGCCTGCCCGCGCGGGCCGCCAGTCGCCGCGTCGCCACGCATACGCGCGACCGTCCCAGGCCCAGCGGCCCGGCACCCAGACATAGCCGCCGCGCGGTGGCGGTGGTGCCTCGTAGCGTGGTGGCGGCGGCGCCACCATGACCAACCCGGGAACGTTGATGTTCACCGAGACCTGTGCGTTCGCGCCAAGGGGCGTGGCCAGCAATGCAAAAGCGCTGGCCAGGCCGAGCGCGGCGAATCGAATCTTCATGGGGGCCTCTCTTCTTGATGGGGTGTGATCCACGCCTCCAACGCAGCCCGGTGCCGGGCGGTTGTCAGGACTTGCATTGCCTACAGCCTCAGCGGGGCGGCATAACCAGTCATTTCCAGGTAGCCGCGGCCCACGCGCCGGCCCTCTGCATCGAGCAGGTCGCTGAGGCCTTCCCAGTAGACGCCGCCGGTCGAGCCGCGGCTGTCGAGTTCCTGGTCGTCGAGCAGGGCGCGCACCTCGAAGTTGCCGGAAGGCGTCTGCACGCGCCACTGCGTCGGGTACTTCGCCTGCGTGCGCGGACTGCTCCACGCGTTGACGCTCTCGAAACGCACCTCGTCGTTCCTGAAGACACGCAGGACGCCGTCCCGAGTGCGGAACGAGCCGCCGCCCCACAGGGCGCCGCCATCCTTGCGGCGCAAATGAAAGGCGGTGAGCGCACTCCCGTCGTCGAGGTTCATGCCGATCCAGTCCCAGCCCACGGCCTCGGGGTGCATCAACGCCTCGCTCCATTCGTGGTCGAGCCATGCCGTGCCCTCGACCTCGAAGGCCTGGCCCTTGAGCGTGAGCTTGCCCTGCGTCTTGAGCTGAGGCTCGCTGTAGTAGTAGCTCGCCTGGGCTTCATCGGGCCCCTTGCGCGAGAGGCCGGCGTTGCCTTGCAGCAGCACCGGTTGCGTCGGTGTGAAGCGCAGGTCGAGTGCGAACTCGCCGGCCGGGATGCGCGCGGTGTAGCCACCGTCCTTGCGCACCAGCGACCAGTCGCGCAGCCGCACCTCGGTATCGGCCTCGCTGGCCGATGCGACGCCGAAACCCGCGCGCGCAATGCGCTGGTCGTGCAACAGCACGCGGCCTTCGAGGTCGGTGACGGCCGCATGTGCGAACACGAGGTTCTTCGCGGCGAAGGCCGAGCGCATGTTCTGCGTCGCGTCGATGCGCGAGCGGAAGAAGGTCACCTGAAAGCCGAACTCGCGCCCCGCTGCGTTCTTCGCGTGGCCGGTGATGTACCACCACTCGGTGTGCAGGTCGGGATGGCTGCCGAAGTCGCGCGGGAACTGCAGCGTGCGCAGAGGCAATGCCCAACTCGCAGCAGGCGTCGCGGCCAGCACGGCAAGCAGCAGGCTGCGCCGCGAGAGCCCGAAAGAACCGAAGGAAGAGGGAGGCATCACCCCGCCACCAGCGCATCGATGCGCTGCTGCGCAGGCCCGATGTCGCCGAACGCGTTCTTTACCCAGGCCGCATCGTGATAGCTCGGCAGGTAGCGCTCGCCCGAATCGCACAGCAGCGAAAGAATCGAGCCCTGCCGCCCGGCCACGCGCATCTCCTGCGCAACGGCCAGCATGCCGATGAAGTTGGTGCCCGTCGAAGGCCCCACCTTGCGCCCGAGCAGCGTCGAGAGCGCATGCATCGCAGCCACCGAATCGAGGTTCGGCACCTCGATCATGCGGTCCACCAGTGTGCGGATGAAGCTCGGCTCCACGCGCGGCCGCCCGATGCCTTCGATGCGCGAGCCCACGGCCGTCAGCGTGGCGTCGCCCGTGCGGTGATAGGCCGAGAACACCGAGCCCTCGGGATCGGGCACGCACACCTGCGTGTCGTGGCAGCGGTAGCGCAGGTACCGGCCGATGGTCGCGCTGGTGCCGCCGGTGCCCGCGCCCACCACGATCCATTTCGGTATCGGATGCCGTTCGCGCGCCATCTGCTGGAACATGCTCTCGGCGATGTTGTTGTTGCCGCGCCAGTCGGTCGCACGCTCGGCGTAGGTGAACTGGTCCATGTAGTGGCCGCCGGTGCGCTCGGCCAGCGCGCGGGCCTCCTCGTACACCTCTGCCGCGTGGTCCACGAAGTGGCAGCTCGCGCCGTAGAACGCGATCTGCGCGACCTTCTCGGGCGAGGTGCTGCGCGGCATCACCGCGATGAAGGGCAGGCCCAGGAGGCGCGCGAAGTAGGCCTCGCTCACGGCCGTCGAGCCGCTCGAGGCCTCGACGATGGTCGTGCCCTCGCGCACCCAGCCGTTGCACAGCGCATAGAGAAAGAGCGAGCGCGCGAGCCTGTGCTTGAGGCTGCCGGTCGGGTGGGTGGATTCGTCTTTGAGGTACAGGTCGATGCCCGCTGCGGCGAGTGCGGGCATGGGGAGCGGGATGAGGTGCGTGTCGGCGCTGCGTTGGTAGTCGGCTTCGATGCGGCGGATGGCGCTGTCGAGCCAGGCGCTGCAGGAGGAGGAGAGAGGGTGGCGCATGACACCAGTCTACAAGTCATGTTCTTGTGTTCTGTGGCGCGGCGGGCGGATCAATAGGATGCGCGCGATACCTCCGAGACGCAGAGTGACGGGGCATTCTTTCTAACGAAGTTTGGAGGAAAGTATTTTTCCAATTTCTGCCATCGATTCCGGATTTGTCATTTCTCCATGCTGGCAGTCTATTTCGTGTGTATGTATTTCTCCCATGACGATGGAGGACCAAGCATCCTGATTGAGTGGTTGCGCTGCTTGGGTGGCCTTGAATATCGTCAGGTCTCCATTGAGTTTTGGGGGGACATAAGATTTGATCAGCGAGAGGTTGTGCTGCATGATCTTCCACATTTTTTCAAACTCGTCGTCTCCCAGGTCATTGGAATCGGTTTTCTTTCGAAGAAAAGGTTTGAATAGTTCATAGAATTTTTCTTCGTTCCTGCGTATCTCCTCTGCGCGAGCCGAGGATATTTTTTTTCGATAGATATTCACAGGGTGGGTATCGAGGAGAAATAGCGTGTTATTTAATTCTCCTCTTTGGATGAGTATGTTCGCCATTTCATAGGCGACGTAGCCTCCAAAAGACCATCCAAGCAGATTGTAAGGGCCGGTCGGTTGAATCTTCTTGATCTGTTCGATGTAGTTCTTTGCCATTTCCTGAATGGTTTCTGGGATGAAATCGAAATCCAAAAATCCCCGTGACTGAAATCCAAAGATCGGATGTCCCTTTTTAAGATGCTTCACCAAGGGAGAATAAGCCCAGCTCAACCCTCCCGCTGGATGAACGCAGAACAGGGGCGGTAAATTTCCGCCGGATCTGATGGGAATCAGCATATCGAAGGAATTGCTCTTTCCTTCGAAGTTGTCGATGCGCTCGCTGAGGCGGGCCACGGTGGGGGCCTCGAACAAGGTCCGGATGGCAAGCTCCACGCCCAGGGTGGACCGGATGCGGCTGACCAGGCGGGTGGCCAACAGGGAGTGGCCGCCCAGGTCGAAGAAGTTGTCGTCGATGCCCACAAGCGCCAGACCGAGGACTTCGCAGAAGAGTGTGGAGAGGATCTGCTCTTGCGGGGTGCGCGGAGCGCGCAT
>NZ_JBPJZG010000004.1:0-736601 GCF_051216415.1 Variovorax trehalosi
ACAGTGAAACGACTCAGCGCCGATGATAGTGCGGGTTCCCGTGTGAAAGTAGGTCATCGTCAGGCTCTTACAGCCCAGAAAACCCCAGTCAGATTACTGACTGGGGTTTTTTGCTTTGCACGAATGCGCTTGATCCCAATACCAGGGTGAAAAGAATGACAAATGCAGCAAGCAAGCGCCAATAAAAAAGCCCGGTGGATTGCTCCACCGGGCTTTTGCTATTTAGAGCCGCTGAGAATCAGGCGGCCAGACGTTGCTCAATGGCTGCCTTGGTTTCCGGTAGCTCCTTCGGCAGGTGATGCGAGAGCTGTTGGAACAGTTCCGCATGCAACTTCAGCTCGGCTTGCCAAGCAGCCTTGTCGATGCTGGTTACCGTGGCGAACTGCTCCGCACTGAATTCCAGCCCCGTCCAATTCAGATCCTCATACCGCGGGCTCACACCGGTGATGTGCTCGACGCCTTCGGTCTTCTTGCCTTCGACGCGATCGATCATCCACTTCAGCACGCGCATGTTCTCGCCATAACCAGGCCAGACGAACTTGCCGTCGGCACCCTTGCGGAACCAGTTGGTCGTATAGATCTTCGGCAGCTTGGCGCCCGAGGCCTCGAGCTTCTTGCCGACGTTGAGCCAATGCTGGAAGTAGTCGGCCATGTTGTAGCCGGCGAACGGCAGCATCGCGAACGGGTCACGGCGCACCACGCCTTGCTGGCCGCCAGCGGCGGCGGTGGTTTCAGAACCCATCGTCGCGGCCATGTAGACGCCCTCGACCCAGTTGCGCGCCTCGGTCACCAGCGGGACCGTCGTCGAGCGGCGGCCGCCGAAGATGAAGGCGTCGATGGCCACGCCCTTCGGATCGTCCCAGGCGTCGTCCAGCGCCGGGTTGTTGGTTGCGGCAACAGTGAAGCGCGAGTTCGGGTGCGCCGCTTTCGCGCCGGTTTCCTTGGCGATCTGCGGCGTCCAGTCCTTGCCCTGCCAGTCAGTCAGGTGCGCGGGCAGGGTCTTGGTGTCCTGCTCCATGCCCTCCCACCAGACGTCGCCGTCGTCGGTCAGCGCGACGTTCGTGAAGATCACGTCGTTGTTCAGGCTGTCCATGCAGTTCGGATTGGTCAGCATGTTGGTGCCGGGCGCCACGCCGAAGTAACCCGCTTCGGGGTTGATCGCGTACAGGCGGCCGTCCTTGCCGGGCTTGATCCAGGCGATGTCGTCGCCGATGGTCGTGACCTTCCAGCCTTCGAAGCCGGCCGGCGGCACCAGCATCGAGAAATTCGTCTTGCCGCAGGCGCTCGGGAAGGCGGCGGCCACGTGGTGCTTCTTGCCCTCGGGATTCGTCACGCCCAGGATCAGCATGTGCTCGGCCAGCCAGCCCTCGTCACGGCCCATGTTCGAGGCGATGCGCAGCGCAAAGCACTTCTTGCCCAGCAGCGCGTTGCCGCCGTAGCCCGAGCCGTAGCTCCAGATCTCGCGTGTCTCGGGGTAGTGAACGATGTACTTGGTCTTGTTGCAGGGCCAGGACACATCCTTCTGCCCGCCCTCGAGCGGCGCGCCCACGGTGTGCACGCAGGGCACGAATTCGCCGTCGGCGCCCAGCACCTCGTACACCGCCTTGCCCATGCGGGTCATGATGCGCATGTTGACCGCCACATAAGGGCTGTCGGAGAGTTCGATGCCGATGTGCGCGATCGGCGAGCCCAGCGGGCCCATGCTGAACGGCACCACGTACATCGTGCGGCCCTTCATGCAGCCGTCGAAGAGCGGCTGCAGCGTCGCACGCATTTCGGCCGGAGCCATCCAGTTGTTGGTGGGGCCGGCGCTTTCCTTCTCGTTGGAGCAGATGAAAGTGCGATCTTCGACGCGCGCGACGTCGGTCGGATCGGACACCGCGAGGAACGAGTTGGGCCGCTTGGCGGGGTTGAGCTTCTTGAAGGTGCCCCCGTCGACCAGCTGCTGGCAGAGGCGGTCGTACTCTTCCTTGCTGCCGTCGCACCAGTAGACGGCCTCGGGTTTGCAAAGCGCGGCCATGTCGGCCACCCAGGCAATCAGTTTCGCGTTCTTGACGTATGAGGGCGCCTGAATGGTGAGGCCCTTCATCGTGGGTGCGTTCATCGGAAATCTCCTAAGTTGAAAAATCGTCTTTCCGAACGGGACGCCGTGCCTTCAATGGCGCGGAGGTCCGTTTGAGAAAACGTTTCGCTCAGGGAGATTGCGTCAGCGCGGGCCGCACCGCCCGCGGACGACAGCCCAACAGGCTGTCAGGCCAAGTAGACAGCGATGGATGCCAGCAGAAGCATCAGCACGCCGCCAGCAAGCGGGAGCACGATGGGCATCAGGTGAACGACCGATTCGACGGCGTCATGTTCGGCGGCTGCGGCGTGGCCGGGCTCGACGGGAGTGGGATTGGACATCGGGAAGTACCTCGAATACACAAATGACAAAACTGGCGGCATTTTACCGGCGGGGCCCTGCGGAGCGGTCTAGGGGGTTGCGAGCCCCTCTCTCAATGTTGCTCCTCGGCTTCGAAACCGGCGTCCTTCAGGGCCGTCAACACGCTGGCCAGGTGGGCCCGGCCGCGGGTCTGCAGGACCAACTCGATGTCGACGTTCTGCGCCGCCAGCATCGTGAACGCGCGCTGGTGGTGCACTTCGTCGACGTTAGCGCCCGCTTCGGCCACAGTCGCCGTGATCTCGGCCAGCGAGCCAGGCACGTCGCGCGCACTCACCCGCACCCGCGCGAGCCGGCCGGCCCTGACCATGCCGCGTTCGATGATGGCCGCGAGCAGCAGCGGATCGATGTTCCCGCCCGAAAGCACCAGCCCCACACGCTTGCCCTTGAAGCGCTCCGGATGCCGGATCAGCGCCGCAAGACCGGCGGCACCCGCACCTTCCACAAGGGTCTTTTCGATCTCGAGCAGCATCAGCACGCCCTGTTCGATGTCGCCTTCGTCCACCAGCACCAAGTCGTCGACCTTGCTCGCGATGATCTCCTGCGTCAGCACACCGGGCGTGCCGACCGCGATGCCTTCGGCGATCGTGCTCTTGCCCTGCACGTGGTGCGTGCCCTTGATGGCGTTGACCATGCCCGGAAAGCGCGTGGTCTGCACCCCGACGATCTCGATGCCGGGCTTGCGATCGCGCGCCGCCACCGCCATGCCGGCGATCAGCCCGCCGCCACCGACCGCCACGACCAGCGTGTCGAGGTCGGGCACCACGTCGAGCATCTCGAGCGCCACGGTGCCTTGCCCGGCGATGATGGCCTCGTCGTCATACGGATGCACGAAGGTCAGCCCTTCGCGCTCGGCAAGCTCCAGCGCATGCGCACGCGCCGCGTCGAGCGTGTCGCCGTGCAGCACCACCTCGGCGCCGAAGCCGCGGGTGCGCTCGATCTTCACGCCGGGCGTGAAGCGCGGCATCACGATCAGCGCCCGAAGGCCAAGCCGCTGCGCGTGATAGGCCACACCCTGGGCATGGTTGCCGGCCGACATGGCGATCACGCCGCGTGTGCCGGCTTCCGAAAGATCGACCAGCTTGTTGCACGCACCCCGCTCCTTGAACGAGGATGTGAACTGCAGGTTCTCGAATTTCAGGAACACCTGCGCGCCGACGATTTCGGAGAGCGTGCGTGATTCGACACAGGGCGTATTGAGCACCTGCCCCTGGAGGCGCACTGCGGCGCGCTGGATTTCTTCGATTCCGACCATGGCGCGCATTGTGGCTGGAATCGCCAGATCAGGGTTTTTACCCTTTCGGCGTCTTCCCGAAGCCAAAAGTCTGCGTTATGGTCTCTCCACGAATTTCCTCATTGGAGGTTTCCTGATGGTCAAGCGTGCGGGTGTCGATGTAGTGGCTGCTGCGGTACGCGGGCAGGCATTGCCTTCGCCTGGCCTCAAGGAAGCGCCGGTGCTCGAGCTCATGTGCTCGCACTTCGTGCTCACGCTCGCAGCCAAGCAGGGGCCGCGCTTCAATGTGCGGCGCGATATCAACGGATTGCTCTCGCTCACGGGGCGCCATCTCGTGTGGCCCGCTGCGGTATTGCAGCGATTGCGCGAGTTCCTCGGACGCCGCTGCGCAGGCAACGAAGCGTGGAAGGGCGTCGAGAATCTCGATGGCCGCACACTGCTCGAACGCCATGGCGTGTGGCGCGGTCCGTATGAAGAAGGCACGCTCTTCTTCTATCTGGACGAGTACGCGAAGGACCAGCCCAAGGACCTGCTCTCGGTGCTCGCCGTCACGCGCGACTGGCTCACGCATGCATTGCGCAAGCAATCGACGCTGGTCGAGAAGAACATCGACGCACTCGCGGGCCTCTTGCAACTCAACAAGGCAGAGCGCGCGCTGCTGCTCTACGGCACGCTCGCACGCTACCAGCGCGACCTGCGTTCGCTGCTGGTCGAGTTCAAGGTCAACAACGCGCCCGAGGCCTATGCCGCCATCGCCGACATCGCGGGCGTGAATGCGAGCGAGGTGGGCGAAGCACTGCGCGCGGGCTCGCGGCTGGAGCGCATCGGCCTCGTCGAGAACCTGATCTCCGAACACAACATCACAGACCTCGCCGACCTCATGAAGGTCAGCGAGAAACTGCCGCCGGTGCTGATGCGCGAATATCGCGACCACAACGAATTGATGGCGGTGTTCACGCGGCCTTCGGCCAAGAGCGCGCTCACGCCGCACGATTTTTCATTCGTTGAGGAAGACGCACAGATGCTCGTCACGCTGCTGCGCGCCGCCGTCGCGCGCAAGGAGCCCGGCGTCAACGTGCTGCTCTACGGCCCGCCCGGCACCGGCAAGACCGAGCTCGCGAAAGTGGTCGCGCAAGCCGCAGGGCTCGAACTCTTCGAAGTCGAATACGCCGACCGGGACGGCAATTCATTGAGCGGCCGCGACCGCTACCGCTCGCTGCAGATCGCGCAGGTGTTCCTCAAGGGCAGCGCGCAGGCCGCATTACTGTTCGACGAGGTCGAGGACGTCTTCCCGCCGATCAGCACCGAGGCCGCGCAGTTCATGGCGCGTGCCGAGCAGATCCCCGCGCCCACCAGCGGCAGCGTGAGCGGCAAGGCCTGGGTCAACCAGATCCTCGAGGCCAACCCGGTGCCGACGTTGTGGGTTACCAACCGCATCGAGCAGATCGACCCGGCGTTCCGTCGTCGTTTCGCCTACCACCTCGAGCTCAAGTCGCCGCCGCCCGGCGCGCGCGAGCAGCTCGTGAAGAAGACGCTCGAAGGCGTCGTGGTGTCCGAGGCCTTCACCGCCAAGCTGGCCGAGCGCAAGGGCCTCACCCCTGCGCAGATCCGCACCGCGGTGCGCTTCGCGGGTTTGGCAAAGACCGACGACGCCTCGATGGAAGGCCTCATCGAGCGGCAACTGCGCAACGCCGACCTCGCGCTGGGCACGCTCGACACCGGCCGCGGCGAGCGCCGCAACGTCACCACGTACGACCTCGACATGCTCAACGTCGAGACCCGCTTCGAGATCCCGCGCATCGTCGAGGCGCTCAAGGCGCGCGGTCACGGCACGCTGTGCTTCTACGGCGCGCCGGGCACCGGCAAGACCGCGCTGGCCGAGCACATCGCCCGCGCCGTGGGCCGGCCGCTGATCATCAAGCAGGCCAGCGACCTCATGAGCAAGTACGTCGGCGAGACCGAGCAGAACATGGCCGCCATGTTCAAGGAAGCGGAGGCCGAAAAAGCCGTGCTGCTGCTCGACGAGGCCGACTCCTTCCTGCAGGACCGGCGCAGCGCGCAGCGCACCTACGAGGTCACCGAGGTCAACGAGATGCTGCAGGGCATGGAGCGCTTCAACGGCGTATTCATCTGCACCACCAACCTGCTCGACCGGCTCGACCAGGCGGCGCTGCGGCGCTTCACCTTCAAGATCAAGTTCAAGCCGCTCACGGCCGTGCAACGCGAGCGCATGTTCGTGACCGAGGCGCTGGCGGGCGACGCGGCGCTCCTGACCGGCGAGGTGAAAACGCGTCTCTCGCAACTGGCACAGCTGTGCCCGGGGGATTTCGCGGCGGTGAAACGCCAGACCGATATCCTCGCGGTCGAGTTCTCGGCGGCGGAGTTTCTCGACCAGCTCGAGGCCGAGCATCGCATCAAGCCCGAGGTCCGCGAATCGCGCGGCATGGGCTTCGTCCAGTAAAGATCAACAAGCGGGCGTGTCCGCGGTCGTGGGCACGGGGAGGAAATCCATGGGCTTTCGCAATACAGACCTGCGGCACTCGCCGCGCCCCGGTGCATGGGCCGCCGCGGCGGCACTGGCCGTGGCAAGTCTGCTGGCGGGTTGCGGTGGTGGCGGCGGCGGGGGGGGAGGAGGCGGTGGCTTTCCGATCGGTGGGCTGCCACCACCTGGCGGCAATCCGCCCACCAACGGCGGCGGTGGCCTTGTTCCATCGTCGGAGGTCGCTGGCCAGTGCGCCGCGCCGCGCCGCGGCATCAACCCCGAAACCGGCACCGCCTATCCCGACACCGCCGGTACGGTCGACAACGAGAAGAGCTGGGTCCGCAGCTGGATCGACGAAACCTACCTTTGGTACAACGAAGTGCCGACCAACCTGGTGGCGGCCGACTACGCGACGCCCGTCGCGTTCTTCAACGTGCTCAAGACGCCGGCCACCACCTCGCCCTCGGGCCGCGCCAAGGACCGCTTTCATTACATCTACGACACCGAGGCGTACCGCCAGCTGTCCAACGCCGGCGTCTCGCCGAGCTACGGGATCGAGTTCGCGTTCGTGCGCAGTTCCCGCCCCAACCGCGATTTGCGTGTGGCGTTCGTCGAGCCGCACTCGAGCTCGCCCGCCGCAGCCGCCGGCATCGCGCGCGGGGCAAAGATCCTCGAGATCGACGGCATCGACGTGCTCAATGGCACCAACACGGCGGTCATCAACCGCGGCATCTCGCCGCAGGCGGCCGGCGAGACGCACACCTTCAAGCTGCAGGAAGGCGGCGCGACGCGAACCATCGACCTCACGGCCGCGCAGGTGACGCGCACGCCGGTGCAGAACGTCAAGACCATCGGCGATGCGGGCAACCGCGTCGGCTACCTGCTGTTCAACGACCACATCACCACCTCCGAGGCGCAGCTCATCGCGGCGGTGAACAAGCTCAAGGAGAACGGTGGCATCCAGGACCTGGTGCTCGACATGCGCTACAACGGAGGCGGCCAGCTCAACATCGCGAGCCGGCTGGCCTACATGGTGGCCGGGCCCGGCCAGACGGCCGGAAAGACCTTCGAGCTGTTGAGCTTCAACGACAAGAACCCGTTCCATCTCACGCTCGCACAGGCCCTGACCCCGTTCATCAGCACCAGCCGCACCAACCAGCCGCTGCCCACGCTCGGCCTCTCGCGCGTCACCGTGCTGACCAGCCCCGACACCTGCTCGGCCAGCGAGTCGGTGATCAACAGCCTGCGCGGCATCGGCGTCACCGTCAACTTGGTGGGCGGCACCACCTGCGGCAAGCCCTACGGCTTCTATCCGCAGGACAACTGCGGCACGACCTACTTCGCGATCCAGTTCAAGGGCGTGAACCAGGCGGGTTTCGGCGACTACGGCGACGGCTTTGCGCCCAACGCCAATTGCGCCGTGGCCGACGATTTCAGCCACCAGCTCGGCGACCCCGCCGAGGCGCGGCTGGCTGCGGCGCTCACGCTGCGCAGCTCCGGTTCGTGCCCGGTGCCCGCGTCGTCGTCCAAGGCCGTGCCAGGCATTGGCCTGGACAAGGCCGAGGTCGCGCCTCCGGAAGAGCAGCCCGCCCTCCTCAACCGCTCGCCGCTGCGCGAGAACCGCTTGATCGATCCCCCGCCCAACGCGGGCTGACAGACATCGACAAGCGCCCGGGCCGCTTCGCGCGGCCTCGCGGAAAACACCTAGCCACAGCGCTTGCCATGCGCGTGCTTTGCCATTTAGAGTTTGGCAAACGTTTGCGCAAAGCTTTGCGCAAACGTTTGTATTTCAGTTCCCTCGACTGAAAACCAAACACTTAGGAGAAGCAGGATGCGGAACATGCGCAAATGGTTAGGGACGGTGCTCGCCCTCGTGGTCGTGACCGTGGTGGCGGGCTGCGGCGGAGGCGGCGACGGCAATGGCGGCATCGGGCTGGGCCCTGGCTTCGGCGCTCCGCCGCCGGCCGCGCAGAAGATCATCATCGACAGCGACTACAACACCATGAGCGACGACGGCCAGCTCGGCGTCATGGCCGCGCAGCTGCAGGCGCAGGGCAAGGTCCAGGTCATGGGCATCAGCGTGGTCTCGGGCAACCAGTGGCTCAAGCAGGGCGTGGCCGACGCGCTGATGTCGGTCGAGCGCCTCGGCGTGGGCGACCGCATCGGCGTGTACGTGGGCGAGAACTACGCGCTCAACCACACCTTCGCCGACGTCGAGGCCGAAATGGCCGCCGGTGCGGGCGGCGACGGCTACCTGGGCGCCTGGAGCGGCCCCGAGCCCAAGACCGACGCGGACCTGAAGCCCTCGCCCGACGGCTTTGCCACGCGCACGCTGGTGCAGCGCAAGAGTGCGGTCGACTTCATCATCGACACGGTGAAGGCCAACCCGAACGAGATCACCATCCTGGCCATCGGCCCGCTCACCAACATCGCGCTCGCGGTGAAGAAGAGCCCGGACATCGTGCCGCTGATCAAGAAGATCATCTACATGGGCGGCGCCATCGACGTGCCCGGCAACACCACCAAGGCGGCCGAATTCAACTGGTGGTTCGATCCCGATGCCGCGCAGTTCGTGGTGCGCCTGCCGATCCCGCAAGTGATCGTGCCACTCGACGTGACCGACACCGTGTTCCTCACCAAGCCGATCTACGACCGCATCGCCCATCCGGCCAAGCCGACCGCGGTGACCGAGGTGTTCCGCAAGCTCAACGGCTACGGTTTCAGCGGCACGAACGGCTTCGAGAACAACCCCGACTACACGCAGAACATCTGGGACACGCTGACGATGGCCTACCTGATCGATCCGACCTACGCGACCAAGACAGTGGAGCGCTATGTCGACGTGGTCGCCAAGCCGGGCGCCGCCGACAACGGCCGCTCCATCGGCTACGCCTTGCAGCCGGAAGGCCCAACGCTGCAGAAGATGACGGTGGTGCAGCGCTTCGACAACGCGCGCTTCTTCGAACTCTTCGTCGACCTGCTCACGCGGCCGGTGCCGATCACGCTGCCGCCGGCGAACTGATGAAGTCGGAGTGCCCGGCTAAAACGCCGAGCACACGCGCAGCACCTCGGCCCCGTAGGCCTCGAGCTTCTTGGTACCGATGCCGCTGATGCCCTGCAGGTCCTCGAGCGTCGCCGGTGCGCGCTCGGCGATCGACGCCAGCGTGGCGTCGTGGAAGATCACATAGGCCGGCAGGTTGTGCTCCTTGGCCACCTCCGCGCGCCAGGCCTTGAGCGCCTCGAAGCGCTTCTTGCCGGTGTCGTCGAGCTTGGCGGCCGCCGGCGAGGGCGCACCCTTGGCGGCCTTCTCGCGGCGTGGCTTGCGCTCCGCCGGTGCCGAGATGGATTCGCGCAGCGTCACGTTCGCCTCGCCCTTGAGCACCGCACGCGATCCCTCGGTGAGCTTCAGTGTGTTGAAGGCCTCCGCATCGACCGCCAGTGCGCCCGTGGCGATCAGCTGGCGCAGCACGCCGCGCAGTTGCACCTCGCTGAACTCCGCGCCCAGCCCGAAGGTGCTGATGCGCTCGTGCCCGAACTGCTTGACCTTCTCGGTCTCCTTGCCGCGCAGGATGTCCATGATGTGCCCCGCGCCGAAGCTGATGCCGCTCAGCTGCTGCACGCGGTAGATGGTGCTCAGCAGCTTGCGCGCGGCATCGGTGCCGTCCCACACCTGCGGCGGGTTCAGGCAGTTGTCGCAGTTGCCGCAAGGCGTGCTCTTCTCGCCGAAGTAGCCGAGGAGTCGCACGCGCCGGCAGTCGCTCGCCTCGGCCAGCGAGAGCAGGGCGTCGAGCTTGCCGCGCATCACCTGCTTGAACTCTTCGCCGGCTGGGCTCTCGTCAATCATGCGGCGCTGGTTCACCACGTCGTTCAGGCCGTAGGTCATCCAGGCATCGGCGGGGGCGCCGTCGCGGCCCGCGCGGCCGGTTTCCTGGTAGTAGCCCTCGATGTTTTTGGGCATGTCCAGGTGGCCGACGAAGCGCACATCGGGCTTGTCGATGCCCATGCCGAAGGCGATGGTCGCGACCATCACGATGCCTTCCTCGCGCAGGAACCGGTCCTGGTGCTTCTGGCGCACCGCCGCGTCCAGGCCCGCGTGGTACGGCAGTGCGTTGATGCCGGCGCCCTGCAGCGTCGTCGCGAGGTCTTCCACGCGCTTGCGCGACTGGCAATAGACCACGCCCGCATCGCCCTCGTGCTCGCGCTCGATGAAGCGCAAAAGCTGCGTGGTCGCGTCCTTCTTCTCGACGATGGTGTAGCGGATGTTCGGCCGGTCGAAGCTGGAGACGAACTGGCGCGCTTCTTCGAGTTGCAACCGCTCGACGATGTCGGCGCGCGTGAGCGCATCGGCCGTGGCGGTGAGCGCGATGCGCGGCACGCCCGCATAGCGCTCGTGCAGCACGGTGAGTGCGCGGTATTCGGGACGGAAGTCGTGGCCCCACTGGCTCACGCAATGCGCCTCGTCGATCGCGAACAGCGAGAGCTTGCCGCGTTCCTTCAGCGAATCGAGTTGCGACAGGAAGCGCGGCGTGTTGACGCGCTCGGGCGCCGCGTAGAGCAGCGTGATCTCGCCGCGCAGCATGCGGCGCTCCACGTCCTGCGTCTGTTCCCAGTCGAGCGTCGAATTGAGGAACGCCGCATTCACCCCCGCCTCGTGCAGCGCGCCGACCTGGTCGTGCATCAGCGCGATCAGCGGCGACACCACCACCGCGACGCCGCGCCCCGCGCGCTGCCGGGCGATGGCCGGGATCTGATAGCACAGCGACTTGCCGCCACCGGTCGGCATCAGCACCAGCGCATCGCCGCCGCCCACCACGTGATCGACGATGTCCTGCTGGGCGCCGCGGAACTGCGAATAGCCGAAGACTTCGTGGAGGATTTCGGCCGGCGAGGTGCTGCTGCCGGGGGCGTCGAGGGGGTGGGGTGCGAGGGAGGACACAGGCTGCGGAGGCGGACGTCGAAAGGGGAGGAAGGGCGGGGCGGTCGATTGTCCCCCAGCCACCGGGTTATGACTGTGGCACGAGCTTTGCAATGGAGACCTCCGTCCCGCCGCCCTATTTGTCTAGACAGCAATCTGGTGCATCTTCCTTCCGAAATGCACCGGAACGGCCCTCACGGGTTATCCTGTATATACAAGTTGGGGCGCTTGACAACAATGCGAGGCGCGCGCAGCCCGGCCCCGGGGCGCATCGCCGAGCCATCTCTCAAGAAACGGAACCAGGAGTACCCATGGTCAAGACGGTAGTTGTGAAAGTCGCTTCGCTGCTGGCAGCAGGTGCATGTGCAGCGGGCATGGCCGGAACGGCCGCCGCCCAGGACACCAAGATCGCGCTCGGCATGTCCGGCTGGACCGGCTTCGCGCCGCTCTCGCTGGCCGACAAGGCCGGCATCTTCAAGAAGAACGGCCTGGACGTCGAACTGAAGATGATTCCGCAGAAGGACCGTCACCTGGCCCTGGCCTCCGGCGCCATCCAGTGCGCCGCCACCACCGTGGAAACGCATGTGGCATGGAACGCCAACGGCGTGCCGATCGTGCAGATCTTCCAGATGGACAAGTCCTACGGCGCCGACGGCATCGCGGTGCGCAACGACGTGAAGACCTTTGCCGATCTCAAGGGCAAGTCCATCGGCGTGAGCGCCCCCGGCACCGCGCCGTACTTCGGCCTGGCCTGGATGCTCAGCAAGAACGGCATGAGCCTGAAGGACGTGAAGGTCGTCTCGCTCGAGCCGCAGCCCGCCGCCCAGGCGTTCGTGGCCGGCCAGAACGACGCCGCCATGACCTACGAGCCGTACCTCTCGACCGTGCGCGCCAACCCGGCGGCCGGCAAGATCCTGGCCACCACGCTCGACTACCCGATGGTGATGGACACCGTCGGCTGCGCGCCCACCTGGCTCAAGGCCAACCCCAAGGCCGCCGCCGCGCTCACCAAGTCGTATTTCGATGCGCTGGACATGATCAAGGCCGATCCGGCCAAGTCGAACGAACTCATGGGCTCGGCCGTCAAGCAGAGCGGCGAGCAGTTCGCCAAGTCGTCGGCGTACCTGCGCTGGCAGGACAAGGCCGCCAACCAGAAGTTCTTCGCGGGCGAACTCACCACCTTCATGAAGGAAGCCGCGGCGATCCTCTTGGAGGCCGGCGTGATCCGCAAGGCGCCTGAAGACTATGCAGTCACCTTCGATGCAAGCTACGTCAAGTAAGGCGCTGCCGCAGGTGCCGCCCCGCGCGGCATCGACGACGGGCGCCGTTTCACCTCAACCCGTGGTGGTGCCCGTGCGCCGCCGCGCGTTCGCGCCGCTCGAACCCATCGGCGCCCGTGCGCGCGTGTTGCTGGGACTCGGCTTCTTCGTCGTCTTCGTGCTCGTGTGGTCGCTCGCCACGCTCGGCGGCTTCGTGTCGCCGACCTTCCTCGCGAGCCCGCCGACCATGGTCAAGGAAGGCTGGCTGCTCTTCACCGAGTACGGCTTCATCGGCGACATCGGCATGACCGTGTGGCGCGTGTTCGGCGGCTTCCTGCTGGCGGCGGTGTTCGCGGTGCCGCTGGGCATCGCGATGGGCACCTGGAAAACCGTCGAGGCCTTCTTCGAGCCCTTCGTCTCGTTCTGCCGCTACCTGCCGGCCTCGGCGTTCATTCCGCTGCTCATCCTGTGGGCGGGCCTGGGCGAAATGCAGAAGCTGCTGGTGATCTTCATCGGCTCCTTCTTCCAGATCGTGCTGATGGTGGCCGTCACCGTGGGCGGCGCGCGGCGCGACCTCGTCGAGGCCGCCTACACGCTCGGCGCGAACAGCCGCGGCATCGTGGCGCGGGTGCTCATTCCGGGCGCCGCGCCGGGCATCGCCGAAACGCTGCGCCTCGTGCTCGGCTGGGCGTGGACCTACGTGATCGTGGCGGAGCTGATCGGCTCGTCCTCGGGCATCGGCCACATGATCACCGACAGCCAGGCGCTCCTGAACACCGGGCAGATCATCTTCGGGATCATCGTGATCGGCGTCATCGGCCTTCTGTCCGACTTCGCTTTCAAGGCGCTCAACCGCCGTCTGTTCGCATGGGCCGCACTGTGAAGAACCAGCTTTCCATTCAAGGCGTGTCGCGTGTCTTCACCGGCACCAAGGGCCAGAGCACGCAGGCGCTCCTGCCCATCGACTTCGAGGTGAAGGAGAACGACTTCGTCACCATCCTCGGCCCTTCGGGCTGCGGCAAGTCGACGCTGCTGCGCATCGTGGCGGGGCTCGACTTCCCGACCACCGGCCAGGTGATGCTCGACGGCGAGCGCATCGAAGGCCCGGGTGCCGACCGCGGCGTGGTGTTCCAGAGCTACACGCTGTTCCCGTGGCTCACGGTGGCGCAGAACATCCGCTTCGGCCTGCGCGAGCGCGGCATGAGCGAAGCCGACCAGAAGGAACGCAGCGAGTTCTTCATCGCCAAGGTGGGCCTGCGCGGCTTCGAGCATCACTTTCCGAAGCAGCTCTCGGGCGGCATGCAGCAGCGCACCGCGATTGCGCGCGCGCTCGCCAACGACCCCAAGATGCTCCTGCTCGACGAACCCTTCGGCGCGCTGGACAACCAGACGCGCGTGCTGATGCAGGAGCTGTTGCTCGGGATCTGGGAATCGGCGCAGAAGACGGTGCTCTTCGTCACGCACGACATCGACGAGGCGATCTTCATGGCCAACCGCGTGGCGGTGTTCAGCGCACGGCCGGGGCGCATCAAGACCGAGATCGCGGTCGACTTCCCGCATCCGCGCAGCTACACGATCAAGACCTCGCCCGAGTTCATGGACATCAAGGCGCGCCTGACCGAAGAAATCCGCGCCGAGTCGATGGCCGCCGCGGAGCATTGATCACCCGATGAAACGCGACCTGCCGACCCTCGCGCTCTACGCGCAAGTCAAGGATCACATCTCCCGCAAGATCCAGGACGGCACCTGGCCGCCCGGCCACCGCCTGCCTTCGGAGCACGAGCTGGTCGCGCAGTTCGGCATGGCGCGCATGACGGTGAACCGCGCACTGCGCGAACTGGTGGAGCAGGGCCGCATCGTGCGCGTGGCCGGCGTCGGCAGCTTCGTGGCCGAGAACAAGCCGCAATCGACGCTGCTGCAGATCGCCAACATCGCGAGCGAGATCCGCCAGCGCGGCCACGACTACCGCTGCGAGATGCTCGCGGTCGAACGCATCGCCGCCTCGCCCGATGTGGCCGCATGGCTCGACCTGCGCGCCGGCGACTCGGTGTTCCACAGCGCCTGCCTGCACCTGGAGAACGACACGCCGGTGCAACTGGAAGAGCGCTACGTCAACCCGCAGGTCGTGCCCGATTACCTCGAGCAGGACTTCACCGCGATGCCGCCCAGCGAATACCTGGTGCGCAACGTGCCCTTCGACCAGATCGAACACGTCGTCGATGCCGTGCTGCCCAACGCCGAACAGGCCGAGCGGCTCGCAATGGAAGTGACAGACCCCTGCCTCCTGCTCACGCGCCGCACCTGGACGCGCAACACGCCCGTGACCTGGGTGCGCTGCCTGCATCCCGCGTCGCGCTACAGCCTGGGCAGTCGTTTCAAAGCCGACGGCAACCCGAGCTTCGGCTAGAGCAATGAACTCTCCCCCAGTCTTCGCGCACTTCGTGTCGCTTCGCCAACCCCCTCACCGGGGGCAACACCAGCGGCCCGGCAAAGCCGGTTCCGCGGTGTTCCGCGAAGGGGCGTAGTTTTTTAAACGTCGTTATCGATCCGGTTATCTCTCGCAACTACTTGTATAGACAGGTTCACATGCCAAGCAATCACCAAGCTTCATCCGATGCCACCCTGACCCTCACGCCCGGCAAGGTCGACCTTGCGATGCTGCGACGCATCCAGGCCGGCGGCGTGCGGCTCGCGCTCGATCCGGCGGTGCTCGACGGCATGACGAAGGCCGAGGCGGCGGTGCGCCACATCGTCGAGAACGACCAGGTGGTCTACGGCATCAACACCGGCTTCGGCAAGCTCGCGAGCACGCGCATCGGCAATGACCACCTGGCCGAGCTGCAGCGCAACCTGGTGCTCTCGCACAGCGTGGGCACGGGCGAGCCGCTGGCCGCGCCGGTCGTGCGCATGATCCTCGCGACCAAGGCTGTGAGCCTGGCGCGCGGGCACTCGGGCGTGCGGCCTGCGCTGGTCGATGCGCTGCTGGCGCTGTTCAATGCGGGCGTCACGCCGAGCATTCCGTGCAAGGGTTCGGTCGGCGCATCGGGCGACCTTGCGCCGCTCGCGCACATGGCCTGCGTGCTGATCGGCGAGGGCGAGGCGACGCTGGCCGACGGCAGGACGGTCAGCGGCGCCGAAGCGATGCGCAGCATTGGCCTCGAACCCTTCGTGCTCGGGCCGAAGGAAGGCCTCGCGCTGCTCAACGGCACGCAGGTGTCGACCGCGCTGGCGCTCGCCGGCCTCTTCGGAGCGGAAGACGTGTTCGCCGCCGCTCTGATGTCGGGCGCGTTGTCGCTCGAAGCGATCCAGGGTTCGATCAAGCCCTTCGACGCGCGCATCCATGCCGCACGCGGCCAGCCCGGCCAGATGGCAGTCGCCGGCGCCGTGCGCACGCTGCTCGAAGGCAGCGAGATCGTCCCTTCGCACGCCGACTGCGGTCGCGTGCAAGATCCGTACTCCGTGCGCTGCATCCCGCAGGTGATGGGCGCCTGCCTCGACAACCTCGCGCATGCATCGCGCGTGCTGGTCATCGAAGCCAATGCCGCATCGGACAACCCGCTGGTGTTCTGCGACACCGGCGAAGTGATCTCGGGCGGTAACTTCCACGCCGAGCCGGTCGCCTTCGCGGCCGACATCATTGCGCTGGCCGTGAGCGAAGTCGGCGCGATCGCCGAGCGCCGCATCGCGCTGCTGCTCGACACCGGCCTTTCGGGCTTGCCGCCGTTCCTGGTGCGCGATGGGGGTCTGAACTCCGGCTTCATGATCGCGCAGGTCACGGCCGCCGCACTCGCTTCCGAGAACAAGTCGCTCGCGCATCCCGCGAGCGTCGACAGCCTGCCGACCTCGGCCAACCAGGAAGACCATGTCTCGATGGCCACCTTTGCGGCGCGCCGGTTGGGCGACATGGTCAACAACACCGCGGTGGTCGTCGGCATCGAAGCGATGGCGGCCGCGCAAGGCATCGAGCTCAAGCGCAAGCTCAAGAGCTCGCCGCTGGTCGAAGCTGAATTCGCTCGCATCCGCCAGAACGTCGCCTTCCTCGAACGCGACCGTTACCTCGCCCCGGACATCGAAGCCATGCGCCAGTGGGCGCTGAAGGCCGAGCTGCCGGCCGCGCTGCTGAACATCCTGCCCAGTCACTCTTGAACATCGCCCGATAGGAGAACCACGCCATGAACGCTCCCGAAAAATTCGCCCTGAACAACCCCGACGTCGCCGATCCGCGCCACGACCCGACGCGCGTGATCCGCGCCCCGCGCGGCAGCACGCTCAACTGCAAGAGCTGGCTCACCGAAGCCCCGTTCCGCATGCTGCAGAACAACCTCGACGCCGAGGTGGCCGAGCGCCCGCAAGACTTGGTGGTGTACGGCGGCATCGGCCGCGCCGCGCGCAACTGGGCCTGCTACGACCAGATCCTCGCGTCGCTCAAGGAACTGAACGACGACGAGACGCTGCTCATCCAGTCGGGCAAGCCCGTGGGCGTGTTCAAGACGCATGAGAATGCGCCTCGCGTGCTGCTCGCCAATTCGAACCTCGTGCCGAAGTGGGCCAACTGGGAACACTTCAACGAGCTCGACCGCCAGGGCCTCTTCATGTACGGCCAGATGACCGCGGGCAGCTGGATCTACATCGGCAGCCAGGGCATCGTGCAAGGCACCTTCGAGACCTTTGTTGAAGCCGGCCGCCAGCACTACAACAACAGCCTCGCGGGCAAGTGGATCCTGACGGCGGGCCTGGGCGGCATGGGCGGCGCGCAGCCGCTCGCTGCCACGCTCGCAGGTGCCGTGTCGCTCAACATCGAATGCCAGCAGTCGAGCATCGACTTTCGCCTGCGCACGCGCTACGTCGACAAGCAGGCGCGCGACATCGACCATGCGTTCGAACTTATCAAGCAGCACTGCGACGCGAAGGAAGCCGTGTCGATCGCGCTGCTCGGCAACGCGGCGGACATCCTTCCGGAACTGGTGAAGCGCGCGAAGGCCGGCGGCCTGAAGCCCGACCTCGTGACCGATCAGACCTCCGCGCACGACCTGATCAACGGCTACCTGCCCTCGGGCTGGAGCGTGCCGCAATGGCAGGCCGCGATGAAGGACGCTTCGCAGCACGATGCGCTGAAGAAGGCGGCCGCGAAGTCGTGCGCCGTGCATGTGCAGGCCATGCTCGACTTCCAGTCCATGGGCATCCCGACCGTCGACTACGGCAACAACATCCGCCAGGTCGCCTTCGATGAAGGCGTGAAGAACGCGTTCGACTTCCCCGGCTTCGTGCCTGCCTACATCCGTCCACTCTTCTGCGAAGGCAAGGGCCCCTTCCGCTGGGTGGCGCTCTCGGGCGACCCGGAAGACATCTACAAGACCGACGCCAAGATCAAGGAGCTGTTCCCCGAGAACACCCACACCCACCGCTGGCTCGACATGGCGCGCGAGCGCATCGCCTTCCAGGGCCTGCCCGCGCGCATCTGCTGGCTGGGCCTGGGCGAGCGCCACATCGCGGGCCTGGCCTTCAACGAGATGGTGAAGAACGGCGAACTGAAGGCGCCCATCGTCATCGGCCGCGACCACCTGGACACCGGCTCGGTCGCCAGCCCGAACCGCGAGACCGAAGCCATGAAGGACGGCACCGATGCCGTCTCCGACTGGCCGCTGCTCAACGCGCTGCTCAACACAGCGGGCGGCGCCACCTGGGTCAGCCTGCACCACGGCGGTGGCGTGGGCATGGGTTACTCGCAGCACTCGGGCGTGGTGATCGTGTGCGATGGCACCGACGCGGCGGCCAAGCGCATCGAGCGCGTGCTCTTCAACGACCCGGCCACCGGCGTGATGCGCCACGCCGATGCCGGCTACGACATCGCCGTGGCCACCGCGAAGAAGCAGGGCCTCAAGCTGCCGATGGTGAAGTGATGGCGGGCGCGGCCCTGCCTGATGCCCGGGAGTTGCAGCGCCGCGTGCAGGCGCGCGTGGACGACGCGGTGGTCGCGCAGTTCCAGCGTGACGGCGCAGTCTGCATCCGCCAGCTGCTCACGCAAGACGAACTGGCGCTGCTGCGCGATGGCATCGAGGCCAACCTCGCGGCGCCCAGCCCGCGCGCCAAGGTGGCGAGCCGGCCCGACGATCCAGGCCGCTTCTTCGAGGACTTCTGCAACTGGCAGGAGATCGACGCCTTCCGCCGCTTCATCTTCGAGGCGCCGTTGGCGCAGCTCGCGCAGCGGCTGATGGGCTCGCAGACCGTGCGGCTCTACCACGACCACCTGCTCGTGAAGGAGCCTGGCACGCGGCAGCGCACGCCCTGGCACCAGGACCAGCCCTACTACAACATCGAGGGTGAGCAGAACGTCAGCATGTGGATCCCGGTCGATCCGGTGTCTCGCACCGCCACGCTCGAATTCGTGGCCGGCTCCCACAAGGGGCCGTGGCTGATGCCGCGCACCTTCATGGACAACCACGCCAAGTGGTTCCCCGAAGGCAGCCTCGAAGACCTGCCCGACATCGAGGGCGCGCGCGAGCGCTTTCCCATCGTGGGCTGGAACATCGAGCCCGGCGATTTCGTCTGCTTCCACATGCTCACGCTGCATGCGGCGGCCGGGGTCGAAGGGCCGAACCGGCGCCGCGTGTTCTCGGTGCGCTTCCTGGGCGACGACATCCGCCATGCACCGCGCAGCTGGAAGACCTCGCCCGATTTCCCCGGTCTGGCCGAGACGTTGCCGGCCGGCGCGCCGATGGACGACGCACGCTTTCCGCTGCTGGTGGGCTGAACGAAGGTAAGACGAAGGTAGGAAGAAAAAACGGCCCGATTCCCACCGAATGGGAATCAAGGCTTGGATGTGGGAACCGCGGGCAAGATACTGCACGCCGGCTCCCCACTTCACGACATCCAGCGACAGCCCCAGCAAGATGACGCCCCCGACCGACGCCCCCGCCCACAACGACCGCGCCCTGCAGGTGCTGTCGGTGCTGGCGCAGAGCAAGGTGGCGATGACGGCGGCCGAGCTCGGGCAGGCCACCGGCCTCGTCAAGAGCACGCTGTACCGCCAGATCGCCACGCTGCGCCGCTGGGGCTTCGTGATGGAGTCGGATGGGCGCTACTCGCCGGGCCCGGTGAGCGTGCAGCTCGCGAGCGGTTTCGACGGCAACTCCGACCTCGTGATGGCCGCCCGCGCCGACATGCGCGCGCTGGTGCAGCAGAGCCACGAGAGCGTGGCGCTGGTCACCGCGGTGAACGACCGCGTGGTGTGCCTGGAGATGATCGACAGCGAACATTCGCTGCGCTGCTCGTTCGACCGGGGCCGCAGCGTCCCGGCCAGCGATGGCGCGAGCGCCAAGTGCCTGCTCGCGCACATGCCCCTCGACCAGCGCGATGCGTTGCTCGACGGCCTGGGCGAGAGCCCGGAACGCCGCGCCGAACGCGCTGCCGAACTCGATGCGATCCGCGAGGCCGGCCATGCCGTGACGCAGGGCGAGGTCGATGCCGGCGTCTGGGGCGCGAGCGCCCCGGTGCTGGCTTCGGGCCGGCGGCTGCGCGGCGCGATCACGCTCATGGCGCCGATCACGCGCGTGGAGGGCATGGAAGCTGCATTGCTCCACATGACCGTCGTCACGGCGGCCCGCATCTCGCGCGCGCTCCAGTAGCCAGTCGCTCCTACCTTTTTCAAACCCACGAAAGCCTTCACCATGAACACCCGTCGCACCCTTGTTGCCGCCGCACTCTCAGGCCTCGCTCTCTTCGGCTTCGTCGGCGCCGCCCAGGCGCAAGGCGAGCCGCTGCGCGTGGCCACCGACGCCACCTTCCCGCCGATGGAGTTCGTGGAGAACGGCAAGCGCACCGGCTTCGACGTGGAACTGGTCGAGGCCATCGGCAAGACGCTGGGCCGCAAGATCGAATGGATCGACATCGACTTCAAGGGACTCGTGCCGGGCCTGATCTCCAAGCGCTTCGACATGGCCGTCTCGGGCATCTACATCACCGACGAGCGCAAGAAGGTCGTCGACTTCACCGTGCCGTACTACGCGGGCGGCCTCGTCGTGATGGTGAAGGACGGCAATACCGCCATCAAGACGCCGGCCGACATCAACGGCAAGAAGGTCAGCGTGCAGGTGGGCACCAAGTCGGTGTCGTACACCAAGGAGAAGTTTCCGCAGGTGCAGCTGATGGAAGTCGAGAAGAACCAGGAGATGTTCAACCTCGTGGACATCGGCCGTGCCGACGCCGCCGTCACCGGCAAGCCCGCTGCCTACCAATACGTGCGCACGCGCGGCGGCCTGAAGGTGCTGCCCGAGCAGATCACCACCGAGGAATACGGCATGGCCATCCGCAAGGACACGCCCGAGCTCACCAAGGCGGTGAACGGCGCAATCGAGAAGCTCAAGGCCGACGGCACCTACGACCAGATCGTGAAGAAGTGGTTCAGCGCCAACGCCAAGTAAGCGCGCGATGGATCTCGATTTCTCACCGGTCTGGCAGGGCTGGCCCGACCTCTTGCGCGGTGCGCTCGTCACGGTGGAGATCACCGCCTGCGCGCTCGCGCTGGGCTGCGTGCTCGGCCTCATCGTCGGCATCGGCCGGCTGAACCCGAAGCGGCGCTGGATCTACGGCGTGTGCACCGCGTATGTGGCGGCGATTCGCGGCACGCCGCTCTTGGTGCAGCTGTTCATCCTGTTCTTCGGCCTGCCGCACTTCGGCATCCTGCTGCCGGCTTTCCTGTGCGGCGTGCTGGGGCTCGGCGTTTACTCCGGCGCCTATGTGTCGGAGATCGTGCGCGGCGCGATCCAGTCGATCGACAAGGGCCAGACGATGGCCGCGCAGTCGCTCGGCATGACGCCCGGCGTGGCGATGCGCCAGATCGTGCTGCCGCAGGCGGTGGTGCGGATGATTCCGCCGCTGGGCAACGAGTTCATCGCGCTGATCAAGAACTCGGCGCTGGTGTCGCTGCTGACCATCCACGACGTGATGCACGAGGGACAGAAGATCATCAGCGTGTCGTACCGGTCGCTGGAGGTGTACCTGGCCATCGCGCTCGTGTACTTCGTGTTGACCGGGACGATGACGCTGGTGCTGCGGCACTTCGAGCAGAAGCTGCGGCAAGGCGGGTTGATGCGATGAGCGTGCTTCGTTTTTCTCGCGCCACGCTGCCCGCCATGCCGTGGAAGAACGGCGGCGGCACCACGCAGGAGATCGCGAGCTGGCCGCAAGGCGCGGGGCTCGACAGCTTCGGCTGGCGCGTGAGCATCGCGACCATCGCGGCGGCCGGGCCGTTCTCGGTGTTCGCGGGCATCGACCGCAGCATCATGCTGCTCGAAGGCGACGGGGTGCGGCTCTTCACGCACGACGGGCGCATCGACCGCCGGCTCGATGTGCCGCGGCAGCCCTTTGCCTTCAGCGGCGACGACGCGATCGATTGCACGCTGCTCGGCGGCGCATCGAACGACTTCAACGTGATGACGCGACGTGGACAGTGGCGCGCCGATGTGCGCGTGCTGGATCACGCGGCGGCCATCGAGGCCGCACCACATGGTGTGTTGCTGGCCTTGCGCGGCGCATGGCGCTTGAACGACGAGGCCTGCGCAGAAGGCGAGGGCTTGCAATGGGCCGACGCAGCGCAGGCCTGGCACGCGGTGCCGGAGAACGAGGATGCGCGGCTGGTGGCGGTGCGCATCTTGCCGGCCTAACCTGCAGAAAGAGAACAAGACGATGAAACCTGCGAACGAATATCCATCGGCCGACGGCCTCTGGACCGGCCTGCGCCTTGCGACCGATGCCGGCGTCGAAGCCGCCATCGTGGTCGCGCAAGGCGCGATCCGCTGGGTCGGCGCACGCAGCGCATTGCCCGCCGAGTTCGCGGGGCTCGCTGTGCACGACGGCGGTGATGCACTCGTCACGCCCGGCCTCGTCGATTGCCACACGCACCTCGTCTACGGCGGCCAGCGCGCGAACGAATTCGCGATGCGGCTCGCGGGTGCGACGTACGAAGAAGTGGCGAAGGCCGGCGGCGGCATCGTCTCGTCGGTGCGCGCCACGCGCGAGGCCGATGAAGACACGCTCTTCGCGCAGGCCGCGCCGCGCCTTGAACAGCTGCTGGCCGATGGCGTCTGCGCCATCGAGATCAAGTCGGGCTACGGCCTCTCGCTCGAACATGAGCGCAAGCAGTTGCGCGTGGCGCGCCGGCTCGGCGAAGCGTATGGCGTCACCTTGCGCACCACCTTCCTCGGCGCGCATGCACTGCCGCCGGAGTACACCGGCCGCAGCGGCGACTACATCGACCTCGTGTGCCGCGAGATGCTGCCCGCGCTCGCAGCCGAAGGGCTGGTCGATGCGGTGGACGTGTTCTGCGAACGCATCGCCTTTTCGCTCGCGGAAACCGAACAGGTCTTCCAGGCCGCGAAGGCGCTGGGCCTGCCGGTGAAGCTGCATGCCGAGCAACTCTCGGACATGGGCGGTGCCGCGCTTGCCGCGCGCTACGGTGCGCTGTCGTGCGACCACATCGAGCACCTGTCGGCCGATGGCATCGAGGCGATGCGCCAGTCGGGCACCGTGGCCGTGCTGCTGCCCGGGGCGTACTACACGCTGCGCGACACGCACCTGCCGCCCATCGAGGCGCTGCGCGCAGCCGGCGTGCCGATGGCCGTGTCCACCGATCACAACCCTGGCACCTCGCCGGCGCTGAGCCTGCTGCTGATGGTGAACATGGCGTGCACGCTGTTCCGCCTGACGGTGCCCGAGGCGCTGGCCGGCGTTACCGTGCATGCGGCGCGCGCGCTGGGCCTCGAGGCCACGCACGGCGCGATCGCCGTGGGCATGCCCGCCAACTTCGTGCTGTGGAACGTGCGCGATGCAGCCGAACTCGCGTACTGGTTCGGTCAACGTCCGCTGCGTACCGCAGTGCGCCAAGGCCGCATTGCGGTGGAGAACGCGGCATGACGACGACGCGCACGCTTTTTACAGCCGATGCGCTGCTGCCCGCGGGCTGGACGAAGAACGTCCTGCTGTCGTGGAGCGACGCCGGCCAGCTCACGCAAGTTCAGCCCGCCACGCAACCGCCCGCAGGCGCGCAGGTGGCGGCCGGCCCGGTGATCCCCGGCATGCCTAACCTGCACTCGCACGCCTTCCAGCGCGCCTTCGCGGGCCTCACCGAACACCGCGCCGAACAGCACGACAGCTTCTGGAGCTGGCGCACGTTGATGTACCGCTTCGCCGCGCGCCTCGGCCCGCAGCACATGGAAGCCATCGCGACCTGGCTCTACGCCGAGATGCTCGAAGCCGGCTACACGAGCGTGTGCGAATTCCAGTACGTGCACCACGACGCCGACGGCCGCCCCTATGTCGACGACGCGACGCTGAGCCTTGCGCTGCTGCGCGCAGCCCAGAAGACCGGCATCGGCTTCACGCTGCTGCCGGTGCTCTACCAGACCAGCGGCTTCGGCGACCAGCCGCCCAACGAAGGCCAGCGCCGTTTCGTGCGATCGACCGAATCGATGCTGCGTTTGCTCGAAGCGCTCAAGCCCGCGTGCGATGTGCAGGGTGCGCGGCTGGGCATGGCGCCGCATTCGCTGCGTGCCGTGCCGCCCGAGGCATTGCGGGATGCGGTCGCGGGGCTCGAAGCCATCGACCGCACGGCACCCATTCACATCCACATCGCCGAGCAGACGAAGGAAGTCGACGACTGCGTCGAGTGGAGCGGCCTTCGCCCGGTCGAGTGGCTGCTCGACCACGCGCCGGTCGATGCGCGCTGGTGCCTCGTTCACGCGACGCACATGAACGACGCCGAGTACGAATACGCCGCCAAGAGCGGTGCGGTCGCGGGCCTGTGTCCGACGACCGAGGCGAACCTCGGCGACGGCATCTTCGATTTCTCCAAGTGGCGCGGCCATGGCGGCGCATGGGGCGTGGGCTCCGACAGCCACGCCAGCGTCAACGCGGCCGAAGAACTGCTGATGCTCGAATACAGCCAGCGCTTTGCCAAACGCCAGCGCAACGTCGGCGCGAGCGCGGCGCAGCCGCATGTCGCCACCGCGCTCACGCTCGAAGCGGTGCAGGGCGGGGCGCAGGCCTCGGGCCGCGCGGTCGGCGGGCTTGCCGTGGGGCAGCAGGCCGACTTCATCGTGCTCGATGCGGCGCATGTCGCGCTGCAGGGACTGCCCGCGCCTGACATGCTCTCGGCCCACGTCTTCGCGAGCCATCGCACCTCCGCCATCGATGCGGTCTGGGTGGGCGGCCGCGAGCGCGTCTCGCGCGGGCGCCATGCGCTGCATGAAGAATCCGCGTCCGCCTTCGTGGCGGCGCGCACCCAACTTCTCAGGGATTGAATCCATGACCTTCACCACCGCCGAACCGGCGTTCCGCTTCCGCCAGGGCACACGCCCGCTGCTGATCTCGATGCCGCACGTCGGCACCCACGTGCCGCCCGCGCTGGCCGCGCGCCTCACCGACGAGGCGCGCCATGTGCCCGACACCGACTGGCACCTCGAACGGCTCTACGACTTCGCCGACGAACTCGGCGCCTCGGTGCTCGTGGCCACGCACTCGCGCTACGTGATCGACCTGAACCGTCCGCCGGACGGCGCGAGCCTCTACCCGGGCCAGAGCGTCACCGGCCTGTGCCCGGTCGACACCTTCGACGACACGCCGGTCTATGCGAACGCCGCCGACGTGCCGGGCGATGAGGAAATCGCCGCGCGCCGCGATGCGATCTGGGTGCCGTACCACCGCCAGCTGCAGGCCGAGCTCGACCGCCTGAAGGCCGCGCACGGCACCATCGCGCTCTGGGACGCGCACTCGATCCGCTCGGTGCTGCCGCGCTTCTTCGAAGGCAAGCTGCCCGACCTGAACCTGGGCACGGGCAACGGCACCACCTGCGATCCGGCGCTGGCCGCCACGCTGCTGGAAATCGCCGAATCGGCCACGGGCTACACGGGCGTGCTCAATGGCCGTTTCAAGGGCGGCCACATCACGCGCCAGTACGGCAACCCGGCCGGTGGCGTGCATGCGGTGCAGCTGGAGATGACGCAGTCGAGCTACATGCAGGAGAAGTTGCCCTTCGACTACCTGCCCGAGGTGGCGGCCGGCGTGCAGCCGCATGTGCGACGGATGATCGAGGCGGTGCTGGCCTTCGTCGAGGGCCGCGCGCCGCGCTGAGCCGCCGGGCGGCGCCTCAGCTGCTTTCCAGGCTCACGAAGACCCGCGAGAAATCGCCCAACGCGAGGTCCTTCATGTGGATGCTGTAGGTCAGCGTGCCCGCATCCCAGAAGCAGAACCCGTTCGGGCGCCTGTCCGATTCGAGCGTCAGCAGGTTGATCCATTCGCCGGGCAGGCCGCCCTTCGCATCGGAGGCCTGCTCCTCGGGCGTCTTGTGCTGCGTGAACACGTGCGCATTGACGAGGTGGCAGCGCTCGTTCTTGCCGGAGAGTCCCTCGTCGAGCGCCCAGTAGGCCTTCTGCAGCTTCTCGTCCTCTTCGATCTTCATCAGCACCGCATCGCGGCCGGTCCAGCGATCCTGGGCGCCATACAGATTGGGCACGGACACCGTGGCGTCGGCGACGGCCTTGACGCCTGGGTACAGGTCGTCGGCAAATCCGTTTTCGAACTGGACGTCTTCCGGGTACGCGTAGGTGACGAGCGATTCCAGCGGCGCGGTGGAATGGACCACCAGCGATCTCTCCAGCGACTGCTGGTCTTCGCCGAAGAAATACAGCATGCCCTCGCGCGGCAAGTAGGGCTGCAGCGGCGCGACTTCGGCCAGGTTCAGCTGCGCGTAGAAGCGCCAGTGGCTGTCGCCGTCGGACAGCGGAAATGCCATGCCCGGCGGCAGGTCGGGCGCCCCGCCGAAGCGGGTGTTGCCCTTCTGCACATAGTCCTCGGGTTCGGTGGTCCGGTAGCGCACCGTGCGGCGGGCCACCCGCAGCAGCGCGGGCAGGTAGCGCTTGAGCTTGTGCTTGCCGCAGGCGTCCGCCAGCAGCTGCGCGTACAGGTCGTCGCCCTGCGCGAGAAACTGCGCGGGCGCCACGGGCACGTCGACGTCCTTGCGGTACGCGATGTCCTGGTAGAGCGCCTGCAGCTTCCGCTCGAGGTTGACCTTCTCGATCTTCTTCAGCGACGCGGGCAGCGACACGAACGGGTTCTTCTCGACGGCCAGGAGGCGCAGGGCCGGCAGGTCGCCGATGCATTCCGGCAGGCTTTCGAGCGCGTTGCCGTTGAGCAGCAGCCGCTGCAGGCGCGTCAGGCGGCAGATGCTGTCGGGCAGGCGCTCGAGCTTGCCGTATTCCATCGAGAGCACTTCGAGCTTCGCGAGCGCGCCGAAGTTGTCGGGCAACTGCACGATGCTCGAACAGCGGATGTACAGCTCCTTCAACTCGCCGAGCGCGCAGAAGCCATCGGGCAGCGCGGTGAAGGACGCGTACTCGGGATACGCGAATTGCAGCGACAGGAACTCCAGCCTGGAGAAGCGCAGGATCTCCGGCGGAAACACGTCGAACTTCGGCGTGCCACGCTCCCAGGGCTGCTCGATGAGAAGCCGTTGCACGCGCTCGGGCGGTACTTCGGCCGCTTCGGCCAGGCTGGTGTACGTGTGCGGCTTCAATGCCACCTCGCCGGGTTCGAAGGACTTGCGCACGTGGATCGGGACGCTGTCCGCGCCCTCGCCCGAGTAGAACTTCATGACGCCGCGGATCTCGACGAGCGATGGCGTGAGCGTCACCTCGCCCTGGAACCTGTCCCAGGCGAAGCCGCGTTCGTACAGGCGGAAGTCGAACGTGGCCGGTCTCGTTTGCGGCTCGCGCACCACGCGATGCGCCTCGCCGGTCTTGTCGTAGAAGAAGAACGGGCCGTACGTGCCGAAGCGCGGCGCGATCATGCCTTCCGAGGGGTTGTCCACGTCGTCGGGCTGGAAGGCCGGTGCATGCAGCGCCTTGTCGAACTCGACGGGCAGCGTGTGCAGTTCGAACTGCATCCCGCCATCGACGAATTGCGCCGAGGTTTCGGGGGCGAAGGCGAAATGGGCATTGCCCACCTGGAAGATGTCCTGCATGGCGAAACGCGCTCCTTGGGAACGCCCACATTGCCAGAGTGCGAAGTGGCGGGCAAGGCAAGCCCCGGGCCCGCCGGCGGGCATGCGCGCGCCGCTGCGCCAAGCCCGCCCGCGCGCAGGGCGATGCACGGCTTTCTACAATTCAGGACATGAAGCCCCTCGTCTACACCCGCGGCCAGGCACTTGCCGGCATCCTCGAAAAGCGCATCGCCATCCTCGATGGCGCCATGGGCACGATGATCCAGCGCTTCAAGCTCACCGAGGAGCAGTACCGCGGCGAGCGCTTCAAGGACTTCGAGCGCGACGTGAAGGGCAACAACGAACTGCTCTCGCTCACCCGGCCCGACGTGATCTCCGACATCCATGAGGGCTACCTCGCGGCCGGCGCCGACCTCATCGAGACCAACACCTTCGGCGCGACCACCATCGCGCAGGAGGACTACAAGATGGCCCACCTGGCGCGCGAGATGAACCTCGAATCCGCCAAGCTCGCGCGCGCGGCCTGCGACAAGTTCAGCACGCCCGACAAGCCCCGTTTCGTGGCCGGCGCCCTCGGCCCGACACCCAAGACGGCGAGCATCAGCCCCGACGTGAACGACCCGGGCGCGCGCAATGTCGATTTCGAATCGTTGCGCGCCGCTTACTACGAGCAGACCGAAGCGCTGGTCGAAGGCGGCGCCGACGTGATCCTGGTCGAGACCATCTTCGACACGCTCAACGCCAAGGCCGCGCTGTTCGCGGTGGACGAGTATTTCGACAACAGCGGCGAGCGCTTGCCGCTGATCATCAGCGGCACGGTCACCGACGCCTCGGGCCGCATCCTGAGCGGCCAGACCGTCACCGCGTTCTGGCACAGCGTGCGGCATGCGCGCCCGCTGGCCATCGGCCTCAACTGCGCGCTGGGCGCGGCGCTGATGCGCCCCTACATCCAGGAGCTGGCGCGCGTGGCGGGCGACACCTTCATCAGCTGCTACCCGAATGCGGGCCTGCCCAACCCGATGAGCGACACCGGCTTCGACGAGACGCCCGATGTCACCTCGCGCCTCCTGCACGAGTTCGCGGCCGAGGGACTGGTGAACATCGTGGGCGGGTGCTGCGGCACCACGCCGGACCACATCGCGGCGATCGGCCGTGCGGTGGCGCCGGTGCCAGGACGCCTGCTGAACAACACCGCCGGCTTCTACAGCGAAGCCGCCTGAGCCAGTGCAACGCGTGGGCGCTGCCGGGCTTCGCTTTGCAGGGCTCGCGCTCGTGATGTCGGCGCTCGCGGCGGGTTGCAACGACACCGGCAAGCCGCCTTCGTGGGACACGCTGCTGTCCGGCCGCATTGCTGATGCGCGCCCCGACTGCAAGGTGAGCGTGCCCCTGCCCGGCAAGATCGCGGTGGCCTGCCCCGGTCTGAAGCCGGCCATCTTCGACGTCGCACCCACGGCCGCCTACTGCCAACGCGGGCCGCGCGATTGCGAGTTCGCGGTTGCGCAGATGGTGTTGATGTTGCCGCCGCCGTCCCCGGCGCCTTGAGAGCGATCCGTCGGGGGAGCACCCGGTGTCCTGTGCGCCCAGCCCGAACCGGCTGTTCACCCGACGGCGTAACGCATCAGGGATGCACGTTTTTCGGCGCATGGGCCGCCTGCCGATCCCGCGCGATCAGCGCCACAAAGCGCTGCGCGCCCAGCCCCAGCGGGCGCTCCCTCGACCACACCACATCGACCCACAGGTCGAGCCCGTTGCTGAGGTTCTCGAACGGAATCTCGACCAGTGCGCCCGCCGCCACATGCGGCCGCGCGAAGTTGCGCGGCAGCCAGCCCCAGCCCAGCCCGGCGGTGATCAGGCTCAGCGCCGCCAGCGCGTTGTCGGTGCGCCAGACGTGGCGCGCGAACACGAAGCGCGGGTCGCTGGTGGCCAGGTCGCGCCCGGCGACGACGATCTGCCGGGTGTTCGTGAGGTGTTCTTCCCGCAGCCGCTCGCCGGCCGCTGCGACGAGCGCCGGGTGGTCGGGCGCCATCACGGCCACCATCGTGTCGCTACCCACCTCCTGAAAGCCTTCGCGGCCGTCGAGGCTCGGGCGTTCGAACACCAGCGCGAGTTGCGCGCGGCCGCTGTGCAGCAGTGCCAGCGCGTCGGCCTGCGGCGCGGCCAGCACCTCGACCTGCAGCAGCGGGTATTCCTGCGCCAGCTCGGCAAGCGGTCCGCTCCAGGGCGCGGCCAGGAGTTCAGGCGCAATGGCGAGCGTCAGGCGGTTTTCCAGCCCCTGGGTGAGCGCGAGCGCCTGCACCTGCAATTGCTTCAACTGTGCTGCGAGCATGCGCGCCTGCGGCTCCAGCGAACGCGCGGCGGCGGTGGGCTGGGGCTCGCGGCCCTTGCGGTCGAACAGGGGCAGGGCGAGCTCGGCCTCCAGGCCCGCGATGGCCATGCTGACGGCCGAAGGCACCTTGTGCAGCGCCCGCGCGGCGGCCGAGAAGGAGCCGTGGTCGATCACGGCCAGGAACACCTCGACGTTGTCGCTGGAGAAGGCCATGGCGTCCGATCTATCAATTTAATTGAAATAGCATGACTTTTTATATCAGCAAATAGCAAATAAAGTCCACCCATCGCATTCAAGTTCAAGAGGAAAAGTCATGCAAGGGCTCCAGCGTCGTGTCGTCTACATCTCCCTGTACGAAGGGATCGCCATCGTCTGCGCCAGCGCCGGCCTGGCCCTGATGACGGACGCCGGGCTCGGCCATTCCGGCGTGCTGGCGGTGGCCGCGTCGGTCGTCGCGGTGATCTGGAACCTGATCTTCAACGCGCTGTTCGAGCGCTGGGAATCGCGCCAAGCCGTGCGCGGACGCAGCCTGCGCCGCCGCATCGCCCACGCCATCGGCTTCGAGGGCGGGCTGATCGCGTTCCTGGTGCCCATGTTCGCCTGGGGCCTGGGCGTGTCGCTCTGGCAGGCGCTGGTGATGGACCTGGGCCTGGTGCTGTTCTTCCTGGTCTACACCTTCGTCTTCAACTGGGGCTTCGACCGGGTGTTTGGCCTGCCGCGTTCGGCGATGGCTGCCCAGACGGCGTAGGTCGCGATCCCCGCAGCGCCAGCGCCCCACTCAGGCGCAAGCGCTCCCGCTCATTGAAGAGCGACTCGCGCAACTGCTCCTGCTGCTCCGGGGGCGCGTTGGCGTACTGGTCCAAGCGGCTGTTCCAGTCCTGGTTTTCCTGGTCCAGCGCGGCCAGTTGTCGGGCCGCCTCGTAGCCGTAGGCGGCGCTGCGTTCGGCAAAACGCTCCTGGGCGCTGGCGCCGCGCGCGTTCATGGCGTCGGTCTGGCGCTGCACGTCGACCTGCGCGGTGAAGGCGCGCCGCTGCTCGCGCTGCTCCGGCGTGAGCAGGGCCTCCTCGCTGCGCTTGGCGGCGGCCTCGCGCTCTTCGGGCGTGAGGTTGGCATCGCGGGCGAGCGCCATCTTGTCGGCCATGAGAGCGTCCTGGCGGATCTCGTCGCCGAAGAGACCTTCGATTTCCTCGGGCGCAAAGTACCTGCGCCGCACTTCGGCGCGCGCCTCGATGGTCTTGCGCAGCGAGGCGGGGTCGCCGGCGTCGGGCGGCGGCAGGGTCTGCATGGCTTCCTGCATGTCGATGTAGCGCTCGAGCAGGCCCATCGCGCGCGCGACCAGCTCGGCCGGCAGGCGCTTGGCGAGCAGGCCGGGAGCCATCGCCATGAAGGCGGCCTTGCCGGTGGCCTGCGCTTCGGCAAGTGCGCTCTCGAAGATGAGGATCAGCGACGGGTTCAGCATCGCGTCGGGGGCGGGGCGGGCGTCGCCGATGGGTTGTGCCGTTGCCGGCACCGCACCGCCGGGGGCGGTGCCGGCGGAAGTCGACACCACCGGCTCCGGGACGTCGGCCGGAGGCAGCCCGTCCACCAGCCACCATCCGGCGAGGATGGCGAGCACCGCGGCGCCCGCCATCGCACCGAGCTGCAGCGGTCTCGCCTTTTTCACAGCAGGACGCGTCGCATCGTCAGAGGCCCGCGCTCTTCAACCGGGCGGCCTGCTCCTGGTAGAGCTGCATCGGCTTCTTCTCGAACAGTGTCCACAGCCCGATGTAGGTCAGGCCGAAGAGCTGGTTGACCTCGTCCAGGTGGTTCTGGCGGTAGTCGCCCAGGTGCGTGCCCAGGCGTGTGGAGCACACGGCCAGCAGGCCGTCGTTGGTCTCGCTCCCGAACGCGACGAGGCTCAGCCCGCCCATGGCCACGTCGCTCGCATCGAACGCGTTGGTGAGCGGCTGCACGCCGGACCACGAGTAGTAGCGCACGCCGTTCGCCTCGGCCGGTCCGCTCTTCACGTCGCACGAGGAACCCGGGGCCGGGCGGCCTTGGGGAAACTTCTTGTCGAAGGCCGCGCCGCCCACGGTGGTGAGCGAATTCAGCGCGTTCAGCGGCACTTCGGGCAGCTGGCTCGGGTCCTTGCCGGAGATGGCGCCCAGCAGGAGCATCGCGAGCCGCAGTGTCTCCGCGACCACCGCCTCGGAGACGCTGCCCTCGGGAATCTTGCGCAAGAGGTCCGCCACCTTCGATCCGCCGTTGGCTCCACCCACGGACGTGACCGAGGCGACCAGCCCGGGTTCCACCGCCGCCACGTAGCGCGCGGTGGGCGCGCCCTGCGAATGGCCGATGAGGTTGAACTTGAGCGACGGGTTGCCCGAGAGCGCTCGCAGGTTCTTCAGCTCCTGGATCAGCTGCTCGCCACGGATCTCCGAGCTGTTGGCGCCCGAGACCTGGGCCACGTACACCTTCGCGCCCGCGCCGGCCAGGCTTTCGGGGATGCGATAGAAGTAGTCGATGCCCAGCACGTTGTCGAAGCCGAAGAGGCCGTGCACCAGCACGATCGGGTTCTTGGTCTTCGCTTCGCTGGATGTCACCCGGGCCTGGACCTGCGTGGGGGTGTCGGTGATGGCCGCCTGGCTCAGGGTTGTCGTCCCCACCAGGCCGAGAAGCAATGCGGCGCAGACCGGGCGGGCGGCGAGGCGCAGCAGCCTCGAATTCCTCTTTCTTGGCATATGTTCATTCCTTTGTTTTCAAATAAAAACACGAACGTTCGTTCTTCGACGAATTGCGCGCCCGCATTCTGTGGGGGGTGCCTGTGGGGCCTGACTAGGGCTTTCCCGCGGGCTCAGAAGGCATGAGTGCATCCGGCGTGCCCGAGCAGCCCGCCCCCGTGCGGCCAATCAAGGCGCAAAGCGCAGCCATAGCTCGGGCTATGGCGAGTATTTGCAACGCCGAGTGGGCGCGCGGGGGCGGGATGAGCGGGCATGCCGGATGCACTTACGCCTTCTCAGGCGAACGCCCTTAAAATGCATCCCCTCCCAAGGAGCGTTGCAGCGGTCCGCCCGGCGGGCCGTCAGGCTTGGGATCTCAAAACGACGCTCGCCTGTCCGTTCCTTTCGCAGGTGAGCCCATGGCGCAGACCCCACAGATTTCCGTTCCCCCCATGAAGTTGTCCGGCCTCGAGCCGGTCGCCATCGGCGAGGGCACGCTGTTCGTCAACATCGGCGAACGCACCAACGTCACCGGTTCCAAGGCCTTCGCGCGGATGATCCTGAACGGCCAGTTCGAAGAAGCCCTGGCCGTTGCGCGCCAGCAGGTCGAGAACGGCGCCCAGGTGATCGACATCAACATGGACGAGGCCATGCTCGACAGCAAGGTCGCGATGGTCCGGTTCCTGAACCTCATTGCCAGCGAGCCCGACATCGCGCGCGTGCCGGTGATGGTCGACAGCTCCAAGTGGGACGTGATCGAAGCGGGCCTGCGCTGCATCCAGGGCAAGGGCATCGTCAACTCCATCTCCATGAAGGAGGGCGTGGACAAGTTCAAGCACGAGGCCAAGCTGGTCAAGCGCTACGGCGCCGCCGCCGTGGTCATGGCCTTCGACGAGAAGGGCCAGGCCGACACCTACGCGCGCAAGGTCGAGATCTGCGAGCGCGCCTACCGGATCCTGGTGGACGAGGTGGGATTTCCGCCCGAGGACATCATCTTCGACCCGAACATCTTCGCCATCGCCACAGGCATCGAGGAGCACGACAACTACGCGGTCGACTTCATCAACGCGGTGCGCTGGATCAAGGAGAACCTGCCGGGTGCCAAGGTGTCGGGCGGCGTGAGCAACGTGAGCTTCAGCTTCCGCGGCAACGATCCGATGCGCGAAGCCATCCACACCGTGTTCCTGTACCACGCGATCAAGGCGGGCATGGACATGGGCATCGTCAACGCCGGCATGGTGGGCGTGTACGACGACCTGGAGCCCACGCTGCGCGAGCGCGTGGAAGACGTGGTGCTCAATCGCCGCCCCGACGCCGGCGAGCGCCTTGTCGAGATCGCCGAGACCGCCAAGAGCGGCGCCAAGGACGAGAGCAAGCGCCTCGAATGGCGCGGCACGCCCGAGCAGCCGGTGCACGTCAACCAGCGTCTCTCGCACGCGATGGTGCACGGCATCACCGACTTCATCGTGGAAGACACCGAAGAGGCCTACCAGCAGATCCTGGCGACGGGCGGCCGCCCGCTGCACGTGATTGAAGGGCCGCTCATGGACGGCATGAACATCGTGGGCGACCTGTTCGGCGCCGGCAAGATGTTCCTGCCGCAGGTGGTGAAGTCGGCGCGCGTGATGAAGTCCGCCGTGGCCCACCTCCTGCCCTACATCGAGGAAGAAAAGCTGCGCGACGAGGCCGCCGGCCGCGACGTGCGCACCAAGGGCAAGATCATCATCGCCACGGTGAAAGGCGACGTGCACGACATCGGCAAGAACATCGTCACCGTCGTGCTCCAGTGCAACAACTTCGAAGTGGTGAACATGGGCGTGATGGTCCCGTGCCACGAAATTCTGGCGCGTGCCAAGGTCGAGGGCGCGGACATCGTGGGCCTCTCGGGCCTCATCACGCCAAGCCTGGAAGAGATGCAGTACGTGGCCGGCGAAATGCAGCGCGACGACCATTTCCGCATCAAGAAGATTCCGCTGATGATCGGCGGCGCCACCACCAGCCGCGTGCACACGGCCGTGAAGATCGCGCCGCACTACGAAGGCCCCGTGGTCTACGTGCCCGATGCGTCGCGCAGCGTGAGCGTGGCGCAGTCGCTCTTGAGCGACCAGGCCACTGCGTACATCGACGAGATCAACGCCGACTACGAGAAGGTGCGCACGCAGCACGCCAACAAGAAGCAGGTGCCGATGTGGCCGCTCGCGAAGGCGCGTGCCAACAAGACGCCGATCGACTGGTCGAACTACGTGCCGCCCGTGCCCAAGTTCATCGGCCGGCGCGTGTTCAAGAACTTCGACCTCACCGAGCTCGCCAAGTACATCGACTGGGGCCCGTTCTTCCAGACCTGGGATCTGGCCGGCCCGTTCCCCGCGATCCTGAAGGACGAAGTCGTCGGCACCGAGGCCGTGCGCGTGTACGCGGACGGCCAGCGCATGCTGAAGCGCCTGATCGAAGGCCGCTGGCTCAGCGCGAGCGGCGTCGTCGGCTTCTGGCCCGCCAACACGGTGAACGACGACGACATCGAGCTCTACACCGACGAGACGCGCAGCGAAGTCGCGCTCACCTGGTACGGCATGCGCCAGCAGACCGAGAAGCAGGTGATCGACGGCGTGACGCGCCCGAGCCGGTGCCTGGCCGACTTCGTCGCGCCGAAGGACAGCGGCCTGAAAGACTACGTGGGCGTGTTCGCGGTCACCGCCGGCCTGGGCGTCGAGAAGAAGGAGAAGTACTTCATCGACGACCTGGACGACTACTCGGCCATCATGCTCAAGGCCCTGGCCGACCGGCTGGCCGAGGCCTTTGCCGAATCGCTGCACCACCGCGCGCGCACCGACCTCTGGGGCTACGCGCCCGACGAGGGCTTGAGCAACGAGGACATGATCGGCGAGAAATACCGCGGCATCCGCCCCGCGCCCGGCTATCCGGCCTGCCCGGACCACAGCGTGAAGGGCCCGATGTTCGACCTTCTGGCCTGCGCGGACATTGGCATGACCCTGACGGAAAGCCTCGCTATGATGCCCGCCGCCAGCGTCAGTGGTTTCTATCTGAGCCACCCCGATGCGACGTACTTCAACGTCGGCAAGATCGGGCACGACCAGTTGCAGGACCAGGCCGCGCGGCGCAAGGAGAGCGAGTCCGATCTCGAGCGGCTCCTCGCGCCCAACCTTTGAACCTGCCGGCCGGCCTGGCCGACCGGCACCGGGAGTTGTTATTCAGAAGCTGATGTTTGCAGCCGCGCACTACGCGGCACTCGTGGTTTTCGTCGTCAGCTGCTGGGGGTGGGGGCGCGGCGTGCTGGCGCGCCTGGTCGCTCCGCCGCGCCGCGATGCATGGCTCGAAGCCGCGGTGGCCGTCGCGCTCGGTGTGGGCCTCTTCATCTGCGCGTTTCAGGTGTTGGCGATCTTCGGTGTGTTCAAGCTCGGCGCCACACTGGCGGTGATTGCAGCGGGCGTCGTGGTCGCCGCGCTGCAGTTGCCGTCGTGGCTGCGTGAGCGGCGTGCCTTGCGTGCGGACGCCGTCGCCGCGCCGTGGACCTATTTCGAGCGGATCGCCGTGGTCGCGCTGGTGCTGGTCGCACTGCCGGCACTGGTCGCACCGCTCGCGCCGCCCGCCGCCTTCGACGAGCTGATGTACCACCTGCCCTATGCGCGCGAAGTCGCGCAGCAGGGCTCGCTCGGCATCCACGAGTGGCTGCGCTACCCCTGGTTTCCGTACAACTACAACCTGCTCTACGCCGCCGCCCTGCAGGTGGGCGACGACGTGCTTCCGCACTTCCTGAACGCGCTGGCGGGCGGCTTGTCGGTGGTGATGATCTTTCGCCTTGGCATGCTGCATGCCAACCGGCTCACCGCCTGCATTGGCGCGGCCATCTGGCTGGGGCTCGGCGACTACTCGAATGCGCTGATCGACATGGGCGTGGCGCTCTTCGCGCTCACGGCCTGCGTGTCGCTGTGGTGGTGGCGCGAATCGCAACCCGTGCACAGCGGCATGCGCTGGCTCGGCCTCGCTGCCTTCTGCCTCGGCGTGGCCGCGGGCTCGAAGTACCAGGCACTGGTCTTCATGCCACTGGTGGCGCTCTTCGTCGTATGGCACGAGCGCCGGCCCAAGGCCTGGGCGCTGGCACTCGTGTGCTTCCTGATCCCATGCATCTACTGGTATGCGCGCAACGCCGTCATGACCGGCGACCCGTTCAACCCGATCGGCGCGCGCGTGTTCGGCTTCAGCGAGTGGATCCCGGCCGACTATGTGCAGCAGCTGGCCGACGTGCGCGACCACGCCGAAATGCCCAACGCGCTGATCTGGTCGGTGTTTCTCGCGCCTTTCGGCGCCTTGTGGAAGCGCTCCGCCGCGGTGCGTGCCGCGGGCTGGTTCTGCTTCTATTCGCTGGCGGTGTGGGTTGTGACCTCGCGCTATCCGCGGTATCTGACGGCCTCGTTCCCGCTGCTCGCGATGACGGCGGCCGTCGGCTGGCAGGTGCTGTTCGGCTGGATCGCAGCGGGCGTGCGCCGCCTGTTCGGCATGAAGCCGACAGCGGAAGGCGTGCCCGAGCTCACCAACCGGCGCAGCGCGGCGCGTATCGGCGACTGGGTGGCCGTGCTGCTGCTGGCCGTGCTGGCGGCGGTGTCGGTGCGACAGACCGCGGGCAAGGTCGCGATGATCTCGCCCACGCCCGAAACCCGGGAGGCCTTCCTGCGCAAGCATGTGCCGGGCTATGCCGTCATGGATTACCTGCGCCAGCATCCGACCGGCCGCGTCTACCAGATCGCGCTGAACGAGGCGATCTACTACGGCCCGAATCCGATCTGGGGCGACACGCTCGGCCCATGGCGCTATGCCGACTTTCTGCTCCTCACGCCCGGCGACATGGCGAACAAGCTCGCCAAGCTGGGCTTCACCGCCATCGTGATGCCGGACCACTTGGCGCCGACGCTGGCGACCCGCGCAGGCTTCGACACCCACTTCGCCCCGCTGTTCGCGCAAGATGGCAGCCGGGCCTACCGTATCCTCCCCACCGCACCATGACTGACGCAGACGACACCGTGAGCCGACGAAGCGCCGCACCGCGCATTGCCGCGGTCATTCCGTGCTTCAACGAAGCGCTGGCCATCCGCCAGGTGATCGAGGGCTTTCGCGCATCCCTGCCGGCCGACGCCGAGATCCACGTCTTCGACAACAACTCGACCGACGATACCGCCGCGGTCGCGCGCGCGGCCGGCGCCATCGTCACGCACGTGGCGGCACCGGGTAAGGGCAACGTGGTGCGGCGCATGTTCGCCGACGTGGAGGCCGACATCTACGTGATGGTCGATGGCGACGCAACCTACGAGACCGCCGCCGCGCCGCGCCTCATCCAGCGCCTGGTCGACGGCAACCTCGACATGGTGGTGGGCAACCGCGTGGACGACGGGCAGAACGCGCTCACCTATCGCGCCGGCCATCGCCTGGGCAACCGCATGCTCACCGGCGCGGTGGTGCAGCTGTTCGGCGGCGGGCTCACCGACATGCTCTCGGGCTACCGCGTGTTCTCGCGGCGCTATGCGAAGTCGTTCCCGGCGCTGTCGCGCGGCTTCGAGATCGAGACCGAGCTCACGGTGCATGCGCTGGAGCTGCGCATGCCCTGGGCCGAGGAAAGCACCGCCTACAGCACGCGCCCCGAGGGCTCGCACAGCAAGCTCTCGACCTACCGCGACGGTTGGCGCATCCTGAAGACCATCTGCAAGCTCTTCGTGAGCGAGCGGCCGCTGCAGTTCTTCTCGATCATTGCGGCGTTGCTCGCGGCGGGCGCGGTCGCGCTGGTCATTCCGCTGCTGGTCACCTACATGCACACCGGCCTGGTGCCGCGGCTCCCCACGGCGGTGCTGGCCACCGGCGCGATGCTCGCCGCGATGCTGTCGATGGTCTGCGGCGTGGTGATGCACGCCGTGACGCTCGGTCGCAGGGAGGCCAAGCGGCTGCGCTACCTGGCGATTCCGGGCGTGCGCAACTGCAGCACACGATGAAGCTGGGGCGGGAGTTCCTGTCGTTCGCCGTGGTCGGCGTGGCGGGCTTCGTGGTCGATGTGGTGGTGCTGTACCTGCTGGCGCCGGTGTTGGGCTGGTATGGCGCGCGGGTGTTGTCTTTCCTCGCGGCCGCCACGGCCACCTGGGCGCTGAACCGCCGCTACACCTTCAGCGCCCGGAGCGCCAATGCCTCCGTGCTGCGCGAGTACCTCGGCTATCTCGTGACGATGCTGGGCGGCGCCGTTGTCAACTATGGCGCCTATGTGCTGGTGCTGCATTGGGTCTCGGGCGCCTGGGCGCCGGCGGCCGGCGTGGCGCTGGGCAGCTGCGCGGGGCTGGTGGTGAACTTCCTGTCCGCGCGCTACCTGATCTTCAAGTCGAAGCCCGGGTCTTGAGCGCCTCAATGCGCGCCTGAAACCACCACTGGAATCTCAGTTGCAGGCGGCGTGTTGCGGCTGCGGCCGCAGCGCACGATGCCGTCGATCATCACCATGCCCACGCCCGGGATGTCGCCCAGCTGCACGCTTTCGAGCAGGCCCGGCGCGGGCGAGTGCTGCGCGCGGTCCATGAAGACGAAGTCGGCGTCGCGGCCCACTTCGATCAGGCCGCAGTTGAGCTTGCGGATCTTCGCCGTGTTGCCCGTGGCGAAGCAGAACACCAGCTCGGCCGGGATGTTCGCGATGGACGACAGCATCGCCACCATGCGCAGGATGCCCAGCGGCTGCACGCCCGAGCCTGCGGGCCCGTCGGTGCCCAGGATCACGCGGTGCGGGCACTTCAATTCGAGCGCGGCCTTGGCGGCCGCGATGGCGACCTTCTCGTTGCCGTTGTGCACGATCTCGATCGCGCGCGAGCTCTTCTCGCACAGCTCGCACACATGCGCCTCGGGCAGCGAGGTGTGGCCGCCGTTGATGTGGCCGATGATGTCGGCGTCGGCTTCGAGCACCACGTCCTTGTCGATCAGGCCCGAGCCTGGGATCGACGGGCCGCCCGTGTGGATCGTGCTCTGGATGCCGTACTTGCGCGCCCACGCCACCATTTCTTTCGCTTCATAGCCGGCCTTGACCGAGCCGAGGCCCACTTCGCCCAGGAGGCCCACGCCGGCTTCGGCGAGTTCCTTGAAGTCGCTCTCGACCATGCCTTTCTCGATGACCGGTGCGCCGGCCAGCACCTTCACACCGCCGGGGCGGAAGTTGTCGAAGGCGCGCTGCGCGGTGATGGCCAATGCCTTCAGGCCGACGATGTCCTTGGGGCGCCCCGGCAGGTGCACTTCGCCCGCCGAGATCATGGTGGTCACGCCGCCGTTCATCGTCGAGTCGATCCAGCCGATCTGACCCTGGCGCGGCGTCCAGTCGCCGAACACGGGGTGCACGTGGCTGTCGATGAGGCCGGGTGCGACGCAGGTCTTCTTCGCGTCGATGACGGTCCTCGCGCCTTCGAGGTCGCAGTCCTTTTCCTTGCCGACCGCGACGATCAGACCATCGTTCACCACGATGGTGTCGGCGTCCAGGATGGGCTTGTCGATGTCGCCCGAGAGCAAGAGCCCGATGTTCTTTATGACGACCTTGCCCGACTTTGTGCCGGCTGCGATTTCTGCCATTTCGTGGTGTCCTCGTCGTGGGGTGGGGTGTTGTCTTGTATGTCGTCCGCGCGCACGGTGCGCAGCAGGGTCTCGATCACGAAGTCCTCCCAGTGCGTGACCGCCTCCGGCGACTCCAGCGGCTCGCCGAGGAAGGCGGTGAGCGTGTGGCGGTTGGAGGTGTAGAAATAGCCGGTGGACGCGATCAGGAGATAGATGTCGCGCGCCACGAGGTCTTTGCGGAACAGGCCCTGCGCCGAGCCGCTCGCGAGGATCTCCGCAATGATCGCCACCGCCCGCGACGAGTACTCGCGCGCCCGCAGCGACTTGGAGATGTGCCGGCCCTTGTGCAGGTTCTCGGTGTTCAGCAGCGTCACGAACTCGGGGTTCTTGCGGTAGTAGCCGAGCACGAAGCGGATGACTTCGGTGAGCGCTTCCACGGGGCGGCTCGCATCGAGTGCGATGGCGGCCTCGGCATCGTCCATGCGCTGGTAGATGCCTTCGAGCACCGCGATGAACAGGCCCTCTTTGCTGCCGAAGTAGTAGTAGATCATCCGGTCGTACGACTTGGCGGCTTTGGAGATCTTCTCCACGCTGCCGCCGTCGTAGCCATACCTGGCGAACACTTTGGTCGCCGACTTCAGGATGCTGTCGCGCGTGGCCTGGGCGGCCGCCTCGCGCACGCCGGTGCGGCGCTGGGGCTTGGACTTCGTGGCGGTGCGGCTGTCGGCCATCGTGCGCGCGGCGTTCCTGGCTTACTTTTCTGCGAAGGCGCGTTCGACGACGAAGTCGCCGGGCGTCGAGGTGTTGCCTTCCTTGAAGCCGCGCTTCTCCAGGATGTGCTTCAGGTCCACCAGCAGGCCGGGGCTGCCGCACAGCATGACGCGGTCTTCCTCGACGTTCAGCGGCGGCAGGCCCAGGTCGTCGGTGAGCTTGTTGCTCTCGATCAGGTCGGTGATGCGGCCCTGGTTGCGAAACTCTTCGCGCGTGACGGTCGGGTAGTAGAGCAACTGCTTCTCGATCATCTCGCCCAGGATCTCGTGCTTGGGCAGGTGGTCGGTCACGAGGTCGTGATAGGCCAGCTCGTCGACCTGGCGCACGCCGTGCACCAGGATGACCTGCTCGAACTTCTCATACGTCTCCGGGTCGCGGATGATGCTCATGAACGGTGCGAGGCCGGTGCCCGTGCCGAACAGGTACAGGCGCTTGGCGGGCAGCGTGTAGTCGATCAGCAGCGTGCCGGTGGGCTTGCGGCCCACGATGATGGTGTCGCCCACCTGGATGTGCTGCAGCTTCGAGGTGAGCGGGCCGTCTTCCACCTTGATGCTCAGGAACTCGAGATGCTCCTCGTAGTTCGGGCTCACGATGCTGTAGGCGCGCAGCAGGGGCTTGTTGTTGACCTTCAAGCCGATCATCGTGAAATGACCGTTCGAGAAGCGCAGCGCCGGGTCGCGCGTGGTGGTGAAGGTGAACAGGCGGTCGGTCCAGTGGTGGACGCTCAGGACGCGTTCTTCGCTGAATGCACTCATACGGAACTCAAGAGTTGGTTGGTAACAGAGGAGGTTGGCTGAGCCGAGATGCACACCCTTGGGGCGCGAGACGTCGGCCGGCTCCGAACCCTCCATTGTCGTTGGTCGGAAAAACCCCGATGAACATCGCGAGAAAACACCATTGCAAGCATCGGGCCTGTTTGCTACATTGATCTTCAATGTAGTGAATGCAACATGAAAGTGTAGGGAATGCTACACAAACGGCAGGCGACGCACAAGCGGGCAGACGGCACGTTTGTTGCAAACCCCACCGGACCGGATTGCCCATACACATACCGCCCACGAGATCGCCCCGATGACCGAACACACCAAGACAGACGGATTGCCCGGCATGGACATGCCGGTGGTCGCCGAAGCGGGCGCCAGCGCCTTCGGCAAGGCGCCGCCGCGCAACGAGAAGATGAGCACCGCCAAGGTCGAGTGCAACGCCTGCCCGGTGCTGTGCCAGATCTCCGATGGCCGCACCGGCGCCTGCGACCGCTATGCCAATCGCGAAGGCGTGCTGGTGCGCGTCGACCCCGTCGTGCTGCTGCGCCGTGCGATCGCAAGCGAGGCGCCGACGCTGGTGCCCTTCGACCGCCCGGCCGCCGACAAGAGCGAAGTGATCGAAGCGGGCACGCCCGACTGGAATGGCGACCTGCTGCACGCCGACGAAGTCTTCGTCACCGGCGTGGGCTCCTCCACCACTTATCCCGACTACAAGCCCGCTCCCTTCATCGTGGCCTCCAAGGCCCAGGGCGTGGACATGGTCACCGTCGTCACCGAAGGCATCTTTAGCTACTGCAGCTTCAAGGTGAAGATCGACACCGATCGGTTCCTCGGCTCCGAGCAGGCCAACGTGCGCTACCGCGGCGAGGTCGTGGGCCACGTCACCACGGCCGAATACGGCTCGCAGATGCTGTCGCTCGGCGGTGTGCATCACCTCACCGGCGGCAGCAAGAAGGAAGGCCGCATGACGGCCGAGCTCATGCAGTTCCTGGGCAACAAGAAGGCGGTGGAGTGCACCATCGACGGTGGCTCCACGCTCGTGATACAGGCCGGCAAGGCGCCCATCGTCAACGGCGTGGAAGAGCAGCGCATGCGCGTGGGCTGCGGCTCCGCGGCGGTCGGCATCTTCGCGCGCCAGTTCGCCGGCGTGGCCGACGAGGTGGTGGTGGTCGACGACCACATCACCGGCGTGCTCACCGAGCACCAGGCCGGCCGATGCCTGGACATGGCGCCCTCGGGCATCCAGATGCTGGGCCGTAAGTCCACGCCGGGACGCTACTTCCAGGTGGCGAACCCGGGCAACGGCTGGGGCGGCACCGACATCGCCGATCCGCTGGCGATCATCGAAGGCTGGGAAGAGGGCGTTGCGCGCCCCGGCCTGCGCCTCCTGATGACCTCGACCACCGGCGAACACGCGCAGTGGTACGTGCTCGACGAGGCGCTCAAGCCCATCGAGCAGCCGATGCCCGCCGAGGTGAGACGCATCGTCGATCGCATCGGCGAGAACTGCGAGCCGTCGCTGTGCACCGTGCTGTTCCTCGGCGGCGCCGGCGGTAGCCTGCGTGCCGGCGTCACCGAAAACCCGGTGCTGCTGACACGCGCCATCAAGCGCGCGCTGGTCAACGTCACCTGCGGCGGCGCGCCGGCCTATGTGTGGCCCGGCGGCGGCATCACCGTGATGGCCGATGTCATGCGCATGCCCGACAACAGCTTCGGCACCGTGCCCACGCCGGCCATCGTGGCGCCCATCGAATTCAGCATGCGGCGCGCCGACTATGAAGCGCTTGGCGGCCACATGGAACACATCTTCTCGCTCGAACAGGCGCTCGCGCGCGGTGCGTGGCAGGAAGATGGCGCACCGCTCGCACGTCAATGGCTCGTCATGGACGATGCCAACCCGTGGCCGCTCGGCCACGCACCCATGCTGGGCTGAACCATGTCCGCCCAACGCAGCCCGCTCGACGGCGGCCGCTGGCACTTCAACCACGGCCCGATCGACATCGTGGCCGAGGCGCATGGCGATCCCTACGCCGTCGCGGCCGCGCACGACGCGGCGTGGGCGCGCTTCGGCCATGTGCTCGACGAGCTGGTGCGCGAGCTGCCGCTCCTGCGTTTGCCGGTGGTTGAAAAGATGCGCCCGCGTGGCGTCGTCGGGCAGCGCATGTGGGATGCGTGCGCCGCGTTCTCGCCGATGTTCATCACGCCGATGGCGTCGGTGGCGGGCTCGGTGGCGCAGGAACTCATCGCGTTCTATGACCGTCCCGGCATCGAGCGCGCCTGGATCAACAACGGCGGCGACATCGCGTTGCACCTCGCGCCCGGCCACTCGGCGCGCGTGGGCGTGTTCGCCGACATTGCGCGCTTCGACTGGCGCGACAACAGCGTTCTCACCACCGATGGCCAATTCGAAGTGCACGCCGACCAACTCGTGCGCGGCATCGCCACCAGCGGCTGGCGTGGGCGCAGCTTCTCGCTGGGCATCGCCGACAGCGTGACGGTCCTGGCCGCCACGGCAGCACAGGCCGATGCGGCGGCGACAGTGATCGCCAACGCCGTCGATGTCGACGACGCCCTCATCCAGCGCAAGCCCGCCAGCGAATGCAAGGACGACAGCGACCTGGGCGACACCCTGGTCACCGTCGACGTGCCGCCGCTTGCACCATCGCAGGTGAAAAGCGCACTCGATACGGGCGCGATCTGCGCCAAGGTCCTGCAAAAAGGGGGGCTCGTCTGGGCCGTTCTACTCGTTTGCCAGGGGCAGTTTCGACTTGTCGAGCCCTTATGCTCGAAGTCGCTGCAGACCGTGCTGCCGAAATCAGTTGGTTCAGTATTTGCTTAACGAAAGCAAGGTTCTTTTTCATGATCGATATCCGCCGCGTCTTCACCCATGTCGAGCACATCCACCACGAGTTCGGACCGCGTGCCGACACCCCGTTGGTGCGCGGTGCCATCGGCGCGGTGCTGACCAATCCTTTCGCGGGCCGCTACGAGCCCGACATCCTGCCGATGATGGCGCTGCTCGACCCCGTGGGCGTGGACATGGCGCACAAGCTGCACGCCGCGATGGACGTGCCGCTCGAGCAGATCGCCACCTACGGCAAGGGTGCCATCGTCGGCGCCGACGGCGAGCTGGAGCACGGCGCGCTCTGGCATGTGCCCGGCGGCTACGCGATGCGCGAGCTGCTCGGCTGGAAGGGCAGCCGCGTCGCCTACACCGCGGGCATCGCCGAAGAGAAGAAAGGCCAGCCCGGCAACGCGCTCTCCATCGTGCCCTCGACCAAGAAAGTCGGCCCGCCCGGTGCCGCACTCGACGTGCCGCTGACCAACATCAACGCGAGCTACGTGCGCGGCCAGTTCGATGCCATCGAGGTGCGTGTGCCCGGCGCACCCGCGGCCGACGAGATCGTCTTCATCCTCGCGATGAGCACCGGCTACCGCGTGCACGCCCGCGTCGGCGGCCTGCTCGCGAAAGACATCAGCAAGTGGGACGGCCTGCGCTGATCCCACGCACACAGAGACAAGACAAGGAACACACAGAACATGACCGCCAACATCCGCAAGCTCGTCATCCAGGTCGATGAAGTCCGCAAGGAAATGGGGCAAGACGTGACGCCGCCGACGCGCCGCGCCGTCGCCATCGCTGTGATCGAGAACCCCTACGCCGGCCGCTACAGCGAGAACCTCGACGAGCTCATCGCCATCGGCGAGGAACTCGGTGCGCTGCTCGGCCAGAAAGCCGTGAAGGCGCTCGGTATCGAGCCCGGCCAGGCGCAGAGCTACGGCAAGGCCGCCATCGTCGGCGAGCGCGGCGAGCTCGAACATGCGGCCGCCATCCTGCATCCCAAGCTCGGCGCGCCGCTGCGCGTGGCGGTCGAGAAGGGCGCGGCGCTCGTGCCTTCGGCCAAGAAGCAGGGCACGCTGGGCACCGCCATCGACGTGCCGCTCGGCCATAAAGACGCCGCGTTCGTGCGCAGCCACTTCGACGCCATCGAGGCCCGCGTGCCCGATGCGCCGCGCGCCAACGAGATCGTTGTGGCCGTGGCCGTCACCGACAGCGGCCGTCCGCTGCCGCGCATCGGCGGGCTGCAGGCCAGCGAGATCAAGGGCGAAGACGGTCTCCGTTGATCCGTCTTTTCGTCATCACCGCACACGTGTTTTCTGTTCGAACCCTAGGAGCTTCCCGATGAATCCATTGCGCCTTGCCTTCTGCGCCGCTTCCGTCGTCACGCTGGCCACAGCCCTCGTCCCCGCGCATGCGCAGGGCGTGATCAAGATCGGCGAAATCAACAGCTACAAGGCGCAACCCGCCTTCCTGGAGCCCTACAAGAAGGGCATGGAGCTCGCCGTCGACGAGATCAACGCCAAGGGCGGCATCAACGGCAAGAAGATCGAGCTCATCAGCCGCGACGACAACGCCAACCCCGGCGACGCCGTGCGCGTGGCCGAAGAACTCATCTCGCGCGAGAAGATCGACGTGCTGGCCGGCGCATTCCTCTCGAACACGGGCCTGGCGCTCACCGACTTCGCCAAGCAAAAGAAGTTCTTCTACCTGGCCGCCGAACCGCTCACCGACAAGATCGTCTGGAGCAACGGCAACAAGTACACCTACCGCCTGCGCCCCTCGACCTACATGCAGGTCGCGATGCTGGTGCCCGAGGCCGCCAAGCTCAAGAAGAAGCGCTGGGCGATCGTGTACCCCAACTACGAATACGGCCAGTCGTCGGTCGCCACCTTCAAGACACTGCTGAAAGCCGCGCAACCTGATGTCGAGTTCGTCGCCGAGCAGGCGCCGCCGCTGGGCAAGGTCGATTCGGGCAGCGTGGTGCAGGCGCTGGCCGATGCCAAGCCCGACGCGATCTTCAACGTGCTGTTCGGCGCCGACCTTTCCAAGTTCGTGCGCGAAGGCAACACGCGCGGCCTCTTCAAGGACCGTGAAGTGGTGAGCGTGCTGACCGGCGAGCCCGAGTACCTCGACCCGCTGAAGGACGAAGCGCCCAACGGCTGGATCGTGACGGGCTACCCGTGGAACGGTGTGAAGACGCCCGAGCACAAGGCCTTCCTCGACGCCTACCAGGCCAAGTTCAAGGACTACCCGCGCCTCGGCTCGGTGGTCGGCTACAGCGCGATCCATTCGATCGCGGCGGGTATCAAGAAGGCCGGCGGCACCGACACCGAGAAGCTGGTCGCGGCCTTCAAGGGCCTGCAGGTCGACACGCCCTTCGGCAAGATCAACTACCGCGCGCAGGACAACCAGTCCACCATGGGCGCGTATGTCGGCAAGACCAAGAACGACGGTGGCAAGGGCGTGATGGTCGACTACGTGTACCTCGACGGTGCCAAGTTCCAGCCCACCGATGACGAAGTGAAAAAGATGCGCCCCGCAGACTGATTGCGCGGCTCCTGCAGCGCGCCTGCCGCCGCTGATCGAGCGGGGCAGGGCGCGGTGTCTCCAGTTTCCTCAGGGTCCTTATGAGCTTTTCAGGCTTCGTTGTTCAGTTGCTCAACGGGTTGGCCGGCGCGTCCTCGCTTTTCCTCGTGGCGGCCGGTCTCTCGTTGATCTTCGGCGTGACGCGCATCGTCAACTTCGCCCATGGATCATTTTTCATGGTCGGCATCTATGTCGCGTACACGCTCGTCGAGAAGCTGGGTTCGAGCCTGGGCTTCTGGCCTGCGCTGCTGATCGCGGCGCTGGCGGTCGGCGTGCTCGGTGCGCTGATCGAGGTGCTGCTGCTGCGCCGCATCTACAAGGCGCCTGAGCTTTTCCAGCTGCTCGCCACCTTCGCGCTGGTGCTCGTCATCAAGGACGCGGTGCTGTGGCTCTGGGGGCCCGACGAACTGCTCGGCCCGCGCGCGCCGGGCCTGAAGGGCTCGATCGAAATCCTCGGCCGACAGTTTCCGTCCTACGACCTGTTCCTGATCGTCGTCGGCCCATTGGTGCTCGGCCTCGTCTGGCTGCTGCTCACCCGCACACGCTTCGGCACGCTGGTGCGCGCCGCCACGCAAGACCGTGAAATGGTCAGTGCGCTCGGCGTCAACCAGGCCTGGCTGTTCACCGCGGTGTTCGCGCTCGGCGCATTGCTCGCGGGCCTCGGCGGTGCGCTGCAGTTGCCGCGCGAACCCGCCACGCTGGAGATGGACCTGAACACCATCGGCGCCGCGTTCGTGGTGGTGGTGGTCGGCGGCATGGGCTCGCTGCCCGGTGCCTATGTGGCCGCATTGCTCATCGCCGAAATCAAGGCCGTGTGCATCTGGCTCGGCGTGGTGCAGATCTTCGGCGTGGATGTGTCCTTCTCCAAGCTCACGCTGATGGTCGACTTCCTCGTGATGGCGATCGTGCTGGTCTGGCGTCCGTGGGGCCTGTTCGGCCGGCCGCAGGCGCCCAGCCGCTACGTGGGCATGCAGGAAGAGCCGCTGCGCCGCCCGAGCAATGCCTACCTCGTTGCAGCCGCTGTGCTCGCGCTGATGCTCGCGGTGCTGCCGTTGCTCACGGTGAATTCGCCTTACACGATGGTGCTGATGATCGACCTGCTGATCGCTGCGCTCTTCGCCACCAGCCTGCACTTCATCATGGGCCCGGCGGGCATGCACTCCTTCGGCCACGCCGCGTACTTCGGCCTGGGTGCTTATGGCGCCGCATTGCTGGTGCGCTCGCTGCACCTGCCGATGGAACTCGCGTTGATCGTCGCGCCCGTCGTGGCCGCGCTCGGTGCGTTGGTCTACGGCTGGTTCGCGGTGCGGCTCTCGGGCGTGTACCTCGCGATGCTCACGCTGGCCTTCGCGCAGATCACCTGGGCCATCACCTACCAGTGGGACAGCTTCACCGGCGGCAGCAACGGGCTGACCGGCGTGTGGCCGTCCGAGTGGCTCTCGAACAAGCAGGCCTATTACTGGCTTACGCTGGTGCTCGTGGGCGCCGGCGTGTGGTGGCTGCGCCGCGTGCTGTTCTCGCCCTTCGGCTATGCGCTGCGCGCGGGCCGCGATTCGGTGCTGCGCGCCGACGCCATCGGCATCGACGTGAAGCGCATGCAATGGATGGCCTTCGTCATCGCCGGCACCGTGGCCGGTCTTGCGGGTGCGCTCTACGCGTTCTCGAAGGGCAGCATCTCGCCGGAAAGCCTGTCGGTCGGCAAGTCGGTCGATGGCCTCGTGATGGTGCTGCTCGGCGGCATCCAGACGCTCGCGGGTCCGGTGGTCGGCGCCGTCACCTTCACCTGGCTGCACGACACCGTGGCGCGCAACACCGACTACTGGCGCGCGATGCTCGGCGCCATCATCCTGATCCTGGTGCTGCTGTTCCCGCAGGGCATTGCCGGCTCCGTCAAGCAACTCGCCGACCGCTGGCGTGCACCGAAGAATGAAACAGCAGAAGCAGACGCAAAGCTCAAGGAGGTGAAAGCATGAGCCTCCTCAAGGTAGAGAACCTCGGCAAGTCCTTCGGCGGCGTGAAGGCCGTGGACGGCATCAGCTTCGAGCTGCCCGCGGGCGAACTGCTCGCGCTCATCGGCCCCAACGGCGCGGGCAAGTCCACCACCTTCAACATGGTCAACGGCCAGCTGAAGGCCGACCAGGGCTCGATCACGCTTGATGGCCATGAACTCGTGGGCCGCAAGCCCCGCGAAATCTGGCGCAAGGGCGTGGGACGCACCTTCCAGATCGCCGAAACCTTCGCCTCGCTCACCGTCGTCGAGAACGTGCAGATGGCCTTGCTCTCGCACGACCACAAGCTGTTCTCGATGTGGCGCCGCGCGGCCGACCACAAGCGCGCCGAAGCGCTCGCGCTGCTCGACCAGGTCGGCATGAAGTCGCAGGCCGACCGGCCCTGCAGCGTGCTGGCCTATGGCGACGTGAAGCGCGTCGAGCTCGCCATCGCGATGGCCAACTCGCCCAAGCTGCTCCTGATGGACGAGCCCACCGCTGGCATGGCGCCCAAGGAGCGCAACTCGCTCATGGCGCTGACCAAGGACCTGGTGATCCAGCGCGGCATGGCCGTGCTTTTCACCGAACACAGCATGGACGTGGTGTTCGCGTACGCCGACCGCATGATCGTGCTCGCGCGCGGGCGCCTCATCGCGCAGGGCAAGCCGCTGGAGATCCGCGACCATCCGAAGGTGCAGGAGGTGTACTTCGGCAGCGGCAAGACATTCGAGAAGATCGCAGAGAAAGCCGCAGCGCTTGGAGTGACAACCGCATGAGCACGCACGAACCTCTCTTGCAAGCCAAGGCGCTGTGCGCTTGGTACGGCGCCGCGCAGATCCTTTATGACGTCGACCTCGACGTGCGCCGCGGCGAAGTCGTCGCGCTCATGGGCCGCAACGGCGCGGGCAAGTCGACCACGCTGAAGGCACTGATCGGCATGCTCGCCAAGCGCCGAGGGGCGGTGCGTTTCCTCGGCCACGACATTTCGAAGAGCGAGCCGCACCACGCGGCACGCCTGGGTCTGGGCTTCGTGCCCGAAGACCGGCGCGTGTTCACCGACCTCACGGTGATGGAGAACCTGGAAGTCGGCAAGCAGCCTGCGCGCCAATGGGCCGACGGCACCGAGGCGCCGCTGTGGACGCCCGAGCGCCTGTTCAAGCTCTTTCCCAACCTCGGCGAAATGCCCAACCGCCCCGGTGGCCGCATGAGCGGCGGCGAGCAGCAGATGCTCACCGTCGCGCGCACGCTCATGGGCAACCCGTACCTCGTGCTGCTCGACGAACCTTCCGAAGGCGTCGCGCCCGTCATCGTCGAGCAGATGGCCAACATGATCCTGGAGCTCAAGGCGCAGGGCGTGAGCATCCTGCTCTCGGAGCAGAACATGCACTTCGCCGAACTCGTGTCCGACCGCGCCTATGTGCTCGAGAAGGGCCAGATCCGCTACCACGCCACGATGGCCGAACTGGCGGCCAACGAAGAGGTGCGCCGCGCCTATCTCAGCGTCTGATCGATTCTCTCAACCTCACCGGAGTCCACACCATGCATCGCAGAACCGTATTGAAGTCCGCCGCTGCCCTCGGGCTCATGAGTGGCCTCGGCAGCTTCGGCCTCTCGGCCTTCGCGGCCGGCAAGATCAAGCCCGGCAGCAAGGCCGCGCTGATCGTGGTCGATGTGCAGAACTGCTTTCTCGATGGCGGCACGCTCGCGGTGAAGAGCGGCAACGAGGTGATCCCGGTCATCAACGCGCTGGCGCCTGCGTTCGAGAACATCGTCGTCACGCAGGACTGGCACACGGCAGGCCATGCGTCCTTCGCGAGCACCTACTCGGGCAAGAAGCCTTTCGAGACCACCAAGCTCAACTACGGCACGCAGGTGCTGTGGCCCGACCACTGCGTGCAGGGCACCGACGACGCCGCGCTCGGCAAGGACCTGAAGGTGCCGACCGCGCAACTCATCATTCGCAAGGGCTTCCACAAGGAGATGGACAGCTACTCGGCGTTCGAGGAAGCCGACCACAAGACGGCCACGGGCCTGGCGGGGTACCTCAAGGCGCGCGGCATCAAGACCGTGTTCGTCACCGGTCTCGCCACCGACTTCTGCGTGGCCTGGACTGCGATGGATGCACGCAAGGCCGGCTTCGAGGCCTACGTGATCGAAGACGCGACGCGCGGCATCGACCTGAACGGCTCGCTCGCCGCCGCATGGAAGCAGATGACAGCCAAGGGCGTCAAGCGCATCCAGTCGGCGGACATCCAGACCGCCTGAACGCGCCGCTGCGACAACCACAAGCACACCACAACAACTCCAAAGTAAACGACGCATGAAGCTTTCGATTTCAAGGCGCGCCATGGTGGCGGGCGGCGCAGCCCTGGCACTGGGCCCGGGCCTTCTCCGATCGGCACGCGCGGAGAACGGCGTGACCGACACCACCATCCGCATCGGCCAGTCGGCCGTGTTCAGCGGGCCGGCGAAAGACTTCGGCGTCGACTACCGCGCAGGCATCAAGCTCTACTTCGACCGCGTCAACAAATCGGGCGGCATCAACGGCCGCAAGATCGAACTCGTCACCTACGACGATGCCTACGACCCGGCGAAGACGGCCGTCAATACGGCCAAGCTGATCGACGAGGACAAGGTCTTTGCCCTCACCGGCTTCGTCGCCACCGGCAATCTCGCGGCGGCGATGCCGCTCGCCGAGAAGGCGGGCGTGCCGATGTTCGCGCCGCTGGTGGGCACCACCTCGTTCCGCACCAAGGTCAACCGCTACCTGTTCCATGTGCGCGCGGGCTACGACCTGGAGCTGCGCAAAATCATCAGCCACCTCTCGACCATCGGCATCTCGTCGATCGCGGTGGTGTTCCAGGACAGCCCCTTCGGCAAGTCGAACCTCGCCACCTGCGAGCAGCTTGCGGCCGAGTACAAGGTGCAGGTGGTGAAGACGCTGCCGTTGGCCATCACCGCGGAAGATGCGAAACAGGTCGCCACCGAGATCTCCGCGGCCAAGCCCGGCGCGGTCGTGATGATCATGGCCGGCCGCATGGTCGAAACCTTCATCCGCGACTACCGCACGGGCGGCGTGGGTGCGCCGCTGTACACGCTGTCGGTCGGCATCACCGACGCGGCCGGTTCGGCCAAGCGGCTGGACGGCAAGCTCGCGGGCCTGGTCACGGCCAGCATCGTGCCGCCGCCGACCGCGCAGCGCGTGCCCATCGTGGCCGACTACCAGCGCGACCGCGCCGAGTTCGGCGAGAAGATCGACAGCTACACCACGCTGGAGGGCTACATCGTCGCGCGCGTGATGGTCGAGGGCCTGCGCCGCGCGGGCAAGACGCTCACACGCGACAGCTTCATCGCGGGGCTCGAGAGCATCGGCAGCACGCGCTTCGGTGACTTCCCCATCGACTACAGCGCGAAGAACCACAACGGCTCGACCTTCGTGGACCTGGAGATGTACACCCGTGACGGCCAGTTGCGGCGCTGAGCCGCTGCACCTGCAGGTCAACGGCCAGGCGCAGTCGCTCGCGGGCGTGCCTCGCGAGGCGTCGCTGCTGCAGTTCCTGCGCAACGACCTCAAGCTCAACGGGCCGAAGTACGGATGCGGGCTGGGGCAGTGCGGCGCATGCACGGTGCATGTCGATGGCGTGGCTGCACGTTCGTGCGTGATTCCCGTGCACGGCGTGAAGGGCCGCGACATCACCACGCTCGAAGGGCTGGGCTCGCGCGGCCGCTGGCATCCGGTACAGGCGGCCTTCGAAGACGCGCAGGCCGCGCAGTGCGGCTATTGCCTCAACGGCATGGTGATGCAGGCCGCGGCGCTGCTCGCGCGCGATCCGCATGCCAGCGAGGCGCGCATCCGCAGCGAGCTGTCGGGCAATCTGTGCCGCTGCGGCACGCACATTGAAATCCTCGACGCCGTGCAGCGCGCGGCCGCGCGCATGAGCGCATCGCACGAAGATAAAGCCGCATGACACGCCGCGCCGACCTGCCGCAGACCCGCGCGGAGTTTCTTGCCGCCGATGGCGTGCTGCTCGTGGTGCGCGAGACGCCCCCTGCGCCGGCGCCCGCGAAGGGCCAGCCCGCTGTGATTGCCGGCAACCCCATCGAAGGCGACGAGGTCCTGATCGCGGTGTGGGACGACGGCAGCGTCTCTGCGCTCAACGGCCACGTCGATCTCGGCACCGGCATCCAGACCGCGCTGTCGCAGATCGTGGCCGAGGAGCTCGATCTCGGCATGCCTTGTGTTCGCATGATGTTGGGCGACACGGCGCGCGTGCCCAACCAGGGCGCGACGATCGCGAGCGCGTCGATCCAGATCCATGCGCAGCCGCTGCGCCTTGCCGCCGCGCAGGCGCGCGCCTGGCTGCTGGCGCGCGCGGCCGAACGGTTGGACGTCGCGGTAGATGCGCTGCAGGTGCGCAACGGCGTGGTGCGCCTCGTCGAGACGCCGGACCGCCACGTCAACTACGCGGACCTCGTGGCGCACCAGCGCACGGTGCTGCGCCTCGACCCCGCTGCGAAGCCCAAGGACCCGGCCGACTACCGCATCGTCGGCACGCGCCAGGCGCGCGTGGACATTCCCGCCAAGCTCGCGGGCGAGCTCGTGTTCGTGCACGACATGCGCGTACCCGGCATGCTGCACGGCCGCGTGGTGCGCCCGCCGTATGCGGGCGCAGACCATGGCGAGTTCATCGGCAACACGCTCGAGTCGGTCGATGAATCGTCGATCGCGCACATCCCCGGCATCCGCGCCGTGGTCGTGGTCCGCGATTTCGTCGGCATCGTGGCCGAGCGCGAAGAGCATGCGGAGCAGGCGCTGCGCGAGTTGCGCGTCACGTGGAAGCCGTGGCCCGGCATGCCCGACCTCGGCAATCTCGCGCAGGCCCTGCGCGACAACCCTTCGACGCAGCGCCTGCTGGTCGACGAAGGCGATGTCGACGGCGCCATCGCTTCCGCAGCACAGCCGATGCAGCGCACCTACATCTGGCCGTACCAGATGCACGCTTCCATCGGCCCGTCGTGCGCGCTGGCCGACTGGCAGCCGGCCGACGGCAGCGGCATGCAGTTGCGTGTGTGGGCCGGCTCGCAGAACCCGCACGTGTTGCGGGCCGATCTCGCGAAGCTCATGGGCATGGACGACGTGCAGGTCGACGTGGTCCGCATGGAAGCCGCGGGCTGCTACGGCCGCAATGGCGCCGACGATGTGGCGGCCGACGCGGCATTGCTCGCGCGCGCCGTCGGCATGCCGGTGCGCGTGCAGCTCACGCGCGAACAGGAGCATGCATGGGAGCCCAAGGGCGCGGCGCAGTTGATGGAGGTCGACGGCGGGCTGATGGCCGACGGCCGCATCGCCGCCTACGACTTCGAAACTTCTTATCCATCGAACGGCGCACCCACGCTCGCGCTGCTGCTCACGCGCACCATCGAGCCGGTCGCGCAGGCCTACGAGATGGGCGACCGCACTGCGCGGCCGCCCTACAGCTACGACAACCTGCGCGTGAAGGTCAACGACATGGCGCCGATCGTGCGCGCCTCGTGGCTGCGCGGCGTGTCAGCGCTGCCGAGTTCGTTCGCGCACGAGTCGTACATCGATGAACTCGCGACGGCAGCGGGTGTCGATCCGGTGCAATTTCGCCTGCGTCATCTGAACGATCCGCGTGCGGTCGAGCTCGTGGAGGCCACCGCGCAGAAGGCCGGCTGGCGCATGCGCACGGGGCCACAGGAGAACGCGGACGGCGGACTGGGCGAGGGCGGCGACATCCTCTTCGGCCAGGGCTTTGCGTACGCGCGCTACATCCACAGCAAGTGGCCGGGCTTCGGCGCCGCATGGGCCGCGTGGGTGGCCGACGTCGAGGTCAACCGCAAGACCGGCGAAGTGCATGTGCGCCGCGTGGTGGTGGGGCACGACGCGGGGCTGATGGTCAACCCCGCGGGTGTCGAGCACCAGGTGCATGGCAACGTGATCCAGACCACGAGCCGCGCGCTGATGGAAGAGGTGAAGTTCGCGCCGCAGCAGGGTGCCGCAACCGGCGGCGCGCAGTTGCCGGGCGTGCTGCCGACCGGCGTGGTGGCGAGCCGCGAGTGGGGCAGCTACCCGATCATCAACTTCCGCGACGTGCCGGTGATCGAGGTGATGCACATGCCGCGGCCGGGCGAGCCGTCGCTGGGGGCGGGCGAGTCGTCGTCGGTGCCGGGGACGGCGGCGATCGCGAATGCGATCTTCGATGCGACGGGGGTGCGGTTCAGGGCGCCGCCGTTCACGCCGGAGACGGTGCTGGCTGAACTGAACCGGGGTTTGCTCCCTCCCCCTCTGGGGGAGGGCGGGGGTGGGGGCATGCGGCGCTCGAATGGTGACGCCGCTGTGCCCCCATCCCAACCTTCCCCCAAAAGGGGAAGGAGCAAGACGGATGCGCCCTGGCCCCGGCGCAAGGGTGTGTGGGCCACAGGCGCCGCGCTCTTCATCGGCGGCATCGGCATCATCGCCGGCCTGCTCGGCTGGCGCTCCGCCATCGCGCCCGTCTCGCTCACCGCACCGGTCTACAGCCAGTCCACCATCGAACGCGGCCGCGTGCTCGCCGCGCTCGGCGACTGCGCTGTGTGCCACACCGCACCCGGCGGCGCGCCGAACGCGGGCGGTCGCGCGATGGACACGCCCTTCGGCACGCTCTACACCACCAACCTCACGCCCGATGCCGATACAGGCCTCGGCCGCTGGTCGTTCAGCGCATTCCAGCGTGCGATGCGCGAAGGCGTCTCGCGCGACGGCCACCATCTGTACCCGGCATTCCCCTACACCGCGTTCGCCAAGACCAGCGACGACGACCTGCAGGCGCTCTATGCGTACTTCATGTCGATGCCCGCGGTGCGCGCGGAAACGCCGAAGTCAGAGCTCAAGTTCCCGTTCAGCATGCGGCCGCTGATGGCCGGATGGAACGCGCTCTTCCACGACCCCACACCGCTGCAGCCCGTCGCCACGCAAAGCGCGGAGTGGAACCGCGGCGCGTACCTCGTCAACGGCCTCGGCCACTGCGGCGCCTGCCACACGCCGCGCAATGCGCTCGGCGCGGAGCAGGGTGGCAGCGCGTTCCTCTCCGGTGCGATGGTCGATGGCTGGGAAGCACCGGCGCTCACGCACCTTTCGAAGTCCGCCGTGCCGTGGGATGCCGACGAGCTCTACCGGTACCTGCGCAACGGCCACACGCAACGCCACGGCATCGCGGGCGGCCCGATGGCCGAGGTGGTGCGCGAACTCGGCCAGGTGCCCGACGCCGACGTGCGCGCGATGGCGACCTACCTCGGTTCGTTCAACCCTGTGCCGGCCGCCGAACCGCAAGCCCTCGCGCAACAGGCCATCGCCAACGCGGCACGCACGCAAGGCCAGTTGCTCGGCCCGGCGCAGCGCATGTTCGACAGCGCCTGCGCGTCGTGCCATCACGACGGCAACGGCCCCACGCTGCTGGGCGTGAACACGCCGCTCGCGCTCAACAGCAGCCTCACGAGCGCGCACCCCGACAACCTGCTGCGCACCATCCTCGACGGCGTGCGCGAGCCAGCAACTCGCGACATCGGTTTCATGCCGGCCTTCCGCGAGGCGCTCGACGACCGGCAGATCGCCGAGCTGGCCGGTTACATGCGCGCGCGCTTCGCGCCGCACGAGCCGGCGTGGACCGACCTGCCCGCGCAGGTGGCGCGTGCACGCGCGGCGAAGGCGCACGGCGCGGGGCATTGAGCGAAGTGCCCCGGTGCGCCCGCGCGCGCATCGCCGAGGCTACGATGCGTCGTCGCGCATCGACCTCGTCGTTCGCGCGCCGCACCGAACACCATTAACGGAGACACATCGCACCATGGCCCTGAACCTCACGCCCTCGACCAGCCTCCCCAGCGACGCCGACCGCGCCACCCTGGTCGGCCGCATCTGGCAACCCGATGTGGGCCCGGTGCTGGTGGCCGTGCACGAAGGCGGCCTGCATGACCTGTCGAAGCTCGCGCCGACCATGAGCGATCTGCTCGAAGCCAAGGGCTCGCCGTCCGCCGCTGTGCGCGAAGCATTGAAGAGCGGCAAGGCGCCGCGCATCGCCGCGCTGGACGCCGTGCTCGCCAACAGCGACGAGACCGTGCGCGACAACGGCAAACCCTGGCTGCTCGCGCCGTGCGACCTGCAGGTCATCAAGGCCAGCGGCGTGACCTTCGTGGCGAGCCTGCTCGAACGCGTGATCGAGGAACAGGCACGCGGCGATGCCTCGAAGGCCGAGGCCACGCGCGCGGCCATCGGCAAGGTGCTCGGCGACAACCTCGCGGACATCGTGCCCGGCTCGCCCGAGGCCGCGCGGGTCAAGGAAGTGCTGATCGCGCAGGGCGTGTGGTCGCAGTACCTCGAAGTGGGCATCGGCCCCGATGCCGAGATCTTCACCAAGGCCCCCGTGCTCGCCGCCGTGGGCACCGGCGCCGACGTGGGCATCCACTCGGGCTCGGTCTGGAACAACCCCGAGCCCGAGGTCGTGCTCGCCGTGAACAGCCGCGGCGAGACGGTGGGCGCCGCGCTCGGCAACGACGTCAACCTGCGCGACTTCGAAGGCCGCAGCGCACTGCTGCTCGGCAAGGCGAAGGACAACAACGCCTCGTGCGCGATCGGCCCGTTCATTCGCCTGTTCGACGAGCACTTCAGCATTGCCGATTTGCGCCGCATCACTGTGGCTCTGGAGGTGACGGGACCCGAGGGCTTCGTGCTCGAAGGATCGAGCTCGCTCACGAAGATCAGCCGCGATCCGCTGGACATCGTGTCGCAGGCCGTTGGTATTCATCACGACTACCCCGACGGGTTCATGCTGTTTCTCGGCACCATGTTTGCGCCGACGCAAGACCGTCACGGCCCTGGGCAAGGATTCACCCATGTCGTCGGCGACCACGTGCGCGTCGGTGCGCCGGAACTCGGCGCGCTGTTCAACCGGGTTGTGCATTCGGACAAGGCGCCGCGCTGGACGTTTGGGCTGGGCGCGCTGATGCGGAATCTGGGCGCGCGCGGGTTGCTGTAGCCAGGGCGCCTCGCAGCGCAGCTCACGCCACGCCGTGCAACCCCCTGCGGTACTGCACCGCCTCCGCCACATGCACCACCTGCACCGTCTCCGACGCGGCCAGATCGGCGATCGTGCGCGCCACCTTCAGCGCGCGGTGCGTGCTGCGCGCCGACCAGCCGAGCTTGGCGGCGGCGTTGTAGATGAACTTGAGGGCGGTGGCGTCCAGCGCCGCGTACTTGTCGATGGCGCTGCCCTGCAGGTTCTGGTTGGCGTGGCCCTGACGCTGCATCGCGCGTTCGCGTGCTGCCACCACGCGGCTGCGGATGCTTTCTGTCGATTCGCCCGGCGGTGAATCGAGCAGCTGCTGCGCCGACACGGCGGGCACTTCGATGTGCAGGTCGATGCGGTCCAGCAGCGGCCCGCTGAGCTTGCCTTGGTAGCGCGAAACCTGGTCCGGCGTGCAGCGACAGGACTTCAGGGACGAGCCGAGGTAGCCGCAAGGACAGGGGTTCATCGCCGCGATCAATTGAAAGCGCGCGGGAAACTCGGCGCGACGCGCGGCACGGGCGATCGTGATCGTGCCGGTCTCCAGCGGCTCGCGCAGCGCCTCCAATGCGGAGCGCGCGAATTCAGGAAATTCATCGAGGAAGAGCACGCCGTGATGCGCTCTTGAAATCTCGCCCGGCCGGGGCGGCGAGCCGCCACCCACCAGCGCCACGGCGGAAGATGTGTGATGCGGCGCTGACGTCGGCCTGCACATCCACCGCTCCGTCGCGAAGCGTCCGCCCAGGCTGGCGACGGCGGCACTCTCCAGTGCTTCTTCGATGCTCATCGCCGGCAGCAGGCCGGCAAAGCGCTGCGCGAGCATCGACTTGCCCGAGCCCGGCTCGCCCACCATCAAGAGGCTGTGGCCGCCGGCCGCGGCGATCTCGAGCGCGCGCTTGGCGCCGGCATGGCCCTTGACCTCGGCCAGGTCGGCATATGGCGCTGCGGCGATGGCCGGTGTGACCTGGATCCGCGCCCAGCCGTCGTCGGGCGGCTCGGGTGCGGCGGCCTTGTCGTCCTCGGGAATGAATTGCCACACCACGTCCAGCAGGTGCCTCGCGCCATACACCTCGCCGCCGGGCACCAGCGCGGCCTCTTGCGCGCTGTCCATCGGCAGCACCAGCTTCGTCGCGACACCCCGCGTGTGCAGGGCCAGCGCCATGGCCAGCGCACCGCGCACCGGCCGCAGTTCGCCCGACAGCGACAGCTCGCCCGCGAACTCGTGCCCGGCCAGCCGCGCGCCCTGGATCTGTTCGCTGGCTGCGAGGATCCCCAGTGCAATCGGCAGATCGAAGCGGCCGGAATCCTTCGGCAGGTCGGCCGGCGCGAGGCTGACCACGATCTTTTTATTGTTTGGAAACTCCAGCCCCGCGTTCTGGATGGCCGAGCGCACGCGATCGCGCGATTCCTTCACCTCGGTCTCAGCCAGCCCGACCAACGTGAAACTGGGCAAACCATTCGCCAGATGCACCTCGACCGTGACATCGGCCGCTTCCAGCCCTAGCAAAGCTCGGCTTTGCACCAAAGACAGACTCATTTCTCTCCCTCTCCCCAAGATGGTGCGTCCATCTTTCGTTGGCCCGCGGTCGCGCGGCACGCTGGTGCCTGCAACCGATCAAAGCAACGCTTGTAACGAATTGGCGCTCATCGGCAGCCGTTCGCTCCCTGCTGGATGAAGGTATTCGTGCACTTTGGCACGCTCCCTGCTTTGAGCGTGTCAGGTCCCACAACACTTACTTACTTGCGAGGAGTTTCCCGATGACGCACCGTTCCGCCGTTCAGGCGCTGATCGTTCTGGCCACTGCATTGACCACGTCGGGCGCCGCCCTGGCTCAGACGGCTCCGGCGGATCCGGCACCCGCCCCGGCGCCATCGCTGACTGGCAACATCTCCCTGACCACCAACTACAAGTTCCGCGGCCAGGACCAGGACATGATCGGCAAGAACGACTACGCCAAGACCCGGGGCCTGAAGCCCGCCATCCAGGGCGGTTTCGACTACGCCTTCGGCGACAGCGGCTTCTATGTGGGCAACTGGAACTCGAGCGTCAACTGGCTCAAGGGCAACAGCATCGAGGCCGACCTGTACGGCGGCTACAAGTTCAAGGCCGGCCCGATCGACATGGACGTCGGTGCGCTCACCTATATCTATCCGGGCAACTCCGTGGGCAACACCACCGAGCTCTACCTGGGCGCCACCTACGCCAACGAAACCTTCGGCTCGTTCACCGCCAAGTACTCGCACACGGTCTCCAAGGACTACTTCGGCTACGCCGGCAACAAGCTCGGCTCGGGCCTGAAGGGCCGGAACACCGGTTACCTGAACCTGGCGTACAGCAAGGAAATCGTGCCCAAGGTCACGCTGAAGGCGGCCGTCGGCTTCACGAACATGTCCAGTGACATCCGCAGCCTGGGCTACAAGAGCTACGTCGACTACAACATCGGCGCCACGTACGACTTCGGCGGTGGCCTGACGCTCACGGGCTCGGTGCAGGGCGCCAACAAGAAGGCGAACTACCAGGTCGTCGCGAACCCGGGCTTCGAGATCCCCGACTTCGGCACCTTCGGCACCACGTACTACTCGCCGAACAAGGCGCGCTTCATCCTCACGCTGACGAAGACGCTCTAAATAGAACAACGAGGTGCGGCCCAAGCTGCCGCACCATTCCATTTCCATCCAAAGGAGAAGTTCACATGAAGCTGGTCACAGCCATCATCAAACCGTTCAAGCTCGACGAAGTGCGTGAAGCACTCTCGGCGATCGGCGTGCAGGGGATCACCGTCACCGAAGTGAAGGGCTTCGGGCGCCAGAAGGGCCACACCGAGCTCTATCGCGGCGCGGAGTACGTGGTCGACTTCCTGCCCAAGGTCAAGATCGAAGCGGCCGTCTCCGACGACCTGGTCGATCGCGTGATCGAAGCCGTCGAAGGTGCCGCCCGCACCGGCAAGATCGGCGACGGAAAAATCTTTGTCTACAACCTCGAGCAGGTCGTACGCATCCGCACCGGCGAAACGGGCCGCGAAGCCCTCTGATCGAGTCTGGCCCGAAAGAACAACGACTATGAAAAAACTGCTTGTCTCTCTTGCGCTCGGCCTGAGCGTTCTCGCCGCCGGCACGACCGGCTTCGCACAGACGCCCGCCGCGCCTGCTGAAGCGCCCGCCGCCTCCGCGCCGGCTGCCGCAGCACCCGCGGCCGCTCCCGCTGCTGCAGCGCCTGCCGCCGCCGCAGCTGCACCCGCCGCGGCCGAAGCAGCGCCTGCTGCCGCCCCCGCGCCGTCCTTCAACAAGGGCGACACCGCCTGGATGATGCTGTCCACGCTGCTCGTCATCATGATGACCATCCCCGGCCTGGCCCTGTTCTACGGCGGCCTCGTGCGCAGCAAGAACATGCTGTCGGTGCTGATGCAGGTGATGGTCACCTTCTCGCTGATCGTGGTGCTGTGGCTCATCTATGGCTACAGCATCGCCTTCACCGAGGGGAACGCCTTCTTCGGCGGATTCGATCGGCTCTTCATGAAGGGGATCTTCGATCCGGCCACCGGCGTGTTCGCAGCCGGAGCGACCTTCAGCAAGGGCGTCTACATCCCCGAGCTGCTGTTCGCCGCCTTCCAGGCCACGTTCGCCGGCATCACCTGCTGCCTGATCGTGGGTGCCTTTGCCGAACGCGCCAAGTTCTCGGCCGTGCTGCTGTTCATGGTGATCTGGTTCACCTTCAGCTATGCGCCGCTGGCCCACATGGTCTGGTTCTGGATGGGCCCGGACGCCTACACCGCCGCCAACGTGGTGGATGCCAACAACGCCAAGGCCGGCCTGATCTGGCAATGGGGCGCGCTCGACTTCGCAGGCGGCACCGTGGTGCACATCAACGCAGCCGTCGCCGGCCTCGTGGGTGCCTTCCTGATCGGCAAGCGCGTCGGCTACGGCAAGGAAGCCTTCACGCCGCACTCGCTCACGCTCACCATGGTCGGTGCTTCGCTGCTGTGGGTCGGCTGGTTCGGCTTCAACGCAGGTTCGGCCCTGGAAGCCGGCACCAGCGCCGTGCTCGCCTTCATGAACACCTTCTCGGCCACCGCCGCCGCCGTGCTCGCATGGTGCATCGGTGAAGCGCTGATGCGCGGCAAGGCCTCGATGCTGGGTGCCGCTTCGGGCGCCGTGGCGGGCCTGGTGGCCATCACCCCGGCCGCCGGCAACGTCGGCCTGATGGGCGCAATCGTCATCGGCTTCGTCGCCGGCTTCGCCTGCCTCTGGGGCGTCAACGGCCTGAAGAAGCTGCTCGGCGCGGACGACTCGCTCGACGTGTTCGGCGTGCACGGTGTCGGCGGTATCGTCGGCGCGCTGCTCACCGGCGTGTTCAACACCCAGGCACTGGGCGGCCCCGGCCTGGTGGGCGACTGGGTCACGGCCGGCATCGTCTCCAACGGCATCGGTGCCCAGGTCTGGATCCAGCTGAAGGGCGTGCTGCTGACCATTGTCTGGTCGGGCGTGGTGGCGTTCATCGCCTTCAAGATCGCCGACCTCACCATCGGCCTGCGTGTATCGGAAGAAGAAGAGCGCGAAGGCCTCGACATCTCCTCGCACGGCGAGACTGCATACAACCGTTGATTCCCTACTGGGAGCCCTTCCGGGTTCCCCAGCCGGATGACCACCATCCTTTTCCTTCACAAGAACAGTTCTTCGTAACGAGTTTTTCAAGCGAGGTCTCCTTTGGATGTTCAGCCCGCGAGCGCCCCGGCGCCAGCGGGCTTTTTTTTGCCCGTCGCCGCCATCGCGAGGGGCACAATCGCCACACCATGTGGACCTCCCTCGAAGACAGCCTCTGCGCGCTCGGCGAATCGCCGTTCTGGCACCCTGAAGAACGCGCCCTCTATTGGCTCGACATTCCGGGCCGCGCCGTGTTGCGAACGCGCGGCGACATCGGAACGCCATCCGCCACGGTCGAGCGATGGGCGCTCTCCACCGAACCCGGCTGCATGGCGCCGGCCCAAAGCGGCGGCCTCGTGATCGCGCTGCGCGACGGCATCTACCGCGCGCGCGAATGGGGCGGCGAGTTGGTCGCGATGGCGCGCGTGGAGCACGACGTGCGCACCATGCGTTTCAACGACGGCAAGTGCGACCCGCTCGGCCGCTTCTGGGGCGGCTCGCTCAACGAGGCGAAGGACCGCGCCAACGCCGCGCTCTACTGCTTCGATGCGCGCCCCGGCACGGACATCGCGCCCACGCTCACGCAGATGGCCAACGAGTCCACCACCGCCAACGGCCTCGCGTTCTCCCCCGACGCCCGCACCCTCTACTGGGCCGACACCGCCGCGCACGTGGTCTGCGCGTGGGACTGGGACGCCGAGGCCAATTCGCTCTCGCACGCCCGCGTGTTCCACCAGTTCGACGCCAAGCCCGAGGGCTGGACGCCCGATTCGCCCGTTCGCTACGAAGGCCGCCCCGATGGTGCGACGGTCGATGCAGAAGGGCACTACTGGGTCGCGATGTTCGAAGGCGCTCAACTGTTGCGCTTCGCGCCGTCGGGCGAGATCGTGGCGTCGGTGCCCGTGCCCGTTCAATGCCCGACGATGCCGTGCTTCGGTGGCGACGATCTGAAGACGCTCTTCGTCACCAGCGGCCGTAAAGGGCGGCCTGCCGCGGAGATCGAACGGTTGCCGGCATCGGGCACGGTGATTTCGATGCGCGTCGATACGCCGGGGTTGCCTGTCGCATTCTTTGAGGATTGAAAGTGGGTCATTCAGTGCGCGATCCCGCCGACGGGGGACATTCGCGGAGGGGAGTACCCGGTGGCCTGTGCACACGCCCTGAACAAGCGATGAGCGTGTAGACCATGGCCCTCCAGCACATCCCCCCCATTCAGTGCCTGCTCACCTTCGAGGCCGTGGCGCGTTTGCGGCACGCGGGCCGTGCAGCCGAAGAGCTGTGCGTCACCCCCAGCGCAGTCAGCCACCGTATCCGCCAGCTCGAAGCGCACGTCGGCTTCAAGCTCTTCGGCCGCAGCGATTTCAGCCTGACGGCCGACGGCGCCGCCTACCTCGCGAACGTGCGCACCGGCCTCGCCGCGCTACAGGCCACGCCGCTCGCCAACGCAGCGCCGCGCGCCACGCGCCTGCGCATTGCCGTCACGCCTACTTTCAGCCGTCAGTTCCTGATGCCCCGGCTCGAGCTGTTTCGCAACATCTACCCGGACATCGAACTCGTGCTGCAGGTGTCGATTCCGCTGCTCGACGTGACGGCCGAACAGGCCGACCTCGAAGTGCGCTACGGCACCGGCGCGTACGCCGACTGCGAACACCGCCTGCTGCTCGAAGAAGAAGTGGTGCCCGCCTGCAGCCCCAGCTACCTCAACGAGTTCGGTCCTTTCGATGGATTCCGCACCGCCGCTGAGGTCGCGAGCGCACGGCTCATCCGCAGCCCGCTCGAACCCTGGGGCACGTGGTTCGCGCACTGCGGCATCGACCAGCCCGAGCCGCACGTCGGCTCGCAGTTCAACGACCTGGGGCTCGTCTACGACGCGGCCGCGAGCGGCTTCGGCGTGGCGCTGGTGCGCCAGAAGATGGGCGCCGCGTGGTTCGAATCGGGCCGGCTCGTGGCGCTCTCCGACCAGGCCGTGCCGTCGCCGCACCGGCACACCATCTGCTGGCATCCCGGCACGCTCGAGCGCTGGGAATGCGCGGCCTTCGTCGACTGGCTCGCGCAGAGCCTGCGCTGACCGGCCGGGTCTGCCGGCAAAGTTCTCTCAAGCGCCGCACAAAAAAGCTTCAACCCGGCGCCGCTGCATTTCCGTAGAGTGCGGTACACCACGAGACATCCCGCCAGAAACAAGACAAGAGGCCCGCCGCATGAATGCGCCGCTCACTGCCGTCCAGAACGATTCGCTACAGAAAACGGAGCGCCAGTCGCAGGTGGTGCGAGCGCTGCAAGCGCACCTGCCCGCGCATGCCCTGATCTGGCACGCCGAAGACACCACCCCCTACGAGTGCGACGGCCTTACCGCGTACCGGCAGCGGCCGCTCGTCGTGGCCCTGCCCGAGACCGAGGCGCAGGTCGCCGCCGTCCTCAAAACCTGTCATCAGCTCGGTGTGCCCGTGGTGGCGCGCGGCGCGGGCACCGGGCTCTCGGGTGGCGCGATGCCGCATGCGCTGGGCGTGACGCTCTCTCTGGCCAAGTTCAACCGCATCCTGAAGATCGATCCGGTGAGCCGCACGGCGGCCGTGCAGTGCGGCGTGCGCAACCTCGCGATCAGCGAGGCGGCCGCGCCCTTCAATCTCTACTACGCCCCCGACCCGTCGAGCCAGATCGCCTGCACCATCGGCGGCAACGTGGCAGAGAACTCGGGGGGCGTACATTGCCTGAAGTACGGCCTGACGCTGCACAACGTGCTGCGCGTGCGCGGCTTCACCGCGGAGGGCGAGGCCATCGAATTCGGCGGCGAGGCGCTCGATGCGCCGGGGCTCGACCTGCTCGCATTGGTCATCGGCAGCGAAGGCATGCTGGCCGTGACCACCGAGGTCACCGTCAAGCTCGTGCCCAAGCCGCAGCTCGCGCGCTGCATCATGGCCAGCTTCGACGACGTGCGAAAGGCTGGCGATGCAGTCGCAGCGGTGATCGCGGCCGGCATCATTCCCGCAGGGCTCGAGATGATGGACAAGCCCATGACCGCCGCCGTCGAGGACTTCGTGCGCGCGGGCTACGACCTTGACGCCGCGGCGATCCTGCTGTGCGAATCCGATGGCACGCCTGAAGAAGTGGAAGAAGAAATCGGCCGCATGACCGCCGTACTGCGCGGCTGCGGCGCCACGGCCATCGCGGTGAGCAACAGCGAGGACGAGCGCATGAAATTCTGGAGCGGCCGCAAGAACGCCTTTCCGGCATCGGGCCGCATCAGCCCCGACTACATGTGCCTCGACTCGACCATACCGCGCAAGCGCCTGGCGGACATCCTTCTCGCGATCCAGGAGATGGAGAAGAAATACAACCTGCGCTGCTGCAACGTGTTCCATGCAGGCGACGGCAACCTGCATCCGCTGGTGCTGTTCGATGCGAACGACCCCGACGAACTGCACCGCTGCGAACTCTTCGGCGCCGACATCCTGGAGACCAGCGTCGCGATGGGCGGCACGGTGTCGGGCGAGCACGGCGTGGGCGTGGAGAAGCTCAACAGCATGTGCGTGCAGTTCACCGCCAGCGAGAACGAGCAGATGTTCGGCGTGAAGCGCGCGTTCGATCCGGCCGGGCTGCTGAATCCCGGCAAGGTGATTCCGACGCTGCAACGCTGCGCCGAGTACGGCAAGCAGGTGGTGCGCGGCGGGCAGTTGCCGCATCCCGACCTGCCGCGCTTCTGAGAACGACAACGACAAGAACAAAAGAGCCCATGGATCCAGCACTCAGCCAGATCGTCGAGCGCATCCGCGCTGCAGCCGCCGATGCCAGGCCGCTTTGCATCCGCGGCGGCGGCACCAAGGATTTCTACGGTGAGGCGCTGCAAGGCGACCTCCTCGACACCACCGCGCTCGCGGGCATCACGAGCTACGAGCCGAGTGAACTGGTCGTCACCGTGCGCGCCGGCACGCCGCTCGCCGAGCTCGAAGCCGCATTGGCCGAGAAGGGGCAGTGCCTGCCCTTCGAGCCGCCACACTTCGGAAGCAACGGCACGGTGGGCGGCATGGTCGCCGCCGGCCTGAGCGGCCCCGCGCGTGCCAGTGTGGGCGCGGTGCGTGACTACGTGCTCGGCGCCACGCTGGTCAATGGCCGCGGCGATGTCCTCAGCTTCGGCGGACAGGTGATGAAGAACGTCGCGGGCTACGACGTCTCGCGCGTGCTCGCCGGTTCGCTCGGCACGCTGGGCGTGATCGCCGAGGTGAGCCTCAAGGTGCTGCCCGTTGCGCCGGCCGAGGCCACGCTGGAATTCGCCTGCAGCCAGGCCGATGCGCTGCGGCTGCTCAACGAATGGGGTGGCCGGCCGCTGCCGCTGAACGCGAGTTGCTGGTTCGAATACGGCGGTGCCGGTGCGCTTTACCTGCGGCTGCGCGGTGCCGTCGCGGCCGTGGAAGCGGCATGCACGCATCTCGGCGGCGAGCGCAAGGACAACGCGCGTGCCGCTGCCGACTGGCAGGCGCTGCGCGATCAGCAACTGCCGTGGTTCGACACCACCGACGGACCGGATGCGCTCTGGCGCCTGTCGGTGCCGCAGACCGCGCCGGTGCTTGCCATCGACGGCGACGCGCTGTTGATCGAATGGCACGGCGGACAGCGCTGGTGCAAGGCGCCTCCCGGGCAAGCCGCGCGCATCCGCGAGATCGCACGCGCTGCAGGCGGACACGCCACGCTGTTCAGAACGCCCGCTTCGGACATCCCCCGCTTCGATGCGATGAGCGCGCCGATCGCCCGCATCCACCGCGCGCTGATGCAGGAGTTCGATCCGCACCGCATCTTCAACCGCGGCCGGCTTTTCGCAGACGAATAAAAAAGAGACCCGCGATGCAAACCGAACTCGCCCCCGAATTCCGTGACACCGACGAAGGCCGCGAGGCTGAAGCCATCTTGCGCAAGTGCGTGCACTGCGGCTTCTGTACCGCCACCTGCCCGACCTACCAGCTGCTGGGCGACGAGCTCGATGGCCCGCGCGGACGCATCTACCTGATCAAGCAGGTGCTCGAAGGCAAGGCGCCGACGCGCAGCACGCAGCTGCACCTGGACCGGTGCCTCACCTGCCGCAACTGCGAGAGCACCTGCCCGAGCGGCGTGCAGTACGGCAACCTCGTGGACATCGGCCGCAGGATCGTCGACGAGAAGGTGCCGCGCCCCGCGATGGAATCGGCCACGCGCTGGCTGTTGAAAGAAGGGTTGCCGTCGCCGCTCTTCGGCCCCGCGATGAAGCTCGGTCAGTCGGTGCGCGGCTTGCTGCCCGATGCGCTCAAGGCCAAGGTGCCGGCGAAGCAGGAAGCGGGCGCCTGGCCCACCGCCACGCATGCGCGCAAGGTGCTGATGCTCGCGGGCTGCGTGCAGCCGTCGATGATGCCCAACATCAACAGCGCCACCGCGCGCGTGCTCGATGCGGCCGGCATCCAGGTCGTGATCGCGAAGGAGGCCGGCTGCTGCGGCGCGGTGAAGTTCCACCTCAACGACCAGGAGGGCGGCAAGGCGCAGATGCGCGCAAACATCGATGCGTGGTGGCCGCAGGTCGAACGCAACGAGATCGAAGCCATCGTGATGAACGCGTCGGGCTGCGGCGTCACCGTGCGGGAGTACGGCCACATCCTGCAGCACGATGCGGCCTACGCGGCGAAGGCCAAGCGCATCAGCGAGCTGACGCGCGACCTGAGCGAGCTGCTGCCCGATCTCGTGCCCGCATTGAAGGCGCGCGTGCGTGCGCCCGAAGGCGTTGTTGCGTATCACCCGCCGTGCACGCTGCAGCATGGCCAGAAGCTGCGCGGCGGCGTCGAGGCGCACCTGCGCGCGCTCGGCTTCGACGTGCGCGTGGCCATGAACGAATCGCACCTGTGCTGCGGCTCGGCGGGCACGTATTCGGTGCTGCAACCCGAGCTGGCCTATCCGCTGCGCGACCGCAAGCTGGGGCATCTGAAGCAGCTGCAGCCCAACACCATCGCCTCGGCCAACATCGGCTGCATCACGCACCTGCAAAGCGGCAGCGGGGAGACGCCGGTGCGGCATTGGGTGGAGCTGCTGGACGCCGCGCTGGATCGCGGGCACGCAGGGTAGGGCCTGATCGCACAGCAGGGCAGCGTCCGGTCCGACTCGCGCGGCGGCCGGCTGCGGCGCATCATGGCGGCACCGAATCTGCAAGGAGCCTGTGCCATGTCCCACGTTACCCAACTTCCGCTGCGACGCGTTCTGCTGGCCTGCGCTTGCGTGGCCGGTGCCCTGGCGGCTCACGCCCAGTCCGCCATGCCTGCGTGGCAAGGCGCCGGCCCGACGCGCTACGTCTGCGGCGGCATCGGCTCCGACGAATCGAACGCGATGCGCGCGGCCATGAAGGAGCATCCTCTCTCGCTGCTGTTCGCACGCGCCGATGGCGCCTACATGGCCAGCGTGGACGTCGCGATCAAGGGCGGCGACACCAACTCGTCCGCTGCCTTGGCCTTTCGCGCCGGTGGCCCGGTGTGCCTGATCGATTTGCCCGACGGGCGCTACACCATCGACGTCACCGCGCCCGGCGGACAGGCCAAGAGCCAGACGGTGACGGTGGGTGGCGGTGCGAAGACCGCGAGCTTCCGCTTCTGACGCAAGCTGTCATCCGGCCGCCAGCGCCGCCTCGACATCGCGCGTGAGCGAGGCGGGTGTATCGAGCGGCGCATAGCGCTTGAGCACCGTGCCGTCGCGCCCGATGAGGAACTTGGTGAAGTTCCACTTGATGGCCGTCAGGCCCAGCAGGCCCGGCTTCTCTTTCGTGAGCCACTGGTACAGCGGCGCGGCGTTGCCGCCGTTGACGTCGATCTTCTCCATCATCGGAAAACTCACGCCGTAGTTCTTGGTGCAGAAGGCGCCGATTTCCTCGTTGGTGCCCGGGTCCTGCGAGCCGAACTGGTTCGACGGGAAGCCCAGCACCGTGAGGCCCTGGTCAGCGTATTTCTCGTGCAGCGCCTCCAGTCCGGCGAACTGCGGCGTGAAGCCGCATTTGCTCGCCGTGTTGACGATCAGCAGCACCTTGCCCTTGAAGGCGGAGAGCTTCACCGGCTTGCCGTCGATCTGGTTGGCCTCGAAGTCGTAGACGCTGGTCATGATGGTGTTCCTCAGGTGGACGCAGAGGCGCGATCATCGCCCCGCACGGGCGTTCGCGCAAACGCGGCCCAAACGGCGCCCAGCACGATCAGCGCGCCGCCCACGAGGATGCGCGGCTCCATCGTCGACGCGCCGAGCGCGACCGACGAGACGCTCGCGAACAGCACCTCCGACAGCATGATCACCGAGGTGGCGCTCGCCGCGAGGCGCGCCGCGCCGTACTGCAGGCACACGTTGGCGATCACGAAACCCGTGCCCAGCAGCGCAGCCCAGCCGAACCAGCCCGGCGTGGCCTGCAGCGGCGACGTGATGGCACCGATCGCGGTGCCGCCGAGCGCCGCGATGCCCGCCACGAACGTGCAGCCGCAGAACATGGCGAGCGCACGCGATTCGCCCGGTGCTTGCCGCAGGTGGCGCAGCACGATGTTGGTCACTGCGAACCCGAAGCCGGCCGCAAGGCCGAGCCAGTCGGGCAGGCTCGAGGGCACGGGCCAGTCGGTACCCGGCGTCTTGAGCACTACCACCACGCCAGTGAGCGCCAGCGCCACGCGCGCGAGCGCACTGCCCGTGGGCCGCTCGCCCAGCAGCACCCAGCCCAGCAGCACGCTCCACAGCGGCATCAGGTAGAACAGCAGCACCACGCGCACGACGTCGCCCTGTGTCACGGCCCAGTTGAAGCCCACGTTGGTGAAGCCGGCCGCCAGGCCCAGCACGGCAAGCATCGGATAGGCCGCAAAACCCTTCCACGCGTGACGGCGCACGATGCCCATCACGATTGCGATGGCCAGGTAGATGAGGCATGTGGTCCACACCGGATGCAGGCCGTGGCGCTCGATGTGCCGGAAGGGAAACCACGACAGCCCCCATACGAAGGCGTTGAAGATCAGTGCGAGCGCGGGCATGGTGGCGTTGAAAGAATGAAGGCTTCGGCGCTCGGCGCGCCGGCCGTCTCACCAACGCAGTCGCGTAAGGTCAGTGATGTTTGTCGCTGCGGGCGATAGCCAGCAGATGCTCGACTTCTTCGGGATACTTCTTGAGGTTGTTCTCGTGCCAGCGCTTGATGAGCCACATGCAGCCCGCCACCACGAGGCCGAAGGCACTGATCGCGCCGTAGGCCGACAGGCCCAGCCCCGTGCACACGCTGTAGAAGCCGCCCAGCAAGAGAATGCAGGCCTGTTCGTTGAAGTTCTGCACCGCGATCGAACGGCCCGCGCCCATCAGGTTGTGGCCGCGGTGCTGCAGCAGCGCATTCATCGGCACCACCAGGAAGCCGCCCAGGCCACCCAGGATGATGAGGAACGGCACCGCCAGCCACACGTTGCCGATGAAGTTCATGCAGATGACCATCAGCCCCATCGCGATGCCCATCGGGATCACGCGGGTGGCCATGTCCAGCCGCATGCGCATCGAGGCCACGATGGCGCCCACGGCCGTGCCGATGGTCACCACGCCGGTCAGCGCCGAGGCCTGGGTCGTGTTGTAGCCCAGCGCCAGCGATGCCCACGCCAGCACGATGTACTTGAGGTTGCCGCCCGCGCCCCAGAAGAGTGTGGTGGTGGCCAGCGAGATCTGGCCGAGGCGGTCGCGCCACAGGCGCGCATTGCAATGCCAGAAGTCGGGCAGCAGCGCAGCGATGTTGCGCGCGAAGCTGTGCTCGGGGTTGGAGCGCAGCGGACGCATCTCGACGCCGGTGTGCGGGATGCGCGTGTTGAACCAGGCGGCCAGCATGTACACGAGGATCAGCACCGAGATCGCGGCTTCGGCCGGCGAGTCGATGCCGGTGTCGATCACCGGGAAATCGAAGGCCAGCAAGTGGCTGGAGACCACGTGGCCCACCAGCGTGCCGCCGAGCACGATGCCCAGCAGGATGGAGGCGATGGTGAGGCCCTCGATCCAGCCGTTGGCCTTGACCAACTGCGAAGCCGGCAGCAGCTCGGTGAGGATGCCGTACTTGGCGGGCGAGTAGGCCGCGGCGCCCAGGCCCACGATCGAATACGACAACAGAGGGTGCGAGCCGAACAGCATCATCAGGCAGCCGACCACCTTGATCGCATTGCTGATGAACATCACCTTGCCCTTGGGCAGCGCGTCGGCGAAGGCGCCCACCAGCGGCGCGAGCACCACGTAGAAGACCGCGAAGATCGGCACCAGGGCTGCGCGCTGCCATTCGGGGGCGCCCGAACTTCGCATGAGATCGACGGCAACAACGAAAAGCGCTTGGTCGGCCAGCGACGAAAAGAACTGGGCCGACATGATCGTGTAGAAACCGCGCTTCATCGATGGGCTGGCTGGCCAGAGGGTCTGCTGGCGGTAGTGAAAAAGTGTCGCGTCCGGTGCGAATGGGCGGTTATAGCATGGGGGTACGACGAGGAAATGGGCATCCCTTCCGGATTCGACCCCATTCCCGGAAATGCTAAAACGTGGTCTGAACTTCCCCCCAGTCCGCCTGCAGCCTGCCCAGAGCACCCCATGCCGCGCCCCATTCTTGCCACCGTCCACACCGCCGCCCTGCGTAACAACCTCGACAGGGTCCGCCGCTCGGCCCTCGACGCCCGTGTCTGGGCAGTGGTCAAGGCCAATGCCTATGGCCATGGCATCGAGCGGGTCTATGAAGGACTGCGCGGTGCCGACGGCTTCGCGCTGCTCGACCTGGCCGAAGCCGAGCGCGTGCGCGCCCTGGGCTGGCGCGGTCCGGTGCTGCTGCTCGAAGGCGTGTTCGATGCGCGCGACCTGGAACTGTGTTCGCGCCTGGACCTCTGGCACACCGTGCATTGCGACGAGCAGATCGACATGCTCGCAGCGCACAAGACCCTCAAGCCCCAACGTGTTTTCCTCAAGATGAACTCGGGCATGAACCGCCTGGGCTTCACGCCCGAGCGCTTCGCCTCGGCCTGGACGCGCCTGAATGCGCTCACGCAGGTCGACGAGATTTCGCTGATGACCCACTTCAGCGACGCCGACGGTGCCCGCGGCATCGCGCACCAGGTCGATGCCTTCGAGCGCGCAACGCGCGACCTGCCGGGCGAGCGCTCCATTGCCAACAGCGCCGCCACCCTGCGCCACCCGGACCAGACCCGCGGCGATTGGGTGCGCCCCGGCATCGTGCTGTACGGCAGCGCCCCCGACTTTCCGTTGAACGACGCGGCGCACTGGCAGTTGCAGCCCACGATGACGCTGTCGACGCAACTGCTCTCGGTGCAGACGCTCAAGGCCGGCGACACCATCGGCTACGGCTCCAACTTCACGGCCGAGGGGCCGCTCACCATCGGCATCGCCGCGGTCGGCTACGCCGATGGCTATCCACGCCACTGCAACACCGGCACGCCGGTGCTGGTGAACGGCGTGCGCACCCGCATGGTGGGCCGCGTGAGCATGGACATGATCACCGTCGACCTCACGCCCGTGCCCGACGCGAAGTTCGGCGCCGAGGTCACGCTGTGGGGCCGCTCGACGGTCACCGATGCGGTGCTGTCCATCGACGAGGTCGCGCAGGCGGCGGGCACCGTCGGGTACGAGCTCATGTGCGCCGTGGCGCAACGCGTGCCGTTCGCTGCTCCCGCCGACGAATGAAGATTCTTTCCAACTGGCGCTCGGTGCGCCTTTGGGAAACGGAGGTCGAACGCGACCTGCACCGCAACTACAGCCTGCGCACGCACGGCATCCTGATCGGCACGTTCACGCTCCTCCTGATGTGGGGTGTGTCGGCGCTGCAGATGCACCTGCTGCATGTGGACTCGCTCGCGGTTCGCTACTTCCTCACGCTGGGCGTGGGGTATCTGGGCTACCTGCTGGTGCTGCGCTGGTGGGCGAAGCGGCTGGTCGAGGGGCGCAGCGTTGATATCGATGCCGATGTGCCCGATGTGGACTTCAGCGGTGGAAGCGCATGTGATCACCTGAGCGTTGCCGACGCTGCCGATGGCGGCAGCGTGCTGTCCGACGTGGCCGGTGGCGTGCTCGACGTGGCGGGCGGTGCGGATGAAGGCGCCATCATCGTGGTGCCGGTGCTCGCGATCTTCGCGATCTGCGTGGCCGTGCTGTTCGGCGCCGGCTATCTCGCGCTGCTGTACTTCAGTTGGGACGCATTGCTGGCGGTGGCCGTCGAGGTGGCGTTCTCGTACGTCTCGGCCCGCGCCGCGGTGCGCGTGGCGCGCGAGGGCTGGTTGATGGCCGCGGTTCGGCTGACCTGGAAGCCGTTGCTCGGCGCGGTGCTCTCCGCCGTGATCCTGGGTGCGGTGCTCGACCACTTCATGCCGCAGGTCAATTCCTTGCCCGAGGCGGTGCGGGCCCTGCTGAAGACGCACTGAGCTTCCTGTTCTCGCGAAGCCTGTTGTACGGCCGCAAATTCCGTGAATTTGTAGCCGCGCAGTTGTCGAACGGCACCCTCCGCCCAATGAAAATGCCGGCCGGAGGAAGAACAGCTCACATGATCTCGACGCACAAGACCCGCGCCGCATTCGCTTGCGGCATTGCGATGGCAACCCTCGGCTTCTCGGCATACGCCGCGGAGCCCGATGTACCGGCGCCACCAGCCCCACCCGCCGCGATGGCGGCGGACACCCCCGCTCCCTTGCCGCCATCCGTTGCGCCGCCCGCTGAAGCGGCAGCCGCACCGCAGACCCGCGTGCGCTTCAACCGCGCCGCCTACAAGTCGGGCATCGAACGGCTTCGCGTGATCCGGCGCGAGAACACGGGCAACCAGGTGGCGGGGCAGATCGCGCTGAACGTGGCGCTGTCGCTGATCGCCGGCGGGGTGTCCATCGGCGCGCAAGGCTTCTCGAAAGACGAACTCGCCGGCACGACGCTGGAAGAGCTCAAGGACGATCCGGTAAGCGCCAACCCGGCCATCGGCGAATTGACCGACGCCCTGAGCAAGGTCGCCACCGACATCTACCGCAAGCGTGCCGAGGCTGCGCACGCCCTCGCGCTGACCGACGGCTCTACCCCCGAAGAAATCGAGGAAGCGGGTCGCGTGCAGAAGGAAGCCGACACGCCGTTGAACCCGGGCCTCTGGCACCTGGTCTACGAGAACCTGACGGGAACCGACGAACTGTTCCGTCTGAAGTTCGGCGCCCAACTCGGTCGCCCCGGCTTCATGCGCCCGCCGGCTGCGTGCTTCTACCAGTCGGAACCCGTCGCCTGGACGCAGTGGCAGGTCGACAACTGGCAGCGGCTGCGCGAGGAGCGCGCGAAGGCGTTGGCCAGCTGCACCGAGGCGCTGGCCGCCACGCCCGAAAAGCTTTGGTAGGCGGGGCGGCGCTCAGTACAGCCCGAGCTGCCTTGTCCTCAACCGCGCCAGCCCCAGCAGCGCATCGGTGAACGGCGTGGCCACGCCCGTCAGCACACCCAGCTCGCGCACCACCGTCACCAGCGCATCGAGTTCCACCGATCGCCCGGCTTCCACGTCCTGAAGCATCGAGGTCTTGAATGCGCCGAGCTTCTTTGTGATCTGGTGCCGGTCTTCGGGGCTCTGGGTGATCTCGATGCCGATGCGGCGGCCGATTTCCTTGGCTTCGAGCATCACGGCCGAGATGAATCCGCGCACGTAGTCGTCGCCCATGATCAGGTCGGTGGTGGCGCCGGTCAGTGCACTGATCGGGTTCACCGTCATGTTGCCCCAGAGCTTGAACCACACATCCTTCTGGATTTGCGGCGACAGCGTGGTGTCGATGCCCGCGCGGTTCAGGAGCTCGACCAGCTTCTTCACGCGCGGCGTGGCCTCGCCCGACGGCTCGCCGACGATCAGCCCGTTGCCGAAGTGATGCCGCACCACGCCCGGTCCGTCGAGCGAACAGCTTGCATGCACCACGCAGCCGATCACGTTGCGGGCCGGAATGGCCCTGGCGATGGCGCCGTCGGGGTCCACCGCGGCCAGCCGGTGGCCCGTGATCTCGCCGCCGAAGCCGCCTTCCAGAAACCACCACGGCACGCCGTTCATCGCGACCAGCACGAGGGTGTCGGGCCCGATCAGCGGGCCGATGCGCTCGGCCACGGCGGCCAGCGCGGGCGCCTTCACGGCGATCACCACCAGGTCCTGCACGCCGAGCGCCTCGAGGTCGGCCACCGCGTTGACGGGTACGCGCGTGCGCACGTCGCCGCGCATCAGCGAAAGGCCGTCTTGTTGCAGGGTTTCGAGCGTCGCGCCGCGCGCGACCACGTTGAGCCGCTCGCCGGCCTGCGCGAGGCCGGCACCGATCCAGCCGCCGATGGCGCCGGCGCCGTAAATACAAATCTTCATGGGGAAGCTCGCCTCGATTTCTTCAGTTTCTGTAGCCTGGATCGATGCGGTCCACTTGCCGCATCAGCGCATTGAACACGTCCTGCCCGGCGCCGTGCGCGGGGCTGAACTGCAGCGCATCGCGCGTGCAGCGCTGCGCGATCTCCTCGCTCACCGGGATGGCGGCGCCCATCGAGAAGGTCGCCATCTGGATCTCGCAGGCGCGCTGCAGCGTCCACAGGATCGCGAAGGTCTGCGGCAGCGTCTGTCCCCAAGCCAGGAGGCCGTGGTTGCGCAGGATCACCGCGTTGCGGTTGCCGATGCTCTGGAGGAGGCGCGGGCCTTCGTCGGCATGGATCGTGATGCCCTCGAAGTCGTGATACGCCACCATGCCGTGCAGCTGGGCGGTATAGAAGTTGGTCTGCTGCAGGCCGCCCTGCAGGCAGGCCACGGCCACGCCGGCCGTGGTGTGGGTGTGCATCACGCAGTGCGCGCCGGGCAGGCCGTCGTGGATGGCGGCGTGCACGGTGAAGCCGGCGGGGTTCACCGGGTACGACGATCCGTCGAGCACCTTGCCGTGCAGGTCGATCTTCACGAGGTTGCTGGCCGTCACTTCGCTGTAGTGCAGACCGAAGGGGTTGATGAGGAACTGCTTCTCGCCACCGGTCACGCTGTCGGGCAGTCGCACCGTGATGTGGTTGTAGATCATCTCGACCCAGCCCAGCATCGCGAAAACGCGATAGCAGGCAGCGAGCTCTTCGCGCGCGGCGCGCTCGTCGGGGTGGATCGAGGGATGGACCAGCGCCGAGGGCGTGGTGGCGAGTGTGTTCATTGCAGTTCCTTCATGCGGTTAACCTTCCGCGGTGAAGCCGACCTCTTTGACGATCGGCGCCCACTTGGCGGTGTCTTTCTTGAGCAGCTCGGTCAGCTCCGCGGGCGTGGAAGACATGGCTTCCAGCCCGAAGGTGCCCAGGCCGTCGATCACGTCTTTCTGTGCGAGCGAGTTCTTCATCGCGGTGTTCAGGCGCGCGACCAGTTCGGGCGAAGCCTTGGCCGGCAGGAAGAAGGCGAACCACTCGCTGTGCGCCATGTTCTTGATGCCCTGCTCGCCGAAGGTCGGCACATCGGGCGCGAAGCGGCTGCGCTTGGCACCCGAGACGCCCAGGATGCGCACCTTGCCCGAGGGCAGGTGCTGCGTGATGTCGCCGATGGGCCCCGACACCGCCGAGATATTCCCGCCCAGCAGGTCGAGCATGGCCGGCTGCGTGCCGCGGTAACCCGCGTGCTTGAGATCGACGCCGGCCTGCATGCCCAGCAGCGCGCCGATGAAGTGCGGCGTGGAGCCCGCGGCCGGCGAGCCGTAGTTGGCGCCGGCCGGGTTGGCCTTGGCCCAGGCCAGGAACTCGGGGACGCTCTTCACGCTGGCCGGCACCGACGGACCGACGGCAAAGCCGAAGTCGAAGATGCACCCGATGCTGACCGGGGTGAGGTCCACCATCGGGTCGTACGGCAGCTTCTTGTAGATGTGCGGATAGATCGTGAGGATCGAGGTCGGCGTCTGCAGGATGGTGGTGCCGTCGGCGGGGCGCCCCTTCACGTAGGTGACCGCGATCTGGCCGCCCGCGCCGGTGCGGTTCTCCACCACGGCAGCCTTGGCGTACTCGGGGCTGAGCTTCTGCGCCACGCGGCGGCAGATGGTGTCCGAGGTGCCGCCTGCCGCGAAGCCGGTGACGATGGTCGCGGTCTCGATGCCGGCCTGCGCGTAGGCCTGCTGGCCGATGCTCGCAAGCAGCGCCGAGGCGCCGGTGGTCTGAAGGATCTGGCGGCGTGTGAAGCTCATGATGGGTCTCTCTCCGGGTGGTGATGGTTCGGGAGCGCGTATTTTTCCAGCAAGGCGTGGCGCGGGACCCCCGCGTTTACCTCACGTTTTGAAAGCCGCGACACGATTTCCTCCATCCGCGAGTGCACCGGTGAGTTCGTTGTCAGAACATTCCGTTCTTGTTGGCGGCGGTTTCGGGCACGGGCTGGTTCACGTCCCAGTGCTCGACGATCTTGCCGTTCTCCAGCTTGAAGATGTCCACGATGGCGTTGCCGCGCGTGCCCGGCTCGCGCACCGCATGCACGTGCAGGATCACGTAGTCGCCTTCGACGAAGGAGCGCTTGATCTCGCTGTGCGACTTCGGAAACTTCTCGCGCAGGAAAGCGATGAACTTGCGAAAACCCTCGGGGCCGTCGGCTGCCGTGGGGTTGTGCTGCACGTAGCGGTTGCCCACGTACTGCAGGGCGGCCTCGGCGTCTTTCTGGTTCAGGCCCTTCTCGTAGAAGGCGAGCACGGCCTGGCGATTGGCCTCTTGCCGGGCCAGGGTGCTCGGGCTGCCGCCCGGTTGTGCGCAGGCTGCGAGGAAGAGGGTGGCCGTCGCGAGTGCGGCGGCAAGGATCATGCGTTTCATCTGGGACTCCCGGTGTGAAAGGACTTCAGTAGCCGTTGGGCGTCGCGGCGCCTGCGGCGTTCTTGTATTTCGCCGCGAGCTGCTTGGCCGCGGCCGTGAGCACGATGGTGTCCACCCCCACAGCCACGAACAGCGCACCGGCCGCGAGCCACTTGCGCGCCTGCTCCTCGGTGGTCGAGAGAATGCCCGGTGCCTTGCCGGCTTTCAGGATGCGCGCGATGGCATCGGCGATCACCGCCTGCACCTCGGGGTGGTTGGGCTGGCCCACGAAGCCCATCGAGGCCGACAGGTCCGCCGGCCCGATGAACACGCCGTCCACGCCCGGCGTGGCCGCGATGGCGTCCAGGTTCTTCATCGCCTCGACCGTCTCGGCCTGCACCAGGAGGCAGGTCTGCGCGTTCGCTTCGTGCAGGTACTGCGGGTAGGCCTGCCAGCGCGAGGCGCGCGCGAGCGCACTGCCCATGCCGCGGATGCCCTCGGGCGGATAGCGCATGCCCTGCACCATGCGCGCGGCCTGCTCGGCGGTATCGACCATGGGTACCAGCAGCGTCTGCGCGCCGACGTCCAGGTACTGCTTGATCAGCGTGGTGTCGCCGGTCGGAATGCGCACGACAGGATGCGAGCGCTCCGATTCGGGCTGCGCCGACCATGCACTCGAAATGCCCTGCAACTGACCGAGCACCGAGCGCACGTCGTTGGGCGCGTGCTCGCCGTCGACCAGCAGCCAGTCGTAGCCGCAGCCCGCGAGGATCTCGGCGACGTAGCTGTCGGCCAAGCCGACCCAGAGGCCGATCTTTTGCTCGCCGGCCAGCATGGCTTGCTTGAAGGTGTTGATGGGGGTTTGCATGAACGTCTTTCTTTCAGACAAGGCGGAATGAAATGGCGCCGAGCGGGCCGTAGTCGACGTGGAAGGTGTCGCCCGGCAGCGCGGTGGTCGGGCGGGTGAACGAGCCGCTCAGCACCACTTCGCCAGCTTCGAGGCATTCGTCCCACGGCGCGAGCTTGTTCGCGAGCCATGCGACGCCGGTGGCCGGATGGTTGAGCACGCCCGCGGCCACGCCCGTTTCCTCGATCACGCCGTTCTTGTAAAGGAGCGCGCTCACCCAGCGCAGGTCGACCGCATCGGGCTTCACCGGCCGCCCGCCCATCACGATGCCGGCGTTGGCCGCGTTGTCGGAGATGGTGTCGAACACCTTGCGCGGGGCCTTGGTGTGGCGGTCGAACTGCTCGATGCGCGCATCGATGATCTCGATGGCGGGCACCACGTAGTCGGTGGCGGCCAGCACATCGAAGATCGTGACGTTCGGGCCCTGCAGCTTCCTGCCGAGGATGAAGGCCAGCTCCACCTCGATGCGCGGCGCGATGAAACGCGCGAAGGGAATGTCGCCGCCCTGCTCGAAGAACATGTCGTCCAGCAGCGTGCCGTAGTCGGGCTCGTCGATCTGGCTGGACTGCTGCATCGCGCGCGAGGTGAGACCGATCTTGTGGCCTTTCACCGTGCGGCCTTCGGCGATCTTCTTCTTCACCCATTCGCGCGAGATGGCGTAGCCGTCCTCGACGGTCATCTCTGGAAAACGCTTGGAGAAATGCTCGACCTGCACGCGCGATTTCTCGCTCTCGTGCAGCTCGGCAGCCAGTTGGGCGATGGTGGCTTGGGGCAGCATGATGGTTCGCTTCTTCTTATGGCTTGTTGAACAGGGGGTGCAGGTTGCTGTGCTTGCCGTCGTACACCTGACCCGGGCTCTCGTCGATCTGCAGCGTGATGCCGATGTGGCGCTGGTCGAAGATCGGTGCGAAATGCGCGCGCACGTCGGCGAGCAATTCGTCGCCGGCCTTCTTCTTCACCGCCTCGGAGCGGCCCGCGGCCATGCGGATGTTGAGGTACACGAAGGCGTAGTCCGCCTTGCCGTCGGCCACCGCGTAGTGCGCGGCGGGGTAGGCCAGAACGCGCGTGCCGCCGATGGGGAACACGGGCTTGTCCGCCTCGTCATGCTGCTTCAGCATCGTGTCGGCGAGCGTGCGGCACAGGGCTGACATGTCGGTCTCGGCTTCGATGTTGGGCGTGTACAGGATCACCAGGTGCGGCATGTGCGTTCTCCGTTCATGCCACCGACATCGTGGCGGCCGTACAGGTCACCGCGAAGATCGGGATGGCCTTCATGTGAAGGATCTCGCCTTTGCCGCGCGCGGCCGCGGCCACGCTGAGGAAGGTGCGGATCTCGAAGCCGCCCTGGCCCGCTTCGCGGTAGGTGGCCTCGTCGTTGTAATCGTCTTGCGAGAGCAGCGCCTCGCGGTCGTTGGCGCACCAGCGGCGCATGAACTCGGCGTCCCACTCGGCATTCACCTTGCCCGAATCGGGCGTGGCCGGCCAGTGCGAGATGCCGCCCGTGCCCACCAGCGCGATGCGCTCGGGCGCCTTGTCGCAGGCGCGGCGCAAGGCTTCGCCGAAGGCCCATGCGCGGTGCAGCGGCGTGAGCGGCGGGCCCTGGCAGTTGATGTTCACGGGGATGACCTTGGTGTCGAAGTCGGGCGTGAGGAAGTGCAGCGGCACCATGATGCCGTGGTCGAATTTCCATTCTTCCGCGTAGGCCACGTCCACCGTCTGCATCACTTCGCGGATCAGGCGCTGCGACAGCGCTGCGTCGCCGGGCACCTTCGTCTTCTCGATGCCGAGCCACTTCGGGTCTTCGATGGGGCCCTCGTAGCTGTCGGCCATGCCGATGGCGTAGGCCGGCATGTTGTTCATGAAGAAGTTGGCGAAGTGCTCGGCGGCGATGACGATCACCGCATCGGGCTTCGTCGCGCGCATCGCCTCGCCGAAGCGATGGAACTGCGCGTGGAACTCGTCCTTCACCGCCGGGTCGGCCAGGTGGGCGCGGCCGGTGATGCCAGGGGCGTGGCTGCACACGCCTGCGAATACGAGACTCATACGCCCGCCACCTTTTCGTCTGTTCCGGTTGTCATTGCGTAGATGCCCGCGCGGACCGGGCCGTACTTGCGCACGCCCTCGCGCATCGCTTCGAGATAGTCGGCCCATGCGATGCCGAGCAGCGGCGCGAAATGCATCAGCAGCTGGCCGTTGCAGCCGAGCACATAGAGCTTGCCGATGTCACCGGTGGCGATGGCCTCGCGCTCTTCGTCGTCAAGGTCGTAGTCGGCGAGCAGCGCGGTGCGCACCTCGCCGCCTTCCGCGTACCGGCGCTGCACTTCGGCTTCGCGGTTCAGCGCGAAGAGGAATTTCTGCATCGCATAGAGGCTCATCGTTCAGCCCTCGATCTGGATGTTGGCTTTGCGGATCACGTCGCCGTACTTCGCGATCTCGCTCTGGATGAAGGCCGCAAAGCGCTCGGGCGTGCCCGACAGCGACGCGATGCCGCCCTTGCGGAAGGCATCCGTCACAGCAGGGCTCGCGAGTGCGCGGTTCACCTCGTCGTTCATGCGCAGCACGATGGCATCGGGCGTGCCGGCGGGCGCCAGCAGGCCGTTCCACGAATTGGACTCGATGGCCACGCCCTGTTCTGCCAGTGTGGGTATGGCCGGCGCGTACTGCGAGCGCTGCGCCGTCGCCATGCCCAGCGCGACCAGCTTGCCGCTCTGGATGTGGCCGCGGAACTCGGGCCAGTTGCCGAACATCATCGTCACCTGCCCGCCGAGCAGGTCGGTGAGCGCGGGGCCCTGGCCTTTGTAGGGCACATGCACGATGTCCAGGCCCATCTGGAGCTTGAGCATTTCGCCCGACAGGTGCGCCGAGGTGCCGTTGCCGAAGGAGGCGAAGCTCAGCGTGCCGGGCTTCGCCTTGGCCTGGTTGCGCAGGTCGGCCAGCGTCTTCAAGCCGCTCGACGGATGCGTGGCGAGCACGTGCTCCGACATGCCCATGAGCGCGACCGGGCGCAGGTCTTTCTGCGTGTCGTAGGGGAGCTTGCGCACCAGCGTCTGGTTGGCTGTGAAGCTGTTGGCCACGCAGACGAAGCTGTAGCCATCGGGCGCCGACTTGGCGACCGAATCGACGCCGATCACCGTGCCCGCGCCGGGCTTGTTCTCGACGATCACGGCCTGATCGAGCGTCTTGCCGAGTTCGACCGCCATGAGCCGCGCGACGAAGTCGGTGGTTCCGCCCGGCGTGAAGGGCACGACGATGCGCACCGGCTTGTTGGGCCAGTCGCCGCGTGCATGTGCCAACGACGGCAGCACCCCAAGTGCGGCGGCAACCTGCAGCAGCGCGCGGCGGCTGGCGTTCACGCCGCGCCCCAGTGCGGAATGTGGTGCGAGCCCAGCGACACCGCCACGTTCTTCGGCTCGCAGAACACTTCATAACTCCAGGTGCCGCCCTCGCGGCCGGTGCCCGAGGCCTTGGTGCCGCCGAAGGGTTGGCGCAGGTCGCGCACGTTCTGGCTGTTGACGAAGCACATGCCGGCCTCGACGGCGGCAGCCACGCGGTGGGCCTTGCCGATGTTCTCGGTCCACACGTAGCTCGAGAGGCCGTATTGGATGTCGTTGGCCAGGCGGATCGCATCGGCCTCGTCCTTGAACGGAATCAGGCACGCGACCGGGCCGAAGATTTCGTCCTGCGCGATCTTCATGCGGTTGTCGACGTCGGCGAAGACGGTGGGCAAGACGTAGTTGCCCTTCTTCACGCGGTCCGGCAGGTTCGACGGCGCATCGAGGCCGCCGCACAGCAGCGTCGCACCTTCCTTCGGACCCAGTTCGATGTAGCTGCGCACCTTGGCCAGGTGCGCCTGCGAAATCATCGGGCCGACGATGGTCTTCTCGTCAAGCGGGTCGCCCACGGTGATGCGCTTCGCACGCTCGGCGAACTTGGCGGCGAAGTCCGCATAGATCGACTGCTGCACCAGGATGCGCGAGCCGGCCGTACAGCGCTCGCCGTTGTTGCTGAAGATCATGAACACGGCCGCATCGAGCGCGCGGTCAAGGTCTGCGTCTTCGAAGATCACGAAGGGGCTCTTGCCGCCCAGCTCCATGCTGAACTTCTTGAGGCCCGCGCTCTTCACGATGCGGTTGCCGGTGGCGGTGGAACCGGTGAACGAGATGGCGCGCACGTCGGGGTGCGCGACCAGCGGCTCACCCGCTTCCTTGCCGTAACCGTGCACGAGGTTCAGCACGCCGGGCGGAATGCCGGCTTCGAGCGCCAGTTCGCCCAGGCGCGCGGCCGTGAGCGGCGAGAGCTCGCTCATCTTCAGCACCGCGGTGTTGCCGAAGGCCAGGCACGGCGCGACCTTCCAGGTGGCGGTCATGAAGGGCACGTTCCACGGGCTGATCAGCGCGCACACGCCCACCGGGTGGAACAGCGTGTAGTTCAGGTGCGTGGGCGTGGGGTAGGTGTGGCCGTCCACGCGCGTGCACATCTCGGCGAAGTAGTAGAAGTTGTCGGCCGCGCGCGGCACCAGCTGCTTGCCTGTTTGTGCGATGACCTGGCCGCAGTCGTTGGTCTCGGTCTGCGCGATCTCGGGCACGTTCGCAGCGATCAGGTCGCCGAGCTTGCGGATGAGCTTCGCGCGCTCGGGCGCGGGCATGCCGGCCCACTTCGGAAAGGCTTCCTTGGCGGCGGCGACAGCCGCGTTCACCTCGGCTTCGCCGCCCGAGGCGACTTCGGCCAGCACCTCCTGCGTGGCGGGGTTGACGGTCTCGAAGTAGTCCGTGCCGGTGACGGACTTGCCGCCGATGAGGTGGTTGATCTGTTGCATGGAGGGTGTGTCCGTTTCAGTCGAGCTTGATGTCGCGCGCCTTGATCAAGGCATGCCATTTCTTGCGCTCCGCGTCGGTGTAGCGCGTCATTTCGGTGGCGTCGGCGGGGCGTGCTTCCCAGCCGGCGTCATAGAGTTTCTGCTTCACGCCGGCATCGCCCATGGCTTTCTGCAGTTCGGTGCCGAGCTTGGCCTGCACTTCCTTCGGCGTGGCCGCGGGCGTCACCAGGCCTTGCCAGGTGTAGGCCTCGACGTTGGCGTAACCCAGTTCCTTGGCGGTGGGCACGTTGGGCAGTTGCGGAATGCGCTCGGCCGACATTGCGAGCAGCGGCACGACCTTGCCGGCTTTCACGGCGCTCACGCCACTGGGCAGGTCGAGCATCATCAGCGGCACCTGTCCGCCCATCAGGTCCTGCAAAGCGGGCGCGCCGCCCTTGTAGGGCACGTGCAGCATCGACACGCCGGCCTCGCGCTGGAACAGTTCCATCGCCAGGTGGTGCGGACTGCCGGTGCCCGGCGTCGCGATGCTGAACTTGCCGGGCGATGCTTTCAGCGCGGCGATGAGCGCCTTCGCATCGGCCACGCCGGCATTCGGTGCCGCGGTGATGACCAACGGCGAGCGGCCCATCATGCCGACGAGCGCGAAGTCTTTCTCGGCGTCGTAGGGCAGCTTCTTGTAGAGGGCAGGGTTGTAGACCAGTACGCCGTTGTCGGCCGAGAACACGGTGTAGCCGTCGCCGGGTGAACGCGCGACGTTCTCCGACGCGATGATCGCGCCGGCGCCGGGCTTGTTGTCGACCAGCACCGGCTGGCCCAGTTGCTGTGAGACCTGCGCGCCGACGGTGCGTGCGAGAAAGTCCGTGCCGCCGCCGGCCGGGTAGCCCACCACCCAGCGCACGGGCTTGGTGGGATAGGCCGCTGTCTGCGCCGGTGCATCGAGCGCGAGCATCGAGGCAGCGAGTGCCACGAGGGCGAGCGTTTTCCTTCTGGCGTTCATTGCGTTTGTCTCCGCTGGTTGTATGTGTGTGGGACAGGAAAAAATGTCAGGCCGCGTCGATCGTGCTCACCAGCGCGCCGATGTGCTCGATCTCGGTGACGACGACGTCGCCCGGCTTGCAATCGACCACGCCGTCGGGTGTGCCCGTGAGGATCAGGTCGCCCGGCGAGAGCGTCATGAAGCGGCTGAAGTACGCGATGAGGAAGGGCGCGTCGAAGATCATGTCGCGCGTGTTGCCCTGCTGCGTGACGGTGCCGTTGACGGTGGTGCGCAGCGCGAGCGCCATCGGGTCGGGAACGTCGGCCGCATCGACGAACCAGGGGCCCAGCGGCGTGCAGGTGTCGCGGTTCTTCACGCGCAGGTTCGGGCGGTACCAGTTCTCCAGGTAGTCGCGGATCGCGTAGTCGTTGGCGACCGTGTAGCCGCCGATGAAGTCGTAGGCGTCGTCGCGCTTCACATGGCGAGCGGTCTTGCCGATGACGATGGCGAGCTCGCATTCGTAGTGCATGAACTGCACGCCGGCCGGGCGGCGCGTGCGCTGGCGGTGGCCGATCAGCGTGCTCTGGCCCTTGATGAACACCAGCGGTTCTTCAGGCGCCTTGAATTCGAGTTCCTTCGCGTGGTCTGCGTAGTTGAGACCCAGAGCGAGGATGGTGCGCGGGCGTGTGGTGGGCGCGAGCGGTGGCAGCCAGATGAGTTGTTCTTGCGGCACGACGCGGCCGTCTTCGAGCCGCACGGCGGCGTCCGGCTGGCCGTTGAATTCGTGCGCGGTGCCGGTGTGCTCGCGGCCTTCGTGAATGACGCGTGCGTGCTTCATGTGGCGGTCTCCTGCACCAGCGTGTTGGCCAGTGTCTCGAAACCGTTCGCCGAGATCTCGATGCGGTCGCCCGCGCGTGCCAGCGGTCGACCTGCGTCGCAGCCGAGCATCAGCACGTCGCCGTGCGCGAGCGTCATGAAGTCGCCGACGTCGGCGAGCAGCTGCTGCGCCGGGCGCACGAGCTGTGAGAAATCGATCGACTGCTTCAGTTCGCCGTTGATGCGCACCTCGACGCGGAAGTTCGCGGGGTCGGCCACCTCCTGCGCATCGCGCAGCGTGGGGCCGATGCCGAGGAAGCCGTCAAGGCACTTGAACTTCACCGGCGGGCGGAAGAAGCTCGCGTGCGGAATCGACAGGTCGTTCATCAGCACGAAGCCTTCGACATCACCCTCGGCGCCGATCACCATGCCGATGCTCGCGCCGATCTCCACTTCGGGAACCGATGCGGGCACGGTGATGGCGCTGCCGTGCGGACTCCAGGTGTTGGCGGTCTTCACGTAGAGAACGGGCGCTTTCGGCGGCGCCTTGTAGGGTGGCTCGGTCATCTGCGGCGCGAGTGCCGCGACCTCGGCGCGGAAGTTCAGCAGCGTGCCGTACACGGTGCCGGTCGGAAGGAAATGCGAAGCGGTGCTCATGAGGGCTGCTCCAGTGCGATCAGTTCGTCCAGCAGCCCATAGAGCTGCGTGAGCTTGGCCTTGCCGAGCGACTTCTCCATCCAGTCGTAGTGGGCCTCGATGCTGGTGCCCAGTCGCTTGACCAGCTTCATGCCGTGCGGCGTGGCCTCGACCACGGTGCGGCGCTGGTCGGCGGGGTCGCGGGCGCGGGTGATGAGGTTGTCGCGCTCCATGCGCGCGAGCACGCCGGTGAGGCTGGGCCCGAGGATGAAGGCCTCGCGCGCGACGCGGCCAGTGTCGACCGCGCCGTGCTCGCCGAGCACGCGCAGCACGCGCCATTGCTGGTCGGACAGCGCGTGCTCGCGCAGGCTCGGCCGCGTGTGGGCCATCACGGCTTCGCGGGCCTGCAGCAGCAGGCGCGGCAAATTGCGGTGGGTGAACGTGGTGCTCAAGAGCGGTGCCTCATCAAATTAGTTAACATGTTAAATGATTGGCGATTTCTTTCCAAGCCGCCGGTCATCAGGGTTTGTGCGGACACCTAAACTCGACGGATGGCCAAGGACAAATCTCTTTTCGTCTGCAGCGAATGCGGCGGCACCAGCCCCAAGTGGCTCGGCAAATGCCCGAGCTGCGGCGCCTGGAACACATTGATCGAACAGGTGGCGGGCAGCAACGCACCGGCCAACAACCGCTTCGGCACGCAGTTCTCGCCGCTGGCAGGGGTCTCCGAATTGGCCACGCTCTCGGAGATCGAGGCGACCGACATCGCGCGCACGCCCACCGGCATCGACGAACTCGACCGCGTGCTGGGCGGCGGCATCGTGTCGGGCGGCGTCACGCTGATCGGCGGTGACCCGGGCATCGGTAAATCGACGCTGCTGCTGCAGGCGGTCGATGCGCTCCAGCGCGCAGGGCAGAACGCGCTCTATGTGACGGGCGAAGAGAGCGGCGCGCAGGTGGCGCTGCGCTCGCGCCGGCTCGGGCTCGATCACTCGCAGGTGCAGGTGCTCGCCGAGATCCAGCTCGAGAAGATCATCGCCACGCTCGACGCCACGCGGCCCGCGATCGCAGTGATCGACTCCATTCAAACGGTGTATTCAGACCAGCTCACCTCGGCCCCCGGCTCGGTGGCGCAGGTGCGCGAATGCGCGGCGCATCTCACGCGCTTTGCCAAGACCAGCGGCACGGCCGTGGTGCTGGTGGGCCACGTCACCAAAGAGGGCGCGCTCGCCGGTCCGCGTGTGCTCGAACACATGGTCGACACGGTGCTGTATTTCGAGGGCGACACGCATTCGAGCTTTCGCCTCGTGCGCGCCATCAAGAACCGCTTCGGTGCGGTCAACGAGATCGGCGTGTTCGCGATGACCGAGCGGGGCCTCAAGGGCGTGGCCAACCCGAGCGCGATCTTCCTGAGCCAGCACGCCGAGCCGGTGCCCGGCAGCGTGGTGCTGGTCACGCTCGAGGGCACACGGCCGATGCTGGTGGAGATCCAGGCGCTGGTCGACAACGGCGGGCCGAGTCCGCGGCGCCTCTCGGTGGGCCTGGACCGCGACCGCCTCGCGATGTTGCTCGCGGTGCTGCACCGCCACGCGGGCGTGGCCTGCATGGACCAGGACGTGTTCGTGAACGCGGTGGGCGGTGTGCGCATCAGCGAACCCGCGGCCGACCTGGCCGTGATGCTGGCCATCACCTCGAGCCTGCGCGGGAGGCCGCTGCCCAAGGGGTTCATTGCGTTCGGCGAAGTGGGCTTGGCCGGCGAGGTGCGCCCCGCGCCACGCGGTCAGGAGCGCCTGCGCGAAGCCGCCAAGCTGGGCTTCAGCATCGCGGTGGTGCCCAAGGCGAACGCGCCGCGCAAAGGCACCAAGGAGATCGAAGGGTTGACGATCCACGCCGTCGAACGCATCGAAGAAGCAATGGATATCGTTCGCCGCCTCGATTGACTGATCGATTGATCCCGCGGGCAAAAAAATGCCCGGCGCGTCTTTGACGCGCCGGGCCACCCTCCCTATCCCCCGATGTGTTCGTGAACGCCGGTCCGCTGTCTGGCGTGGCCGCGTTCATCGATGTCTGGCGATCCGGGTTGCCGCCGCGATGGCCGTTGGCGTTCGCCACACCGGCTTTTCGCGAATCCACAACCTGGATCGCCTCTCCCTGAAAACTGTTCTTTGTCGATCCGTGGGATGAAATGTGCCGCCTGACGCCACCATGGCATGTGCATTTCGAGGCGAGTACCGTTTTTTGCCCCCGGTGGTAGCCACGGTCGATACAGCAAAATCGCCCCCCGACCGATATGCGAACTTTCGAATGAAACCCGTGCCTTGCCCCGTCGCTGCGGTGAACTTGCACTGCGTTGGTATCAGCGCGCGCTACCGGAAGCCGAGCGGGTATCGATCGAGTCGCCGACTTCGCGACCCGTCGGCAAACGCGCCGGCCGCATGACCGGGAACCCCGTGGTCAGGCCGCGAGCAGCCAGGCGGCGACAATGCGCGCCATGAATTTCCAGAAATTGCTGGTGCCCGTGGGCGGCATCGTCCTTCTCGCCCTGGCGTGGCGCAGCTACGGCTGGGCCGGCGTCGCATTGACCGGCGGGGTCATCGTGATGTTCCTGCTGCTGCACTTCAACCGCGCGATGCAGGTGCTCAAGCGGGCCGCCGACCGGCCGGTGGGCTATGTCGCGAGCGCGGTGATGCTCAACGCCAAGCTCAAGCAGGGCGTGACCCTGATGCACGTCATCGCCATGACCCGCGCACTCGGCGAGTTGCGCTCCCCCGCGGACACGCAGCCCGAGCTCTACCGCTGGACCGATACGGGTGGCTCGTACGTCGATGCGGTGTTCAACGGCGGCAAGCTGCAGAGTTGGGAAATGACGCGGCCCGAGGTTTCCCCTGAAATAGTGTGAACAGGCCCTAGGCCGCAGCGGCCCTGCGGCGCGGCCGGCGCCACAGCGGATTCACCTTCGCGTGGTGGCGCACTTCCTTGGCGAATTCGGCGCATATGTGGGTCATCAGGTCGGCCGAGCGATAGACCAGGTAGACATCGAAGTCCGGCACCTCGTCGGTGATCGGCAGGCGTTCCAGCAGGCCGGGCTGCATTCGCACCGCCCCCGCGTCGTGGAACACGGTGTCCGACCACATGCTGATCAGGTCGGTCTGCGTGGCCAATTGCAGGCCGAGCAGGTTCGACGCGCTCTGCACCATGCGCTTGGGCATCTCCAGCCCGTTCACGCGCATCGTGGACACCAGCGGGCTGCCGGGCTCGTCGACGGGGTCCAGCACCAGCCAGTCGGCCTCCAGCAACGTGCGCAGCTTGCGCACCCGCCGCAACGGATGGCCGGTGCGCACCGCCACGTGCATCGACAGCGAGAACAACGGCTCCCACTGAAAGACGTTGGTGCCCGGGCCGTTGCAGGTCGAGACCAGTGCCAGGTCGAGCCGGCCTTCGCGCAGCCCTTCGAAGAGCTGCTGCGGCCGTTGCTCGTAGGCGCGCAGCGCCACGTTGGGAAAGCGCTGCCTGAACGACGCCATCGTATTGGGCAGCGGCCCGCCCGAGGCCACGGCGGTAAAGCCGATGTTGAGTTGCGCCTCGTCGTGTCCGCGAATCGCCTCGATGTCTTCGAGCGCATGCCGCAGCTCCTGCTCGACCAGGCTGGCGCGCTTGACCAGCGCCGTGCCATAGGCCGTGAGATTCACGCCGCGCGTGGTGCGCAGCATCAGCGTCACGCCCAGTTCGCGCTCCAGTTCGGCAATCGTCTTGGACAGCGCCGGCTGTGTGATGTGCAGGCTGCGTGCCGCCTCATGGATGCTTCCGTTCTGGGCGACCGCCAGCAGAACGCGCAGTTGTTGCAGCTTCATGGTGCCTCCGTGATCCCCGGGGAACCCCTTGGGGGATTCCATTTGGTTATCAGCATGAAAATATGTGATTCTGCGCTGGCGCGCTTTGCCTGAATACTCCGCCGCAAATCCTGTTCGTGGAGTCGATTCGATGAGTGAAGCCGCTTTGCCCGCAAGCCAGATGCGCCGCGCCCCTCCGGCCGCCGCCTGGCCGTCTTCTTCCCACGCCGCAGATGCTGCAAATGGCACGGATGCCGTGCAAGCCAAGGGCAAGCAAAGCCAGTTCCGCCTGATCGCCGCCTGCTCGCTGGGCAATGCGCTCGAGATGTACGACTTCACTGTCTACAGCTTCTTCGCGCTCCTGATCGGCAAGCTGTTCTTCCCGTCGGACAGTCCGTACGGCTCGCTGCTGCTGGCCGTGGCCACTTTCGGCATCGGCTTCGTGATGCGGCCGCTGGGCGGCGTGATCATCGGCAACTACGCCGACCGCAAGGGGCGCAAGGCCGCGTTGACGCTCACCATCGGCCTCATGGTGGCCGGCACGCTGTGCATCGCGCTCGCGCCCACTTACGCGTCGGCTGGCGTGTTCGGCTCGCTGATGATCCTGGCCGGGCGTTTGCTGCAAGGCTTTTCGCTCGGCGGTGAGGTGGGCGCCGCCACCTCGATGCTGATGGAATCGGGCGGCATCCGGGGCCGCGGCTTTCGCGTGAGCTGGCAGCTCGCGAGCCAGGGCGTGGCGGCGGTGCTGGGCGCGCTCACCGGTGCGGCGCTGTACGCGGCGCTGCCGCAGGCCTCGCTCGAGAGCTGGGGCTGGCGCCTGCCTTTCCTGTTCGGCCTGCTGATCGCGCCGGTCGGCTTCTACATCCGCGCCCACCTCGAGGAAACGCACCAGGCCCGCAGCCACGAATCCAGCCCCATGGGCCGGCTGCTGCGCGAGCACGCAGGCACGGTGCTCAAGGGCATCTTGTCCATCACGGCGGGCACGGCCGCCATGTACCTGGTCGTGTTCTTCATGCCGACCTACATGATCCGCGTGCTGCACATGCCGCCGTCGCTCTCGCTGTTGTCGGGCTGCGCCACCGGCATCACGATGTTCGCGGTGGCGCTCGTGGCCGGGCGCCTGGCCGACAGGCTGCCGAACCGCAAGCCCCTGGTGATCGGCTCGCTGGTGATCGGCGTGCTGGCCGTGTACCCGGCGTTCTGGCTCATCAACCACCACCCGAGCGTGCCGCTGGTGCTGTGCCTGTCGGTGCTGCTGACGGCGATCGTGAACCTTGGCACCACGCCGCTGTTCCTGATGCTGCTTGAGATGCTGCCGATCGGCGTGCGCGCCAGCGGCATCTCGGTGATCTACAGCGTCGGCGTGACGGTGTTCGGCGGCTCCTCGCAATTCATCGTGACCTGGCTGCTCGCCACGACCGGCAACCCGATGTCGCCGGCCTTCTACATGATGGCCTGTGGCGTGTTGAGCATCTGTGCGGTCATGGGCCTGAACGCACGCCGGGTCGACTGAAATTCTTCCCCTGCATCCAAGAACAACAGACCACCACATCCATGACCCGCGAACTCAGTCTCCAGACCACCCGGCTTTTGTCCCGATTGCTGCCTCAGGCCGACGTCGACACCCAGGCGTTCGTCGACATCCGCCGCCAGATTCACGCCAACCCCGAGCTCGGCTTCGAGGTGGGCGCCACCGGCGAGCTCGTCGCCAACCTGCTGCGCGAATGGGGCTACGAGGTGCACACGGGCATCGGCAGGACCGGCATCGTGGCGCAGCTCAAGGTCGGCAACGGCACGCGCCGGCTGGGCATCCGCGCCGACATGGACGCGCTGCCCATCGTCGAGGCCACGGGCCTGCCATATGCGAGCAAGACCCACGGCCGCATGCATGCCTGCGGCCACGACGGCCACACCGCCATCCTGCTCGCGGCCGCCAAGGCGCTGGCGAAGCGCCGCGATTTCGATGGCACGCTGAACCTGATCTTCCAGCCCGACGAAGAGAATCTCTGCGGCGCGCGCGCGATGATCCAGGACGGCCTGTTCGAGCGTTTTCCCTGCGATGCGGTCTACGCGCTGCACAACGCGCCGGGCGTGCCGGTCGGCAGCTTCCTCGTGATCGAGGGGCCGGTCACGCTGTCTTCGGACGTGGCGGACGTCACGATCAAGGGCGTGGGCGGGCATGGCGCCATGCCGCACCTCTCGCGCGATCCGGTGCCGGCGGCGGCCGCCGTGGTGACGGCCTTGCAGACCGTGGTGGCGCGCAACGTGACGCCGGGCGACACGGCCGTCGTGTCGGTCGGCTTCATCCGCGGCGGCGCCACGCACAACGTGATTCCGCAATCGGTGGCGCTCGGCCTCAATGTGCGGGCGGCACGGCCCGAAACGCGTGCGGTGGTCGAGCAGCGCATCCGCGAGATCGTGAGCCTCACGGCGCAGGCCCATGGCGTGGAGGCCGAGATCAACTACCGCCAGCTCGTGCCGCCGGTGGTCAACACCGCGGCCGAGTGCCGGCTGATGGCGCAGGTCTGCGCCGAACTCGTCGGCGCGGAACACGTCGTCACCGAGGCCCCGAAGGGTTTTGCGGGCAGCGAGGACTTCGCCTGGATGCTCGCCGAGTTGCCGGGCTGCTATCTGCTGCTCGGCAACGGGGAGGGCCAGTTCGGCGGCTGCATGGTGCACAACCCCGGCTACGACTTCAACGACCAGGTGCTGCCGCTGGGTGCGGCCTGCTGGGTGCGGCTCGCGCAGACCTATCTGGTCGCCTGAACGCCTTCGATCAGAACGGCGCGTCTTCCTCTTCCTCGGCGGTATCGGCCGGGGTCGTGGTGGTGGGTGCCGCCGTTTTCGCGGCGGGCTTCGGTGCTTCGTCCGCTGACGCAGCACCGAACGCCGCTTCGCCGCCCAATGCGTCGAGCAGCGCCGGCACGAGCTGGCCGAGCTCGCCGGTGGCGATCGCCACGTCGGCGTCGTAGTTGTCTTCCTTCTTGCCGCCGGCCGCGCCGTCGCCCGTGCCTTCGAGGAACACGATCTTGCGGATCAGCATGCCGTGCGTGAGCTCGAACGACACGCGGTCGTCCCAGGTGAGCGCCAGACGCGTGGGGCGCTTGCCGTCGGTGATGTGCTTTTGCACTTCCTCGATGTCCAGCGGGTGCTTGGCGTAGCGCACCACGGCCTTCGAATCGTCCGAGGCCTTGAGCTCGCACTCGCGGTCGATGGTGAAGCCGGCCGGCGGCTCCTGCGTCAGCAGCCAGTTGGCCATGGCGGCGGCTGGCTCGATCTGCGTGTTGATGAGGGCCACCGCAAAGCCGTCGAGCGACTTCACCAGGCTGGTGACCACTTCGTCGGCGCGCGAGGCGTTGCCGCTGTTGATCACGAGGCGGTTCTCGGCCTTGTCGATCCACACCGCCACGCGCGCGCTGCGGGTGAAGGCCATCGGCAGCAGCTCCAGGGTGATGTCTTCCTTGAGCTCCTTCTTTTCCTTCTTGCCGGGCTTGCGGCCGGTGGTGGCCTCGATCTGCGCGCAGCGCTCGTCGAGCTTGCGGCGCACCACGGAGCCGGGGACCTGCTTGCTCTCGATCATGTATTCGACGAGCCACTGGCCGTCGATGGATTCGACCAGCGGGCCGCCGGCTTCGCCGCGGGGCTCGGCCCAGCCGGCGGACTTTTCCTGCGAGGGGCCGCAGGGCTCGAAGCGGTGCTTGCCCAGCCCCTCTTCTGCCTCGGCCAGTGATTGGGACCAGGCAGGTTCGATGCGATAGACGATGACGTTCTTGAATACGGACACGGAAACCCTTTTTCCACTGGTTTGCACAACCGGCCATTGTCGGGCACCCCGTTCCGGGCGCCGCCGTAAAATCGAAAGCTTTTGCGACTGCCCCCTCTGTCGCACCCCCACACCGCTCCCAAAGGAATCAGGAAATGAGCTCGATCCCCCCCTCGCTGGACGACCGTGACGGCAAGATCTGGATGGACGGCGAACTCGTGGACTGGCGCGACGCCAAGATCCACGTGCTGAGCCACACGCTGCACTACGGCTGCGGCGCCTTCGAGGGCGTGCGCGCCTACAAGACGGCGGACGGCAGCACGGCCATCTTCCGCCTGGCCGAGCACACCGAGCGCCTGTTCAACAGCGCCAAGATCCTGCGCATGAAGATTCCCTTCTCGCACGAACAGCTCAACGAAGCGCAAAAGCAGGTGGTTCGCGAGAACAAACTCGAGAGCTGCTACCTGCGCCCCCTCATCTGGATCGGCTCCGAAAAGCTCGGCGTGAGCCCCAAGGGCAACAAGATCCACGCCATGGTCGCGGCCTGGTCCTGGGGTGCCTACCTCGGCGAAGAAGGCATGCGCCGCGGCATCCGCGTGAAGACATCGAGCTACACCCGCCACCACGTCAACATCACGATGACGCAGGCCAAGTCGGTGAGCAACTACACGAACTCGATCCTGGCGAACATGGAAGCGCTGGACGACGGCTACGACGAAGCGCTGCTGCTTGACGCGAGCGGTTTCGTGTCGGAAGGCGCGGGCGAGAACATCTTCGTGGTCAAGGGCGGCGTGGTCTACACGCCCGACCTGTCGGCCGGCGCCCTGAACGGCATCACCCGCAACACGATCCTGCACATCTGCAAGGACCTCGGCATCGAGCTCGTGCAGAAGCGCATCACGCGCGACGAGGTCTACATCTCCGACGAAGCCTTCTTCACCGGCACGGCCGCCGAAGTGACGCCCATCCGCGAACTCGACCGCATCGAGATCGGCAACCGTGGCGACGGCGGCTCGCGTGGCCCGATCACCGAGAAAATCCAGTCTGCCTTCTTCGACATCGTGAACGGCAAGAATCCCAAGTACGCCCACTGGCTCACGAAAGTCTGAGAAAACACATGTCTACCAATGCAGTCATCGAACTCCTGGCCAAGGAGCTCAACCACCAGGGCGGCGTGTTCTGCCCCAGCCCCAAGGCGGATATGCAGCTCTGGGACAACCATCCCAAGGTCTACCTCGACGTGGCGCGCACCGGTGAAGCCAAGTGCCCGTACTGCGGCACGGTGTACCGGCTGAAGGCCGGCGAAACCGTCTCGGCGCGCCACTGACGTGACGCTGCGGGGCCTCCTGTGCCGCTTTGCAGCGGCCTACCTGGTCCTGCTGGTGGTCGTCGCCGTGGTGCTGAACCTGGCGGGTGCCAGTTCCCACACCAGTGGCAACGTGGCCGCCTTGCTCGCCGCGGTGACGTGGGTGTGCATGGACTTCGCCAAGAAGAATGGCCGCTACTTCACCCCCGACGAAAAAAAGCGCGCCATCGTGGGCATGCTGGTCATCGACATGGCCATGCAGGCTGCGGTGACGGCGGCGGCCGGCCTTTTTTCCGGCGCGCCGGTCCTTGCGCTCGGGACGACGATGCTGGTGCTGCTGTTCGTCGGCGTGCTGCACGCGCTGGTGATCTGGTTCTTCGTTGGCTTTGCCGGCAAGCAGCACGCGGCGGCTGAAGCCCGGCGCAACAAGAACAGCTGAGTCAGGGCGCGAGGACCACAGGGAGTGTCTTCTGGTCGCTGCGCCATTCGCCGCGCAGCGTGGTGCCTTCCGGCTTGAGCCGCAGTCGCGCCTTGGATTCGGACTCCTCCAGCTCCAGCACGCCGTTCCGGTATTGACCGGACACGGAGATGGGCTTGCGATAGCGGTCGTAGAAGTACACCGCGTTCACCTGTCCATCGCCGCCACCGGTCAGCGGCAACCGCAGCGTGATCGGCAGCCGCCCGTCGATGCTGCCGCGCAGCACCTGGCCGAACGGCGAGGTGGGCGCCGGGGCGTTGCCCTCGCCGAGCAGCAGCGTGCGGCCGTAGCCTGTCAGCCAGGGCTTGAGTTGCGAAGCTGGCAAGCGCGTGCTGAAACTGCCGATGTCGTCGAGTGCGCGCATGGCGTGGTTGCTGCAGCGGCCCTGTGCGAACAGCACGGCGCCGGTTTCGATCTCCATCCGGCCCACGCCTTCGATCTTCCGGTACTCGGCGTCCCTGCGGGACAGGCAGTCCTCATACAGGTCGATCGTGGCGTCGTAGTCATTGGCCGATCTGCCATCCCTGGATTGCGGTGCCTTCTTCGCTTTTTGCAGCGACGCAATTTCCTTTCGAAGGGTCGCGGCATTGTTCGCGTCGATCTTGCCGGCGAGCGCTTGCAGTCCCTGCGGCGTGAACAGGTCCTGGGCCTCGAGGTGGCGGCCTGTGATCGCATCGAAGGCATGGGCGTATGTGAAGGGCTCGCAGTAGGCGCCGCAACCCTCGCCCTCGATACGCAGCGACAGCAAGCGCGCGTCGTTGCGCAGCACCGTGTAGCCGAGCTCCGGCATGTTTTGCCATTGCTGCCCGCCCATCCCGCGCAGACCGTCGGCTGCACGCACGGGCGCCGGGATCTCGAAGGTCTCCAGGAAGAGCCACTGGTTGATGCGCGTTGCGACTCGGGCGTCCTCCGACTGGACGAAGGGAAACTTCTGGTCGGCGGTTTTGCCAGCCTGCCGCGTGAGCGTCTGCACGTTCAGCGAGGCAGCCTGTGCACCGCCGAGGGTCCAGGCAAGTGACGCGGCGATCAGGCCCTGCCAGAGCCACAGGCGAGGAAAGCGCATGCGATGTCTTTCAGGCTTGCGCGGCGAGAGCCGGCTTCTTGGGCCAAGGCCACAGGTCGCGCCACGGCGCGGGGTCGTTCTTTTCTTGCGCGAGCCTCAGGTACACCATCGCGATCCAGAGCAGCGCAAGTCCGATCTGCGCATCGCGCATGGCCGAGTTCACGCTCGATGCGATCAGCGCGATCAGCGTTGCGGCCAACGCAAAGCGGCCGGCAATGTCGGGACGCCTCCACGCCTGCCATACCGCCGCCACCATGATGACCAGCAGGCTCAGCAGCGCGGGCAATCCGCCCTGCGCGCCCACCCAGAGAAAGTCGTTGTGCGGCATGTTCGAGTCCGCGAACAGGGCCGGGCCGCGCTTGTGCCACTGGCTGGTCCAGCCGCCGATGCCCCAGCCGGTGAGCGGCCGGTCGGCGATCATGAGGCCGGTGTCGCGGTACATGTAGTACCGGATGACCCAGCTTCCGTGGAAGACCGCGCCGGTTTGCGCCTCCTCGATTTCCTGAACGCCCGTCTCGACTTTGTGCTGAAGCTGCGGCAACTGGTAGAGCGCGGCCCCGATCACGACCGCTCCCAGCACCAGCGCACTCACCAGCATCTTCAGATGGTTGCGCCACTGATGGATGCACACCACCGGAACCACCAGCAGCAGTGCGAGTACCGAGGTGCGCGAGGTCAGCGGCAGCGCGACCACGAAGCCCAGCCCCAGCATCAGCAAGAAGGCCGGAATGGCGCGCAGCGGCCTGTGCGCGGCGATCTGTGCAATGCCCCACACGGCGGCCGTGGTGGCCACCACGCTGAACAGCAGCGCGTTGCTGATCGACTTGTTGCCCACCTCCATGACCACCCCGCGCAGCGGCGACCAGACCGGAAAGCCGATGGCGTAATGAAGCACGATCAGCAGGATGTTCAGCGCCGCGATCAGCAGGAAGCCGCGCAGCGCCCAGATCGCTTCCTCGCGCGTGAGCGCCATCGCCATCAGGATCGTGAGACCTATCCGCAGGCCGTGGAACAGGTTGGAAGGGGTTTCGGGGTAGTGCGGCCCGAAGGCCAGCACGAGGAGGGTCCAGGTCAGGTAGGCCACCACCGGCCACCACAGCGGGTTGGCGCGCAGGCGCGCGAAGCGTTCGCTGTAGCCGCCGGCGATGAGCATCGTCACCAACAGGAGGATGGCCGACAGGTAGGTGACGCCGACCGGCATGAACACCACCAGCCCCCAGAACATGGCCGCGGGCCGAACGATGTGCGATCTCTGCATAGGGGCGGGATTTTAGGTGGGGCCAATGCCCCCGACCTGACTTTGCGCGGAGCGCCGCCGCGGCGCGTTCAGTGGGCGTGTACTGCGACCGGCAGGCGGATCACGAAGCTCGCGCCACCCTCTGGCGCGTCTTCGCAGCGCACCGTGCCGCCGTGTCGCTCGGCGATCGACTTGACCAGCGCCAGCCCGAGGCCCACGCCGCCGTTGCGTTCGCTCGCGCCGGGCAGCCGATAGAAGGGCTCGAAGATGCGTTCGCGCAGCGCAGGCGGCACGCCGGGGCCGCGGTCGTTCACGCGCACCGTGGCAAAGCCGTTGGCGCTGCCCAGTTCCACGCTGATCTCGCCGGCACCGTAGCGGCGGGCGTTTTCCAGCAGATTGCGGATCGCGCGGCGCAAGAGGCGCGACACGCCGGGCACGGTGAGCGTCGCGTTGTCGGTGCCCTCGGCCAGGTCGAGCTCGGCATTCACCTGAGCGCATTCCTCGGCGGCCAGGCCGGTCAGGTCGACGGCCTCGACGGTGCCCATGTCGGCCTCGCTGGCGTCCAGACGACTGGCCAGCAGGATCTCGTCGATCAACTGGTCGAGCTCGCCGATGTTGCGCGAGATTTCCTCGCGCGACTTGGGGCTCGGCTGGTCGCCCATCAGTTCGAGGCTCATGCGGATGCGCGTGAGCGGCGAGCGCAGTTCGTGCGATGCATTGGCCAGCAGCGACTTGTGCGAGCGCACCAGCTGTTCGATGCGCTCGGCCGACGCGTTGAATCGTTTGGAGAGATCAGTCACTTCGTCTTGCCCTTCTTCGGTCACACGCACCGAGAGATCCCCCTCGCCCCATCGCTGGACGCCGCGCTGCAACGACTCAAGCCGCTGGGTGATGCGCCGCACGATCGGGTACACGCCCAGCGCCACCGCCACGCCCACCAGCGCGATCATCCAGCCCAGCCCGAAGGGCGTGCGCCACGGCGCGAAGCCGCCGGTGCCGGTGGGGCGCTCCCGTGGCGCCACGCGCAGCGTGATGGCCTTGCCGTCGCTCAGCGTCACGTCGAACTCCAGGCCCTGGCCCGGCACGCGCAGTGCGGTGCCAGCGCCGATCTTCTTGTCCTGCGCGTCGAGTACGACCACCTCGCGCGGCACTGGCGCCAGGCGCTCGCGCTCGGCCTCGGCGGCCTCGCGCACGATCCAGTTGGCCATCAGCGTGAGGATGACCACGCCGCCCACCACCGCAAGCCAGATGCGGACGTAGAGATGGCGGGAGTACAGCTTGCGCAGCATCAAGCGTCAGTCTTGTTGCTTGGCAAAGACGTAGCCAACGCCGCGCACGGTGAGGATGCGTTTGGGGTTCTTGGCGTCGACTTCTATCGCGGCGCGGATGCGGCCCATGTGCACGTCGATCGAGCGGTCGAAGGCTTCGAGCTCGCGGCCGCGCACGGCTTCCATGATCTGGTCGCGCGTGAGCACGCGGCCTGCGCGCTCGGCCATCGCGACCAGCAGGTCGAACTGGTAGGAGGTGAGGTCGGCCAGCGCGCCGGCCACCGACACGGTGCGCGCGTTGCGGTCGATCTCCAGCGTGCCGAAGCGCATCACGGTGGAGGCTTCGCTCTCGGTGGCGTTCTCGCTGCGCCGGCGCAACACGGCGCGGATGCGCGCGAGCAGCTCGCGGGGCTCGAAGGGCTTGGGCAGGTAGTCGTCGGCACCGATCTCCAGGCCGATGATGCGGTCCATCGGGTCGCCCTTGGCCGTCAGCATCAGCACCGAGACCTTGGAGATGGGGCCGGGCAGGGCGCGGATGCGGCGACAGACTTCCAGGCCGTCGGTGTCGGGCAGCATCAGGTCGAGGATCACGAGGTCGGGGGCGTGCTGCTGCAGCTGCTCGAGGCCGCTGGCGCCGTCACCGGCATGGTTGAAGGCGAAGCCCGACTGGGTCAGGTACTCGCCCACCATCTGCGCCAGGCGGGCGTCGTCTTCGATCATCAGGAGTTGGGGGGTGCTCATGCGCTTCATGGTCGTCCACAGGGAGCAAGCGGGCTTGAACGCTCCGTAAAGTTGGGTAAACCTCAGGCGTGCGTGTCAACCGGAGGTGCTGCGAAAAACATAGCGCCAAGCCCAGGGGCCGCGGGTGGTGCTCCTGGATTTTCTTCGAGTATGGACTGTTGCGGTTGCCGCTGCGAGGCGGCCTTCCGCGGGCGGCGCGTCAGCCCCGGGAGAGCGGCCGCAATTGCAGCCGCAGCGACAGCGTGGCTGAGAGTTGCAGCGAAACCGGCGCGCCCGCCTCGTCGTCCAGGTGCGCCAGCGATTCGAACAGGCCGAGCGCCTGGGCCATCGGGTTGATCCCGGCCAGCGACCGTGCGGCTTGCGAGTGCGGCGGCGTGTCGGCAGGGGCTGCGTCACCCTCGCTGCCGGCCACCGACCAGTCCAATGAGGCCACGCTGCGCTCGCTGCGTTCCGGCGCGATCACCATCGCCACCGCCAGCAGCCCGCGGCTGTCGGTCACCGAGGTCAACGCGCCGACCGTGGGCGTGTCGTAGCCCACCATCAGCACCGGGCTGTGGTCGGCCGCGCACTGCACGGCCGCTTCGAGCAGGCCGGTCGCGAAGCTGTGCTCGAAGGCCGAGACCGAATTGCTCGCAGCCATGCAGCCGGTGCCGATGGTCCAGTAGCCCACGGCGGCGTTGTGCACCGAGTTGTGAAAGCGCGTGGGCGAGAGCACCGTTGGGTCGGTCGCGAGCGTGCTGCACATGTAGTCGTTGATCGAGAGATCGCCGTGCGCCGAGACGAACACGCAGGGCACGTCGGCCGCATTGCGGCCCGAGGCGGCCATCGCGGCGGCGGCCACTTCGAGCGCCAGCGCCACGGTGTCGGGCGCGCGGCGGCGCTCGGCCGGCGCCAGTACCTGCGGCGACGGGCGCTTGGCCGGCGGATCGGCCAGCACGCCTTCGCCGCGGAAGGCCGCGCGCGCAGCGTCCCAGCCGGGGAGCGTCGGCGTCCAGAAGGCCGGGCCTTCGATGTAGAGGGTGGGAGGCGTCACGGTCTTGCTCATGCCGCCGCCTTGCCGAACACCAGCGAGCAGTTGTTGCCGCCGAAGCCGAAGGAGTTGGAGAGCGCATAGCGCACCTCCCCGTGCGCGGGCGCGAGCCTGATCTGCGGGCCGAAGCCCTCGTCGATCGTGCGGGAGCCCACCGTGCCCGGCTTCAGGCCGCGCTCGATCGCCAGCAGGCTGATCACCGCCTCGACGATGCCCGCCGCGCCCAGTGTGTGGCCCATGAAGCCCTTGGTCGAGCTCGCGTGCGTGGTGGCGGGGAAGCGGCGCGCCACCAGCGCGCCCTCGACCTCGTCGTTCTTCTGGCTCGCGGTGCCGTGCATGTTGATGTAGTCGATGGCCTCGGGGGCGAGGCCGGCGCGCGCCAGCGCCTCGTCGAGCGCGCGCTCGGCGCCCAGGCCCTCGGGGTGCGGGGTCGACATGTGGTGCGCGTCGCTCGCCTCGCCGTAGCCCAGGAGGTGCAGCGGCGAAGCTGCCGCGCCGGTCTGCACGCGTTCGACCAGTGCGAAGCCCGCGGCCTCGCCCAGGCTGATGCCGTTGCGGCCGGCGTCGAACGGCCGACAGGGCTCCTTCGACACCAGCTCCAGCGAGTTGAAGCCGAACAGCACGCTGCCGCAGAGCGTGTCCGCGCCGCCCACCACCGCCGCATCGGCCAGGCCCAGGCGGATCAGCCGCTCGGCCGAGGCGAACACCTTGGCGCTCGATGAACAGGCGGTCGAGATGGTCTCGCTCGGGCCTTGGAGGCCCAGCACCTGCTGCACGAACATCGCCAGCGAATGGGGCGTGTGCACCTCGGCGCGGCGCTGGTCCGGCTGGAACATGCCGCGCTCGTCGAGCTGGGTGTAGGCCAGCTCGGTCTCGCCGATGCTGGCGGTCGAGGTGCCCAGGATCAGCGCGACGCGCGAGGCGCCGTACTTCTCACGCGCAGCCGCCACCGCTTCGAGAAAACCGTCGGCCTGCAGGCCCAGCCAGGCCAGCCGGTTGTTGCGGCAGTCCCAGGAAGCCAGCGTCTCGGGCAGGCGGATGTCTTCGAGCCCATCGACACGGCCGATCCATGTGGGCAGCGGCGCATCGCCGAAATCATTGGCACGCAGGCCGCTGCGGGAGTTTTCGAGCGCCTCGGCGAGCGGGGCCTTGCCGACGCCGACGGCCGATGTGGCCGTGTAAGCGCTGATCTGTAGAGGAGAAATACGGGAGAGCACGATGAATCTTGGGGCGCGCGGCAGGCGAAAGGGCGTCGTTGGACAAAAGCGTAATTTTCACGCAATGAATGTCACGCAGCCTACCAGCAGTGCGCGCCGCTCAGCGTCGGCTGTTTCCCATGGATGCAGCCTAGGGCCAGGGCCCTATTGACGGTCGGCGGCGCTTGTGGTGACCGTCAGCCGCGAGGCCAGCGCGACCAGCAGGAGCACGGGCACCCCCAACAGCGCGGTGGCGGTGAAGAACTGGCTGTAGCCGTAGGCATCGACGAAGGCGCCCGAATAGCCGGCGATGAACTTGGGCAGCAGCAGCATCAGCGAACTGAACAGGGCGTACTGCGTGGCCGAGTAGCTGATGTTGGTCAGGCTCGACAGGTAGGCGATGAAGGCGGCCGAGGCGATGCCGCCGGCCAGGTTGTCGGCCGAAACCACCGCGATGAGTGCCGTGAGGTCATGCCCGCGCGAGGCCAGCCAGGCGAACAGCAGGTTGCTCGCGGCGCTGAGCACCGCGCCCAGCATCAGCACGCGCATCACGCCCAGGCGCATCGAGAGCACGCCGCCCACGAAGGCACCGGCCAGCGTCATGACCACGCCGTAGATCTTGCTGACCGTGGCCACCTCGTCCTTGGTGAAGCCCATGTCCACGTAGAACGGGTTGGCCATGATGCCCATCACCACGTCGCTGATGCGGTAGATGGCGATCAGCGCGAGGATCAGCGCGGCCTGCCACTTGTAGCGGCGGATGAAGTCGGCAAAGGGGTCGATCAGCACGTTCTGCAGCCACTCGGCCGCGTTCTTCGCCTTCGGCAGCACAAGCCGCACCGGCTCGGGCGACAGCAGCACCGTGAGCACGCCGACGCCCATCGAGGCGGCCATCACGAGGTAGGCGGTCTTCCAGGCGCCGTTCTGGTAGGCCGCCGCACCGGTTGCGGCGACGGCTGGCGTCACTTCGGCCCAGGCCGCGACCCACAGCACGCCGGCGCCGGCCCAGATCATCGCGAGCCGGTAGCCCGTCTGGTAGGCGGCGGCGAGCGCGGCTTGCTTGCGGGTCTCGGCCGATTCGATGCGGAAGGCGTCCAGCGCGATGTCCTGCGTGGCCGAGCCGAAGGCCACCAGCAGCGCGCACCAGACCAGCGGCGCGAGCCCGTTGCGCGGGTCGTTCATGGCCATGCCGATCAGCCCCGCGATGACCACGCACTGCGCCAGCAGCAGCCAACCGCGGCGCCGCCCGAGCAGCGTGGTCAGCGGCGGCAGCGGCATCCGGTCGACGAGCGGCGCCCAGACCCACTTGAAGCCATAGGCCAGGCCCACCCAGCTCAGGTAGCCGATGGTGGTGCGGTCCACGCCCGCTTCGCGCAGGCGAAAACTCAGGGTGCCCAGCACCAGCAGCAGCGGCAGCCCGGCCGAGAAGCCCAGCGCCAGCATGCGCAGCGTGGCCGGCTCGAGGTAGACCTTCAGCGTGTCGCGCCAGGACGGTTTGGGGGCGGTGGGGGTTTCGAGCGGCGGGGCGGACATGAACCCCGGATTGTCCATGAGCGGCGACGGGGATCGGCCCACCCGTTTGTCTTCATTTGTTCCTATGATCCGACCCCATGTGCACACGCTGCGACCGCCCCATCTCCGCCACTTCCCCTGCTTCGGCCTGGCAGTTGCGCAGGGCCTTCCTGTTGATCGCAGCCGGCGTGGCAATGAGCCGCCCGGCGCTCTCGCAGGTCAACGTCGGCAACGCCTCGGTGGCGCGCAACCTGGTGCCGGCGGACAAGATCGAGGCGGCCGGCGTCCAGCAGTACGGCCAGTTGCTTGCGCAGGCCCGCGCCAAGAACGCGCTCGCCGGCGACAACAACGCGCAACTGCAGCGGCTGCGTGCCATCGCGCAGCGGCTCATTCCCTTTGCCACGCCCTGGAACACGCGGGCGCGCGAATGGAAGTGGGAGGTCAACCTGATCGGCAGCAAGCAGATCAACGCCTTCTGCATGCCCGGCGGCAAGATCGCCTTCTTCACCGGCATCCTCGAGCAGCTCAAGCTCAGTGACGACGAGGTCGCGATGGTGATGGGCCACGAGATGGCTCACGCGCTGCGCGAACACGCCCGCGCCCGCATGGCGAAGAGCGCTGGCACCGGCGCGGCGCTGTCCATCGGCGCGCAGTTGCTCGGCCTCGGCCAGGTGGGGGACCTTGCGGCGCGTGCCGGCACGCAGCTCATCACCCTCAAGTTCAGCCGCAGCGACGAGACGGAGGCCGACCTCGTGGGGCTCGAACTCGCGGCGCGCGCGGGCTACGACCCGAAGGCCTCGGTGTCGCTGTGGAACAAGATGGCAACCGCCTCGAAGAACCAGGGCGGGTTGAGCTTCCTGTCGACCCATCCGAGCGGCACCGACCGGATCGCGAAGCTCGAGGCGAACATTCCCAAGGTCGAAAGCCTTTACCGGAACGCCAAGCGGAGCTGATCCGCCCCTCTGACTGACATGCACTGACCGGCCGCTTCCCGCACGTGGCCGGCTGGCACATTGCTTGCATCTCGACTTGTACACAAGTTTGGATGCCTGATGATGGTGCATGAACCTAACCCGCTGACCGCCGCTGCCTGGATTGCGAAATTCGCGGCCCCCGTGGCCGGTGCCGAAACCGCCGACACCCCCGGCGTGACCCTGCCGCTCGCCGGATTGCGCTTCGCGGTCAAGGACAACATCGACGTGGCCGGCGTGCCTACCACCGCCGCCTGCCCGGCCTTCGACCGCAAGCCGACGGTGCATGCAGCCGTGGTGCAGCGGCTGCTCGAAGCCGGTGCATCGCTGGTCGGCAAGACCAACCTGGACCAGTTCGCCTGCGGCCTGAACGGCACGCGCTCGCCGTATGGCGAAGTGCCCAACGCCTTCGATGCGCGCTATGTCTCCGGCGGCTCCAGCTCCGGCTCGGCGTACGTGGTGGCCGCGGGCGAGGTCGACTTCGCCCTCGGCACCGACACCGCCGGCTCGGGCCGCGTGCCCGCCGGGCTCAACAACATCGTCGGCCTCAAGCCTTCGCGCGGGCTGCTCAGCACCTTCGGCGTGGTGCCGGCGGCGCAGAGTGCGGACTGCGTTTCCATCTTCGCGCGCACCGTCGCGCTGGCCGTCGATGTGATGCTCGCCGCCGCCGGCCACGACCCGCGCGACCCGTACTCGCGCGACATCGCGATGCGTCGCAGGCCGCTGCCCGCACAGTTCAACTTCGGCGTGCCTGACACGCTGAGCTTCTTCGGCGACACCGCGGCCGAAGAAGCCTTCCGCGATGCACGGGCCAGGCTCGTGGCGCTGGGCGGCACGGCCGTCACCATCCCCTACGCGCCGCTCGCCGAGGCCGCCGCGCTGCTTTATGAAAGCGCACTCGTCGCCGAACGCTATGCTGCGGTGCGCGAATTCTTCGACGCGCACGCCGACGAGGTGATCGAGCCGGTGCGCAGTATCTTGGCGAGCGGAAAAGGCTACGTGGCCGCCGACGTGTTCGAAGCGCAGACCCGCCTGCGCGCCATCGCACAACAAGTCGAACCGATGTGGCGCGACATCGACGTGCTGCTGGTGCCCACCGCGCCCACGCACTACACACGCGAGCAGATGCGCGCCGACCCGGTAGCGCTCAACCGCAACCTCGGCGCGTACACCAACTTCGTCAATCTGCTCGACTACGCGGCGCTCTCGGTGCCGAGCAGCCTGCGTGCCGACGGCCTGCCGTTCGGCATCACGTTGATCGGCCCGAGCGGCAGCGATCTCGCATTGGCCGACCTCGGCCAGCGCTATCACCACGCGACCGGCCTCCCGCAGGGCGCGACCGGCCTGCCGCTGCCCGCACCGCGCCCCGTGCCCGGTCTTGCGGCACCGGCGCCGCAGACGCTCCCCATCGCCGTGGTCGGCGCGCACCTCTCGGGCATGCCGCTCAACGGCCAGCTCACCGAGCGCGGCGCCACGCTGCTGCGCACCACGACCACGTCGCCTGCTTACCGCCTCTTCGCGCTCCCCGGCACCACGCCGCCCAAGCCCGGACTTCAACGCAGCGCACAGGGCGGAGCCGCCATCGCGCTGGAGATATGGGCCATGCCGATCGCGCAGGTCGGCAGCTTCCTCGCATTGATCCCGCCACCGCTGGGACTCGGCAGCGTCGAGCTGGCCGACGGCAGCCGGGTCAACGGCTTCATCTGCGAGGGCCACGCGCTGGCCGATGCAGAGGACGTAACCCGCCACGGCGGCTGGCGTGCCTACGTCGCGAGCCGCGTCAACGCCATCTCCAACTAATCAACTGATCCAGGAGTCCCGATGAGCACCCTCGAGAAATCTTCCGCATCGCGCCGGCAGCTGCTGCAGGCCGGGATCGGTGCAGCGGGCCTGGCCGTGCTGGCCGCGCCGGCCATCGTGCGTGCACAGGCCGCGCCCAAGTTGCGCATCGGCTTCTGGCCCGTAGCCGCGGGCTTGCCATTTTTCGCTGCGGTGGATCGCGGGTACTTCAAGGAAGCGGGGCTCGACGTCGAACCGCTGAAGTTCGCCGGCGCGCAGCAGGTGATGGAGGGCATGCTCGCGGGCCGCTGCGACGGCAGCGCCAACGGGACCGGCTCGGCCAACCTCGCCATCGGCGAGATCGCGCAGCCGGGCCTCTTCAAGATCTTCTGCACCAACCCGAGCAACGCGAAGTTCGTGCTCGACGAGTTCATCGTCGCCAAGGACAGCCCGGTCAAGACCATGGCCGAGCTGGCCGGCAAGAAGGTCGCCTCGGGCCCCGGCATCCAGAACGTCACGCTGTGCAAGACCATGCTGGAGCGCGCCGGCGCCAAGGGCGCGGTCGTGAGCGAACTGCCCATCGGCCAGCATGTGGCCGCGCTCGTCGCGGGCCAGGTCGATGCCTGCTACACGCTCGAGCCCACCGGCACCGTGGGCCGCATGAACGGCACCACGCGGGTGATCGAGGCCGGCGTGGTGGCGAAGTACATCCTCGGCGATCCGATGGCGCCGTGGCACGGCGGTGCAGCGAGCCTCACCACCGAGTTCATCAAGAAGAACCCGGAGGTCGCGAAGAAATACATCGCTGCCTACGCGCGCGGCGTGGAGCTGGTACGGACCAAGCCCGACGACGCGCGCCAGCACATGAAGGGCTACACCGCCATTGAAGGCAAGCTCACGGCCGAGGTGCCGCTCGCGTCGTACATGCTCTACAACGAGTTCAAGCCGAGCGACGTCGCGTACTTCCAGAAGTTCTACGACCTGTTCACCGAGAAAGGCATCTTCGAAAAGAAGGTGCTCGTGGACGGCCTGCTCTACAAGGCATGACCATGGCCGACGCAAGCACGACCACGGCCACGGCCGCGCCGTGGACACCGCCGGCCAGCCTCAACGCCGCTGCACCGAAGCCCCCGCTGCGCGACCGCCTGTTGCCCTTCATCGGCCCGGTCGTCCTCTTCATCGCATGGGACTTGGTGGTGCGCCTGGGCTTCATCAAGCCCATCCTGCTGCCCACGCCCGCCGACACCATCGCCGCGCTGATCACGGGTCTGGCGGGCGGGCCGCTGCTCACCGACTTCGCGATGACCGTGTGGCGCACCTTGCAGGCCTTTCTCATCGCGGCGGTGGTCGGTGTGCCGCTGGGCGTGCTGCTCGGCAGCAACGAGAAGGCGTACCGCAGCGTCGAGTTCCTGATCGACTTCTTTCGCTCCACGCCGTCGTCTGCGCTCATTCCGCTGTTCCTCTTGATCTTCGGCGTGAGCGACGTCAACAAGATCGCCATCGCGGCATTCGGGGCGCTGCTCATCGTGGTGTTCAACAGCGCCTACGGTGTCATCAACGCACGCAAGCAACGCGTGATGGCGGCGAAGGTCATGGGCGCCTCGCGCTGGCAGGTCTTCAAGGACGTGCTGATCTGGGAGAGCCTGCAGCCCAGCTTCGTCGGCCTGCGCTCGGCGGTGTCGATGGCGCTGGTGATCGTCATCGTGGCCGAGATGTTCATCGGCTCCGACACGGGCCTGGGGCACCGCATCATCGATGCGCAGCAGGTGCTCAACGTGAAGAGCATGTACGCGGCGATCCTGGCAGCCGGCGCGCTGGGCTATGCGCTCAACATCCTCTTCCTTGTCGCCGAGCGCCGCATCGTGCACTGGAGCGGGCGATGAAAGTCACGCAGGACATCGTCATCAACGGCCCGGTGTATGCCGATGTGCCCAAGCCGGTCTTCAAGCCCGGCCCGGCTGGCACGCACATCACCATTCGCGGCCTCACCAAGTACTTCGCGGGCTGGCCGCTGTACGAGAACTTCGACCTCGACATTCCCAAGCACCGCATCGTCTCGGTGTTCGGGCCCAACGGCTGCGGCAAGTCCACGCTCATCAACATGATCGCGGGCCTGATTCCCATCGATGCGGGCGAGATCCTGTTCGACGGCAAGCAGCGCAAGGACACCAAGATCGGCTACGTGTTCCAGAACTACCGCGAGGCGATGTTCCCGTGGATGCGCACCATCGACAACATCGCCTATCCGCTGAAGCTCGAAGGGCGCAGCAAGGCCGAGGTGGACCGGCGCATGGAGGAACTGGTCGCGTCGTTCGACGTGAAGTTCGACCTGAAGCGCTTTCCGTACGAGCTCTCGGGCGGCCAGCAGCAGACCGCGTCGATCATGCGGGCGCTCGCACCCAACCCCGAGGTGTTGTTCCTGGACGAACCCTTCTCCGCGCTCGACTTCGAGATGACGCTCTTCATCCGCGAGAAGCTGCAGGAGGTGTTCATGCAGACCGGTACCACGATGCTCCTGGTGTCGCACGATCTCGAGGAGGCCGTGTACCTCGCCGACGAAGTGCTGCTGCTGACCAAGCGGCCCACCAAGGTGGCCGAGATCCTGCGCTACGGCGATGCGCGCCCGCGCACCATCGAGACGCTGAGCACCGAGAGCTTCGTCGCGATGAAGAAATTGAGCCTCGATATCTTCCAGCGCGAGGTGCGCCGATGACATTGGAGATCAACCTCCCCGAGGTGCACGCCGAAGTCAGCGCAGTGTTCGCGCGCTACGAAGAAGCGCTCGTGACCAACCAGCGCGCCGTGCTCGACGAGCTGTTCTGGAACAGCCCGCACACGCTGCGCTACGGATTCTCCGAGAACCACTACGGCCACGCCGACATCCGCGCCTTCCGCGCCTCGCTGCCGGTGCAGAGCCCGCCGCGCGAACTGCTGCGCACCGTCATCACCACCTACGGCCGCGACTTCGCGACGGCGAACGTCGAGTTCCGCCGCGAAGGCAGCCGCGAGATCGGCCGCCAGAGCCAGACGTGGATACGCACCGACGACGGTTGGCGCGTGGCCGCCGCCCACGTGAGCTTGCCGGCCTGAACTCGGCGCATCGCGCGGCACATTTTTTGCAACTCCTTCAACTCCTCCGAAAGAACGCCATGACCAGCCCATTCAATCGTCGCGATTCCCTCAAATCCCTGGCCGCGCTCGGCGCCGCCGGCACCCTCGGAGGCTGGAGCGCGTTCGCCAGCGCGCAGGCCAAGCCACTGACCGTCGGCGTGATCTACGTCGGCGCGCGCGACGACTACGGCTACAACCAGGCGCACGCCATGGCCGCCGCCGAAATCAAGAAGCTGCCCGGCATCAAGGTGGTCGAGGAAGAGAACGTGCCCGAGACCGCGGCCGTGCAGAAGACCATGGCCGGCATGATTTCGCAGGACGGCGCGAAGCTGCTGTTCCCCACGTCCTTCGGCTACTTCGATCCGCACATCCTTGCCGTGGCGCCCAAGTACCCCGACGTGCGCTTCTCGCACTGCGGCGGCCTCTGGACCGAAGGCAAGCACCCCAAGAACGCGGGCAGCTTCTTCGGCTACATCGACGAGTGCCAGTTCCTGAACGGCGTGATCGCCGCGCACATGACCAAGAGCAACAAGATCGCCTTCGTCGCCGCCAAGCCCATTCCGCAGGTGCTGCGCAACATCAATGCCTTCACGCTCGGTGCGCGCTCGGTCAAGCCGAACATCACCTGCAGCGTGATCTTCACCGGCGACTGGTCGATGGCCGTGAAGGAGGCCGAGGCCACCAACAGCCTGGCCGACCAGGGCTGCGATGTGTTCACCATGCACGTCGATGGCCCGAAGGTGGTGGTCGAGACCGCAGCCAAGCGCGGCAAGATGGTCTGCGGCTACCACGCAAGCCAGGCCAAGCTCGCACCGAACGCCTACCTCACCGGTGCCGAGTGGAACTGGCTCACCGCCTACAAGACCGCCATCGAAGCCGCGCAAACCGGCAAGCCGCACCCGAACTTCCTGCGCGGCGGCCTGAAGGAGGGCTACGTGAAGATGTCCGCCTACGGCCCCATGGTGCCGGACGCCGCGAAGAAGCAGGCCGACGACATCAAGGCCAAGATGATCGCGGGCACCTTCGACATCTTCAAGGACGGCATCAAGGACAACAAGGGCGCGGTCGTGGTGCCGGCCGGCAAGGTCCTGAAGCAGACGGACCTGGAGCTCGAGAAGATGAACTACCTCGTCGAAGGCGTCATCGGTTCCGCCTGAGATCCATCTCATGCGTCACGCGCTCAAGGAATTCGCCCTGCCGGTGTTCGCCATCGCGGCGGCGCTGCTGCTGTTCGGCGTGCTCGTGGCCTTTGCGGGTGTCGATCCGGTGGAGGTCTGGGCGACGCTCTTCAAGGGCGCGTTCGGCGACTGGTTCTCGTGGCAGAACACCTTGCAGCGCGCGGCGCCCTTGATGCTCACCGCGCTGTGCGTGGCGCTGCCGGCGCGCGCGGGGCTGATCGTCATCGGCGGCGAAGGCGCGCTGGTGCTGGGCGGGCTGGCTTGCGCGGCGCTCGCGCATGCGGTGCCGCTGCCTGCCAACGTCGTGGGCACGGCGATTGTCTGCATCGCAGGCGCACTCGCAGGCGCCCTGTGGATCGTTCTCGCGGGCTGGCTGCGCCAATACCGCGGCATCAACGAAACCATCAGCAGCCTACTGCTGGCCTACATCGCCATCGGCATCTTCAAGCACCTGGTCGAGGGGCCGCTGCGCGATCCGGCGAGTCTCAACAAGCCATCGACCTATGCACTGAACGACGGGCTGCTGATCGGCGGCATCGGCGGATCGGACGTGCATTGGGGCCTGGCGATCGGTGTCGTGGCATGCCTCGGGCTCGGCTGGTGGCTGCGCGCGACCGCCTCGGGCTTCTCGGTACGCGTGGTCGGCGGCAACCCACGCACCGCGCAGCTCGTGGGCCTGCCCGCCACGCGGCTCATCCTTGGCAGCTGCGCACTGGGTGGTGCCTGCGCGGGCCTCGCGGGCGCGGTCGAGGTGGCGGCGGTGCACACCAACGCCAACGCCTCGCTGATCGCGGGGTATGGCTACGCGGGCATCCTCGTGTCGTTCATCGCGCGGCACAACCCGGTGGCCATCGTGCCGGTGGCGATCCTGTTCGGCGGCTTCGGCGCGGCGGGCAGCCTGCTGCAGCGGCGGCTCGGCTTGCCCGATGCCTCGGTGCTGGTGCTGCAGGGCATCGCGTTCGTGCTGATCCTTGCGAGCGAGGGGCTGCGCATGGTCGACTGGAAGGCGCTGCGCACGCGCCTGTTCCGCGCTTCGGGGAGCCCCGCATGACCGCCGATCAATGGATCGCGCTCGTGGCCGGCATCGTCGGCGGCGCGCTGCGGGTGGGCGTGCCCTTTCTTTTCGTGAGCCTGGGTGAATGCCTCACCGAGAAATCGGGCCGCATCAACCTCGGGCTCGAAGGTGTGCTGGTACTGTCGGCAATGGCGGCCTTCGGCGGTGCCTACCTCACCGATTCGGCGTGGCTCGGCGTGCTGATCGGTGCGCTGGCGGGTGCGGTGCTCGCACTGCTGCACGGCCTCCTGTGTTCGCTCGATCGCGTCAATGACGTGGCGACCGGCATCGCATTGATGCTGCTCGGCACGGGGCTCGCGTTCTATCTGGGCAAGCCGCTGATCCAGCCGCAGGCGCCGCAGATCCCCGCGATACCGCTGGGCTTCTGGAGCGACAACACGGTGGTGCGCTCGGCGCTGCAACTCAATGCGCTGGTGCCCATCGGCATGGCGCTCGCGGTACTGCTCTGGTGGGGCTTCGCGCGCACGCGCGCCGGCCTCTTGGTGCGCATGGCCGGCGATTCGGCGCAGGCCACGCGCGCGCTCGGCTACTCGGTCTCGGGCCTGCGCATCGCGGCGACCACGGCGGGCGGCTTCATCGCCGGGCTCGGCGGCGCATCGCTCACGCTGTTCTATCCGGGCAGCTGGAACGAAGGCATCTCCAGCGGCCAGGGCCTGATCGCCGTCGCGCTCGTGATCTTTGCGCGCTGGAGCCCGTTGCGCTGCGTGGGCGCGGCCTTTCTCTTCGGCGGTGCGGGCGCCATCGGGCCTGCGCTGCAGTCCATCGGCATCGGCTGGGGCTACCACCTCTTCAACACCGTGCCTTATGTGCTCACGCTGGTGATCCTGGTGCTCACCTGCAAGCCGGGGAGCGCCGCCATCGGCAGCCCCGGCGAACTTTCATCGACAAGGAATTGAACACCATGAGCGGTCTGGGTGGCCTCAACAAATCGGCGCACGGCGTCGTCGTCGGCCTGGTGCAACTGCAGTTGCCGAACGTGAAGACGCCGGCCGACCTCGCTGCACAGACGCAGCGCATCTGCGAGATGGTGGGCAAGGCGCGCCGCAACCAGTCGACGATGGACCTCGTGGTGTTCCCCGAATACGCGCTGCACGGCCTCTCGATGGACACGAACCCCGAGATCATGTGCACGCTCGACGGCCCCGAGGTCGCGGCCTTCAAGCGCGCGTGTATCGAGCACCGCATCTGGGGCTGCTTCTCGATCATGGAAGCCAACCCGGGCGGCAATCCGTACAACAGCGGGCTCATCATCGACGACCAGGGCGCCATCAAGCTCTACTACCGCAAGCTGCACCCGTGGGTTCCGGTCGAGCCGTGGGAACCCGGCAACCTCGGCATTCCCGTGTGCGACGGCCCGAACGGCTGCAAGCTCTCGCTGATCATCTGCCACGACGGCATGTTCCCCGAGATGGCGCGCGAGGCCGCTTACAAGGGCGCCGACATCATCCTGCGCACGGCCGGCTACACCGCACCGATCCGCCACGCGTGGAAGATCACCAACCAGTCGAACGCCTTCTGCAACCTCGCCTACACCGCGAGCGTGTGCCTGTGCGGCAGCGACGGCAGCTTCGACTCGATGGGCGAGGGCATGTTCTGCAACTTCGACGGCACGGTGCTGGTCGAGGGCGGCGGGCGCGTCGACGAGATCATCACCGCCGAACTGCGGCCCGACCTCGTGCGCGAGGCGCGCACCGGCTGGGGCGTGGAGAACAACATCTACCAGCTCTACCACCGCGGCTATGTCGCAGTGAAGGGCGGCGCGCAGGACTGCCCCTACACCTACATGCACGACATGGCCGCCGGCATCTACAGGCTGCCGTGGAGCGCCGACGTGAAGGTGACCGACGGCACGAGCTGCGGCTTCTCGCCGCCGGAACGCAACTACCGAGGATGAGCACCGCCATGAAAACCGTCGCTTCCGAGCCCTATGCCTGGCCCTACAACGGGGACCTGCGCCCCGAAAACACCGCACTGATCGTCATCGACATGCAGACCGACTTCTGCGGCAAGGGCGGCTACGTCGACGTGATGGGCTACGACCTCGCGCTGGTGCAGGCACCTATCCAGCCGATCGCGCGAACGCTCGCCGCATTGAGGCCGCTGGGCTTTCACATCATCCACACGCGCGAAGGCCATCGCCCCGACCTTGCGGACCTGCCGGCCAACAAGCGCTGGCGCTCGCGGCAGATCGGCGCCAACGGCGTGGGCATCGGCGACGACGGCCCGTGCGGGCGCATCCTCGTTCGCGGCGAGCCGGGCTGGGAGCTCATCCCCGAACTCGCGCCGCTGCCCGGCGAGGTGGTGATCGACAAGCCCGGCAAGGGCTCGTTCTACGCCACCGACCTGGAGCTCATCCTGCGCACGCGCGGCATCGAGAACCTGATCCTCGCGGGCATCACCACCGACGTGTGCGTGCACACCACGATGCGCGATGCCAACGACCGCGGCTTCGAGTGCCTGTTGCTGTCGGACTGCACGGCCGCCACCGACCACGGCAACCATCTCGCTGCGCTGAAGATGATCACGATGCAGGGTGGCGTGTTCGGCGCGCACACCACCTCGAAGCAGCTGCTGGCCGCGCTGGGCTGATGCACAAATGAGCGCCGCTCCCCACGCCATCGGCGCACTGCCCGCAGGCAGCGGCGCACTCGCGCTCGATACCTACCAACTGACCAAGCGATTCGGCACCTTCACTGCGATGGACAAGGTGACCATGCGCGTCGAACCCGGCACGGTGCATGCGTTGCTCGGCGAGAACGGCGCGGGCAAGAGCACGTTGGTGAAGTGCGTCGCCGGCTTCCAGCGCGCGGAGGAGGGCAGCATCCTGATCGACGGGCGCGAGCAGGACATCGCCAACCCCATCGTCGCGCGCGCGCTGGGCATCGGCATGGTCTACCAGCACTTCACGCTGGCGCCGGGCATGACGGTGGCCGAGAACCTGCTGCTGGCCGGCGGCAAGACGCCCGCGTTGATCGACTGGAAAACGAAACGCGCGGAGCTGAAGGCGTTTCTCGCGACCACGCCCTTCAGTCTCGACCTCGATGTGCGGCCTTCGGAGCTTGCGGCGGGCGAGAAGCAGAAGCTCGAACTGCTCAAGCAGCTGTACCTCAAGCCGCGCCTCCTGATCCTCGACGAGCCCACCTCGGTGCTCACGCCGCAGGAGGCCGACGAGGTGCTGGGCCATGTGCGCGAGTTCGCGCGCAGCGGCCTGTGCACCGTGCTCATCATCACGCACAAGTTCCGCGAGGTGATGGCGTATGCGGACAGCGTGACGGTGCTGCGCAGGGGCAAGGCGGTGCATCACTGCCGCGTGGCGGACACGAGCCCGGCGCAACTGGCACAGGCCATGATGGGGGGCGAAGAGTCGGCGGTTTCCGCGCCGGCTTCATCGCCAGTTGCCAGGAAGCCCGTGGCCGATGCGGCGCCCGTTGCGTTGAAGGTCGAGGGCCTCAAGGCGCAAGGCGACCGCGGCACGCTCGCGCTGCATGATCTGAGCCTGTCCGTGCGGGCCGGCGAGATCCTCGGCGTGGCGGGCGTCTCCGGCAACGGACAGCGCGAACTGGTCGAGGCCCTGGTCGGGCAGCGTCCCCGGCTGGCCGGCCGCGTGACCGTGATGGGCCAGCCCTACAATGCGCGCCGCGCCGAGAACCGCAGCCTCAAGGTCCGCAGCCTGCCCGAAGAGCCGCTGCGCAACGCCTGCGTGGGCGACCTCAGCGTGGCCGAGAACATGGCACTGCGCGATTTCGACAGACCGCCGCTGTCGCGCGGCGGCGTGCTGAACTTCCCGTATTGGCGCAGCCGCGCACGCGAATGGATTGCCGAGTACGGCGTCAAGACGCAGGGCGAGGGCGCACCGATCCGCAGCCTCTCGGGCGGCAACGTGCAGCGCGCGGTGCTCGCGCGCGAACTGGCCGGCGACATCAACGTGTTGATCGCCGCGAACCCCGTGTTCGGCCTCGATTTCGCAGCCGTCGCGGAGATCCACGAACGCATCGTGCAGGTGCGCGAGAAGGGCGGGGCGGTGCTGCTGATCAGCGAAGACCTCGATGAACTGCTGGAGCTGGCCGACCGCATCGTCGTGATGAGCGAAGGGCAGATCGTGTTCGAGACCTCAGCTGCAGGTGCGGAGCGGCACGTGATCGGCGCACACATGGGTGGTGGACACCACGAGCCGGAGCCAGCATGCGCATAGAAGAAGCCAACCCCTTCGCCTACGAATTCGAGCTGGCGCGCACGGCGCTGATCCTCATCGACATGCAACGGGATTTCATCGAACCCGGCGGCTTCGGCGAAACGCTGGGCAACAACGTGTCGCTGCTCGAAGCGATCGTCCCTGCGACGGAAGCCGCACTGGCGGCGTGGCGCAAAGCTGGCGGCCTGGTGGTCCACACCCGCGAGGCGCACAAGGCGGACCTCTCGGACTGTCCGCCGGCCAAGCGCAACCGCGGCAACCCGACCCTGCGCATCGGCGACGAAGGCCCGATGGGCCGCATCCTCGTGGCCGGCGAACCCGGCAACCAGATCATCGATGCACTCGCGCCGGTCGACGGCGAGATCGTCATCGACAAGCCCGGCAAGGGCATGTTCCACTCGACCGGCCTGCATGAACTGCTGCAGCAGCGCGGCATCACGCACCTGCTGTTCGGCGGCGTCACCACCGAGGTCTGCGTGCAGACCAGCATGCGCGAAGCCAACGACCGCGGCTACGACGGCCTGCTGCTCGAGGACTGCACCGAGAGCTACTTCCCGGCCTTCAAGGCGGCGACGCTCGACATGATCCGCGCGCAGGGCGCCATCGTCGGCTGGACCGCGCCGAGCGCGGCGTTGCTCGCCGCGCTGAACCACGCGACATGAAGCCGGCGCCAGCGACTACCATCCCCCACGTGTCTACCGTCCGACCCCGCCCAGCTTCCGCCACTCCCGCGCCCGCAGCCGATACGGCCGTTTTTCGTACACGCGCCGACGAGGTCTACGCGCAGCTCAAGCGCGACGTGGCCGAGTTCATCCTCGTGCCCGGCGACCGCTTCACCGAGAACGAGATCAGCGACCGGCTCGGCGTGTCGCGCACGCCGGTGCGGCAGGCGCTGTTCCGGTTGCAGCAGGAGGGCTTCGTCGAGGTGCTGTTCCGCAGCGGCTGGCGCGTGCTGCCGTTCGACTTCGACCAGTTCGAGCAGCTCTACGACCTGCGCATGGTGCTGGAGACCACCGCGGTGCACCGCATCTGCGAAGCCGACCACCGGGTCGATCGCAGCCTGCTCGACACGCTGGCCGGCATCTGGCTCGTGCCGGTGGCCGAGCGCAGCACCGACACGGCGCAGGTCGCGCAGTGGGACGAAGCCTTTCACTGCTCGCTCGTGGCCGCCGCGGGCAATGCCGAGATGGCGCGCGTGCACAGCGACGTGACCGACCGCATCCGCATCATCCGCCGGCTCGACTTCACGCAGCAGCCGCGCATCGAAGCCACCTACGACGAGCACGCGAAGATCCTGAAGGCGATCCGCGCGAACCGGGGTGATCAGGCCGCGATGCTGCTGCGCGCGCACATCGAGACCAGCCAGGCGGAGGTGCGCAAGATCACGTTGCACCAGGTGCATCTGGCGCGGCATGCGGGGAAGACGGCGCCGCGCTGATGCATCGCACACGAAGGTGCGATGCCAAGGCGGTTACGGAGCGCCGAGAGGAATGAACGAAATCAGGGGATCGCTCGTCAGGCCGACGGCCATCATTCCGTCCGGTGTGACTACCAGTTGGCGGGAAAGAATGTTTTTCGCATAGCCTGCGAGCTTGAAGGACTTCAGCAAACGTCCATCGGGCGAATGGATCCAGAGGTCGGCGTTCGTGTACCAGTCGTCGATGCCGCATATCACGCGGCCATCGCTGGTGATCTCGATATTGTTGGGGAAGGAGTTTCCGCCGGGAAGGTCTGCAATCCAGGCCAGACTGACAGGATTAAGAGAGTAACAACGGGGGGGATTGGCCGATGCCACATAGAGCGCGGACCCATCTGCATTCATTGCGAGGTCCTGCCCGTTCGCCGAGGAGTTGGCGTTCCATTTCGTTGCGGTGGACGTTATCCGCAGCACCGCCCCTGGCGTGGCCGGATAGTCGACATCGAAGGCCATCACGGTGGCGGGGCTGAGACCCTCGTTCTGCGCGAAAAGCCGTCGGCCATCGGGCGAGGCGGCAAAAACCCAGGTGCCAGAGGAACTCGATGTCGGCAGGGTGGCGACATTCCGGCCATCCACATACGCATAGCCGTCGCCGACCAGAACGATGTCCTGGCCATTGGTACGGATCGCCAGCAAGCTCAGGGCCGAGTGGACATACCTTCCCGTCAGCGGCCAGGTCCCGGTCTTCGACGCAGTCGCCAGATCGATGACGGCGACGGTGTCGTTGCTTGTATCCCCCACGTAGAGCTTGCTGCCGTCGGGTGCAACGGTCATTTCCGCCAGGGTGGTTCCGACATCCGCGATGGTGCCGGCCTTCGTGCCGAGATGCGCGTTATAGATGTCGATGGACGTGCCGCCGTTGTGCGCGTAAACGTAGGGCCGGATCTTGTCGGCGACGACGTTGGTGTAGCCAGTGGGCAATGTAGTCACGGCGGTCAGTGCACTGCCGGAACGCCACAGGCCAACCTTGACGACCGCGGAGGTCACGTCCGGATCGGAGGTCTTCAGCGTGACCGTCGCATAGTTGATCGCATCCATCGTCGCCAGCTGGGGATTCGCGGTGAGCACCAGGCCCGCGCCCGGGCCGGTGCCGGTGGTTCCGCCGCTTGTCACGGAAAGCCAGGACGCGTTGGAGGTGGCGGTCCACGGCAAGGCGCCGCCACGGCTGTCGGTGACCCGCAGCGTTCTCGTGAGCGCCGCTCCGCCGGGTGCGCTTGCAAAGCCGATACCCCATTCGGAAGGAAGAAGCTGCCGCTTGAGTTTCAGTGCAGCCCGTGCCGCCAGGGAGGCTGGATCGACAGGCGGTCCCGACGAGGCGGTGCTGGCTACCAGGCCGCCCATCGTCTCGGAATCCGAAGCTTGCAGCGGAGCGGTTGCACCCGCACTGTTCGCTTCCTTGAAAGAGAAAGCCTTCGTGCTGTCCGGCGACTGCTCAGGTGGCACTTCGGGTGTGAGCCCGACCTTGGCCTGCTGGCCGTTCGTGCCGGCGGCACCTGCACCCGCAAGGCTGGAAAAACCTCCGGCGCCGCCGCCGTCCCCACTCCCACCACATGCAGCCAGCGCCAGACAAAAGCCAACGATGGCTGTGAATTTCAGCGTCATGTCCCTCTTCCCTCGTCATCTCTCTCGCTCGGAGCCGTACAGCGATGCGATGCATGGCGCATGCACGGCAGTTAATACTTATTGCCAAAAGTATCGCAGCTTCGAGAGATGGATGTCGTGACTGTTGGGTGACGGGCGACGTGTTCGTGAGCCGCGTGACCCAGTGCGACGCGGCGGTGACAGGGGAACAGGGGCAGCTGCGTTCAGTCCGCGGTGATGTTCCCTCGCTTGACCACCGTCGCCCAGCGATCCGCATCCTTCTTCACCAGCGCCCCGAACTCCCCCGGCGTCGAACCCGCTGGCACCATGCCCTGCGACTCGAACGACTTCGCCACCTCGGGTTGCTTCAGCACCGCCGCGATCTCCTTGTTGAGCCGCGCCACCACGTCGGGCGGCGTGCCCTTGGGCGCGAGCACGCCGTACCACATGTCCACGTTGTCGGCGGTTACGCCGGCCTCGGCGAGCGTCGGCACGTCGGGCAACTGCGGCAGTCGCTTGCTGCTGCCGGTGGCGATGGCCTTGAGCTTGCCGACCTGGATGTGCTGCAGCGCCACGTGCACCGGCAGGAACATGTAGTCGATGCGCCCACCCAGGAGGTCGGTCACCGCGCCGGCCGTGCCTTTGTACGGCACGTGCAGCAGGTCGGTGCCGGTGCCCTGCATCAGGAGCGCCATCGACAGGTGGTGCGGCGTGCCCACGCCCGGCGTGGCGTAGGTCAGTTTGGCGGGCTCGGCCTTGGCCACGCTCACCATCTGCGCGACCGACGTCGCCTTCTGCACATTGGGGTTGGTTACCAGCAGCAGCGTGCCCCACGAGGTGAGCGATACCGGCGCGAAGTCGGCCACGGGGTCGTAGCTCAGCGACTTGTAGAGGCTGCGGTTCATCACCAGCGTGTTGACCTGCACCATCAGCGTGTAGCCGTCGGGCTTGGCGCGCGCGACCTTTTCGCTGCCGATGTTGCCGCTGGCGCCGGCGAGGTTCTCCACGATCACGGGCTGGCCCAGCAGCGCGGGCAGGCGGGCCGAGAGCTGGCGTGCGACGAGGTCGATGCCGGTGCCCGGCGTGTAGGGCACGACGAGCGTGATCGGCTGGTCGGGCCAGGCGTGGGCCGCGGCGGCGCTTGCTGCAACGAGCAGGGTGGTGAGGGTCTTGGCAATGAATCGCATGGGTTGTCTCCGTCTTGTTCGTTCTGTGGAGGAAGTGCCGGCTCAGAGGTACGAGGCGCGCGCCTTCAGCGCCACCGGGTCGTAGCCGGCTACGCGCTTGTAGTTGTCCGAGATGGCCTGCAGCTCGGCCTGGCTCACCACGTCCTCGATCTGCCCGAAGCGCTGGCCGCCCGAGCGCTCGAACACCTCGCGCAGGATCGCGTCGGGCGGGTTGCTGCGGTTGGTCAGCACGACGTTGGTGGTGGCCTTCACGCGTACGCGGTCGTAGTCTTCCAGCGCCGCGGTGCCCACGCCCAGGTCCTTGAGCGCGCCCGCGAGAAAGCGCGCATCGATGATCGCCTGCCCCGCGCCGTTGGAGCCGCGCGGCACCATCGGGTGCGCGGCGTCGCCCAAGAGCGTGAGGCGGCCGTGCGTCCAGCGCGGCAGCGGGTCCTGGTCGACCATCGGGTACTCCAGGATGGTGTCCGAGGCGCGGATCAGCGCGGGCACGTCGAGCCAGTCGAAGTGCCAGTCGGCGAAGGCGGGAAGAAAGTCCTCGAGCCGGCCGGCGCGGCTCCAGTCGCGCATTGCGGGCTGCGGCGCGTGGATCTCGGCGACCCAGTTCACGAGCTGGTGGCCTTCGGCATCGATGTCGTTGCGGATCGGATAGATCACCATCTTGCCGACCGCGAGCCAGCCCGCGCGCACCATGCTCGCGCCCGAGAGAAAGGGCTTCCATCGCGCGGTGCCGCGCCACATGTTTACGCCCGAATAGCGCGGCGCGCCTTCGTTGGGATAGAGCTGCTTGCGCAATGCGGAGTGGATGCCGTCGCAGCCGATGGCCACCGCGCCGTGCACGGCGGGCGCATCGGCGAAGTGCACGGTGACGCCACCCGCGTGCTGCGTCACGCCGGTGCAGCGGTGGTTGCAGACCACGCTGTCCGCGCCGAGGCGCTTGAGCGTTTCTTCGAGCAGCACCGTCTGCAGATCGCCGCGATGGATCGAGAACTGCGGCCAGTCGTAGCCCGCGTGCTCGCCCGCGGCTTCCTGGAAGATCAGCTGGCCGTGTTCGGTGAAGAAGATCGACTCCTTCGTGCGCACGCCCACCTTGTCCAGTTGCGGCAGCAGGCCGAGTTCGGTCAGCTCGCGCACCGCATGAGGCAGCAGGTTCACGCCCACGCCCAGGGGCTTGAGCTCGGGCACCGCCTCGTACACGCGGCACGGAATGCCGGCCTGGTGCAGGCTCAGCGCGAGGGTCAGGCCGCCGATGCCGGCGCCCAGGATGATCACTTGCTTGTCGTTCATGGCTCTTGAAAGGCTTCCGTTTGTCTCGGGTCGTATTGGGAACGGAAGTTCGCCATTTGTGAAATTTAGATATGCTATGGATTTATCATGAATCCTTATGAACCTCTCGACCCGCCAGATGCGCGCCTTCCTGCAGGTGGCGCGCCTCGGCAACTTCACGCGCGCGGCCGAGCAGGCGCACATCACGCAGGCGGGGCTGAGCATCCTGATCCGCGAGATGGAAAAGCAGCTGGGCTGCCGGCTCTTCGACCGCACGACGCGCGTGGTGAGCCTCACACCATCGGGCCGGCGGCTGCTGCCGGTGGTGGAACGGCTCGTCACCGACCTCGACGACGTGGCCGCGCAGCTCGGCGCCGAGGGCGACGAGGCACGCCAGACCTTGCGCATCGCGGCTACGCCGCTGGTGTCCTCGCACCTGCTTCCGCAGGTGTTCACCACATTCCGCCAGGCGCATCCGCAAGTGAGCCTGCGCCTCTTCGATGCGGACCTGCGCGACGTGGAAGCGATGGTTGCGGCCGGCGATGCCGACATGGGGCTCGGCTTCTTCTTCAAGGCCGCGGCGGGCCTGGCGCGCACGCCGGTCGGGCGCTTTCACCTGATGCGCGTGGCGTCGTCTCCAGAAGACGATGAAGCTCTGGCCGTCGGCACCGCGCCCTGGTCCGCGCTGCGCACCGCCGAACTCATCGGCCTGCCCCCGGGCAACCCGATCCAGAAGGTGATCGACCAGCACTTGGTGGCCACCATCGGCCGCGCCGACGCGCAGCGGCCCACCTTCAATTTCTTCGGCACGCTGATCTCGATGGTCGAGGCCGGCTTCGGGACTGCCGTGATGCCGACCTTCGCGCTCGCGGCCTGCCGCCGTCACCGCGTGCGCACCGACGTGCTGGTCAAGCCGAAGGTGGGGCTGGATTTCTACCGCATCGCCAAGCGCGGTGCGCACGAGACCGAGGCGATGCAGGCTTTCGTCGCGACGCTGGAGAAAGCACTGCCCGCGCTCTCGCGTTAGTCCGCTCCGGAAGGCTCGGTGAGCCGCTTGCGCAGGAACTCCGCGAAGGCATAGGCGATCACCGGCAACTGCCGTCCGCGCAGGCTGGCCAGCACCAGTTCGCCGCGCGGAAAGCCGCGGTCCTCGATGTCGCGGGCCACGATGTTGGGGTCTTCGGTCCGGGTACCGATGGCCATCTGGAACGAGATCGACTGGCCGTCGTACAGGCAGCCGCGCAGGAACTCGAAGCTGTTGCTCTCCACCATGGCCCGGATCGAGGTGGAGCTGCGCGCGAGAAAGCGCTCGAGCAGCTGGCGTCCGCCCGTGTCGCGGTTCGGCAGCACGACCGGGTAGTCGGCGCAGTCGCGCAGGCGCAGGGCCTTCGCCTTGGCCAGCGGATGGCGCCTGTGCATGATCGCCATGAGCTTCTGCTCGACCGCGCACACGCGCTCGATGTCGGCCTCCGGCGCGAGGTTGAACACCAGCGCGAGATCGGTCTCGAAGCTGCGCAGCGCGCCGGCGGCCTGCACGTGATCGCCGATGCGCGCATCGAAAGCCACCAGCGGATGCGTCTGGCCGAAGTCGTTGATGGCGGCCGGCAGGAAGCGCGGCGCGAGCGCCTGGCTCGCCACCAGCCGCACCGAGCCGCGCCGCAAGCCCTGCAGCTCCTCGATCTCGGAGCGCACGCGGTCCAGCTCCGACGCGCGCCCCCGGATGTAGCGCACGAACAGCTCGCCCGCCGCGGTGAGCCGCATGCCGCGCGGCAATCGCTCGAAGAGCGGCGTGCCCAGTTCCTCCTCGAGGTCCTGGATGCGGCGGTTGACGGCGGAGGGCGCGACGTGCAGGCGCTCGGCCGCCTGGCGGATCGAGCCGGCCCGGGCGACCTCGTCTGCATAGCGCAGGAAGCGAAGGTGGTTCATGCCTCAACCGTTGCACGAAGCGCGCCAGAAACACGCGTGGCCGTCACCGCAACCGTTGCCGCAACGGCAACGCACAGCACGCGAATCGGTACGGATGAGGCGCACCTTTTGGCACGGCCGCTGCATGCCTTTGCGGCATGACACGCCGAACCACACCTTCGCGCACCAATGCAGCGCAAGCGCCCGCCCGCTTCGGGCCGGCGCCCCACAACGCCTGGACGCTGGACGCCGGCCGGATCAGTCTGGTGCGTGTGCCCCAGCGGCCGCGGCCCGTGCAGATGCCGGCCGAGCCGCAACCGATCGAGTTCGACCTCGCGCGCAGCGTGCTCGTCGTGGTCGATATGCAGAACGACTTCTGCCACCCCGAGGGCTGGTTCGCGCAGAAGGGCATCGGCATCCGTGCGGCGCGCAAACCGATCGCGGCCATCGCCCGGCTGTTGCCGGCGTGGCGCGCGGCCGGCGGCACCGTGGTGTGGCTCAACTGGGGCATCCGCGCGGACCGCCTCAACCTGTCGCCCACGGTGCAATTCAAGGGCAAGCGCAGTGCCGACGGCGTCGGCTATGCGGAGCATTCGCCCATCGACCACGGCCCCTCGCTGGTGCAGGGCGAGTGGGGCGCACAGGTGATCGACGAGCTGGCCGTCGAGCCCGGCGACATCACCGTCCACAAGCACCGCCTGAGCGGCTTCTGGGACAACGAGCTCGACAGCGTGTTGCGCCAGCAAGGCATCACCACGCTGCTGTTCGCGGGCATCAACACCGACCGTTGCGTGTTTTCGACGCTGCAGGACGCGAACTTCCTCGGCTACGACTGCGTGCTGCTGAAGGACGCGTGCGGCACCCCGTCGCCCGCGTATGTCACGCGCGGCATTCATTTCATCGTGCAGCAGCTGCACGGGTTCGTGGCGACCGCCGAGTCGCTGCTTGCTTCGCTCTCTTCTTTTTCCTCTCCCTCCAAGAAACGCTAGGAGTCCTTCGCATGCCGCTGTCTTTCTTCTCCAGCCCGCGCCTCGTGCGCTCGCTCGCTTCGCTGGACGCCGCCGCCGGTCTGGCCCTGGCGGCCACTTGCGTCGCCGCTCAGGTGCCCGTCAAGCTCGTGCTCAACTGGAAGTACGAAGGCCCGCAGGCCTGGTTCTTCGTGGCTCAGGACAAGGGCTACTTCAAGGCCGAGGGCCTGGACGTCCAGATCGACCAGGGCGAAGGCTCCGCCGCCTCGATTCCCAAGGTCGCGGCCGGGGCCTACCAGGCGGGCTTCGGCGACCTCAACGCGCTGATCGACCTGGCATCGAAGCGCCCGGCCGACGCGCCGGTGGCGGTCTACATGATCTACAACACGCCACCCTTCACGCTCGTGGTGAAGCAGGACAGCCCCATCAAGGCGCCCAAGGACCTGGAAGGCAAGACCATCGGCGGCCCCGCCAACGACGGCGCGCTGAAGCTGTTCCCGGCCTTCGCCAAGCTTGCCAAGGTCGACGCCGCCAAGGTGACCATCACCAACATGGCGCCCAACCTGCGCGAGCAGATGCTCACCCGCGGGCAGATCGACGCCGCCTTCGGCTACGTGACCACCGTGAGCTTCAGCGCCAAGGCGATGGGGCTCGATCCGGCCAAGGACCTGCGCTTCATCCGCTATGGCGACCACGGCATGGACCTGTACTCCAACGCCGTGTTCTTCTCGCGCGCCTTCGCCAAGTCGAACCCCAAGGCGGTACAAGGCTTCGTGAAGGCGCTGAACCGGGCGGTGAAGGAAGTCATCGCCGACCCGGACATGGGCATCGACCACGTCATGAAGCGCGAGCCGCTGCTCAAGCGCGAGGTCGAAAAAGAAAAGCTGTTCGCCACGCTGCGCAACGACATGAGCCACCCCGAAGTGGCCCGCATCGGCCTGGGCGACGTGGACGACGCGCGGCTGAAGAAGTCCATCGACATCGTGGTGGACGCCAACCAGCTGCCGCGCACGCCGGCACCGGCCGAGGTGTTCGACCGCAGCTTCCTGCCCGCACGCGCCGAGCGCCCCTCCAAGACATTGAACGAATCGAACTGAAAGCGAGAAACGAGATGGACCTGCAACTCAAAGACAAGGTGGCGCTCATCACCGGCCCGGCCAAGGGCATGGGACGCGCCGTGACGCTGGCCTTCGCGCGCGAAGGCGCGAAGCTCGTGCTGGCCGGGCGCGACACCGGCGCCATCGAACCCGTGGCCACCGAAGCCCGCGCGCTCGGCGTGCAAGCCGTGGTGGTGCCCTGCGACCTGACCGCAGGCGCGCAGACCGAGGCCTTGGCCGCACATGCGCTGGAGGCCTTCGGCCGCATCGACGTGCTGGTGAACGTGGCCGGCGGCTCGGGGCCCATCGGCAAGACCGGCTGGGAAACCACCACGGCGGAGTTCGACGAGATCGTGCAGCTCAACATGACCGGCTGCTTCAACACCATGCGCGCCGTGTTGCCCTCGATGATCGAACGCAGGAGCGGCAAGGTGGTGAACGTGGGCGGCACCTTCGGCATGCGCGGGCGCGCCGGCCGCATGGCGTACTCGGCTTCCAAGTGGGGCCTGCGCGGCATCACCAAGAGCTTTGCGCTGGAGGCCGGACCGTACGGCATCAACGTGAACTGCGTGGCGCCCGGCATGGTCGACGGGCCGCGCTTTCGCGAGAAGGTGTGCGCCAACATGGCCGAGAAGCTGGGCATCACGCTGGAAGAAGCGATGACGCGGCACGCGGCCGACTACGCGCTGCGCCGCGTCTCCACCGATGCGGACGTGGCCAACGCCTGCCTCTTCATGGCGAGCGACGTGTCGCGCCAGATCACCGGTGTCGACCTGCCCGTCGATGGCGGCTGGGCGATGCTCTGAGGAGGCCGCGATGAAAGAAATCGACCTCGTCATTCGCGGCGCGCGCGTCGTTTCCGCGGACCAGATCATCGAAGCCAGCGTGGCCATCGCCGGCGAGCACATCGTGGCCGTCGGCCATGACGACACCATGCCCCCCGCGCGAGAGGAGATGCGCGCCGACGGGCTGTACCTGCTGCCGGGCGCCATCGACAGCCACGTGCACTTTCGCGATCCGGGCTACCCGAACAAGGAAACCTGGAAGACCGGCTCGGCCGCTGCCGCCATGGGCGGCGTGACCACCGTGTTCGAGATGCCCAACACCAACCCGTCGACCGGCACCGTCGAGGCGCTGCGCATCAAGCAGAAGGCGGCCGAGTCGTCGTACTGCGACTTCGGCATCCACGGCCTGCTGGGCGACGACACGGTTGATCGGCTCGAGGAACTGCTCGATGCGGGCGTCACCAGCTTCAAGGCCTTCGTCGGCAACACCTTCGGCAACCTGCCTGCGCCCACCGACGGTGCGCTGCTCGAAGGGTTCGAGACGCTCGCGCCGCTGGGTATCCGCACGGTGGTGCATGCGGAGAACTCGTCGATCCTGCAGCGCCGCCAGAAGAAGATGCAGGCGGCCGGCCGCATCGATGCCATGGCCCACCTGGCCGCGCGGCCGGCAGTGGCCGAGATCGAGGCCATCGGCCGCGTGCTCACGCTGGCCGAATGGACCGGCGCGCGTGTGCACATCGCGCACCACAGCGCGGCCGATTCGCTCTTCCTGCTACGCGAGGCCAAGCGCCGCGGCGTCGACGTGACGGCCGAGACCTGCCCGCAGTACCTGCTGCTGAACACCGGCCACATGCTCAAGCTGGGTGGCGTGATGCGGCTCAACCCGCCGATCCGCGAGGCACGCCACAACCAGCCGCTGTGGGACGCGCTGCTCGACGGCACGCTCGACATGATCGCCACCGACCACGCGCCGCACACGCCAGAGGAGAAAACCCGCGAGAGCATCTGGGACTGCGACTGCGGCTTTCCGGGCGTCGAAACCCAGATGCCGCTGATGCTGACCGAGGTGAATCGCGCGCGCGCCACCCTGATGGACTACGTGCGCTGGAGCGCGGTGAACCCGGCCAAGGCCTGGGGCCTGTACGGCACCAAGGGCGTGATCGCACCCGGCGCGCACGCCGACATCGCGATCGTCGACATGCAGCGGTCGGGCACGCTGTCGCAGAACAAGCTGCAGAGCATCAGCAAGATCTCGCCGTGGAACGGCCGCGCGGTGCAGGGCTACCCGCTGCACACGCTGCTGCGCGGGCGCTTCGTGATGCGCGAGGGCAAGCTGGTGACCGATGCGGTCGGTTGGGGGCGGTCGGTGAAGGGCGTGCAGAAAATGCCCGCTCCCAAGCCGCGCAACACCGAGCACTACAGCAGCGCGATCCTGCAGCCGCCGCTCGGCGTGCCCGCGACGGCCGTACCGGTCGGCGCTGTGGACTGGGACGCGGCATGAGCACCGCACGCGTGCAGCAGGTGCAGGTCTGGCGCATTCCGTGCAGCGGGCCGGGCGACCTGGGTGGCGTGAAGGCGCTGATCGATGCGGGCGAGATCGTCGCGGCCGACATCGTGGCGGTGATGGGCAAGACCGAAGGCAACGGCTGCGTCAACGACTTCACGCGCGAGTACGCATCGACGGCGTGGTGCCATCTGCTCGCCCCCGCGCTTGGCTGCACGCCCGAAGCGGTGCACGGGCGCGTGGCGCTGGTGATGTCGGGCGGCACCGAAGGTGTGCTGTCGCCGCACTTCACCGTGTTCGCGCGGCGCTGGGTGTCCGGTGCGCCTGCAGGCGGGGGCAAGCGCCTGGTGGTCGGCATCGCGCAGACGCGCGACTTCCTGCCGGAAGAAATGGGCCGCGCCGCGCAGATCGACGCCACCGCCGAAGCCGTTGCCGAGGCCATGCGCGATGCCGGCATCCGCAGCGCGGACGACGTGCACTTCGTGCAGGTCAAGTGTCCGCTGCTCACGTCGGGCAAGGTGTCGGCTGCGCTGGCGCGCGGCGCCTCGCCGGTCACCCACGACAGCTACGAGTCGATGGGTTATTCGCGCGGCGCATCGGCGCTCGGCGTGGCGGTGGCGCTGGGCGAGGTCGCACGGGAAGAGGTCGGCGACGCGAGCGTGATGAGCGACTGGCGGCTGTTCTCCGCGCGCGCCTCGGCGTCGGCCGGCATCGAGCTGGAGGGCAACGTCGTCATCGTGCTCGGCGAGGCGGAGGGCAGTGCGTCGGCGCTTCGCATCGCCCATGCGGTGATGCGCGATGCGATCGACGCCGCGAGCGTGCGCGCGTTGCTGCGCGATGCCTTCGGCCTCGATGCGGAACAGGATGCACAGGCGCTGTCCGCGCGCCTCGTGAACCTGCTCGCGAAGGCCGAGGCCAGCCCCGACGGCCGCGTGCGCGAGGCCCGCCACACGATGCTCAACGACTCCGACGTCCACTCGACCCGCCATGCGCGCGCCGTGGTGGGCGGCGTGCTGGCTTCGGTGGCCGGCCACACCGCGCTGTATGTGTCCGGCGGCGCCGAGCACCAGGGGCCCGCGGGCGGCGGGCCGGTGGCCGCGATCCTGCGGATGGACGACGACACGGCTTTTTCTTCTTCTTGAAAGACCTCATGGGCAACGCATTCATCCAACTGTCCGACGTGATGCTGCGCTACGGCGGCGGCACCATCGCCCTGGACCACACGACGCTGGACATCGACAAGGGCGACTTCGTCGCGCTCGTGGGCCCGAGCGGCTGCGGCAAGTCGACCATCCTGAAGCTGGTGGCGGGCCTGCTGCGGCCGAGCGCGGGTGCGGTGATCGCCGGTGGGCGCGAGGTGGGCGCGGCGGGCACCGTGGTTGCGGCGGGCGCGCATGCGTCGGCGGCGCCGCGTCTTCGCATCGGCCTGGCCTTCCAGAACCCGACCATGCTGCCGTGGCTCACGATCCGCGAGAACGTGATGATCCCGCTGAAGATCGTCGAACCCTTCCGGCAGCACTATCGCAGCAAGAAGCGCGGCGAATACGCCGAGCGCGCCGACGCGTTGCTCGCGCAGGTGGGCCTCAAGGGCTTCGGCGACAAGCGGCCGTGGCAGCTGTCGGGCGGCATGCTGCAGCGCGCCTCGCTGTGTCGGGCGCTGGTGCACGAGCCCGAGCTGCTGCTGCTCGACGAGCCCTTCGGCGCGCTCGACCAGTTCACGCGCGAAGAGCTGTGGGACATCATGCAGACGCTGTGGATCGCCAAGCGGCCGACCGTGCTGCTGGTGACGCACGACCTGCGCGAATCCGCCTACCTGGCCAACCGCATCTGCGTGATGAGCGCGCGGCCGGGGCGCATTCTCGAAACGCGCGACGTGGGCTTCGCGCGGCCGCGCACGCTGGAGAGCAGCTACGCGCCCGAGTTCGCGAGCCTGGTGCAGCAGCTGCGCATGCGCATTGCCGAGGCGCGCCGCGAGAGCGATGCAGGTCCTGTGGCGCCGGCACATGCTCAGACGCGCTCGCTCGAAGAGGTGGCCGCATGATCGCGCCGCTCACCCGACAGCGCCTGCTGTCCGCGGGCGCACTGGTCGGCTTCTTCGTGCTGTGGGAGGTGGTGTGCCTGGCCTTCGGCGTGTCCGACCTGATCCTGCCGCGTCCGAGCCAGATCGCGCTGGTGCTCGTGCAGAAGATGCCGCTCCTGTGGCCGCACACCGTGCAGACGCTCTACACCACGCTGGCCGGCTTCGTGCTGGGGGTAGGCGCGGGCATCGTCATCGGCGTGGTGATCGGCTCGTCGAAGCTGGCCTACGACGTGACCTATCCGCTGCTGGTGGGTTTCTCCAGCATTCCGAAGGTGGCGGTGGTGCCGCTCTTCGTGGTGTGGTTCGGCGCGGGCACCGTGCCGGCGATCCTGACCTCGATGGTGATCAGCGTCTTCCCGGTGGTGGTGAACGTGGCCACCGGCCTCGCGAGCACCGAGCCCGAGCTGGAAGACGTGTTGCGCGTGCTCGGCGCGAGGAAGCGCGACATCCTGTGGAACGTGGGGCTGCCGCGCGCGCTGCCTTATCTTTTCGCCTCGCTCAAGATCGCGATCACGCTCGCTTTCGTGGGCACCGTGCTGAGCGAGACGGTTGCGGCCAACCAGGGCATCGGCACGGTGATGATGATTGCCAGCGGCAACTTCGACGTGCCGATGGTGTTCGCCGGGCTCTTCCTGCTCGCGGCGATGGGCGTGGCGCTGTATGCCATCTCTTCGCTGGTCGAGCGGCGCACGACGGGCTGGGCCCAGCGCAAGACCGACATGGCGATGGCATGAACGTCATGAACGATCTCATCCAGATCACCGCCGGTGGCCTGCGCTTCGTGGCGCAGATGCACCCCGACGCACCGCTCACCGTGGCGGCCTTTCGCAAGCTGTTGCCTTATCGCCAGAAATTGATCCACGTGCGCTGGAGCGGCGAAGGCTGCTGGGTGCCGATGGGCGATTTCCAGCTGGGCGTGGGCTTCGAGAACCACACCAGCCACCCCTCGGTGGGCGACATCCTGTTCTACCCCGGCGGCTACAGCGAGACCGAGATCATCCTGGCCTACGGCGCCTGCAGCTTCGCCAGCAAGATGGGCACGCTCGCGGGCAACCACTTCCTCACCATCGTCGAAGGGCGGGACCAGTTGCGCGCGCTCGGCACCAAGGTGCTGTGGGAAGGCGCGCAGGACGTTCTCTTCGAAGCCATCTGATTTTCAACCCACGAAAGCCTCGCATGCCCTCTCCAGTGTCCCGCCGCGCGGCGGTCGTCGCGGTGTCCGCCGCATTGGGCGCATCGCTCGCGGCGCTTCCGGTGCGCGAATTGCGCGCGCAGCCGCTCACGCCCATCAAGTTCGTCCTCGACTGGAAGCTGCAGGGCATCCACGCCTGGTATTACCTGGCCGAAGACCGGGGCTACTTCGCGGCCGAGAAGCTCGCGGTGACGATCGACCAGGGCGACGGCTCCGCGGCCGCCGTGACCAAGGTGATGGCCGGCACCTACGACGCGGGCTTCGGCGACGTCAATGCGATCGTGCAGAACGCGGCCGCCAGGCCCGGCGCCGCGCCCGTGATGGTCTACATGATCTACAACCGCGCGCCCTTCGCCCTCATCGTCAAGTCCGGCAGCCCCATCAGGACGCTGAAGGACCTGCAGGGCCGCACGCTGGGCTCGCCGGCCGGTGGCGCGGCGTTGCGCATGTTCCCGCTGATGGCGGCCAGCAACGGCGTGGACGCGAGCAAGGTCAAGTGGACGAACATGGCGCCCAACCTGCAGGAGCAGATGATGCTCAAGGACCATGTCGAAGGCTCGGCCGTCTTCTCCGTGACGAGCTACATGAACCTGGTGGCGCAGGGCGTGGACCCGGACAAGGACATCCGCTGGTTTCACTACGGCGACCACGGCGTCGACCTGTACGGCAACGGCGTGCTGGTGTCCCGCCAGTTCCTGAAGGACAAGCCGCAGGCCGTGGCCGGGCTCGTGCGCGCCATCAACAGGGGATTGCGCGACACCGTGGCCGACCCCGATGCGGCGATTGCCGCGCTGATGAAGCGCGAGCCGCTGCTCAACGCGGCGCTGGAGAAGCGGCGCCTGCTCTACACGCTTCGCACCGTGATGCTGACGCCCGAGGTCGCAGCCAACGGCATGGGCGACGTGAGCGATGCGCGCATGGCGCGCGCCATCGGGCAGGTCAAGGAGGCGTTCGAGCTGGCGAGCCCACCTGCGGCTGGCGAGGTCTTCGACCGGCGCTTCCTGCCTCCGCTGGCGGAGCGCAAAATCGCCGCGCCGTAGGCCCAGGGACAGACATACGCAACCCGACGACGAAAGAAACGCCATGCCCGCTCCGATGCACGACGGCCCGCTCGACTGCGCATGGCTGCTGGCCGATCCCGGCGCGCAGCCTGCGCAGTCCGATGTACGCATCACGCTGGAGGGCGACCGCATCCGCTCGATCGTTCCGCTGGCCGACGAAGGCGGCAGCGCCGGCGGGCCGCGCCTGCTCGCGGTGCCGGCGCTGGCCAATGCGCACGACCATGCACGCACCTTTCGCAGCGCCACGCTCGGCGCCTTCGGCCAGCCGCTCGAGAGCTGGCTGCCGTTCCTGGGGGTGGTGCCGGGCATGGACCCCTACCTTTGCGCGGCGACCTCGTTCGCGCGTTCGGTGCGGCACGGTGTCGCGAACCTGATGGTTCACTACACGCGCGTGCAGGGCGGCATGGCCTATGTCGACGAAGCCGAGGCGGTGACGCGCGCGGCGCGCGATGTTGGCGTGCGCATCGGTTTCGCCATCGCGATGCGCGACCGCCACGGCATTGCCTACTGCGACGACGCGAGCGTGCTCGCGGCGTTGCGGCCGGGCATCCGCGATGCGGTGGCTGAGCGGCTCGCGGTGAAGCCAATGGCGCCCGCGCAGCAACTGGCACTGGTCGACGAGGTTGCGCGCATGGTGGAGGAGGGCGGCCACGGCGGGCACGTGACCGTGCAGTACGGCCCGACCGCGGTGCAGTGGTGCAGCACGCCGTTGCTCGAGGCGATTGCGCAGGCATCGGCCGACACGGGCCGCCCGGTTCACATGCACCTGCTCGAGACGCGCTACCAGCGAGACTGGGCCGATGCCAATCACCCCGGCGGCATCGTCCGCTTTCTGGACGACATCGGCCTCCTGACGCCGCGCCTCACGCTCGCGCACTGCGCCTGGGCGCGGCCCGAGGACCTGGCGCTGATCGCCGAGCGTGGCGCGACCATCGCGGTCAACACGAGTTCCAACCTCGGGCTCAAGTCGGGCATCGCGCCGGTGCCTGACATGCTGAAGCATGGCTGCCGCATCGCCATGGGCCTGGACGGCATGGCCTTCGACGAAGACGACGATGCATTGCACGAGATGCGACTGGCGTATTCGCTGCATCGCGGCTGGGGCTACGACACCACGATGACGCGCGAAGCGCTCTGGGCCTTCGCATCGCGCAACGGCCCGCGCAGCGTGCGTGGCATGCGAGGTGGCCTGGCCTCGGGTGGGCGCATTGCACCCGGCGCCACGGCCGACCTCGTGTTGCTGGACTGGGACGCGCTCGACGACGACGCACTGTTCGCCGATACCGATCCGCTCGATCTGCTCCTCGCGCGTGCCAACGGTGGCCACATCGCCAAGGTGCTGGTCGGCGGGCGCCTGGTGGTCGATGCGGGCCGCGTGCAGGGAGTCGATGAGCCCGCATTGCGCGCCGAACTGCTGGCACGCATGCGCAGCGCTCTGGCTGCAGACCATGCCGGGGCCACCTCGTGGCGCGACACCGTCAGGGCGCTGGCGGACGACCTCGGGCCGTTCTATCGCCGCGGGCAGATGATGGGCGGCTGTTGCTAGGCAGCCCGCCTCGCAAGTTCAGAGCGTGAAGTCGTAGTCCACCGTGATCGGCGCGTGGTCGCTGAACTTGATGGTCTTGAAGATCTGTTCGGTGCGCGCGAGCGCGGCGATCTTCGGCGTGGCCAGGTGGTAGTCCAGCCGCCACCCCACGTTGTTCGCGTAGGCCTGGCCGCGGTTGCTCCACCAGGTGTAGGCCTCGGCGGTGGTGTCGGGCTTGAGCATGCGGTAGACGTCCACCAGGCCCGCGCCCTCGGCGCCGGCGTCCAGCAGCTTCGTCATCCAGGCACGCTCCTCGGGCAGGAAGCCGCTGTTCTTCTGGTTGCCGCGCCAGTTCTTGAGGTCGATCTCCTTGTGGGCGATGTTGATGTCGCCGCAAAGGATGAACTCGCGCTCCTTCTTGAGCGCGATGAGGTACGGAAAGAAGCCCTTGAGGAAGCGGAACTTGGCCTGCTGCCGTTCCTCGCCCGAACTGCCGCTCGGAAAGTAGCAGCTGATGACCGAGAACTTTCGTTTGGGCGTGTCGAAGCGCAGCTCCAGATAACGGCCTTCAGCGTCGAACTCGGTGTCGCCCCAACCCACCACTACATGCGTCGGGATGTGTTTTGTGTAAATAGCTGTACCTGCGTAGCCCTTTTTCTCGGCAAAATGGAAGTGTCCCTTGAGCCCCGCCATTTCCTCGAAGCGGCCCTCGATGTCGCTCGCCTGAACTCGGATCTCCTGCATGCAAATACAATCCGGCGCCGATTCGGCAACCCAGTCGGCAACGCCCTTGGTGGCGGCCGAACGCAGGCCATTGAGATTGAGACTGGTCAGTTTGAACACAAGGAATTTCCAATGGCTGTAGATGGTGAGAAAAACAGCGCGGTGGCGCAGGACTTCGTCCAGTTCGCACTCGATGCCGGCGTGCTCCGCTTCGGCGAGTTCAAGACCAAGGCCGGCCGGATGAGCCCTTACTTCTTCAATTCGGGGCTCTTCGACGACGGCGCCAAGATCGCGCGGCTCGCGGGATTCTATGCAGACCGGCTCATCGAGAGCGGCCTCGAATTCGACATGATCTTCGGCCCCGCCTACAAGGGCATCCCGCTGGGCGCCACGGTGGCCGCCGAGCTGGCCCGGCGCGGTCGCAACTACCCCTTTGCCTACAACCGCAAGGAAGCCAAGGCGCACGGCGAGGGCGGCAACCTGGTGGGCGCGCCGCTCAAGGGCCGCGTGCTGATCGTGGACGACGTGATGTCCGCCGGCACCGCGGTGCGCGAGTCGATCGCCGCGATCGAAGCCGCCGGCGCCACGCCGCATGCCGTGGCCATCGCGCTCGACCGGCAGGAAAAAGCCACCGAGAACGGCGTCGACGTGGACCACAGCGCCGTGCAGTACGTGCGCAACCAGCTGGGCCTTTCGGTGATTGCCATCGCCACGCTGGACGACCTGCTGAGCTACCTCTCGGGCGATGCTGCTGCCGACCTGGGCGCGCACCGCGAGCGCGTGCTGGCCTACCGCACGCGCTACGGCGCCAACTGAGGACCGGCAACGATGCGCACACGCGATCACGGCAAGCCCAACCGTCTGCTGGCGGTGGCATCGTTTTTCCTGGCGGCCTTGTCTTCCTTCGGCGCTGCACATGCGCAGCAGGGCAAGGATGCCCCCGCTGGCAGCATCTACACCTGCACCGATGCGCACGGCCGCACGCTCACGGCGGACCGCCCGATCCCTGCTTGCAGCGACCGCGAACAGCGCGAGCTGAGCCCCAGCGGCCTCACGCGCCGCAAGATCGAACCCACTTACTCGGCGCGCGAGATGGCCGAGCGTGAGGACCGCGCGCGCGAAGCCGCTGTGCAAGCGGCACGGATCACCGACGAGCGCCGCCGCGAGCGCGCGCTGCTGGTGCGCTACCCGAGCGCCGCCTCGCACGACCGCGAACGCAACGAGGCGCTGTCGCAGGTCGATGCGGTGATCCAGGCGGCGCAGAAGCGCATCGCCGAGCTGAGCGAAGACCGCAAGAAGATCGACGAGGAACTCGAGTTCTACAAGAAGGACACGAGCAAGGCGCCGGGTGCCACGCGCCGCAAGCTCGAGGACAACACGCAGAGCATGGCGGTGCAGAACCGCTTCATCGCCGAGCAGGAAGATGAGAAGAAGCGGGTGAATGCGCGCTTCGATGAAGAGCGTGCGAGGTTGAAGCCGCTCTGGGGACCTGCCCCGAACCCAGCCGCCGCAGCAGCACCGCGCTGAATCTGCCGGGGCCGCGATGGCCCCGGGATCCAATCGATCAGCCCAGCTTGGCTTTCAGCAGTTCGGTGACCTGTGCCGGGTTGGCCTTGCCGCCACTGGCCTTCATCACCTGACCCACGAGGCCGTTCAGCGCCTTCTCCTTGCCGCCACGGTATTCCTCGACGTTCTTCGCGTTCTTGGCGATGACTTCGTCGAGGATCGCGTCGAGCGCGCCGGTGTCGGCCATCGGCTTCAGGTCCTTGGCTTCGATGATCGCGTCCACGTCGCTGCCTTCGCCGGTCCAGAGTGCGTCGAACACCTGGCGCGCTGCGTTGTTGGGCAACGTGCCGTCGGCGATGCGCTTGATCAACTGGCCCAGTTGCAGCGAGCTGACCGGCGCGGCCTCGATGCCGATTTCCTGTGCATTGAGGCGGCGTGCCATCTCGCCGGTGATCCAGTTGCTCGCGAGCTTCGGCGTGGCGCCGGCTTTCACCGCGTCGTCGAAGTAGTGCGCGAGCGCGAGGCTCTGCGTGAGCTGCGCCGCGTCGTATTCCGACAGGCCATGGTCGCTCACATAGCGATCGGCCATCGCACGCGGCAGCTCGGGCATCTCGCTGCGCACGCGCTCGATCCAGTCGGCCGCGATCACCAGCGGCGGCAGGTCCGGGTCGGGGAAGTAGCGGTAGTCGGCCGAGTCTTCCTTGGCGCGCATCGCGCGCGTCTCGCCGGTGTCGGGGTTGAACAGCACGGTGGCCTGCTCGATCTCGCGACCGTCTTCGATCTCCTCGATCTGCCAGCGGATCTCGTAGTCGATCGCCTGCTGCATGAACTTGAAGCTGTTCAGGTTCTTGATCTCGCGCCGCGTGCCGAGCTTGTCGCCGGGCTTGCGCACCGACACGTTGGCGTCGCAGCGGAAACTGCCTTCCTGCATGTTGCCGTCGCAGATGCCGATCCACGTCACGATCTTGTGCAGTTCCTTCGCATAGGCCACGGCCTCGGCGGTGGAGCGCATGTCGGGCTCGGTCACGATCTCCAGCAGCGGCGTGCCGGCGCGGTTCAGGTCGATGCCGCTCTGGCCGATGAAGTCCTCGTGCAGCGACTTGCCCGCGTCTTCCTCGAGGTGGGCGCGCACGAGGCGCACGGTCTTCTTCTCTTCGCCGAGGAAGAACGACACCGAGCCGCCCTGCACGACCGGGATCTCGAACTGGCTGATCTGGTAGCCCTTGGGCAGGTCGGGATAGAAGTAGTTCTTGCGCGCGAACACGCTGCGCGGCGCGACGTGCGAGCCGAGCGCGAGACCCAGCTTGATGGCGCGTTCGACGGCGCCCTTGTTCATCACCGGCAGCGTGCCGGGAAGCGCCAGGTCCACCGCGCAGGCCTGTGTGTTCGGCTCGGCGCCGAAGGCGGTGGAGGCGCGGCTGAAGATCTTGCTCGCGGTCGACAGTTGCGCGTGCGTCTCGAAGCCGATGATGACTTCATAGCCGCGCACCAGCGGGCCGGTCGGGCGGCCTTGTTGCTGTGCTTCGAAGGTGTTCACGGTCTCGCTCATTTCAGAAGCCCTCCGGCGTGCGCGTGTGCCAGTCGGTGGCTTGTTGGAAGCGGTGCGCTGCATTCAGCAGCTTCGCTTCGCCGAAGTAGTTGCCGATCAGCTGCAGGCCCACGGGCATGCCGCCGTCGAAGCCCGCGGGCACGCTCATGCCCGGCAGGCCGGCCAGCGATGCGGGCAGCGTGAAGATGTCGGCGAGGTAGTCGGCCACGGGGTCGTCGCCGTGTTCTCCGATCTTCCATGCGGTGGTCGGCGCGGCGGGGCCGGCGATCACGTCGCATTGCTTCAGTGCCTGCTGGAAGTCGTCCGCAATCATTCGGCGCACTTTCTGTGCCTGCAGGTAGTAGGCGTCGTAGTAGCCGTGCGAGAGCACGTAGGTACCGATCATGATGCGGCGCTTGACCTCGTCGCCGAAGCCTTCGGCGCGCGTCTTCTCGTACATGTCGGACAGGTCCTTGTACTGCTTGGCGCGGTGCCCGAACTTCACGCCGTCGAAGCGGCTGAGGTTGCTCGACGCTTCCGCTGCGGCCAGGATGTAGTACACGGGAATCGACAGTTCGGTGCGAGGCAGCGACACCTCGACGCGCTTGGCGCCGAGCTTCTCGTACTGAGCGAGCGCTGCGTCGATGGCGGCACGCACGCCCGGCGCCACGCCCTCGCCGAAGAACTCCTTCGGCACGCCGATGCGCAGGCCCTCGAGCGAGTCGTTGAGCGAGCGGCCGAAGTCTTCGGCGGGCTTGTCGATGGAAGTCGAATCGCGGTCGAGATCCGGGCCGCAGAAGGCGGAGAGCAGCAGCGCACAGTCTTCGGCCGAGCGAGCCATCGGGCCGGCCTGGTCGAGGCTCGATGCGAAGGCCACCATGCCGTAACGCGAGGCGCGGCCGTAGGTCGGCTTGATGCCGGTCACGCCGCAGAACGACGCGGGCTGGCGGATCGAACCGCCGGTGTCGGTGCCGGTGGCCGCGGGGGCCAAGCGTGCGGCAACGGCCGCCGCGCTGGCGCCCGAGGAGCCACCCGGAATGCGCTCGCGGTTCCACGGGTTCTGCACCGGCACGGCCTTGTCGTGGCCGACGGCGGGCACGGCGACGTTCTCGTTGGCCGAGCCCATCGCGAACTCGTCGCAGCTCAGCTTGCCGAGCGTGACCGCGCCGGCTTCGGCCAGGCGGCGCACCACGGTGGCGTCGAAAGGCGAGCGGTAGCCCGCGAGCATCCTGGAGCCGGCGGTGGTGGCGAAATCGGTGGTGACGAAGATGTCCTTGTGCGCGATCGGCACGCCGGCCAGCGCCGGAGCGTTGCCGCCAGCGAGGAGCGCGTCGGCCTTGCGGGCCTGCGCCAACGTGACTTCTTCATTCACGTCGACAAAGGTGCCGAGCGATTCGTGGGCCTTCATGCGGCCGAGGAATGCCTGCGAGGCCTCGACGGCGGAGACCTTGCGCGCGGCCAGGGCCTTGGCCAGGGCGACCACGCCCATCTGGTGCAGTTGTTCGCCGCTCATTGCTCGATCACCTTGGGCACGAGAAAGAGGCCCGCTTCGACGGCCGGTGCGCTCTTCTGGTTGGCTTCGCGGTTGTTGGGTTCGCTCACGACATCGTCGCGCAGGCGCAGCGTGATGTCCTCGATCGCGGCCACCGGATGGGCCAGGGGCTCGATGCCGGTGGTGTCGACCGAACGCATGCGTTCGACCAGGTCAAAGAAGCCATTGATCTGGCTGAGCATGCGCTCGCTTTCGTCGGAAGCAAGCTGCAGCCGCGCCAGGGAGGCGATGCGTGCGATATCTGAAGCGTCAAGGGACATGGGTCGGACCGGTCAAAAAACCGAAGGTAATCGCACGCCGAAGAGGGTGCTAACACGGGAATCAGAGGGGATTCGGGTATTATCCCGCCTTTGCCGCAACCCCCGCGAACGCGCCGGCTTTTGCGCCAAAAACGATCAATTCACCCCGTCAAACGACCCAAAAATAGAGCGACGACCTGCCGATGCGCAGGCCGTGCTCAGAGGATTCCGCACATGTTTGGAGCTTTCCGTCGGTACTTTTCCACCGACCTTGCGATCGACCTCGGCACCGCCAACACCCTGATATTCGCCCGCAACAAGGGCATCGTGCTGGACGAGCCCTCGGTGGTCGCGATCCGCCACGAAGGCGGCCCCCATGGCAAGAAGGTGATCCAGGCCGTAGGCCGCGAAGCCAAGGCCATGCTGGGCAAGGTACCCGGCAACATCGAGGCGATCCGCCCGATGAAGGACGGCGTCATTGCCGACTTCGTGATCACCGAGCAGATGATCAAGCAGTTCATCAAGATGGTGCACCCGCGCACGCTGCTCACGCCGAGCCCGCGCATCATCATCTGCGTGCCCTGCGGCTCGACCCAGGTCGAGCGTCGCGCCATCAAGGACGCGGCCGAAGCCGCCGGCGCCACCTCCGTCTACCTCATCGAAGAACCCATGGCCGCGGCCATCGGCGCCGGCCTGCCCGTCAGCGAAGCCTCGGGCTCGATGGTGGTGGACATCGGCGGCGGCACCACCGAAGTGGGCGTCATCTCGCTGGGCGGCATGGTCTACAAGGGCTCGGTCCGCGTGGGCGGCGACCGCTTTGACGAAGCCATCATCAACTACATCCGCCGCAACTACGGCATGCTGATCGGCGAGCCGACGGCCGAAGTCATCAAGAAGACCATCGGCTCGGCCTTCCCGGGCTCCGAAGTCAAGGAAATGGAAGTCAAGGGCCGCAACCTCTCCGAAGGCGTGCCGCGCAGCTTCACCATCAGCAGCAACGAAGTGCTGGAGGCCCTGACCGATCCGCTCAACAACATCGTCTCGGCCGTGAAGAACGCGCTGGAGCAGACGCCGCCCGAACTGGGCGCCGACATTGCCGACCGCGGCATGATGCTCACCGGCGGCGGCGCCCTCCTGCGCGACCTCGATCGCCTGCTGGCCGAGGAAACGGGCCTCCCGGTGCTCGTGGCCGAAGACCCGCTGACCTGCGTGGTGCGCGGCTGCGGCATCGCCCTGGAGCGCATGGACCGTCTGGGCAGCATCTTCACGAGCGAGTAAAAGGCGAAAGCCATCATCGGCCGGCCTCTGCTTGCATAGGCCGGCTTTTTGTTATTTGATTCCGCACCACCGCCGGGTCTGAATTCATGCCTCTGGGCACGCTCGATCGCACAGCGCCACCCCTGTTCAACCAGGGACAGTCGGCACTCAGCAAGCTGATCTTCTTCGGCGCGCTCTCCCTGTTCCTCATGGTGGCCGATGCACGTTTTCATATCGTGCAGCCGATCCGCGCGACGCTCGGCGCGGTGCTCTACCCGGTGCAATGGGTGGCGCTCAAGCCGGTGCAGCTCATGATGGGCGGCGGCCGCTACCTCGAAGACCTGCAGACCGCCCAGCGCAACGAGGCCGACGCCCGCAAGGCGCTGATGATGCAGGCCCAGCGCGCGAGCCAGGCCGACACGCTGGCGCAGGACAACGCGCGCCTGCGCGAGCTGCTCGAGCTGCGCCAGACCACCACGACGCCGGGCCGCGCGGCCGAGGTGCTCTACGACGCGGCCGATCCCTACACCCGCAAGATCGTCATCGACCAGGGTCTCGCCCACGGCGTGGCCGCCGGCTCGCCGGTGATCGACGCGCACGGCGTGCTCGGCCAGGTCACGCAAGTGCTGCCCCTCACGAGCGAAGTCACGCTGGTGATCGACCGTGACCTTGCGATTCCCGTGCAGAACACCCGCACGGGCGTGCGCAGCGTGGCCTTCGGCGATGCCTCGGCGCACGGCGGCGGCCTGGAGCTGCGCTTCATGGCCGCCAACGCCGACCTGCAGGAGGGCGACCTGCTCTCCACCAGCGGTGTCGACGGCATCTATCCGGCGGGCCTGCCGGTCGCGAAGATCGAGCGCATCGAGCGCCGCGCCGACTCGGCCTTTGCCCGCATCTACTGTGTGCCGCTCGCCAGCGTGACCGCCGCGCGCTACGTGCTGGTGCTCGAGCCGACCGGTGCCCCGACCGCACCGCCACCCGCCGCGCCGACGACCACGCAGCGCAAGCGCGCCGAGGGCAAGCCCGGCGCCGGCAAGAACGAGAAAAAGCCCGCGGCACCCGCAGGCGCAGGAGGCGGCCGATGATCAAGCGTCCCGGCCAGCAGCAGCTGTTGCTGCCCGTCAGCCCGCTCTTCATGTGGACCAGCCTCATCGTGGCGCTCCTGGTCAACATGATCCCCATCGGCCGTGCCGCCTGGATGCCCGACCTGCTGGCGCTGGTGATCGTGTTCTGGGGCGTGCACCAGCCTTCGCGCGTGGGCATCGGCGCGGCCTTCGTGTTCGGCCTCTGCATGGACGTGCACCAGGCCTCCATGCTCGGCCAGCACGCGCTGTCCTACACGACGCTGGGCTTCTTCGCGATCATGATCCACCGGCGCCTGCTCTGGTATCCGGTGCTGTCGCAGGCGCTGCAGGTGCTGCCGCTCTTTGCGCTGTCGCAACTCATTGAGGTCATCACGCGGATGATCGGCGGCGGGGTGTTCCCGGGTTGGACGGTGCTGATCTCGCCGGGTGTGGAGGCCGCGCTGTGGCCTCTGGCAAGCGCCCTCTTGCTTGCCCCTCAGCGCCGCACCCCGGAACCCGACGAGAACCGTCCCCTCTAAGCCCTGCCCGCGGCATTTGCCATTGCCCCTGCACGCGCCTAAGCTCCTCCCGCCATGACCGAAATCCGCAACGTCGCCGCCGACCTCGCGCGCTTCAAGCGCCGCGTGATCGTGATCGGCCTCGTCGTGCTGTTCGCGTTCGGCCTGCTGGGCGCGCGGCTGGTGTACCTGCAGGTCACGCGGCATGAAGACCTGGCCGAGCAGGCCGAGAGCAACCGCACGGCCATCGTGCCGGTGGTGCCCAACCGGGGCCTGATCCTCGACCGCAACGGCATCGTGCTGGCCTCGAACTACTCGGCCTACACGCTGGAGATCACGCCGTCGAAGGTGAACGATGTCGAGGAGACCATCGACAACCTCACGCAGGTGCTCGAGGTCTCGCCGCGCGACCGCCGCCGCTTCAAGCGCCTGCGCGAGGACTCGCGCAGCTTCGACTCCATTCCGATCCGCACCCGCCTGAGCGACGAGGAGGTCGCGCGCTTCGCGGCCCAGCGCTACCGCTTCCCTGGCGTCGAGATCAAGGCGCGGCTGTTCCGCAACTACCCGAACGGCGAGACCGGCTCGCACGTGCTTGGCTACATCGGCCGCATCAACCAGCGCGAGAAGACCGCGATGGAAGACTGGGAAGAGGAAGAGCAGGCCAACTACAAGGGCACCGACTACATCGGCAAGCTCGGCATCGAGCAGAGCTACGAAAAAACGCTGCACGGCCAGACCGGCGTGGAGCAGATGGAAACCTCCGCGGGCGGCCGTGCCATCCGCCGGCTCGCGAGCCATCCGGCGACGCCGGGCAACACCGTGATGCTGTCGCTCGACATCAAGCTGCAGAAGCTGGTGGAAGACATGTTCGGCGACCGCCGCGGCGCGCTGGTGGCCATCGACCCCAAGACCGGCGAGGTGCTGGCCTTCGTGAGCAAGCCCACCTTCGACCCCAACCTCTTCGTCGAAGGCATCGACACCGAGAGCTGGAAAGAGCTGAGCGAATCGCTCGACAAGCCGCTCCTGAACCGCGCGCTGCGCGGCACCTACCCGCCCGGCTCGACCTACAAGCCCTTCATGGCCATGGCCGCGCTGCAGACCGGCAAGCGCGGCGCCAGCGTGGTGGTGAACGACCCCGGCTACTTCAACTTCGGCGGCCACCGTTTCGGCAGCCCCGAAGGCAACCTGGGCGGCGTCGACATGCGGCGTTCGATCCAGCTGTCGAGCAACATCTACTACTACTCGCTGGCCAACGAGATGGGTGTGGACCTGATCCACGACTTCATGAAGCCGCTGGGCTTCGGCCAGATCACCGGCATCGACCTGGGCGGCGAGGTGCGCGGCGTGCTGCCCAGCACCGAGTGGAAGCGCAACGCCTACAAGCGGCCCGAGGCGAAGAAGTGGTATGCGGGCGAGACCATTTCGCTGGGCATCGGGCAGGGCTACAACGCCTTCACGATGCTGCAGCTTGCGCAGGCCACGGCCATCGTGGCCGACGGCGGCATCAAGCACAAGCCGCACCTCGTGCTGGCCACGCGCAACACGGTGAGCGGGCAGGTCGTGCCGCTGCCGCAGCCGCCGGCGGAAAACCTCGGATTCACCGCGGCCAACGTGGCGGTGATCCGCGAGGGCCTGACCAGCGTGGTCACCAGCGGCACCGCGCGCGGCGTGTTCGCGGGCGCGGGCTACCAGGCGGCCGGCAAGACCGGCACGGCGCAGGCGGTGACGCAGGCGCAGAACACCAAGTACAACGCCCGCGCGCTCGAGGAGCATCAGCGCGATCACGCACTCTTCATGGCCTTCGCGCCGGTGAACGACCCGAAGATCGCCGTCGCGGTGATCGTGGAGAACGCGGGCTGGGGCGCTGGCGCCGCCGCGCCCATCGCGCGCCGGGTGTTCGACTACTGGCTGATGGACCAGTACCCGAGCGAAGCGGACATGGCCGCCATCAAGACCGGCAAGGCGGGTGCGCCGATGGGCAAGCCGCGCGTGGCGAGCGAAGTGGCGTGGCCGGTGGCGGCCAGCACGACCGCACCGGCCCCCTGAGGCTTCTATTTCGCGGCGGTTTCCACGGTGCCGCTGACTTCACCCAGACCGATACGCACCGCCCCCGCGCGCTCGCACCAGCCGCGCATGACCAGGGTGTCGCCGTCTTCCAGGAAGGTGCGCTTCTCGCCGTTCGGCAGCGTGATCTGCTGCTTGCCGCCCAGCGTGAGTTCCATGAGCGAACCGGCCTCGTCGGGCTTCGGCCCCGAGAGCGTGCCCGAGCCCAGCAGGTCGCCTGGCTGCAGATTGCAGCCGTTCACCGTGTGGTGCGTGATGAGCTGCGCGGCGGTCCAGTAGGCCGCCTCGGTGGTGTTGCCGCGCGTCAGGCGCGCGGGCGCCACGCCTTCGGCGCGCATCTTCGCGGTCTGCAGCAGCACTTCGAGTGTGATGTCGAGCGCGCCGGCCTCGCGGTTCGACGGCGCATCGAGGTACGGCAACGGCTGCGGATCTTCGGCGGGCCGCTCGAACTTCGCGCGGAACGGCGCGAGCGCCTCCATCGTCACGATCCACGGCGACAGCGTGCTTGCGAAGTTCTTCGCGAGGAACGGGCCGAGCGGCTGGTATTCCCAGGCCTGCAGGTCGCGCGCCGACCAGTCGTTGAGCAGCGTCACGCCGAACAGGTGCTCTTCGGCCTCGCCGATGGCGATCGGCTCGCCGAGCGCATTGCCGCGGCCGACCAGGAAGCCCAGCTCCAGTTCGTAGTCGAGGCGCTTGGACGGGCCGAAGCTCGGCTCGGCCGCATCGGGCGCCTTGGTCTGGCCCTGCGGGCGCTTGAAGACCTGGCCGCTCACGCCGATGGACGAGGCGCGGCCGTGGTAGCCAATCGGCACCCACTTGTAGTTGGGCATCAACGGCTGGTCGGGGCGGAACAGCTTGCCGATGGTGGTCGCGTGATGGATGCCCGTGTAGAAGTCGGTGTAGTCGCCGATGCGGCACGGCACGGTGAGTTCGGCCTTGGCCTGCGCCAGCAGCGCCTTCGACCATGCGGCCTGCTTGTCGCTGCCTTCGGCGAGGCCCGCGGAGATCGCGGCGCGCAGGGCCTGGCGGTCCTTCACGTTCGCGCCCATCAGCGCGTTCATGTCGTCCGTGTCGACGAGGCCCGCGGCCTTCAGGTCGAGCACCTGGTCGCCGATGGCGACGCCGATGCGGAAGGCCTCGCTGCTGCCCGCCGTGCGGAAGCGGCCGAACGGCAGGTTCTGGATCGGGAAGTCGGTGCCGGCCTCGTTGGCCGAGGCGACCCAGCTGCGCAGCTTGGGGTCATGGGTGGCGTTCAGTGCGGTGGTCATGGGTGTCTTTCTGTGGATCTGTTCAATCTGCGGTCATGCCGGCCTTCTTGGCGACCTCGCCCAGGCGTTGGTATTCGGTCTGCGTGAGCGTCGCCAGCTCCTGCGCGGTCGAGCCGCGCGGCGAGAAGCCGGCCTGCTGCAGCTTGGCCTTCACGTCGGGCATCGCGAGCGCTTCGACAAAAGCTTCGTTCAGCGCCTTCACGATGGGCGCCGGCAGGTTCGCCGGCCCGTACACGCCGAACCACGGATCGAGCGCATAGCCCTTCAGCCCCGCCTCGGCCATCGTCGGCACGTCGGGCAGCGACGGCGAGCGCGCCGGCCCGGCGACAGCCAGCGCGCGCAGCTTGCCGGCCTGGATGTGCGGCAGCGACGCCGGCAGGTTGTCGAACATCACGCCGATGTTGTTGCCCAGCATGTCGGTGATGGCCGGGCCGCTGCCCTTGTAGGCGACGTGCACGAGCTCGGTGCCGGTCATCTGCGCGAACATCACGCCCGCGAGGTTCATCGAGGTGCCCGCCCCCGCGGTGGCGTAGGGCAGGCCCGGGTTTTTCTTGGCGGCGGCGATCAGGTCCGGCACCGACTTGATCGGCGAGCTCGCCGGCACTTCGAGCACGATGGTCGAGGTGCCCAGCAGGCTGATCGCGGTGAAGTCCTTGCGCGGATCGAAGGCCATCGACTTGTAGATGTGCGGGTTCAGCGCGTTGGTCGAGATCGCGCCGAAGCCGATGGTGTAGCCATCGGGCGCGGCCTTGGCTACCGCGTCCATGCCGATGTTGCCGCCCGCGCCGCCACGGTTGTCGATCAGCACCGGTTGGCCGAGCTTTTCCGAGACCTTCTGGCCCACGGTGCGCGCCACCAGGTCGGTGGTGCCGCCGGGCGTGTAGGGCACGATGAAGCGGATCGGCTTCGATGGGAAGTCTGCGGCGTGCGTGAGCAAAGGTGCAGCGAGCAGTGCGAGAGCCGCCGCGCGGCGCGTGAGAGCGAAGGCGTTCTTCATGGCTTGAACTGGTCCTTCAGCCCCGCCCAGCAGTCGGCGTAGTCGGTGTCTAGCGCCGGGCTCTTCAGCGCGAAGTTCGTCGGAATGAAGCGGTAGCGGCTCTCGAACATGAAGGCCAGCGTGTTGTCCAGCTTGTGCGGCTTGAGGTCGGCGCTCGTCGCCTTGTCGAAGGCTTCCTCATCGGGCCCGTGCGGCACCATGCAGTTGTGCAGGCTCGCGCCGCCGGGCTTGAAGCCGCCCGGCTTGGCGTCGTACTCGCCGAGCACCAGGCCCATGAATTCGCTCATGAGGTTGCGGTGGAACCACGGCGGACGGAAGGTGTTCTCCATCACCATCCAGCGCGGCGGGAAGATCACGAAGTCGCAGTTCGCGGTGCCGGGCGTGTCGCTGGGCGACGTCAGCACGGTGAAGATCGACGGGTCGGGATGGTCGAAGCTGATCGAGCCGATCGCCATGAAGTGCGCCGTGTCGTACTTCACCGGCGCGAGGTTGCCGTGCCAGGCGACCACGTTGAAAGGCGATTGCTTGGTCGGCGCCTTCCAGAAGCGGCCGGCGAATTTCTTGACCAGTTCGTAGGCGCCGCCGTCTTCTTCGAAGGCCGCCACCGGCGCCTGGAAGTCGCGCGCATTGGCCAGGCCGTTCGAGCCGATCGGGCCCAGCTCGGGCAGGCGGAAATGCGCGCCGTAGTTCTCGCAGACATAGCCGCGCGAGAGGCCATCGGGCAGCGCGACCTTGAAGACCATGCCGCGCGGCAGCACCGCGATTTCGCCGGGCTTCACGTCGAGCACGCCGAGTTCGGTCGTGATGACCAGACGGCCTTGTTGCGGCACGACCAGCATTTCGCCGTCGGCGTTGACGAACGCTCGGCGCTCCATCGAGCGGCCCGCCAGGTACATGAGCGAGGCCACGCCGACCTGCGAATCGGCATCGCCGTTGGCCGCGACGGTGTGCATGCCGTCGACGAAGTCGGCTTCGGCCGCGCCGTCCAGTGGCATCGGGTGCCAGCGCATGGGCTCGGGCGGCAGCGCGATCTCGCGATCGGCGCCGGTGGTCCAGTGCGGCTGCGCGTAAGGCTGGTAGCGGCCCGACACCACCGAGGGCTGACGGCGATAGAGCCAGGTGCGGCGGTTCTCGTGGCGCGGCGCGGTGAAGGCGGTGCCCGAGAGCAGCTCGGTGTAGAGGTCGAAAGGCCCGCGCTGCGGGTTGTTGCGGCCCTGCGGCAGGGCGCCCGGGATGGCCTCGGAGGCGTATTCGTTGCCGAAGCCGCCGAGGTAGCGCCGGTCGTCGTTGGCGGAAGCTGGGGTCATGGTGTTCTCTTTCGAAAATCGCGATGAGGTTGGAATGCGTGGGGCGGTCTAGCTGCCGCGCGCGGCCTCGAAGGCCTCGCGCAGCACCGCGAGCGAGCCGACGTGGTTGGCCAGCACGAGCACGAGGCGCGCGTTGAAGGCATGGCTCTCTTCGGTGGAAAGCCCCTGGTGCGCCTCGATGAGCGCTTCGTAGAAATCGTCGGGCGCCTCGAGGTTCGGCGTGGTGTTCAGGTGTTGCATGTCATGCCCTTGCCAGTGCGCGGTCGATGGCTGCACGGATGTTCGCCGCCGTGGGTTGCCGCCAGCGGGCGCACACGTGCTGGTCGGGCCGCAAGAGATACACGGTACCGGGTTGCGCGTCGTAGCGCTGGGTGGCGAGTTCGCCTTCGGGCGTCGTGCCTTGCACGCGCACGATGTGCAGTGGTGCATCGCAAGCCTTGAGAACCTGCGCACTGTGGTCGGCGGCCTCGCCCGCGCCGAAGACCAGTGCGGTGAACTGCTGCCCGTGGCATTCGCGCAGCAGCCAACCTGCACTGCCATTGGCCCGCACGGTCGGCGCATCGGCAGCGGCTGCGCCCGGCACCATCGCGCCGTTGAACGCATCGCCATCGGCCGTGTTGAGCGGCGAATCGCGCAGCACCGCCGGCACCGAAAGCCGCCCGCTGTTGACCAGCGTGCGCGCGAAGGCGTGGCGCTTGGTCAGTTCCAGCACTGCGTCGCGGAACAGGCGGCTCACCTCGCTCTTGGGCGTGATGAAGTCGGTTGCGCGCGTGGAGTGGCGGATGTTCTCGTCGGCCGCGTATTCGCGCTCGCTCGCATAGCTGTCGAGCAGCGCATCGGGCGCCTCGCCCTTCAGCACGGCTGCGAGCTTCCAGGCGAGGTTGTCCGCGTCCTGCACGCCCGAGTTGGCGCCGCGCGCGCCGAAGGGCGACACGCCGTGCGCCGAGTCGCCCGCGAACAGCACGCGGCCGTGGCGAAAGCGCTCCATGCGCTGGCAGGCGAAGGTGTAGACGCTGGCCCAGCCGATCTGGAACTGCACCTCCGCAAAGCCGATGCTGTCGAGCAGCGCGCGCACGCGCGGCGTGATGTTCTCGGGCTTGCGTTCTTCCACCGGGTCGGCGTCCCAGCCGAGCTGGAAGTCGACCCGCCACATGCCATCGGCCTGCTTGTGCAGCAGCACGCTCTGCCCCGGGTGGAACGAGGGGTCGAACCAGAAGCGGCGCTCGGTGGGGAGCGGCGCATCCATCGTGATGTCGGCGATCAGGAAGCGGTCGCGGAAGGTGCGGCCCTTGGCCTCCTGGCCGAGCAGCTGACGCAGGTTGGAGCGCGAGCCATCGCAGGCGGCGACATAGCCGGCCGACAGCTTGTAGTCGCCTTCGGGCGTTTCCACGGTGAGCACCGCGCCGTCTTCGCGCTGTGCGATGCCGGTCACCTTGTTGTTCCAGCGCAGGTCGATGAGCGGCAGCGCAGCGGCCCGTTCGACAAGGTAGCCCTCGACGTAGTACTGCTGCAGGTTGATGAAGGCGGGCCGCTCGTGGCCGGGCTCGGGCAGCAGGTCGAAGCGGTAGACCTGCTCGTCATGGAAGAACACCTTGCCCACGCTCCACGAGACGCCCTTGTCGACCATGCGGTCGCCGCAGCCCAGGCGGTCGAACACCTCGAGCGAGCGCTTGGCAAAGCAGATCGCGCGCGATCCGCTGGAGAGGGTGTTGTCGTTGTCCAGCAGCACCACCGGAACCTGGCGCAGTGCGAGGTCGATGGCGAGCGTGAGGCCGACCGGGCCGGCGCCGACGATCACCACGGGGTGATGGGCGGGGGACGCTGCGTCCTGGTCGGCGTGGCGGTGGTAGTCGAAGCGCAGACTTTGATAGTCGATCACGTGTTGTCTCCGTGTCTTCGGTCTCTTGCTCCTTCGAGAGAGCAAGGCGCAATCAGCCTTCCAGCGCCTTCCACATCTCGATGTCGCGCTCTGCGGTCCACACACGCGGATCGGCATGGCCCGAGGCCTCGTCATAGGCCCGGCTCACATCGAACGGCATGCAGTGGTCGAAGATCACCCACTGGCTGTACTTGGGCTTGAGCTTCGCGTAGGTGTCCTTGTAGACCGTGTTCAGGTCGCGCCCGGCCTTCACGCCTTCCTGCACGCTCGCATACACGTCGGAGATGAAGTTGCGCGTGCCCGTGAGGCCCTCGGCCACCGCGGCCGGCGTGGTGAGCGCGGCGCCGCGGCCCGGCACAAGCGCGGCGGGCTTGAGAGCAGCGATGTTGTCCAGCGTCTGCGGCCAGTCCTGGAAGTAGGCGTCGCCGGCGTACGGCGTGGCGCCGAACTCCACCAGGTCGCCCGAGAGCAGCGTGCGCTCCTCTGGCAACCAGACGACCGTGTCGCCCTTGGTGTGGCCGCGGCCCAGCTGGATCAGCTGCACTTCGAGCTTGCCGAGCCAGAGGGTCATCTTGCCGGTGAAGGTCAGGGTGGGCCAGGTGAGGCCCGGGGGCACGGTTTCCACGTTCTGGAAGAGGCGCGGGAAGCGGCCGATCTCGCTGGCCTTGTCGGCCTCGCCGCGCTCGACGATCAGGTCGCGCGTGTCCTGGCTCGCGAGGATGTGCTCGGCGCCGTAGCCCGCCGCGCCCAGCACGCGCACCGCGTGGTAGTGGGTGAGCACCACATATTTGATGGGCTTGTCGGTCACTTCGCGGATGCGGCGCACCACGTCGGCGGCCATGGCGGGGGTGGCTTGCGTGTCGGCGACCAGCACGCAGTCGTCGCCGATCACGATGCCGGTGTTCGGGTCGCCCTCGGCGGTGTAGGCCCAGGCGTGCTCGGAGATCTGGCTGAAGGTGATCTTCTTCTCTTCCATGTCGGCCTGGCTGGCGAACTTCTTGGCTTGGCTCATCGGGTTGTCTCCGGTGTGTGGGGGATGTATGGTTATTCGTTTAAGGCGAACGAATTCGCGGATAACGAATTTTCGCAGTGTAAGCCTAGGATCAGTTAATGTCTAATCCCTTCTTCATGAACGAACGATCGGCAGCCCTGTGACCAAGGACTCCAGCGATACCAGCGATCCCCCCGACACCGACCGTGCCGCCCAGCGCGGCATCCAGAGCATCGAGGTCGGCGGCCAGTTGCTGCGTGCGCTGGTGCACCACGGCCGGCCGATGGCGCTGAAAGACCTGGCGCGCGAGGCCGACATGACACCCGCCAAGGCCCACCCCTACATGGTGAGCTTCGGGCGGCTCGGGCTCATCGAGCAGGACCGCGCCAGCGGCCACTATCTGCTCGGTCCGCTGGCCTTGCAACTGGGGCTCATCAGCCTGCAGCAGGCCGACCCGGTGCACATCGCCACCCCGCTGCTCAGCCCGCTGGCGCAGCAGATCGGCCACACGGTGGCGCTGGCGGTGTGGGGCGCGCGCGGCGCGACCATCGTGCGCACGGCCGAGTCGCCGTCGCCGGTGCATGTGAACATGCGGCACGGCACGGTGTTCTCGCTGACCAACACGGCCTCGGGCCGCATCTTCGCGGCCTACCTCGATGCCGACGCGGTGCGGCAGCTGCTCGAGGAAGAGCGCCAGCGCCAGAAGCCGCGCAAGGGCGCCGCCGAGCCCGCGGCACCCGCCGGCATGCCGCCCGTGCAGCCGCTGCCGTCGTGGAGCGACTTCGAGCGCCAGTTGAAGGAGGTGCGCGAACACGGCATCAGCCGCTCCGACGGCGAAGTGATCGTGGGCGTGAGCGCCATGGCCGCGCCGGTGTTCGACCACACCGGCGCCATCGTGCTCGCCGTGACCGCCATCGGCCCGGCCGGCATTTTCGACACGGCGTGGGACGGCGAGCTCTCGCGCGCACTCAAGGCTTGCGCGGGCGCCGTGTCGCAGCGGCTCGGCGCGCCCGCTGCGGGGCCTTCCGATATCCGAAAAACAGAGCGATGACGCGACCCGACGCCACCGACACAACCTCTTCTTCCCCGCTAGCATCCGCCATCGCGCTGCTGCGCGACGCCCGGCGCATCGTCGTCTTCTCGGGCGCCGGTTTGTCCCGCGCCTCGGGTATCCCGACCTACCGCGATGCGGACGGCCTCTGGAAAAACCAGAACGCCCTGCAGTTCTCCCACGCCGAAGACTTGAAGCGCGATCCCTCGGGCTTCACCAGGTTCTGGGGCCAGCGCGTGTCGGTCGTCGAATCGGCCGCGCCCAACCCGGGCCACCGGGCGCTCGCGCAACTGCAGCGGCTGCGCCCGGCGACGCGCCTCGTCACGCAGAACGTCGACGGCCTCCTGACCCAGGCGGGCGGGCTCGACGTGCTCGAACTGCACGGGTCGCTGCGCCGTTGGCGCTGCGACCACTGCGGCAACCGCAGCGGCCCGTGGCCCTTTCACCGGTGCCTGCGCTGCGGCTCGCATGCGCGGCCCGACGTGGTGATGTTCGGCGAGATGCTCAACCCCGGCGTGCTGCTCGAGGCGCAGGTGGTGGCGCAGGAGTCGGATCTCTTCATGGTGGTCGGCAGCACGACCATCGTCTATCCGGCGGCCGAGCTGCCCGAACTTGCGATGGCGCGCGGCAGCCGACTCATCACGCTGAACCTGGAGCCGCTGCCGCACCTCGACGATGCGGCGGCGGTGGTGTTGCGGGGCGCTTCGGAAGACCTGTTGCCGCGTTTGCTGGCGGGGATGAGCGCTTAACTTCGCGCCTTCGTGCGCCGTCAGTTGATGCGCGCGTTGGCGAGTTGCATGTCTTCGAACTGGCTGCCCGTGAAGTCGACCTGCTCGCCCTGCAGGTCGGAGGCGCTCACTTGCCGGCCGCTGCACGCCAGCAGCTTCACTTGCGACCAATGGCTGGCATCGAAATTCAGCGCGATCCAGTGGCATCGGGTGAAGGTGCAATCGCTGAGCTGGCTGGCTTTCAGCTGAGATGCATTGAACGTGCAATCGACGAAAGTGCAGCCGGTGATCCGGATGCGTTGCAGGTCGCACAGGCTGAACGTGCAGCCGTTGAATTGGCATGAAGTCCAGACCGCATCCATGAAGCTGGTCGATGTGAAGCTGCTGCCGCTGAACGTGCTGGATGCGAAGGTGGCCAGGTTGAGATCGAGGCCGGCATAGGCATTGCCATCGCTTTCGCCCGCCAGCCCGGCGGGTGCGCCGCCGACGCCTTTGCGCCATTTGTCGTGGTCCTGGATGATTTGAAGAGATCTCATGAAGGGGCGCGAAAAATGATGGAGGGGGCGCATTGTGCGAACGCGCCCGCGGACCAGGAACGGGGAGACATGTTCCGGCCACCATTGCAGTGCGACCACCGTGACGGATTGCATGGAGGCTGGCTTCGCGCCTGCCGCCCCCAGCCCCGCAGTGCGCGGGCGCTCAGCCCTTCTTGCCGCCCAGCAGCACCAGCGCGCCGCCCACCACGATGGCGGCCACGCTGGCCCAGGCGGGGAAGTTGACGGTCTGCTTCTCCTTCACCGAAAACTCCAGCGGGCCGAGCTTGGCCTGGTGGGTTTCCTTGGTGAAGCTGAAGCCGCCGAGGCCCAGCCCCGCGATGCCTGCCACGACCAGCAGGATGCCGACGATGCGTGTTGCGTTCATGGGGCGAGTCTCCTCAGTGATTGGTGTTGCGGCGATCGGGCTGCAGCTTACTGCCGCGGCTGCCGTTGCAGTGCATCCATCCACTGCGTGACCTCGGCCACCGCCGCATCGCTGGCGGCGGCCAGTGCCTTCACGCCGCCGGGCGCGTCGGCGCTCGGTGCGGGGCGGCGCACGGTGATGGTCTTCTGGCCCAGCACGCGATCGCCGCCGGTGGTGCCGCGAATCAGCGTGGCGCGCAGCCGCACGAGGCCCACGCTGCTGGCGGGCGAGTCGAAGTAGTGGCTGAACTCATCGAGCGAAATGCGCAGCGTGTCGGGCACCTCGCCCTTGCTGCGGGAAATGGTCGCGCTCTCTTCTGGGCCGAGCACCATGCGGCGCTCGGCCAGGCTGTCGCGCAGCCGCTGGCGCAGCAGTTGCGCGGGCGGCTGGCTCCAGCGCGACTGGCCGTAGGGGCGCAGCTCGTTGACGTCCGCGTAGCCGAGGCGGTAGAGGATCTGTGTGCCGTCCAGGCGCGTGTTGCTCTCGATCTCGGCCAGGGCCAGTGTCGGAAGCGGCGCGGCGGCCGGTGCAGCGGTTGCCGCGGCGGCGGCAAGCCCGGGGCCGAAGTCGTAGAGCGTCGCGCGCGCGGGCTTGTCGGGCAGCGCGCCGCAGCCGGCAAGCACTGCCGCAAAGCCGATGCCCGCGAGGACCGCGGCGAGGGAGTGGGTGTTTGTCTTCATGCTCGTCACCTTCGATCAAGGGCGCGCGGCCGGCGCGGAGAAACCCGGCTCGCCCGGGCCCGCCGCGGCGCCGCCATTGCCGAACAGCAGCGATTGCGGGTTGTCGTTGATGCTGTCCGCCGCGCGGCCCAGCCGGCGCACCGCGTGCGAGGTGTCGTCGGCCACGCGGTTCACGCGCGGCAGCGTCGCCGCATTGAACGAATCGACCGCCTGCGCGAGCGCCTTCGTGCCGTCGCTCAGCCGCTCGACCGGCCCGTCGGGCGCGTTCAGCCGGCCCACGGTGGTGTTGAAGTTGTTGGCCACGCGCGAGACGTCGCCGGCCGCCTTTTTCACCGTGCCGAGCGTGTCGGGCATCGCGGCCAGCGTCGGGTTCAGGCCGGTCTTCACCGTGGTGTCGAGCGTCTTGAGCAGCGTGTTGGCGCTGGCCGAGGCCGCAGCGATGTTCTCCAGCGCATCGGCCGCGCGCTTCTGGTTCGGGTCGCTCAGCAACTGGTTGGCGCGCTTGGTCACTTCCTCGACCTGGTTGATGATGGCTTCGCCGCGGTCCTGCAGCTGCGCGAGCATCGAGGGCTTGAGCGGAATGCGCGGCGGCTCGTCGTCGTTGGGCTTGAGCGCAACCTGCGATTCGCCCTTGTCGTCCAGCGCGATGAAGGCCAGGCCCGTCACGCCCTGGTAGCTCAGCGTGGCAAAGCTGGAGGTGGTGAGCGGCACGCGCTCGTCGACGGTGATGCGCACGCGCACGTTGCCCTTCACCTTGGGGTCGAAGTCGATCGACGCCACCTTGCCGACCGCGATGCCGCGGTAGCGCACCATCGCCTGCGGCTGCAGGCCGCTGACCGCGTCGCGGGTGGAGAGCTCGTAGATGTTGCGCACGGTGTTGTCGCGCGTGAACCAGATCACCAGCCCGACGAGCACGGCCAGGAGGCCGAGCACGAAGGCGCCGGCGGCGAGGGCATGGGCCTTGTTTTCCATGGTGGCTACCTACCTTTCAGCGCGGCGCGGCTTCGGGCCGCGGCGCAGGTTGTTCTGTGGCTGGCTTGTCATGCAGCGCCTCCAGGGCGCGCTGGCCGCGCCCCCCGAGAAAGTATTCGTGGATGAACGGATGCGGGTAGGCGATGACCTCGCGCGCTGTGCCGCTCACGATGACCTTCTGGTCGGCCAGCACCGCGATGCGGGTGCTCAGGTCGAACAGCGTGTCCAGGTCGTGCGTGACCATCACCACCGTCAGGCCCAGCTCGCGGTGCAGGCCGCGCAGCAAATTGCAGAAGCTGTCGGAGGCCTCGGGGTCCAGGCCCGCCGTGGGCTCGTCGAGCAAGAGCAGCGGCGGGTCCATGATGAGCGCGCGCGCCAGCGCCACGCGCTTGATCATGCCGCCCGACAGATCCGACGGGCTCTTGTTCGCATGCTGTGGCTCCAGCCCCACCATCTGCAGCTTCACGAGCGCGGCGTGGCGGATCAGTTCGTCGGGCAGGAGCTTGAGTTCGCGCAGCGGAAAGGCGATGTTCTCCAGCACGCTGAAGGCCGAGAACAGCGCGCCGTGCTGGAACAGCATGCCGACGTTGGCCGCGCCCGAGGCGCTGAGCTCGCCGGGCTCCTGGCCCAGCACCTCGACCACGCCCTTCGTCGGCTTCTCGAGCCCGAGGATCTGGCGCAGCAGCACCGTCTTGCCAGTGCCCGAGCCGCCCACCAGCGAGAACACCTCGCCGCGGTCGATGTGCATGTCGAGGTTGCGATGCACCACCTGCTCGCCTTCGGCGTTCTTGAACACCGTCCAGAGCTTGCGAATGTCGACGACGGTGGCGTCGTTGCTGTTGTTGTTCACGGCGGTATTCATCCCCGGAACCCGATGCCTTTGAACAGCACCGCGAACAGCGCATCGACCAGGATCACCGCGGTGATCGAGGTCACCACCGACGAGGTCGTGCCGCGGCCCAGGCTCTCGGTGTTGGGCTTGACCTTCATGCCGAAGTAGCAGCCGATCAGCGCGATCAGGATGCCGAACACCGCCGACTTGGCCATCGCGAGCCAGAGGTTTGCGATCGGCACCGCGCGCGGCAGTGCAGACAGGAAGTACGCCGGCGAAATGTCGAGCGCCGCATCCGCCGCGAGCATGCCGCCCAGCAGCGCCGCCATCGAGGTCCAGAGGCTGATGAGCGGCATTGCGATCGCCAGCGCCAGCACGCGCGGCATCACGAGGCGAAAGCCGTGCGGGATGCCCATGACGCGCATCGCGTCGAGCTCTTCGGTCACGCGCATCACGCCGATCTGCGCGGTGATGGCCGAGCCCGAGCGCCCGGCGATCAGCACAGCGGCCAGCACCGGCCCGAGCTCGCGCACCAGCGAGAGGCCGAGGATGTTCACCACGAAGGCCTCGGCGCCGTAGTTGCGCAGCTGCTGCGAGATCAGGTAGGCCAGCACCACGCCGATCAGCAACCCGACCAGCGCCGTGATGTGCAGCGCCGTGGCGCCGAACTGATAGAGATGCCCCGAGAAATCGCGCCACGGCGCGCGGTGCGGCGCGCGGATCAGTGTCCCGACGTCGAGCGCGAGCTGGCCGATCAGACCGACGAAGTCGCGCGCCACGACCATCGCGCGCGGCCCGTTGTGCGAGAAGGTGCGGATGCGGTCGGCCAGCGTCTTGGGCGGCTCGTCCGGCGTGGCGACGGTGTACTGCGCCACCTGGTCGAGCACCGCCTTGTGCTGCGCTTCCATCTCCAGCGTGGCGGGCCATTCGTGGCGCCAGTGCTCCCACAGGAGCTGGGCGCCGATGTGGTCGAGCTGCTCGATCGGGCGCAGGTCCCAGGCACGGTCGTCCGTGGTCGGCGCGGCTTCCAGGCTTTTGGAGAGCGCCTGCCAGGCGGGAAACGAGGACATGCCCAGCGCGGTCCAGCGGCCGGTGGCGACCGTCCACTGGCGACCTTTCTGCTCCTGCTGCGCGACACGCGGCCACGCGCTGTCGGCGGCTTGGGCGTCGGCAGTCGGGGAGGCGGAAGGCATGGGCGGATGAGCAGGAAAGTAAACAAAAAACCGGGTTCGAGGGATGCGCGCATCGTAACCGGGTGCATCCACGGCCCATGTGCTCCAGACCCCTCATTAACGTAGGGCGGTGCGCCGTTTTTTTCAGTTTTTCTTCAGCTCCACGCCTTGCCCAGCGCATCCCAGGCGCTCGCGACCACCGGCTCGTCGCGGCGCGATGCGAGCGAGACGAAACGCAGCGCGCAATCGAGCTGCACCCGGTCGGCCATCGCGAGGCCGTGGGCCTGGCATTCGCGGATCGCGATCGAGTCGCGCACGAGGCTGAGGCCAATGCCCGACTTCAGCAGGTCGAGCATCGACGCTTCCTGGTCGACCATCGCCACACGGCGCGGCGAGAGGCCCAGCGGCGCGAACACGCGTTCCAGCAGCCGGTGGTGCGCCGACTCGGGCGGCGTCGCGAGCCAGGGCAGCGCGGCCAGCGCCTTCCAGTCGCGGCCCTGCACCTGCGGACCCCAGCCGGCGGGTGCGACCACGCGGTAGGTGAAGCGGGTGAGGGTGCGGACCGAGAGCGCGGGCGTTGTCGCGGCTTGGTCGTCGTCGCCGGGGTCGAGATGAAACCCCACATCCAGGTCGCCGCGCAGCACCTGCGCCAGCACGCTGCCGCTCATGCCGTGGCGCAGCTCGGTCTCGATCTGCGGCGCTGCCTCGACCAGTTCGCGCAGGAACACGCCCAGCCGGGTGAACTCCGGATCGAGGATGGTGCCGATGCGCAGCGCCCCGCGCACCGTGCCCTGCAGCTTGCGCGCGGCCTGCTGCAGGTCGCCCACGGCGGCCAGCACCCGCTCGGCCTGCGGCAGCATCGCCGCGCCGTCGGCCGTGAGCGCCAAGCCGTGCGGCGTGCGCGTGAAGAGCACGAGCCCGGTTTCCTCGGCGAAGCGCTTCAGTTGCAGGCTCACTGCCGGCTGCGTGAGATGCAGCCGCTCGGCGGCGCGCGAGACGTTGCCTTCCTTCGCCGCGAGAACGAAGGCGCGCAAAATCTGGAGGTCCATGGCGGCGGTAGTCATATAAGTCCGATTTATAAGCCCATGGCGCCGAAATCATTGGCCTTTCCTTCGAGGAGCTGGCCAAATTGCCTTCCGGAGACCTCATCATGTCCATGAATACCAGAAATATCGACCACCACATCGCCGGCCTGCCGGCCGCCAACACCTCGGGCCGCACGCAGGACGTGACGAACCCCGCCACCGGCGCCGTCACCGGCAAGGTCGGCCTCGCCGACGCGGCGCAGGTCTCGGCCGCCGTGGCCGCCGCCCAGGCCGCGTTCCCCGCCTGGGCCGACACCCCGCCGATCCGCCGGGCGCGCGTGATGTTCAAGTTCCTGCAGCTGCTCAACGAGCACAAGGACGAGCTCGCCCACCTCATCACCGCCGAGCACGGCAAGGTCTTCACCGACGCGCAGGGTGAGGTCAGCCGCGGCATCGACATCGTCGAATTCGCCTGCGGCATTCCGCAGCTGCTCAAGGGCGACTTCACCGACCAGGTGAGCACCGGCATCGACAACTGGACGCTGCGCCAGCCCCTGGGCGTGGTCGCCGGCATCACGCCCTTCAACTTCCCGGTGATGGTGCCGATGTGGATGTTCCCGGTGGCCATTGCCGCGGGCAACACCTTCGTGCTCAAGCCCAGCCCGACCGATCCGAGCCCGTCGCTGCTGATCGCCGAGCTGTTCAAGCAGGCCGGCCTGCCCGACGGCGTGTTCAACGTCGTGCAGGGCGACAAGGTCGCGGTCGATGCGCTGCTCGAGCACCCGGACGTCAAGGCCATCAGCTTCGTCGGCTCCACGCCGATCGCCAACTACATCTACGAGACCGGCGCGCACCACGGCAAGCGCGTGCAGGCCCTGGGCGGCGCGAAGAACCACATGGTGGTCATGCCCGATGCGGACATCGACCAGACGGTGGATGCGCTGATCGGCGCGGGCTACGGCTCGGCCGGCGAGCGCTGCATGGCGATCAGCGTCGCGGTGCTGGTGGGCGATGTGGCGGACAAGGTGATTCCCAAGCTCATCGAGCGCACGAAGACGCTCAAGGTACTCAACGGCACCAACCTCGCGGCCGAGATGGGCCCGATCGTCACGCGCGCGGCGCACGAACGCATCACCGGCTACATCGCGCAAGGCGAGAAGGAAGGCGCGAAGCTGCTGGTCGATGGCCGTTCGTTCGACGGCAGCGTGGCCGGCGAAGGTTGCGGCGATGGTTTCTGGATGGGCGGCACGCTGTTCGACCACGTCACACCCGAGATGCGCATCTACAAGGAAGAGATCTTCGGCCCGGTGCTCAGCTGCGTGCGCGTGGAGAACTTCAAGGACGCCGTGGACCTCATCAACGCCCACGAGTTCGGCAACGGCGTGAGCTGCTTCACCCGCGACGGCAACGTGGCGCGCGAATTCAGCCGGCGCATCCAGGTGGGCATGGTGGGCATCAACGTGCCGATCCCGGTGCCGATGGCCTGGCACGGTTTCGGCGGCTGGAAGAAGAGCCTGTTCGGCGACATGCACGCCTATGGCGAAGAGGGCGTGCGCTTCTATACCAAGCAGAAGTCCATCATGCAGCGCTGGCCCGAGAGCATCGGCAAGGGTGCCGAGTTCGTGATGCCCACGGCCAAGTAACTTCACGCGCCCGGAAGCACGCATGCAAGAGACCGGCTGGCAGCCGATCGCGGGCCGCGTCGGGCATGTGGGCGGCATCGAGTCGTTCACGCTCGATGGCCGGCGCCACTACTTCGGCTTCGACCACAAGCGGGGGCTCGTGCTGTCCCCGGCCATCGACGATGCGGCGGCGATGGCGCACTTTGCGAGTCGCCACATGCAGGCGATCTACAGGGGCCGCCTGTTCGGGCTGCTCGGCAAGACGGGGCCGCGGGACGAGGTCTTCTGGGCCGAGGCGGTGGAATGGTCGGAGAACGCCACCGACCTGCCCCGCCAGCCGGAGCTCACGCTGACGCGCATGCGGCTTGCCGCGAGCATGTCGGAGCTCGGCCTTGCCGCGCAGGAGAACCGCATCGCGCGCGAGTTCATGCCCGACGCATTGCCGTTCATGCTGCTCGCAGCCGCGGGCGACGGAGCGCCCGATGAAGCCGCAGGCATCCAGGCCGAGGTCGCCATCGTCTGGGGCCGCGAGCCGCTTGCGCCAGGGCGCGAGATCGCCGACGTGGCGCATGCGTTGCAGGCCCGCCTGAACGTGCTGGTCGACCGCGCGCAAGGCAACTGGGCGCAGATTTTTTCGATGCTGAAATCCTGAGCAGTGATCCCAAGAAAAGAAGAGCCATGCGAGACAACGACAACACCTTCGACTACATCATCATCGGCGCCGGCACGGCCGGTTCGCTCATCGCCAACCGGCTGAGCGCCGACAAGACCAAGCGCGTGCTGCTCATCGAGGCCGGCCGCAAGGACGACTACCACTGGATCCACATTCCAGTCGGCTATCTCTACTGCATCGGCAACCCGCGCACCGACTGGCTCTACAACACCGAGCCCGATGCGGGCCTGAACGGCCGCGCGCTGCGCTATCCGCGCGGCAAGACGCTGGGCGGCTGCTCCAGCATCAACGGGATGATCTACATGCGCGGCCAGTCGCGCGACTACGACCAGTGGGCCCAGCTCACCGGCGACGACGACTGGCGCTGGCAGAACGTGCTGCCGGCCTTCAAGAAGCACGAAGATTTCTATCTCGGTGCCGACGAGCTGCACGGCGCGGGCGGCGAGTGGCGCGTGGAGAAGCAGCGGCTGCGCTGGGACATCCTCGATGCGTTCGCCGAAGCCGCGGTGCAGGCCGGTGTGCCGCACACCACCGACTTCAACCGCGGCAGCAACGAGGGCGTGGGCTACTTCCAGGTCAACCAGAAGAACGGCTGGCGCTGGAACACCGCCAAGGCGTTCCTTCGGCCCACCTGCTACGGCCGGCCCAACTTCGAACTGTGGACCGGCGCGCAGGTCTCGCGCCTCCTGTTCGAGACGCAGCCCGACGGCACGAAGCGCTGCACCGGCGCCGAGGTGTGGAACGGGAGCGAGATGAGCACCGCGCATGCCGAGCGCGAAGTGATCCTTTGCGCGGGCGCCATCGGCTCGCCGCAGATCTTGCAGCTCTCGGGCGTCGGCCCGGCCGAACTCTTGCGCCAGCACAGCATCGATGTGGTGCTCGATGCGCCCGGCGTCGGCGCCAACCTGCAGGACCATTTGCAGATCCGCGCGGTCTACAAGATCGACGGCGCGCCCACGCTCAACGTGCTCGCATCCTCGATGGTCGGCAAGGCGAAGATCGGGCTCGAATATCTGCTCAAACGCAGCGGTCCGATGAGCATGGCACCTTCGCAACTGGGCGCCTTCACGCGCAGCTCCGACGCCTACGAGTGGCCGAACCTCGAATACCACGTGCAGCCGCTCTCGCTCGATGCCTTCGGCGATCCGCTGCACAGCTTTCCGGCCTTCACCGCGAGCGTGTGCAACCTCAATCCGACGAGCCGGGGCTCGGTGCGCATCAAGAGCAAGCGTTTCGAAGATGCGCCCGCCATCGCGCCCAATTACCTGAGCACCGATGAAGACCGCAAGGTGGCGGCCGATTCGCTGCGCGTGACGCGCCGCATCGCCTCGCAGCCCGCGCTCGCCAAGTACAAGCCCGAGGAATGGAAGCCCGGCGTGCAGTACCAGAGCGACGAAGACCTCGCGCGCCTGGCCGGCGACATCGCGACCACCATCTTCCACCCGGTCGGCACCACCAAGATGGGCGCCGACGGCGACCCGATGGCGGTGCTCGATGCGAAGCTGCGCGTGCGCGGCATCCAGGGCCTGCGGGTGGTGGATGCGGGCGCGATGCCCACCATCACGAGCGGCAACACGAACAGCCCGACCTTGATGATGGCCGAGAAGGCTGCGGGCTGGATCGTCGAAGCCAACCGCTGAGCAGGGAGCCTCAGCTGCGCGGTGCGGGCTTGCGCCGCGCGGCTTTCCTGGGCTCGTCGCTTTCCCTGTTCGCAAGGCGCGCCTTCGCGCCTTCGATCATGAGGTCCACGCCGATGTCGAACATCGCATCGGGCCCGGCCTTGCGGTAGCTGGCGAAGGCCTCGGCCAGCAGGGGGCGCGATGCCGCGGCGGCATCGAGCGTCTGCTGGCGCGCCGCCGCGTCGTCGGGTGCCGCCTGTTCCTCGAGCACGCAGCCCACGGTGTAGCGGCCCAGCGCGATCATCAACGCCATGGCGTCTGTCGCCGCCATGCCCCGGTTGACCACGGCAGCAAGCTGGGCCTCCACCATTTCCAGGTCGCCCGGGTCGGGCTCGGTGCCCGCATGCAGGCGCGCGCCGTCGCGCCGTGCCAGCAGCGCGCGGCGGAAGCTGCGCGCGTTCTCGCGCAGGAAGTCTTCCCACGTCTCGCCATCCAGCGGCAGCCGGCGCTCGTGGGCGCGGCGCAGGATCTCGCCGCTCATCGCATCGAGCAGCGCGCGTTTGTTCTTGAAGTGCCAATACAGCGCAGGCTGCTGTACGCCGAGCCGCTCGGCCAGCAGCCGGGTGCTGAGCTTGTCGATGCCGACCTCGTCGAGCAGCGCGAGCGCTGCTTCGAGGATCACTTCACTGTCCAGTTTCATGCCGTAGTCCGTGCCCGTGTCGGGCTTGATGGTGGGGGTTCACAGCCCAGAATTTATCGCTGATAATTCCTTATCATCGATAAATTCCATCATGTCTTCCAATTTTTCAACCCGTAGCCACCAGGCGCAGGCCGTGATCCTCGCGATCGTCACGCTCGATGCCATCGGCATCAGCCTGGTCATGCCGATCGTGCCGAGCCTGCTGCGCGAGGTCGGCCACACCGGCGATCTCGGCTGGCGCTTCGGCGCCTTTCTCTCGCTGTATGCGCTGATGCAGTTCCTCTGCGCGCCCGTGCTCGGCGCGCTCAGCGACCGCTTCGGTCGCCGGCCGGTGCTGCTGGTGTCGGTGGCGGGCGCGGCCATCGATGCGCTCTTCATGGCCTTCGCGCCCTCGCTTTGGATGCTGTTCGTGGGCCGCGCGATCGCGGGCATGACGGGCGCGAGCACCGCGGTGGCCTCGGCGGCCATTGCCGACCTCACGCCCGAGGACCAGCGCGCGCGCTGGTTCGGCCGCATGGGCGCCTGCTTCGGCCTGGGCTTCATCGCCGGGCCGGCCATCGGCGGCGTGCTCGGCGACCACGGCGTGCGGCTGCCGTTCATTGCGGCCGCGGTGCTCAACGGCCTGACCTTCCTCGTGGGCCTGCTGGTGTTGCGCGAGTCGCGCCCGCCGGCGCTCGCGGCACAGCCCTTCGACCGCGGCGTGCTGCATCCGCTCGCGTCGCTGCGCTGGGCCGCGGGCGTTCCCGCGCTGCTGCCGATCCTGGGCGTGTTCCTGGTGCTGGTGCTGGTGGGCGAGGTCGCGGGCACGACCTGGGTGATCCACGGCGAGGACCGGTACGCCTGGAACGGCACCACGGTCGGCCTCTCGCTCGCGGGCTTCGGCCTGATCCACGCAGTGGTGCAAGGTTTCCTCGCGGGCCCGCTGGTCGAGCGCTGGGGCGAGCGCGTGGCGATCGCGGTCGGCACCCTCTCGGACTGCACGGCCTACGCGTTGATCGCCTTCGCCTCGCAGGGCTGGATGGCGCTTGCGTTGCTGCCGTTCCTGTGCATGGGCGGCGTCGGCCAGCCCGCGCTGCAGGCGATGCTCTCGCGGCGCGTGGGCGAGGCCGACCAGGGCCGGCTGCAAGGCGTGCTCGCGAGCATCTCCAGCCTGGCCTCGGTGGTCGGGCCGCTCTTGATCAGCTCGCTCTACTTCGCGTTCCGCGCGCGCTTCCCGGGCATCGTGTGGCTGGTCGGCGCGGTGCTCTATCTGCTGTGCCTGCCGGTGCTGGTACGCAAGACCGCGCCTTGATTACTTCTCGATGGTTTTATTCCAGCGCGAATTCCACGCCGGCCGGTTCGCGTTGATGCTCTCCCAGTCGATGGTGATCGCCGTCTTCATCCACTTGTTGATGTCCGCCACCTGCGTCGCGCCTTCACCCACGGCCGGTGCCTTCGGGTTGGTCGGGATCTGCGCGCCGTACTGAAGCACGTTGGCCTGCGCGAGCGGACTCAGCAAAAACTCGGCGAGCTTCTGCGACAGCTCGGGCTCGCTGTTGTTGGCGATCACGCACTGGCCCACCATCAGCACCACCGCGCCTTCCTTGGGCGGTGCGTACTCGACCGGAATGCCCTTGGTCTTGAGCGCGGCCACGGCCGTGGGCGTGAGCGGGAAGATGGCCGCTTCGCCCGTCTGCACCATCTCCGAGAGCTTGGCGGAACTCGGGATGTACTCCAGCACGTTGGGGCCGATGGTGGTGGGCCAGGCCTTGAAGCCGGGCTCCACGTTCTTGTCGTTGCCGCCCTGGATGCGGTTGAACATCAAAAAGCCGTGCAACCCGAACGACGAGGACGACATCGACTGGAACACCACCTTGCCCTTGAACTTCGGCTCGGCCAGGTCCATCCACGAGGTGGGCGCGGCCCAGCCCTTTTCCTTGAACATCTTGGCGTTGTAGGCGAGGCCGGTCATGCCCAGGCTCACTCCGCTGGCCATGTCGTCCTTGAAGCGCGCGGCGGGATAGATCTCGGCGAGTGACGGGTTGGGCTTCTGCTTCTGGCACAGGCCCATGCCGATGGCGCGCACCATGATGCCGTCGTCCAGGAACATCACATGCATCTGCGGGCGGTCCTTGTTGGCCTGCGCCTTCGCGAGGATGTCCGACGAGGTGCCAGGCACCACCACCACCTTCGCGCCGTAGAGCTTCTCGAAGGCCGGGAACACGTACTGCGTGTACGCCTTCTCCATGGTGCCGCCGTTCATGCCGATGTAGAGCGTCTTGGTCTGCGCGCTCGCCGCGCCGGTGGCCGCGAGCAGGGAAACCGCCGCCGCCCCGAGCAGGGTCCGGCGAAGGGAGAAGGTCTTCTGGATACGGGACATGGTGGTTGCCTTTCAGGGGAGGGTGGGGACTGAATCGGGAGGGGAGAGGGTTTGTTCTTCATCCGCTGCTTCTCCCTCTTCTTCTGGGAACGAGCGGTCGACAGCGAACGCATCGATCGGCGTGCTGCTGCGGCCGTCGCGCACCAGCTCGGCCAGCACTTCGCCCGCGGCTGGGCCGATCTGGAAGCCCGCGCCCGAGAAGCCGAAGCCATGGAAGAGGCCGGGCGTGGTGCAGCTGGGCCCGAGCACCGGCTGGCGGTCGGGCAAGTTGCCCTCGGTGCCGCTCCAGGTGCGGATGAAGTGCGCATGGCGCAGCGCGGGCAGCAGCTCGATGGCCTGCACCGCGAGCGTGGCGATGGCGTCGCGGTCGACGCGGGCGCGGTCGGCATCGAGCGCATAGCCTCGCCCGCCGCCGAGCACGAGGTTGCCGCGCGCCACCTGCCGGCCGTAGATGCCGCCGCCCTCGACGCCCAGGCTCCAGACCATGAAGTGCGGCAGCGGCTCGGTCACCGCCATCACGGGGTGGCTCGCGCGCAGCGGCACCGCCTCCCCGAATTGAGCGGCGAAAGGTGCGGCCCATGCGCCTGCGCAGTTGAGCAGCACCGGCGCATGCACTTCGAGCGCATTGCCCGAGCGCAGCATGAACATCGCGCCGTCGTGCATCACCTCGTCGACTGGGTGGCGCTCGAAGATCTGCGCGCCCGCGCGCTGCGCCGCGAGCGCGAAGGCGGGCGACACCAGCCGCGGGTTGGCCTGCCCGTCTTCCACGCACAGCGAACCGCCGACCGCGCGCGGGCCGAGCCAGGGGCAGCGCTCGCGCAGGCGGGCAGAAGAGATCAGCTCCAGCCCGAGATCGAAGTCCAGGCTCTGCGCACGGTAGCGTTCGAGCGAGGCCATGTCCGAGTCGCTGCGTGCGATCTTGAAGTGGCCCGAGCGCAGGTATTCGCCATCGGTGCCGATCAGCGAAGGCAGGCCGCCCCAGATCCGGTGCGCGCGCTGCGCGAGCGGCAACTGGCTCAGCGGCCGGCCCTGGCGCCGCACGCCGCCGAAGTTCACGCCGCTGGATCGCGAGCCGCAGAGGTCGCGCTCCAGCAGCACCACGCCGATGCCCATCTGCCGCAGCGCGAGCGCGGCCGACGAGCCGACGATGCCGCCGCCGACGATGGCCACGTCGGTGCGCAGGGTCCGGATGGAGCTCATGCGCCCGCTCCTTCACCGGCTGCGTGCGTGGCGAGATGAATCGGAATCGGCTTGATCGGCGCCTGCCCGCGCAGCCGGCCCACCTGCTGAAGCGGCTGGCCCGTCGCGTGCGCGAGGATCTCGGCGGCGGCCACGCCGCACATGCGGCCCTGGCAGCGGCCCATGCCGATGCGCGACAGGGCCTTGAGGCGGTTCATCTCGTCGGCGCCGTTGACGCGGACGGCCTCGCGCAGCGTGCCGGCGGTGATGTTTTCGCAGCGGCAGACGACAAGGTCGTCGGGCGCGTTCGCAGCCCAATCGTTCGGCAGCGGAAAGGCGCGCTCCAGCCCGCGACGGAAACCCGTCAATCCTTCGAGCTTGCGTTCCAGCGTTTCGGCGCGCGCGGTGTCGATGGCGATGCCGCGGTCCGCCAGCAGCGCGAGCGCGGCGCGTTCGCCGGCCCACTCGGCCGCATCGGCGCCCATGATGCCGGCGCCATCGCCCGCGAGGTACACGCCCGGGGCGCTGGAGCGCCCCGCCGCATCGCGCACCGGCAGGTGGGCGCGGTGCATCGGCGCGAACTCGAAGCGGCAGCCGAGCAGGTCGGCGAGTTGGGTCTCGGAACGCAGTGCGTAGCCGAAGCCGACCGCATCGCAGTCGAGCGTGCGTTCTTCGCGGCCGTCGTGCCATGCGACGCCGGTGACGCGGCGCGCGTCGGCATCGCCGATCACGCGCAGCGGACGCACACCGCTGTACAGCGGCACGCCGTGCGCGCGCAGCCACGCGACGAAGTACACGCCCTTCGCGAACACGGCGGGTTGGCGCAGCATCGCGGGCGTTGCGGCGATCTGATCGGCGAGCCGTGCGGTGTCGAGCACGGCCGCGATCTTCGCGCCGGCTTTTGCATATTGATAAGCCACGAGGTACAGCAGCGGCCCCGTGCCCATGAACACCACGCGCTCTCCGATGGCGCAGCCTTGGAACTTGAGCGCGACCTGCGCGCCGCCGAGCGTGTAGACGCCGGGCAGCGTCCAGCCCTGCACGGGCAGCACGCGGTCGGTAGCGCCGGTCGCGACGATCAGCGCGCCATGCGGCACGCGCGTCGTGGTGCGCGTCGGGTTGTGCAGCACATCGAGCACGCCGGCCTGCGCGTTCCACACGAGACTGTCGGGGCGGTAGTCGATGCGATCGCGCAGTGCGTCGAAGGTCTCGTGCACCGCGTTCGCGCGCGAGGCCTCGAAGCCGTAGAGCGTGGCCGCGGTGCGCTGGATGAAGTTGGCGGGAGGGCGGCGGTAGATCTGGCCGCCGGCACGCGCGGCCTCGTCGATCACGAGGGGGCGCAGTCCGTGTGCAACCAGCGCTTGTGCCGCACGCACGCCGGCCGGCCCGGCGCCGACGATCACGGGTCGAAGCTCGGCATTCGTCATGCGCCGCTCCGCCCGGTGACCAGCGCCATGCCCGGCGCGATGAAGGTGGAGCAGGCGCGCAGGCGCTCGCCTTCGGCGGTGGCGATCCAGCAGTCCTGGCAGGCGCCCATCATGCAGAAGCCGGCGCGCGGCGTGTCGCTGAATTCATTGCGGCGCAGCTGGCTGCCCTGTGTGAGCACGGCCGTGAGCACTGTGTCTCCGGCGAGTGCTGATGCGGGCGCGCCATCGAGCGTGAAGGCCACCGCCGCACGGCCGGTCTCGGCCACGCGATACAGCAGTGCGTGGGATGCGTTCGACGTCATCTACTTGCGCCCCACCAGCACGCGATCCAGCCCGTAGAGCCGGTCGAGGATCACCATCGCGATGGCGGTCACCGCCACCATCAGCGCCGACACCGCCGCCATCAGCGGATCGATCGACTCGGTCGCATACATGTACATGCGCACCGGCAGCGTCACCGTGCTCGGCGAGGTCACGAAGATCGACATCGTCACCTCGTCGAAGCTGTTGATGAAGGCGAGCATCCAGCCGCCGGTGACGCCCGGCAGGATCATCGGCAGCGTGATGCGCCGGAACACCGTGGCCTGGCTCGCGCCGAGCGAGAGCGCCGCCTGCTCGGCGCTGCGGTCGAAGCCCACGAGCGCGGCCACCACAAGACGCAGCGTGTAGGGCGTGACGATCAGCGCATGCGCCATCACCAGCCAGCCGAAGCTGCCCGTGCCGCCCACCAGCGCGAACAGCCGCAGCAGCGCCACGCCCAGCACCAGGTGCGGAATGATCAGCGGCGAGAGAAAGAGGGCGTTGAGGAAATCGCGCCCCGGAAACTCGTAGCGCGTGATCGCCATGCCGGCCGGCACCGCGAGCAGCGTGGCGATGGTGGCGGAGGCCAGCGCGAGCCACAGGCTGTTCCAGAACGACTGCATGAAGTCCGGGTGCGCGAACACCGCGGCAAACCAGCGCAGCGAGAAGCTGGTGGTCGGAATGGTCAGCGTGTTCTCGGGCGTGAACGCGACGATGCACACCACCAGCAGCGGCGCCAGCATGAAGGTGATGACGAGCGCGTTGAACGCGAGGGCGAAGGGGCCGTTCTTGCTCATAGGGTCACCCGAGCGCTTTCTTGTAGCGGCCTTCTACGAGGCGGTTGTAGCTCAGCATCACGATCAGGTTCGCGGCGAGCAGCGTGAGCGCGATGGCGGCGCCCAGGGGCCAGTTCAGTTCGCTCAGGTACTCGTCGTAGACCACCGTCGCAACCATCTTCAAACGACGCCCGCCGAGCAGCCCCGGAATCGCGAACGAACTCGCGGCCAGGCCGAACACGATCAGGCTGCCCGAGAGGATGCCGGGCATCACCTGCGGCAGCACGATGCGCCGCAGCGTGGTGAAGGGCGAGGCCTTGAGCGAGAGCGCTGCGTTCTCGACACCGGGGTCCAGCTTCTGCAGCGAGGTCCACACCGGGATCACCATGAACGGCAGCATCACGTGGACCAGCGCGATGATCACGGCGATCTCGGTGTAGAGCATCTTCACCGGCCCGATGCCCACGAGGCCCAGCAGCGAATTCACCGCGCCCTCAGGCCCGAGCAGCATGCTCCAGCCGAAGGCGCGCACCACCACCGACACCAGGAGCGGCGCGAGCACCACCAGCAACAGGATCGAGCGCCACGGGTTGCGCATGCGGCTGAGCACGTAAGCCTCGGGCGCGCCGATGACCACGCAGATCAGCGTGACCAGCGCCGAGATCCAGAAGGTGCGCCAGAAGATGCCGTGGTAGTACGAGTCGGTGAACACGTGCGCGTAGTGCGCGAGCGTGAATTCGCCCGCCTTCGGCCCGGTGGCCGGGTCGTACACGTTGAACGACAGCACCGCGGTAAGCAGCAGCGGCACCAGCAGCAGCGCGGTGAAGAGAAGCAGCGCGGGGCCCGAGAGCCACCACGGCGCGGCCTTGTTCCGGATGCCGCTCATGCCGCGACCGCCTCCTCGGCCGGCAGCAAGCGCGTGCAGTGCGCGGGCCAGTCGATGCCCACGGCGTTGCCTTCGTCCAGCGCCTCGCGGCCGTCGTTGGGGCTCAGCACCATCAGGTCGCCGGCGGGCGTGGCGATGCGGTAGAGCCACTGGCTGCCGAGGAAGAAGCGCTCCTGCACCGTGCCGTCGAGCCGCCCGCGGCCGGCCATGACCAGCTGGAGCTTTTCGGGCCGCACGCTCATGAGCACCGCGGCGCCGGCCTTGAAGCCGTCTTCGTCGACCTGCACCGCCAGCGGGCCGACCTCGACGTTGCAGCTGCCGGTGCTGCAGGTGGTGACGCGTCCGTTCAGCAGGTTGGCCTTGCCCACGAAGGTGGAGATGAAGCGCGTGCTTGGATGCTCGTACACGCGGTGCGGATGGTCGATCTGCGTGGCGCAGCCGCCTTCCATCACCACCACGCGGTCGCTGATCGACATGGCCTCGCTCTGGTCGTGCGTGACCATCACCGTGGTGGTGCCGACCTTGCGCTGGATCTGGCGTAGCTCGAACTGCATTTCCTCGCGCAGCTTGGCGTCGAGGTTGGATAGCGGCTCGTCGAGCAGCAGCACCGGCGGCTCGATCACCAGTGCGCGGGCGAGCGCCACGCGCTGCCGCTGGCCGCCCGAGAGCTCGCGCGGGTAGCGCGTGGCATGCGCCTCCAGGTGCACCAGCGCGAGCGCCTGCTTCACGCGTTCGGCGCGCTCGGCCTTGGGCATCTTGCGCATCTCGAGGCCGAAGCTCACGTTGTCGGCCACCGTCATGTGCGGAAAGAGTGCGTAGCTCTGGAACACGATGCCCAGGCCCCGCGTGTTGGCCTTGGCGTTCGTGATGTCCTTGCCCGCGAGTTCGATGCGGCCGCTGGAGACCGCCTCGAAGCCCGCAATCATCTGCAGCGTGGTGGTCTTGCCGCAGCCCGAGGGGCCGAGCAGCGAGACGAACTCGCCCTTCTCGACGCTGAGGTTCATCGCCGACACCGCGCGGGTGCTGCCGTAGAACTTGGTCACGTCGGTAAGCCGTAGGAATGACATGGAAGCGCCTTTCGTGGGAGCAGAAAGATGGCGTGCGACACCTTGGTGCATGCCATGGACTGCTGGGTACTTTCGATTCACTCTATTGCAACGATTGCGCCAGAATGCCTCGGGTATTCCATTAATCAGAATTTTTCTATGATTTATTCCATTCATCGGAATGTGAGTCATAAAATCGAATCAGAGAATTCCACAGGAGCAAGGTATGGAAACCACATCGGAGGTGTCTTCGCAGTCGTCCGCTGCCAGCGGCGGCGTGCCGCGCGTCTTTTCGGTGATCCGCGCGCTCGGCGCGGTGCAGGCCGAAGGCGGCCGCGTGACCCAGATCGCACGTTCCGTGGGCCTCACGCAAGCCACCACGCACCGTTTGCTGCAGGCGCTCATGGCCGAAGGCATGGTCGAGCAGGACGAGCGCACCAAGCTCTATCGCTTGAGCATCGATTTCTTCGCGCTCGCGGCCAACGCCGGCAACCCCGGTGACCTGCGCGCCATCTGCCGGCCCGTGCTGCTGCGCCTGTGCGCGAGCCTGGGCGACAGCATCTTCCTGCTGGTGAGAAGCGGCTTCGACGCGGTGTGCCTCGACCGCAGCGAAGGGCCGTTTCCGATCCGCTCGTTCACCGGCGACATCGGCGGGCGCATCGCGCTGGGCGTGGGACAGGGGGCGCTCGCGATCCTGGCCTTCCTGCCGGAGGCGGAGCGCGAGGAGGTGATCCGCTTCAACCTCTCTCGCGTGCGCGAGTACGGCGTGTACGACGAGGTCTATCTGCGCACCGAGATCGAGCGCGTGCGCCAGCAGGGCTATGCGGGGCGCAACACCGGGCTGCTCGAAGGCATGGCGGGCGTGGCGGTGCCGATCCTCGATCGCGAAGGGCGCGCGGTGGCCGCGCTGAGCGTGGGCACGATTGCCGACCGGCTCAATGCGGACCGCATGCCGACGGTGGTGGAGCTGCTCAAGCGAGAGGCCGCGGCCATCGGGCCGAAGATCAACCCGTTCGATGCGACGCTCAGGAGGCCGGCGCAGAGCCTGGCGGGGTCGCCGGCCGGGCAGAGGATCTCGTTGCCCGACGCGCCCGGCCCGGGCTGATCACTTCAGCTTCTTGTCCTCGCTCTTCGCCTCTTCCATCGCCTCGGGCTCCAGCTCTTCGGCATAGCGGTTCAGGCGGATGAAGATGCCCCAGCCCGCCATCAGCAGGCCGACCGCGCCCAGCATGGCGGCGGCGTGCAGCATCAGCTCGGGCGCTTCGCGCGCCTTGAAGGTCGCCACCAGCCCTTCGACCGCGACGGCCACCACGATGACGACCATGAAGCGCGAGAGGAAGCGGCGCACGCGGGTCGGCGCGCCGATGTGGGCGTCGCGCACCACTTCTTCTTCGAGCACGGTCTGCGAAATCTGCAGCGCCACCACGCCGGCAGCCAGCAGGCCCACCGCTTCGATGATCGCCTCGGCGGCCGGAAGATCGAGACCCTGCGTCACCGCGCCCCAGCCGGCCCGCGCCGCGATCACGACCAGCACGAGCGATGCGATGGCGAATGCGAGCGCCATCAGCGCGTGGATCGCGGCGTAGAGGGAATGGATGAGCTTCATGGCGCGTGCGCAGTGATGAGGGTGCGGAATCTTGGGCGCCATGCGGCGGTTCGTGCGTAGGCGCGCAGGCCGTCGCGCGGGGAGTGCAGGCCGAGTTCTTGCAGAGAAGATGTCTACCTCCACACTCCGGATCGAACGCGCGCGGAAGGCTCGTGGAGTTGTCGGCGGGGCGGAAGATCGATGCGCACCAAGGTGTCGGGCTGGGGCAAATATCACTGCGCCGTTAATGGCCCAAGACCTCCACGGGCAACAAAAAACTCTGCGGCCCATGCTTCGGTTCGCCTGAGACACGTCGTGAGATGGCGACTATGGCCGCGACTTGGGACGCGGGTTTCTCGATAGGAAATTCGATCTTCGCTTTTACATGCCACTCAACCGTTTGACGGGGAAGCAGCCATCGACGTTGAAGATCGGAGAAGGCGGCGTGGAGTGCATTCGGGTCGATCGCACCCTTGTTGGCAGCGCGCAGCGTATCGCTGAATCCTGGCGCGACAAGGTCCGCGACGTCCTTGGCCGATATCGAAAAATAGAAAGCCGGGTACCAGCTGATGTTCAGCACCTTCAAGGTGAAGCAATCTGGTTGAGAGGATCGCGGGCGGGTCAACGTGACTTTGAACGCGTGCAGCGGCCGGGGCTCCAGCAAACGCGAAATCGTCTTGTAAGGACTGAAAGGGCCCTTTAGCTTTGTCCTGCCGATCAGCCAATGACCGAATACAAGGTCATCGTCATACCTTGAAAGTCGCCACCAAAACCAGCAGGCAGCGAGCAAGACAGCCACGAGGGGGACCCCCACCTGCGCGAGCGACAGCGCCACGAGGACGACAAGTGCGACAGCGCTCGCCAAGGGGCTGGTCAGTGAGCGCCAGACAGAAAGTGCCTTCGGTTTTGCCGCAGCCGTCCATTTTTTTGCTTGTTCCAGCCAGTAAAGCCTGGAGTATTTGGTCGGAACGACGCGCCATGGCCGCTCGTCGAACTCGAATCGCAGTATGGGTGCGCGGGGCCAATCCCGATCGACCCAACGGGCGTAGCACCTGCATGCTTCCACCATCAGCGTTCGACAATCGTCGCGCAGCGTATCGAACATCTCTGGAATTTCGACGCTCGACAGCTGTACGACCCGCTCACGCTCCGGCGTGAGCGACTCCACGGCGTCGAAGATGACGATGCCTCGCCCTTGGACGAGTGCAAACCGCTTGCCATCGCCCATGCCCACCCCGTGGATGTAGTAGGCGGCGGCTCGGTTCTCTCTGTCGACCATTCTGTGGTCGAGGTATTCCGCCACCCCTCTCCGGGGGTGAAGCGCGACCCAGTCGGCAAGCAGTTGATGCTCGGCGGTGAGTTCGGTGTAGCCAGTCGTGGGCTTGCTCTGAAACTCGAAGCTCATGGATGACGGCTCCAGCGAAGGTGTTGGCAAGATGCGTGCGATTTCAGCATGGTTAGCAGACGACTTCCTTCCTGAAACGCATCAAGTCCTTCCATTTTTTCACTAGGCAAGCGCGCGGGATTCGCAGATATTGACCGGGTTTCCCGCCCCTCTGTTGCCTTTCTTCTTCCCTCCTTTGCGGAGCGCGCCCATGTCCGAAACCCAATCCCCCGTTTCCCTCCCCGCCGAAGTCGAACAACTGCTGCAGCGCCTGGGCGTGCCCCGCACCGCCTACACCGGCGGCGAGCTGACGGTGCGCTCGCCGGTTTCCGGCGAGGTGATCGCGCAGGTGCCGCAGACCACGGCGGTGGAAGCCACCGGCGCCATCGGCCGCGCGCACGAGGCCTTCAAGGCCTGGCGCAATGTGCCGGCGCCGCGCCGCGGCGAGCTGGTGCGCCTTCTGGGCGAAGAGTTGCGCGCCGCCAAGCGCGACCTGGGCCGTCTCGTCACGCTGGAGGCCGGCAAGATCCCGTCCGAAGGCGCGGGCGAGGTGCAGGAAATGATCGACATCTGCGACTTCGCGGTCGGCCTCTCGCGCCAGCTCTACGGCCTCACGCTGGCCACCGAGCGCGCCGAGCACCGGATGATGGAAACCTGGCATCCGCTGGGCGTGTGCGGCGTGATCTCGGCCTTCAACTTTCCGGTGGCCGTGTGGTCGTGGAATGCAGCGCTCGCGCTGGTGTGCGGCGACTCGGTGGTGTGGAAGCCGTCTGAAAAAACGCCGCTGACCGCGCTGGCCGTGCATGCCATCGCCGAACGCGCCATTGCCCGCTTCGGCGACGCGCCCGAAGGCCTGCTCGGCCTGCTGCTGGGCCAGCGCGACATCGGCGAGGTGCTGGTGGACGACCACCGCGTGCCGATCCTCTCGGCCACCGGCTCCACGGCGATGGGGCGGCAGGTCGGGCCGAAGCTGGCTGCGCGCTTTGCCCGCGCGATTCTTGAACTGGGCGGCAACAACGCCGCCATCGTTACGCCTTCGGCCGACCTCGACCTCACGCTGCGCGGCATCGCGTTCTCGGCCATGGGCACGGCCGGCCAGCGCTGCACCACGCTGCGGCGCCTGTTCGTGCACGACAGCGTGTACGACCAGCTCGTTCCCAAGCTCGCGAAGGTCTACGGCAATGTGCAGGTGGGCGATCCGCGCGAGGCCGGCACGCTGGTCGGTCCGCTGATCGACCGCGCGGCCTTCGATGGCATGCAGAAGGCGCTCAGCGAAAGCCGCGAGATCGGCGCCAAGGTGCACGGTGGCAACCGCGTCGACGGCATCGGCACGCAGGACGCCTACTACGTGCGCCCCGCGCTGGTGGAGCTGAAGTCGCACGATGGCCCGGTGCTGCGCGAGACCTTCGCGCCCATCCTCTACGTGGTGCGCTACAGCACGCTCGACGAAGCCATCGAATGGCACAACGCGGTGGGCGCGGGCCTGTCGTCGTCGATCTTCACGCTCAACGTGCGCGAGGCCGAGCGCTTCATGTCGAGCGCCGGCTCTGACTGCGGCATTGCCAACGTCAACATCGGCCCGAGCGGTGCCGAGATCGGCGGCGCCTTCGGTGGCGAGAAGGAAACCGGCGGCGGGCGCGAAGCGGGCTCCGACAGCTGGAAGGCGTACATGCGCCGTGCCACCAACACCATCAACTACTCGACGGCATTGCCCCTCGCCCAGGGCGTGACCTTCGATATTGGCGACTGATCGACCCCGGCCCGTTGTTCCTGCCGCGCAGCATTTCGCTGCAGCGGCAAGGCGGCGGCCGCGTGCATCCAAGAAAAACCACCAGGAGACAGAGAAGATGAAGAAGCAACTGAAGACCCTCGCCACCGCCGCGCTGCTCGCGCTCGCATTCGGCAACGCCACCGCGCAGCAGGCCCCCACCGGCGGCACGCTCGACAAGATCAAGGCAAGCGGCAAGGTCGTGCTCGGCGTGCGCGAAGCCTCGCCGCCCATGGCCTACATGCTGGGCGCGGGCGAGAAGTACGTGGGCTACCACGTCGAACTCTGCGAGCGCGTGCTGAAAGACATCACGCCCAACGCCAAGCTCGAATACATGGCGGTGACCGCGCAGAACACGATTCCGCTGGTGCAGAACGGCACGCTGGACATCGGCTGCGGCCCCACCACCAACAACACCGCGCGCCAGCAGCAGGTGGCCTTCGCGCTCACCACGTACGTGAGCGAAGTGCGCATGGCGACCCGGGTCGACTCGGGCATCACCACGTTGGACCAGCTCGCGGGCCGCAACGTGTCGGCATCGACCGGCACCACCGCCGTGCAGCTGCTGCGCAAGCGCGAGCGCGCGCAGAACGTCTCGTACAACACGATGCTGGGTAAGGACCACCTGGAGAGCTTCCTGCTCATGGAATCGGGCCGCGCCGATGCCTTCGTGCTCGACGACAACCTGCTCGCCGGGATCATCGCGAACTCGAAGAACCCGGCGGCCTACCGCATCGTTGGCGATGCTCTGGGCTCCGAGCCGATCGCGCTGCTGTTCCGCAAGGACGACCCGGCCTTCAAGACGGCGGTGGACGAGTCGCTGCGCAAGCTCATGAAGAGCGGCGAGCTCGAGAAGATCTACATCAAGTGGTTCGTGGCCGCGATTCCGCCGAAGAACACCAGCCTCAACCTGCCGATGAGCCCGGCCCTGAAGCAGTTGCTCCTCGAACCCAACGACAAGCCACTGGAAGCCTACGCCAAGTGACAGACGCAGCCGTGTTCTCGCCGGCGCAACGTGTGCGCGCCATCAATGTCTCGGAGATCCTGCGCATTACCGACCATGCCCAGGCGCTCAAGCGCGCCGGCCGCCCGGTGATCGTGCTGGGTGCGGGCGAGCCCGACTTCGACACACCAGAGAACATCCGGCATGCGGCCTCGCAGGCGATTGCGCGCGGCGACACGCGCTACACGGTGCTCGACGGCAGCCCGGCGATGAAGGCTGCCGTGCAGTTGAAGTTCAAGCGCGACAACGCGCTGGACTTCGCGCTCGACGAGATCAGCGTGAGCGCGGGCGCCAAGCAGGTGATCTTCAACGCGCTGATGGCGAGCCTGAACCCGGGCGACGAAGTGATCCTGCCCGCGCCGTACTGGACTTCGTACGCGGACATCGTGCAGATCTGCGGCGGCGTGCCGGTGCATCTGACGGGCAGCGAGGCGAACGGTTTCCGCATCGGCGCGGCGCAACTGCAGGCGGCCATCACGCCGCGCACGCGCTGGCTGTTTCTCAACTCGCCGTCGAACCCGAGCGGCGCAGCCTACAGCGCCGCGCAGCTCAAGCCGATCACCGACGTGCTGCTCGATCACCCGGGCGTCTGGGTGCTGGCGGACGACATCTACGAACATATCCTCTACGACGGCCTCGCGTTCGCAACGCCGGTGGCCGTGGAGCCGCGGCTGCGCGAACGCACGTTGACGGTGAACGGCGTGTCGAAGGCCTATGCGATGACCGGCTGGCGTGTCGGCTACGGTGCGGGCCCGCGTGCACTGATCGCCGCGATGGCCGTGGTGCAGAGCCAGTCGACCTCGTGTCCGTCGTCGGTGAGCCAGGCCGCAGCCACCGAGGCGCTCACCGGACCGCAGGGCATCGTGGCCGAGCGCTGTGCATCGTTTCAACAGCGCCGCGACTTCGTCGTGGCCGCGCTCAACCGCACCCAAGGCCTGCATTGCCGCGTGCCCGAGGGCGCCTTCTACACATTCGCAAGCTGCGCCGGCGTGCTCGGAAGGCGCACCGTCGGCGGCGCGCTGCTGCAGACCGACAGCGACTTCTGCCGCTACCTGCTGCAGGACTTCGACGTGGCGGTGGTGCCGGGCAGCGTGTTCGGGCTCGCGCCGTATTTCCGCATCTCGTATGCGACGTCGATGGCGCAACTCGAAGAGGCGTGCGCGCGCATTGCCGCCGCCTGCGCCGCGCTCTCCTGAACCTCTTCATTCCACTGGAACCCTCATGACTTCCTCCCGCACCGGCGGCCAGATCCTGGTCGACCAGCTCATCACCCACGGCGTGCAGCAGCTTTTCTGCGTGCCCGGCGAAAGCTTCCTGGCCGTGCTCGATGCATTGCACGACGCATCGATCGACGTGACGGTGTGCCGGCAGGAGGGCGGCGCGACGATGATGGCCGAGGCGCAGGGCAAGCTCACCGGCAAGCCGGGCGTCTGCTTCGTCACGCGCGGCCCCGGTGCCACCAACGCGGCGGCGGGCGTGCACATCGCGCACCAGGACTCGACGCCGCTGCTGCTGTTCGTCGGGCAGGTCGCGCGCGACGCGCTCGGCCGCGAAGCCTTCCAGGAACTGGACTACGGCGCGGTCTTCGGCACCATGGCCAAGTGGGTGGTGCAGATCGACGATCCGGCGCGCGTGCCCGAGCTGGTGTCGCGCGCTTTCCATGTCGCGACCTCGGGCCGGCCCGGTCCGGTGGTGATCGCGCTGCCGGAAGACATGCTCACGGAAGCCGCCGTGGTGGCCGATGCGCTGCCCTATGCCGTGACCGAAACTCATCCCGGCGCGGCGCAACTGGCCGAGCTGCAGCAGCGCCTGTCGCAAGCGCAGCGGCCGGTCGTCATCCTGGGCGGCAGCCGCTGGTCCGAAGCCGCGACGCAGCAGTTCGCGAAGTTCGCCGAGGCGTATGCGCTCCCGGTGTACTGCTCGTTCCGCCGCCAGATGCTGATGTCCGCCGATCACCCCTGCTACGCAGGCGACCTGGGGCTCGGCGCGAACCCGCGCATGCTGGCGCGCATCCGCGATGCGGACCTCGTTCTGCTGGTGGGCGGGCGTCTGTCGGAAGTGCCGTCGCAGGGCTATGAGCTGTTCGCGATTCCGCAGCCGAAGCAGGCGCTGGTGCATGTGCACGCCGACGCCGACGAGCTCGGCAAGCTCTACCGTCCGGCGCAGGCCATCCACGCCACGCCGCAGGCTTTCGCCGAAGCCGTGACCACGCTGCGTCCGGCGTCGCCGCCCGTGTGGCAGGCCGAAACGAAGACCGCACGCGAAGATTTCCTCCGCTGGAGCGACCCGGCCCCGATCCGCATCCCCGGCCCGCTGCAGATGGGCGAGGTCATGCAGCACCTGCGCGAGGTGCTGCCGGCCGACACCATCTTCTGCAACGGCGCGGGCAACTTCGCGACCTGGGTGCACCGCTTCTGGCCGTTCCGTGCGTTCGCGAGCCAGCTTGCGCCGACCAGCGGCTCGATGGGCTACGGCCTGCCGGCGGGCGTCGGTGCGAAGCGCCTGTGGCCCGAGCGGGAGGTGGTCGTGTTCGCGGGCGACGGCGATTTCATGATGCACGGGCAGGAGTTCGCCACCGCCGTGCAGTACGGCCTGCCGATCCTCGTCGTGCTGCTGGACAACGGCATGTACGGCACGATCCGCATGCACCAGGAAAAGCACTACCCCGGCCGCATCAGCGCCACGCAGCTGAAGAACCCCGACTTCCGCGGCTACGCCGAGGTGTTCGGTGGGCACGGCGAGCGGGTGACGACAACCGAGGAGTTCGGCCCCGCGCTGGCGCGTGCACGTGCCAGCGGCAAGCCGGCGATCCTGCATTGCCTGCTGGACCCCGAGGCGATCACGCCGGCCAGCACGCTGCAGTCGATCCGCAAGGCGGCGCTGGCGGCGGGCTGAGCGTCAGCGCAACCCGCCGACGTAGCGGGGTGGCGGCGTAGGCGGCGTTCCATCGGGTTGCCGCGCCGCCAGCCGCGCGGCGCGCGCCAGCGGCTCCATCGCCTGCTCGAGCCGCGTGGCCAGCTGGTCGAGTTCCTCGTCCTTCGTTTCCGCCGCGTGCGCGCGCGTCATGCGCACGATCTCGGCGGCGTACTCGGCATTGGTGGCCATCCATTCGGTGTCGGTCACGCGCCCGTGCTTTCGCCGCAGTGCCACGTGAAGACGGGCTGCAAGCGCGATGCGTTCGCTTTCGGACATGGATGGCATGATGTCTCCCTCGGGTGGTCAGGCTCCCAGGTGTTCACGATGCTGAGCAAGATCGAGGCCCAGCTGCTCGCTTTCGGGGTCGACGCGCAATCCGACCAGCACATGCACCAGGAACAGCACGATCGCCGTTCCCGCCGCGCTGTAGATCGCCACGCTGCCGACGGCGATGGCCTGCGTCAACACATTGCCGGCCGAGCCCGAGATGCGCGCATCGGCGAACACGCCCGTGAGCAGCGCGCCCACGATGCCGCCGATGCCATGCACGCCGAACACGTCGAGCGAATCGTCCGCGCCCAGCATGTGCTTCAGGCCCGTGGCACCCCAGTAGCAGGCCAAGCCCGCGATGGCGCCGATGGCCAGCGCCGAGAGCGGCGTGACGAAGCCGGCGGCCGGCGTGATCGCCACCAGCCCGGCCACGAGACCCGAGCAGAGCCCCAGCAGCGAAGGGCTGCGCCGCACGATCCACTCGCCGATCATCCAGCTCATCGCACCGGCCGCCGCGGCGATGTGCGTGACCAGCATCGCGAGGCCCGCGCGCCCGTCGGCCGCGACCGCCGAGCCCGCATTGAAGCCGAACCAACCGACCCACAGGAGGCCGGCGCCCATCATCGTCATCGCCAGGCTGTAGGGCTCGAAGGCCTCTCGCCCATAGCCCTTGCGCGGGCCGAGTGCATAGGCGCACACCAGTCCCGCGATGCCCGCGTTGACGTGCACCACCGAGCCGCCCGCGAAGTCGAGCGCGCCCATCTGCGCGAGCCAGCCGCCCGGCTCCCAGACCCAGTGCGCGATGGGCGCATAGACCAGCACGCTCCACAGCAGCGCGAACCACAGAATCGCCGAGAAGCGCATGCGCTCGACGAAGGCGCCCAGCACCAGCGCGGTGGTGATGATCGCGAAGGTGAGCTGGAACATCGCATAGACCGACTCGGGCACGTTGGGCGCGACATGGCTCACCGCGATCTGCCCGGCCTCCTTCAGGTATTCGAAGCCCGAGAACCAGAAGCGCTCGGTGCCGCCGAGCCACGGCCAGCCCGGAGTGAACGCCAGCGAGTAGCCCAGCGCGAACCAGGTGAGCGAGACCGCCGCGGCGATCGCCACGACGGCCGCCATGGTGGCCAGCACGTTCTTGCGCCGCACCATGCCGGCATAGAAGAGCGCGATGCCGGGCAGCGTCATCAGCAGCACCAGTGCGGTCGACGTCATCATCCAGGCGGTGTCGGCCGCGTTGATGGAGGCTTGCGGGACCAAGGCCATGGCAGTGCGCTTCTTCGAGTTGTCGGGTGTGGTGCCACGTGCACGAGTCGTGCCACATCGTTAACCACCAGAAACACTTTCGTTTGCGAATCGGCCATTCGCAGTAAGGCAAAGCGGGTAATTCCCAATGCACTGGTGCGGTGCAGCACATAAAGTCTGCGCACTCGCGAACGGGCCCTGCTCGTGCTGCCGAGGGTCCGAGGAGACAACTTCCCCTTCAAAAAGAAAAATCCTTCAAGGCTCCGTACGAGATGCCACTTCGAACTTGAAAGGCGCCGCTGGTCGGCGCCTTTTTTATGCCCGCTCGCCGGGTGATGAAGGTCGATTTCTACCTGGCTGAATCCGCGGATTGCGTACGCCCAGTGGATGATTGGTGCTACTTATTTGGTAGCAACCTGACACTGGAAGCCGGCACCAGATAAAAAAGCCCCCGCACTTTCATGCAGGGGCTTTCTCGTTCCAGGGAACGTGGGCGGTTGCCTATTCCTCGACGAAGGCTTCCTCGCGTTTTGCCTTGATGGACGGCAGCAGCACGATGCACAACAACAGTGCTGCAGCCACCAGCAACCCGGCCGACAGCGGCCGCGTGACGAACACGCTCCACGCACCGCGCGAGAGCAGCAACGCGCGCCGGAGGTTCTCTTCCATCATCGGCCCGAGGATGAAGCCCAGGAGCAGCGGGGCCGGCTCGGTGCGCAGCTTCAGGAACAGGTAGCCGACGAAGCCGAAGATCGCGACCATCCACACGTCGAAGGTGTTGTTGTTGGTCGAGTACACGCCGATCGCGCAGAACAGCACGATGGCGGGGAACAGGAACTTGTAGGGCACCGTCAAGAGCTTGATCCACATGCCGATCAGCGGCAGGTTCAGGATGATCAGCATCGCGTTGCCGATCCACATCGAGGCGATCAGGCCCCAGAAGAGCTCCGGATTGCTCGTCATCACCTGCGGGCCGGGCTGGATGTTGTGGATCGTCATCGCGCCCACCATCAGCGCCATCACGGCGTTGGGCGGAATGCCCAGCGTCAGCAGCGGAATGAAGGAAGTCTGCGCGCCGGCGTTGTTGGCCGACTCGGGCGATGCCACGCCGCGGATGTTGCCCTTGCCGAAGGGCACTTCGCCGGGGCGCATCTTGATCTTCTTCTCCAGCGCATAGGCCGCGAAGGCCGCCAGCAGCGCACCGCCGCCGGGCAGGATGCCCAGCGCGGAGCCCAGCGCCGTGCCGCGCAGCACCGCGGGCGTCATGCGCTTGAAGTCGTCCTTGGTGGGCCACAGGCCCTTGACCTTGTGCGTGAAGACTTCGCGCTCGTCATCGGGCTGCGAGAGGTTGCCGATGATTTCGCCGTAGCCGAACACGCCCATGGCGATCACCACGAAGCCGATGCCGTCGGTGAGCTCGGGAATGTCGAAGCTGAAGCGAGCGACACCCGAGTTGACGTCGGTACCCACGATGCCGAGCAGGAGGCCCAGCACGATCATTGCCACCGCCTTCAGGAGCGAACCCGAAGCGAGCACCACGGCGCCGATCAGGCCGAGCGTCATCAGCGAGAAGTACTCGGCCGGGCCGAACTTGAAGGCCAGTTCGGTCAGCGGCGGCGCGAAGGCCGCCAGGATCAGCGTGCCGATGCAGCCCGCGAAGAACGAGCCCAGGCCCGCGGCCGCGAGTGCGGGGCCTGCGCGGCCCTGCCTTGCCATCTGGTAGCCGTCGATGCAGGTGACCACCGAGGACGACTCCCCGGGCAGGTTCACCAAAATGGCGGTCGTGGAGCCGCCGTACTGCGCGCCGTAGTAGATGCCGGCCAGCATGATCAGCGCCGACACGGGCGGCAGCGCGTACGTGGCGGGCAGCAGCATCGCGATGGTCGCGACCGGGCCGATGCCCGGGAGCACGCCGATCAGCGTGCCCAATATGCAGCCCAGCAGGCAATACAGCAGGTTGGTGAAGGTGAAGGCAACGCCGAAACCGATGGAAAGGTTGTGGATCAGGTCCATGGGGTTCTCTCCTCAGCCCGAAATGAAAGTGGGCCAGACCTGGATCTGGAGCTTGAGCGCCCAGATGAAGGCCACGTAGCTGCCGGCCGCCAGGATGGTGGAGAGCACGAGCACGTCGCGCAGCTTGAACTGCTCGCCGGCCATGCTGGAGATGATCGTGAGCGCGTAGATCGCGATGATCATTCCCATCGCCGGCAGGCCGATGCTGGGCAGGCCGCCCAGCAGGATGCCGAATGCGAGGTTGGCACCGAGCACGAAGGCCAGCGGCTTCCAGGCCCATTTGCCGATCTTGTCGCCATCGGTGGTTTCCACCACCATGGCCTGGAACATGATGACCACCCCGAGGATGGCCAGCAGGATGCCCAGCATGAGCGGGAAGTACCCGGGCCCCATGCGGGCGCCGTTCCCGACGGTGTAGGTGGTGGCGCCTATCGCGAAGGCACCCCCTACGGTGGTGAACATGACTCCTGAAAAGAAGTCCGCCTGACTCTTGATCTTCATTGCCTCGACCCTCTGTTTTGGAGGAGTGAGGGTCGTCGTCCGCGGCTGACCGTTGGCTGACCGCTTCGGTAAGGACAAATGCTTACGCCAGGATTAGGGTTCTCCCCGGAGCGATGTCTGAGGCCCGGCGAAGCCGGTTCTTCTGTGCCCCGGAAACGAAAAAAGCTCCCGAAGGAGCTTTTCATTCATTCAGAGAGCCGGGGCTCCCTGAGTGTGGATGAGGGCTTAGTAGCCGCCGCGACCACCGCCGCCGCCGCCGTAACCGCCGCCGCCACCGCCGCTACGGCCACCGCCGCCGCCGCCGTAACCACCGCCGCCGCCACCACCACCGTAGCCGCCGCCGCCACCACCAGCGCCGCCGCCGTAGCCGCCACCACCGCCGGTGCGGGGAGGACGAGCTTCCATCGGACGGGCTTCGTTCACCGTCAGGGCGCGGCCCTGGAGCGAATGGCCGTTCATGGCTTCAATGGCTGCGAGTGCTTCAGCATCCGAACCCATTTCGACAAAGCCGAAGCCCTTCGAACGGCCGGTGTCGCGTTCCATCATGACCTTGGCGCTGACGATCGAGCCGAACTCGCCGAAAGCTTGTTCCAGATCGTTGTCACGCACGGAGTAGGCGAGGTTGCCTACGTAGAGTTTCTTGCCCATGGAGGGACTCCTAATTCAAACCAACAAAACAAAGCGATGGAGTCCCAGAATCACAACAAACAAGTGCGCTGTGGCGCGAAACTGACCGATCACCGAATTACGTGCACGGGAGACAACAAAGCTCACAGACACGTGGGGCGAATTATCCCGGTCCTTTGCAAAAAAGCGTGGGAAATCGTGTGTTATTGAGAAACATCCTGGCGTGACGGGCGGTTTCGCAACGGTTTGAGCAGGTCTGAGAGGCCGTTGTGGTCTATTTCATGCATCAAATGGAGCAGCCGGCCGATTTCTCCCGAGGGAAAACCCTCGCGTGCGAACCAAGTCAGGTAATTTCCGGGCAAATCGGCGATCAGCGTGCCCTTGTGCTTGCCAAAAGGCATTTCGAGGGTGACGAGGCGCTGCAGGTCTTCGGGTTTCATGGGTTGCTTCAGCCCCCGGCGCGCTTGACGGTGTGGCCCTGCTTCACGAGGGCCGCGATCACCAGTTCGCGGTGATCGCCCTGGATCTCGATGGTGCCGTCCTTCACCGTGCCACCCGAGCCGCAGGCCGTTTTCAGCTGCTTGCCCACCGCCGCGAGCGCCGCGGCGTCCAGGGCGAGGCCCTTCACCACGGTCACGCCCTTGCCTTTGCGGCCCTTGGTCTCGTGCGATACACGCACAATGCCGTCCGTGGCCGGCGCACGCGCCTTCTCGAGTTCCTTGCAGCGGCATTGCGCCATCGGCGCACGGCAATCGGGGCACATGCGGCCGCCCGCCTCGGTGGAATACACCAGCGCGCTGGCCTGATTGCTTTTCGTCGTCGCCATTCGATCCATCTCTTCCGTATCCGGGTTTCTCTTTTCTCTGTCTGCTCACATGCCATTCGACTCACTGGGCCTGGCCCCCGCGCTCGTGCAGGCCGCCGCCGAAAGCGGCTATGCCGCGCCGACCGCCATCCAGGCCGCGGCCATTCCCGCAATTTTGCAGGGCCGCGATGTGCGCGGCTCGGCGCAGACCGGCTCCGGCAAGACCGCCGCATTTTCCCTGCCGCTGCTGCAGCGCCTGGCCGCCGAATCCGCGTCATCGCCGCGCCGCGTGCGCGCCTTGGTGCTCGTGCCCACGCGCGAACTCGCAGCGCAAGTTGGCGAGACGATGCGTAGCCTCGCGCAGCACCTGCTCGAACGCCTCAAGATCGCCATCGCCTTCGGCGGCGTCTCGATCAACCCGCAGATGATGAGCCTGCGCGGCGGCGCCGACATCGTCGTCGCCACGCCCGGCCGGCTGCTCGACCTGGTCGAGCACAACGCGCTCAAGCTCGGCGCGGTGTCGATGCTGGTGCTCGACGAGGCCGACCGCCTGTTCGATCTCGGCTTTGCCGAAGAGCTCGGCCGCATCCTCGCGCTGCTGCCGGCCCAGCGCCAGAACCTGCTTTTTTCCGCCACCTTCCCGCCCGCCATCCAGTCGCTGGCCGACGGCATGCTGCGCGACCCGGCCGTCATCGACGTGCAGGGTGAGCCGGGTGCCGAGCCGAACATCGTGCAGCGCGTGATCGAGGTCGATGCGAACCGCCGCACGCAGCTCCTGCGCCATCTCTTGAAAGAGAACGAGTGGGAGCGCGTGCTGGTGTTCGTCGCCACGCAGCATTCGGCGCAGATCGTGGCCGAGAAGCTCTACAAGAACGGCGTCTACGCGGTGCCCTTCCACGGTGACATCGCGCAGGGCACGCGCACCGGCATCCTCGCGCAGTTCAAGGAGAGCCGGTGGGACGTGGTGATCGCCACCGACCTCGCGGCGCGCGGCATCGACATCGCGCAGCTCCCCGTGGTCATCAACTACGACCTGCCGCGCTCGCCTACCGACTACATCCACCGCATCGGCCGAACGGGCCGGGCGGGCGAGAGCGGACTGGCGATCAGCTTCGTGAGCGCATCGACCGAGGCGCACTTCCGCCTGATCGAAAAGCGCCAGGGCCTGAGCCTGCCGCGCGAGCGCATCGAAGGGTTCGAGCCGACCGAGGTGGCCGTGCCGCTCGTCGATGCATCGGGCACGGGTGGCATCAAGGGCAAGCGGCCGAGCAAGAAGGACAAGCTGCGCGCAGCCGCGCAGCAGGCCAAGGGCGCGGCCGGCGACGAGTAGCGCTGAAAGCTAGCTGCCGTGAAACGACGCCGGCGGATGCTTCGCCAGCTCGCACAGCAGCAGCGTCCAGGCCCGCGCACCTTGCTGGATCGACGCCAGCCTGAAGAACTCGTTCGGTGCATGCACGTCTTCATCGGGCAGGTTGAAGCCGAACATCAGCGTGTCGATGCCCAGCATCTCCTTGAAGATCGATGTGATCGGCACACTCGCGCCGAGCCGCACGTGAATGGCCTGGCGGCCGGTCTCGCGTTCGAGCACGGCTTCGGCAGCGCGCACCAGCGGGTGGCCGGGTGCCAAGGTCGAGGCAGGCGAGCCGTCGTTCATCGCCACCACGTCCAGCGCACAGCCCGCGGGGCACTGCGCTTGCAGATGGCGCAGCACCGCGCGGATGACCGAGGCCGGATCCTGCCCCGCGACCACGCGCGTCGTGAGCTTGGCTGTCGCCTCGCAAGGCACGATGGTCTTGCCGCCGTCGCCCGTGTAGCCGCCCCACAGGCCGTTGACGTCGAGGGCCGGGCGCAGCGTGATGCGCTCGCGCGCGGTGTATTCGGGCTCGCCGTGCGCGCTGCCGCCGACGTCTGAAAAGAACGCAGCTTCGTCGTACGGAAACGCGGCAGTGTCGGCACGCTGCCTTGCGCTGAGTGGCATCGCGCCCTCGTAGAAACCTTCCACCGCCACGCCGCCATCGGCGCGGTGCAGCGATGCGACCAGCCGTGCCATCTCGTGCAGCGCATTGCGCACGCCACCGCCGTAGCGGCCGGAGTGCAGGTCCTTGGCGGCCGTCCGCAGGCGCACTTCGAGCTGCGCGTTGCCGCGCGCGCCGGTGTTGATCGTCGGCACGCTGGCGCTCGCGCGGCCGCCGTCGGCCGACAGCACCGCATCGGCCTGCAGCAGGTCGCGATGGCGTTCGACGAGCGTTCGGAGCGAGGGGCTGCCCGTCTCCTCTTCCCCTTCGAGGAACACCTTGATGTTGACGGGGCACCCGCCCTGCGCCGCGAGGAAGGCCGCGACCACTTCGAGCGCAATGGTCGTCGAGCCCTTCACGTCCGAGGTGCCGCGCCCGTAGAGCCGGCCCTCCACCTCCGTCGGCTCGAAGGGCGGCGTGTGCCACTGGTCGATGGGGTCGGCGGGCTGCACGTCGTAGTGGCCGTAGACCATCAGCGTGGGCTTGCCCGGCGCACCGCGCCATTCGCCGTACACGGCGGGCTCGCCGTCGCCGTCCAGCAGGCGAACGTCGGCGAGGCCGATCTGCTGCAGCCTCTCGACCAGGAAGCTGCGCGCGTCGTGCATGCCGGCTGCGAACGACGCGTCCGCGCTGACGCTCGGAATGCAGAGGAAACGCTTGAGCCACGCCACGATCTCTTCCTGGCGGGATGCGAGGTGATCGATGACTGTTTGTGATTCGTTCATGGGATGCCGTCGTGTCTCGTATCAGTACTGCGGGGGGAACACGTCCGGTCCCCACAGCGTGTCGCACCTGTGCGTGTGCTCGAACGCGTTGCTCGATGTCTTGATCGCGGGGTAGGTGAAATCGATCAGGGCGCGGTCGGCCGAGCCCATGAAGCGCGGCCAGCGCGTCGCGATGTTGCGGCCATCACCATTCGGATCGCCGTTCTTCGCGAAGTTGAGGAGGTACGCGATCATCTGCGTGGAGAGCGCCTTGCGCTGCGCGGCCGTCTCCGCATCGGGCGTTGCGCCTGCCTGATCGAAGTAGGGATACGTGTCGAGCGCATCGGTCGTGCCGGTCAGGTAGAAGCTGTCCATGCCGTGCGCGGTGCCGTAGTAGAAGGCCGTCGGATTCGCGGGAAACGACAGCTGCGGATCGGTCAGCTCCCAGCCATACACCGGCACCCACGCCGACAGCGCATCGCGGCGGGCGCTGTTGCCGCAGGCGTACATCGCATCGCCGATGGCCCGCGCCACGCCTTGCGCGGGCACCGCGTAATTGGAGATCGGATACGCCGCTTCGATCGCGCTGGTGTCGAAGCCGGCCGGTGCCAGTCCGCGCAGGTAGAAGGGGTAGACCGCCGCGCTCAGCTTCGTGTCGACGAAGAGCGTGCCTTCATCGTAGACGCCGCCAATCATCACCGGCACCTGGTTGAAGTTGCCGGTGAGGAAGGCGCGCGATGGCACTTGCGTGAGGATCTGCGCGTCCACCGTCGGCCGCCACTTGAGCGTGCCCTGAGCGAGCAACGCCGAGACCGGCAATGCCCGCAGGCAGGCGACCACGTCGGCCGCGTTGCTGCAGCCGAGGTTCGCCACGGCGGTGTCGCCCACTGCGAGCGCGCTTTCCATGCTCGGGTTCGAATACTCCGCACCGCCGCCGCTTTGCATCACGGCCCTGTGGAACAGTCCCTTGGCCTTGGGCGACTGCAGCAACGAGAAGCTCTGCGTCGCGCCCGCCGAAGTGCCCCAGAGCGTGACGTTGCCGGCATCGCCGCCGAAGGCCGCGATGTTCCGCTGCACCCAGCCGAGCGCGGCGAGCTGGTCCATCACCGCGAAGTTGCCGAGGCTGCCGTCCCTGTTCGCGGTGCGCAGCGCCTTGTTCGCGAGGTAGCCGAGCGCGCCGAGCCGGTAGTTGAAGCTCACGACGACCACGCCCTGCTTCGCCAGCGGGCTCGGGCCCATGGCGCCCGAGCCGAGCGTGAAGGCGCCGCCGTGGATGTAGAAGACCACCGGCAGCCTGTCGCCGGGCTTCGCACCCGCGGGCTTCCACACGTTCAGGTAGAGGCAGTCTTCGGACGACGACGGCTCCGCGCCGGGCGCCTGTGCGCAGGCGCTGCCGAATGCCGTGGCCTTCAGCGTGTCGGCATGGGTGGATGGCGCTTGCGGCGGCGCCCAGCGCAATGTGCCGACCGGCGGCTGCGCATAGGGGATGCCGAGGAAGGAGACGAAATCGGCCGTGGCGTTGCCCGCGACCTTGCCTTCGGTCGTCGTCGCGATGGCAGGGTCCGGCGTCGCTGCGGGCGCAGGGCCTGCCGCCGACGGAGGCAATGGCGTGAAGCCCGGGCTGCTGCCGCCACCACCGCCGCAGGCGGACAGCGACAGCGCGATGAGTAGGGCGAGGCAATGTCTCGTGGATGGTGTCGTTGTCATGGATGCACCTCTTGTCGGGATCGAACGTCGGTTCACTGCGACTCGTAGCCGATGGACTTGACGAGTTCGCGATACCGGGCGACTTCGGCCGCATAGAACTTCTCTCCCGCCTCGAGGCTCATCGGCTCGAACACGGTCTTGGCCTGCGACTCGAGCTGCGCACGCGCATGGGGATTCCGCAGCGAAGCGGCGATCGCAGCGTTGAGCTTTTCCGCAATCGGCCGCGATGTGCCCTTGCGGACCATGTACGAGGTCCAGATGCCGAACTCGAAGCCCTTGAGCGCCTTGCTGTCGGCGCTCGACTGCACCGTGTCGAACGGCGGCGGCAGGTTGTTCTTGCCCGACAGCGAGCCGACGACCCGCAGCCGGCCCTGCCGCGCGTAGTCCGCATAGAAGGCCTGGTAGGGCATGAAGGCGAAGTCGATCTGCCCGCCGATCAGGTCCTGGATCAGCGGCGCGCCGCCCTTGTAGGGCACATGGGTCGCCGGTGCGCCGATGCGCTTGGAGAACAGCTCGCCCAGCAGGTGGTACAGCGTGCCGGGGCCGGTCGAGCCGTAGGTGAGCGGCGCCTCCTTGCGCGAACGCGCGAGCTCGACCAGTTCGTCGAGCGAATGAACCGGCAGCTTGCTGCTGACCACGATCACCAGCGGCGAGGTGGCCACCGGCGCGATCCACTGGAAGTCTTCCGGCTTGTACCGGACGGCCTTGTTGACCAGCCCCGAAAGAATCAGCTCGCTGGGCGAGCCCTGGAACAGGAAGTAGCCGTCGGCCGGCGCTGCCAGCACCTTGCCGGCGGCGATGGCACCGCTCGCGCCGCCGAGGTTCTCCACGATCACCTGCCCGCCGAGTTCCTTGCCGACCAGGTCGCTGAGCGCCCGCGCGGTGAAGTCACTGGCGGCGCCCGCCGGGTAGGGGACCATCATCGCGATCACCTTCGAGGGGTAAGGCACCTGCGCCATCGCGGCCGTGCCGCCACCGAAGAAAACCGCCCCTGCAAAGCCTGCACAGAGCCATTGACCGAACCGATTCATGGGGTGTCCTGGGTTCAAAAGTAGTACGCGGTGGATGCTAGGAATGAGGGTTTCATCTGTCCAATGCATTGTTTTTGTCATTACCATGAGGTTGACTCATGAACCTCCAACAACTCGACCACTTGCTGGCGCTCGCCGAAACGGGCTCATTCAGCCGTGCCTCCGAGAGGGTGCACCTCACGCAGCCGGCCCTGAGCCGCAGCATCCAGATGCTCGAGCAGGAGCTGGGCATGCAGCTGGTCGACCGCGTCGGCAAGCGCAACGAACTCACGCCGTTCGGCGCGATGGTGCTGGCGCGCGCCAAGCGCATCTCGGCAGAGGCGCATGAACTCAAACGCGCCGCGGCGCTGCTCGCCGAAGGGCAGGCCGGCTCGGTGCGGCTGGGTTTCGGCGCGGCGCCGAGCGCGTTGTTCTCGGCACCGCTCCTGATCCACATGCTGCGCAACCACCCGCGCGTGGGCGTGCAGTTGCACGGCGGCGGGCCGGAGCTTCAACTCGCCGCGCTGCGCGCGCGGGCCATCGACGCCGTGGTGCTCACCTACCGCGCGGTGTCACCCAGGGAAGACCTGCACATCGATGTGCTGCCGACGATGCGCTCGGGCTTCGTCTGCCGGCGCGGGCATCCGTTGCTGCAGCAGGGCGCATCGGTGGTGCGCTTCGGCGACCTCACGCGGTATCCGGTGATCTCGACGATGGTGAGCGACGACGTGGCGCGGCTCCTCGTCGAGCGCTACGGCAGCGAGGCGAGCCCGCAGCGCTGGCTGCATGTGTCGTCGGAAGAAATCGGCGCGCTGATCGAAGCCGTGCGCAACACCGATGCGGTGTTTCTCGGTGTGCTCGCCGCCACGCGTGCGCTGCTCGACAGCGGCGAACTGGTGGAGCTGAAGGTGGAGCCGGCCGCGGGGCTGAATGCGCAATTCGCTTTCGTCACGCTCCAAGGGCGAACCGAAGCGCCTGCGCTGCAGCTGGTGCGTTCGTTCTGCGTGAGTCTCGCGCAGGCTGAATCGGAAGCGGCCCGCGGCTAATTGCTCATTCCGCTGCTTCACTCCACCGAGTTACTCCGTCGCGTAGTCGACCTGGTGCCGCGCGATCCGCAGGTCGCCCAACTCCTCGCGCACACGCAGATGCGCAGGATGCGTCGCATAGCCGTCGAGCGATGCCTGGCTGTCGAACTCGCTGTAGAGCACCACGTCGCAGGCGTAGGCGATGCGGCTCGAATCGACACCCACCTCGATGTGCAGCAGCCCGGGAATCTGGTCACGCAGCGATTCGAACTTGCGCTTGAGCAACTGCGTGGCCTTCGCCTTCTCTTCCGACGAATCGCCGCGCAGGTCCCACATCACGATGTGCTTGAACATGGATGGTGCTCGCTCGCTCATTTGGCGGAACCAGGCTTGTCGAGGAGATGAAAAACAAAGATCACGCGGGCTCCTGCCGGATGCAGATGAAGGGGCGCCGGAACGACCGCCCCGGTGTGCGGTCGATGGTAAGCAGGCCCCGCGCGAAAGGCCATGCTTCGCGCACCTCGCCGATGAAGAACAGTTTTCCGTTGGCGGAAAGGCGGGGCTCTACAGCCAACCGAGCTGCCGCGCCGCCAGCTCTTTCATGATCTCCTCGGCCCCGCCGCCAATCATCATCACCTTCACCTCGCGGTAGATGCGCTCACTCACCGTGCCGCGCATGAAGCCCATGCCGCCGAGGATCTGCACCGCCTGGTCGGCGCAGAACTGCAGGGTCTGCGTCGCATGGTTCTTGAGCATGCAGACCTGCGCGACCCATTCGGGCGCGTTGAAGCGGCCGGCCGCTTCGTGCGCGTCGCCTTCGGCGGACACGGCCTCGAGCCACGCCTCGGTGGAGGCGATGCGCATCTGCATGTCCACCAGCTTGTGGCGTACCGCCTGGTGCTCGATGAGCGCGGCGCCGAAGGCCTTGCGCTCGCGCGACCAGGCCAGCGCCTCGTCGAGGCAGGCCTCTGCGAAGCCGAGCGCACCGGCCGCGAGGCCGATGCGCTCGCCGTTGAAGTTGCTCATGATGATGCGGAAGCCCGCACCTTCATCCCCGAGCAGATAGCGCGTCGGCACGCGCACGTTGTCGAAGTGCAGCGTCGCGGTGTCGGAGCACAGCCAGCCCATCTTCGCGAGGCGTGTGCGCGTGAGGCCGGCCGAACTGCCGGGCACGAGCAGCATCGAGACGCCGCCCGCACCGCGCCCTTCGCCGGTGCGCACGGCCACGGTGATCCAGTCGGCGCGCATGCCCGAGGTGATGAAGGTCTTCTCGCCGTTCAGCACGTAGTGGTCGCCATCGCGTTTTGCTGTCGTACGCAACGCCGCCACGTCGGAGCCACCGCCGGGCTCGGTGATCGCGAGCGCCGCGATCTTCTCGCCGCGCAGCACCGCGGGCACGACCTCGTTGCGGACGTCATCGCTCGCATGCAGCACCACCGGCGGCAGGCCGATGTTGTGCGAGAACAGGCTCGCGAGCACGCCGCCGCTCTTGCCGTGGCGCGCGAGCGCGATCCATGCGGGGAGCTTGAGCGAATACGAGGCTGGCGTGCCGCCAAATGCTTCGGGATAGCCGAGGCCGAGCAGGCCGAGTTCGGCGGCGCGTGCATAGAGCGCGCGCGGAAATTCGCCCGTGTCGTCCCACGCCTGCACGTTCGGCGCGATCTCGCTTTCGGCGAAGCGCCGCACCGTGTCGGCGAGTGCCGCGCGGTCGGCTTGAAGTTCTGCATCCATGCGAGGCCGCTTTCCTCAGCCGCGCGGCGGCCGCTTGGCGATGCCCATCGTCTTCGCGAGGATGCCCAGCATCACTTCGTCCGCGCCGCCGCCGATCGAGCCGAGCCGCCCGTCGCGGTACAGACGCGACACGCGGTTCTCCAGCGTGAAGCCCATGCCGCCCCAGAACTGGAGGCAGGTGTCGGACACCTGCCGCGTGAGCCGCCCGGTCTTGAGCTTGGCCATCGAGGCGAGTTCGAGCACGTCCTCGCCCTGCACATGCAGGTCGCAAGCGCGGTAGGTGAGGGCGCGCAGCGCTTCCACCTCGGTCTTGAGTTCGGCCAGCTTGAACTGCACCCATTGCTGGTCGGCCAGCGTGCCGCCGAACATGTGGCGCTGCTGCGCCCATTCGATGGTCTGCGCGATGCAGTCTTCCATCGGCTCGAGCGAGCTGGCGGCCGCCCAGAGGCGCTCTTCCTGGAACTGCTGCATCTGGTAGACGAAGCCCTGGCCCTCCTCGCCGATGCGAAAGCGCTGCGGCACGCGCACGTTGTCGAAGTAGATGAGCCCGGTGTCGCTCGAGTTCATGCCGATCTTGCGGATCTTCTTGGCCTTCTCGATGCCCGGAAGGTTCATCGGCACCATCACGAGCGACTTGTTGCGGTGCACCGGGCCGTCGCTGGTGTTGACGAGCATGCACATCCAGTCGGCCTGCAGGCTGTTGGTGATCCACATCTTCTGGCCGCTGATGAGGTAGTCGTCGCCGTCCTTGCGCGCATGGCTCTTGAGGCCCGCCACGTCGCTGCCCGCGCCGGGCTCGCTCACGCCGATGCAGCCGACCCTGTCGCCGGCGATGGCGGGTGCGAGGAATTCACGGCGCAGTTCGTCGCTGCCGAAGCGCGCGAGCGCGGGCGTGCACATGTCGGTCTGAACGCCGATCGCCATCGGCACGCCGCCGCAGCTGATGTGGCCGAGCGCCTCGGCCATCGCCATCGCATACGAGTAGTCGAGGCCGGCGCCGCCGAAGGCTTCGGGCTTGTTCAGACCCAGCATTCCGAGGTTGCCGAGCTTCTTGAAGACCTCGTGCGCGGGGAAGATCTCGGCCTCTTCCCATTCGTCGACGTGCGGGTTGATTTCCTCGTCGATGAAGCGGCGCAGCGTCTTCTGGATTTCGAGGTGTTCATGGGTGTACTGCATGTCGCTTGTCTCCGATCAAACAATCAGTCGTTCGTTTCTTTGTCCTGGAACACGCGCGGCGTCTGCGCCAGGTGGAAGCCGTCGAAAGGCCGCACCGCCGGGCGCTGTTGCGCCGCTGCATCCGGCAACGCCATCGGCCAGCCCATGCGCACCTGCGGCCGCGCGCCGTCCACGCGCAGCACGCTGCCGCTGATGAAGCTCGCCGCGGGGCTCAGCAGGAAGGCGATGGCGGCGGAGGTCTCGGCCTCGTTGCCGAAGCGGCCCGCGGGTACGGTCTTGCGCATGGCGCGCAGCATGTCGCCGGCCTCGGGCGGGTAGTGGTCCATGCCGCTCGAGGCGATGTAGCCCGGCGCCACGGCGTTCACCCGCACGCCGCTCGCGGCCCATTCGAGCGCAGCCGTCTCGGTGAAACTCACCATGCCCGCGCGCGCGGCGCCGCTGTGGCCCATGTTGGGCATCGAGCCCCACATGTCGGCCACGATGTTGACGATGGCACCGCCGTTGGCCTGCATGCTCTGCACGAAGCATTCGCGCGCGACGAGGAAGCCGCCCGTGAGGTTGGTGTGGATCACCGCCTCCCAGCCCTTGGCCGAGATCGCGGCGAGCGGCGTGATGTACTGGCCGCCGGCGTTGTTGACGAGACCGTCGATGCGGCCGTGTGCGGCGACGACCTCGGCAATCGCCGCGCGCACGGCTTCTTCCTGGCGGATGTCGAAGGCTTGAATGCTCGCTTTGCCGCCGGCCTTTGCGATCTCGGCTTGCACCTGCTGCAGCTTCTCGGTGTTGCGCCCGACGAGCACGACCTGCGCGCCGAGCGATGCGAGTTCATGCGCGGTGCAGCGGCCGATGCCCGAACCGCCGCCGGTGACGACGATCACCTGCCCGTCGAACAGGCCGGGCGAGAACACGGAACGGTAGCGAGAGGGGACGTTCATGCGAAAGGCTTTCAGAAAATCGGGAAGACAGTGGATCGCGTCATGCGTCGGCAATCTCCGCCACCACATGGCGTGCTGCCACCTGCGCGCCCACTGCGACATGCAGCGCGGCGACACGGCCGGCGCGCGGCGCGCAGTGCACGTGCTCCATCTTCATCGCTTCGAGCGTGAGGAGCGGCTGGCCGGCGGCGACCGTGTCGCCCTCGGCGGCCAGCAGCGCGATGACGCGGCCGTTCATCGAGGCGCGCAGCAGGCCGTCGCCGCCTGCGGCACCGGCACGCGGCACTGCCACATGCGTGAGATTCTCGAGTTCGAAGGACTGGCCGCGGAAGTGAATCCAGAGGCGAGTGGCGGACTCGCGCACCGACATGGCTTGCTCGGAAACACCGCTGCACGAGAAGCGCACAACACCGTCACCGGGCAGCGCAAGCAGTTCGATGCGCTCAGGCGCAGCTGCATCGAGTGCGACATCGAAACGGCCTCTGCCCTGCGGCGTCACGCGCGCCGCATGCACCTTGCCGTTGAGGGAGAAGCGCAGGGCATTGGGCAGCGCGTGCGCGAGCGTTGAAGGCCAGCCGCGTTCGCCGAGTTGCAAAAGCAGCGTGGCGAGCAATGCGGCGCTGCGCTCCGTGGCGGTGTCGAGCGCGAGCAGCGCATTGGCGTGCTCCGCGATGAATGCTGTCGTCGTCGCGCCTTCGGCGAACACCAGATGTGACAGCGCTCGCTGCAGAAACTGCTGGTTGGTCGCGATGCCGAGCGCCACGGTGTCCTGCAGGCCTGCGATGAGACGCTGCCTTGCTTCGTCGCGGGTGCGGCCGTGCGACACCAGCTTGGCGATCATCGAATCGTAGAACGGCGGCACCGCTGCGCCATCGCGCAATGCATGCTCGGTGCGCAGGGCCGGCGACGGCCGCCACGCTGCGAGCGTGCCGCTCTGTGGCATGAAGCCTTGCTGCGCGTCTTCGGCGCACAAGCGCACTTCGATCGCGTGGCCGCGCATGCGCACGTCTTGCTGCGCAAGCGGCAGCAATTCACCGGCGGCGACGCGCAACTGCAGTTCAACCAGGTCGAGCCCGGTCACCGCCTCGGTCACCGGATGCTCCACCTGCAGCCGCGTGTTCATTTCCATGAACCAGTACTGGCCCTCGGCATCGAGCAGGAATTCGAGCGTGCCCGCGCCTTCGTATGCGATGGCTTTTGCCGCTGCAACGGCGGTCGCTCCCATGCGTTCGCGCAATTCAGTCGACACGGCCGGCGAGGGCGACTCTTCGATCACCTTCTGATGCCGCCGCTGCACCGAGCAGTCGCGCTCGCCGAGGTGGATGGCATTGCCGTGCCGGTCGGCGAACACCTGGATCTCGATGTGGCGCGGCGCGACGATCGCGCGCTCCAGGATCACGGTCGCATCGCCGAAGGCGTTGAGTGCTTCGGACTGCGCGCTCTGCAGCAGCTCGGCAAAGGCCGGGGCCGATGGCACGAGCCGCATGCCGCGCCCGCCGCCGCCGGCGGTCGCCTTGATCATCACGGGCCAGCCGATGCGCTCGGCTTCGGTTGCCAGCGTGGACTGGCTCTGGTCTTCGCCCTGGTAGCCGGGAATGCACGGCACGCCGGCCGCTTGCATCAATCGCTTCGCGCCGGCCTTGTCGCCCATCGCACGGATGGCTTCGGGAGAGGGACCGATGAAGACCAGGCCCGCGTCGCGGCAGGCCTGCGCGAACCCGGCGTTCTCGGCGAGAAAGCCGTAGCCGGGATGCACGGCCTGCGCGCCGCTCGAACGCGCGGCGTCGATGATGGCGGCGATGTTCAGGTAGCTCTGCGCGGGCAGCGATTCGCCGATCCACACCGACTGGTCGGCTTGCCGCACATGCTCCGCATCGGCGTCGGCGCTCGAATACACGGCCACCGTGCGATAGCCCATGGCGCGTGCGGTGCGCATCACGCGGACCGCGATTTCTCCGCGGTTGGCGACAAGGATCTTGTTGAATCCGCTCATGGCCGCGCCACCGAGAACTGCATCGCCTGCGGCACGCGCGCATCTGCATCGCGGCACACAGCCAGCACTTCGGCCAGCACCGCGCGCGTGTCGCGCGGATCGATCACGCCGTCGTCCAGCAGCATCGCGCTGGTGGTGAACACGCTCATCTGCCGGTCGAAGCGCTCGACGATCTGCTGCTGCATCGCATCGATCTTCGCGGTGTCGACCGCGCCCTTGCGCGCCATGCCGGCCTCCATGACGATGGCCATGGTCTTCGCAGCCTGTTCGCCGCCCATCACCGCGGTGCGCGCGTTGGGCCACGAGAAGCAGAAGCGCGGCGCGAAGCCGCGCCCGCACATGCCGTAGTTGCCCGCGCCGTAGGAGGCGCCGCAGTACAGCGTGATCTGCGGCACCGTGGCGTTGGTCACGGCCTGGATCATTTTCGCGCCGTGCTTGATGATGCCGGCCTCCTCGTGCGCGCGGCCCACCATGTAGCCGGTGATGTTCTGCAGGTAGACGATGGGCGTGCGCGACTGGCAGCACGCCTGGATGAAGTGCGTGGCCTTTGTTGCACCGCCTGCGTCGATGGGGCCGTTGTTGGTGACAATGCCCACCGCATGCCCTTCGAGCCGGATGTGGCCGCAGACGGTGGCGCTGCCGTAGTGCTCGCTGAACTCGAGGAACTCGGAGCCGTCTGCGATGCGCGCGATGACTTCGCGCATGTCGACCGGCCGGCGTCCGTCGCTGGGCATGATGCCCAGCAGGTCTTCGGCGTCGTAGCGCGGCGGCGTGAAGGCGCGCGGTGCTTCGTCGCGGGCCCAGTCGATGCCGCCGAGGATCGAGCGCGCGATGCGGATGGCGTCGCGGTCGTCTTCGGCAAGGTAGTCGCCCAGGCCCGAGATGTGGGTGTGCATCACGGCGCCGCCGAGTTCTTCTTCGGTGGCGATCTCGCCAGTGGCGGCTTTCAGCAGCGGCGGTCCGGCGAGAAAGGCCCGCGTGCGGTCGCGCACCATCACGATGTAGTCCGACAGGCCCGTCTGGTAGGCGCCGCCCGCGGTGGAGGAGCCGTGCGTCACCGTCACCACCGGCAGCCCCGCGGCCGAGAGGCGCGCGAGGTTGCGGAAGATGCTGCCGCCGCGCACGAAGTCCTGCACGCGGTACTGCATGAGGTTGGCACCGGCGCTTTCGACCAGCTGCACGTAGGGCAGCTTGTTCTCGAGTGCGATCTCCTGCACGCGCAGTTGCTTCTCCAGGCCCATGGGCTGAAGCGCGCCGGCGTCGATGCCGGAGTCGGAGGCGCTCACCATGCAGCGCACGCCCGCGACCTGGCCGATGCCCGAGATCAGCCCGCCGCCGGGCACGCTCTTCGAGAGATCGGGGTTGTCATGGCCGAGGCCCGCGAGCGAGGCCAGCGGCAGGAAGGGCGCGCCGGTGTCCAGCAGCAGTGCGACACGTTCGCGCGGCAGCAGCTGGCCGCGCTTGGCAAAGCGCTCGGCCGAGGCGCCCGAGGCCGCCGCGGCGCGGGCCTCGTGTGCGCGCACCTGACCGAGCAGCGCGAGCATGCCGGTGCGGTTGGCCTGGAAGGTGTCGCTGGCCGATGACAGCCGGGATTCGATGACGGGCATGGGGTCTGTGCAGCTCGCTGGTTTTTTCGCTCTGCACAGACTGTAGGGACCGGGCCTCCCGCCCGCTTGCGCCAACTAGCTGGTGCGGGCGCGCTGCGGTGCGGTGGGTGCGTCCAGGCTGCTGCCGGTGACCACCCAGAAGATGAAGATCAGCACCGCGCCGGCCGTGCCGAACACCGACAGGCCCATGTAGCTGCCGCCGATGGCAAGCGCATCCGTGGGTGCCGCGGCCGTGCAGACCATGCTGGCGGCGCTCATGCCCACGTAGTGCATCGTGCAGACCGCCACGCCCATCACCGCGGCGGCCGCGATCTGGTGGCTGAGCTTGCGCAGGTTGAAGGCCAGCCACAGGGCGGCCGCGGCGGCGGTGATGGCGATCGCCACCGACAGCGCGACGGTACCCATGTCGAACTCCATCGAGGCGCGCATGTTCATCGCGAACATGCCCATGTAGTGCATCACGCACACGCCGAGCCCCGCCAGCAGGCTGCCGGCGAGCCAGCCGGGCTTGCTGAACTTGCGCCGGCCCCCGGCCAGGTAGAGGGCGATGCCGGAAATGAGGATGGCGGCCACCAGCGACACGATCGTCAGCGGCATGTTGTACGAGATGGCCACCGGCAGCCGGTACGCCAGCATGCCGATGAAGTGCATCGACCAGATGCCGATGCCGCCCAGCGCCACCGCCGCGCAGGCCACGACGGCGAGGTTGGGTTTGCCGTCCGCGCCGACCATGCGACCCGCGCAGATCAACGCCACCAGCGATCCCGCGAACGAGATGAGGAACGAAAGCGCCACCAGCCCCAGCGAGTACTCGGGCGACAGCAACTGGCCTACGACGAGGGGAGTCATGCGTTTTTTCCTTTCAGAGAAACGCCTGCGGGCCCCGGAAACCGGATGTGATCGGGGCACCAAAACGGCGTCCCGGCCAGTTTGTAATATTTGTTTTTAAAAGTAAATCGAAATCTGTACTTATCGTTACCCTACCTTACGGCACGGATTCGATATATCGCATTGTTCCGGTCGGCGCTTACGTAGACCGTGCCATCGGTGCCCACGGCCACGCCCGTCACCACGTAGGGCGGCGGCAGTCCGGGCCCGGGCGCGAGGCCGATCGGCAGGTTCTCGGCGATGGTCCGGCGGGTGCCGTTGGCCGGGTCGATCTCCACCAGCCGCCGCGCCGCGCTCTCGGCCACGACAAAGCTGCCCCACGGCGTCTGCGCCACGCCCTCGGGCAGCGCGAGGCCGTCGACGATGGTGCGCAGCGGCGCGCTGGCATCGAGCGGAATGCGCAGCAGCTTGCCGGCGGCCTCGGTGACGTAGAGCGCACCGTCCTGGCCCAGGACCATCTGCACTGGGCCGTTCAATCCGCTAGCAAGCACTGACTTGTCTGCAAACTTCGGCCCGCTGGCGCGCGTGATGCTGCCGCTGGCGAGTTCCGCGTAGATCACGCTGCCGTCGGGCATGGGGATCGCATCGAACGGCGCCTTCAGGCCGTGGATGGTTTCCACGGTCTTGAGCGTCTGGCGGTCGACCAGCTGGACCGTGCCGGTGAACCACGAGGTCAGCGCGAAGCGCGTGGGCGAGAGGCCGACTGCGAAGGGATAGTCGAGCTCCGGCTCGCGCTGCATGCGGAACACGTCGCGCACTTCGCCGGTGCGCACGTCCACCTGCCGGAAGCCGAAGACGTCGGCCACCCAGAGGTCGTTGCCATCGATCTTCAGGCCCGCGGGCACCGCCAACTTGCCGCTGGTGAGGGTGCGCAGTTCGCCGGTGGCGGGGTTGAAGGCCTGCACCTCGTTGTTGGCCATGTTCGACACGTAGATCGTGCCGTCCGGGGTGATGGCCAGGTTGTCCAGCGAAGGCCTCAGCTGCTTGGCGACCGTCTTCCTGCCGGTGGCCAGCTCCACCCGCACCAGCTCGCCGCTGCGCGCATCCACCACCCAGAGGTTGCCCTTGCCATCGAGATTGGCCGCGGCCGGGATCTTGAAGCCGTCCGCGATCACGGTCATGTTGCCGTTGGCCGGATCGATCTTCACGACCTGGCCCTTGAACCACAGCGGCCCGTAGAGCAGGCCGTCGGGCCCGACCTCGAAGCCGTTGAAGCCGCCCATGTCCTTCTTGATGAGCCGCGGCGGCTTCTGGCCGGTGCGGTCGATTTCCCACAGCGCATCGCCCAGGAACACCTGCGAGGCGTAGAGCTTGCCGCTCCGGCGGTCGAAATCGAGCGAGTTGAGGCCGGGCAGGTCCTTGGCGAGCACGCGCAGCGGCGCGGTGTCGCTCTCGCGGTAGCGCAGCATGCCCATGAGGTAGTTGGTCCAGGCCAGCTCGCCCTGGGGACCGACCGCGATGTCGTCGGCCTGGCCTTCGGGTGCGTCGATCAGCACCTTGGCCACGCCGGTGGTGCGGTCGACCTCCCACAGCGTGTTGCCGAGCACCGAGCCCGCGAGCAGCCGGCCCTTGGCATCGATGGCCAGGCCGTGCACGCCCGAGAACGACGACGGCGGTACCAGCGCCTCGGGCGCGGCCCACGAGGCGGGTCGGGTGGTGAGCGGTGGAAGCACCGGTGCGGGTGTCGACGAGGGAGCTGGCACGGACGTGGACGCAGGCGGTGCGACCGTGCTGCAGGCACCCAGCAGGGCGAGCGTGGCGATCAGCGCGGTGGTCGCGCGGAACGGGTGACGGGGCATGTCTTCTTCTCCTTCTTGTGAGTGCGCGCGCAGTCTAGAAGGAGGAAGGGGGGGTGGTGCAGTCTTTCCTGTGACATGCGGACTTTCGTCCGCCGCGGGATTACCCGCGCAGCAGCTGCGTGACGGTGTGGATCACGAGGCCCACCAGCCCGCCCACCAGCGTGCCGTTGATGCGGATGAACTGCAGGTCGCGCCCGATGTGCCGCTCCAGTTCCACCGTCATCTCCTCGGCGTTCCACTCGCCGACCCGCTCCTCGATGTAGCGGCGGATGTCCTCGCGGTAGCGCTCGATCGCCAGCGGCGCAGCGGCCTCGATCTGTTCGTTGATCCAGTGGCGGATGGCCTCGTCGGCCTGCAGCCGCGTGCCCAGCGCGCCGGCCATCGACGCGATGCGCTGGCGGATCGTCGAATCGCTGCGGCGCAGGTCGTCGTCCAGCCACGCCAGCAGTTCGCCCCAGAGCCCGTGCAGATAGTCGCCCAGGGCCGGGTGCGCCATCAACTCGGCGCGGATCTGTTCGCCGCGCTGCTGGAAATCGGGGTCCAGCTTCAGGCGCACCACGAAGTCGTCGACGAAGTGGTCGAAGCGCTTGCGCATCGGGTGGTCCGGCTCGGCCGCCAGTTCGCCGATGGTGTGCGCGACGGCGGCGACGATCTTGCGCGTGGCGAGCTTGGCTGCGACCTGATCGAGACCCACGTAGCGCAGCGTCTTGATCTCGCGCGCGATGGCCTCGGTGATGTGTGCCTGCACCTCATCGCCTTCGAGCAGGCCCGCCACCTGCTGCAGCACGTCGTCGAGCAGCGCCTGGTGGCGCCCGCCCGCGGTGAGCGCATCGAGCGCCTGGCCGGTGAGGCGCGAGAGGTCGATCTTCTCGAGGCCCGCTGCGGCGGCACGGCCCATGAAGTCGCGTACCCGTTCGTCGTCGAAGGCGGTGAGCCCATAGCGCGTGGCGGCCACGCCCCATGCGCCCAGCTTCTCGCCACTCGCGGGCCGTGCGAGCCAGTCGGCGATGCGGCCGGCGGTATCGAACTCGCGCAGCTTCGCGAGCACCTGCGCGGTGCTCAGGAAGTTGTTGCAGATGAAGCCCGCGAGCTTGGCGCCGATCCGGTCCTTGTTGCTCGGGATGATCGCGGTGTGCGGAATCGGCAGGCCCAGCGGATGGCGGAACAGTGCCACCACCGCGAACCAGTCGGCAATCGCGCCGACCATCGCGGCCTCGGCGAAGGCGGCCACGTAGCCCCAGGCCGGATGCTGCGCGTGCAGCGCGCTGGCCAACGCATAGAGCAGCGCCGCCGCGCACAGCAGGCCGAGCGCGACGCGCTTCATGCGCCGCAGCGCAGTGCTGCTCTGGTCTTCAGCCAATGGTGTGAGAGGTTGCCAGCCGCTCCATGAACAATTCGCAGCGTGCCAACTGCTCCAGGCTCACGAACTCGTCGGGCTGGTGCGCCTGCTCGATGCTGCCCGGGCCGCACACCACCGTGGGGATGCCCGCGTTCTTGAACAAGCCCGCTTCGGTGCCGAAGGCCACCAAGGTGGTGCGGTCCTCGCCCGCGAGGCGCTGCGCGAGCAGCGTGATGGGGTCGTTGGCTGCACCGAGAAAGCTCGGGATCTCGCAGATCGTTTCGAACGTGAAGCCCGCATCGGGCGCCACCTTCTTCATCGCGGGCTCGATGCTCGCGGCATAGGCCAGCACGTCGGACTGCATGCGCTTGGCATCGGCCGTGGGCAGGTCGCGGAATTCATAGCGGAACTCGGCATCGCGCGGCACCACGTTGTCGGCGATGCCGCCATGGAACTGGCCCACGCTCGCGGTGCTGAAGGGCACGTCGAAGCCCTCGTAGCGGGGCTCGCTGCGCTCGAAGTCCTCGGCCATGTCGCGCACCTTGCCGATCACGCGCGCGGCCATCTCGATGGCATTGACCGACTTGGGCGTGAGCGACGAATGCGCCTCCTTGCCGCGCACGCAGCACTTGTAGCGGTACACGCCCTTGTGCGCGATGGCCGGCACCATGCTGGTGGGCTCACCCACGATGCAGGCGAGCGGCTTGATGCCCGCATCGCGCATGTCGGCGATGAGTTCCTTCACGCCGAAGCAGCCGATTTCTTCCTCGTAGCTGAAGGCGAAATGCACCGCGAAGGGCGAGTCGCTTTCAAGGAAGCGCTTGGCGTTGGAGAGGGCGATGGCGATGAAGCTTTTCATGTCGGCCGAGCCGCGGCCGTAGAGGCGCTCGTTCTGCACCACGGCGGAGAGCGGGTCGACGCTCCAGTCCTGGCCGTCCCAGGGCACCGTGTCGGTGTGCCCCGAGATGATCACCCCGGCCGGCTTGCCTTCGCCCAAGGTGGCGAACAGGTTCGCCTTGGTGCGCTCGGCGTTGTAGGTGATGCGGCTCTTCACGCCGAGGGCGGCGAGGTGGCTCTGCGCGAGGTCGATCAGCTGGAGGTTGCTGTTCGCGCTGATGGTGTTCATGCGCACCAGCGACTGGGCCAGCGCGAGGCTTTGGGGGGAAAGCGTGTGGGGCATGCAACAGATTGTCCAAGAAGTCGATGCCCGGCGTCTGCGGTTGTTCTGGCTGTCACCCGGAGCGGGTACGCTGCGCCTCTTTTGGATGGAGAAAAAAACCATGCGCACCCTTCAGATCGCCCTGACCGCCACCGCCGCCCTGTGCGTTGCGGCTTGCAGCGGCACCGGCCCCTCGGGCCCCGCCAAGCTCCTGACGCTGGACGGCAACCCGCCGCTGGTCATCGCCCACCGCGGCGCCTCGGGCTACCTGCCGGAGCAGACGCTGGAGGCCTACACGAAGGCCATCGAACTGGGTGCCGACGTGATCGAGATGGACCTGGTCTCCACCAAGGACGGCGTGCTCATCGCCCGCCACGACCCCAACCTGGCCATCAGCACCGACGTGGCCAGGCACGCCCGTTTCGCCTCGCGCAAGAAGACGATCAAGGTCGACGGCGAAACCCAGACCGGCTGGTTCAGCAACGACTTCACGCTGGCCGAGATCAAGACGCTGGGCGGCATCTCCACCGACGCCGAGCGCCCGCAGGAATTCAACGGCAAGTTCAAGATCGTGACCTTCCAGGAGATCATCGATTTCGCCAAGGCCAAGTCGAAGGAAACCGGCCGCACCATCGCGATCTATCCGGAAACCAAGAACCCGACCTACTTCCGCGACCTAGGCCTGCCGATGGAAGACAAGGTCATCGCCGCCATCAACGCGGCCGGCTGGAACAGCAAGACCGCGCCCATCTACGTGCAGTCGTTCGAGCCGGGCAGCCTCAAGTACATGAAGGCCAAGGGCCTGAACACCAAGCTGATCCAGCTGATCGACGGTGACGGCATCGACATGAAGACCGGCGCCATGACCTATGCGATTCCGGTCGACCGCCCCTACGAGTGGACCAAGGCCGGCGACAAGCGCAACTTCGACGTCATGGTCACGCCCGCGGGCCTGGCCGAGATCAAGACCTATGCCGACGGCATCGGCCCGTGGAAGCGCTACATCGTCACCATCAAGGGCAGCATCGGCGCCGACGGCAAGCCGCTGGACGTGAACAACGACGGCAAGATCAACGACGCCGACGCCACCTCGGTCTCGCCCACCACGCTGATCGCCGACGCCCACAAGGCGGGCCTTTTCGTGCACCCCTTCACCTTCCGCAACGAGTCGCGCCGCCTGGCAGCGGACTACAACAAGGACGGCAAGAACGAGTACGCGATTTATTACAAGCTCGGCGTGGACGGCGTTTTCACCGACTTCACCGACACCGCGCTGGCCGCACGCAGCGAGTACCTCAAGAGCATGGGGCGCTGACCGGGTTCTTGAACGCAGCCTGAGGGTTTGCCCGGCACGGTCTTTGCGGCGCATTCTGCAAAGCCTAGACTGTGCCCCATGAAACTCATCGATTCGCTCGTCACGCAGGCGGCCGGCATCGCCGCCGTCCGACGTGACCTCCACGCCCACCCTGAACTCTGTTTCGAAGAAGTCCGCACCGCCGATGTGGTGGCAGGCAAGCTCACCGAATGGGGCATTCCCATTCACCGGGGCCTTGGCACCACCGGCGTCGTCGGCATCGTCAAGAACGGCACCAGCAACCGCGCCGTCGGCCTGCGCGCCGACATGGACGCACTGCCCGTCACCGAGCTCAACACCTTCGCCCATGCCAGCAAGCACCACGGCAAGATGCACGCCTGCGGCCACGACGGCCACACCGCGATGCTGCTCGCAGCCGCCCAGCACCTGGCCAAAAACCGCAATTTCGACGGCACTGTCTACCTGATCTTCCAGCCGGCCGAAGAGGGCGGCGGCGGTGCCCGCGAAATGATCAAGGAAGGGCTCTTCGAGCAGTTCCCCATGGACGCCGTGTTCGGCATGCACAACTGGCCCGGCATGAAGGCCGGCCAGTTCGCGGTGAGCCCCGGCCCGGTGATGGCGTCGGGCAACAAGTTCCATGTCAACGTGATCGGCAAGGGCGGCCACGCCGCGCTGCCGCAGACCGGCATCGACCCGGTGCCGATCGCCTGCGAGATCGTGCAGGCCTTCCAGACCATCCTCACTCGCAAGATGAAGCCGACGGATTCGGCGGTGATCTCGGTCACCACGATCCATGCAGGCGAAACCAACAACGTGATCCCCGACAACTGCGAGCTGTCGGGCACGGTGCGCACCTTCTCCATCGAGGTGCTCGACATGATCGAAGCCAAGATGCGGCAGATCGCCGAGCACATCTGCGCGGCGCACGACGCGACCTGCGACTTCCGCTTCGAGCGCTACTACCCGCCCACCATCAACACCGAGGCCGAAGCCAACTTCGCGCGCGGCGTGATGGCTGGCATCGTCGGCGCGGAAAACGTGCTGAAGCAGGAAGCAGCCATGACCTCGGAAGACTTCGCCTTCATGCTGCAGGCCAAGCCCGGCGCCTATGCCTTCATCGGCAACGGCGACGGCGCGCACCGCGACGTGCACCACGGCGAAGGCCCGTGCACGCTGCACAACGCGAGCTACGACTTCAACGACGACCTGATCCCGCTCGGCGCCACCTGCTGGGTACAGATCGCCGAGCAGTTCCTGAACAAGCCGGGCGGCAACGTCTCATGATCGGCATCGGCGAGGCCTTTTCGCCGCGCTACGCCCAGGCGCGCCAGAAATTCCTGCAAGGCTGCGTGAGCGCGGGCCTCACCGTGGAGCCGCATGCGCACCCGCTCAAGGGGCGCGACGGCGAAGACCTCTCGATGGACGTGGCGCTCGACGGCGATGCGAACGCCGAGCGCCTGCTGATCGTCTCCAGCGCCTGCCACGGCGCCGAAGGCCATTGCGGCAGCGGCGTGCAGGTGTTCGCGCTGCACGATGCCGAGTGGCGCGACAAGGCCAAGGCGCAGGGCGTGGCGGTGCTCTACGTGCATGCGCTCAACCCGCACGGTTTTTCGTACGGCCGTCGTGTGACGCACGAGAACGTCGACCTGAACCGCAACTTCATCGACTTCTCGCAGCCGGTGCCGGTCAACGAGGCCTATGCCAAGCTGCATCCGCTGCTGCTGCCCGACACCTGGCCGCCTACCCCCGAAAACCAGGCGGCCGTCGAGAAGTGGATCGAAAAGCACGGCACCACCGCCTACCAGGCAGCGGTCACCAGCGGTCAATACCAGTTCGACGATGGCCTCTTCTTCGGCGGCAAGGCGCCCACCTGGAGCAACAAGACCATCCGCGGCGTGTTGCGCCGCCATGCCGGCAGCGCAAAGCGCATCGCCTGGATCGACCTGCACACGGGGCTCGGCCCGAACGGTCTCGGCGAGCGCATCTATGCGGGCAAGGACGACAAGGTCGCCTATGGCCGCGCGAACGCCTGGTGGGGCACGCCCGCGGCGCCCGTCACCTCGATCTACGACGGCTCATCGACTTCGGCGCTGCTGCGCGGGCTGATGTGGGACGCCGTGTACGAAGAATGCCCGCAGGCCGAATACACCGGCATCGCGCTCGAATACGGGACGCTGCCGATCCTGGAGGTGACCGGCGCGCTGCGCGCCGACCACTGGCTGCACAAGCACCCCGACGCACCGGCCGACCTGGCGGACGGCATCCGTGCGCGGATGGTCGAGGCGTTCTATACGGACACCGACGCCTGGCGCGGGCAGATCGTCAGCCAGGCCCGGCAGGCGATGTTCCAGGCGGTGGATGGGCTGAGCGGCTGACCTGTTCAGGTCCGAACCCGCCCGTCACCCGTCAGCATCGACAGTTCCACGAACTTCGATCCCACGTGGTTCTTCGCCGAGAACGACACCTCGAACCCGCCGAACTGCTGCCGGTCGATGCTCTCCAGCCCCGCGACAAGGCTGTCGCGCGTGACCTTGCCCGAGGCCTTCCGCAGCCCCTCGGTCAGCACCTTCGCGGCGAGGTAGCCCTCCATGCTCGAGAAGTTCGCGCTGGCCCCGCCGCCTGCTTTGCGCACCGCATCGACGAATTCGCGCGTGATCGCGTTGGCCGGGTTGTAGGGCGAGGGCACCACCTGCGTCACCATCACGCCCGCGGCTTCCTTGCCGAGTTCGTCGGCCAGTGCCTGCGTGCCGACGAACGACAGGTTGATGAAGGTGCCGCCGTAGCTCGCCTTGCGCGCCTCGCGGATGAACGCCGCGCAGGCCTTGTACGCGCCCACCTGCACCACCGCATCGGGCCGCGCGCCCACGATGGCCTTCACCGCCTGCGCCACATCGGCTGAATTGCGCTCCACCGTGGCCATGGCGACCGGCTTGAGGTCCAGCTGCGACAGCGCCAGCGTCACCCCGTCGAGCCCGGCCTTGCCGTAGGCGTCGTTCTGGTAGAAGACCGCGATCTTCTTCAGGCCCAGGTGGGTGAGTTGCTTGACCATCAGCGCCGTCTCGTCGTTGTACGAGGCGCGCAGGTGGAACACGTTCTTGTGGAAGGGCTCCCGCAGCGACATCGCCCCCGTGAACGGCGCGATGAACGGGATCTTGTCCTTCACCGCCAGCGGCAACGCGGCCAGGCTGGTCGGGGTGCCGATGTAGCCGAAGAGGGCGAACACGTCCTCCTCGATCAGCTTTTGGGTGTTGGCGGCGCAGCGGTCGGGTTCGTAGCCGTCGTCCAGGTTCTTGATCACCACGTTGCGTCGACCCGGCTGGGCGTTGTACTGGTCCAGGAACACCTTGGCGCCCTGGTGAAACTGGATGCCCAACTGCGCGGCCGGACCGGTGAAAGGCGCGGACTGGCCGAGCACGAGCGGCGCTTCGGCCTGCGCCTGCGCGATACGGAAGCTGCCCAGCGTGGCGGCAGCCCCGATGGCCAGAGAAAAATGCCTGCGATTCACCATTGTGAAAAACTCCCTCTGCGCCCGCTGCGCGTTTTTCTCGCACTCAATTTAGACTTGCCCGATGCCCCACGCACCGGACTCCCTGGAAGCAACGACTTCCCCTGCCCAGACCACCACCGTGCTGGGCGCCTGCCCGCACGACTGCCCCGACACCTGCGCGCTCGTCACCACCGTCAAGGACGGCGTGGCCGTGAAGCTGCAGGGCAATGCCGCCCATTCGCACACCGGCGGCGTGCTCTGCACCAAGGTGTCGCGCTACATCGAACGCAACGACCATGCCGAGCGGCTGGTGCAGCCCATGAAGCGCGTCGGCCCCAAGGGCAGCGGCCAGTTCGAGCCGGTCTCGTGGGATGCCGCACTGGCCGACATCGCCGCGCATCTTCGGTCATTGCACGCCGATCCGGAAGCAATTCTCCCCTACTCTTATGCGGGCACCATGGGGCTGGTGCAGGGCGAATCGATGGACCGGCGCTTCTTCCACAAGCTGGGCGCTTCGCTGCTGGACCGCACGATCTGCTCGATGGCCGGGGGCGAGGCCATGGTCCACACGCTGGGCGGCAAGGTCGGCATGCGGATCGAGTTCTTCGCCGAGGCGAAACTGATCCTCATCTGGGGCAGCAACTCCATCGCCAGCAACCTGCATTTCTGGCGCCACGCCCAGGCCGCCAAGCGTGCGGGCGCACGGCTGGTGTGCATCGATCCGCGCAAGACCGAAACCGCCGACAAGTGCGACGAGCACATCGCGCTGCTGCCCGGCACCGACGCCGCATTGGCCCTGGCGCTGATGCATGAACTGATCGTGCACGACTGGCTCGACCACGACTACATCGCGAACCACACGCTGGGCTGGGAGCAGCTGCGCGAGCGCGCGCTGCAGTGGCCGCCTTCGCGCGCGGCCGAGGTCTGCGGCATTCCCGAGGCGCAGATCGTGGCACTGGCCGAGGCCTACGGCACGACGAAGCCCGCGGCCATTCGCCTGAACTACGGCATGCAGCGCGTGCGCGGCGGCGGCAACGCGGCCCGCGCCGTCGCCTGCCTGCCGGCGCTGGTGGGCGCGTGGCGCCACCGCGCCGGCGGGGTGCTGCTGAGCAGCTCGGGCCATTTCCCGGTCGACCGCGCCGCGCTGCAGCGCCCCGACCTGCTCGAAGGACGCCGCCCTCGCACCATCAACATGAGCACCATCGGCGACGCGCTGCTCGATGAGGCCAAGCCGGTGAAGGCCATCGTGGTCTACAACAGCAACCCGGTCGCGGTTGCGCCCGATTCGGCCAAGGTGGTGGCGGGCTTCGCGCGCGAAGACCTCTTCACCGTGGTGCTGGAGCAGTTCCGCACCGACACCGCCGACTACGCCGACTACCTGCTGCCCGCCACCACGCAGCTGGAGCATTGGGACATCCACTGCAGCTACGGCCACACCGACGTGCTGCTGAACCGCCCCGCGGTCGCGCCGCGCGGCGAGGCCCGCAGCAACGCCTGGGTGTTCCGCGAGCTGGCGCGCCGCATGGGCTTCGACGAGCCCTGCTTCTCGGACGACGACCAGGCGCTGTGCCGCACCGCGTTCGCCGAGAACGCCATCGACTACGCACAGATGCTGACCCAGGGCTTCACGACTGTGAAGCTGCCCGAGGCGCCGTTCGCCGAAGGCAAATTCCCCACGCCCTCGGGCCGTTGCGAGTTCTTCAGCGCGCGCCTCGAAGCCATGGGCATGGACGGCGTGCCCGACCACGTGCCCAATTGGGAGCCAGCCGGCAGCTCGACCGAATTCCCGCTCGCGATGATCTCGCCGCCCGCGCGCAACTTCCTCAACTCCACCTTCGTCAACGTGACGAGCCTGCGCGCCATCGAGGTCGAGCCGCTGCTCGAAATCCACGCGGCCGACGCCGCCGCGCGTGGCATCGAGGACGGCGCGATGGTGCGCGTGTTCAACCAACGCGGCGAGCACCGCTGCCGCGCAGAGGTGTCGCGCCGCGCGCGCCAGGGCGTGGTGCACGGCATGGGCATCTGGTGGCGCAAGTTCGGCGGCGACGGCACCAACGTCAACCAGCTCACGAGCCAGCGGTTGACCGACATCGGCCGCGGCCCGACCTTCTACGACTGTCTCGTCGAAGTCGAACGCTTGTGAGGGCGCTCCCGGTATTGACACTGGCCGGCGCCCTGTTCCTCACGGGTTGCGCCGACCTCGGCTACTACTGGCAGTCCGCCAGCGGCCACATCGGCATCCTGCGGGCTGCCAAGCCGGTGCCCGAATGGCTCGCGGACCCGGCCACCTCGGCGCCTCTGAAGGCCAAGCTCGAACTCACCCAGCGCATCCGCCGTTTCGCCTCGGCCGAGCTCGGCCTGCCCGACAACGCGAGCTACAAGTCGTACGCCGACCTGCACCGCCCCGCGGCCGTATGGAACGTGGTGGCCGCGCCGCCGTATTCGCTCACGCTCAAGAGCTGGTGCTTCCCGGTGGCCGGCTGCGTGGGTTACCGCGGCTACTACAGCGAGCAGGCGGCCAGGAGCGAGGCCGAGGCGCAGCGCGCGCTCGATCTCGAAGTGGCCGTGTACCCCGTGCCCGCGTACTCCACGCTGGGCTGGATGAACTGGGCCGGCGGCGATCCGCTGCTCTCCACCTTCATCGGCTACCCCGAAGGCGAACTCGCGCGCCTCGTGTTCCACGAGCTGGCGCACCAGGTGCTGTACGTGCCGGGCGACACGGTGTTCAACGAGTCCTATGCCACGGCGGTCGAGCGCATCGGCGGCGGCATGTGGCTGCAGCGCGAAGCCGGAGAGGCGGCGCGTCGCGAATACGCGCAGTTCGACGGCCAGCGCCAGGAATTCCGCGCGCTCGCCCTCAACACGCGCCGCGCGCTCACGCAGGTGTACGAGTCGCCCGAGGCCAAGGCCAAGGCCAAGGACTGGCCCGCCGTCGAGGCGATGAAGAAGGCCGCGATGGCCGACTTCCGCGCGCGCTATGCCGAGCTGAGGAAAGGATGGCCCGGCCCGCGCCAGGGCGCCTACGATGGCTGGGTGGCGCGCGCCAACAACGCGGCCTTCGGTGCGCAGGGGGCGTACGACGACCTGGTGCCGGCCTTCGAGGCGCTGTTCGAGCGCGAGGGCCGCGACTGGCCGCGCTTCTACACTGAGGTCCGGCGCATCGCCGCGCTGCCGACCACGGAAGAACGCCGGAGTGCCTTGCAGACCGCCACGGGCATCCTGCAGACCCATTCCAGCGACAACAACAACGGAGATCATGGTGCCTGACATCCATATCGAGAGAAACCACACGCTGGGCATTGCCGGCGCCCGCGAAGTCGCGCGCCAATGGGTGCAGCAGGTCGAAGAGGACTACGGCCTGGAGTGCACCTACACCGAGGGCAAGGACTGCGATGTCGCGCAGTTCAGCCGCCCCGGCATCGACGGCACGGTCGAGGTGACCGCCGACACTTTCAAGTTGGAGGCCACGCTGGGTTTCCTGTTCAGCAGTTTCAGCGAGCAGATCGAGCAGAAGATCTCGCGCAATCTCGACGAACTGCTCGACGCGCCGAACGGCGGCACCCGTTTCGCCTGATCGGGTTCACACGATCGTGTAGCCCCCGTCGACCGGCAGCGCCACGCCGCTGACCATCGACGCGCCATCGGACAGCAGAAAGAGGATCGGCGCGACCACCTCTTCGACTTGCGCAAACCGTCCCATCGGAATGTTCCTCAAGACCGCCGCGCTCTTGGCCGGATCGGCCCAGGCCTCTTCGGCCATCGGCGTGAGCGTCACGGTCGGATTCACGCTGTTGACGCGGATGCCATGCGGCCCGAATTCGAGGCACAGCGAGCGCGTGATCGCGTCCATTGCCGCCTTCGACGCGCAATAGCAAAGATGCGCATCGAGCGCGACCAGCGCGGCCTGGCTCGACACGTTGACGATGCTGCCGCGCACGCCGGCCGCGATCATCGCCTTGCCGCAGCGCGCGGCGACCAGTGCCGCGGCGCGCGCGTTGACGGCCATCACGGCGTCGAAGCTCTCGGCCTGCAGTTCGAGTGCGGATTCGAGCAGCGCGATGCCGGCGCAGTTCACCACAAGGTCGAAGGCTGGCAGCGCTGCAAGCGCGCGCCCCAATGCGGCTGCGTCGCCGACGTCGGTGACCAATGGCGTGCAGCCGGCTTCCGCGCGCAGTGCATCGAGCGCCGCCGCGTTGCGCCCCACGGCCGTCACCGCTGCGCCCGCTTGCGCGAGCCGCACCGCCACCGCGCGGCCGATGCCGCTGCTCGCGCCGGTCACGAGGGCGCGCCGGCCGGAGAAATCGAAGGAGGTCGTCATGTCAGTCGATGCATCGCATCGCGCAATGCCGGGTAGAGGGATTTGTAGATATCGAAGCGTTCGCGATAGACAGCCTGCGCCGCGGGCTCGGGCCGCGCGCGTTCCACCAGCGTGACCCAGCCGCGCTCGGCCGTCGTCGCATCGACCAGCCCCGCGCCGAGCGCCGCGAGCATGGCCGCACCGAGGGCCGCCTCGACCTCTTCCTCGATGGTGAACACCGGGTAGCCCGTGATGTCCGCGACGATCTGCATCCACAGGTTCGAATGCGCTGCGCCGCCGACCACGATGAGGCGGTCGTCCAGCGGCTGCCCGCTTTGCCGGCCGGCTTCGATGTTGTGCTGCAGCGCGAAGCTCACGCCTTCGAGCACCGCGCGATAGAGATGCGCGCGGCTGTGCGCGAGCGAGAGACCGATGAACGCGCCCTTGGCCTGCGCATCCCAGATCGGGCTGCGCTCGCCCATCAGGTACGGCAGGAAGACCAGGCCCTCCGCGCCGGGCGGCACGTCGACGGCCTTGCGCTCGATCAGCGCATGCGCGTCTTCGCCGGTGCGCGCCGCCTCGGCCACCTCGGCCTGGCAGAAGACGTCGCGGAACCAGGTGACGGCCGCACCCGCGGTGATCGCGCCGCCGAACACATAGCTGCGGTCTGCGCCGCGGTAGACGTGCGGCATCGTGATGAGCTTGTGGCGCGCATCGACCGTCGGGCTCACGAAGCCCCAGCACATGCTGGTGCCGATCATCGCGACGTGGTCGCCGCTGCCGGTCACGCCCGCGCAGAAGGTGGCCACCGCCGCATCGACGCCACCGGCCATCAGCGGCATGCCCTCGGCGAGGCCGAGCTTCGCGGCCCATTCGGCACTCAAGCCGCCGACCACATCGCTCGACTCGACCAGGCGCGGCGGCATCATGCGCGCCGGGATGCCGAGCATGGCCAGCGCTTCCTCCGACCAACCGCGCTCTGCCGCGTCGTACACACCGCCGATGTTGCCGGCCGAGCTGTGGTCGACCGCGAGCTCGCCGGTGAGCCGCCAGTTGATGTAGCTGTTGGGCGGCAGGAACCAGCGCGTCTTTGCCCACACCTCGGGCAGGTGCTCGCGCAACCACAGGATCTTGGTGTAGCCGTAGTAGCTGTCCACGCCGTTGCCGGTGATCGCCTGCAGCCGCGCCACATCGACGTTCGCGTTCACCACATCGACCTCGGCGGTGGCGCGGCGGTCCATCCAGATGAGGCATGGGTGCAGCGGCTGCATGGCTTCATCGACCGGAATGCCCGCGCCGCCGTAGAGGCTGCTCACGCACATCGCGGCGATGTTCGCGGGCGCGATGCCGCTCTTCGCCACGCAGGCGCGCACGCTCTCGCACACGGCGTCGAACCACACGGCGCAATCCTGCTGCGCCCACAGCGGCTTCGGCGTCTCGGGCTGGTAGGTCACGCTCGCCTGCGCATGCACCTTGCCGTCGATGCCGACCAGCAGGCATTTGGTGCTCTGCGTGCCGATGTCGACGCCGATCACGTATTTCATGGTTGCCGTCTCTCAGGATCGGGGCTGCGGCTTGAGCAGCACCTTGATGGAATCCAGCGAGTTTGCCAGCGCGAACGCGCGCTCCCATTCGGTCAGCGGGAAGTCGTGTGTCACGATGCCCTTCGAGGTGACGAGACCGCGCGCCAGCAGGTCGATGGCAATCGGGTAGCAGTACGGCCCCAGGTGCGCGCCACGCACGTCGAGTTCCTTGCGGTCGCCGATGATCGACCAGTCGGCACTGGTCTCCGCGCCGAACACGCTGAATTCGACGAAGCGGCCGAGCTTGCGGATCATCTCCAGCCCCTGCGTCACGCCGATGGGCGCGCCGGTGGTCTCGATGTACACGTCGCAGCCGTAGCCTTCGGTCAAGCCCTTGACGACGGCGTCGGCGTTCTCGGTCTTCGGATTGATCGTCACGTCTGCGCCGTACTCCTTCGCCAGGGCGAGGCGCTCGGGCACGAGGTCGATCACGATGAGCTTCTTCGGTGTCTTCAGGCGCGCGGCCTGCACCATCATCAGGCCCAGTGGGCCGGCGCCGGCGATCACCACCACGTCGTCCAGCTGGAGGTCGCCGCGGTTCACCGTGTGGATCGCGCACGAGAGCGGCTCGATGATGGCCGCGTCTTCCAGCGAGATGCCGTCGGGGATCTTGTGCACGCGCGAGGTCGGCGGCAGTCGCATGTAGTCGGCCATGCCGCCATCGGCCACGATGCGCTGGAAGCCGAAGATGTTGTGCACCTCGCACATCCAGTACTTGCCCGAGGTGCAGAAGCGGCACTTGCCGCAGGGCACGATCTGCTCGGCGATCACGCGGTCGCCTTTCTCCACGCCGAAGTGCTCGGCCGCGCCTTCACCGAGTGCTTCGACGTAGCCGAAGAATTCATGGCCCGGGATGACGGGCGCCTTGACCCACGAGGGCTGGCCGTCGCCGCCCCAGAACATCTTCGCGCCCGAGTGGCATTTGCAGTCGGAGGCGCAGATGCCGCAGGCGGCGATGGAGATCAGCAGTTCGTTGCGGCCGATGGTGGGCATCGCGACGGTTTCGAGCCGGTAGTCCTTCGGGCCGTGGCACACGACAGCCTGCATGGCAGCGAGTTCGCCGATGGCGCCCGAGGCGCCGGGCTGGAGCTTTTGATAAGACATGGGTTCCTTGTGATCAGAGAGGGTGTTGGGTATTGGTTTTTCTCCCTCCCCCTCTGGGGGAGGGCAGGGGTGGGGGCAAGCGGCGTATCCACTGGGCACGCTCTGGCTGCCCCCATCCCAGCCTTCCCCCAGAGGGGGAAGGAGCAAGACGGGGAAAGGGTCAGCGCTTGGCTTCTCGGCTGATGAAGATCGCAAGGAGCACGATGCCGCCCTTGATGATCAATTGCAGATACGGCGACACGCCGATCATGTTGAGACCGTTGTTGAGCACGCCAAGCAGCAGCGCACCGACCAGCGTGCCAACGATGGCGCCGCGCCCGCCGGCGATGGACGTGCCGCCCATCACCACTGCCGCGATGGCATCCAGCTCGAAGCCAACGCCCACACCGGGCTGCCCGCTCGTGACGCGCGCCGCCTGCACGATGCCGGCGATGGCTGCAGTAAGGCCGCTCAGTGCATACACGAGCAGCTTGTAGCGCGACACGCGCACGCCAGACAAACGCGTCGCTTCTTCATTGCCGCCGATGGCATACACATACCGCCCGAACGGCGCCATGTTCAGTAGCACATACGCCACGAGGTACGTCGCCAGCATGATGAGGATCGGCACCTTGATGCCCGCGAGCACGCCGCCGCCGAGAAAGGCGAACGATTCCGGCAGCCCGTCGATCGGATAGCCGCCGGTGTAGATCAGCGCAATGCCGCGCGCGATGCCCATGGTGGCCAGCGTCACGATGATCGGCGGCATGCGTAGGTAGGCCACGCAGTAGCCGTTGAAGAGGCCGATCACCACGCCGACAGCCAGGCCCAGCGGCACGGCGAGCATCGGCGGCAGGCCGAACTGCACCATCATTCCCGAGGCCAGCGTGCCCGACAGCGCCACCACCGCGCCCACCGAGAGGTCGATGCCGCCGGTGAGGATCGCGGCCGTCATGCCGACCGCGATGATCGCGTTGATCGACGACTGCAGCGCGATGTTCTGCAGGTTGCCCCAGGAGAGAAAGTTGTCGGTCGCGACGATCATGAAGACCGAGATCGCGACGAGACCGACCAGTGGCAGGAAGGCCGTCGAGCGGCGCAGCTGGGTGAAGAACCCACCCGTGGGAACCGGCGGCGTGGGATGGCTGGCGGTGGCATTCATTGCGAACCCCCTGTGGTTGCGTGGCGCATGATGTCGCCCGAGTTGATGGAGTCGCCCTCCAGCGTGGCCACGATGGACCCGCCCGAGAACACGGCGACGCGGTCGCACATGCCGACGATCTCGGGCAGCTCGCTCGAGATCATCACGATGGCTTTTCCCTGGCGCGTGAGTTCGCGCATCAGGCTGTAGATCTCGGCCTTGGCGCCGACGTCGATGCCGCGCGTGGGCTCGTCGAAGATCAGCACCTCGCTCGCATGTCCGAGCCAGCGCGCGATCACCACCTTCTGCTGGTTGCCGCCCGAGAGCGTGGCCACGCGCGTCTCGATGCTCGGAGCCTTCACGCCGACACGCTTGGACAACTCTGCGGCCGATTGCTTCTCCGACCTCTGACTCACGAGCCCGGCGCTCCTGTGCTTGCCCAGGTTGTTCATCGAGATGTTGAAGCGGATCGTGAAATCGGTGATCAGCCCCTCGACCTTGCGGCTCTCGGGCAGGAGGCCGATGCCGTTCGCGAGCGCCTCGGTCGGGTCGTTCAGCCGTACGGGCTTGCCGTTGCGCAGCACCGTCTTGCGGTGCACGCGGTCGGCGCCCATCATCCCGAGCGCGAGTTCGGTGCGGCCCGATCCCACGAGGCCTGCGAAGCCGAGGATCTCGCCTTCGTGCAGGTCGAAGCTGTTGACCGGTCCGCCCTTGGCGAGCTGGATCTCCGGCACTTCGAGCACCTTGCGTCCGCGCGGCGCGGGGACGGGCTTGGGCGGAAAGTTGTGCTCGATCTTGCGGCCGACCATCATCCGGACCAGCGCATCGATATCGGTCGCACCCACGTCCGCGTGCCCCGCATTGGCGCCGTCGCGCAGCACGCTGATGCGGTCGCACACCTCGAAGATTTCGTCCAGGTGGTGCGAGATGAAGATCATCGCGACGCCCTTGGCGCGCAGCTCCCGCATGATCTTGAAGAGATGCCCGGCCTCGTTCGGGGTGAGCGTGGCGGTCGGCTCGTCGAGCACCAGCAGGCGCGCCTTCAGCGACAGCGCCTTGCCGATCTCCACGAACTGCTGCTGCGCGACCGAGAGCCGGCAGATCGGCACATCGAGATCGATCTGCACGCCCAGCTCGTCGAAGAGCTGCTGCGCCGAGCGCTTCATCGCCGCCTTGTCCATCAGCCCGAAGCGGTTCTTCAGGTAGCGGCCGAGGAAGATGTTCTCCACCGCGTTCAGGTACGGGATGAGGCTGAACTCCTGGAAGATGATGCCGATGCCCGCCGCGATCGCATCGTTGTAGCCCGCGAACTGGCGCTCGCTGCCTTCGATGAAGATGCGGCCCTCGTCGGCCTGGTAGATGCCGCCGAGGATCTTCATCAGCGTCGACTTGCCCGCGCCGTTCTCGCCGAGCAGCGCATGCACCTCGCCCTTGCGGATCGAGAGGTCGATGCCCGAGAGTGCCTTCACGCCCGGAAAGCGCTTGGAGACGCCCTCGAGCCGCAGCATCTCGGCGGTGTTGTTCGTTGTCACGGCGCGGTTCCGGGGCTTACCAGGTGAAGGTCTTCGCGCCTTCGGCGTCGATCAGCTTCACATCGACCGGAATGGCGGCGGGCACGTTGGCGCCCCACTTCTTGGCGAGCGCGATGCCGATGGCCAGGCGGATCTGGTCGCGCGGGTACTGCGCGGTGGTGGCGATGAACTTGGAGCCGGGCTTCTGCATCGCCTTGATCGCTTCGGGCGCGCCGTCCACGCTGGTGAGCTTCACGTCCTTGCCGCTCGCGTCGATGGCCGCGAGGGCGCCCATCGAGCCGCCGTCGTTCACGCTGAAGATGCCCTTCAGGTTCTTGTTGGCCTGCAGGATGTTCTCGGTCACGGTGAGCGCGGTGGCGCGCTCCTGCTTGCCGTTCTGCGTGCTCACCACCTTGACGCCGGGGTACTTGGCGAGCGCTTCGCGGCAGCCCTTCACCCGCTCCAGGATCGGCACGACCGGAATGCCGTCGAGGATCGCCACGTCGCCCTTCTCGCCGATGCTCTTGGCGAGGTATTCGCAGGCGAGGTGCCCGGCGTCGGTGTTCTTGGAGCCGACGAAGGAGTCGACCGGGCCTTGCGCATTCGCGTCCACGGCCACCACGATCAGGCCCGCCTTCTTGGCCGAGCGAACGGCCGACTGCACACCGGTGGAGTCGGTCGGGTTCAGCAGCAGGATGTCGACCTTCTTCTGGATCATGTCTTCCACGTCGCCGATCTGCTTGGCCACGTCGTGCCGCGCGTCGGTGGTGACCACGGTCGCGCCGATGGTGGCCGCGGCTTCTTCCAGCGCCTGCTTCATCGTCACGAAGTAGGGGTTGTTCAGCTCCTGGAAGGTCATGCCGATGCGCAGCGGCTGCTTGGGCGCCTGGGCCTGCGCGGCGGTCGCGCCGCAGGCGAGGGCGGCGGTGAGGGCGGTGGCTTTGAGAAGGTTCTTCATGGTGGCTGTCTCCTGAGGTTGTTGACTGTCGAGAAAACGCGGGCAAAGGCGCCCCCCACGCGGCGCCCGATGCGCCGCGCCGGTAATGACGCGGGGGAACGGTGAGCGCCGGCTACGGCGACTTGGCGGCACGCGAGGCCGCGGCCTGCATGCGATGGAAGTTGCGGAACTTGGTCGGCGGCATGCGCTTGTGCAGGAGGAACTGCCGGTTGAAGTTCGACACGTTGTTGAAGCCCACGTCCATGCAGACGTCGAGCACCGGCTTCTCGCTGCTGGTGAGCAGTTCGCAGGCGCGGCTGATGCGCAGCCGGTTCACATAGCGCACGAACGACTGGCCCGTGTGCTTGCGAAACGACCGCGAGAACGCGCTCGGGCTTTGGCCCACCAGCTCGGCCAGCATGGGCTCGCGCAGCTCGTCGCCGAGGTTGGCCGAGATATGCGCGAGCACGTTGTTGATGGCGTGCGACATGAATGCCTTCGGGTCGGGCTTGAAGGCCGGGCTGGCGAGCCGCTGGCGGTCGTGGCTGTCGACCAGCAGCTCGAGCAGCGAGAGCAGCAGGATCACGCGGCGCAGGCCACGCGCTTCGAGCAGCGATTCCATGATCGGCTTGGCCGCAATGGCCGTCTCGGCGGAGAACAGCAGCCCCGAGCCTGACTCGGCCAGCAGCGGCGCGATGCGCTCGAACTCGGGAAAGGCCGCGGCCATGTTCTTCATCAGCCCGGCCGGGAACTGGATCACGATGCCGCGCCGCTCCACGCTCTGTCCCGCGGGCACGTCGCTGATCCAGTTGTGCGGCAGGTCGGGTCCCATCAGCACGAGGTTGCCGGGCTCGAAGTGCCCGACGTGGTCGCCCACGAAATAGACGCCCCGGGTCTCGACGATCAGCTGGATCTCGTACTCGGGATGGAAGTGCCAGCGCACCGTGCGGTACGGATAGCCGTGCGCCCAGGCAGTGAACGATTCATCTCCACGGACTTCGACGATTTCCAGATCGGGTTGCATGAGCGGTTCCTTTTCCTTGTCTCTTTGTTCTGTGGGTGGCCTGTGGCAGCGTGGGGCGGACTGTACGAATCGCCCAGGATGCCAACAACCAGAGATGAGGCTCGAAATTGATACTTTTTTGACCTTTGCACAAGCGGGTTGGCGAAGGCATTGCGGTGCAGCAAACCCCTTTCTCCTCGGGAGAGAGGGGCTGCCGGCAGGGGATTGCTGCGGTGCGGAAAGTGCCGGAAATGCGATGTCAAGAATTCATAGGTGTTTTCCCGCCCCGGCGAGCGCTCGCCGCGACGCGGCACACTCTGGCGCCATGACGAAAACCTCTTCTTTCCAGGCCGAGCCGACTGCGGCGGGTCCGCTGGCCGGTCTCAAGGTCGTCGAGCTCGGCCAGTTGATCGCCGGCCCCTTCGCCGCACGCACGCTGGCCGATTTCGGCGCCGAGGTGGTGAAGATCGAGCCGCCCGGCGCGGGCGATCCGCTGCGCACCTGGCGGCTGCTGAAGGACGGCACTTCGGTCTGGTGGCAGGTGCAGTCGCGCAACAAGCGCTCGCTGGCACTCGACCTGCGCGAGCCCGAGGCGCAGGCGATCGTGCGGCAGCTCGCGGCCGAGGCCGACGTGCTGATCGAGAACTTCCGCCCCGGCGCGATGGAAGGCTGGGGCCTCGGCCCCGACGCGCTGCTGGCCGCCAATCCCGCGCTCGTGATGCTGCGCATCAGCGGTTACGGCCAGACCGGCCCGTACCGCGACCGCCCCGGCTTCGGCGTGGTGGCCGAAGCGATGGGCGGGCTGCGCCACCTCACAGGCGAGCCCGGCCGCGTGCCGGTGCGCGTGGGCGTGTCGATCGGCGACACGCTGGCGTCATTGCACGGCGTGATCGGCGTGCTGATGGCGATGCAGCACCGCCACGCGACGGTGAGCGCCGAATACCCGAAGGGCAGGGGACAGGTGATCGACGTGGCGCTTTATGAAGCGGTCTTCAATTGCATGGAAAGCCTGCTGCCCGAGTACGGCGCATTCGGTGCGGTGCGCGAGGCCGCCGGCAGCGCGCTGCCCGGCATCGCGCCGACCAACGCCTACCGCTGCGCGGATGGCGGCTACGCGATCATTGCCGGCAATGGCGACGGCATCTTCCGCCGCCTGATGGAATGCATCGGCCGCCCGGACCTGGCCGCCGATCCCGCGCTGGCAGGCAACGCGGGCCGCGTGGCGCAGGTGGAAATGCTCGATGCCGCCATTGGTGACTGGGCGGCCGCGCGCACCGTGGACGAAGTGCTCGCCGCGCTCGATGCGGCGCATGTGCCGGCCGGCCGCATCTACACCATCGCCGACATCGCGGCCGACCCGCATTACGCCGCGCGCGGCATGCTCCAGCAGGTGCAGATGCCCGACGGCGGCGCGCTCGCGGTGCCCGGTTTCGTGCCCAAGCTGTCGCTCACGCCGGCCAGCCACCGGCACAACGCACCGGCGCTGGGGGCAGACACCGATGCGGTGCTGAAGGAGATCGGCCTGAGCGCCGAGCAGATCGCCGCGCTGCATGCGCGCGGGATCGTGGGTTGACCGGGGCGGGCCATTCATTGGCCTGAAATGCCGCCCGTGCGATAAACCACCGGGCAACAAGGAGAGTCCATGGCAGCAGCGAGCAAGCGGCAGGAAGCACCGAAGCGAACCCCCATGGCGCGTGAGACCGGGCGCGCGCAGCAACAGCAGGCGAGGGGCGAGATCTCGAAGTCGGACGGCGAGAACGTCGAGCGTCTGCTGCAGATGCTGCGTCTGCGTCGCATGGTGGCGGAGCCGAAGTTCTCGGACGACGTCATCGTGTGGCCTTCGCGGAGTGCCGCGCCCGGCGGTGCGGAGCTCGCGACATTGAGCGCGATCAACCTGGGCAACTCGGCGGAGGCGCTCGGCCAGCGGGTGGAGGGGCGCGGCGTTCCGCGGATGAAGCTGGTCAAGCAGATCGACGACGTGTCCGTGATGAAGGCCAATTCGTCTGCGCTGCTGGCGATGCGCCGGAACACGCCCGGGCTGCGGATCGCACCCGCCGCATGGGCCTACCTTCAGTACATCCGACCGCTGGGCGACGAGCTGGATTCCAGTGCGATCCAGGTGGCGCCCGGGGCCAAGGTCAAGCGCTTTGAACTGCACCTTGCGGACCCGCAGGGCAAACCCGTGGCGGGCGTGCGGGTCAAGGCGCTCGTGAATTGGGACGGCGCGCACGTGCCCGCGGTGACCGACAGCCGGGGCATCGCGGACCTGGGAATTCCTGTGCTCTATCCGCGGGTGGAAATGATCCTGGTCGAGCCCGAGCACACGCACTGGTCGGTCTTCGTCAAGGGGTTCGATCGCGTCGCGGCACCGAAACGATTGAATGTGCAGGCGCTGCCGCTGGTGCCCGACCGCTTCCAGCTGCTGGCGAACTACGCGCCCTACGACCCGGAGGCGGGCGCGGGCGTGACGGTCGGCGTGATCGACAGCGGCGTCGGGCCGCATGCGGACATCGCCGTGGCGGGCGGCGCCTGTTTCGTCACTGGCGAGAACGCCGCGGATTTCCTGGACAACGGCATCGGGCACGGGACCCACGTCGCAGGAATCATCGCGGGCAGGAAAGCCGAAGCCACCGGCATCCACGGCCTCGCGCCGGCCTGCCGGCTGCTGGCCTACCGCGTGTGTCCGAAAACCGGCGAGCGTGGCCGCGCGAAGTCGACCGACATCGCCAGCGCGCTCGAGCGCGCGATCGCCGACGGCTGCCACATCGTCAACATCAGCATGGGCAGCCTGGAGCCGATGCCGGAGATGCCGGACGTGCTCCAGCGGGCACGCGATGCCGGCGTGGTGGTGTTCGCCGCCACCGGCAACGATGGCCAGCCGCTGCTGCGCTATCCGGCTCGCTACAGCCACACGATGGCAGTCGGCGCGCTGGGGCGCGACGGCACGTTTCCGGCGGACTGCCCCGAGAGCTTTCAGGAGAGCGAGATCCGCCGCAAGAAGGAATTCGTCGCCGAGTTCTCCAACTACGGGCTGTCGACCGATTTCATCGGCCCCGGCGTGGCCGTGCTCTCGACGTTTCCGGGCGAGAGGTACGCCATGATGTCCGGCACCTCGATGGCCACGCCCTACACCTCGGGCATGGCGGCCCGTCTGTTGTCAGGGAATTCGAAGCTGCTTAACATGCCAAACGGTCCCGAAAAGGCCGACGCCATCGTCACGATGCTGTCGCAGGCAGCGCAAAGAGTGGGGTGGCCCGCCGAATATGAAGGTTTTGGAGTTCTGAAGAAGTGACCAGCGTCGTCTTGACCTACACAGGCAGCCCCGGCAAGAAGTTGTCGGCGGAAGCGCGGCTGCGCCGCTGCGTGCCCGGTGTCGTGCTCACGCCGAAGACGGGCAAGTTGGTGGAGGCCCAGCTCGACGACGAGCAACTGGCGGCCATCGAGCAGAACCCCGAGTGGGCCGTGTCCCAGCCCACCTTCGCGGAAATCCGCAAGCCTGTCTTCAATCTGAAAAACGCACGCGCCAAGCTCGCGAAGTAGCCGCAAGGCGCGCATGGTCGGTGTCGGCCGTGACCGGTGTTTTTCTGAAGAGGGAGCTTCATGTCCGATACAGACATCCAGGTCGTGAGCAGTTCGTGGGCCGGCATCCAGCGCGTCGCCGCCATCCCCAAGCCGCCGGAATTCTTCAAGGGTCGCAAGGGCTACGAACCCACGTTCTTCGGCGACGACAACCGCGTCGAATTGCCGTCGATGGGCGATGCCATTTCCATGGACGACATCGCAACGCTCGATGACGGCTCCTTCGAGCTCAAGTACCAGCACTTCAGCACGGTGCAGTGCATCTCCCGGCGCGTGCCGCTCTACTCCGCGTGCAACATCGACGGATCGAAGTCGAAGAACGTGCCGCGCCACGACACCTGGAACTACGACGGCCGCATCAGGAAGGAATACCAGATGCTGCGCGAGGCCTACGGCCCCGAGCAGGACCAGAAGTTCTCCCGCGGCCACATGACGCGCAGGCAGGACCCGAACTGGGGCTCGCTGGCCACGGCGCAACGCGCCAACATCGACACCTTCTTCGCCACCAATGCCTGCCCGCAGTGGCAGCCCTTCAACGACGGGCTGTGGGGTGACCTAGAGGACTACATCCTGGGCAACGCGCAGGGCGACGACAAGCGCATCAGCGTGTTCACGGGGCCGATCCTCCGCTCGGACGACCCGGAGCGATTCGGCATCCAGATTCCGCGGGATTTCTGGAAGGTCGTCGCCTTCATCAGCGAGGCGACGGGCGAGCTGAGCGCCATCGCCTACCTGATGAGCCAGGGCACGTACCTCGACTCGGGCGTGGCGCGCGACCTGGAAGATTTCGGCACCTCGCAGCGCCCCCTCGCATTCGTCGAAGCGGAGACCGGGCTCCGCTTCGAAAGCCTCGAAGGGCGCGACGTGCTCGACGGCGCGGACCTCGCGTTCGTGCAGCCCATCCGGCGCCTCGCTGACACGAAGCTGCCGGCCTAAGCGCTTCGCCCGCTCAGCCGCGCAGGGACTCGATCAGGTCGATGTACTTCTGCTTGGCCTCGTCGCTGCTCGCACCCTTCTGGGCGGTCCAGGCGTCCCACTTGGCACGCGCGACGATGTCGCTGAAACTGGGCTTCTTGGCGGTGTTGTCGCCTTCGGTGGCCTGCTTGAAGAGGCCGTAGATCTTCAGCAGCGTCGGGTTGTCGGGGCGCTCGGCCAGGAGCTTGGAGTTGGCCTGGGCGGTTTCGAATTGGGCGTTGAGGTCGGACATGGCGGCGGGAAGAAGATGAGTCGAAACGGCGATCTTAATAACCGCGAGCGCGAGGGACATTCATGAAGAAGACATCCGTACTCTGGCGAGCCGTGCTGCTGCAGCTCCTGCTGCTGGCCGCGACCGGCGTCCATGGCGCCTTGCGCGAGGAACAGCTCGACGTGCCGGTACAGGTCAACGGCATCGATGGCAGGCGCATCGAGCAGTCCGTCAGGGTGACCGTCTTTTCGGACGATACGAACCCGGTGCCGGCTCCGCTGATCGTTCTCAACCATGGCCGGGCGGCGCAGTCCGCGGAGCGCGCGGCCATGGGGCGCGCGCGCTATTCGGTGGCGTCGCGCTTCTTCGTGGCGCAGGGCTTCGTCGTCGCCGTGCCGACCCGCATCGGCTACGGCGTGACCGGCGGCGAAGACGTGGAGGCCAGCGGCCAGTGCGGCGCCAGGCGCTACGCACCGGCCTACGAAGCGGGGCTGGCACAGACGCTGCGGGTGCTCCAGCTGATGCGCGCGAGGCCCGATGTCGATCCCGCGCGCGCTGTCATCGTCGGCCAGTCGTTCGGTGGAACCATCGCCATCGCGGCGGCGGCGCAGAATCCGGCGGGCGTGGTGGCAGCCATCAACTTCGCGGGCGGCGGTGGCGGCAATCCGAAGACCCAGCCGCAGCGCCCGTGCTCGCCGGAGGCGCTGGAGCGGCTGTTCGGCCAGTACGGCAAGACGGCGCACATGCCCACGCTGTGGATCTACACCGAGAACGACCAGTATTTCGGACCCACCTATCCGCAGGAATGGTTCAAGGCCTTCAGGGAGGCGGGCGGCAAGGGCGAGTTCACCCAGTTCCCGCCGTACGGCGAGGACGGACATGCGCTGTTCTCGCGCTATCCCGAGGTGTGGCAGCCGCGGGTGCGGGCGTTCCTGGAGCAGGTTGGGTTGATTCGCCAGCGGCGGTGACGCGCGCCGCTCAGTCCGACAGCCCCGCCCGGGCCAGTTCCACGTCCAGCCGCTCCCGCGCATCCGCCGGTGTCATCGCGGCGGCCTTTTCGTAGAGCCGGGTGGCTTCGGCCATGCGCGAGTCGCCATGCAGCATCAGCAGGGCACGGGCGTACTCCATCATTCCCGCGGGCGAATGCGGGTGCAGTTCGAGTCCGCGCTCGAACAATTCCACCGAGGTTTCGGCGCGCACGCCGTAGGTCATGCGTCCGACCAGCGCGCCCACCTTGTCGATCACCTCGGCGTGGAACGCGGCCAGCGCAAGGTGCGCGTCGGCGTGCGCCGGCTGCAGTTCGATCACCCGTTCCAGCGCGCCCTTGAGCTTGGTGCCCAGGCCCTGCGCCAGCGCGCGCGCCACGCTGATGCCCTGGCTGTAGCGGCCCAGCGCATAGGCCTGCCAGTAGAGCGCCTGGCAGTTGTCGGGCTCGGCGGCGGCCTGCGCACCCGCGCGCTCGATCACCTGGCGGAACATCGCGAGCCGGGTGGCCTCGCGCGGCTCGAGGTAGTTGGCATAGATGGCGGTGGCCTGGTTGGCGAGCACCAGGCCCTCGGAGCCGTGCAGCAGGCCGATGGCGGCGGCGCGTTCGAAATCGCCGCTGTGGTACAGCGCCCAGCCTTCGGCCAGCGGCGCATCGGCGTCCGGCGGCGGCAGGTGGTGGCCGGCATGCAGGCGCGGCCAGTGGGGCAACACGCTGCGCGCGTCGAAGCGCGGCACGTCGGCATAGGGAAGGGGCGTCCAGGGCTCCGCGTTCGCGGCAACCGGGCTGGCGGACATCAGCGAGAGCGGTTTGAAGTCGGGGTGGGGCATGGTGTGAACAGGCCCTAGGCCGCCATGTCGACAGTGGGAGCCACGTTGTGCGTGGCATCTTCGCCGTTGTAGGCATTGCTCAGGGTCAGCAGATGCCGCCGTTGTTCACGCCCGAGGTAGGGCGCGAGCAGGTGCAGGGTGTGGTGGCCGCCCCGCATCAGCGCGCCCTGCGCATGCGCGGGTTCGAGCGCCTCGCGCGGGTTGCGCACGTATTCGTAGCTCAGCCAGTAGGTGAGCACCACGACCATGCTCTGGGCCAGCGGATCGATCTCGTGCGCGTCGATGTCCAGGTGGCCGGCGCGGCCGAGGCCGGAGATCAGCTGGCGGATCGCGCGGGTCTTGTTCTTGAGCACCAGCTGGAACTGCGTCTCCAGGTGGCGGTTCTTGCTCAGCAGGTCGTTCAGGTCGCGGTAGAGAAAGCGGTAGCGCCAGATCAGCTCGAACAGCGTGTGCATGAAGAACCACGCGTCTTCCACGTCGTGCACGCCTTCGCTCGCATGCAGCAGCTCGTTGAGCTCGGCCTCGTAGCCCTGGTAGAGCTTGTTGATCAGCTCTTCCTTGGCGGGGTAGTGGTAGTAGAGATTGCCGGGGCTGATGTTGAGCTCGCCCGCGATCAGCGTGGTCGAGACGTTCGGTTCCCCGAAGCGGTTGAACAGGTCCAGTGCGGCTTCGAGGATGCGTTGCGCTGTGCGGCGTGGCGCCTTCTTTGCCATGTCGGTGCCCCCGGTGTGTCTCTTGGTCTTGGGAACACTCTAGCGTATGTGCACTGCACCATGAACGGTGCAGGACATGTTTTGCGGCGCTTAATTTTTGTGCAGTGCCGCAATTTAGTTGGCGTCAGCCGGCCTTGGGGCGGCGCAGTGTCTTCTTCGCGGCGGTTGTGGATGCGGCGGTCTTGCGCGCGGTGGTCTTGCGGGTGGTCGCCGCCGCCTTCGCATTGCCCTTCAATTGCGCTTCGAGGGCCTCGACGCGCGCCTGCAGCGCGGCCATGTCGGCGGCCGAGGGGACACCGAGTTTTTCGAGGGCGCGCGCCACGCGCTCTTCGAAGATGTTCTCCAGCTTGCCCCACTGGCCCGCGGCCTTGGTGCCGAATTCGCTGGCGAAGCCGGCCATCCGCTGCTGGGCCTGGGCGAGGGTTTCTTCGGCGGCAGCCTGGGTCTTCTTCTGCATGCCGGCGCCGTCCTTGACCAGCGCCTCGAAGGCCTTGCTGCCTTCCTGCTGCATCTTGGCGAACGCGCCGAGACCGGCGAGCCAGATCTGCTGGGCGGAATCCTTGATGCGGTCGGAGGATTTGCTGCTGTTGCCGTCGTCGTCTTGAGTCGCCATGCGAAGTAGTCCTTTGAAAACTTGTCGCCTGACTCTAGCCGCTGGGCGGCGCTCCCGTTAGAGCTTCGCCTCTACGAGGATTACGGCGTGGCGCCGGCTGCGCGGCTGGCGTCCAGATGCGCCTTCGCCCGTTCCGCCAGCGCCATTTCGCCGGGCGTGCCGGGCACGAAGGCCACCACCGGGAGCGGCCGGCCGTGCGAATCGACCGAGACGAAGACGATCAGGCACTCGGTGGTCTTTTCCATCGAGCCGCCCTTCATGTCGCCGCTGCGCACCTCGACCGAGATGTTCATGCTGGTGGTGCCCGTGTAGGCGAGGCGGGCTTCGACCTCGACGAGGTCGCCGATCATGATCGGCCGGTGAAAGCGGATGCTGCCGATGAAGGCGGTGACGCAGTAGCGCTTGGCCCAGCTGGTCGCGCAGGCGTAGCCGGCCTCGTCGATCCACTTCATGACCGTGCCGCCGTGGACCTTGCCGCCGAAGTTGACGGTGCTGGGCTCGGCCAGAAAACGCAGGGTGATCGAGGACATGGGGCGCCTTATAGGGGTGGCTGTGGGTGGGGAGCCGCGATTATGCGAGCGGGCGCCCGCTTCCGGCCGCGCCGCCCGTCGCCCGGGCGTGCACGCTCAGCCGCCGCTGAACAATTGCGCCAGCGTGCGCCGCAGCCATGCATTGCCCGGGTCCGCGTGGAAGCGCTCGTGCCAGTGCTGCTTGACCGCATAGTCCGGCAGCGCGAAGGGCAGCTCCAGCAGCTTCACCGGCTCCTGCGTGGCCAGCACCTTGCCCAGGATGCGCGGCACCACCACGAGCAGTTCGGTGTGCGCCACGATCCGCGCCACGCTCAGGAAGCTGGAGAGCCGCACCACCACGTCGCGCTTGAGCCCCAGCCGCGCGATGGTCGTATCGACGATGGCATGTCCCGTGCCGGATGTGGACACCACCGCATGCGCCTCCGCCTCGAAGCGCTTGCGCGTGAGCCTGGTGCCGATGCGCGGATGGTTCTGCGCAGCCAGGCACACGAAGTTCTGCATGAACAGCGTCTGCTGGTAGAAGCCCGCGTCCAGCTGCGGCATGAAGCCCACGGCCAGGTCGACCTCGCCGTCCTGCAGCCGGCGGCCGCTGTTGGTGGAGATGATCTCGGTCTCGATGTGCACCCCCGGCGCCACGTGCCGCAGGTGGTCGAGCAGGCCGGGCAGCAGCACCACCTCGCTGATGTCGGTCATGCAGATGCGAAAGCGCCGCTGCGCCTCGGCGGGCTCGAAGCTGCTGCGGTTGCCCTGGGCCTGCGCCAGCTGGGCCAGCACCTCGCGCAGGTTCGGGTAGATGCGCTCGGCATGTGGCGTGGGCTGCATGCCCTGCGCGGTGCGGGTGAAGAGGCGGTCGTCGAAGTGCGCCCGCAGCTTGTTGAGCGCGGTGCTGGCCGCGGCCTGCGCCATGCCCAGCCGCTCGGCCGCCTTGGAGACGTTGCCGGTCTTGTAGACCTCGTCGAACACGGCGAGCCATTCGAGATCGAGCTTGGACATGGTGTTTTTCCGGCGTTCTTTGCTTAGGGCGAAAGACACCATTATCGAAATTTAGAATTCTGTGTATTGGCTGCCGGTCTTGAGGAAATAGTGGGGTGGGTCAACAATGCCCGCAACGGAGACAACCACGCATGAATCCCGCTTCCGCAAGCGCCCCGAAAAGCGCCCCGGCCAACGCCGCCGAACGCAGCGACTACTACGCCCGCATCCGCCCCCTGAACCTCACCCCGCTGTGGGAATCGCTGCACGCCCTGGTGCCGCGCGAGCCGCAGACGCCGTGCGTGCCGGCCCTGTGGCGCTACGACGAGATCCGCCCGCTGCTGATGGAGTCGGCCGAGCTCATCACCGCCGAGGAGGCCGTGCGCCGCGTGCTGGTGCTGGAGAACCCGGCGCTGCCCGGCAACTCGTCGATCACGCAGTCGATCTACGCAGGCCTGCAGCTCATCATGCCGGGCGAGGTGGCGCCGTCGCATCGCCATGTGCAGTCGGCGCTGCGCTTCATCGTCGACGGCAAGGGCGCCTACACCACGGTGGGCGGCGAGCGCACCACCATGTACCCGGGCGACTTCATCATCACGCCCTCGTGGGCCTGGCACGACCATGGCAACGAAGGCATCGAAGGCGTGAGCGAGCCGGTGGTGTGGCTCGACGGGCTCGACATTCCGATGCTGCGCTTCTTCGATGCCGGCTTTGCCGAGAACGACGACGCCAAGGTGCAGCACGTCGCGCGCCCGGAGGGCCACAGCCTCGCGCGTTTCGGCCACAACATGGTGCCGGTGCGGCACGACCACGTGTCGGCCACCTCGCCGATCTTCAATTACCCCTATGCGCGCAGCCGCGAGGCGCTGGCACAACTGCAGAAGCAGGAAGCGCCCGATGCGTGGCTGGGCCACAAGCTGCGCTACATCAACCCGCTGACGGGCGGCTCGCCGATGCCGACGATCTCGACCAACCTGCAGCTGCTGCCGAAAGGCTTTGCGGGCAAGACGCACCGCGCGACCGATGGCGCCGTCTACAGCGTGCTCGAGGGCCACGGCATCGCCGAGATCGCGGGCCAGCGCTTCGAGTTCGGACCGCGCGACACCTTCGTCGTGCCGTCGTGGGCGCCGCTGCGCCTCTTGTCGCCGGTCGAGGACGTGGTGCTCTTCAGCTTCTCCGACCGCCCCGTGCAGCAGGCCATGGGCATCCTGCGCGAAGCCTTCCTCGAAGACGCCTGAACGGCGGCCGACCTCTTTCTTTTCATTGTTTGACCGTGTGCCGCCGCGTGCGGCAGGAGCTTTCCATGTCCTTCGTTTTCACACCTCCTTCCATCGTTGGCCTGCCCATCGTCGATTCCGACAAGCTGTTCCCAGTGCGCCGCGTCTATTGCGTCGGCCGCAACTACGCGGCGCATGCCCGCGAGATGGGGTTCGACCCCGACCGCGAACCGCCGTTCTTCTTCTGCAAGCCCAATGACGACGCATCGGTGGTGCCCGTGGCCGAAGGCCAGGTCGGCTCGATTCCGTACCCGCCGCTCACGAGCAACTACCACTACGAAGCCGAACTCGTGGTCGCCATCGGCAAGGGCGGTCGCGACATCCCGGTCGACCAGGCATCGAGCCACATCCACAGCTACGCCGTGGGCCTGGACATGACGCGCCGCGACCTGCAGATGAAGATGCGCGAGCAGGGCCGTCCGTGGGAAATCGGCAAGGCCTTCGACTTCTCGGCGCCCATCGCGCCGCTGCGCACGCTGGCCGATGTGGGCGAGATCAACGCCGGCGCGATCACGCTCACGGTCGATGGCGAGGTGCGCCAGAACAGCGACATCGCGCACCTGATCTGGTCGGTGAACGAAGTGATCGCCAATCTCTCGACGCTTTTCACGCTGCAGCCCGGCGACCTGATCTTTACCGGCACGCCCGAAGGCGTGGGTGCGGTGAAGGCGGGGCAGACGATCAAGGTCAGCATCGAGCGGCTGCCTTCGCTCACGGTCCGCATCGACTGATTTCTCCGAAGCGCAGAGGCCACCCGATGAGCACATCTCCCACGAAGAACCCGCCCAGCGTGCTGCTCGTCGGCGGCGGCATCGGCGGCATGGCCGCGGCGCTCGCGCTCGCGCGCCTGGGCGTATCCATCGACCTGCTCGAACAGAGCGCGGCCATCGGCGAGATCGGCGCGGGCCTGCAGCTCGGCCCCAACGCCTTCGCGGCGCTCGACGCGCTGGGCGTGGGCGAGGCAGTGCGCCGGGGCTCGGTCTTCACGGACAGGCTGGTGATGATGGATGCGGTCGATTGCAGCGAAGTGGCCTCGGTGCCGGTCGGCGAAGCCTTCCGCGCGCGCTTCAGGAATCCCTACGCGGTGAGCCACCGCGCCGACCTGCATGGCGCGATCCACGAGGCGGTGAAGCAGCATCCGCTGATCCGCTTCCACACCTCGGCGCAGGTCGAGTCCATCGACACCGGCGCGCACGGCGTCACCGCGGTCACGCGCGACGGCAGGCGCTTCCAGGCCGACGCCATCGTGGGCTGCGACGGCGTGAAGTCGGTGGTGCGCGCCAAGCTCATCGGCGATGCACCGCGCGTTTCGGGCCACGTCGTGTACCGCGCGGTCGTGCCCGCGTCCGACATGCCGGCCGATCTGCGCTGGAACGCGCCCGTTGTCTGGGCCGGTCCGAACTGCCACCTGGTGCACTACCCGTTGCGCCACGGCGAGCAATACAACCTGGTCGTCACCTTCCACAGCCGCGAAGAAGAAGAGTGGGGCGTCACCGACGGCAGCAAGGAAGAAGTGCTCTCGTACTTCGAGGGTGTGCACGCGCGCCCGCGCCAACTGCTCGACCGTCCCACCTCGTGGCGCCGATGGAGCACTGCCGACCGCGACCCGGTCGACCGCTGGAGCGAGGGCCCGGCCACGCTGCTGGGCGATGCGGCGCATCCGATGATGCAGTACCTCGCGCAGGGCGCCTGCATGGCGCTGGAAGACGCGGTGACGCTGGGCGCCGCGGTGAAGGCCTGCGATTTCGACATGACCGCCGCATTCAAACTGTACGAAGCCGCACGCGTCGCCCGCACGGCGCGGGTGGTGCTGTCGGTGCGCGAGATGGGGCGTCTGTATCACGCGAGGGGCGTCGAGCGGCTGGTGCGCAACAGCCTCTGGGTCGGGCGCACGCCGGAGCGTTTCTACGATGCGGTCGAGTGGCTCTATGCGTGGCGGCCCGAGCACTGCCTGGACGATGCACCGGCCTCGCTGCATCCTGCCGCCGCCGAGCTTTCGTTGCATTGAAACGAATTTCTTTCATCATCACCATTCGAGGCCGAAGGCCCAGGAGACAAGCACCATGAATTTCTCGCGCGCATTGCTGACGGGCGTCCTCGCCCTCACTGCCACCATCGCCACCACCGGCGCGCTGGCGCAGGCCGGCGACTTCCCGAACAGGCCCGTGACGCTGGTCACGCCCTTCGCCGCCGGCAGCGGCCCCGACGCGGTGCTGCGCCTCGTGTCCGACAAGCTCTCGCGCCTGTGGAACCAGCGCGTGGTGATCGACAACAAGCCGGGCGGCGGTGGCTTCATCGCCATCGACCAGGCCCGCCGCGCCGCGCCCGACGGCTACACGCTGCTGCAGCTGGACAGCGAGCACGTCGCCGCGCTGCCGCACCTGTACAAGTCGAAGAACTTCGTGACGCTGCAGCACTTCGACCCGGTGGCTTCGCTGTTCCGCACACCCTTCTTCGTGGCCGTGGGCACCGATTCGAAGTGGAAGACCATGGGCGATCTCATCGCCGCCGCCAAGGCCGAGCCCGAAGGTGTCGTCTACGGTTCGTGGGGCGTCGGCAGCCCCGGCCATCTGGGCGCGCAGCAGCTGGAAGCGCTCACCGGCATCCGCATGCGCCACGCGCCGTACCGCGAGGTGTCGCAGCTCTATTCCAACGTGGGCACCGGCGAAGTGCCGTGGGCCTTCGCGAGCATCCCGTCGAGCCAGGGCATCTACAAGGCGGGCAAGCTGCGCTACATCGCGGTCGCGGCGCCCAAGCGCATTCCTCAGATGCCCGACGTGCCGACCATGGCGGAGGCGGGCGGGCCGGCCTCGCTCGAAGTCAATTCCTTCGTCTCGCTGCTCGCGCCCAAGGGCGTGCCGGCGGCGGTGAAGGCGAAGATCAACGCCGACGTGGCCAAGGTCATCGCCGACCCCGAGATCCGCGCCCGCTTCGACACCTTCGCCTTCGAGCCGCTGGCGTGGTCGCCCGAGGAGATCCAGCGCAACGCCGAGGCCAAGTCGAAGGTGTACGGCGAATTGGTGCGCAGGGGCAACATCAGCCTCGAATAGCGGGAGCGCGCCTTGCCCGCTGTTCCCCTCGGCAGTTAAGCTGGCTTTCTTCGGTTTTTGTTAACTTTTTCACTTCTTTTCGCCATGCACGCCAAAAAGAGAGCCCTTTTGATCGCTTGCGGCTTGGCAGCCGCCTCCCTCCTGCCGCTCGCCGCAAGTGCACAGAACAGCGCCTGGCCGACCAAGCCCATCCGTTTGCTGGTGGGCTTTCCGGGTGGCTCCACGCCCGACATCGCGGCGCGCACCATCGCCGAGCCGCTGGGCAAGGCGCTGGGCCAGCCGATCGTGGTGGACAACAAGGCCGGCGCCTCGGGCAACATCGCGGCCGACCAGGTGGCCAAGGCCACCGACGACCACACGCTGGGCCTCGTGATCAACGGCAACCTCACGTCGTCGAAGGTGCTGTACCCCAAGCTGCCCTACGACCCGGCCAAGGACTTCACGTACCTCTCGCTGATCGCGACCGCGCCGCTGGTGCTGGTGGCGCAGAACAACCTGCCCTCGGGCACCGCCTTCTTCGATGCGGGCCGCCAGGCCGGCGACAAATGGAACTACGGCTCGGTCGGTATCGGCTCCGTCGGCCACCTGGGCATGGAGCTGCTCAAGAGCCGAGTCACCGGCTTCAGGCCCGAGCACGTGCCCTACCAGGGCAACCCGCAGGTCGTCACCGCCATGCTGGGCGACCAGGTGCAGATGGGACTGATCCCGCCGGGCGTGGCCATGCCCCAGATCCGCGCCGGCAAGCTCAAGGCCATCGGCCTGACCGGTGGCCGCAGCGCGCTGGTGCCCGAGATCCCGCCGCTGGCCGAAGCCGGCGTGAAGGACTTCAGCCTCGAGGTGTGGGTGGCACTGCTCGGCCCGGCCAACCTCTCGAAGACGGCGCAGGCGCGCATCGGCCATGAACTCGCCATCGTCATGAAAGACCCGGAGGTCCGCCGCAAGCTCTTCGAGCAAGGCTGGCAGGCCGTGGGCACGTCGCCGGACGGCATGCGCACGCGCGTCAACGAAGAGGCGGCCATCATGACCAAGATCATTGCCACCCGCGGCATCAAGTTGCAGTAATGGCAGTCCGGCAGACAACTCTGACAGAACCGGCACGCGAGCTGCCGGTCTTCGGCGAATACGACGTGGTCGTGGTCGGCGGCGGCCCCGCCGGCATCGCTGCCGCCGTGAGTGCCGCGCGCCATGGTGCGCGCACGCTGCTGGTGGAACGCTACGGCTTCCTCGGCGGCATGGGCACCGCGGGCGGCGTGACCAACTTCGCGGGCCTGTACGGCAAACGCAACGGCGAGATGACGCTGCTGGTGCGCGGCGTGGCCGACGACCTGCTCGATCGCATCGGCGCGCTCGGCGGCCTCAACAAGCCGCAGGACGGCATGCAGGGTCGCATCCGCGTGCGCTCCTACGACACCTCGGCCTACAAGATCGCGGCCGACCAGTTGCTGCTCGATGCCGGCGTGAACCTGTTGTTCCATGCGTGGGCAGCGGCGGTGATCCGCGACGGCGACCGCATCGCGGCCCTTGTGGTCGAGACCAAGTCGGGCCGCCAGGCGATCCGCGCCAACGCCTTCATCGACGCCAGCGGCGACGCCGACGTGGCGGCCTTCGCGGGCGTCCCCTTCGAGGTGGGCGACGGCCACGGCAGCGGACTCTTTCCGACCACGATGTTCCGCGTCGGCCAGGTCGATGCGCAACCGGCGCTCGAAGCCGTGGGCGAGTTCAAGGCCATCAACGACCTGATGGCCAAGGTGCAGCAGCAGAAGCCGGGAACCTACAAGTTCCCGCGCGAAGGCGCGATCCTGCGGCCCAACATCGACCCGCGCGAATGGCGCGCCAACGTCACGCAGATCCGCAACGCGGCCGGCCGCGCGATGAATGGTGTCGATGCGCGCGAGCTCACCGAGGGCGAGCTCGAAGGCCGCCGCCAGATCGCCGAGTACTTCAGGTTCATGAAGGCCGAGGTGCCGGGCTTCGCGCATTCGGCCATCGTGGAGATCGCGCCGCAGGTCGGCATCCGCGAAACGCGCCGCATCGAAGGCCTCTATGCGCTCGCGGGCGAGGACATCCTCTCGTCGGCCAGGTTCGACGACAGCATCGGCATCAACGCCTGGCCAATGGAGATGCACGCCGACGGCCGCATCGAATGGGCCTTTCCGCGCGACGACAACCGCACCTACAACCAGCTGCCCTGGCGCATGCTGGTGCCGCGCCGGGTCGACAACCTGCTGGTGGCCGGCCGCTGCGCCGCGATGACGCACGAAGGCCAGTCGGCCGCGCGCGCGAGCGGCGGTTGCTTCGTCATGGGGCAGGCGGCTGGCACTGCGGCGGCATCGCTGGGCAGCGCGAATTTCGCGGATGTCGATGTGCCGGCGCTGCAGAAGAAGCTGGTCGCCGACGGCGCGGATCTCGACCGCTGAAGACACCGAATCGGCGGTATGGCGCTAGAGTCCGGGGCTTGATGAACTCCAACCCCGGACGAAAAGTGCACCTCCTTTCGTTTTCGACCCCTGCGCGTCGTCTTCTCCTCGCCCTTTCCTGTGCCGCGCTCGGCCTCATGCAATGGGGCTGCGCCAACACCCCCGAAGGCGAACCCGTCCACGGCAAGGACGAGGTGGTGAGCTTCCTTGCCGCCAAGGACGGCCGCAAGGTTGTCATTGCCGCGGAGAAATATCACTACGTGTTCGATGGCGACCCGTCCGTGGCCGCGTTGCTGCGCTGGAGCGGGCGCGCCAAGATCACGCCAAGCCTCAACGGCGAACTCAAGGTGGCGCGCAACAACAGCTTCGAAGGGACGTACACGCTGCTCGCCTTCGACGCGGACCTGGCACCCGAAGACCGGGTCTTCCTGATCCAGACCGGTTTCGCGAAAACCGACATGAAATACGGCGACCGCACCGGCCCGGCGCTTCGCTACTTCGGCACCGTCTACGGCACGCGCTACGCGGCTGCGCCGCTCAAACCCGCCGACACGCTCGACTTCTCCCGTTCGTTCCTCATCAGGTTTGTCGAGCAGGAAACCGCCACCGGCCCCGCCGCCCAACCCGCCCCGTCGCCGCTGATCTATGACGACGACGGCAAGCTGCTGGTGGGCGGCGTGCCCATGTTCATCGTGCAAGGCGGCACGGACTACCGCTGCCGCGCGCGCTTCATGGACATCTGCTTCTACAAATAGCAGCGCCCCGCTGACCGGGCCGCGACAGCTCGCCGGCCCGTCCTTTGCTATGGTCGAGGGCTGCTTTTTTCCTGCACCGACTGCCCTTTGCCGATGACCACCGATCCCGCCACCGCCGCCCGCCTCGTCGACGAACTCGTCGCCCTCATGCAGCTCGAACCGCTCGGCGGCGATCGCTTTCTCGCCCAGAGCGAAGACATCGGCACTCCGGCCGTCTTCGGCGGTCAGGTGCTCGGCCAGTCGCTCGCGGCCGCGAGCCTCACGGTCGGTGCCGACCGGCCGGTGCATTCGATGCACGCCTACTTCCTGCTGCCGGGCGAGCATGCGCCCATCGAGTACAGCGTCGACCGCGTGCGCGACGGCCGCAGCTTCACCACCCGCCATGTGGTGGCGCGCCAGGGGGAGCGGATCATCTTCGAGATGTCGGCGTCGTTCCAGACGGTGGACGACGGTGTCGAACACCAGCTCGCGATGCCCGAGGTCGAAGGCCCCGAAGGCCTGGTCAGCGAACTCGACCAGCGCCTCGCCCTGGGCGACCGCCTGCCCGAGCGCTGGCGCATCAAGGGCCTGGAGCCGCACGGCATCGAATACCGCCGCGTCGAGGCCGACGACCTGCTCACGCCCATCGTGCGTCCCTCGGAAAGTGCGATCTGGATGCGCGCCATCGCGCCGCTGCCCGATGACCCGGTCGTGCACCGCGCGCTGCTCGCCTACGCCTCCGACCACGGTCTGCTGCGCGCCGCGATGCTGCCGCACGGCCTGAGCTTCATGAGCGGCCAGGTGCGCCCCGCGAGCCTGGACCACGCGATGTGGTTCCACCGCGATTTCCGCATGGACGACTGGCTGCTCTACGTGCTCGATTCGCCCAGCGCGAGCGGTGCGCGGGGCCTGTGCCGCGGCAGCCTGTTCACGCGCGACGGGCGGCTCGTGGCGTCCACGGCGCAAGAGGGCATGCTGCGGATCGTGCGTTGAGATGAGACCTGCAATCCAAGGACACACCGAATGAAGATCTTCCACTCGCCCGCTTCGCCGTTCGTGCGCAAGTGCATGGTCGTCGCGCACGAACTCGGCATTGCCGACCGCATCGAGAAATTGCCTAGCGCCGCCGGCCCGGTGAAGCGCGACGCCACCATCCTCCCGAAGAACCCGCTCGGCCAGGTGCCGACCTTCCTGTGCGACGACGGGCAGGTGCTGTACGACAGCCGCGTGATCTGCGAATTCCTCGACGCCACGCATTCGGGTTCGCTGTTTCCCGCCGATGGCTCTCAGCGCTGGGCCCGCCTCACTGAACTGGCCCTCGCCGACGGCATGACCGCTGCTGCACTGCTCGCGCGCTACGAAACCATGCTCCGCCCCGAAGCCCTGCGCTGGAACGACTGGACCGAGGGTCAGCTCGCCAAGGTGCGCACCGGTCTCGAATGGCTCGAAACGGCGGCGCCGTCGTTCGGCGACCGCGTCGATATAGGGACCATCGCCTTCGGTTGCGCATTGGGCTACATGGACTTCCGCTTTCCATCGGTCGACTGGCGTGCCGATGCGCCGAACACGGCGAAGTGGTTCGAGGTGTTCAACCAGCGCGCGTCGATGCAAGCAACGCTACCGGCTGTCGCCTGAGTCCGTTCAGGGCGGCACTCGCCCCGACGGTGGGCTCTGTTTCGCGAATGTCCCCCGGCTTCGCCTCCTCCTTGATTTCGCGAAACAGAGCCCACCATCAGCGCGAGCGCTTTCCGAGCGGTGGTTGATTGCCGATCACCGGCAGCGTGTCCAAGTGCGCAGGGCATCGGGTGCTCCCCGCAGCGAAATCAAGGGGGAGGGCGAAGCCCGGAGGACATTCGCGGAGGGGAGTACCCGGTGGCCTGTGCACCCGCCCCGAAATCTTGGCTAAATGCACCCCTCGCATGAATTCAAACCAAGGACCAATGCATGTCTTCTGAAGCACAAAAGAAAGTAGCCATCGTCACCGCCGGTGGCAGCGGCATGGGCGCCGCGGCGGCGCGCAAGCTCGCGGACGACGGCTTCCGCGTCGCGATCCTCTCGTCATCGGGCAAGGGCGAGGCGTTGGCCCAGGAGCTCGGCGGCATCGGCGTGACCGGCTCGAACCAGTCGAACGACGACATCAAGCGCTTGGTCGACAAGGTGACGGACACATGGGGTCGCGTCGACGTGCTGGTGAACAGCGCGGGCCACGGCCCCCGCGCGCCGATCCTGGAGATCACCGACGAAGACTGGCACCGCGGCATGGACGTCTACCTGCTGAGCGCCGTGCGCCCCAGCCGCCTCGTGGCGCCGCTGATGGTGAAGCAAGGCGGCGGCACGATCATCAACATCTCCACCTTCGCCGCCTTCGAGCCCGATCCCGTGTTCCCGACCTCTGGCGTGTTCCGCGCCGGCCTCGCGGCCTTCACCAAGCTCTTCGCCGACAAGTACGCCGCCGACAACGTGCGCATGAACAACGTGCTGCCCGGCTTCATCGACAGCCTGCCCGAGAAGGACGTGTTCCGCGAGCGCATCCCGATGGGCCGCTACGGCAAGAGCAGCGAGATCGCCGCCACCATCGGCTTCCTCGCGTCCGAAGGCGCGGGCTACATCACCGGGCAGAACCTGCGCGTGGACGGCGGCATCACGCGCTCGGTGTGAAGGCATAGGGCGGGCCGCTCTCTACAATCGCGCCCCATGTGTCCGAGGATGCCCCGCTTTCCCATCCGCCGCCGGCAGTCCGGCTGCTCGCGGCCTACGCCTCCCTGACGAAGGCGCAGTGACGCGCCGTGGCTCCGGCCACGGCGACACCCGGGGCCGCAGCGCCGGCCTCTCTTCCTTCTGCCCCTGTCCCGCATCGCCTTGCCGGTGCATGCGGGCTGTTTTTCCTTTTCCATGTCCTCCTCCCACAGCCGCCTGCGCACCGAGTGGTGCCCGAGCATTCCGCGCGAACTGATGGCCGGCGCCGTCGCCACCTTCGCGCTCATTCCCGAAGTCATCGCCTTCTCTTTCGTCGCGGGCGTCGATCCGGCCGTCGGGCTGTTCGCATCGTTCGTGATCAGCCTTGTCATCGCCTTCACCGGCGGGCGCCCGGCCATGGTGTCGGCCGCCGCGGGCTCGGTCGCGCTCGTGGCCGCGCCGCTGGTGCATGCGCACGGGCTGCAGTACCTGCTGGCGGCGGGCGTGCTGGCCGGCGCGATGCAGATCGTGTTCGGCCTGCTGCGCCTGGGCGTGCTGATGCGCTTCGTCTCGACCTCGGTGCGCACGGGTTTCGTCAACGCGCTCGCCATCCTGATCTTCGCGGCGCAGATGCCGCACTTCATCGGCGCCAACACGGCCACCTGGGCGATGGTGGGGCTCGGCCTCGCCGTCATCTACCTGCTGCCGCGCATCACGCGCGCGGTGCCTTCGCCGCTGGTGTGCATCGTGGTGGTGACGCTGGTTGGCCATTGGCTCGACCTGCCGCTCAAGACCGTGGCCGACCTCGGGCACCTGCCCGATGCGCTGCCCGCATTCGCCTTCCCCTCGGTGCCGTTCACGCTCGACACGCTGCGCATCATCGCGTTGCCCGCGTTCGCGATCGCGATGGTCGGGCTGCTCGAATCGATGATGACCGCGAGCGTGGTGGACGAGCTCACCGACACGCCGAGTTCCAAGAACCGCGAGTGCAGCGGCCTGGGCGTGGCGAACGTGGCGGCCAGCTTCTTCGGCGGCATCGCGGGCTGCGGAATGATCGGCCAGACGGTGAGCAACGTGCGCTACGGCGGGCGCGGGCGGCTGTCGACGCTGTTCGCGGGCGCCTTCCTGCTGATCCTCATGGTGCTGCTCAAGCCCTGGGTGTCGCAGGTGCCGGTGGCTGCGCTGGTCGCGATCATGGTGATGGTGTCGGCATCGACCTTCGACTGGGGATCGCTGCGCACGCTGGTGCGCCACCCGCGCATGTCGAGCGCGGTGATGCTCGCGACGGTGGCGGTCACCGTCGCTACCGACAATCTGGCCGCGGGCGTGGCCGTCGGCGTGCTGCTCAGCGGCGTGTTCTTCACCTTCAAGGTGGCGCGGCTGCTGCATGTACATGCCGAGGTGGACGAAGGCGGCCTGCGCACCTACCGCATCATGGGCCAGGTGTTCTTCGCCTCGGCCGACATGCTGGTGGATGCCTTCGACGTGCGCGAGATCGACGGCGCGTCGGTGCGCATCGATGTGTCACAGGCGCATTTCTGGGACGTCACTGCGGTCGTGGCGTTGACCAAGGTGGTCGAGCGGCTGCGAAAGCACGGCAGCGCGGTGGAAGTGACAGGGCTCAACCAGGCCAGCCGCGACCTGATCCAGCAGCTCGACGTCACGCCCGAGTAATGCTTGGGGCCTAGGTAGTTTTCCCCGTGAGCAGGCGGTGCCCCGGACCTAGCCTTGGCGGTTCCCGTCGGATGTCCGATGGAGCGGAAAGGCTCCCATGGAAATTCCCGCCTCGGTGTTGAAGAACATGGATCGCACCATCCAGTCCTACGAAGACTCCGCCCGCGAATACAACGCGATCGTGGCGGGCCACCGGCCGCCCGAGATCGTGGACGCACTGCGTCGGATGATGCAGTTCGTGCCCGCCGGCGGCACCGTGCTGGAGATCGGTTCCGGATCGGGGCAGGACGCCGACTTCATCGAGTCCCTGGGTGGCGTCGTCAGGCGCACCGACGCGGCGCAGGCCTTTCTCGACCTGCAGGCCGAGCGCGGCAAGAAGGGCGAGCTGCTCAACGTCGTGACGGACGCGTTGGGCGGACCCTACAGCGCTGTCCTTGCAATGGCCGTGCTGATCCATGTCGATCGCGAGCAGGTCCCACCGGTCCTGCGCAAGGTGTTCGACGCGCTCGAGCCCGGCGGGGTTTTCCTCGCGGGCATGCGCATCGGCGAAGGCGAGACGAACGGCAACTACCAGACCGTGTACTGGGAGAAAGACCGGTTCGCCGAAGCGCTTGCAGCGGCCGGCCTGCGAGTGCAATGGGACACGCAATGGATCGGCCGCAAGGACGTGAGGTGGGCCGGCTTCCTCGCGTGCCGTCCGCGGGAGTGAACGCGGCCTACACGCCCAGGTAGCGCGTCCAGAGCGAGCGGTCGGCGTCGAGCGCTGCCGAATCGCCCTGCCACACCACGCGACCGCGTTCGAGGATCACATGCCGGTCGGCCAGTGGCAGCAGGCGCTGCACGTACTTGTCGACCACCAGGATCGCTTCGCCTTCGGACTTGAGCGTGGCGATGCAGTGCCAGATCTCCTCGCGGATCACCGGAGCCAGGCCTTCGGTGGCTTCATCAAGGATCAGGAGGCGCGGGTGCGTGGACAGCGCACGCGCGATCGCGAGCATCTGCTGCTCGCCGCCCGAGAGCTGGTTGCCCGCGTTGGCCTTGCGTTCCGCCAGGCGCGGGAACAGGCCGTAGAGCGCCTCGACCGTCCAGCGTGGCGCGCTGCCGGGGCGCGGCCGCGCAAAGGCGCGCAAATGTTCATCCACGCTGAGGTTCGGGAACACATGGCGCCCCTCGGGCACGATGGCCACGCCGCGCCGTGCGATCGCATCGGGCTTGTGCCCGCCGATGGCCGCGCCGCCGAACTGCACGTCGCCGCGCATCGGCGAGAGCGTGCCGGTCAGCACCTTCAGCAGCGTGCTCTTGCCCATGCCGTTGCGGCCCAGCAGCGCGAGCACTTCGCCCGCGCCGATCTTCAGGTCGATGCCGAAGAGCACCTGGCTCGCGCCGTAGCCGGCCTCGATGGACTTTGCCTCTAGCAAGGTCTGTGTGGTCGTGGCCGTGCTCATGCGTGTCCTTCTGCTTCCGTACCCAGGTACACCGCCTGCACGTCGGGATGTCCGCGCACTTCGTCGGCCGTGCCGCTCATCAGCACGCGGCCCTGTACCAGCACCGTGAGCCGGTTGGCGAGGCGAAACACCGCGTCCATGTCGTGCTCGATCAAGAGGATGGCCATCGATTCGCGCAGCGATTCGATCAGGTCCACCATGCGCGCCGATTCGTCCGGGCCCATGCCGGCCATCGGTTCGTCGAGCAGCAGCAGCTTGGGTTCGGCCGCGAGCGCGAGCGCCACGTCGAGCGCGCGCTGCGCACCGTGCGGTAGCGTGCCCGCGATGCGGTCTCGCTCGCTGCCCAGGCCCACGCGATCGGCCAGCGCGATGGCGCGCTGCACCAGGTCGCGCTCGGTTGCGCGCGGCGCCATGAAGCGCAGGCTGCTGCCCGCATGGGCCTGCGCCGCGAGCATCAGGTTGTCGTGCACGGTTTCCTTGGCGAACACGCGCGTCACCTGGAAGCAGCGCGACATGCCGGCCGCCACGCGCTGGTGGTCGCGCAGCTTGGTGATGTCGATCTCGTCGAGCAGGATGCGGCCCGCGTCGGCCTTCAGGAGGCCCGTGATCAGGTTCACCAGCGTGGTCTTGCCCGCGCCGTTGGGGCCGATCAGCGCATGCACCTCGCCGCGTTCGACGGTGAGGCTCACATGGTCGGTCGCCAGCAGGCCGCCGAAGCGCTTGACCAATCCTTCGATTCTGAAAAGGCTCATGGTGTTGCCTTGGTGAGTGGCGTCGCACGACGGCGGCGCGCGAGTGCTGCCAGTCCCTTGGGCGCCCACAATGCGACGGCGATCAGGAGCAGGCCCAGGGGCATGTGCCAGTGCTCGGTGTGCTGCTTCAAGAACTCTTCGAGCAGCAGCCACACGATGGCGCCCACGGGCCCGCCCCAGCTGCGGCCGAGACCGCCGATCACCACCATCACGAGCAGCGTGGCCGACTGCGTCCAGTGCATCGTCGCGGGGCTGACGAAACCGTTGCCGCCTGCAAGAAGCGCACCCGCGAGCCCGGCGATGGCGCCGGCGATCGCGAACGCCACCAGTTGCAGCCGGAACACCGGGTAGCCCAGCGCCCGCATGCGTGTCTCGTTGTCGCGGATGCCCATGAGCGCATGGCCGAAGCGCGATTGCGTCGCGCGGTGGAGCCACCAGAGCGCGAGCGCCACGATGACCAGCACGACCCAGTAGAAGTTCGATTCGTTGCCGAGGTCGAGCCCGGGCAGCAGCGTGGGCCGGCTCATGAGCGTGTAGCCATCGTCGCCGCCATAGCGGCGCAGCGACACCACCACGAAGTACAGCATCTGCGCGAAGGCCAGCGTGGTCATGATGAAGTACACGCCGCGCGTGCGCAGCGCCACCGTGCCGATCAGCGCGGCGACAAGGCCGGCCACGAGCGCGGCCAGCGGCCACATCACCCACGCCGACATCACGCCCGCATCGCTGAGCGCCACCACCGTGTACGCGCCCATGCCGATGAAGCCCGCGTGCCCGAGCGCGACCATGCCGCCGAAACCGAGGATGAAATTGAGGCTCGCCGCGGCCAGCGCCACGATGAGCACGCGGCGCACGAAGCCGATGTAGAACTCGAGCCCGAACAGCGGTGCGACCAGCGGAAACGCCGCGAGCAGCACGAAGACCAGCCCGAGGCCGATGGAGCGTGAGGAGAGCTTCATGCGCGCGCCGAGAAGAGGCCCGAGGGGCGGAAGATCAGAACAATCACCATCAGCGCGTACATCGCGACTTCGGCGAAGAGCGGGCCGAGGTCCGCAGCCGTGGCGGGCGGCAGCGTGGCGCGCAGCAGCATCGGCACGAATGCGCGGCCGATGGTGTCGACCACGCCCACGAGGAGGGCTGCCACGAAAGCGCCGCGCACCGAACCGATGCCGCCGATCACCAGCACCACGAGCGCCGGAATCAGGATGGCTTCGCCCATGCCCACCTGCACCGCGACGATCGGCCCCATCAGCGCGCCGGCCAGTGCTGCGAGCGCCGCGCCGAGCAGGAACACGCCGTTGAAGATGCGGCCCACGCGCACGCCCATCAGTTCGGCCATCGGCCGGTCGGACGCGCCCGCGCGCACCCGCATGCCGATGCGCGTGTGGTTCACCAGGAGGTAGAGCGCGAGGGCCACCAGCAGACCGCCGATGAGGATCACGAGGCGATAGGCCGGGTAGGGCAGGCCGTCCATCAGGTTGACCGGACCCGAGAGCGCGGCGGGTGTCGGCGCCATCACGGGCGAGGGGCCCCAGGCCATCGTCACGATGTCGTCGGCCACCAGGATCACGCCGAAGGTGGCGAGCACCTGCGCGAGATGGTCGCGTGTGTAGAGGCGGCGCATCAGCAGCACTTCGAGCAGCAGCGCCACCACCACGGTGACCGCCACCGCGATCACGATGGCGGCGGTGAACGAGCCGGTGCGCGTGTGCGCCTCGGCTGCCACATACGCGCCCGACATGAACAGCGAACCGTGCGCGAGGTTCAGCACGTCCATGATGCCGAACACCAGCGTGAGGCCCGCCGCCAGCAGGAACAGCATCAGGCCGTAGCCGAGGCCGTTGAGCAACTGCTCGAGAACAAGAATTCCACTCATAGGATGAAGAGCGTTGCCCGTGGTTTCATTCAAGAAACACCGAGGAACCGGCTTTGCCGGGCCTCAGGTGTTGCCCCCGGTAGGGGAAGGAGAAGCGACACGAAGTGCGCGCAGCCTGGGGGCGAGCCTTATTTCAGCGGGCACTTGTCGGCGTAGCTGTCGCCGTAGTTCGTCAGTACGGTGTTGATCAGCTTGTTCGTGACCTTGCCCTGTGCATCCTTGCCGATCACGCGCAGGTAGAAGTTCTCGATGGGGTAGTGGTTGTTCGCGTACTTGAAGGCGCCGCGCGTGGAGGCGTAGTTGGCCTTTTTCAGCGCGGCGACCACGGCTTCGCGGTTCTGCGCGTTGCCGCCCGACTGCTTCACGGCCGCGTCCATCGCGAGGATCGCGTCATACGCCTGCGCCGCGTACACCGACGGGTAGCGCCCGTTGTATTCCTTGCGGAACGCGGCCACGAACGCCTTGTTGGCGGGGTTGTCCAGGTCGTGCGCCCAGTGCGAGGTGTTGAACAAACCGAGCATTGGCTCGCCCACGGCACCGATCACGTCTTCATCGGCCGAGAAGCCGCTGGTCACGAGCGTGATGTCCTTCGACAGGCCCGCGCCCACGAACTGCTTGATGAAGTTGATGCCCATCGCGCCGGGCAGGAAGAAGTAGATCGAGTCGGGCTTGGCCGCGCGCAGTTGCGCGAGTTCGGCGGCGTAGTCGATCTGGCCGAGCTTGGTGTAGAGCTCGTCGGCCACCTGGCCCTTGAACTGGCGCTTGAAGCCGCCCAGCGCATCCTTGCCGGCCGGGTAGTTGGGGGCGATGAGCACGGTCTTCTTGAAGCCGCGGTCCTGCGCGAACTTGCCGGCAGCCTCGTGGAACTGGTCGTTCTGGTAGGCCGTGCCGAAGAAGTACGCATTGCACTGTGCGCCGGCGAACTGGCTCGGGCCGGCATTGGCCGAGAGGTACGGCACCTTGGCGTTGAAGAGCGTGGGGCCCACGGCCAGCGCCACGTTGGAGCCGATGGGGCCGCTGAAGATGTCGATCTTGTCGCGCTGGATCATGCGGTCGACCAGCTGCTTGGCCTGGTCGGGGCTGCCGGCCATGTCGGCCTGCACGAATTCGACGTCTTGCCCGCCGAGCTTGCCGTTCAACTGCTTGATGCCGAGCGCGAAACCGTCGCGCGCCTCGGCGCCCAATGCCGCGAAAGGCCCCGAGATATCAAGGGCCAAGCCCACCTTCACAGGGGCGGCCATGGCCGACGCCGCGGTACCAAGGGCTGCGCCGCACAGCAGCAGCGAGAGCAGGGTGCGCGGCAGCGCGGGCGACTTCGGGGACAGATGGCTCATGGGTTCTCCGAGGGAGGAAGGATGAAACGAGGCACCGGCACCGCGCCATGCAGCACCGACGACATCGAACCGTTGATAGCTAAATACTTTAACCATAAACGATTCAGTGTCAACGGTGCTAGCACGAATGGTGCCAGTGGATCGTGTCACTTCCTGGTGCGCAGGCCCCGTTTTTCAGGGGCTGCGGCGCCCGTTCAGCCGAAGGGATTGGCGGTCGCAAACCAGAGGCCGATGCCGGTGGCGATGATGAAGGCGCCGTCTGTCACGCCCGCGATCAGGAAGAACTTGGTCTGCAGCACGTCGACCATCTCGGGCTGGCGTGCGGTGCTCTCGAGGAACTTCTGGCCGACCAGTCCGATGCCCAGGCAAGAGCCGAGCGCTGCAATGCCGATCAGCAGGGCGACTGCGAGGGGAAGGATGTTGAAGCCGGTCATGGTGTTTTCTCCTGGTGGTTGGTTGATCGATGGACGTACTTTCTCGCAACGGGTGCGCACGGTCCATGACGTGGGAGGTCATGGGCAGGACGAAAAAAAGCCGGTCGCGGAAGGCGGCCGGCTTTCGAGGGGAAGCGTCAGCGCGTCAGGGGAGCTGGGTCCAGCTCTGGTTGGTGCCGCCGTTGCAGGTCCAGGTGATCAGCGCCGTGTCCTGCGTCGTCGAGCTGTTCGGCACGTCGAGGCAGGAACCCGAGGCGCGGTTCTTGATCGCGCCGCCCACGAGGCTCCACTGCGTCGTGTCGCCGGCGGAGCAGGCCAGTTGCACCACCGCCGCGTTCGTCGTCGCGGTGCCGCTCTGCGCCAGGCAAAGGCCGCTGTGCTCGGCCTTGAACTGCAGGTAGCCGCCCGTGAGGCTCGTCACACTGAACCTCTCGTTGTTCGCATTGCCACACGGCCACTGCACCGCCGTCGCGCCGCTGGCGGTCGACACGCCCTTGATGTTCACGCACAGGTTGCTGAGGTTCGAACGGATGCGCGTGATCGTCGGCGTCGGGTCGCTGTCCTGCGAGCGCACGTACTCGCGAATCGCCACCACGTCGGCCGCCGGTAGGCTGCTGGCGTTGCCGTGACCGCCGGCAAGCACGTCCTGCAACGTCGCGGCCTGTCCGTTGTGGAAGAAGGCCGTGGTGTTCCAGGTGCCCAGCAGCGTCGGCGTGTCGAAGCCCACGCCCGCCAGCGGCTGGTTCATGCCCTTGCCCGACGAGAGCTGGATGGTGCCCACGTCGTGCCGCTGTCCGTCGCGGAAGGTCGCGCCGGTGTGGCAGGTCACGCACTGCGCTGAGGCGAACAGCGCCTGGCCCCGCGCCGCGTCGACGCTGAGGCTGCCGTCGGCGTTGCGCGCCGGGCTGCGCATGTACTTGTTCAGCGAGGTCAGGTAGGCCGCGAGATCGTCCAGCTGCGCGTTCTTGCCGGCCTTGGGTGCGCCCAGCGGGTCCTGCGTAGCCGTGAAGTCCGCATTGCTCAGGAAGCCGGTGCCGCCGAACTCGTTGCGGATGTCGTTCTCGAAGTCCTGCACCTCGTCGAAGTTGGCCGTCCAGTGCAGCTTGCCGTGGCCGAGGCCCCGCTTACCCATGAGGCTGATGGTGCGGCGCAGGCCCTCGCCGCGCTGGGTGAAGTCCCACACCATGCCGTCGTCGCCGGCATCCGCATGGCAGCTCGCGCAGGAGATGTAGTTGTCCTTGCTCATGCGCCGGTCCGACGCGTTGTAGAACACCTGCTTGCCGCGCAGCGCCGCGGGCGACATCGGTTCCTGCGCGACCGTCGAGACGTTCTGCAGGAAGACCGGCGCCGCCGTTTCCGAGGCCAGCACCGAGGCCACGTCGTGCACCGACACCGAGCGCGCGAGGAAGTTGTTGACGAACAACCGTTTCCTCGTCGCGTCCAGGTACAGGCCATGCGGCGCGCTGCTGGCGTTGATCTCGCCGCGCACCGAGCGGCTGTACGGATCGACGATGGCCACGCGGTTGCCTTCCATCTGCGCGACGAACAGGTAGTCGCCCGACGGCGAGAACAGCGCGGCGCGTGCCGGTGCCCGGTCGTCGAAGTCGATCTGCTCGGCGAACACTTCCGCGGCCGTCTGCAGGTTGACCTGCGAGAGGATGGAACGCACCGTCTGGTCGTGCACCAGGTTGTTGCCGTCCCTGAACTTGCCGCGCACGATGTTGTCCTTCTTCGAAGGCAGCACCGCCCGCGTGCCGTCCGGCGAGATGATCACCTGGCTCAGGTAGTTGGCCACGCCGCGCGCACGGCTTTCGGTGTCCACCGTGGTGGTGTCCACCGGCAAGGCGATGGTGGTCATCGCGCTCATGCTCTGCAGGTTCACCTTGTGCAGCTGGCCGCCGGTCATCTTCGACTTGAAGCGCGTGACGTAGGCCACCTGTGCGTCGGAGTTGACGGCAATGCCGCGCAGGTTGCCTTCGAGCGCGACCGCACCGGTGGTGGCGCCGTTGCTCGGGTCGAAGCTCATCAGCACCGACTTGCTCTCCAGCGTCAGCAGGCCCTTGGCGCCATCGGGCGTGAAGGCCACGCCGTAGGGGCCGCTGCCATAGGCGAGCGGCACGGTGGCCGAGACGCTGCCGTCGGCCGCATTGAGCGCCACCAGCTTGTCCTCGCCCTGCACCGTGACCCAGATGCGGCCGTCGGGACCGACTGCCAGCGTCTTCGGTTCTTCACCCACGCGCACTTCCCAGCGCTTGGCCAGCGTCTCGGCGTTGATGGCGGCGACGGTGCCGCTGTCGGGGTTGACCGAGTACACCGAGTTCGCATCGCCCGCGATGTTGGTGGTGTGCGTGGGCGGCCGCGCCGTGGTCGGGACGATCACGGTGAGGTTGTAGGTGTAGAAGGTCTCGCGGCCGTTCGCGTCTTTCACCGTCAGCGTCACCGTGAAATGGCCGGGGCGCGTGTAGGTGTAGGTGTAGTTCGGCTGACTCGAGTAGGCGGTCTGCGTGCCGTCGCCGAAGTTCCAGCGGAACTGCGCGCCGCTGCTGCCGAGCGTGCCGGGGTTGAACACCAGCTGGCCGTTGACCAGCTTCGGTCCACCGCCGATGCCGGGGTCGCCGATGATGGCCTGCCCGCGCAGCGTGTTCACTTCGGTGTCGGAGAGCACGCGGCCGTAGACGCGCACTTCCGCCAGCGTGCCCTTGAAGAGCGCAGCGTTGCCCTGGATCTGGCCCAGCACGTTGAACTTGTTCGACAGGCCCTTGGTGCCCGTGAGGCCTGCGGAGGTGGTCTTCACGCCGTCGACGTACACCGCCTGCGCACCCGAGGCTGCGTCGCGCGTCAGCACCACGTGGTGCCAGTTGCCGTCGTTCACCGCCGCGGTGGAGGTGGTGCCGCCGTCATTGCCGACCGACAGCTTGATGCGCCCGCTGTTGTCCAGCCAGCCCCAGAACACGTCGTCCGCGCCGCCCGACTGGTCGCGCCCGAAGATGCCGGGCGCGGTCCACGAATTCGGGCCGCCCGCCTGGGTGGTCTTCATGTAGAAGCTCAGCGAGGCGGTGCCGCCGAGCACGGTGGCCACGGAATCGTTCTTCAGCGGCACACCGGCGGTGCGGTTCGCGAAGTTCATGCCGATGCTCTCGAACGCGTCGCCCGATACCGGTGTGCCGTTGTTGTTGCCGATCTGGTCGGAGAGGTTGCCCGCCAGCGTCCAGTAGTGCATCAGGTTGATGTCGGTCGCGTTGCCGGTGTTGAAGGTAGAGCGGTAGTCCGCGCCGATGGCGTTGCCCGCATAGTCCTTCAGGCCGTTGGCCGGCAGGAACACTTCATAGCTCGTGCCCGGTTGCAGCGGCTGCTCGGGGTGGAAGTTGACGATGCCCAGCTGCACGCTGTAGGTGCCCGCCAGCGTGTTGCCGCCCACCGGGCGCACGATGAAGGTGTTGGAATTCACGCTCTCGGGCCGGATGTTGTCCGTCATGCCGAGGCCGATGCGCGAGGTCAGCGCCTGCTGCTTCGCGCCGTTGGCGGGCGAGACCTGCTTGACTTCAGGCTTGGTGATGTCGGGGTCGACCGAATGCACGACGAAGCCGCTGCCCGAGCCGTGGTCGTTGCCCACGAAGACCAGGTTGCCGAAGATCGCGACCTGGCCGTTGTCCGAGTGCGAGAAGTTCGGGTCGTCTTCGCGCAGGATGCTGCCGCGGCCCACCTCCACGTGGTTCAGCGGATTGCTCACGTCCACCTTGTGGATGCGGGTTTGCGCGCCTTGAATGACGTAGTTGTCCTGCGTGGCGCAATAGAGCTGCTCGTCGATGACCAGCCGGTTGTCCTCGGCCACGAAGCGCGAGCGGTCGGAGAGGTCGTAGCTGTACATCTTCGCGCCGCTGTTGCGCGTGGAGACGTGCAGGTTCCTGCCGTCGAAGCAGGTCGCGTAATAGAACGGCGTGGTGCCCACGATGGAATCGAGCACCTTGGGGTTGAGCGGATCGGAGATGTCCAGGCTCGCGAAGCCGCCGTTGCTTTCCATCGCGGTCAGCACCATGTGGTTGCCCATCGTGAAGATCGGGCCGAGGCGAAAGCCGCCGAGTTCCCCCGTAGGCACCGGGTTGGGCTTGCCGGCGCCGCGGTTGGCGACCACGGCGTTCGCGGGGTCCGTCGCGTCGACGATGAACATGCCCCGGCCCGCCGATGCCACGTAAAGGTAGGGCGCCTGCCACCAGAGCTGCCAGGCCACGTTCTCGTAGTCGCCAGCGTTGACGCCGGGCAGCGCGAGCTTCTTCACCTGCTTGATGTCGTTGACGTCGGTGAAGTCCCAGAACTCCACGCCGTTGATGCTGGGCAGCACGACGTAGGTCTTGCCGCCGATCTTCGCAGTGCCGAAGGAGTGCGTCTCGCGGAACTCCTTGGTACGCGCCTCTGGCTCGTAGATCTTCTTCACGAGTTGGATCTGGCGCGGGTTCGACACGTCGTACAGCAAAAAGCCGCCCGGGCCGAGGCCGCTGTCCGGCGCGAAGGAGGTGAGGAAGTAGCCGTTGACCATGATGCCGGCATTCATGCCGTAGTCCTTGCGGCCCGGATAGGTGGCGGGCACCTCGCGCGACTCGTAGGCGCTGCTGTGCGCCGGATCGAGCGGGTGGTTGGGGCTGGTGATCATCGACACCGGCTTGAACAGTTCGGCCGAGGTGTAGGTGAGGTTGCCCAGGCCCGGTCCCTGAAGCGGGAGCGGGTCGGCGACGGCTGCGGAGACCGCCGTCGCCATGTTGCTGAGGGTCGTCATCGGACTGACCCCGGTGATTGCCGCGTGCGTCAGCAGTGTGACGAACGGCACCATCAATGCCATCACGTAATACCGGATCTTCATCGTTGCCTCCAAGTTGTTAGAAGTTCGCAGGGGGACCCACTGACTCGTTTCTTCTTCTCTGGCTCGACTTGCAAAGTGCGCGCGCAGCACGCACCCCGGCAGGCGACGGGTGATCGCCTGCCGTAAAAACCCTCTCCCTTGGCAGCGGCGTTACTTGCCTTGCTTCGTGCCGCCCGATTCGTAGATGTCCAAGGCCGCCTCGGCGCTCGCGCCGCGGTGGATCATGGCCATCAGCGCACTGACCACCGCGGACGGATTGCCGTGCTGGTAGACATTGCGTCCGTACACCATGCCGACCGCGCCCTGGTCCAGCAGCGTGCGCGAGCGCGCGAACACCTGCGGCAGGTCTTCGCGTCCGCCGCCGCGCACGAGCACGGGGCAGCGCGCGGCCTGCACCACGCGGTGAAAATCCTTGGGGTCGCTGGTCGGGTCGGCCTTGACGATGTCGGCGCCCATCTCGCGCGCGAGGCGCACCAGCGTCACGATCTTCTCGGCATCGCCGTCGACCATGTAGCGGCTGCCGGGCGTGGGCGACTGCATCACCAGCGGCTCGATCATCAGCGGCATGCCGTAGCGGTCGCAGTCGGCGCGCACGCGTGCGATGTTCTGCACGCACTGGCGGAACAGGTCGGGCTCGTTCGGCAGCATGAACAGGTTCACGACGACGCAGGCCGCGTCGCGCTGCACGGCCGGCAGCACCGGGTCGTGTTCGTTCTGCAGCTGGGCCCACATCACGCGGTGCAGCGTGGCGTTGTAGGGGTTGCCCATGTCGATGCGCATGACCAGCGCGGGCTTGTCGCGGCCCGGGCGGTCCTGCAGCAGGTCGGACTGGCCGTAGTTGAGTTGCAGCGCATCGGGCGCGGCAGCCACGAGCTTGTCGATGACCTGGGGCATGTCCTCCAGGCCGTCGAGGAACGAGGGCTCGTTGCAGACGCCGTGATCGAGGGCGATGTCCAGGCAACGGCCGTTGGTGAGCAGGCGGTTGAGCCGTGCTGTCTTGTCTTTCGACATGGGAAAGAACTCCTTGTTGGGGTCGGAAATGAAGAGGGGTCTCAGGCGAGCGCGGAGAGATGGCGCTTCGCCGCGGCGTCGATCAGGCGCAGGGCTTCGTCGCCCAGCTCCACCGCACCGGCACCGGCGTTCTCGATGGCTTGCTGGCGCACGCGCGCGCCGCAGAGCGCGACGGCCACGGTGCCGCGCGCGACGGTCCAGGCGATCATCATCTGGCCGAACGAGCAACCAAGCTTGGCGCGAATGGGCTCGAGCTCTTCGAAGAAGGCCTTGAGCGTCGCGCGATTGGCGGCGCTGAAGCGCGGGTTGCTCGCACGCTGGTCGTCGCCCTTGAACTCGCGCTCGGGGTCGATGGGGCCGGCGAGCAGGCCGAGCGCCAGCGACGAGTAGCCGAGCACCGCGACGTTGTGCTCGCTGCACAAGGGGGCGAGCGTTGCCTCGATCTCGCGGTCGAGCAGGCTGTAGCGCTCCTGCGCCGCATCGACCGGGCCGTAGCGCAGGTATTCGGCGAGCGTCTCGGGGCTCACGTTGCTCACGCCGATGGCGCGAATCTTTCCCTGCTTCTTCAAGTCGAGCAGCGCGTCCATGGTCTCGGCCACGGGCGTGGTGCTGTCCTGCCAGTGCGTGATGTAGAGGTCGATGTAGTCGGTCTGCAGGCGCTTGAGGCTCTCTTCGCACTCATGGAAGATCGATTCGCGCCCGAGGAAGCGGTACACCGGATGGCCGTCTTCTTCGAAGAAGTGCGTACCCTGTTGTGTGTGCCAGACGAGGCCGCACTTGGTGGCGATCACCGCTTCTTGCCGGCGCCCCTTGAGCGCGGTGCCGACGATGCTTTCGGAGCGGCCGAGGCCATAGGCCGGGGCGGTGTCGATCAGGTTCACACCCGCGTCGAGCGAGGCCTGGATGGCGATGACGGCGGCGGCGTTGTCGCCCCCGCCCCACATCCAGCCGCCCATGGCCCAGGTGCCCAGGCCGATGGCCGAGCATTCGATGCCCGAGGGGCCCAGCGTTGTCTTCTTCATTTCGCGGCTCATCTCGTCTTCTTTCTCGTGTTCATGATGTGGTCGATGGTCACGGCCGCGAGCAGGATCAGGCCCTTGATCACGTCCTGCCAGTAGGGCGATACGTCCAGCAGGATCAGCGAGCTGGTCACCACCGAGAGGAGGGCCAGGCCGAGCACCGCGCCCAGCACCGTGCCCGAGCCGCCCTTGAGGCTCGCGCCGCCGATCACCGCGGCAGCGATCACGTTCAGTTCCATGCCCATGCCGAAGGTCGGCGTGGCGGCGCCGAAGCGCGCCGTGTAGATCACGCCCGCAAGACCCGCCGAAGCGGAGCACAGCACCGTGACCCAGAACTTCACGCGGCCCACGCGAATGCCCGAATAGAGCGCCGCCTTCTCGTTGCTGCCCGTGTAGAACACGCGGCGCAGGAGCGTTGAGCGGCGCAGCACGAAGTCGCTCACCACCACGATCGCCAGGAAGATCAGGATGACCGCCGGCACACCGAAGAGCGTGCCCTGCCCGATGAACTTGAACTCTGCCGGCAGCGAGAACAGCGACTGCGGCGTGCCCTGCGTGAGCGCGAGGCACAGGCCCCGAACGATCACCATGAAGGCCAGCGAGGCGATGAAGTGGTTCAGGCCGATGCGCGTGACGCAGCCGCCGATCATGGCGCCGATGAGCCCGCACATGCCGATGGCCACCAGGCTCGCGAGCCATGGGTCCACGCCCATCAGGAAGAGCTTGCCCGTCACCACCATCGCAAAGCACACCACCGAGCCCACCGAGAGGTCAATGCCGCCGACGATCAAAAGGATCGTCATGCCCACCACCACGATGCCTTCGATGGAGAAGGACAACAGCATCGCGCGCACGTTGTCCCAGGTGAGGAAGTAGGGCGATGCAAAACTCATCGCGATGCACAGCACCGCAATGATCAGCAGCAGCCCTGCTTCGCGCATGCTCGTGAATTTGTTGGCGGGCTTCACGGGGTCGCCTCCTGACTGTCCAGATTGCCGTGGGGGAAGGCCCGCATCGAGTTGTGCCGGGTAGTTCATGCTATTTCCTGTTCGCAGAGTCCGGAAGCCAGCCGGAGCAGCGCCTCTTCCGTCATTTCGTTCGATTCCAGTTCGCCCGCGACCTGGCCGTCGCGGATCACCAGGGCCCGGTCGCAGAGGCCAATGATTTCGGGCAGCTCCGAAGAGATCACGATCACGCCCACGCCCTGGTTCGCGAGCTCGCGCAGGATGTGGTGGATCTCCGATTTCGCGCCCACGTCGACGCCGCGCGTGGGCTCGTCCATCAGCAGCACCGACGGGTTGGTGGCCAGCAGCTTGGCGATGGCCACCTTCTGCTGGTTGCCGCCCGAGAGGCTGGAGACTTCGATGGCGACGCCGTCGGATTTCAGGTTCAGCTTGGCGCCGAGCGTCTTCGCGAGCTTGTGCTCGGCGGAGCGCTGTAAGAGGCCCCAGGCCGAGCTCACGCGGCCGAGCGCCATCGACGACACGTTCTGCGCGATCGGCAAGTCGAGGAACACGCCAGCGGCCTTGCGGTCTTCGCTGAGATAAGCGATGCCTTCGCGCAGCGCGTCGCTGTACTTGCGGATGGTCAGCGCCTTGCCGGCGAGGCGCACCGTGCCGCGCTTGGCAACGCGCAGGCCGCAGATGGTTTCGGCGAGTTCGCTGCGGCCGGCACCCATGAGGCCCGCGATGCCGAGGATCTCGCCGCGCTTGAGCGCGAAGGAGACGCCGTGCACGCGCTCGCCATCGGCGATGTCGTTCACCTCGAGCACGGGCCCGGAGGAGTCGGCAACGGATTGCTTGGGCGGGTAGTAGTTGCCCAGGTCGCGCCCGACCATGCGGCGCACCAGTTCATCGGGCGTGAGCCCCGCCAACGGTCCGCAATGCACGTTGCGCCCATCGCGCAGCACGGTGACGCGGTCACCGTGCGTGAAGATCTCTGCCATGCGATGGCTGATGTAGATGATGCCGATGCCCTGCGCCTTCAGGTCGTGCAGCACGCGGAACAGCGCCGCCGACTCGTTGTCGGTCAGCGCGGCCGTGGGCTCATCGAGGATCAGCACCTTGCAGTCGAGCGTGAGCGCCTTGGCAATTTCCACCAGCTGCTGGCTGGAGATGCTGAGGTCGCCAACCGGCGTGGCGGGGTCGATGTCCTGCCCCAGCCGGCGCAGCACCTTGGCCGCGCGTTCGTTGAAGCTGGCGTAGTTCATCCACGCCGCTTTGCCGGCGTTGATCTCGGGCATGAAGATGTTTTCGGCGACGGTGGCGTCGGCGCACAGCGCGATTTCCTGGTGCACCAGGCCGATGCCCAGGCGCATCGCGTGCGCCGGTCCGTCGATCACGACCTTCTGGCCGTTCAGCAGGATCTCGCCCTCGTCGGGGCGGTGGATGCCGTCGATGATGTTCATCAACGTCGACTTCCCCGCGCCGTTCTCGCCGCACAGGGCGTGGATCTCGCCCGCGTGCAGCGAGAAGTCCACGCCCGAGAGCGCGCGCGAAGCGCCGAAGCGCTTGCTGATGCCGCGCAGTTCGAGCAAGGCGCTCACTCGCCGATTCCCTTGGTGCCACGGCGGGCGAGGTACTTGTCCCAGTAGAAGTCGTCGGCGTTGGCCTTGCTGACCACGGCCAAGCCGTTGTCCAGGAAAGGCACCGACATCGGGTTCGTGCCGTTGCGCTTGGCATCGTTCATCGGGTCGATGAGCGAGGGGTTCTTCGCCAGGAACAACATCATCATGCCCATGTAGCCCTGCATGCCCTGGTTCGGGTTGATGGCGCCGAACACGTCGCCGGACTTGATCATGTCCAGGATCTTGGCGTTCACGTCGCAGCACATCACCTTGATGTTCTTCTTGGTCTCGACCTTGGCCTGCGCCGCGCCGAGTGCCGAGTTGGCCTCGGGCATGAAGAGCGCGCCCAAGTTCGGGTTGGCTTGCGCCAGGCTCAGCACCGCCTGGTAGGCCTTGTTCGGGTCCTGGTTGCTGGCGGCGCGGCCGACCAGCTTCATGCCCGTGTGCTTGGTCTTCATGCGGTTCACGAAGGCGGCGATGCGGCGGTCGTGGTTGTCCTGGCCCGGGTTCTCCAGCACGGCGTATTCGCCCTTGCCGCCCAGCGACGCGGCAATCGCGTCGGCGGCTTGCGTGCCTTCGCGGTCGTTGTCGGAGGTGACGAACGAGGTGCGCTTCGAGTTCGGCGAATCGGCCGCGAAGGTGACGACCGGGATCCCCATCGCCGCCGCGCGGTTGATCGGCTCGATGAAGGGATCGGGGTTCATCGGGTGCAGCAGGATGCCCGCGGGCTTGCGCGCCAGCTCCTGCTCGAACGACGCGAGCTGCTTGTTCACGTCGTACTCGGGCGTGCCGGTGTAGCGCGTCTTCACGCCCAGCGTGCGGCCGAGCTGCTTCATCATTTCGTAGACCGGAAACCAGTACTCCACGCCGGAGACCATCACGTTCATCACGTAGACGTCGCTGGCATTGCCGCGCAGGCCCGTGCCTGCAGCAGGGGCAGCTGCTTGCTGTTGCGCGAACGCGCTCGCACCGGCCAGGCCGATACCGGCAGCGGCTGCGGACTTCAGGAAATTACGCCTCATTCTTTGTCTCCTCACGTTGACTGGCAGAGCTTGCGACCTGCTTTTCGAGCAGGTCTTTGGGACCTCAGTGTCACATCAGTTGTTATGACAGGCTAGAATGTAATCGCGGCCCGATTGGGTCGAGTACTAGGGGAAACGCTACTGGCGACGAGCTTTTTTTCCGCCGAAGCTGTTATGACATGATGCCAAACATACTGATCGGCGTGGACATGGGCTCGAGCAGCCTGAAGGCGCTCGCCCTCGAAGCTGGAAGCGGCCGCGCCGTTGCCCTGTCCCGCATGCCTTTGCCGCACGACCGGCTCGCCGGTGGCGGCTGCGAAGTGCGCGCCGCAGCCATCCGCGCCGCGCTCACCCACGTACTGCGCGACGTGGCTCACCAGCTCGGGCCGCGCGCGGCCGAGGTCCGCGCCATGGCCTGCACCGGCCACGGTGCCGGCCTCTACGCGCTCGATGCAAACAACGAATTGGTCGGCGGCCGCGCCGTCGCCTCCACCGACCAGCGCGCCGATGCCCGCGCGCGGACGCTGGCCAAAAGCCAGGGCGCGCGGCTCTTCGAAGACGTGGGCTGCGGTCCCTGGCCCGGCCAGCCGACGGTGATCGCCGCCGAACTGCTGGGCGCCGATGCCGTGCAGCGCGGCGAGCTGCGCCGCCTGCTGTTTGCGAAGGACTACCTCGGCTTCCTGCTCACCGGCGAGATCGCCACCGACGCGAGCGATGCGAGCACCGCCGGCCTGGTGTCGCTCGCCACCGGCGGCTGGTCACAGATCGCCTTCGATGCCTCGGGTCTCCTGGACCTGGGCGCACACAACTTCGGCCCGATCCTGCCGAGCGGCACCGTGCTCGGCAAGCTGCGCCCTTCCGAGGCGGCGCTGTGCGGCCTGCCCGCGGGCATTCCCGTCGCGATGGGCGCCATCGACCTGCTCGCCTCGATGACCGCCATCTGCGCCGAAGGCCGCGGCCGTGCGGTGCAGGTGTTCGGCACCTGGTGCGTGAACGCGGTCATCGGCCCGGTCATGGAACCCAAGCCCGCCGTCGCGTCCGTCGTGAATTTCGGTCGCACGCACGAGCGGCTCTACATGGAGAACAGCCCGTCCTCGATGGCCAACATCGCGTGGCTCGCCGGCGTGCTCGCGCTGCCCGATGCGCGCGCAGTCGTCGACCTCGCGATGACCGTGCCGCTCGGCGCCAACGGCCTGCGCTTCGCGCCCTTCATCAACGGCGGCGGTGGCGTGACGGCGGGCTTCGTCGGGTTGAAGAGCCACCACACCCGTGCCGACATGGCGCGCGCCGTGGTCGATGCCGTGGCGGCGCTGCATGTGCGCCAGACGGCGCGCCTGGCGGCCGGCGGCCTCGCGGTTTCCGCCTCGACCGTGCTGGGCGGCGGCGCGAGCGATGCGCGCCTCGTGCGCCTGCTCGCCTCGTTCCTGGGTCGCCCGGTCGAGCGCTGCGCCGACGACGAGACCGGCGCGCGTGGCGCCGCGCTCTACGCGGCCATGTCGCAGGGCCTGGACGACGCGGCCGAGGGCAGCGCCCTGCTCGCGCCGTGCGACCTCATCGAACCCGATGCACGGGACGCACGCGCCCATGCGGATTTCAACGCCGATTTCAACGAACTGATCGACAGCATGTCACCTGTATTCACCCACATCGCGGGCGGTGCGCAATGAGCGCATGGCAACTTCCTTTCGTGCGCCCGGCCTCGTTGGCTGACCGCCATTTCTCCACCGTGATCGTCGGCGCCGGCATCAACGGCGTCGGCGTGTTCCGCGATCTCTCGTTGCAGCGCGTGGACTGCCTCATCGTCGACAAGGGCGACTTCGGCGCCGGCGCCAGCAGCGCGCCCTCGCGCATGATCCACGGCGGCCTGCGCTACCTGGAGAACGGCAGCTTCTCGCTGGTGGCCGAGGCCACGCGCGAGCGCAACCTGCTGCTGCGCAACGCGCCGCACCTGGTGCGCCCGCTCAAGACCGTGGTGCCGCTTGCGAACTTCTTTGGCGGCCTCATGAGCAGCGCGCTCAAGTTCTTCGGCCGCACGCCGCCGCAGCGCACGCGCGGCCTGCTAGCGGTGGCGCTGGGCCTGCGGCTCTATGACATCCTCGGCCGCCGCCAGCGCGTGATGCCGGGGCACCGCATCAGCCGCGTGTCGACCAACGACCGGAGCCTGTTCCGCGCGGCGATCCGCTGGACCGCGACCTTCTTCGATGCGTGGATCAGCCATCCCGAATGGCTCATCCTCGAACTCATCGGCGATGCCTGCCGCGACCAGCCGCGCTCGGCCGCCGCGAACTACTGCCGCGTGATGGGCTGCGCGGGCAACATCCTCACGTTGCGCGACGAGCTCACCGGCGCGCTTGTGCGCGTGACGGCCGACACCGTGGTGAACGCCACCGGCGCATGGCTCGACCGCAGCGCGGCCGTGCTCGGCGGCGCCGGCCCGCGCGTGATGGGCACCAAGGGCTCGCACCTCGTGCTCGATCATCCCGCGCTGCGCGATGCGCTCGATGGGCGCATGGCGTATTTCGAGGCGGTCGACGGGCGCGTGTGCATCGTCTATCCGTTCCTCGACCGCGTGCTCGTGGGCTCCACCGACATCCCGGTCGAAGACCCGGACCAGATCGTCACCGAGCCCGCCGAGGTCGACTACCTCATCGACGTGCTGCGCGAGGTGTTCCCCAACATGGCCTTCGGCCGCGACCACGTGGTCTACACCTACGTCGGTGTGCGGCCGCTCGCGCGCTCCGATGCCGACAAGCCGGGCCAGATCTCGCGCGACCATTCGGTGGTGATCGATCCGCCGAACGCGACGCGCGACATCCCCATCGTCGGCCTCGTCGGCGGCAAGTGGACCACCTTCCGCTCGCTCGCCGAAGAGGCGACCACCGAAGTGCTGCAACTGCTGGGTCGCTCGCGCACCGCATCGACCGAGCTGCTGCCCATCGGCGGCGGCGCGGACCTGCCGGCCGATGCGGCCGCGACCGAGCGCTTCATCGAGAAGATGACGGCCTCGGGCATGGGCCGCACGCGCGCGCTGAACCTGCTCGCACGCTACGGCTCGAAGGCGCTGCCGCTCGCTCAGCGCCTCGCCGCCTCGGGCGACGTGCCGCTGCAACACGCGCCCGATTACTCGACCGCCGAGCTCTCATACCTGTGCCTGGAAACCGGCGTGGTGCATCTCGATGACCTCGTGATTCGCCGCACGCTGCTGGCCATTCGCGGCCTCGTCACCGATGCCGCGCTCGCTGAAATCTCGGGCATCGCGGCCGAGGCGCTGGGCTGGGACGCGGCGCGCGCGCACAAGGAACTGAGCGCCTGCGCCACCGCCCTGCGCGAACGCCACAACGTGCGCCTGCAAGCCGTGGCGCCCGACGTGGCACCTTCTTTCGATGCATCATTGATGGCCAGCTCCGCCCTCGGCCAGTCCTAAAAGTGAACAGTCCCAACGACATCTCGACCGTGCTCGACCGCAAATCCGAGTCCCCGCTGTGGGCCCAGTTCCGCGATGCGCTGCGCCTGCAGATCCTGCAGGGCGTGCTGCCCATCGGCGCCAAGCTGCCGTCCGAAGCGGAGCTGGGCGATCAGTTCGGCATCTCGCGCATCGTGGTGCGCGAAGCGCTGGCAGACCTGGTGCGCAACAACCTCATCTACAAGATCAAGGGCCGTGGCGCCTTCGTGTCGGCGCGCGAGCGCGACGAGGATTTCGTCTCGACCGTGCTCGGCTTCTCCGACGAGATGGAGCGCAAGGGCCGCTCGGTGCGCACGCAGATCCTCACGCAGGAATTGCGCGCGCCCACCGAGCAAGAGGCGGCGTCGCTGGGGCTCACCGAGCCCGACGCGCAGGTCGTTGCGCTCAAGCGTCTTCGCAGTGTCGACGGCGAGTTGCGCCTGCTGGTTGAGACGGTGGTGCCCGCGGACCTCGCGCCCGGGCTGCATCGCACGCGGCTCGACGACCGCTCGCTCTACGACGTGCTGCGCCGCCAATACGGCCTGCGCCTGGTGCGCGCCGAGCGCTGGATCGACGCGGTGCTGCCCGATGCGGCGACCTGTGAACTGCTCGACCTGCCGCATCCCGAGCCGCTGCTGCGCATCGAGTCGATTGCCTACGGCGCGAACGGCCGGCCGCTGGAGCACTACCGCGCGCTGCACCGCTGCAAGGAAAGCCGCCTGCACGTGCAGACGACGACCTGAGTTTTCTGCTTCAGGCCTTGACGGCGCTGCGCGAGGGCCAGAGCACGGAGGCGATCGCCACCATCATCAGCGCGACGGCGACCCAGTCCTGCCAGTGCACGACCTCGCCGAGCCACACCGCGCCGCTGAACACGCCGAGCACGGGGATGAACATCACGCTCAGGGTCGAGGCGATGGGTGGCAGGCCGCGCGCGAGATAGAACCATGCGGCGTGCGCGAAGCCGAAGATCAGCACTGCGTTGTAGAGGATTGCCCCCCAGGTCACGGAGCCCGGCCAGCGCCACTGGTCGCGCTCGAAAAGCAGCGAGAGCACGGTCATCACGACGGCCGTCATCGCCGTCATCCAGAACGAGAGCGTGAGCGTCGGCAGCCCGATGCGCGTGTGGCGCAGCAGTTGCGTGCCCAGCGCCCATGTCGCCGCGGCCACCAGAGCAAGCGCCACGTAGCCGGGCCGCCCCGCGAAGTCCGTGAGTTCGTGCCACAGCAACAACCCCACGCCGATGGCGCAGGCGCCGACGCCGAGCCACGCGCGCCGCGTGAGCACCGCGGCGAACAGCACCGCGCCGATCACCGCCGAGAACACCGGCATCGTGTACCCCAGGATCGCCGCGCGCCCGCCCGAGAGCGCCTTCACCGCAAGGATGATGCAGGCGTGCCAGACGAACATGTTGGTCGCGCCCAGCCACACCAGCTCGGGCCAGGCGCTGCGCGGCACGCGGAACGGCACCTTCATCCACACCAGCGCAAGGCCCAGCACCGGCAGGCCCAGCCAGATCGAGATCGCGCGGAAGGTGAGCGGCGGATAGTCGGCCACGCCGAGCTTCATCACCGGCCAGTTGAAACCCCAGGCGAGGGTCAGGAGGACGAGCAGGACGAACTGGCGCGGGGTGAAGGAGGGCATCTTGTGAGGCTTACAGCAAACGCTTCAGGTAACGCCCCGTGTGGCTCGCTTCGTTCGCCGCGATGTCCTCGGGCGTGCCTTCGCCCACCACCGTGCCGCCGCCGGCGCCGCCTTCGGGGCCCATGTCGATGAGCCAGTCGGCCGTCTTGATGACATCCAGGTTGTGCTCGATCACGACGATGGTGTTGCCCGCGTCGCGCAGCTGGTGCAGCACCTTCAGCAGCAACTCGATGTCGGCGAAGTGCAGGCCGGTCGTCGGCTCGTCCAGGATGTAGAGGGTGCGGCCCGTGTCGCGCTTGCTGAGTTCGAGCGCGAGCTTCACGCGCTGCGCCTCGCCGCCCGAGAGCGTGGTGGCCGACTGGCCGAGCTTGATGTACGAGAGGCCCACGTCCAGCAGCGTGCGCAGCTTGCGCTCGATGGTCGGCACGGCCTTCAGGAACTCGTGCGCGGTCTCGACCGTCATCTCCAGGATCTGCGCGATGTTCTTGCCCTTGTACTGGACCTCGAGCGTCTCGCGGTTGTAGCGCTGGCCGTGGCAGACCTCGCAGGGCACGTACACGTCGGGCAAAAAGTGCATCTCGACCTTCACCACGCCGTCGCCCTGGCAGGCCTCGCAGCGCCCGCCCGCCACGTTGAAGCTGAACCGGCCCGGGCCGTAGCCGCGCTCGCGCGCGGTGTTGGTCTCGGCCATCAGCTCGCGGATGGGTGTGAAGAGGCCCGTGTAGGTGGCCGGGTTGCTGCGCGGCGTGCGGCCGATGGGGCTCTGGTCGACGTTGATGACCTTGTCGAAGTACTCGATGCCCTCGACCGACTCGTGCGCGGCCGGTTCTTCATGTGCGCGGTACAGCGTGCGCGCTACGGCGGTGTAAAGCGTGTCGTTCACCAGCGTCGACTTGCCCGAGCCCGAGACGCCGGTCACGCAGGTCAGGAGGCCGACCGGGAAGGCCACGCTCACCTTCTTCAGGTTGTTGCCGGTGGCGCCGACCACGCGGATCTCCTGCAGGTCGGTCTGCGAAGCGATGTGCGCTGCTTCGCGCGCCGCGCGACGCTCGGCCGCGGGGCTCTGTGGAAAGCGCGAGGCTTTCTTGCCTTCGTTGAAAGCCGGCTTCTTCACGGCCGGCAGCCACGCGGTGCGGTGCTTCGGCACTTCGATCTTCTTCGTGCCCGAGAGGTACTGGCCGGTGAGCGAATCGGGGTTGGCCGACACCTCGGCATAGGTGCCCTGCGCCATCACGCGGCCGCCGTGCACGCCGGCACCGGGGCCCATGTCGATCACGTGGTCGGCGGCGTGGATCATGTCCTCGTCGTGCTCGACCACGATCACGCTGTTGCCGATGTCGCGCAGGTGCTTCAGCGTGCCGATGAGCCGGTCGTTGTCGCGCTGGTGCAGGCCGATGCTGGGCTCGTCGAGCACGTACATCACGCCCGTGAGGCCCGAGCCGATCTGCGAGGCCAGGCGAATGCGCTGCGCCTCGCCGCCCGAGAGCGTCTCGGCGCTGCGGTCCAGGCTCAGGTAGTTGAGGCCCACGTCGTTGAGGAATTTCAGGCGCAGGCCGATCTCGCGCACCACCTTGTCGGCGATGTCGGCCTTGGCGCCGCGCAGCTTGAGCGTCTGGAACCAGGCGAGCGAATCGCGCAGCGTGAGGTGGCTCAGCTCGAAGATCGCCATGCGCGGCGGCTCGCCGCCATCGGCCGGGCGTGCTGATTCATCCACCAGGAACACATTGCGCGCCTCGCGCCGAAGGCGCGAGCCGCCGCAGTCGGGGCACGGCTGCAGGTTGCGAAAGCGTGCGAGGTCCTCGCGCACCATCACCGAATCGGTCTCGCGGTAGCGCCGCGTCATGTTGGGAATGATTCCCTCGAAGGGATGCTTCTTCGTGAGCTTCTTGCCCGCGAAGTTGCCCGACTCCATGGTGTAGTTGAACTTGATCTCTTCGGCCGCCGAGCCGTTCAGCAGCACCTGCTGCACCGAGGCGGGCAGCGATTCGAAGGGTGCGTCGACGTCGAACTTGTAGTGCTTCGCGACGCTCTCGATCATGCTGAAGTAATAGCCGTTGCGGCGGTCCCAGCCCTTGATGGCGCCGCTGGCAATCGACAGCGACGGGAAGGCGACGACGCGCGCCGGGTCGAACACCTCGCGGTGGCCGAGGCCGTCGCAGCTCGGGCACGCGCCCACGGGCGAGTTGAACGAGAAGAGGCGCGGCTCCAGTTCCGAGAGCGAGTAATGGCAGATCGGGCAGGCGAACTTGGCGTTGAACAGGTGCTCCTTGTCGGCGACACCTTCGGCGCCCAGCTCCAGCGCAATCGCCCGGCCTTCGGCCAGGCGCAGCGCGGCCTCGAAGCTCTCGGCCAGGCGCTGCTGCATGTCGGGGCGCGCGCGCAGGCGGTCGATGACCACGTCGATGTCGTGCTTCTCGGTCTTCTTGAGCTTGGGGAGATCGTTGTATTCGTAGGTCTGGCCGTCGACCCGAAAGCGTACGTAGCCCGCAGCCTGCATCTCGGCGAAGAGTTCGAGGAATTCGCCTTTTTTCTCGCGCGCCACGGGCGCGAGGATCATCAGGCGCGGCTCGTCGGGAATGGCCAGTGTCGCATCGACCATCTGCGAGACCGTCTGCGCCTGCAGCGGCAGGTGGTGGTCGGGGCAGTAGGGCGTGCCGGCGCGCGCGTACAGCAGGCGCAGGTAGTCGTGGATCTCGGTCACCGTGCCCACGGTGGAGCGCGGGTTGTGGCTGGTGGCCTTCTGCTCGATGCTGATCGCGGGCGACAGGCCCTCGATCACGTCCACATCGGGCTTGTCCATGAGCTGCAGGAACTGCCGCGCATAGGCCGAGAGGCTCTCGACGTAGCGCCGCTGCCCTTCGGCATACAGGGTGTCGAAGGCCAGGCTCGACTTGCCCGAGCCCGACAGGCCGGTGATCACCACCAGCTTGTTGCGCGGAATGTCGAGATCGACGTTCTTCAGGTTGTGGGTGCGCGCACCGCGGATGCTGATGCGCTGCTGCGCCAGCACCGCGCCGAGGTAGGTGTCGCGTTCGATTTCCGCGTCGCGTGCGCGCTCCGCGGAGTCTTCAGTGGCTTTGGAATTCAAGGGGGCGATCGTCCGAGGGCAACCGGACATGATAGACCGCCGGCGATTTCATGGCGAGCGGGCGGGTTCCGGCGGTTCGGGCGTGGGGGCTTCCGGCGGCGGATGCACGGGTTCCGAGCTGCCGATCGCCTTGCCCACCATGTACTCGGCCAGCGTGTCGTACAGCGGCCGGCTGATCATCCGCGAGACCAGGCTGGCCAGCATGGCCGCGGCCATCAGGCTGAGCACCATCGAATGGCCGTCGACCATCTCCATCACGATGATGAATGCGGTGAGCGGGGCCTGGGTCACCGCGGCCAGGAAGCCGGCCATGCCCATGGCGATGAGCGCCGGTCCCAGGTCGCTGCTGGCCAGCCGGGCCACCGCGTCGCCGATGCCCGCGCCGATCGACAGCGAAGGCGCGAAGATGCCGCCCGGCACGCCGCACCAGGCCGTGAGCCAGGTGGCGATGAATTTCAGCACCGTGTAGAGCGGCGTCAGTTCGTCGTGGCCCTGCAGCATCTGCTTGACCGCCTCCGAACCCGCGCCGAAGGTGACGCCGCCCGTCGCCAGCCCGATGACCGCCACCGCCAGCCCGCCGCAGGCCGCGAAGCGCACCGGAAAGCGCGCCCGCCAGCGGTTGAAGCGCCCCGGCGCCCCGGTCAGCGAAGCGGTCAGGAGCCGTGCAAACAATCCGCCGGCCGCGCCGCTCAAGAGGGTGACCAGCAGGCCGGGCCCGAGCGCGTCCCAGCCCAGGCGTGGCACGCGGATCACGCCGAAGTAGCTGGTATTGCCGAAGGCCGACACCGCCACCAGGCCCGCCAGCACGATGGCCGTGATGATCAGGCCGCTGGAGCGCGCCTCCAGCCGCCCCGACAGCTCCTCGATGGCGAACACCACGCCCGCGAGCGGCGCGTTGAAGGCCGCCGCGATGCCGGCCGCCCCGCCGGCCACCAGCAGCGCGCGCCCGTCGATGGCGGTGTTGGGGGAGAGCCAGCGCCGCGCGTGCTGCATCACGCCGGCCGCGACCTGCACTGAAGGCCCCTCGCGTCCGATCGACAGGCCCGCCGCGAAGCCGGCCACGCCCAGGCCGATCTTGGCGACCGTGAGCCGGAGCGACGCGAAGACGAAGCGCCGTTCTTCGGGCAGCGCCGGGTGCAGTGCTGCCTTGATCTGCGGAATGCCCGAGCCGCCCGCGCCGGGAAAGAACCGCAGCGTGGCCCAGACGACGCCCGCGGTGATGAGCGGCGTCGTCAGCAGCACGGCCCAGGGCCAGGTGCGGTAGAAGGCGTGGAACTGGCCGAAGACCCAGTCGCTCGCGAAGGTGAAGCCCACCACGAAGAGCCCGGCCGCAATGGCGTAGCCCAACACGATGGCCCGGTCGAGCCAGACGCGGCCGCCGCGCAGCTCGGCGCGCAGATGCTCGAAAAAGTCGGGTTCTCGGTTCATCGGTGCGGTCCATTCTGGCATCCGGGCGCGATGGCGCAGGCTCCGGCCGGCTGCCTTGGGGCACAATCTCCGGTTCTTTTTCCTCCTCCTTCATCTACTTATCAGGGGCAGTGCATATGGCATCGGTCAATAAAGTCATCGTCGTCGGCAATCTGGGGCGCGACCCCGAAATGCGTACCTTCCCGAGCGGCGACCAGGTCGCGAACGTCACAGTGGCCACCACCGATCGCTGGAAAGACAAGCAAAGCGGCGAAATGCGCGAAGCCACAGAGTGGCACCGCATCGTCTTCAACGGCCGCCTGGCCGAAATCGCCGGCCAGTACCTGCGCAAGGGCTCGCAGGTCTATGTCGAAGGCTCCTTGCGCACGCGCAAGTGGACCGACAAGGACGGCATCGAAAAGTACACCACCGAAATCCGCGCCGACCAGATGCAGATGCTGGGCAGCCGCCAGGGCCAGGGCGGCCCGTCGGGCGGTCCGGAAGATGACGGCGGGTATTCGCAAGGCGGCGGGGGCGGTGGCTACTCGCAGGGTGGCAATGGTGGCGGCGGCGGCGGTTACGCTCCCCGCGCTCCGGCTGCGGCACCCCGGGCGCCCTCGGCCGCGCCGCGCCAGGCACCGGCCAAGTCGTCGTCGGGCTTCGACGACATGGATGACGACATCCCGTTCTGATCCGACGGCTCTCTCCTGCATGACCGAAGCCCCCTCATTGCCGCTTCGGTCATGCGTCTTGCCCCGGACATCCTCGTCCCCGGCAATAACTTGAACCCCGTCCCGCAGTCCGCGCCCCGATGAACTTCCCCGTGGTGCGCCAACTGCATGCGTGGTTCTTCGACGGCTTCTCGAAATACCGCGCGGCTCCCCTCTGGGCCAACGTGGTGCTGGCCGTCTCCATCGCCCTCCTGGCGGTCATGATCGTCTTCTTCGGCGGCCCCTCCGCCGCGCCGGGCGTGCCGGCGACCCGGATCACCCACGCCGACTGGCAGGTCACCGAGGCGCCGGGCTTTCGCGAACCCTCGATCGTCATGGACAGCCGGGCGTTACCCGACACCTGGCAGCCCATCGAGCTGCCCCTGTCCCTGCCCATCGCGCTGCTGCGCCAGGCCGACGGCCGCTTCATCGCCAGCGCGACGCGCACCACCTGGCTGCGCGTGTCGGTGCGCGACCTGCCCGTTTCCACCGGTCCGCTCGCGCTGTACGGCGTGCGCATCAAGACCGACGGCACCATCGCGGTGTATGCCGACGGCCGGCTGGTCCACCGCGCGCAGGAGAACGGGCCGCTGTGGAACAGCACCCGCACGCCGCTGTGGGTGGTGATCGAGAAGACGCCCGATGCGGTGCCGCTGAAGGAAATCCTCATCCGCCTGGAGCACACCCGCAATGCACAGGTGGCGGTGTCCTCGCTGTGGCTGGGCCCGGTCGATTCGCTGAAGGACCGCTATGACAAGCGCCTGTGGTTCCAGCAGGACCTGCCCGCCATGCTCGGCGCTGCCTTCATGGCCGTGGGCCTGTTCGCGCTGTTCGTGTGGTTCCGGCGCCGGCACGAAACCGGCTACCTGCTTTTCTTCAACCTCGCGACCACCTCGTTCCTGCGCAGCCTGCATTTCTACGTAGGCCTGCCGGTGGCCAACGACTGGTTCGCGTGGCTCACGGTCAACTCGCTGTTCTGGCTGGTCGCGGTGGTGCACTTCGCGCTGCGCCAGTTGCACGGCCGCCGGCTCAAGTGGCTGACGTACGGCGTGGTCGGCTGGACCGCGCTGATCGGCGTGCTGACGCTGCCGGGCCTCGGCATCTTGACGAACACCCCGCAGGTCACACCGATCATCTACATCGGTGCGGCCTTCATGGGAGGTGCCGTTGCGCTGGTGGGCGGCATCAGCGCCTGGCGCCGCTCGAACGAGGGCCGATTGGTGGCAGCCGGTATCGGTGTGTGCGTGCTGCTGGGCCTGTCCGACTGGCTGCTGCAGAACAACTTCGCGAGCCCCGAGGGTTGGTATTTGGGGTCCTACACCAACGCCGTGACCTTCGCAGTCTTCGGCACGCTGATGTACCGGCGCTACGTCAACGCCATCGCCGAGGTGGAGCTGGTCAACGCCAGCCTCGCCGAGCGCCTGCAGGCCCGCGAGGCCGAGCTCGAGCAGAGCCACCGCCGGCTGCGCGAGGTGGAGAAGCGCCAGACCATCGGCGACGAGCGCCAGCGGCTGATGCAGGACATGCACGATGGCCTGGGCTCATCGCTCATCAGCGCGATCCGTTCGGTGGAGAACGGGCGCCTCAGCGACGAGAAGGTGTCGCACATCCTCAGAAGCTGTCTGGACGACCTGAAGCTCACCATCGATTCGATGGAGCCGCTCGAGGAAGACCTGCTGCTCCTGCTGGCCACGCTGCGCTACCGCCTCGGTCCCCGGCTCGAGGGCTCCGGCGTCGTGCTGCGCTGGGAGGTGCAGGAGATCCCGCCGATCGACTGGCTCGACCCGACCAGCGCGCTGCATATCCTGCGCATCGTGCAGGAGAGCATCGCCAACATCCTGCGCCACACGCGTGCCACCGAGATCCGCGTGGGCACCATGCCCGAGGCCGACGGCGTGCGCGTGACCATCCAGGACAACGGCCAGGGCTTCGACGTCGACAAGGCGATGGCCGAGGCCGGCGGGCGCGGCATGCAGAACCAGCTGCGCCGCGCGCAGGCCGTAGGCGGGGGCGTCAGCTGGCGCTCGGGGCCGACGGGCACGTTGTTCACGCTGTGGCTGCCGCTGCAGCGCAAGCCGCGGAAGGCTTGAAGCCCGCGCTCAGTCGGCGCCCGCGTGCCCCTGGTGCTGGGGGAGGTCGTCGTGGATGGTGAACCAAGGCGCCTTCGAGCCGACGAAGATGTGCGCGCTGGGGCGGATGGCCGGATCGTCGACCAGCGTGCCCAGGGTGACATGCACGAACATGCCCTCGCGCACCACCGAATAAAGGAACGAGCCGCACTTGCCGCAGTGGATGTCGCCGGCGTCTGCCTCGCCGTGGATCAGGATCTGGTCCGCGCCCTGCGTGAGCGCCAGCTTGTGCCGTTCGATGCCGGCAAAGGGCTTGAAGGCCGAGCCCGTCGCGCGCCGGCAGTCCGCGCAGTGGCAGTTGAGGGCATAGGTGAATTCGTCGGCCACCGCGTAGTGGACGGCGCCGCACAGGCACTTGCCGGCGAGGGTGCGGGCGGTCGATGCGTCGGGGCTCGTCACTTGCATCTCCCGCAACAACAGCAGAGGGCTTCAGCCCGCCAGGCCCACGTACACGTTCTGCACATCGTCGTTCGCGTCGATGGCCGCGAGGAAGACTTCGACTTCCTCCAGGTCCGCGGCGCTCAGGCTCGCCGGATCGACCGGGTTCTTCGGCTTGTAGCCGAGCTTGGCCGACAGCACGGTGAAGCCTTGCGCCGGCAGCGCGCGGCTCACGAGGTCCAGGTCGGTCGGGTCGGTCAGGAACACGGCGGCGTTGCTTTCGCCAGCCGGCTCGAAGTCCTGCGCACCGGCCTCGATGGCGGCGACTTCGGCGTCGGCCGTCGCATTCGCGGGCTCGGCTTCGATCATGCCGACGTGGTCGAAATCCCACGATACCGAGCCCGAGGTGCCCAGTTGCCCCTTGCGGAACAGCACGCGCATTTCAGGCGCGGTGCGGTTCACGTTGTCGGTGAGGCACTCGACCATCACCGGCACGCGGTGGGGCGCGAAGCCTTCGTAGATCACGTGTTCGAAATGCACCGCTTCGCCCGTGAGGCCCGCACCCTTCTTGATGGCCCGGTCCAGCGTGTCCTTGGGCATCGAGACCTTGCGGGCCTGCTCCACCACCAGCCGCAGGCGCGAATTGGAGGCCGGGTCGGCGCCGTTGCGCGCGGCCATCATGATTTCCTTGGCGAGCTTTCCGAACAGGCGGCCCTTGGCATTGGCGGCCAGGTCCTTGTGCTTTGCTTTCCACTGTGCGCCCATGGCTGATGTTCCTTCGATTCGGGGCGACTACTGTAGCCGCAGCGCGCCGGGCCGCAGTTTTCTCCAAGTTCCAGGGGCTGGGCGCCGCTACGCTCCTTCTCATATCCATCGATCCAGACGACACACCATGCCCTCCATCGAAACAAGACAACAGCGAACGGAAACCTTCCACCGGCTGCATGCAGGCCCCGCGCCCCTGGTGCTCGTGAACGCGTGGGACGCGGTCAGCGCGAGCATCGTCGAGCGCGCCGGGGCCAAGGCCATCGCCACCACCAGCGCAGGCATCGCATGGGCGCTGGGCTATTCGGACGGCGAGCGCATGCCGGTGGACGAACTGCTCGCGGCCACCGCGCGCATCTGCCGCGTGACCAGCCTGCCAGTCACCGTCGACATCGAACGCGGGTTCGGCGACAGCACGCAGGCCGTATGCGAGGTGGTGCGCGCGCTCATCGACATGGGCGTGGTCGGCGTGAACATCGAAGACGGCACGCTGCCCGGAACGCGGGAGCTCGCGCCGCCGGAGATCCTGTGCGAACGCATCGAGGCGCTGCGCCGGCTCGATGCGCGCTTCTTCATCAACGCCCGCACCGACACCTATTTCGTCGCCAACGACGATCCCGCCGCCCGCTACCAAGACACGCTGCGGCGCGCCCGGCTCTACGCATCGGCCGGCGCCGACGGCATCTTCGTGCCGGGCATGTCGAAGCTCGATGAAATCGCAGGTCTCGCTGCCGAGGTGCCGTTGCCGGTGAACGTCTATGCCGGCCACAGCCAGGCGCCGTCGGTCGTGGTGCTCGCAGGTGCCGGCGCGCGCCGCATCAGCCTGGGCTGCGGCCCGCTGCAGGCGGCGCTCGGACTGCTCGACCGCATCGCCGTCGAGGCCTTCGACGGCAGCGACGCCGGCTTTCGTGCGATGGGCGCGGGGATGCTGTCCGCAGGCGAGGTCAACGCATTTTTTTTCAGCGCGGCCTGAGAAAGGCGCAGGAAGGGCTTGGGGTACAGTGGCGACCCCTTGCCGCAGCCGACCCCTACCGACCCCCTCGTCCCGTACAGCATCCGCCTCGAATCGGTCACGCTGGTTCGCGGCGAACAGCGCGTTTTCGACGGCCTGACGCTCAGCCTCGACGAAGCGCGCATCGGCCTCGTCGGCGACAACGGCGCTGGCAAGAGCAGCCTGTTCCGCCTCATCAGCGGGCTCGACCAGCCGCAGCAGGGGCGCGTCGTGGTGCATGGCTGCGATACACAGGGGGCCCAGGCCGACCGCCGCCAGCTCTCGCAGCATGTGGGGCTGATGTTCCAGAACCCCGACGACCAGATCATCTTTCCCACCGTGGCCGAGGAGCTTGCGTTCAGCCTCACCGCGCGCGGTGAAACGCGGCACGTGGCACGCGAGCGGGCGCGTGAGTTTCTGGCGCAGCGCGGGCTCGCGGCGTGGGCCGGGCGCGCCATCGGCGAACTCAGCCAGGGGCAGCGGCAGCAGGTGTGCCTGCTCGCGCTGCAGATCGGCCAGCCCGCCACGCTGCTGCTCGACGAGCCCTTCGCGAGCCTCGACCTGCTGAGCCAGGCGCGGCTGGCGGCGCAGCTCGAAGCCACCGGCCAGCAGATCGTCGTCTCCACGCACTTGCTCGAACACGTATACGACTTCGAGCGCGTGCTGTGGCTCGAACAGGGCAGGGTGCGCGCCGACGGGCCGGGGCGCGAAGTCTGCGAGGCCTATGCCGAGAACGTGCGCCAGCGCGCCGAGGCCGAGCGGGGCGCCGGCCGTGCGTAGCCTCTATTCGTCGCATCCGACCTGGATGCACGCGCTGCCGGCGTGGGTCAAGCTCGCGGTGCTGTCGGTGTGCGGCACGCTGCTGGTGCTGGTCGAGCGGCCCGTGCACCTGGGCATCGCGTGCATCGTGGTGCTGCTGCTCTTCGCATCGCTCGGCCGCACGGCGTGGCTGCGTGTGCGGATGCTGGCGGGCATCGCGATCGCCTGCGCGCTGATCGTGGGCTTTCACTGGTTCCTGGGAACGACCTTGCTCGGCGTGGCGAGCGCGCTGCGCCTGGCCAGCGCGACCGTGCTCGCGCTGATGCTGACGCTCACCACGCGCTTCGAAGACCTGCTGGCCGTGCTCGAGACCGTGATGCAGCCGCTGCAGCGCTTCGGCGTGCCGACCGAGCGGATCGCTCTCGGCATCGGCCTGATGCTTCGCTTTGCCGAGAACTTCTATGTGCAGTGGCAGCGTCTGGACGACGCCTACCGCGCTCGCGCGGGCCACGGCGGCGGGCTGCGGCTGCTGGCGCCACTGACCATCCGCACGCTGCAGACCGCCGAACGGGTGGCCGATGCGCTGGCTGCGCGGCTGGGGCGCTAGCCCGCGCGCGGCGCAGAATCCGACGAACACCCCTCTTCCGAATCCGACATGACCACCACCGGCTCCATCACCTCGTCCCGCTCGCTCTCGTACATCGCGCTGTTCGCCGCACTGATGGCGGTGTTCGGCCTGATCCCGAAGGTCGATCTGCCGTTCGGCGTGCCGATCACGCTGCAGTCGCTGGGCGTGATGCTGGCCGGCTGCCTGCTGGGGCCGCGGCGCGGCTTCTTCGCGATTGCGCTGTTCCTGCTGGCGGTGGCGCTCGGACTGCCGCTGCTGCCGGGCGGGCGCGGCGGGCTGGCGGTGTTCGTCGCGCCGGCCGGGGGCTTCCTGTTTGGCTGGATGTTCGGCGCCTTTGCCTGCGGCCTCCTGATGCGCCGCATGGCCGGCGCGACCGGCAAGGGGCTGCTGGCCGCGGCGTTTTTCGCGTCGGTGGTCGGCGGCATCGTCGTGGTCTATGCCTTCGGCATCGTGGGGCTCTCGCTGATCGCCCACATGTCGCTCACGCAGGCGGCGCTGGCGATGCTGGTCTTCATTCCCGGCGACCTCATCAAGTGCGGCATCTGCGCCATGCTCGTGCAGACGGTGATGCGCGGCATGCCGAGCTGGCGGCTCGACCGGGATTGACGGATCGCTACAGGCCGCGCCGCTTGAACACGGTGCGCGAGAGGTAGTCCTTGCGCGGGCCCTTCACCAGGTGCTCGATGACGAACGAGCCGTCCGCACGGAACCGGTAGACGCTGTCGTACTGGTCGGCAATGCAGAGGTGGCCGGCCGATCCCACGAGTTCGTCGCCTTCTCGCACGATGGCGATGGCGTGGAAGAGGCGCAGCGGGGTCTCGGCGAAGAAGACCGAGAAACCGTCCGGGCTGCGTTCGAAGACGTACTCCCGGTGCCCGTCTAACGCCTGCCCATCGGGCAACTGAATCCGGCCCTCTTCGCGGTATTTCAGCTGGTCGGTGTCGAGCCGCGCGAACCGGGCGGTCCCGACCATCGTGGCCTTGCCCTCGATCGTGCGGTCCATGTCCCAAGTGCCTTCCAGCAGGTCGAAGACCGAGTCCGGCGTGCCCCAGGAGGCAAGGGGCGGGAGAGGCGTCGTTTCCATGCGCGAACTGTAGGTCAAACCGAAGTTCGCTGACCTTTGAGCATTGATTGTTTCCGTTCCGTGAACGCCGCGGTTCCTTTTGCTAAGGGTTTTCACGTAGATGGCGTCGCACAATACATCCACAGACGGCCCCCAAGCCGATCTGGGTGAACAGGGCCCCGAGCGAGGTGGCCGCCCCCGGAGGGACGGTGACCCACCCAAGACCGGTTCGAAATCATCCGAAGCAAAAACTGAACTGAATTGAAGGAAATCCAAATGACCGCCTCGAAGATCCTCTCCGCCGTTGCTGTTGCCCTGATGGCTGTTGCCGGTGCCGCCCACGCTGAAAGCTATGACGGCGTGCACCAACTGACCTCGGCCGCCAGCCGCGCCGACGTCGCCAGCCAGGCCGTGGTTGCCGCGCACAGCGCCAACCCGTACGCCACCGGCGCCAATGCAGGTCCTGCGCAAGTGTTCGTCTCGTCGACCAGCCGCGCTGCCGTCCGTTCGGAAGCCGTTGCCGCCGCACACAGCGCCGACCCGTACGCCGAAGGCGCATCGGCTGGCGTGGCTCCGCTGGTCGCCAGCACCGTGGACCGCAATGCCGTCCGCGCCGCAGCCCGCGCTGCCGCTCGCGGCGACGCACTGCCGCTGTAATCCTCCAGGAGCACCAGCTCTTGTCGAAGCCGGCCCTGCGAAAGCAGGGGCCGGCTTTTTCTTGTCGTCTCGTTTCGGACGCCTGGGTCAGCGCGCGGCCAGCAGCCGCAGGCCGGCGAGGACGAAGGGCGCGCTGTCCGGCCCGGCCGCTTCGTGCAGCGTGACGAACCACTGCGCCGGCGCGTCGTTGGGAGCGGGGCGCGCGCAAAGCTCGCACCCATAGAGCACCCGGCCGGCGCGCGTCGTGTCGTCGCGCACGGCAACCGCCTCGTCGCAGCATTCGTCCGCCAGGGTCCAGTGGCCATCGGTTTCGCTGTGGACCGCCCGCCGCATCAGCCGCACGGCGATGCGCTCCGGCGCCACCGTGCGCTCGCCGCTGTGGGCCTCGGGCACGGTCGCGAGCAGGCGCAGTTCGAGCGGCTCGCCGACGCGAAAGCCTTCCCCGCGTTCCAGCGACATGCCGCTCAATGCCACGCGCACGCGGCGCCGCTCGCGCCAGGTCGTGGCGACGAACACCACCGTCAGCACCGAGAACATCGCGAACACCGGCAGGCCGACCGCCATCCAGAGCCACTGCCACCCGCCGGCCAGCGCCCAGGTCATCGCCCTGAGGCCGAAGACCGCGAAAAAGGCCAGCAACGCAAGCGCAATGAGCCACGCCACCCAGTCGCCGATGGATCTGCGCACGCGTTCCATGGCTTGCGGTGCATCGGAGGTCCATTCGGTGGGCAGCGTTTCATCGACCGGTGGCAGGCTGGCCGATCGAGGATCGGGCCATGGTGTCCAGAAGTCGTCGGCTGCGTTTTCCAGCGCAATCCATTGGAGATCGGCCCACGCCGGCAGGTAGGCGGTGGCGGTTTCCTCGCCTTCCACCCGCAGCGTGGTGCCTTTCGCGCCATCGGCCGCCGCCTCCTCGAAGCCGCGCGGGTACACGCCGGGCGCCCGGTGCATCAGCCGTTCCCGCAGATCGACGATCAACGTGTCGCCGCCGACCTCCACCGCCTGGTAGCGTCCATCGGGCGAGACGTACCCGTACCCCGGCGTCTGCGTGGACAGATGGGCGATGCGTGCGACGGACGGATGAAGGCGGGCCATGGAAGAGGCGACGAGCATAGCCATGCATCCGGCGTTTCCATGTGGCCCCATGCCGGTGCGCCACCAGGCCGAAAGTTCGTGCAGGCCGGCCGTGCGGCGGACGGCGAGGGGGCCAAAAGGCGCATTGCCTTGCCGCAGCGCATCAATCATGATGGCGACGCGGAAGGGATGACCTCCCGACTTCATGCTTTCGCATTACTGCGCCACTGTGGTGCGGACACGCGAAAATACGACGACGTTTCCGCCAGGAAAAATGAAAGCATGACCCGTCGCCCGTGACGCGACAACCCAACACGCATGGCTCTAACACTAGCCCCTGAAGATACGCGCGGACGCATTCACGATCTGGTGTGGTGCGGCTTCTATCCCGATGCCGATGTCGAGTGGATGATCACCGACGAGTATCTCGACCCCGACGAGCTCACGAGCGAAGACAGGGCCTGGGTCAAGGCCGAGGCGGCCAGCATCTGCGCCGCCAAGCACGCGGCCGAGGCCGAGTGGCCGGCAGAGACCGAGTACGACCGGCTCGAAGCCGTGTTCGCCCAGCTGCGCAGCGAAAAGGTCATCGCCCTGCACCGCGCCGGCAACACGCTTTCCGACGGCCACGACGACGTGCGCGAGCATTGGCGTGCGGCGGGGCGCCTCGCCTCCGGCATTCGGGGCTGCTGCTTCTATCACTCGCAGGACCTGGACACGGCCGTGCACACCGGCCGTCTGCATCTGGCATTCAGCGGCGGGATGATTCCCGAGATCGAGCAGCGCGAGGCCAACACCGTGGTGATCGGCCACCGCATCGTCGAGCTACTGCGCGCGGCCGGTTTCGAGGCGCACTGGAGCGGCAACATCAACGAACGCATCGAGGTCGACCTCGGCCAATGGCGCAAGCGAGGCCCTTCGGTGTGAGCGTGCGGGCCTGGCAGCCGCCGCGCCGCATCGAGGCCATCGATTTCTGGCTGCGCTCCCGTCTGCTGGCCAGTGCCCACGCGCTGCGCGAGGCGCTGCGGCCTTCAGCCCGGCGCTGGCATGGCGATGCCCATGCATTGGCCGACGCGCCGGTGCTCGCGCAGTACCGCACCCCGCTGTGGTCCGACGGACGCGCGGACGAATTTCCCCTGGTGGCCGGCAAGGTGCAGAACCTGCGCGTGGCGCGCGGTGCCTTCGACGCCATCGAGGTGCCGGCCGGCGAACTGCTGAGCTTCTGGCGCCAGCTGGGCCGGCCGAGCGCTTCGCGCGGCTTCGTGCAGGGCCGCGAACTGCGCGGCGGCTGCGTGGTGCCCACGCTGGCCGGGGGCCTCTGCCAACTCTCGAATGCGCTCGCCACCGTGGCGTCCCGCGCCGGGCTCGAACTGGTGGAGCGCCACGGGCACACGGCGCGCATCGAACAGGCCGCCGATGCGCCGGGCGATGCCGTGGATGCGACGGTGTTCTGGAACTACGTCGATCTCAAGCTGCGCGCAAAGCACGCGTGGCGGCTCGAGGTCGAGCTGACTTCCGACGAGCTGGTGCTGCGCATCCGCGCGCGCTCGCCGCTCGCGATGCCCGCTGTGCCGATGGCGCTGCGACGAGCGGGGGAAGAGGGCGCCAGCACTGCAGCGCCACTGCCGCTGGCGCGTGGCTGCCTCAGCTGCGACCAGACGGCCTGCTTCCGGCATCGCTCGCTCCCTGCCGTGGCGCAACAGGGGCGCACGGCCGTCCTGCTCGATGCATGGACGCCCGAGTTCGCGCGCTATCTCGGCGAACACCATGCCGGCGCCGACCGCATGCAGCCGGTGCCGCTGCGGCTTGCGTTCTGGCGCGCCGGGCCGGCCACGGGCTGGCGCAGGGAAGCCGTCGCGGATGGCGCCGCCTCCGTTCAGTCGCCGTGGTGGACCAGCCTGCGCCGCACCGTGTGGCAGCGTCTTTGGGCGCGGCACGCGGGCCGGCGGCAGGGCAGCCTGATCGACGGGCAACGCTGGCTGGCGCTGGCCTTCGCCGCACGCCTGAAGCCCGAGCACACGCAACTCGTGATCGATCAAGCGCTGCTGCCGCATCTGCAGCAGCTCGGCGCGCTCGACGGCCGCCGCACCACGGTGCTGGCCAGCGCCTTGCCGATGGCGGAGATCGAACGCCGGCTCGATGCGGCCGCACGACGCTGGCCCGACGACGCCACGCTGCGCGACTTTCGTGCGGATGCCGCGTTCGTGCAGGCCGAGGCCGCGGCGTTGGTGCGGGCTGAGATGGTGGTCACGCCGCATGCCGGGGTGGGCGCGCATCTGGCCGCGATGGCGCCGCGGGCGGCATCGTTGCGGCTCGATTGGATGCTGCCTGCCGCTCGCGGCATCGATGTTGCGGTTGCCGCGCCACCGCTGATCGTGTTCGCCGCGAGTGCGCTCGCGCGAAAGGGCGCGCGCGAACTGGCCGCGGCGCTGCAAGGCTGGCCGTGCCGCCTGCGCGTGCTCGGATCGCCGTCGGACGATGCGCAGCTCTGGCGCGGCATCGACAGCGTCGAGCACATGCACTGGCGGGTCGACGGCTTGAGCGGCGCCCGCGTGGTGGTGCTGCCCGCGCACATCGAGCACGCACCGCGCGCGCTGCTGCGCGCCCTGGCGGCCGGCCTGCCGGTGGTGGCATCGAGCGCCTGCGGCCTCGCCGGACTGCCCGGCGTGCGCGAAGTGGCGGCGGGCGATGTGGAGGGTCTGCGTGCGGCATTGAAGAATGCCTACCACGCGGACGACGACAACAAGAACGACGAAAGCGCTTCATGACCATCGATCTCCAGACGCTCAAGTGCGGCGAATGCGGCAGCAGCGTGCTCAAGCGCACCGGCCTCAATGAATACACCTGCGATCACTGCGGCTCGGTCACGCTGGTGGAAGACAACGTCTCCGACCGCCTCGAACGGGTGCTGAACCAGGTCAAGAACGAAGCGGGCCGGCGGCTTGCGGCCGAAGAGGCACTGCGGCAGAAGCTGATGCTGCGCAAGGTCGGCATCGGTATTGCCGTCGTGCTGGCCGTGGTGCTGGTGGCGCGCATCGCCGAGCTGCTGATCGCGTCGCGCAGCCCCGCCGATGCGCGGCCCGTGGTGGCCGCCATCGTCGACCGCACGATCCCGGAGGACGGCCTGAAGCTGGGTGAGCCGCGGCAGGTGCTGGTGGGCAGCGGCAGTTCGGCACAGCCCAAGCTGCTGGTGGTGGCGCGCAATGAGACCGGCAAGCCGCTGTCGCGTGCGGGCATCCGGGCGACCTACTACGACGGCGACAGCAAGGTCGACGAGCGCACCGAGACGCTGCCGACCTTCGTGCTGGAGCCGGGCGAGAGCGCGCCCACGCTGATCGACATGCCGAACGGGAAGAACGTGACGCGGCAGACGCTGCAGGTGCAGAAACTCGCCGAGCCCTACAACGCGGTGGAGGGGCCGCGCATGACCTTCTCGCGCGTGCGCCTGGTGCAGCAAGGCGACCGCGTGCGGTTGGTGGGCCGCATCGACAACACGCGCAAGGACGCGGCCATCGTCGGCGGCATCGACGTGCTCGCCACGCTGTACGACGACGCCGGACAGGTGATCGGCTTCGGCCATGGCTATGCGCAGGCGAGCGAGCTCAAGCCCGGCGCGCAGACGTCGGTGGACGTGAGCGTCGCCCGCTTTGGCCGTGCGGCGGCGATCGCGGCCTGGGACTACCGCATCGGCTACAACCTCGTCGAGGCGTCCGGTTCGCGCACGCCGGTGCTCAACGCCGACCGGGTGATCCGCACCGCGGCCGGGCCGGAAAGCTTCAACCCCGACCTGCGCCTGGGCACCGAAGACCTGCTGGCCGATGACAGCGAGCGCTTCGATCCGAAGGATCTCGAACTGCTGCCGCTGGTCGACGGGCGCAACAACATCCAGCAGCGGCTCTTTCTCGGCGAGCTGGTCAACCGCAGCACCGATGCGATCGTGCTCGCGCCGGGCGGCGTGATCTCGCGCTTCAGCGGCAGCAAGGCGCATGGCACGACGAACATCACGGGGCTCGCTTACCTCTATCCGGGCGAGCGCTTCCCGATCTTCCTGGAGCCCGAGGACATGGAGCGCTTCACCTCGACCCGCATCGAATGGAAGCCGATGCGCCGCGCCGCGTTGCCGGGGCCGCGCAAGCCGCTCGAAGTGAAGGTGACCGGCACCAAGGCGGAGCTCGGCAGCGTGCTGCTGAACTTCAGCCAGCGCTTCACCTACAAGAGCGTGGAGGTCACGGGCAGCGTGAAGAACCCGGGCAACGCCATCATCGGCAAGGTGCGGCTGTGGGTGAGCCTGCGCGACCGCAACGGGCAGCTCACCGGCTTCAAGATGGTGGAGAACCTGCCGGCCATCGCGCCGGGCGAAAGCGTGCCGTTCCAGGTGGACATCACGCAGAACGGCCGGGACTTCGCGAGCGTGACGACGCTATACCAAACCGAATAGCCCCTGCGGCGGCGGCGGCGGGCGCTTCGCGCCATGATGGCGCCCATGATTCCGTTCTCGATCCTCGACCTCTCCCCCATCACCGAGGGCAGCGACGCCGCGCAGTCGTTCCGCAACTCGCTCTCGCTGGCGCAGCACGGCGAAAAGCTAGGCTACACGCGCTACTGGCTCGCCGAGCACCACGGCATGCCGGGCATCGCGAGTGCGGCGACGGCGGTGCTGCTGTCGTACATCGGGGCGGGCACCTCGTCGATCCGCATCGGCGCCGGCGGCGTGATGCTGCCGAACCATTCGCCGCTGGTGATCGCCGAACAGTTCGGCACGCTGGCCTCGCTGTACCCGGGGCGCATCGACCTGGGGCTCGGACGGGCGCCGGGCTCCGACCAGCGCACCGCGCGCGCCCTGCGCCGCAACCTCGAATCGGACGCCGACCAGTTCCCGCAGGACGTGGTCGAGCTGATGGATTTCATGTCGAAGACGCCGCAGCAGCCCGTGCGGGCCGTGCCCGGCGAGGGGCTCGAGGTGCCGGTGTGGATCCTCGGCTCCAGCACCTTCGGCGCGCAGCTGGCGGCGCACCTGGGCCTGCCCTATGCGTTTGCCTCGCACTTCGCGCCGCAGCAGATCATGCAGGCCATCCAGATCTACCGCGAGACCTTCAAGCCCTCGGCGCAGCTGAAGAAGCCGTACGTGATGCTGGGCTTCAACGTGTTCGCGGCCGACACCGACGAGGAGGCCGAATTTCGCGCCACCTCGTGGCAGCAGGCCTTCGTGAACCTGCGCAGCGGCCGGCCCGGCCGCCTGCCGCCGCCGGTGGAGAACTACCGCCAGAAGGTGGGCCCGGCCGAGAACGCGCTGCTCGACTCGGTGCTCTCGTGCTCGGCGGTCGGCTCGGTCGAGACGGTGCGCCAGGGCGTGGAGGCCTTCGTCGCGCGCACCGGGGCCGACGAGCTGATGATCACCTCGCAGGTGTTCGACCACGCGGCGCGGCTGCGCTCCTACGAGCTGCTGGCCGGCATCCGCTAGGGCGCACTTCGCCGCATCCGGGGCGGATTTCCCCCACGCCGCAAGCCGCTACCCCAGGGCTGGGACAATGGCGGGCTTATGGCAAAGCAACGGATCGTGGTCGGACTGAGCGGCGGGGTGGACTCCGCCGTCACCGCGCACCTGCTCAAGCAGCAGGGGCACGAGGTGGTCGGCATCTTCATGAAGAACTGGGAAGACGACGACGACAGCGAATACTGCTCGTCGAACATCGACTTCATCGACGCCGCCAGCGTGGCCGACGTGCTGGGCATCGAGATCGAGCATGTCAACTTCGCCGCCGACTACAAGGACCGCGTGTTCGCCGAGTTCCTGCGCGAATACAAGGCCGGCCGCACGCCCAACCCCGATGTGCTGTGCAACGCCGAGATCAAGTTCAAGGCATTCCTCGACCACGCGATGCGCCTGGGCGCCGAGAAGATCGCCACGGGCCACTACGCGCGCGTGCGCCTGAACGAGGCCGCCGGCCGGCACGAGCTGCTCAAGGGGCTCGACCCGGCCAAGGACCAGAGCTATTTCCTGCATCGCCTGAACCAGGCGCAGCTCTCGAAGACGCTGTTCCCGGTCGGCGAACTGCACAAGACCGAGGTGCGCCGCATCGCCGAAGAAATCGGCCTGCCCAACGCGAAGAAGAAGGACTCGACCGGCATCTGCTTCATTGGCGAACGGCCGTTCCGCGATTTTTTGAACCGCTACATCTCCAAGGAGCCGGGCCCGATCAAGGACGACCGCGGCCGCAAGCTCGGCGAGCACCAGGGGCTGAGCTTCTACACGCTGGGGCAGCGGCAGGGGCTGGGCATCGGCGGCGTCAAGGAAAAGGGCGCGCAGCGCGGATCGGGCGACCATTCGCCGTGGTTCGTGGCGCGCAAGGACGTGGAGAAGAACACGCTCTGGGTGGTGCAGGGTCACGACCATCCGTGGCTGCTGTCGTCGGCCTTGAACGCGGACGATGCGAGCTGGGTGTCCGGCGAGGCGCCCGCCGCGGGCAGCTACGGCTCGAAGGCGCGCTACCGGCAGGCCGATGCGGGCTGCGAACTTTCCGACGGTGCCAACGGCGCTTTCAGCCTGCGCTTCGGCGAATTGCAGTGGGCCGTGACGCCGGGGCAGTCGGCCGTGCTGTACGACGGCGAGCGCTGCCTCGGGGGCGGCGTCATCGTCTGAGAGGCTGAGCGGTCACGCCGAATTGCCTCAGCCTCTGACCGGCGAGGTCCGCACCGATCCGTCGATGTGGACCAGGTCGAGCGGATGGCGCTGGCCGGCCAGGTAGTCTTCGATGCACTGCAGCAGCAACGGGCTGCGATGCCGCGCCACGCTGGCGCGGATTTCATCGGGCGTCATCCACAGCGTGCGCACGATGCCTTCGTCGAGCGCGCGGCCTTCTTCCTTGGCGCCGAGCACGCCGGCGAAGGCGAAGCGCATGTAGGTCACGTCTTCTCCCTGCTCGGCCTGTGGCCGCGAACGTGCCATGTAGATGCCGACGAGCGCGGTGGGCGTGAAATGGTGGGCGGTTTCCTCGAGCGTCTCGCGGATGCACCCTTCGGCCGGCGATTCGCCGGGATCGAGGTGGCCCGCGGGCGTGTTGAGCATGAGGCCGTCGGCGGCGTGCTCCTCGACCAGCAGGAAGCGGCCGTCCTGCTCGATCACCGCGGCCACGGTGACGTTGGGCTTCCAGCGCGCAGCCATGGCTGGCTAGCGCAGCACGTAGCCGCTGAAGCGCCAGGTGCGGTCGCGGTCGAGGTGGAAGCTCACGAGTTCGCGCAGGGTGCCGTCGGGCTTGTTGGCGAAGCGGGTCTCGTACTCGACGCTGACGTACTGGCCGGCCGTGTCCGCATCGGCGTCGGCCACGACCTGGCGGTTGACCGCCACCCAGGTGCGCTGCTGGGGCGCGCCGAGCGATGCACGGCTGCCGGCGACCTTGCCCGTGAAATCGACGCGGGTCACGCGCTTGCGGGTGGCTGGCGTGGCGCCGTCCCAGAGTTCGCCGGCCTTGCCCTGGTCGATCATCTGGATCGCCTGCATGCCGCCGCGCACCATGTCGCTGGCCTCGACGATGTCCTGTGCGGCGGCCAGGCCGATGAAGCTGCTCCAGAGCAGCGTGATGGCGAGCAGCCGCCGGGTCATGCGATTCATCGTCTCATTCCTTGTTGCGGGACGCGGTTGGAGACTTTAGCGCCGCGGAGATTCCCGGCCTGTAGCGTGGGCGCCATGGTGCGCCGCGTGCGCCGGTGCTATCGCGAGGCGGTTGCGGGCAGGGTGTTCGCCTCGATCGTTTCGAGCCGGTAGCCCAGGCCGTAGATGGCCAGCAGCAGGAAGCCGTTCGCGGGGCGAAGGTCGAGCTTGGTCCGCAGGCGCGACACGTGGGTGTCGAGCGAGCGCGAGAGCGCCTCGACGCCCAGCCCCCACACCGCCTCGTGCAGGTGTTCGCGGGAGAGCAGGCGCCCCAGGTTCTGGAACAGGAACAGCGCCAGTTCGTACTCGCGGTTCTTCAGTTCGACCGGCTTGCCCCGGACCTTCAGCAGGCGCGAAGGCGGGTAGAAGTGGTAGGGGCCGAAAACCAGTTCGGACTCGTGCTTCGCGGGATAGGAGCGGCGCAACAGCGCGTTGACGCGGGCCTCCAGCTCACCGGCCCGAATGGGCTTGGCCATGAAGTCGTCGGCTCCGCTGTTGAGAGCTTCGACCATGTCGGCTTCGTCGCGCCTGTCGGTCACGAAGAGGATGGGCAATCGGCTCTTGAGTTCGTGCCGGATGGCCTTGACCACGTCGAGCCCCTTGATATCAGGAAGGCTCCAATCGAGGATCAGCAGGTCGAAGGTCTGCCTGCGCAAGGACTGCAGCAGTGTTTTTCCTTCGGTGTACATGTGAGACTCGTGCCCGAGTCCCGCCATGGTGTGGTTGATCAACTTGAGCTGTTCCGCCCCGTTGTCCAGTACGGCAATACGCATTCCATCCCCTTTTCCTCCCTTCGCCAGCCTCAGTGAGCGGGCGATTGCTCAGAAGTGTATCTATCTGCGTCTGACGTAAGAAATAGAGATTCCAACTAATGCACGCTAATTGCGTTTTTCGAGCGGAAGCTAAATAGAGTTAACTACAGTTGAATACAAATGCTGCTATTCGAAGCACCGTCGTTTACATATTGGCCCTGATCCATGGGTTCTTGATCGGGGTCAAGACGCCGATCCGGGCTTCGGGCGAGACTGCCGGCTCCGACCGGCAAATACCCGAAGTCGCTATAAATTAGATAGCTATATCGATAGCATGCATGGGCCTTGGCAGGCAAACTCGCTGCGGCATTCTTGCGACACGAGCAACTGTAATCTTGCTGTAAGCTCTGCCCGCATTCCGTGCTGCCCCTTCCCCTGAGGAGATCTCTATGCTGATAGGCGTGCCTGCCGAAACCGCGGCTGGCGAAACCCGAGTGGCCGTGACACCTGAAACGGTGAAGAAACTGGTCGCTTCCGGTCACATCGTTCGTGTTCAGTCGGGAGCCGGCGTTGCAGCCAGCGTCACCGATGCGGCTTACCAGACCGCCGGCGCGGAAATCACGGACCAGGCGGGCGCGTTGTCCGCCGACATGGTGCTCAAGGTGCGCACGCCCAGTGACGCCGAGGCCGGGTTGATGAAGTCGGGCGCCGTCGTCATCGGCATGCTCAATCCGTTCGATGCCGCGGGCCTGCAGCGCCTGGCGTCGGCTGGGGTCATTGGCTTTGCCTTGGAAGCCGCCCCCCGCACCACCCGTGCCCAGAGCATGGACGTGCTCTCTTCACAAGCCAACATCGCCGGCTACAAGGCCGTGATGATCGCGGCCGACCGCTACCAGCGCTTCTTCCCGATGCTCATGACCGCGGCCGGCACAGTGAAGGCCGCGCGCGTCGTCATCCTGGGCGTCGGCGTGGCCGGCCTGCAAGCGATCGCCACGGCCAAGCGCCTGGGCGCCGTCATCGAGGCGTCGGACGTTCGCCCGAGCGTCAAGGAGCAGATCGAATCGCTGGGCGGCAAGTTCATCGAGGTCTCCTACGACACCGATGAAGAAAAGGAAGCCGCTGTCGGCGTCGGCGGCTACGCCAAGCCGATGCCCCCGAGCTGGCTTGCACGCCAGCAGGTCGAGGTCGCCAAGCGCGTGGCGCTGGCCGACATCGTCATCAGCACCGCGCTCATTCCCGGCCGCGCCGCGCCGACGCTCATCACCGAGGACATGGTCAAGGCCATGAAGCCCGGCTCGGTGATCGTGGACATCGCCGCCGGCAAGGGGCCTGACGGCGTGGGCGGCAACTGCCCGCTGTCGGAAGCCGACAAGACGGTGGTGAAGCACGGCGTGACCATCGTCGGCGAGACCAACCTCGCGGCGCTCGTGGCGGCCGACGCATCGGCGCTCTATGCGCGCAACGTGCTCGACTTCCTCAAGCTCATCGTCACGAAGGAAGGTGCGCTCAAGATCGACCTCGAGGACGACATCGTCGCCGCCTGCCGCGTCACGCAGGACGGCCAGGTCACGAAGAAATAAAGCGAACAGCGAACACGCCGAGGAGAACAAGCGCCATGGATCCCGTTTCCCACACAGTCATCAACCTGATCATCTTCGTGCTGGCCATCTATGTCGGCTACCACGTGGTCTGGACCGTCACGCCCGCGCTGCACACGCCGCTGATGGCCGTGACCAACGCGATCTCGGCGATCGTGATCGTGGGCGCCATGCTGGCGGCCGCGCTCACCACCACGCCGCTGGGCAAGACCATGGGCGTGCTGGCCGTGGCCCTGGCCGCGGTGAACGTCTTCGGCGGCTTCCTCGTCACGCGGCGGATGCTGGAGATGTTCAAGAAGAAAGAAAAGAAGGCCGCACCGAAGGCTGAAGAGGGAGCCACCAAGTGAGCATGAACCTCGTCACGCTGCTGTACCTGGTTGCCAGCGTCTGCTTCATCCAGGCCCTCAAGGGCCTGTCGCATCCCACCACCTCGATCCGCGGCAACATCTTCGGCATGACCGGCATGGCGATCGCCGTGCTGACCACCATCGCGCTGATCCACGGACAGGCGCGCTCGCTCAACGTCGACTTCGGCACGGGCCTCGCATGGGTGCTGGCGGCCGTGGTGGTCGGCGGCGGCCTGGGCGCCTTCATGGCCAACAAGGTCGAGATGACCAAGATGCCCGAGCTGGTCGCCTTCATGCACAGCATGATCGGCCTGGCCGCGGTCTTCATCGGCGTGGCCGCCGTGGCCGAGCCCTGGGCCTTCGGCATCACGGCCGCGCCCGTGGCCGCGCTCATCGGCGCGCAGACGCCGGACGGCGCCGTCATCCTCGACGGCTTCGTGCGCTATGCCATTCCCGCCGGCAACCGGCTCGAACTGTTCCTGGGTGCGGCCATCGGCGCGATCACCTTCAGCGGCTCGGTCATCGCCTTCGGCAAGCTCTCGGGCAAGTACAAGTTCCGCCTGTTCCAGGGCGCGCCGGTGCAGTTCTCGGGCCAGCACATGCTCAACCTGGTGCTGGGTCTGGCCACGGTCGGCCTGGGCCTGGTGTTCGTTTTCACCGAAAGCTGGCCGGCCTTCTTCGCGATGCTGGCGCTGGCCTTCGTGATGGGCGTGCTCATCATCATCCCGATCGGCGGCGCCGACATGCCGGTGGTGGTGTCGATGCTCAACAGCTACTCAGGCTGGGCGGCCGCGGGCATCGGCTTCAGCCTGAACAACGCGATGCTGATCGTGGCCGGTTCGCTGGTGGGCTCCTCGGGCGCGATCCTGAGCTACATCATGTGCAAGGCCATGAACCGCTCGTTCTTCAACGTGATCCTGGGCGGCTTCGGCGGCGAGGCCTCCACGGACAGCGGCGCGGCCAAGGAGCAGCGCCCGGTGAAGACCGGCAGCGCCGACGACGCGGCCTTCGTGCTCGGCAATGCCGAGACCGTGGTGATCGTGCCGGGCTACGGCCTGGCCGTCGCACGTGCGCAGCACGCGGTGAAGGAGCTTGCAGCCAAGCTCACCGAGAAGGGCATCACCGTCAAGTACGCCATTCACCCGGTGGCCGGCCGCATGCCCGGCCACATGAACGTGCTGCTGGCCGAGGCCGAGGTGCCCTACGACCAGGTGTTCGAGATGGAAGACATCAACGGCGAGTTCGGCCAAGCCGACGTGGCGATCATCCTGGGCGCCAACGACGTGGTGAACCCCGCGGCGCACACCAAGGGCAGTCCGATCTATGGCATGCCCATCCTGGAAGCCTACAAGGCCAAGACCGTGATCGTGAACAAGCGCTCCATGGCGGCGGGCTATGCCGGCCTGGACAACGAGCTGTTCTACATGGACAAGACCATGATGGTTTTTGGGGATGCGAAGAAAGTAGTGGAAGATATGGGCAAGGCCATCGAATAGGCCGGCGATCCGGGCCCGCCGCAAGGTGGGCCAGATCATCGCGGCGCCATTCGAGCGCCGTTTTCGTTTCAGTTACCCGCAAGTTCCAAGACCTGGAGGAGACACATCCATGACCGACCGCCCCTGGCTCAGCAGCTACCCGCAAGGCGTGCCTGCCGACATCGACGCTTCGCACTATTCCTCGCTGGTCGGGCTCATGGAGGAGAGCTTCACCAAGTTCGCCGACCGCACCGCCTACAGCTTCATGGGCAAGGACGTGAGCTACGCGGAGACCGACAGGCAGAGCAAGGCCTTCGCCGCGTACCTGCAGGGCCTGGGCCTGGTCAAGGGTGATCGCGTGGCCGCGATGATGCCCAACTGCCCGCAGTACCCGATCGCGGTGGCGGCCATCCTTCGCGCGGGGCTGATCCTGGTGAACGTGAACCCGCTCTACACGCCGCGCGAACTGGAGCACCAGCTCAAGGACTCGGGCGCCAAGGCCATCGTCATCATGGAGAACTTCGGCACCACGCTGCAGCAATGCATTGCGGCCACGCCGATCAAGCACATCGTGCTCACCTCGATGGGCGACCGCCTCGGTTTGCTGAAGGGCGCGCTGGTCAACTACGTGGTGCGCAACGTCAAGAAGATGGTGCCGCACTTCAGCCTGCCGGGCGCGGTGCGCTTCAATGAGGCGCTCGACAAAGGTGCGAGCCGCACGCTGCAGGCTCCGAGCATCGGCCCCGACGACGTGGCCGTGCTGCAGTACACCGGCGGCACCACCGGCGTCTCGAAAGGTGCGGTGCTGCTGCATCGCAACGTGATCGCCAACGTGCTGCAGTCCGAGGCCTGGAACGAACCCGTCATGGTGCAGGTGCCGGCCGGTGAACAGCCCACCAGCGTGTGCGCGTTGCCGCTGTATCACATCTTCGCGTTCACGGTCGGCATGATGCTGAACATGCGCACGGGCGGCAAGCTGATCCTGATTCCGAATCCGCGCGACCTCGCGGGCGTGCTGAAGGAGCTCTCGAAGCACACGATCCACAGCTTCCCCGCGGTCAACACGCTGTTCAACGGCCTCGCGAACCATCCCGATTTCAACACCGTCAACTGGAAGAACCTCAAGGTTTCGGTGGGCGGCGGCATGGCGGTGCAGGCCGCGGTCGCGAAGCTCTGGCTCGAGAAAACGGGTTGCCCGATCTGCGAAGGCTACGGTCTGTCCGAGACCTCGCCGTCGACCACCTGCAACCCCACGAACAGCAAGGCCTATACCGGCACCATCGGCCTGCCGCTGCCGGGCACCTGGCTCAAGCTCCTGGACGACGACGGCAACGAAGTGCCGATGGGCCAGCCGGGCGAGATCGCCATCAAGGGCCCGCAGGTGATGGCCGGCTACTGGCAGCGTCCCGACGAAACCGCCAAGGTCATGACGTCCGACGGCTACTTCAAGAGCGGCGACATCGGCGTGGTCGACGAGCGCGGCTACTTCAAGGTGGTCGACCGCAAGAAGGACATGATCCTGGTGTCGGGCTTCAACGTGTACCCGAACGAGATCGAGGACGTCGTTGCACAGATTCCGGGCGTGCTCGAATGCGCGGCGGTGGGTGTGGCCGACGACAAGACCGGCGAAGCGGTGAAGCTGGTGATCGTGAAGAAGGACGAGTCGCTCACCGAGGCGCAGGTGCGCGAATACTGCAGAGCAAACCTTACGGGTTACAAGCAGCCGCGAATCGTAGAGTTTCGTACGGACCTCCCGAAAACGCCGGTCGGAAAAATCCTCCGCCGCGAACTGCGCGACGCCAGGAAGTAAGGGTTCGGCCCGGGTAGGGCCACGGCATCGATCTTGCATATTCGCGGGTCGATGTTCAGATTCATATTGACCCGCGTGAGCCTGCTGGTGCCGACCTTCATCGGCATGACGCTGCTGGCCTTCTTCCTCATCCGGCTCGTGCCGGGCGACCCCATTGAAACCATGGCCGGCGAACGCGGGATCGATCCCGCGCGCCATGCCGAACTGCGCACCGCCTACGGTTTCGACAAGCCGATCCTCGTGCAGTACGGCATCTACATCGGCCGCGTGCTGCATGGCGATCTCGGCAAGTCGATCATCACGCAGGACAAGGTGATGAGCGAGTTCCTCGCGCTCTTTCCGGCCACCGTGGAGCTCGGCGTCTGCGCGATTCTTTTCGCGCTGCTGCTGGGCCTGCCCGCGGGCATCCTCGCGGCCGTGCGGCGCAACTCCATCTTCGACCACGGCGTGATGGCCACCTCGCTCACCGGCTACTCGATGCCGATCTTCTGGTGGGGCTTGCTGCTGATCCTGTTCTTCTCGGTGCAGCTCGGGTGGACGCCCGTTTCGGGGCGCATCGCGGTGCAGTACTTCATCGAGCCCGAAACCGGCTTCCTGTTGATCGACTCGCTGCGCGCCGGCGACACCGACGCCTTCTGGTCGGCGCTGCACCACCTGATTCTTCCGGCCATCGTGCTGGGCACCGTGCCGCTCGCGGTGATCGCGCGCATGACGCGCTCGGCCATGCTCGAAGTGCTCGGCGAGGACTACATCCGCACCGCGCGCGCCAAGGGGCTCTCGCGCTTTCGCGTGGTGGGCCTGCATGCGCTGCGCAATGCGCTGATCCCGGTCGTCACGGTCATCGGGCTGCAGGTGGGCGTGCTCTTCACCGGCGCGATCCTCACCGAGACAATTTTTTCCTGGCCCGGTGTCGGCAAGTGGCTCATCGAGGCCATCGGCCGGCGCGACTATCCGGTGCTGCAGGGCGGCATGCTGCTGCTCGGCGGCATTGTGATGCTGGTCAATCTTCTGGTCGACGTGGCCTACGGCGTCATCAACCCCCGCATTCGACGCTGATGACCACGACTTCGAACCCCACCATTCCGACGACCGGCGCCAATGCCGCGCCGCCCGGCCCCTGGCGCGAGTTCTGGACCGCGTTCTCGGCGAACCGCGGCGCGGTCATCGGGCTCGTGACCATCGTCGTGCTCTTGCTCGTCGCACTGTTCGCGCCGTGGATCGCGCCGCACGCGCCCAACGAAACCAACAGCGCCGTCTTCCTGCTGCCGCCTGCATGGCAGCAGGGCGGAACGTGGAGCTACCTCCTGGGCACCGATGCCATCGGCCGCGACATTCTTTCGCGGCTCATGTACGGCGCGCGGCTTTCGCTGTCGATCGGTGTCGCCGTGGTGGCGCTGTCGGTGGTGGCGGGCGTGGTGCTCGGGCTCATCGCGGGCTTTTTCCGCGGCGTGCTCGAGATCGCGATCATGCGGCTCATGGACATCGTGCTCACGCTGCCGAGCTTGCTGCTCGCCATCGTGATCGTCGCAATCCTCGGCCCGGGGCTCGTCAACGCAATGCTTGCAGTGGCCATCGTGGTGCTGCCGCATTACGTGCGCATCACGCGCGCGGCCGTCATCGCCGAAGTCTCGCGCGACTACGTGACCGCGGCCCGCGTGAGCGGCGCCGGCACGCTGCGCCTGATGTTCCGCGAGGTGCTGCCCAACTGCGCGGCACCGCTGATCGTGCAGGCCTCGCTCGGCATCTCCACCGCCATCCTCGATGCGGCGGCGCTCGGCTTCCTGGGCCTCGGCGCGCAACCGCCATCGCCCGAGTGGGGAACGATGCTGGCCGATGCGCGCGAGTTCGTGCTGCGCGCGTGGTGGGTTGTGACCTTCCCGGGTCTCGCGATCCTCGCGGCGGTGCTGGCTTTCAATCTGCTGGGCGACGGCTTGCGCGATGCGCTCGACCCGAAGCTCAAGCGCTGAATCAACGCAAAGGAGAGAAACGATGCCTTTGCTGGACATCAAAGACCTGCACGTGGAATTTCCCACGCAAGGCGGCGTGCTGCATGCGGTCGACGGCGTGAGCCTCACGCTCGAAGAGGGCGAGGTGCTCGGCATCGTCGGCGAATCGGGCTCGGGCAAGAGCGTCACGATGATGGCGCTCATGGGCCTCGTCGGCTTCCCGGGCCGCGTGCGCGCGGACCACATGCGCTTCGCGGGAAAGGACCTGCTCGGCATCTCCGACAAGGCGCGCCGCTCGCTGGTCGGCAAGGAGGTCGCGATGATCTTCCAGGAGCCGACCACCAGCCTCAACCCCTGCTTCACCATCGGCTTCCAGTTGATGGAGACGCTGCGGCTGCACCTGAACCTCGACAAGCGCACGGCGAAGAAGCGCGCGACCGAACTGCTGGAGCAGGTTGGCATTCCCGCCGCGTCGTCGCGCCTGGGCAGCTACCCGCATCAGCTCTCCGGCGGCATGAACCAGCGCGTGATGATCGCAATGGCGATCGCCTGCAACCCGCGCCTGTTGATTGCCGACGAGCCGACCACCGCGCTCGACGTGACCATCCAGGCGCAGATCCTCGACCTGCTGCGCGACCTGCAGAAGGAGCGCGGCATGGCGCTGGTGCTGATCACGCACAACATGGGCGTGGTGAGCGAGATGGCGCAGCGCATCGCCGTGATGTACGCAGGCCAGGTGATGGAGCACCAGCGCGTCGACCGGCTCTTCGCATCGCCGCAGCATCCGTACACCGAGGCCTTGCTCGCGGCATTGCCCGAGCGCGCCGCGCCCGAAGGGCGGCTTGCCACCATCAGCGGCGTGGTGCCCGGCGTGCACGACCGGCCTTCGGGCTGCCTGTTCGCGCCGCGCTGCAGCTACGTCACCACGCGCGCCTGCAATGTGCGCCCTGCATTGCGCGAGTGGCAGGGCGCCGAGGTGCGCTGCCACTATCCGCTCGGCGAGCCGGGCCGCATCGTGGCGATCGAGCAGGACCGGCCGCAGCAGTTGCCCGTGGCGGAGGCGCTGCCATGAACAACGACCAAGGCGCGCCAGGCGACGTCGTGGTCGAGGCCACCAATCTGCAGCGCACCTACGACGTGCGGCGCGGGCTCTTTCGCGCGCCGGCGCATCTGCGCGCGGTGGGCGACATCTCGTTCCGGCTCGAGCGCGGCCGCACGCTGGCGGTGGTCGGCGAATCGGGCTGCGGCAAGTCCACGCTCGCGCGCATGGTCGCGCTGATCGAGAAGCCGACGGCGGGGCAGCTCACGCTCATCGGTGCCGATGCGGTGAACCCGCCGGCCGAGCGCAAGCGCGAGTTGCGCCAGGCCGTGCAGCTGGTATTCCAGAACCCCTACGGCTCGCTCAATCCGCGCAAGAAGATCTCGGCCGTGCTCGAAGACCCGCTCGCGATCAACACCACGATGGGCAAGTCGGAGCGCGCCGCCAAGGCGCGCGAAATGCTCGCCCGCGTGGGCCTGCGCCCCGAATACGCGAACCGCTATCCGCACATGTTCTCGGGCGGCCAGCGCCAGCGCATCGCGATCGCGCGCGCGCTCATGCTGTCGCCGCGCCTCCTGGTGGCCGACGAGCCGGTGTCGGCGCTCGACGTGTCGATCCAGGCGCAGGTGCTGAACCTGCTGGCTGACCTGCAGGCCGAACTGGGGCTCGCGTATCTCTTCATCTCGCACGACCTGGGCGTGGTGCGCCACATCGCGCACGACGTGCTCGTGATGTACCTCGGCCACGCGGTGGAGCAGGGCCCCAAGGGGCGCATCTTCGCGCGGCCGCTGCATCCGTACACGCAGGCGCTGCTGGCCTCGACGCCGGGGCTCAGCAGCCAGCGCATCGTGCTCAAGGGCGAGCTGCCGTCGCCGCTGAATCCGCCCTCCGGCTGCGTCTTCAACACGCGCTGCCCGCATGTGCAGCCGCGCTGCAGCCAGGAGCGGCCGCTGTTGCGCGCGCTCGACGAGCGGCTGGTGGCCTGCCACTACGCAGAGAAGTTCCTCGATGGCGCGCCGCCCGTGCGCGCCGACGTTCCCGTGCTCGCCGTTCCGATGGCGACGAATCCCTGAGCAAGTCTCGCTTTTTTCTCAACCGTGTCTGAAGGAGTCCTCATGAAGACCCAATCCTCCGTTTCGCGCCGCTCACGAATGCTGGCGCTCCTGGCACCGACAGCGCTTGCGGCCCTTACCCTGGCCTCGGGTGCCGTGTCAGCCAAGACGCTGGTGTATTGCTCCGAAGGAAGCCCGGAGAATTTCTATCCGGGCATGAACACCACCGGCACGTCGTTCGACGTGACCACGCAGGTCTACAACACCATCGTCGAGTTCGAGCGCGGCGGCACCAAGGTCACGCCGGGCCTCGCCGAAAAATGGGACATCTCGGCCGACGGCACGGTCTACACCTTTCACCTCCGCAAGGGCGTGAAGTGGCACACCACGAGCAAGAGCTTCAAGCCCACGCGCGACTTCAACGCCGACGACTTCATCTTCATGATCGAGCGGCAGTGGAAGGAGAGTGACCCCTTCTTCAAGGTCACGAGCCAGAACCACTCGTACTTCAACGACATGGGCATGCCCAAGCTCCTGAAGTCGGTGGACCGCATCGACGACTACACGGTGAAGATCACGCTCAACCAGGCCGAGGCGCCGTTCCTCGCCAACCTGGCGATGCAGTACGCGGGCATCCAGTCGAAGGAATACGCCATTGCCATGCTGAAGGCCGGCACGCCCGAGAAGGTGGACCAGGATCCGATCGGCACAGGCCCGTTCTACCTGGTGCAGTACCAGAAGGACGCGATCATCCGCTTCAAGGCCTTCCCGCAGTACTGGGGCGGCAAGGCGAAGATCGACGACCTCGTGTTCGCGATCACGCCTGATGCGTCGGTGCGCTGGGCCAAGCTGCAGAAGGGCGAATGCCACGTGATGCCGTACCCGAACCCGGCCGACCTGGATGCGATCCGCAAGGACCCGAATGTGCAGGTGCTGGAGCAGCCGGGCCTGAACGTGGGCTACCTCTCGTACAACACGACGAAGAAACCGTTCGACGACGTGCGCGTGCGCAAGGCTATCAACATGGCGATCAACAAGAAGGCGACCATCGACGGCGTGTACCTCACGACCGGCGTTGCCGCGAAGAACCCGATCCCGCCGACCATGTGGTCCTACAACGACGCGATCAAGGACGATCCGTACGATCCCGAAGCCGCCAAGAAGCTGCTGGCGCAGGCCGGCTTCCCCGACGGTTTCTCGACCGACCTGTGGGCCATGCCGGTGCAGCGGCCCTACAACCCGAACGCCAAGCGCATCGCCGAGCTGATGCAGGCGGACCTCGCCAAGATCAACGTCAAGGCCGAGATCAAGAGCTTCGAATGGGGCGAGTACCGCAAGCGCCTGCAGGCCGGCGAGCACCAGATGGGCATGCTGGGCTGGACCGGCGACAACGGCGACCCGGACAACTTCATGTACACGCTGCTGGGCTGTGCTTCGGCCAAGTCGGCGAGCGGCAGCAACATCTCGAAGTTCTGCTACCAGCCGTACGAAGACCTCGTGGTGAAGGCCAAGAGCACGGTCAAGCAGGCCGACCGCGATGCGCTCTACAAGAAGGCGCAAGTCATCTTCAAGGAGCAGGCGCCGTGGTTCACGATCGCACATGCGGTGCAACTGAAGCCTGTGCGCAAGGAAGTCATCGACTTCAAGCTGAGCCCCTTCGGTCGCCACACCTTCTACGGCGTGGACATCAAGTAAGCGGTGGCTGCGCCCATCGCCATCGTCGCGGCGATGCACGAGGAGCTGAAAGCGCTCCTCGCGCAGATGCCCGACGAGCAGCGCGTGCGCGTTGCCGGGCGCGACTTCTGGGTGGGCCATTTGCATGGCAAGCCCGTGGTCGCGGTGCTGTCGCGCATCGGCAAGGTCGCGGCGGCGGTGACGGCCACGGTGCTGCTCGAACGGTTCGCCGTGCGAGCTATCGTGTTCAGCGGTGTTGCGGGCGGGCTCGCGCCGGGCGTGAATGTGGGCGATGTGGTCGTGGCGACCGAACTGCTTCAGCACGACATGGACGCATCGCCGCTCTTTCCGAAATACGAAGTGCCCTTGATGGGCCTTTCTCGTTTCGCGGCCGACGCGGCGATCGGCGATTCGCTGGCCGCTGTGGCCGAAGAGGCGCTGCGTGATCCGGTGGCGTTGGTGGGGCAGGGCGCTGTCGACGAGTTCGGCCTTCGCTCACCGAAGGTGCATCGCGGCTTGCTGATCAGCGGCGATCGTTTCGTCTCGACCGCCGCCGAGAGCGAAACGCTGCGCCGCCAACTGCCTGACGCGCTCGCCGTGGAAATGGAAGGCGCCGCAGTGGCGCAGGTGTGCCATGACTACGGCGTGCCCTTCGCGGCGATGCGCACGATTTCAGACCGCGCCGACGACGAGGCCCACGGCGACTTCGCGCGCTTCGTCGCCGAGGTCGCGAGCCGCTACAGCCTCGCGCTGGTCGGCGCGTGGCTCGCGCGGCAACCGGCTATTTGAGCCAGCCGCGCCGGCGGAAATACCACATCGGCACCAGCGCGCTCGCCGCCATCAGCACGATGGCGTATGGGTAGCCCATGGCCCAGTCGAGCTCGGGCATGAACTTGAAGTTCATGCCGTAGATGCTCGCGATCAGCGTGGGCGGCAAGAGCGCCACGCTCGCCACCGAGAAGATCTTGATGGTCTTGTTCTGGTTGATGTTGATGAAACCGACGGTCGCATCCATCAGGAAGTTGATCTTGTCGAAGAGGAAGGCCGTGTGGTTGTCCAGCGATTCGATGTCGCGCAGGATCTGCCGCGCCTCCTCGAACTGCTCGGCGTTGAGCATCTTGCTGCGCATCATGAAGCTGACCGCGCGGCGCGTGTCCATCACGTTGCGGCGGATGCGGCCGTTCAAGTCTTCCTGCCGCGCGATGAGGCCGAGCACTTCGCCGGCCAGCTCGTCGGTGACGTTGCCCGAGAGCACTTTCTTGCCCGCCACTTCGAGCTCGTCGTAGATGTTCTCCAGCGTGTCGGCCGAGTATTCGGCATCGGCGTCGAAGAGCTTGAGCATCACCTCTTTGGCGTCTTCGATGAGCCCCGGCGCGCGGCGCGCGCGCATGCGAAGGAGGCGGAAGACAGGCACGTCCTCGTCGTGGATCGAGAACAGCACGCCGCGGCTGCGCAGGTCCGTGTTGTGCTGGTTGAGGATGAAGGCCACGCGCACCGTGCGCGGGTCTTCGTCGTCGTCGATCAAAAAGTCCGAGCGGATGTGCAGCTCGCCGTTGTCTTCCTCGTAGAAGCGGGCGGATTCCTCGATGTCCTCGTCCATCGCGTCTTCAGGAATCGAGAGGCCGTAGTACTGCTTGATCCAGCGCTTCTCTTCGAGCGTAGGCGATTCGAGGTCGACCCAGATCGGCTGGAACTTGGAGAGCTCTTCCAGCGACTCGATCTCTTCCTGGACGAGGCGGCCGTTGGCGAGCGTAAAGATATTGAGCATGGGCTCACTCCCGGGGGTGACTGAACGGTGGGCGAGGGAGGGGCGCTTTCAATTCCCGGGCCCGGCGCGAGGCGTCAGAAGGGAGTTGAAAGCTGCCGAGACGGGGCGGTTTCCATGGGGGAGTCTCCGGTTGCAGCGAGGCGCGATTATGTCACCGGCCACATGGCGGCAACCTGACTGAACTGGACGGGCATACAGTAAAGTCGTGCCCCATGCAGACTGCTGCGTCCCCCGTTTTTTCCACTGCGCCAAAGACCCAGGCCGAGCGCCTGGCCGCGGCGTTGGCCACGCTCAACGACGACCAGCGCGCTGCCGTCGAGCACGGCGTCGGCGCTGCGGTGGCCGACGATCACCGCCCGCTGCTGGTGATCGCCGGTGCCGGTTCCGGCAAGACCAGCACGCTGGCGCATCGGGTGGCGCACCTGATCGCGGACGGGGTCGATCCGCAGCGCCTGCTGCTGCTGACCTTCTCGCGCCGTGCCGCGCAGGAAATGGAGCGACGCGCGGGCCAGGTGCTGGCGCGTGTGCTCGGGCTGAAGTCGGAACGCCCGCCCGCGCTGCCGTGGGCCGGCACCTTCCACGGCATCGGGGCGCGTTTGCTGCGCGAATATGCCGGGCAGATCGGGCTCGACGAGAACTTCACGATCCACGACCGCGGCGATGCCGAAGACCTGATGGGGCTGGTCCGGCATGAACTGGGCCTGTCTTCCACGGTGAACCGCTTCCCGCGCAAGGGCACGTGCCTGTCGATCTATTCACGCTGCGTGAACACGCGCGCTTCGGTGGCCGAGGTGCTGAAGGACGCCTTTCCCTGGTGCGATGAATGGGAGGCCGAACTCAAGAGGCTGTTCGGCGCCTATGTCGAAGCCAAGCAGCAGCAGAACGTGCTCGACTACGACGACCTGCTGCTCTACTGGGCCGAGATGGTGGCCGAGCCCGCATTGGCCGAGGCCGTGGGCGCGCGCTTCGACCATGTGCTGGTCGACGAATACCAGGACACCAACCTGCTGCAGGCCTCGATCCTGCTGGCGATGAAGCCCGACGGGCGCGGCGTCACGGTGGTGGGGGACGACGCGCAATCGATCTACTCTTTTCGCGGCGCGACGGTGCGCAACATCCTCGACTTTCCTTCGCAGTTCAGCCAGGCCGCGCGGGTCGTCACGCTGGAGCGCAACTACCGCTCGACGCAGCCGATCCTGGACGTGTCGAACCGCGTGATCGCGCAGGCGGCCGAGCGGCATGCCAAGACCCTCTGGACCGACAAGCCCTCCGCCGGCAAGCCGCAACTGGTGCTGGTGCCCGACGAAGCAGGGCAGGCGCGCTGGGTGGCCGACAAGGTGCTCGCGCACCGCGAAGGCGGCCTCGCGCTCAAGTCGCAGGCGGTGCTGTTTCGCACCTCGTCGCACAGCGCTGCGCTCGAACTCGAGCTGGCGCGCCGCAACATCCCGTTCGTGAAGTTCGGTGGTCTCAAGTTTCTCGAGGCCTCGCATGTGAAGGACCTGCTCGCGGTGCTGCGCTTCGCCGAGAACCCGCGCGGGCGCATGGCAGGGTTTCGCGTCACGCAACTCATCCCCGGCATCGGACCCGTCACGGGCACGCGACTGCTCGATGCGATGGACCAGGCGGCCGATCCGGCCGTGGCCGTGCGCGACTTCGTGCCGCCGTCCGCAGCGCGCGAGCAGTGGGCAGGCTTTGCCGAAACCTACGCCGCCTTGCGCGCACCGTCGCTGACCTGGCCGGCCGATGTGGAGCTGGCGATGGACTGGTACCTGCCGCACCTGGAGCGCCTCTACGACGACACCTCCGGCGTGCGCCGCCAGGACGTGGAGCAACTGGTGCGCCTTGCCGCGGGCTATGGCTCGCGCGAGCGCTTCCTGACCGAGCTCACGCTCGATCCGCCCGAGGCCACGAGCGATCGTCCCAGTCCGCCGCTGCTGGACGAGGACTACCTGATCCTCTCCACCATTCATTCGGCCAAGGGGCAGGAGTGGAACTCGGTGCATGTGCTCAATGTGGTCGACGGTTGCCTGCCGGCCGACGTGGCGCAGAGCGCGCACGAACTCGAGGAAGAGCGGCGCCTGCTCTACGTCGCGATGACACGGGCCCGCGACCATCTGCACCTCCTGGTGCCGCAGCGCTTCTACATCACGCAGCAGGCGGTGCGGGGCGACCGGCATCTCTATGCGAACCGCACGCGCTTCATCACGGAATCGGATCTCGCGGGCTTCGAGCAGCAGACCTGGCCGCCACCGCCGGTGCGCGCGCCCGCGGTGCCGCCGCCCAGCGCTGTCATCGACCTGCGCAACCGCATGCGCGCGGCCTGGCGCTGAACCCGCTGGCCCTTCACCCGGCAGGGTCACCGGGCGAAAAGCGCGTTAACACTTGCTCGCAAAGCGCCGCGAAGGCGGGCCAACATGCGCGGGCAGCTATGGATTCAATAGCGGATTGAAGCAGGCTCCGGGCGCCCCCGCCACCCGGAGAACCCAGGTATTGCAATACCGTGACAGCTTGGGCATAGTGAATCGACCGACCCCTCTTTCTCCCCCTTCTTCTTTCCTCTCCCCCGAACCCAACCTGTTTCGCCGGCCACGCTCCATCCCGGAGCGGGGTCATTTCCCCAACCGTCAATTCTCAGGAGGTCATTCATGAATTTGACGATCAGCGGTCATCACCTCGACGTCACCCCTGCCTTGCGCACCTACGTCACGAGCAAGCTGGACCGGATCACACGGCATTTCGACCAGGTGGTCGATGTGAAGGTGATCCTCACGGTGGAAAAGCAGAAGGAAAAGGAACGCCGCCAAAGGGCGGAGTGCAACATTCACGTCAAGGGCAATGACATGTTCGCGGAGTCGAGCCACGCTGATCTCTACGCTGCGGTCGATGAACTGGTCGACAAGCTCGACCGCCAGGTGGTCCGCCACAAGGACCGCCTGCAAGACCACCATCACGTGGCGCCCAAGCGCGTGATGTGAGCACCGGGCGAGGCCCTTGAGGCCCGCTCGCACCACAGGCCGCCTTCGGGCGGCCTTTTGCTTTTCCGACTGTTGCCGTGGGACTTTGGGGAGTCTCCCCGGGGCAGCGATGCCTCTGGGCAACATGTAAACAGAAAGTAGATAGGGGGACTGGGGGTTTTTACCAACCGGGTGCATAATCGCCCCCGCTCTGCTCCCACCATGAATCGCCTCGCGTCCATCCTGCCGCCCGCCCAAGTGCTTGTGAGCGTTGACGCTACCAGCAAGAAACGTGCTTTCGAAGAAGCTGGCCTTCTGTTCGAAAGCCTTCATGGGCTGGGGCGCGCCCTGATCACCGACAGTCTGTTTGCGCGTGAGCGCCTCGGCTCCACCGGCCTTGGTCACGGTGTTGCCATTCCGCATGGCCGCATCAAGGGCCTCAAGGCACCGATGGCCGCGGTGTTTCAGCTGGCGAATCCCATCGGCTTCGATGCCCCCGACGAGCAGCCCGTCGCCCTCCTGATCTTCTTGCTGGTGCCCGAAGCGGCCACGCAGAAGCACCTCGAAATCCTCTCTGAAATCGCCGAGCTGCTGAGCGACGCCAGCCTGCGCGAGCAGATCAAGTCCAGCACCGATGCAGCCGCCTTGCATGGCCTGATCGCCGGCTGGCAATCCACGCAAGTCGCCTGAGCGCGTGCGTCGGCGTGCGCGGCTGCTGCTAAGCTGCGCGATACCTCCTGCCACTCTTCACTCCAATGACGGCGCCGAGCGCCGCCTCCTGAACGCATGAAGCCGACCGTCATCAGCGCCGATGCCATGTTCGAGGAGTTCCGCGGGTCGCTCCGCTGGGAATGGCTCGCGGGGCTCGGTGCTTCAGAGCGCCAGTTCGATCCCGAGGTCATCAGCCGCGCCCAGTCGGCCGCCGACCTGGTCGGCTATCTCAACTACATCCACCCGTACCGCGTGCAGATCCTGGGCGCCCGCGAGGTGGCCTACCTGACGCGCGGCAGCCCGGACGACTGCGCACGCCGCATCGCCCGCATCGTCACGCTGGAGCCGCCGATGCTGGTGCTGGCCGACGGCCAGGCGCCGCCCGACGAGCTGCTGTCGATCTGCGAGCGCGCCCAATTGCCGCTCTTCGCCACGCGCGAATCGTCGGCCTTCGTGATCGACCTGCTGCGCGCCTACCTGTCCAAGCACTTCGCCGAGCGCACCTCGATGCACGGCGTGTTCATGGACATCCTGGGCATGGGCGTGATGATCACGGGCGAATCGGGCCTCGGCAAAAGCGAACTGGGCCTCGAGCTGATTTCACGCGGCAACGGCCTGGTGGCCGACGATGCGGTCGACCTCTACCGCATCAACCAGAACACCATCGAGGGCCGCTGCCCCGACCTGCTGCTGAACCTGCTGGAGGTGCGCGGCATCGGCCTGCTCGACATCCGCGCGATCTTCGGCGAGACGGCAGTGCGCCGGAAGATGCGCCTGAAGCTCATCGTGCATCTGGTGCGCCGCGACAGCTTCGAGCGCGACTACGAACGCATGCCCTCCGCGCCGCTCACGCAGGACGTGCTGGGCATCCCGGTGCGCAAGGTCATCATCCAGGTGGTGGCGGGGCGCAACATCGCCGTGCTGGTCGAGGCGGCCGTGCGCAATTCGATCCTGCAGCTGCGTGGGATCGACACCTATGCGGATTTCGTGGCGCGCCACCACAAGGCGATGGAAACCGGCCAAGACTGACCCCGTTTTGTTTTGCCAGGGACACCGCGGAACCGGCTTTGCCGGGCCGCCGGTGTCGCCCCCTGAAAGGGGGTTGGCGAAGCGACACGAAGTGCGCGAAGACTGGGGGTAAGCCCTGTTCTAGCGCTTCTTTACACAGTCGCCGCAGAGGCCATATAGCGACATTGCGTGGTCCTGCAGGATCCAGCCCTTGTCCTTGGAAATCATCTGCTGTCGGCGCTCGATCTCGGCGTCGTAGAACTCCTCGACCTTGCCGCATGAGGTGCAGATCAGGTGGTCGTGGTGCGTGCCTTCGTTCAGCTCGTAGACCGCCTTGCCGCTTTCGAAGTGGCTGCGCTCCAGGATGCCGGCCTGCTCGAACTGCGTGAGCACGCGGTACACCGTGGCCAGGCCGATGTCGGAGTGTTCGTTGAGCAGGACGCGAAACACGTCTTCCGCTGTCATGTGCCGCTGGCTGCCGGTCTGGAAGATTTCCAGAATCTTCAAGCGTGGCAAGGTGGCCTTGAGGCCGGTGTTCTTGAGTTCGTCGATATTGGCCATGATGGTTCCTGCGCCCTGTGCTGCGGTCAGGTCCTGAAAAGGTCAGCCGCTACAATGGCCGATCATATCGCTACCCCCTTTTCCTCCCATGCCTGCCATTTTCCAACGCCGTTCCTGGCTGCTGGCTGCTGCCGTCGCCGCGACGCTCTGCCTCGGTGCCTGCAGCGGCTTCAGCGATCGCACGCGTGGCGCGCTGGCCGCGGTCACGCCCTACAAGGTCGAAGTGGTCCAGGGCAATTTCGTGTCGAAGGAGCAGGTCGCGGCACTCAAGCCCGGCATGTCCCGCCAGCAGGTGCGTGAAATCCTCGGTACTTCGCTGCTGAACGACGTGTTCCACGCCAATCGCTGGGACTACGTGTTCACCATTCGCCGCCAGGGCGTCGAACCCCAGGAGCGCCACCTGACCGTGTTCTTCAACGGCGAGTTGATGGACCGCTTCGTAGGCGACGAGATGCCCAGCGAAGAAGAATTCGTCGCCACGCTCGACACCCGCAAGAAAACCGGCAAGGTGCCCCAGCTCGAGGCGACGGAAGACGAGCTCAAGAAATTCGCGCCGGCCAAGGACGAGAAAGCCGATGCCGCCGCTTCGGCGACGACCGTGCCTCCGCTGCCGGCGGCCTACCCCCCGCTCGAAGCCGCGCGCTGAGCGCAGCAGGAGCGGGCGGCGCCCGCCGAGTCAGGCGGCGTCCGTCCGGTCCCCTCATGGTTCCCAGTGGCCTGCGGGCCATCTCGATGACTGAATCCGCGTGACTCAACCTACCTCTTCCTTCCTTTCCGCCACCTCCGCGCCACGCCGCATCGCCATCGCCGGTGCCTCGGGCCGCATGGGTCACATGCTGATCGAGGCCGTGCGCAACGCGCCCGACTGCCGTCTGGCCGGCGCCCTGGACATCGCCAGCAGCGAAGCCATCGGCGCCGACGCGGCCGCCTTCCTGGGCTTCACGAGCGGCGTGCCCATCGTGGCGGACCTGCGCACGGGCCTGAAAGACGCGCAGGTGCTCATCGACTTCACCCGCCCCGAAGGCACGCTCGCGCACCTGGCGGTCTGCCGCGAACTCGGCGTGCAGGCCGTCATCGGCACCACCGGCTTCAGCGACGCGCAGAAGGCCGAGATCGCCGAGATCGCGAAAGACGTGGCCATCATGCTGGCGCCCAACATGAGCGTGGGCGTCAACGTCACCTTCAAGCTGCTCGAAATGGCCGCCAAGGCGATGTCAACCGGCTACGACATCGAGATCATCGAAGCCCACCACCGCCACAAGGTCGACGCGCCCTCGGGCACCGCGCTCAAGATGGGCGAAGTCATCGCCGACGCGCTGGGCCGCGACCTGAAGGACTGCGCCGTCTACGCCCGCGAAGGCATCACCGGCGAGCGCGACCCGTCGACCATCGGCTTCTCGGCCATCCGCGGCGGCGACATCGTGGGCGACCACACCGTGCTGTTCGCCGGTATCGGCGAGCGCATCGAGATCACGCACAAGTCGTCCAGCCGCGTCACGTATGCGCAAGGCGCCCTGCGTGCGGTGCGCTTCCTGGCCGAGCAGAAAGCTGGCCTCTTCGACATGTACGACGTGCTCGGTCTGCGCTGAAATGACAGCCCCCCGGCTTGCCACTTCGTGTGCTTCGCCACCCCCCATGGGTGAGGCGCGACTCGCCTTGGGGCGGCCCGGCGGCGGTCGCGGCACCCGATGAGCGTCCTCGAACTGCTGACCCATGGCGACGGCGTCAGCCGTTCGGTGGCGGCGCTGCTGCTGGCGATGTCGATCGCGAGCTGGGTCGTGATCCTCTGGAAGGCGTGGCTGCTGCGCGGCGGCACGCGCGATGTGCTGCGCGGCATCGCGGCGTTCTGGCAGTCGGCCACGCTGGCCGATGCCGAGCAGAAGCTCAAGGCATTCGACCGGGCCACGCTGGTGCTGCCTGCGGTCGTCGCCATCAAGAACGTGGCGGCCGTCAACGTCAATGGCACGCTCGGCGCGGCGGGCGACCGCAACCAGCGTCTCACGCGCGCCCTGCGCGACGCGCTGCACGGTGCATTGCGGCGCCTGCAGGCAGGCCAGATCCTTCTCGCCACCGTCGGCGCCACGGCCCCCTTCGTCGGCCTGCTGGGCACGGTCTGGGGCATCTACGGCGCGCTGACGGGCATCGCGGGCCAGGCCGGCGGCTTCACCATCGACAAGGTGGCCGGGCCCGTCGGCGAAGCGCTCGTCATGACCGCTTTCGGCCTCGCGGTCGCCATTCCTGCCGTGCTGGCCTACAACGTCTTCGGCCGCGTCATCGGCCGCGTCGAAGCCGAGCTCGAAGGCTTCGCGCACGACCTGCTCGGCAGCTTCGGCGACGCAGCGGCACCTGCCGCGCCGCCGCCGGCACGGCCGATGCCCGTCTAGGCAGGGAGCACCGCAACATGGCCTTCGGACGCACATCGCTCGGCAGCAGCGCCGCAGGCGGCGGACGCGCCACCGGGGCTGGCGGACAGCGGCCACTCTCGGACATCAACGTCACGCCGCTGGTCGACGTGATGCTGGTGCTGCTGGTGATCTTCATCATCACGGCGCCGCTGATGGCCAGTTCGATCAAGCTCGACCTGCCGCAGACCGATGCCGGCCAGCCCAACGACACGCCCAAGTTCGTGAGCCTCTCGGTCGATGCATCGGGCAAGGTCTTCCTGAACGACAAGCCCGTGACCGATGAAGAGCTGGCGGCCCAGCTCGAGAAGGCCGCCGCGGACAGCAAGGACACCGAAGTGCAACTGCGCGCCGACCAGACCGTGCCCTACGGCAAGGTGGTGGCGCTCATGGGCATTGCGAACAAGGCCGGGCTGAGCCGCATCGGCTTCGTGACCGAGGCCGAAGCGGCAACCGAAAAGCCGCGCTGATCGGGCCTCCTCAGCCCAGCACCACCGGCTTGGTGTTCCAGATCTCGTGCGCATACTGCGCAATCGTGCGGTCAGACGAAAACGCCCCCATCCCCGCCACATTGAGAATCGCCATCCGCGTCCAGGCATCCGAGTCGCGGTACAGCGCGTCGACCTCGGCCTGCTTGGCGACATAGCTCGCGTAGTCGGCCAGCAGCAGGTAATGGTCGCCCCAGTTCACCAGCGCATCGTAGATGCCCTGGTAGCGCGAAGGCTCGCCCGGCGAGAACGCGCCGTCGCGGATCGCGTCGAGCACGCGCTTGAGTTCCGCGTTCTCTTCGTAGATGTCGCGCGGCTGGTAGCCGTGAGCCCGGATGTCCGCCACTTCCGGCGTCGTGTTGCCGAAGATGAAGATGTTCTCCGGCCCCACGTTCTCGCGCATCTCCACGTTGGCGCCGTCGAGCGTGCCGATGGTGAGCGCGCCGTTGAGCGCGAACTTCATGTTCCCGGTGCCCGAGGCTTCGGTGCCCGCGGTGGAAATCTGCTCCGACAGGTCGGCCGCCGGCATGATGATCTCGGCCAGGCTCACGCTGTAGTTCGGCAGGAACACCACCTTCAGCAGCTTGCCCACGCGCGCATCGGCGTTGATGGTGCTTGCCACGTCATTGATGAGCCGGATCACCAGCTTGGCCATCGCGTATGCCGACGCCGCCTTGCCCGCGAACACCACCACGCGCGGCACGAGGTCGATGGGCGCGCCCGTCGCCTGTGCGTCGAGGATGCGGTGATAGCGCGTCACCACGTGCAGCACATTGAGCAGCTGCCGCTTGTATTCGTGGATGCGCTTGACCTGCACGTCGAACATCGCATCGGTGTCCAGGTCGATCTTCAGGTGTTCTCCGACCCAGTTGGCCAGCCGCAGCTTGTTCTCGCGCTTGGCGTGGCGGAACGCGCGCACGAACGCGGGTTGCGCGGCCATGGGCCTGAGCGCCTCGAGCTGCGACAGGTCGCGCCGCCAGCCCTTGCCGATGCGCTGGTCGAGCAACCCGGCCAGCGGCGGGTTGGCCTGCGCCAGCCAGCGGCGCGGCGTGACGCCGTTGGTCTTGTTGTTGAAGCGCTCGGGAAAAATCTTGTCGAAGTCGGCAAAGATCGACTGCTTCATCAGCTCCGAATGCAGCCCCGACACGCCGTTGATCGAGTGGCTCGCCAGCACCGCCACGTACGCCATGCGCACACGCCGCTCGCCCGATTCGTCCACCAGCGAAAGCCGGCGCATCAGCTCCACGTCGTTGCCGACCTTCTGCGTCACGGTGGCGAGGAACTTCGCGTTCATGTCGTAGATGATCTGCAGGTGCCGCGGCAATATGCGCCCCAGCATCTCCACCGGCCAGGTCTCCAGCGCCTCGTGCATCAGCGTGTGGTTGGTGTAGCTGAACACCTTCTGCGTGTGCGCCCAGGCCTCGTCCCATGCGAGGCCGTGCTCGTCGAGCAGGAGGCGCATGAGCTCGGGCACCGCGAGCACCGGGTGCGTGTCGTTCAGGTGGATGCTGACCTTCTCGGAAAGCTGGTCGAAGGTCTTGTGGCTGCGCAGGTACCGGCGCAGCAGGTCCTGCACGCTCGCGCTGCAGAAAAAATACTCCTGGTGCAGCCGCAACTCGCGGCCCGAGGGCGTGGAGTCGTCGGGGTAGAGCACGCGCGAGACGTTCTCCGACTGGTTCTTGCTTTCCACCGCGCCCATGTAGTTGCCGCGGTTGAAGGCCGAGAGGTCGATCTCCTCGGTGGCGCGTGCCGACCACAGCCGCAGCGTGTTGGTGGCCTGCGTGCCGTAGCCCGGAATGATGGTGTCGTAGGCCACGGCCAGCACGTCGTGCGTGTCGACCCAGTCGGCCGCGCCGTAGGGGGCGTTCTTGCCTTCGCGCTTTTGCACGTGGCCGCCGAAGCGCACGCGGTAGTTCACCTCGGGCCGCTGGAACTCCCACGGGTTGCCGCGCGTGAGCCAATAGTCGGGCGTTTCCACCTGCTGGCCGTCGACGATGCGCTGGCGGAACATGCCGTATTCGTAGCGGATGCCATAGCCCATGCCGGGCACGCCGAGCGTGGCCATCGAATCGAGAAAGCAGGCCGCGAGCCGTCCGAGGCCGCCGTTGCCGAGCGCCGCGTCGGGCTCGCGCTCGGCTAGCGCCGACATGTCGACGCCGAAGTCGGCCAGGGCTTCTCGCACGGTGTCGTACAGGTCGACCGCGAGCAGCGCATTGGTGAAGGTGCGCCCGATGAGGAACTCCATCGAGAGGTAATAGACGCGCTTCAGGTCCTGCGCGTAGTTGGCGCGCGTGGTCATCATCCAGCGCTCGACCAGTTGGTCGCGCACGGCCTGCGAGGTGGCGTTGAGCCAGTCGTCCTGGCTGGCCGCGACCGGGTCCTTGCCGACCGCGTAGATCAGCTTGTTGGCCACGGCGCGCTTGAAGGCCGCGACGTCGCGGTCGGGGTGGTCGTAGGCGAAGTCTTTGATCGTCATGGTGGGCGCTCCCGGGGTAAGTGGTGTCATGTCTGCCGTGCGTGGATCAGGCGGTGCCCGATGCCTGGTGGTAGACGTCGATGTATTGGGCTGCGGCCGTGCCCCAGTCGGCCGGACGCCGCATGGCATGGCCGCGCACGCGGCGCCAGTCGGGCGCGCGCTGGTAGAGGGCGAAGGCACGGCGCAGCGCGCGTTCGTAGTCGGCTGGGTCGAAGCGGTCGAAAACGAAACCGGTGGCCTCGCCGCTCGCCATGTCTTCGAGCGTGCTGTCGACCACCGTGTCGGCGAGGCCGCCCACGCGGCGCACCAGCGGCAGGCTGCCGTATTTCAGGCCGTACATCTGCGTGAGGCCGCAGGGCTCGAAGAGCGATGGCACCAGCGTCACGTCGCCGCCGCCGAAGAGCTGGTGCGCCAGCGTTTCGTTGTAGCCGATGGTGACGCTGACCGATTCCGGCGCCGCCGCCGCGCGCTGGCGAAAGGCCTCTTCGAGCCACGCTTCGCCGCTGCCCAGCAGCGCGAGCTGGCCGCCCTGCGCGAGCAGTGCATCGATGCCGCCGAGCACGAGGTGCAGGCCCTTCTGCTCGGTGAGCCGGCTCACCAGGATGAAGAGCGGCGCATCGGGCCGCTCGGCCAGGCCGAGCTGGTGCTGCAGCACCGCCTTGCAGCGCGCCTTGCCCGCCATGTGGCGGCCTTCGGGCGTGTGATAGCCCTGCACCAGGGCGGCGTCGGCCGCCGGGTTCCAGACCTTGTCGTCCACCGCGTTCAAGATGCCGCTGAGCACGCTGCTGCGCTGGCGCAGCAGGCCGTCGAGGCCACAGCCCTGCTCGGGCGTCTGAATCTCGATCGCGTAGGTCGGGCTCACCGTGGTGAGCCGGTCGGCGAAGTACAGGCCGGCCTTCATGAACGAGACCTGGCCGTGGTATTCGAGCCCGTTCATGTGGAAGGCGGGGCCCGGCAAGCCCAGGTCGGTGAAATGCCAGGGCGCGAAGATGCCCTGGTAGGCCAGGTTGTGCACCGTGAACACGGTGCCCACGCGCGGTTGGCCGGCCCGCCGCGCAAAGGCGATGTAGGCGGGCGCCAGCGCCGCATGCCAGTCGTGCGCATGCACGACCTCGGGCTGCCACGCCGGGTCGAGTCCCTGTGCGAGTTGCGCCGCAGCCCAGCCGAGCAGCGCGAAGCGCCGGTGGTTGTCGGCGTAGGGCTGGCGCGCCGTGTCTTCGTAGGGGTTGCCGGGCCGGTCGTACAGGGCCGGTGCGTCGATCACGTAGGCGGGAATCGGCGGCGCACCGTCGATGGCGATGTGCCCGGCCCGCAGGCCGAAGCGCTCGCCCCAGGGCGCATTGAAATCCGCCACCGGCACCAGGTCGCGCACCCCGGCCACGATGGCCGGGAAGCCCGGCAGCAGCACGCGCGCGTCCTGCCCTTCGGCCATGAGCGCGAGGGGCAGGGCACCGGCGATGTCCGCCAGGCCGCCAGTCTTGAGGAGGGGGAAGAGTTCGGCGCTGACCTGGAGGATTCGCATCGTTCGTGGCTGCGGCGTCAGGCCGTCAAACGTTTGAGCATTTCGCGGGTGACCAGCACCACGCCGGTCTCGGTGCGCTCGAAGCGCGCGGCGTCGGCGGCGGCATCTTCGCCGATCACCATGTCGTCGGGAATCACGCAGCCGCGGTCGATCACCACTTTGCTGAGCCGGGCGCCGCGGCCCACCTCGACGTCGGGCAGCAGCACCGCTTCGTTGATCTCGCAGAACGAATGGATGCGCACCCCAGAGAACAGCACCGAGCTGCTCACCTTGGAGCCCGAGACGATGCAGCCGCCCGAGACGATGGTGTTGACCGTCATGCCGTGGTGGCCGTGGCGGTCGAGCACGAACTTGGCCGGTGGCAGTTGCCGCTGGTAGGTCCAGATGGGCCAGTCGGTGTCATAGATGTCGAGTTCGGGGGTGATCGAGGCCAGGTCGAGGTTGGCTGCCCAGAATGCATCAATCGTGCCCACGTCGCGCCAGTAGGCCTTGGCATCGGGTCCGCGCGAAGCCCGCGTGACGCAGGACATGCCGAACGGATGCGCCAGCGCGCGGCCCTGCGCCACGGCGCGCGGGATGATGTCCTTGCCGAAATCATGGCTCGAATCGGGATTGGCGGCGTCTTCCTCGAGCAGCTGGTAGAGGTAGGCGGAGTCGAACACGTAGATGCCCATGCTGGCCAGCGCCACGTCGGGGTGGCCGGGCATGGCGGGCGGATCGGCCGGCTTCTCGAGAAAGGCCGTGATCTGCCGTCCGTCGTCGATGGCCATCACGCCGAAGGCGGTGGCCTCCATGCGCGGCACCTCGATGCAGCCGACCGTGCAGCCCAGGCCGCGCTCGGCATGGTCCTTCACCATGATCGAGTAGTCCATCTTGTAGATGTGGTCGCCGGCCAGCACCACCACGTAGTCGTGCTTGGTCGAGCGGGTCTGGATGATGTCCAGGTTCTGGAACACCGCATCGGCCGTGCCGCGGTACCAATGCTCGTCGCCCACACGCTGCTGCGCGGGCAGCACGTCGACCATCTCGTTGAGTTCGGCCCGCAGGAAGCTCCAGCCGCGCTGCAGGTGGCGCATGAGCGAATGCGACTTGTACTGCGTGACTACCGCCATGCGCCGGATGCCGGAGTTGAGGCAGTTCGACAAGGCGAAATCGATGATGCGGAATTTGCCGCCGAAGTACACGGCCGGCTTGGCCCGCCGGTCGGTCAGCTGCTTGAGGCGGGAGCCTCGGCCGCCGGCCAGCACCAGGGCGATGGTGCGACGAACCAGTTGGTGGGCCTGCAGGGGTTCCTGCGAGGGAGGCGTGCTGAGCTTGTTGTCCATCCTGTGTCTCCGTTCGTTCGTTCGTTGGAATGCGTCGTCAGAGTTTCTGTAGCGAGGCTAGCACCGCGCCGTGCGCATGGCTTCTACGTTCTTGCAACCCGGATGCTCGAAAAAGATACTTCTGCCGCATTGCCGAGCGCCTCTGGCGATGTGCTGTGGTCACGGGCGGGATCGGTCGAGAGACAACTGCGCCAGTTGCCCGGGGGCAGCGTGAAATTCACCGTCTCTGCACCGGCATTGACCAGCACCAGCCATGCGCCTGCGTCCTCCCTCGCCGCGCTGTTGTCGAAGAGGATTGCAAGGGCTGTGCCCGCATGCCAGTCGTCCGGCGTCATCGGCTGGCCATCGGGACGCAGCCAGCGAATGGCCGGTGCGCCCTCGGGCGGATCGGCCGGCCACCAGCGCGTGCTGCGCAGCACCGGCGCTTCGCGACGCAAGGCCGCCAGGCGCGCGACGAACTCGCTCGTGCGCGCCATGTCGCCGGCGGGGTCGGTTACACCGATCCATGCGAGCCAGGTGGTCTCGTTGTCCTGGCAGTAGGCGTTGTTGTTGCCCTGTTGGCTGTGACCCAGCTCGTCGCCGGCCAGCAGCATCGGCGTGCCCTGCGAGAGCAGCAGCACGGCGAGCAGGGCGCGCTGCAGGCGGCTGCGTTGCGCGCGCACACCGGCGTCGTCGCTCGGGCCCTCGACGCCGCAGTTGTTGCTCAGGTTGTGCGCGTGGCCGTCGCGGTTGTTCTCGCCGTTCGCGAGGTTGTGGCGCTCTTCGTAGCTCACCAGGTCGCGCAGCGTGAAGCCGTCGTGCGCGGTGATGAAGTTGACGCTCGCCGTCGGGGCGCGGCCGTGATGGGCGAACTGCGCGCTGGAGGCGGTGAAGCGATGCGCGAAATCGCCGAGCCCCGCGGCGCCCTCCCGCCCTTGCCGCAGCCAGAAGCCGCGCTGCGTGTCGCGGTAGCGATCGTTCCATTCGAGCCAGCCGGGCGGGAATTCGCCAAGGCGGTAACCGCCGGGGCCGACGTCCCACGGCTCGGCGATCAGCAGCGTGCGCGAGAGCACAGGGTCTTGCGCGATGGCGGCGAAGAAGGGCGCGCGCGGGTCGAACCCTGTGGTCGCATCGCGCCCCAGTACCGGTGCGAGGTCGAAGCGAAAGCCGTCGACGCCCATCTCGCAAGCCCAGAAGCGCAGGCTGTCCATCACGAGTTGCAGCACGCGGGGCTCGCCGAGGTTCAGGCAGTTGCCGGTGCCGGTCCAGTTTTCGTAGAGCGCGCGGTCGTCTTCGCGCAGGTGGTAATACAGGGCGTTGTCGATGCCGCGCATCGAGAGCGTCGGGCCCAGTTCGTCGCTCTCGGCGCTGTGGTTGTAGACCACGTCGATCACCAGTTCCATGCCGCGCGCATGCACCGCGTCGGCCATCGCGCGGAATTCGCTCGCGAGCGTGGTGCCGGGGCGGCCGCTCCAGTAGCGGGCTTCGGGCGCGAACCAGCCGATGGTGTTGTAGCCCCAGTAGTTGGAGAGGCCCATGGCGAGCAGGCGTTGTTCGTCGGCGCGGTGCTGCACGGGCATGAGGCTCAGCGTGGTGACGCCCAGGCGCTGCAGGTGGTCGAGCACGGCGGGCTCGGCGAGGCCGGCGTAGGTGCCGCGCAATGCGGCGGGTACGCCGGGGTGCAGGCGGGTCTGGCCGCGGACGTGCAGTTCGTAGAGGACGCGGTCGCTGGGTGCGATGCGGGCGTGGCCACGCGATGTTGGGGTACTCGCGCTTGCCGTCACACGCGCCTTGAGTGCGACGGAGCCGTTGTCGCGTCCGTCGCGTTGGTCGGGGTCTGCAGGGTCATGGCCGAGGAACAGGTCGCTGCCGTCGTAGCGGCCGACGATCTCGCGTGCATACGGGTCGAGCAGCAGCTTGGCGGGGTTGAAGCGTTGGCCGTCGCGTGGCGCCCACGGGCCGTGGACGCGGTAGCCGTAGACCAGGCCTTCGCGACCGGCTGGGAGCTGGCCGTGCCAGATGCCGTCTGTGCATGCGGGCAGGCGGAGGCGTTGCTGTTCGTTCTGGCCTGTGCTGTCGAAGAGGCAGAGGTCGACTGCCTCTGCCGTAGGGGCTGCTATGGCGAAGTTGATGCCTTGATTTGACGGGGTTGCGCCCAGGGGGAACGGGGTGCCTGGGCTCAGCATTCTTTTTGCCCTTGGGATGGTTTGTTTTTCGAGGCCGGGTCTCGCCCCGGCGGGCGAGCTACTTTCTTTTGCTTCGCCAAAAGAAAGTAGCCAAAGAAAAGGCGACCCCACTGTCTGCGACCCTCCGCTGCGCTACGGGCAACCTGCGGTGCTCGCGTTTCGCGGGGTCTCGCAGAACTCGCTTCGCTCAAACAGCTGCGAGCCCTGATCCGCGAAACGCTGCGCTCCTCGGCGCAGCCAGAGGGGAGGGGGAGACGAACGGGCCATCGCTTCGCTCGGCTTGCAATCGGGCCTTTGCTTCGCTCGGCGGGGGGACTTGCTCCCTCTCCCTTTGGGAGAGGGCTGGGGTGAGGGCACCGTGGCCGAGCGCAGCGATGGCCTGCTGGTCCCCAAATCCCTTCTGTATGCGCCGAGGAGCGGAGCGTTTCGCGGATCAGGGCTCGCCCTTGTTTGAGCGAAGCGAGTTTGGGCGAGACCCCGCGAAACGTGAGCACCGCAGGTTGCCCGTAGCGAAGCGGAGGGACGCAGACAGCAGGGTCGCCTTTTCTTTGCTTACTTTCTTTTGGCGAAGCAAAAGAAAGTGAGTCGGCCGCCGGGCCGAGACCCGGCTCCGGGAAAAAAAACAATCCCAGACCCATCAAACCAACACCCACATCACAGTAGCCAGCGGCGGCACGCTGACCGAAATCGAATCCGCCTTCCCATGCCAGGGCACAGGCGAGCTTTCAACGATCCCATTCCCCACGCCACTCCCCCCATACACAGCCCCATCCGTATTGACGATCTCCCGATAAGCCCCCGCAACAGGAACACCAAGCCGATACGAATGCCGAGGCAACGGCGTGAAGTTGCACACCACCACCACAAACGCTCCGTCGCGCGCACGACGAACAAACGCAAACACCGACTGATCCGCATCGTCATGCACGATCCACTCGAATCCGGCCCCCTCATTGTCCAGCTCATGCAGCGCAGGAAAGTGCCGGTACACATTGTTCAGATCGCGCACCAACCGCCGCACTCCCTGGTGCGCAGCCTGCTCCAGCAGATGCCAGTCGAGACTCCGGTCCGCATTCCACTCGGCAACCTGCGCGAACTCGCCCCCCATGAACAGCAACTTCTTCCCCGGATACCCCCAGAGGTAGCCGTACAGGTTGCGCAGCCCCGCGAACTTCTGCCATTCGTCGCCCGGCATCCGCCCGATCATCGAACCCTTGCCGTGCACCACTTCGTCGTGTGAAAGCGGCAGCACGAAGTTCTCGGTGTGCGCGTACATCAGCCCGAAGGTGATCTGCTGGTGATGGTGCTTGCGGTAGACCGGGTCGGTGCCGGCGTAGGCCAGCGTGTCGTTCATCCACCCCATGTTCCACTTGTAGTGAAAGCCCAGCCCTCCGTTCTCCGGCGGCCGCGTCACGCCCGGAAAGCTCGTCGATTCCTCGGCCAGCGTCACCGCGCCGGGCCGCTCGATGCCCACCACGCGGTTCATGCGGCGAAGGAAATCGATGGCCTCCAGGTTCTCGCGTCCGCCCTGCGCATTCGGCACCCACTCGCCGGCCTTGCGGCTGTAGTCGCGGTACAGCATCGACGCCACCGCATCGACCCGGAGGCCATCGACGCCATAGCGCTCCAGCCAGTACAGCGCATTGCCCACGAGGTAGTTGCGCACCTCCGTGCGTGCGTAGTTGAAGATCAGCGTCTGCCAGTCGTTGTGAAAGCCCTCGCGCGGATCGGCGTACTCGTACAGCGCCGTGCCGTCGAAACGGCCGAGCCCATGCGCATCGGTCGGGAAATGCGCGGGCACCCAGTCGAGGATCACGCCCAGCCCGGCCGCATGCGCGGCCTCCACGAAATGGCGGAAGTCGCCCGGCGTGCCGAAGCGCGAGGTCGGCGCGTAGAGCCCGATCGGCTGGTAGCCCCATGAGCCGTCGAACGGGTGCTCGCTGACCGGCAGCAGCTCGATGTGCGTGAAGCCCATGTCGCGCGCATAGGGCACGAGCGTGTCGGCCAGCTCGCGATAGTCGAGCCACTCGTGGCCGTTGTTCTTGCGGCGCCACGAGCCCAGGTGCACTTCGTAGATGCTGATCGGCGCATGGCGCTCGTTGGCCTCGGCGCGGCCTTCGGGCATCTTCACTGCGGCCGGCAGCGGCGCCACCACGCAGGCGGTCTCGGGACGCAGGCGCGAGGAGAACGCGAACGGGTCGGCCTTGCGCAGCACCTCGCCCTTGGCCGAAAGAATCTCGAACTCGTAGCTGTCGCCGGTCGCCACGTGCGGCGCGAAGATCTCCCACACGCCGCATTCGCGGCGCAGCCGCATCATGTGGCGCCGGCCGTCCCAGTTGTTGAAGTCGCCGACCACCGAGACCCGGCGCGCGTTCGGTGCCCAGACCGCGAAGGCCACGCCCTTGACGCCGTCGATCTCGCGCAGGTGCGCGCCCAGCCGCTCCCAGGGCCGCAGGTGCGTGCCCTCGGCCAGCAGCCACACGTCGGTTTCGCCGAGCACGAACGGAAAGCGGTAGGGGTCTTCGAGCCGCGAGGTGTGCGAGCCCCAATCGACCTGGAACGAATAGCCCAGGCGCGCTTCGGCCGCCGGCACCAAGCCGCTGAACAGGTCGGAACCCTCGTGCCGCGTGAGCATCGCGAGCGGCCAGCCGGTGCGCGAATGCATCACCGCCACGCTCTGCGCGCCGGGCATCAGCGCGCGCACCTCGAGCCCTTCGCGGGTTTCGTGCGGCCCGAGCACGGCGAACGGGTCGCCGTGTTCGGCGCGCATCAGCGCGCGGACTTCGGAGGCGGGCAGGGGCTTGGGTGGCATGGCGGTCAGCTGTGTCCTTCGTCGTTGGCGGGTGTTCCGAAAAAGACGCCATAGGGCGTCAGCGTCAGCATGCGCTTTTCGCCATCGCCCTGCACGGCGGCGGTCGCGGCGAGTGGGTGGCCTTGCAGCGGCACCAACGCCTCGCTCAGCGCAATCGTCACGGGCTCGCCCCCCAGGTTGAAGATCGCCTGCAGCGATGCGCTTCCGTCGCGCCGCTCGAACCACAGCACCGGATCGGGCGTGTCGATGAATGCAATGGTCCCTGTGCGCAGCAGCGGCTGCGTGCGGCGCCAGTGCAGCAGCGCGCGGCTGAAGGCCAGCATCGAACCGGGATCGTCGGCCTGGTTCTCGATGGCCAACGGCAGGTGCGAGCCGTACACCGGCAGCCACGGCGTGCCGGTGGTGAAGCCGCCATGGAGCGCATCGGCCTGCCACGGCATCGGTGTGCGGCAGCCGTCGCGGCCCTTGAACTCGGGCCAGAAGGCGCGGCCGTAGGGGTCTTGCAGCAGTTCGAAGGGCACCTCGGCTTCGGGCAGGCCGAGCTCCTCGCCCTGGTAGATGCTGGCGCTGCCGCGCAGCGCCAGCAGCAAGGCGAGCCAGAGGCGGTCGCGACGGGTGTCGGGCGCCTTGCCGTCGCTCCAGCGCGTGGCGACGCGCGGCACGTCGTGGTTCGACACCGCCCAGCAGCCCCAGCCGCCCGTGGGCGCCAGCGCCTGGTCGAGCGCCTCGACCTGGTGGCGCAGGTGCCTGGCGCTGTGGTCCGCCGTCAGCAGGCTGAAGCTGTAGGCCAGGTGCAGGCGCTTGCCGAGCTCGGTGTACTGCGCCATGACGGGCGGCGCGTTCTCGTCGCCGACCTCGCCGAGCGCGACCGCGCCGTAGCCGTCGAGCAGCCCGCGCAGGCGCTCGAGGAACACCAGGTTCTCCTGCTGGCTCTTGTCGTACAGGTGCTGCTGCATCGCATAAGGGTTGTCGGCGCGCACCGTGCTCACTTCATCGATCGACGCGAGCGAGGCCGGCGGGTTGTCGCGCAGCAGCGCGTCGTGGAACTGGTGGTTGCAGGCGTCGAAGCGAAAGCCGTCCACGCCGCGCTCGCACCAGAAGCGGACCTCGCCGAGCAGCGCGTCCTGTACGGCCGCGCAATGGAAGTTGAGGTCGGGCTGCTCGGTGAGAAAGCTGTGCAGGTAGTACTGCCGGCGGCGCGAATCCCACTGCCAGGCCGAGCCGCCGAACACCGAGAGCCAGTTGGTGGGCGGCGTGCCGTCGGGCTTGGGGTCGGCCCAGACGTACCAGTCGGCCTTGGGGTTGTCGCGCGAACTGCGGCTTTCGACGAACCAGGCATGCTGGTCGGAGGTGTGCGAGAGCACCTGGTCGATGATGAGCTTGAGCCCCAGCGCATGCATGCGCGCGAGCATCGCGTCGAAGTCGGCGAGCGTGCCGAAGAGCGGATCGACTGCGCGGTAGTCGGACACGTCGTAGCCGAAATCCTTCATCGGCGAGCGGAAGAAGGGCGAGACCCAGACCGCATCTGCCCCGAGGCTGGCCACATGGTCGAGCCGGGCCGTGATGCCGGGCAGGTCGCCGATGCCGTCGCCGTTGCTGTCCATGAAGCTGCGCGGGTAGATCTGGTAGATCACCGCGCCACGCCACCATTCGCTGTTGCTGCTGCCCATGCCTGCCCCTGTGGTCTGAATTCATTGTGGCATGCGAAATCCGGGCCAGTCATACGCGTTTGCCGACGACCGGGCGCGATTCGACAAGGCGCGAAGCTTTCTACACTGGGCGCTGTTTCCGGCTCTCTCAAATGACATCAGATTCCGTTTCATCCCTCGCCGCGCTCGAGGCGCGGCTCGCCCAAGACCTCGAATACCTCGGCTTTCCCGGCCGCCAATGGATGCCCGTGCGGCAGGTGGCGGGCGAGGCGATGCTTGACGTGGCCGTCATCGGCGGCGGGCAGGCCGGCCTAGCGGCTTCGGTGGCGTTGGCGCAGCAGGGCATCCGGGCGGTGGTGTTCGACCGCTCGCCCTCCGGCAAGGAAGGCCCCTGGGCCACCACCGCGCGCATGGAAACGCTGCGCTCGCCCAAGGAACTCACCGGCCCCGCGCTGGGCCTGCCGTCGCTCACTTTCCGCGCCTGGTTCGAGGCGCAGTTCGGGCAGGAAGCGTGGACGGCGATGGACAAGATCCCGCGCCTGCAGTGGATGGACTACCTGAACTGGTACCGCCGCGTGATGAACGTCGACGTGCGCAACGACACCGCGGTCACCCGCATCCAGCCGCTGCCCGATAACACGGCCGTGCGGCTCGATCTGCGCACGCCGGTCGGCGCCAGCAGTGTGCTCGCGCGCCGCGTCGTGCTGGCCACCGGCCGCGACGGCCTCGGTGGCCCGGCGGTGCCGGCGTTCGTCGATGCGCTGCCGCGTTCGCAATGGGCGCACTCGTCTGACGAGATGGACTACGGCCGGCTCGCGGGCCTGCGTGTCGGCGTGGTCGGCGCGGGATCGTCGGCGATGGACAGCGCGGCCACCGCGCTGGAGGCGGGCGCGCGCTGCGTCGAGCTCCTGATCCGCCGGCCCGACCTGCCGCGCGTCAACAAGGGAAAGGGCGCCGGCGTGCCGGGCCTTACGCAGGGGCACTTCGACCTGTCCGACGAGCGCAAGTGGCGCATCCGCCACTACATCAACATCGCGAACGTGCCGCCGCCGCACGGCAGCACGCTGCGGGTGTCGGCATTCCCGAATGCGTTCTTCAACTTCGGCTGCCCGATCCTCTCGGTCACGCCGCAGGGCGATTCGATGCGCGTGTCGACGCCCAAGGGCGATTTCGAATTCGACTTCCTGATCGTCTCGACCGGCTTCAAGGTCGATTGGCCGAACCGCCCCGAGTTCGATGGCATCGCCCCCCACATCCGCACGTGGAAAGACCGTTTCGTGCCCGCACCCGGCGACGAAGACCAGGAGCTGGCCGATTCGCCGGACCTCGGACCGGTCTTCGAATTCCGGGAGCGCGTGGCGGGCGAGTGCCCAGGGCTCGAACGCATCCACTGCTTCTGCTACCCGGCGGCGCTCTCGCACGGCACGGTGTCGGGCGACATCCCCGCGATCAGCGACGGCGCCAAGCGGCTGGCGAGCGGCATCGCGAGCCTGTTCTACCGCGAGGATTTCGACCATCACTTTGCCAACCTCGAGGCCTACAGCGAGCCCGAGCTGTTCGGCGACGAGTGGGTGCCTGCGCCGCCGCCCGGCGACCGCACCTGAACCTTCTTCCTTCAAGGACCTGCATGACGAATCTTTCCGTGGCGCTGCCGGCCATCGACGTGGTCGATGACGCCGTGCCCCTCTCGCCGAACCAGCCGAGCTGGGCGCTGCGCCGGCAACGCGACAAGGTCGTGGCCGCCACCCAGAGCAGCCACGACGCGATGTTCTCGCATGCGGTCGAGGGCCTGTCGCGCACCGAGCGCCTGCTGGTCGCGCTGCACGCCTGCCGCGTATCGAACGCGCCGAGCCTTGCCGCGCACTACCGCGAGGAACTGGCGGCCGAGAACGCCGATGCTGCGGTGGCCGATGCGGTGGAGCGCGGCGACATCGCCTCGCTCGCCGACGCGCGGTTGCGCGCGATGCTGGCCTTCGCCGGCAAGCTCATCGAACGCCCGATCGAGGGCGACCGCGCCGCCATCGAGGCGCTGGCGGCGCACGGGCTGTCCACGCCCGCGCTCGTGGCGTTGAGCCAGTTGATCGCCTTTCTCTCGTACCAGATCCGTGTCGTCGCGGGCCTCAAGGCACTGGCCGCCGCGGAGGTTTCGGCATGACGGCCCCGATCCGCATCCAGGGCTTCACCAACGAGGTGCTCAAGTGGAAGCCGTGGCTGGACACGGTGAATGTCGACGCCGCCACGCCAGCCCAGCTCGCGGCGCTGGATGAGATGAGCCCGCAGGCGCGCACCTCGCCCTACTTCCTGGTGCTCGCGCACCAGCCCGAGATACTGCTGCAGCGCTCCATCGCCTTCAACGCGATCATGTTCGCGCCGGGCGGCATGCCGCGCGCCGAGCGCGAACTGGGCGCCACGGTGGAGTCGCGTGTCAACGGCTGCGTGTACTGCGCGTCGGTGCATGCGCAGCGCTTCGAGCAACTGGCCAAGCGGAGCGACGTGATCGCGCAGGTGTTCGAAGAGCCGGCTTCGGCGGGAACCTCGCCGCGCGAGAAGGCCATCGTCGCGTTCTCGATCAAGCTCGGCGCCGAGCCGGACAAGGTGTCGGCCGAGGACATCCGGGCGCTGAAAGAAGTCGGGCTGGCGGAGCTGGAAATCCTTGACCTGGTCCATTCGGTGGCCCTGTTCGCCTGGGCCAACCGGCTGATGCTCAACCTGGGCGAGCCGGTCTTTCCCGCCGACGGGTCATAGGCGCGCGAGCAGGCCTGCGACGGTTTCGCGGTCCAGGCCCAGCGGCGCCAGCAGGTTGTTCTGCGCGCGGAAGTCGACGCCGTTGACCAGCGAGGCGGCATCCACGATGGTGCGCGTCGCAGGCGTCGGCACACCGGCGATCTGCCCCAGTGCCTCCACGAAGGCCAGGCCGTAGGGCATGTCCTCGGTCACGTAGCGGGTGTCGGTCCGCACCGGCCCGGGCGGGCCGCCGCGCTTGGCATGCAGCTCGGCCGCGATGTCTTCGAGCCGCGTCGACGCGGTGCCGAAGGAGCGCGCGAAGTGTTCCTCGATGGGGCCGAGGTCGATGCCGAAGGCCTTCGCCACGGCGCGGCGTTCCAGGTCCAGCGCCTCGATCGCGCGCGACACGCCGGGCGTCATGCAGTGGTACTGCGGCCAGTTTTCCGCGCGCTCGACGCGGGTCCAGTTGAAGACCGCGAGCGGGCCGTGGGACTGCGGGTTGACGTTGGCGAGCGCGCTGGCGAGCACGCTGTCCTGCGGGAAGAAGCCATCGCCGAACAGCGCGGTGCAGAGCGCCACGGCCTGTGCGACGTTCGCGCCCGGAAGCGCCGAGACGCCGACCGCCTTGCGCCGCGTCATCACCTGGACCTGCGTGCCCGATTCGCGGCGCGCGGTCAGCACGGTCGTGCCGAAGCTCGCGACCGTCACCTGCTTGCCCGCGCGCCGGGCGGCTTCATGGAGATAGAGCGACGACAGCGAGGCCATCGAACTGACGATCACGGTCTGGCCGTCTCGCAGGAAGGGCAGGAGCGCATCCATCACGCGTTTGTGGCCGTTGACCGGGAGCGCGAGCAGCAGCACGTCCGCCGAATGGCAAAGTTGCGCGGCATCGTCAGCCACCTCGACCGTCACAGTGCAGGGTTGCACGCCGCCCGCTTCCAGCGGCTGCGTGCGCAAGGCCTCGGCGCCCTGGCCGCCCGGCGACCAGAGCGTGACGCCGTGGCCCGCCTGGCGCAGCCATGCGGCGCTGGCGAACGCGATGGCGCCGGTGCCCGCGATGCCGACGCGGTACGTCGAGGCGTCAGTCAACCTTGATACCGCCCTGCTTGATCACCTTGGCCCAGCGCTGGCTGTCTTCGGTCACCACCTTGCCGAGCGCCGCCGCATTGCCGCAGGTGTTGACCGCACCCAGCTGGGCGAAGCGCTGCTTCGTCTCCGGCAGGTTGCACACCTCGACCAGCGCGGTGGCGAGCTTGTCGATGCCCGCGGCCGGCATGCGCGTCGGCGCCATCACGCCCACCCACACCGGCACTTCCATGCCCGGCAGCCCCGTGGCCTCGCCGACGGTGGGCGCCGTGCCCATGCTGGGCAGGGCCGCGCGCGAGAAAGTGCCGAGCACCCGCGCCTTGCCGCTCGCGACCATGGGCTCGATCGAGGCGACGCTGGTGACGATCGTCGCCACCTGCCCGCCCAAGAGGTCGGTCAGCGCCGGCGCGGCGCCGCGGTAGGGCACGTGCAGCAGGTTCACGCCGCTCGCCTGCGCCAGCAGCGCGCCGGTGAGGTGCGACACCGTGCCGTTGCCGGTCGAGGCGTAGGTGACCTGGCCCGGCCGGGCCTTGGCGTCGCGCAGCACGTCGGCGATGGTCTTGTAGGGGCTTTCGGTGCGCACGGACAGCGTCATCGGCGTGTCGGCGACCAGGGCGACGGGCACCAGTTCGTGCACCGGGTCGTAGGGGAGCTTGGCCTGCAGGTGGGGCGCGATGGTGACGGCGCCGCCCGTGGCCAGCAGCACGGTGGCCCCGTCGGTCGCCTTGGCCACCGCGTCGGCGGCGACGATGCCGCCGGCGCCTGCCTTGTTGTCGATGATCACCGAGGTGCCCAGCCTGTCGGTGAGCTTGGCGCTCAGGTAGCGGGCAATGACGTCCTGCGCGCCGCCGGGGGCGAAGGGCACGACGATGCGCAGGGGCTTGTCGTTCTGCTGTGCCCACAGGGGCGTGGCGGTGACAAGGGCGGCGGCGAGGCCCAGGGCCAGGGGTTTCCAGAGCAGTTTCATGGCGTTCAGGCAGTACGAAAGCAGACGTTACCCAGGCAACATGCAGGTTGCGTGCCCCAAGTCTAGGGTCTGCCGCGCGGAGGGCATCGGCCGGGCGCGATAATCCGCCTTCCCCGGCCAGCCCGCGCCGGGCCTTGCCGAAACGCTATGAACCCCAGCTACAAACCCAGCGACGTCGAGTCCGCTGCCCAGGCGCAATGGACCGCCGCCGATGCCTACCGCGTCACCGAGGACGCGAGCCGCAAGAAGTACTACGCCTGCTCCATGCTGCCGTACCCCAGCGGCAAGCTGCACATGGGCCATGTGCGCAACTACACGATCAACGACATGCTCACGCGCTACCTGCGCATGAGCGGCTACAACGTACTGATGCCCATGGGCTGGGACGCCTTCGGCCTGCCGGCCGAGAACGCAGCGCTGAAAAACGGGGTTCCGCCGGCCAAGTGGACCTACGAGAACATCGACTACATGCGCGGCCAGCTCCAGGCCATGGGCCTGGCGATCGACTGGAGCCGCGAGATCGCCACCTGCGATCCGAGCTACTACAAGTGGAACCAGTGGCTGTTCCTGAAGATGCTCGAGAAGGGCATCGCCTACCGCAAGACCCAGGTCGTGAACTGGGACCCGGTCGACCAGACCGTGCTGGCCAACGAGCAGGTGATCGACGGCAAGGGCTGGCGCACCGGCGCGACGGTCGAGCGCCGCGAGATCCCGGGCTACTACCTGAAGATCAGCGACTACGCCGAGGAACTGCTCGAGCACACCCAGCACAAGCTGCCGGGCTGGCCCGAGCGCGTGAAGCTGATGCAGGAGAACTGGATCGGCAAGAGCGAGGGCCTGCGCTTCGCCTTCACCCATGACATCCAGGACGCCAGCGGCAAGCTGATCCAGGACGGCCGCATGTACGTGTTCACCACGCGTGCCGACACCATCATGGGCGTGACCTTCTGCGCCGTGGCGCCCGAGCATCCGCTGGCCGCGCACGCCGCTACGCTCGACCCCAAGGTCGCGGCCTTCATCGAAGAATGCAAGAACGGCGGCACCACCGAGGCCGAGCTCGCCACGCAGGAGAAGAAGGGCGTGCCCACGGGCCTGACCGTGAAGCACCCGATCACCGAGGAGCAGGTGCCGGTGTGGGTCGGCAACTACGTGCTCATCGGCTACGGCGACGGCGCCGTGATGGGCGTGCCCGCCCACGACGAGCGCGACTTCGCCTTCGCCAACAAGTACGGCATCGAGATCATCCAGGTGGTGCTGGTCGACGACGAGCCGCACTTCGACTATCACAAGTGGCAGGACTGGTACGGCGACAAGCAGCGCGGCGTGACCATCAACTCCGACAACTTCAGCGGCATGTCGTACAAGGAGGCCGTGGCCGCCGTCGCGCATGCGCTGGGCCAGAAGGGCCTGGGCGAACTGCAGACCACCTGGCGCCTGCGCGACTGGGGCGTGAGCCGCCAGCGCTACTGGGGCACGCCGATCCCGATCATTCATTGCGACGAGCACGGCGCGGTGCCGGTCCCCGAGAAGGACCTGCCCGTGGTGCTGCCGACCGACTGCGTGCCCGACGGTTCGGGCAACCCGCTGAACAAGCACGAAGGCTTCCATGCCGGCGTGGTCTGCCCGGTCTGCGGCAAGGCCGCGCGGCGCGAGACCGACACGATGGACACCTTCGTGGATTCGTCGTGGTACTTCATGCGCTACTGCGACCCGAAGAACGATCAGGCCATGGTCGCCGAGGGCGCGGACTACTGGATGCCGATGGATCAGTACATCGGCGGCATCGAACACGCGATCCTGCATTTGCTGTACGCGCGCTTCTGGACCAAGGTGATGCGCGACCTCGGCCTGGTGAAGGCCGACGAGCCCTTCGGCAAGCTGCTGACGCAGGGGATGGTGCTCAACCACATCTTCTACAAGCGCAACGAGAAGGGCGGCAAGGACTACTTCCCGCCGACCGAAGTCACGCCGGTGCTCGATGCGCAAGGCCGCATCACCGGCGGCACCATGGCCGACGGCACGAAGGTCGAGTACGGCGGCGTCGGCAAGATGGGCAAGAGCGAGCGCAACGGCGTCGACCCGCAGGACCTGATCGAGAAGTACGGCGCCGACACCGCGCGCCTGTACACCATGTTCACCGCGCCGCCCGAAGCCACGCTCGAGTGGAACGACGCGGCCGTCGAAGGCAGCTACCGGTTCCTGCGCCGGGTGTGGAACTTCGGCGTGGCGCAGGCGGACGTGGCACCGGCCAAGGCCGGCGGACAGACGTTCGGCAAGGCCGCCCAGGCGCTGCGCCGCGAGGTGCACACGGTGCTGCGCCAGGTCGACTACGACTACCAGCGCATGCAATACAACACGGTGGTGTCGGGCGCGATGAAGCTGCTCAACGCGCTCGAAGGCTTCAAGCCCGACGGCAGCGCGGGCGACGCAGCCGCGGTGCGCGAGGGCTTCGGCATCCTGCTGCGCTGCCTGTACCCCGCCACCCCGCACATCGCCCAGCAGCTCTGGAGCGAGCTCGGCTACGACAAGGACCTGGGCGGCCTGCTCGACGCGGCCTGGCCGACGGTCGACGTCGAGGCGCTGGTACAGGACGAGATCGAGCTCATGCTGCAGGTCAACGGCAAGCTGCGCGGCAAGCTGCTGGTGCCGGCCGGCGCTTCCAAGGACGAGATCGAGAAGCTCGCGCTCGCCTGCGACGACTTCGTCGCCTTCGCCGAGGGCGCGCCGCCCAAGCGCGTGATCGTGGTTCCCGGCCGTCTGGTCAACGTGGTCCTTTGAACGACAGAAGCATGAACAAACGCAATGCCTCGTTGCCGCGCCGCGGCTTTCTTCTCGGTTTGACGGCCGTAGGCGCCAGCGTGGGCCTGGCCGGCTGCGGCTTCGAGCTGCGCAAGGCGCCGGTCTTCGCGTTCAAGACGCTGTCGGTCGAGGGCAATTCCGCGCTGATCAACCAGATCCGGCGCGATCTGCGCGCGGCCGGCACGGTGACGCTGGTGCCCAAGGACCAGGCCAGCACCGCCGATGCGGTGCTGGTGGTCCTTGGCGAAGACCGCGACCGCTTCGTGATCTCGACCAATTCGGCCGGCGCGCTGCGCGAACTGCAACTGCGCCTGCGCGTGCGCTTCAGCCTGAAGACGCCCGGCGGCAAGGAACTGCTTTCGGCCTCCGAGGTGTCGCAGACGCGCGACCTGAGCTTCAACGAGACCAATGCGCTCGCCAAGGAAGGCGAGGCCGAGCTGCTGTTCCGCGACATGCAGTCCGACATCGCGCAGCAGCTGATGCGCCGCCTCGCAGCCGTCAAGGAACTCTAGGCGCCCCGCGCCGCAGCGATTCCATGCAACTTGCCAGCGCCCAACTCGGGCCCCATCTGCAGAAGGGGCTCAAGCCGCTCTACACGATCCACGGCGACGAGCCGCTGCTCGCGCAGGAAGCGGCCGATGCCATCCGCGCCGCCGCGCGCGAACAGGGCTACACCGAGCGCAGTTCGTACACCGTGGCCGGCGCGCACTTCGACTGGAGCGCGGTGCTGGCGGCGGGCGGCTCGCTTTCGCTCTTCGCCGACAAGCAGATCGTCGAGATCCGCATCCCCTCGGGCAAGCCCGGCAAGGACGGCAGCACCGCCCTGCAGCAATTGGCCGAGGCCGCACCGGGCAACGACAGCACGCTCACGCTGGTGATGCTGCCGCGCCTGGACAAGGCCACGCGCACCGGCGCCTGGTTCTCGGCGCTGGAGAACAACGGCGTGAGCCTGCAGGTCGACCCTATCGAGCGCGCTGCGCTGCCGCAGTGGATCGCCCAGCGCCTCGGACTGCAGGGCCAGCGCGTGATGCCGGGCGACGAAGGCCAGCGCACGCTGCAGTTCTTTGCCGATCGTGTCGAAGGCAACCTGCTTGCCGCGCATCAGGAAATCCAGAAGCTCGCGCTGCTGCACCCGGCGGGCGAACTGAGTTGGGAGCAGGTCGAAGGCGCGGTCAACAACGTGGCGCGCTACGACGTGTTCAAGCTCTCCGAAGCCGTGCTGGCCGGCAATCCGCAGCGCGTGGCGCGCATGCTCGACGGCCTGCAGGCCGAGGGCGAGGCCGAGGTGCTGGTGCACTACACGATCGCCGAGGACATCCGCGCGTTGAAACGCGTGAAGGACGCCATGGCGGCCGGCCGCCCGCTACCGATGGCGCTGCGCGAGAACCGCATCTGGGGCCCGCGCGAGCGCGCCTTCGAGCGCGTGCTGCCGCGGCTGGACGACCGCATGCTGGCGCGCCTGCTGCGCGCGGCCCACCTGGTCGACGGCATCTGCAAGGGCCTGAAGCAGCCCGACTGGCCCGCCAGCGGCTGGCAGGCGCTGCAGCGGCTGGCGCTGATGCTGTGCCGCGCCTGCAGCAGCGCCTCGGCTGCCACGCGCCGCGCCTGATCTCTTTTCTTTCTTTGGTGGCTTGAGGCATCAAAAGGCCCGCGTCAGCCGGGCCGAAGGTCCGCGTGGGAAAATGCCGACATGAATGCGTTCAACGTCAGCGAGCACATGCAGGCCCTCGGGCTGCAGGCAAAGACCGCTGCTTTCCTCATGGCCCGTGCGGATGCAGCTACTAAAAACATAGCATTGAAGGCGCTCGCACGGCGCTTGCGCGAAGCCGGCCCGGTGCTGGCGGTCGCCAATCAGAAAGACCTGGAACGCGCCACCGCCGCCGGCCTTTCGGCCCCGATGGTCGACCGCCTCAAGCTCACCCCGAAGGTCATCGAGACCGTGGCCCTGGGCTGCGAACAGCTCGCCGGCATGGCCGACGTGATCGGCGAAATCATCGGCATGAAGCAGCAGCCCAGCGGCATCCGCGTGGGCCAGATGCGGGTGCCGATCGGCGTGTTCGGCATGATCTACGAGAGCCGCCCCAACGTGACCATCGAGGCTGCGAGCCTCGCCATCAAGAGCGGCAACGCCGCCATCCTGCGCGGCGGCTCGGAAGCCATCGAATCGAACAAGGCGTTGGCGCTGCTGGTGTCCGAGGCGCTGGCCGAGGCGGGCCTGCCGGTCGAGGCGGTGCAGCTGGTGCAGACCACCGACCGCGAGGCCGTGGGCCAGCTGATCGCCATGCCCGAATTCGTCGACGTGATCATTCCGCGCGGCGGCAAGGGTCTGATCGAGCGCATCAGTCGCGATGCCAAGGTGCCGGTCATCAAGCACCTGGATGGCAACTGCCACGTCTACGTGGACGACACGGCCGAGTTCGGCATGGCGTTGCGCATCGTCGACAACGCCAAGACCCAGAAATACAGCCCCTGCAATGCCGCCGAAGGCCTGCTGGTGTCCGAAGTGGTGGCCGAAGATTTCCTGCCGCAGATTGCTGCCATCTTTGCCGCCAAGGGCGTGGAAATGCGCTGCGACCCGGCCGCCGCCCGGATCTTGAGGGCGGCCGAAGCCGCCGATCCGGCCGCCAAGGTGATCGACGCGGTCGAGTCCGACTGGTCCGAGGAATACCTGGCTGCCGTGATCAGCATCAAGGTCGTGGCGGGCGTCGACGAAGCCATTGCGCACATCAATCGCTACTCGAGCCACCACACCGATGCCATCGTCACGCGCGACCATGTGCATGCGCAGCGATTCCTGCGCGAGGTCGATTCCGCCAGCGTCATGGTCAATGCGAGCACCCGCTTCGCCGATGGTTTCGAGTTCGGCCTTGGCGCCGAGATCGGTATCAGCACCGACAAATTCCACGCCCGCGGACCGGTCGGCATCGAAGGGCTGACCTCGCTCAAGTACGTGGTGCTCGGCCAGGGCGAAGTGCGAAGCTGATGCGTGCTGCTCCCGCGGTCTTGTCATTGGGGCATGTACCCCCAATTCCTACAATTCCGCTCCACCTCTAAGTAAAAATCGAAGAAGGCCGCCGCATGGTTCCGCATCTCGTCACCGCCCTGACCGGCCCGATCAACGAACTGGAACAGCGGGTGCTCGACTCGATGCCCGCCATCGAGCGCTGGTTCCGCCTCGAATGGATGGAGCACACGCCGCCGTTCTACAGCTCGGTGGACATCCGCAATGCGGGCTTCAAGCTTGCGCCGGTCGATACCAACCTGTTCCCGGGTGGCTGGAACAACCTCACCAAAGAGATGCTGCCGCTGGCGGTGCAGGCGGCCCAGGCGGCCATCGAGAAGATCTGTCCGGAGGCGCGCAACCTGCTCGTCATTCCGGAAAACCACTCCAAAAACACCTTTTATCTCGCCAACATCGCGCAACTTGTGCGCATCTTCCACATGGCGGGGCTCAACGTGCGGATCGGCTCCGTCGACCCGGCCATCAAGTCGCCCAAGAAGATCGAACTGCCCAACGGCGAGACCGTGACCCTGGAGCCGGTGGTGCGCGGCAAGCGCCGGCTGGGCCTGAAGAACTTCGATCCCTGCACAATTCTGCTCAACAACGAGCTTTCTGCTGGAACGCCGGGCATCCTCGAGGACCTTCACGAGCAATACTTGCTGCCGCCGTTGCACGCGGGCTGGTCGGTGCGCCGCAAGAGCAACCATCTGCACAGCTATGAAGAGCTGTCCAAGCGCCTCGGCAAGCTCTTGGGCATCGACCCGTGGCTCATCAACCCGATCTACGCGCGCGCCGAAGGCGTCGACATCGCCGAGGGCCGCGGGATCGACGTGCTGACCAGCCACGTCGATGCGGTGCTCACAAAGGTGCGCCGCAAGTACAAGGAATACGGCATCAACGAAAAGCCGTTCGTGGTCGTCAAGGGCGGCCACAGCGGCAGCGGCAGCCCGGGCGTGGTGACGGTGCGCGATGCCAAGGAAGTCGAGGCGCTGATCGGCAAGTCGCGCACCAGCACCTCGTCGGCAGCCAAGACTTCCGCCGGGCGCGACCTGCGCGAACCCACCGAACTGATCGTCCAGGAGGGCGTGCTGACCAACGAGCGCGTTCACAACGGCGTGGCCGAGCCGGTCGTCTACATGATGGACCGCTACGTGGTCGGCGGCTTCTACCGGGTGCATGCCGAACAGGCGGCCGACGAGAACCTGAAGCTTCCAGGCGCGAGCTACGTGCCGCTGGCCTTCTCGGAAAGCACGCACATGCCCCAGCCTGGTGCCAAGCCCGGCGCGAGCGCGCCGAACCGCTTCTATATGTATGGCGTGGTCGGCCGCCTGGCGATGGTCGCGGCCAGCTACGAGATGGAAGCGACCGACCCGGACGCCGAAATCTACGAATGATTGGGGTTGTCGGGTTGCGGGGTCACCGGGCAACGGCAAAATAGCAGCCCCACAGCAACGGAAACAAAAGGGCGGGAGGGGTGACGCGTGGTGGAACGAATGAATGTTCCGCCGCCACGACGCCTCCGCGTGTCTGACGCGTCGATCCACAACGGCCAGCCCTTTTTCCCATCGACTTCGTGTCAGCCCCCAAAACAATCTCTGCCGGCCTGATCGTCGGCGCCATCGGCGTCGTCTATGGCGACATCGGCACCAGCGTGCTGTATGCCGTCAAGGAAGTGTTCGGCCACGGCCACGTGCCGTTCACCGTCCAGAACGTCTACGGCATCCTGTCGATGTTCTTCTGGACGCTCACCGTCATCGTCTCCATCAAATACGTGGTGCTGGTGCTGCGCGCCGACAACGAAGGCGAGGGCGGCCTCGTTGCCATGCTCGCGCTGGCTTCAAGGGCGGTGGCCGACAGGCCGCGCCTTCGGCATGTGTTGCTGGTGATCGGCATCTTCGGCACCTCGCTTTTCTATGGCGACGGCGTCATCACGCCGGCCATCTCGGTGCTGTCGGCGGTCGAGGGCCTGGAGGTGGTGTCGCCGCACTTCAAGCACTACGTGATCCCGATCACCCTGGTCGTGCTGTTCTGCCTCTTCGCCGTGCAGAAGCGCGGCACCGCGGGCATCGGCAAGTTCTTCGGGCCGGTCACGCTGGCGTGGTTCGCGGCCATCGCGGTGCTGGGCGTGTGGCAGATCCTGCACCACCCCGAAATCGTCAAGGCGCTGAACCCCTGGTATGCGCTGAAGTTCATCTGGGACAACCCGGGCACCAGCTTCATCCTGCTGGGCGCGATGGTGCTGTGCGTGACCGGCGCCGAGGCGCTGTACGCCGACCTGGGGCATTTCGGCAAGAAGCCGATCCGCATCGCGTGGTTCTCGGTCGTCATGCCGGCGCTCACGCTCAACTACCTCGGCCAGGGCGCGCTGCTGCTGGAGAACCCCGAGGCGGTGAAGAACCCGTTCTTCATGATGGCGCCCGAGTGGGCGCTGATTCCGCTGGTGCTGCTGGCCACGCTGTCGACGGTGATCGCCTCGCAGGCGCTCATCACCGGCGCGTTCAGCGTGACGCGCCAGGTCATCCAGCTGGGCTACCTGCCGCGCCTGAACATCGAGCACACCAGCGTGCGCACTGCGGGGCAGATCTACATTCCGCTGGTCAACTGGGGCCTGTTCGTGGCCATCGTGCTGGCGGTGGTGATGTTCCGCACCTCGAGCAGCCTGGCCGCGGCCTACGGCATCGCGGTGACGACCGACATGCTGATCACCACGATCCTGACCTTCTTCGTGATCCGCTATGCGTGGAAGCTGCCGCTGGCACTGTGCATCGCATCGACCGCGGTCTTCTTCGTGGTCGACTTCCTGTTCTTCGCCTCGAACCTGCTCAAGCTGTTCGAAGGCGGCTGGTTCCCGCTGTTGATCGGTGGCTTCGTGTTCACGCTGATGATCACCTGGAAGGAAGGCCGGCGCCTCATGGGCGAGGCGCAGCATGCCGACGCGATCGATCTCAAATCGTTTCTCGATTCCGTGTTCGTGAGCCCGCCGGCGCGCGTCGACGGCACGGCCGTGTTCCTCACCGCGGAGCCGGGCGTCGTGCCCAATGCGCTGCTGCACAACCTGAAGCACAACAAGGTGCTGCACGAGCAGAACATGTTCGTCACCGTGCGCAACCACGAGGTGCCCTGGATCCCGATGGACAAGCGCATCGAGATCGAGGCGCTGGGCCATCACTGCTGGCAGGTGATCGTGCACTACGGCTTCAAGAACGACATCGACCTGCCGCGTGCGCTGGAGCATGCGCGCTTGCGCGGCTGCCAGCTGGAGCCGATGGCGACGAGCTACTTCCTCTCGCGCGACGTCGTGATCCCGACGCTGGGCAGCGGCATGGCGCCGTGGCGCGAGAAGCTGTTCGCGCAGATGCACCACAACGCGAGCGGGGCGGCGGCGTTCCTGGGGCTGCCGAACAATGCGGTGGTGGAGCTGGGGTCGAAGATCGAGATCTGAGGCTGTTGAAGAGGCCGTGGCCTCTTCAGCCGAAGTCTTCGGGCCGCTCCGCCGCAAGCTGTGTCATGTGCGCCGCAATCGCCCCCGGCGTCGTGAACCAGATCTCCCCGCGGTCCCGCGCACGCGCCAGGTGCGCGAGCGCCGTGCGCAGGTGCCGCAGCCGGTACGGCTGGCCCACGATGTACGGATGCAGCGCCAGCCCCATCACCAGCGGCTGCGCGCGCGACTGCAGCAGCATCTCGTCGAAGTTGTCGACCACCATCGCACTGAAATCCTTCGCATCCATCAGCCGGCCCACGATCATCGGGATGTCGTTGAGCTCCTGTGGATACGGCACCGCCCAGATCGAGCCGCCGCCGCGCGTGCGCATGCGCACCGGCTGGTCGTCGTGGCACCAGTTGAGCGTGTAGCCGTAGCCAGTTTCGCCGAGCAGGTCGGGCGTGACGGCGCTCTCCGAGATCCACGGCGACAGCCAGCCCGCGGGCGCTTGCCCGCTTTCGCGCAGCATGCGTTCGCGGCAGCGCAGGAGCAGCGCGCGTTCGTGTTCTTCGTCCAGCGCGCCCTGGCGCTCCGCGTTGCTGTGGCCGTGCCCGATGAGTTCGTCGCCGCGCGCCACGCAGGCCCGAACCAGCTCCGGACAGTGGTCGTACAGCGCAGTGTTGATGAGCGCGCCGGTCGGCAGCGCGAGCGCATCGAACAGTTCGAGGCAGCGCCACGCGCCCACGCGGTTGCCGTACTCGCGCCAGCCGTGGTTCAGCACATCGGGCTGCGGCGAGGCCGGGCCGATGCAGGCGCCCAGGCCGTCGCCGAAGGCGAAGTGCTCGATGTTGAAGCCGAGATACACGGCCAGCCGCGCGCCGTTCGGCCAGACGTAGTCGGGTCGCCTAGTGATCGGCCGGTAGTCGAAGCGGTCGTGCGAGGGCAGCAGGTCGGGCCAGCGTGTCGTCATGTGCGTCGTCTCACAGCACCGCGAGGCCGGCGCGCACCAGCAGCCACTCGGCGCTGTCGTTCCACACGTCCATCTGCACGATGAGCCCGTGGCTCACCACGTAGCGGTCGACGTACCGGTTGCCTTCGAATGCGGTGCCGTCGGGCCAGGCGCCGTAGAGCGTGCCCAGGCTGTAGACCACGGTGGCTTCGGGCGTGCCGCCGGCCACCGTTTCGGTGCGCTCGATCTTCTTCTTCACCCACGCGTAGCGCTTGGCATTGAAGGCCGAGGTGTCGCCGGGCGCATGCATCGCGCGGTTGCCGGTGAAGCGGATGCGGATGTCGGGCGCGGTGAAGCGCGAGGCCGATTGCGGGTCGGGAATCATCACGAGCCGGAGGAATTCGTCGACCACCGCGGCGGGGTCGAGGGGGGCTGAAGTGTTCATGGGGGTCTCCATCGTTGGGCCACGGCGGTGCGTAGCCCTAAACCTCCGCAATTCCTGTGCCGATCGGGCCCCGTCCGGGCGCTCGGGCTCCCGGCACAATCGCGCGATGTCATTTTTCAAGGACCTGAGCCTTTCGGCTTTCACCGCGGGTTTCGTTGCCGTGCTCGTGGGTTTCACGAGTTCGGTGGCCATCGTGTTCCAGGCCGCGCAGGCTTTCGGCGCCACGCCGGAGATGGCGGCCTCGTGGATGTGGGCGCTGGGCATCGGCATGGGGCTGGCCTCGGTGCTGCCTTCGCTCTGGTGGAAGAAGCCCGTGATGATTGCCTGGAGCACGCCTGGCGCCGCGGTGCTGGCGGTCGCGGGCGTCGGCCACAGCATGGGCGAGGCGGTGGGCGCGTTCATCGTCTGCGCGGTGCTGATCGTGCTGGCCGGCGCCACCGGCTGGTTCGAGCGCGTGATGAACAAAATTCCGATGGCCATCGCCTCGGCGCTCCTGGCGGGCGTGCTGGCGCGTTTCGGCATCTCGGCCTTCGTCGCGGCGCAGACCGCCTTGCCGCTGGTGCTGCTGATGCTGGTCACCTACCTCGTCGCCAAACGGATGCTGCCGCGCTACGCGGTGCCGCTCACGCTGCTCTTGGCCATCGTCTTCGTCGCGGCGCGGGGCGAGCTCGCGTGGTCGTCGGTGCATTTCTCGCTCACATGGCCCGTGTTCACGATGCCGGTCTTCAGCTGGCAGGCCGTGGTGAGCCTGGCGCTGCCGCTCTTCGTCGTGACCATGGCCTCGCAGAACCTGCCCGGCGTGGCGGCGATCCGCGCGAGCGGCTACAGCGACCTGCCGGTCAGCAAGCTCATCACCATCAGCGGCCTCGCGACGCTGGTGCTCGCGCCCTTCGGCGCCTTCGCGCTGAACCTGAGCGCGATCACGGCCGCCATGTGCATGGGCCGCGAAGCCCACGAAGACCCGGCGCGGCGCTACACCGCGACCGTGAGCTGCGGCGCGATCTACGTGGTGATCGGGCTTTTCGGCGCTGCCGTCACGGGGCTGCTCACCGCATTTCCGAAGGAGCTGGTCGCGGCCATCGCGGGCCTCGCGCTGCTCGGCACCATCGGCGGCGGGCTCGCGGCCGCGGTGCGCGACGAATCGCACCGCGAGGCGGCGTTGATCACTTTCCTGGTCACGCTTTCGGGCGTGACGCTGGCGGGCATCGGCTCGGCCTTCTGGGGCGTGGTGGCCGGGGCGGTGGCGCTGGCCGTGCAGCAGGTGGGGCGAAGGCAAAAAGCCCCTGTCGGCAAGGAGATGGCCGCTTCCGGCAACATCGCCCCCGAAACCAACGTGGCCGCCGCACCCGGCGCCGGAAAGAACGTCCCGTGAAAAACATCCTCTTCGTCGCCGACCCGCTCGATCACTTCAAGATCTACAAGGACACCACCTTCTCGATGATGCGCGAGGCCCAGCGGCGCGGCCACCGCATCGCGGCATGCCTGCCGCAGGACATCCAGTGGAAGTCGGGCGGGCTGGTCACGGCCACGGTGCAGCAGATCACGCTGACCGGCGACGCCAAGGACTGGTACACCGTCGACATCACCGAGTCGAAGGCGCTCAAGGACTTCGACGCGGTGCTGATGCGCAAGGACCCGCCCTTCGACGCCGAATACATCTATTCGACGCACCTGCTGCAGCAGGCCGAGCGCGAAGGCGCGCAGGTGGTCAACTCGCCGCGCGCGCTGCGCGACCATCCCGAGAAGCTCGCGATCATGGAGTTTCCGCAGTTCGTGACGCCGACGCTGGTCACGCGCAGTGCGCAGGCCGTACGCGACTTCCATGCGGAGCACGGCGACATCATCCTGAAGCCGCTCGACGGCATGGGCGGTATGGGCATCTTCCGGGTGAAGCAGGACGCGCTGAATCTCGGCTCCATCGTCGAGACGCTCAACAAGGACGGCGCCGAGACGATCATGGTGCAGCGCTTCGTGCCCGAGGTCGTGCAGGGCGACAAGCGCATCCTGATCATCGCGGGCGAGCCGGCGCCCTTCGTGCTGGCGCGCATTCCGCAGGGCACCGAGGTGCGCGGCAACCTGGCCGCGGGCGGCAAGGGCGTGGCGCAGCCGCTGACCGCGCGCAACCGGGAGATCGCCGAGGCCATCGGCAAGGTGCTCGCGCCGCGCGGGCTGCTCCTGATCGGGCTCGACGTGATCGGCGACTCGGTCACCGAGATCAACGTGACGAGCCCGACCTGCTTTCAGGAAATCACGGAACAGACTGGCTTCGACGTGCCGAAGATGTTCATCGACGCGCTGGAGAAAACCCTGCGTCCTGTGTGAACCCGGGAGCCGCGGTGCGGGCTTCGCGCTCGCGCCGGGCCTGCAGGCGCCGTGAGCGCAGCTTGCGCGCCCAGATGACGATGCCGGTAATCGACAGCATCGCCACCACCAGCCCGAGTGCCGACATCATGATGCGTCCCGGCATGCCCAGGATGCGCCCGCCGTGCAGCGGCAGTTGCAGCTGCGCGAAGACATCGGCCGCCGTGCCGTGCCACGGCCGGTTGCTGCTGATGATGTGGCCGTCGCGCCCGTCCAGGTAGAGGTTCGACAAGCCCATGCCGTCGCTGTCGTCGTGCGTGGCGTGGTCGAAGAAAGAGATGTTGTAGAAGCCGCCGCGCGCGTTGTAGAACGCGCCGCCCAGCGGCGTGGTCCAGCCGCGGCGCCGGGCTTCGGCCTCGGCCTGGGCCACGATCTCGCGGAAGCCGATGGTGGGCTCGATGCGCGTGCCCAGCGGCGCGAGCGGCACCAGCGCCGACGGGCCCGGCGTGGTCTTGGAGACCAGCGAGAGCATCGGATGGAACACCTCCTTGTAGAGGTTCAGCGAGAACGAGGTGAAGGCGACGACGATGATCAGCCCCCAGATCCACAGCCCGCCCGCGCGGTGCAGGTCGAAGTTGAGCTTGTAGCCGCCGGCCTCCCAGCGCACGGTCCACGCCGGCTTCCAGCGTTGCCACCAGGCGGTGGCCGGCCGGTGCGCCGGGTGCACGGCCTTGCGCAGCCGCCGCGGCATCGTGAGGTAGAGCGCGACGAAGCTGTCGAGCAGCCACACCAGCGCCACCGTGCCCATGATCCACCAGCCGATGCGGTCGGTGCCCCACATCGCGGGCACGTGCAGCATGTAGTGGAGCTTGCGAAGGAACGGCATCAGCGTCTCGGGCTTGAGCGAGACGGCGGTCGAGTCGCGGCGGCCGCGCACCTCGGCCGTGACCGGGTCGACGAACACCTGGTTGTAGCCGAGCTTGAAGGGCTTGCCGGTGGCCGGATCGACGCGCGGCTGCACGAAGTAGCCGGCGGCGTGGCCTTCCTCGAAACCGAGCGGCATGTAGGCGACCCGCGCGCGCGGATCGTGCGCCTCGACCGCGGCGGCCAGTTCGAACGGGTCCTTGAAGGGGCCGCGGCTCTGCGTGTCGTAGAGCTTGCGGTTGAGCCAGCCGTCGATCTCGTGGTCCCACGAGATGACGGCGCCGGTCAGGCCCGAGACGATGAGGAAGAGGGCGACCGCCAGGCCGGCCCAGCGGTGAATGGCGGTCGCGAAGGCGCGCATCAGAAGTCGATGGTGCCGCTCACGGAGAAGGTGCGCGGGTTGCCGAGGACCAGGTAGTTCGAGCCCGGGTAGCCGCCGGCGGACGACCAGTACGACTTGTTGAACAGGTTGTCGATGCGCGCCCGCAGCGTCAGTGCGCGGCCGTTGCCGATGTTGACGATGTAGCGCGCACCGGCGTCCACGCGCGTCCATGCGGGCAGTTCCTGCGTGTTGGTAGCGTTGGCGTACTGCTTCGTAGTGCGGAGCACGCGCGCGTTGAGCGCGAGGCCGCGCACGCCGGGCACATCCCATTCGGCGCCAAGGTTGAGCTGGGCCTTGGGCACGCCGATCGCAGTCTTGCCGTCGGTGGCGCCATTGGCCGTGCGGCGTTGCTCCGCGTCGAGCCAGGTCAGGCCGCCAAGTAGGCGCAGGCCCTTGACGGGTTCACCGAACACGTTGAACTCGACGCCCTGGTTGCGCTGTTCGCCGTTGGCGCCGAAGCTGCCGTTCTGCACGAAGTACTGCGGCTGGTCTGTCGAGAAGGCGGAAATGCTGCCGCCGATGCTGCCGCTGTCGTACTTCACGCCGATTTCCTTCTGCTTCGAGCGGTAGGGCGCGAACACCGTGCCCGCGTTGAACACAGCCTGGCCCGACGAGGTCCGGACCGGCGCGGTTTCGCCCGGCAGCAGGGCCTCGATGTAGTTGGCGTAGACCGAGATCTCCTTGGTGGCCTTGAACACCACGCCGGCCACCGGCGTGGTGCGGGCCGATTCATAGCCGCTCTGCGGCAGGCCGCTGCCGTAGCTGTAGTTGTCCTGGTCGATGTTCTGGCGCCGCGCGCCGATCGTGACCAGCAGGCGATCGTCGAGGAAGGACATGGTGTCGGCGATCGCGATGCTCTTCGAGCGATAGCGTGACTGGAGCAACGGATTGGACAGGTTGCCGCCGACCGTGGGGCTGGTGGTGGTCAGCGGCATAAAGGAGTCGTAGTGCGCGTAGAGGTTGTCCTGGATCACGCCTGTGGGCGAGGTCGCATAGGCGTTGCGCCGCTTGTTGTCGTACATGGCCGCGGATACGGTCACGCTGTGGCCGACCGGGCCGGTCTGGAACTTGCCGCGCACACCGACCTCGCCGGTGCTGACTTCGTCCTTGCGCACGTTGTCGAAGCGGTAGTTCGACAGGTTGCCGAATGCGTCCTTGAGCGTCGGGTTGGCCAGCACGTTCGACTCGGTGCCGCGGCGCACGCCGACGGCGGCCCAGGCCATGACGTTCTCTGTGATGTCCACTTCGCCGCGGGCCGTGGCGAAGGTGTCGCGCTCCTTCGAAGAGCTCCAGGGTTGCGCGTAGTTGTTGCGGGCGTCGGGCGCGGCGGGGATCGGGAGGTTCGCCGCAGGCGTCACGTTCGGACGGCCGCCGCGGATCTCGTGGTCCTGGAAGCCCAGGTCGGCCGACAGGCGCACGTTACGGCTGCGCCAGTCGAATCCCAGACCGAGCGCACTGAGTTCGCGCTTCTCGCCCTCCACGCCGGTTCCGCCATCGCGGCGTACGGCGTTCAGGCGGATGCCCGTGCTCTGGTCAGGACCGAAGCGGCGCGCGATGTCGGCGCTGACGAAGGCCTGGCCGCCGCTCTGGATGCCGGTGTTGATGCGGGTGATGGGCTCGCTCGACGCGCGCTTGGGCAGCAGGTTGATCGCGCCGCCGATGCCGCTACCGGCCGGTGCCGCGCCGTTGAGGAAAGTGCTGGCACCGAGGAAGACCTCGACGCGTTCGAACAGCTCGGAAGCCACGTACTGGCGCGGCAACATGCCGTACAGGCCGTTGTAGGAGATGTCGTCGGAGCCCAGCTGGAATCCGCGCACCATGTAGAGCTCCTGGAAGTTGCCGAAGCCCCGCGCCTGCCGGATCGAGGGGTTGTTGAGCAGCACGTCGGCCACGCTCTTGGCCTGCTGATCCTGGATCAGATCGGCGGTGTAACTGGTGCTCGAGAACGGCGTGCTCATCATGTCCTGGTTGCCCAGGATGCCGACCCGCCCGCCGCGTGCCACCTGGCCGCCGGCATAGGGCTTGGTCAGGCCTTCGGCCGAGGCGTCGGCGCTGGCTTCGACGTTGACGGTGGCCAGGGTGCCGCTCGATGCTGCCGGCTCGGCAGCCGGGGTCTGCGCCATGGCGCCGAGAGCGTGGAGGGCAAGGAGCGAGGCCGCCACGGTCGGGCGAAGGCGAAGGGAGGAAGCTGCAGGCATGAACGGTCCGGTACGGTGCAAATGAGAACCGTTATTATTCATCCGCGAATCACCACCATCGATACTTTCTTGCACTGTTGCAAAAAAGTGTCAGTCAAAAGGTTTCGTTAAACCTCAGCCGGTCGATCTCTGGCCGTCCACGAACACATGCAGTTCGCCCGGTGCGAACTGCGTCCATGTTTCATTCGTGGTGAGCGGCGTGGTCACCACCACCGCCACGCGGTCCGTCGGCGTGGTGTGCTGGGCGAAGTCGATTTCCAGGTCTTCATCGGACAGCTGCGCCGTCACGAACGGATGCCGCCGCTCCACGTACCAGAGGTTCGTCGACGCATGCGCCCACAGCGCCTGCCCGTTCGACAGCATGAAGTTGAAGGTGCCGTGGCTTGCGAGCTGCGGCGCCAGTTCGCGCAGCGTGAGCGTCAGTTCCTCGATGCTCGGCACGCCGGCATGCGACTTCGCCAGTTCCTGCATCAGCCAGCAGAAGGCGTGCTCGCTGTCGGTGTTGCCCACGGGATGGAAGTTGCCATGCAGGCGCGGCCGAAAGTCTTTCAGGTCGCCGTTGTGCGCAAACACCCAGTAGCGTCCCCACAGTTCGCGCACGAACGGATGGCAGTTCTGCAGGTTGACCTCGCCCTGCGTGGCCTTGCGGATGTGCGCGATGACGTTGCGGCTCTGGATCGGGTAGCGCCGGATCAGTTCCGCCACCGGCGATTCGCAGGCCGGCTGGTGATCGACGAAGTGGCGCAGCCCGCGGTCCTCAAAGAACGCGATGCCCCAGCCGTCCGCGTGGTGGTCGGTGCGGCCGCCGCGCTGCGCGAATCCCGTGAAGCTGAAGGTCACGTCGGTCGGCGTGTTGCAGTTCATCCCTAGCAATTGACACATGCAGGCGATTAGACCGCGATTCCCACCGGCCCCCGCCTGCCGTGCCGCTTACCCGACCATCGGGCTGCAGCTAGCGGATGAACTTGCCTTCCTTGGTTACGCGCACCATCTCGATGAAGCGCGAACCCGTGTTGCTGGCGCCGGTGAAGTCGATTTCCATGCCGCCGATGCGCAGCTTCATCGCCTTCAGCGCTGCGTGAAGCTTCGCGCGCGTCAGGTCGCGGCCGGTGCGGCGCAGGCCCTCGATCATCACGAGCGCGTTCACATACCCCTCGTAGCTCAGATAGCCCAGGTCCACCTTGGCGCGCTCGGCGAGCTGGCGGAACTCGCGCGCGGTGGCATCGACCTCGCTCCACGGGTACGGCACGATCTGCGAGATCGCCAGCCCGCTGGTCTTGTCGCCCACGAGCTTGGCGGTGACGTCGCCCGGCACGATCGACATGCCGTAGTACATCTGGCGTCCGCCCGCAGCCCAGGCCGCCTTCATCACCTCGCCGCCGATGCCGCCGCCCAGGTACATGACCACGGCCTGCGCCTTGCTCTCGGCCAGCGCCTTGCCCGATGCCTCGTTGGTCGTGCCATCGCCCTTGACCGCCACCGCGGCTTCCGGCTTCAGCTTGAGCGTGTCCAGCGCGGCTTCGACCAGCTTGGCGACTTCCGCGCCGCCGGGGTTGTCCAGATAGGCCACCGCGATCCGCGAGACGCCGATGGTCGTCAGGTGCTGCACCAGCGCCTGGGCCTCGCGCGCGAAGGTGGCGCGCACGAAGTAGCCGGCGCCGCCCATCTTCTCGCGGGCCGAATCCGACACCGCATAGCCGCCCACCGTCGGCGCGCCGCTCTGGTTCACGACCTTGGCACCCGCGGCAGTGGTGCCCGAGCCCACGCAGCCGAAGAACGCGAAGACGCGGTGCTCCGCCAGCAGCTTTTCGTAGTTGGCGAGCGCCTTCTCGGGCTTGAGCTCGTCGTCGAGCGACACCACCCGGATCTTTCGGCCCGACAAGCCGCCCTGTGCATTGACCGCATCGAAGGCCAGCCCGGCCCCGGCCATCACCACCTTGACCGGCACGCCGAGCGGGCCGCTCAGGATGCCGGTGTGACCGAGCACGATCTCGCTTTCAGTGACGCCGCTCTCGGCGGCATGGGCCGGAAAGGAAAGAGGGCCGAGTCCGGCCGCTGCCGCAGCCGAGGCGGCAATGAAATTTCTGCGATGCATGGACCGTTTCGTTATCAGATACAACTGATAACAATTGAAAGCGAAAGCGCCTTCCGGGTCCGCCGGTGTTTACCCCGTGTTGCGTGCTGTCCCGTCCCGCTGCTTCGGCCCTTCGCGCAGCTGCCATGCCGCGCAGATCGCCAGCGCGCACAGCCCCGCCAGCATCGCGAACACCTCGTCGAACGCAGCCAGCCGCGCCGGGCTGCTCACCGGATTGGCCAGCGAATCGCCGTGCGCGGCAAGCCGCCACTCGAGCACGATCGCGCACAGGCTCACGCCGGCTGCGCCGCCCAGCATGCGCACGAAGTTGATCGCGCTCGCGCCCTGCGGAATCAGCGGCTTGGCCAGCGGCCGCATCGAGCCGAGGTTGAGCGACGGCAGGATGAACCCCAGCCCGATGCGCCCGATGATCGCGAAGGCCACCAGCAGCCACAGCGCGCTGTCGAGCCTGAGCACCATCATCAGCGCGAACGAAGCCGCCAGCAGCGCGAGGCCCACGGTCACCAGCACCCAGGTCGGATGCCGGTCGGCCAGCCGGCCCACGCCCGCGATGGTCACGGCGAGCACGATGCCGGCCGGCAGAAGAATGGTGCCCACGTGCGATGCCGACAGGCTCAGCCCCACCTGCATGTACACCGGCAGCAGGTAGGTCGAGCCGAACAGCGCCGTACCGTAGATGAAGGCGACCACGCTGCCCATTGCGAACTGCCGGTACTGGAAGAGCGCGAGGTTCATCAGCGGCGTGCCGCCCGAGGCCGCGAGCCGGCGCTGCCACCACACGAACGCGACGAAGGACGCGAGCGCACCGGCCAGCAGCAGCGCGGCCTGCAACGGCGAATCGCCGCGCAGCTCGACCAGTCCATTCAAGAGGCACAGCGTGCCGACCGTGCCCAGCGCGAGGCCGCGCGCATCGAGCCCGCCGCCTCGCACCGCGGCCACGCCGCCCGGCGCCGTCTTCGGCACGAACTTGTAGGCCAGCCAGATCGAGGCCAGGCAGAACGGCACCACCATGAAGAAGATCGAGCGCCAGCCGAACAGGTCGACCAGCACCCCGCCGATGCTCGGCCCGATGGCCGGCGCCAGCACAACGCCCATGCCGAAGATGCCGCTCGCGCGCCCCTGCTCGTGCGGCTCGAAGGCGCGCAGGATGATGATGGCCGGAATGGGCTGCACCACGCCCGCCGCGAGCCCTTCGGCCACGCGCGCGAACAGCACCAGCGAGAAGTTGTTGGCCAGCCCGCCCGCGATGCCGCCCACGAGCAGCAGCAGCATCGTGCCGACATAGGTGCGTCGATAGCCGTAGCGCGACAGCAGCCACGGTGTGGTGAGCATCGAGACCGTCATTGCCACCATGAAGCCCGAACTCACCCACTGCGCGCGCTCCTGGCCCAGCGAGAAGTGATGGCTCATGCCGGGGATGGCCACGTTCACGATGGTCGAGGACATGATCGACGCCATCGTCCCCACCATCACCGACAGCAGCAGATACCAGCGGTAGCGCTCGCCATAGCGTTCGCGCAGGGTGCCCATGGAGGGCGGAGCCGGCGTGGGCGCGGCTTCGGGCGTGTGTGGGGAGGTCATGGGGCGGCGGAATGTCTCGGGGTCCGTCGTCCTACAAGCATATCGGTGTTTGCGCGGCGAAGGTCGTGGCAGGCGGTCGCACAATGCAGCGGCTGTCCCCTCCGCGTCAAGCTCAAGAAGACAACAACATGGATTCCCCGATCAACGATCCCGCCAACGAACAAGCAGCGAACGGCGAGGCCGGAGCCGCGCCTACGCTCGCGACCGAACTCGCCGCTCCGACCGTGAGCCGCGCCTACCGCTGCCAATGCGGCCGCCCCGTGTTCCTGCGCAACAGCGAGTGCCTGGCCTGCCACACGCCACTCGGCTACGTGATCGACCGCCTCGGCGTCATGCCGCTCGCGCCGGCCGAAGGCGGGGGCGCGCTGCCCGACACCTTCACCGTGTTCGGCGATCCGCACGGCAAGACCTACCACCGCTGCGCGAACCTCATGACGCCGGCCGCCTGCAGCTGGATGGTGGCGGTGCCGCGCGAAGGCGAGACCATTCCCGCCGACACCCAGGGCCTCGCGCCCGGCTACTGCCTCGCGTGCAGCGTGACCCGCACCATTCCCGATCTCTCGGTGGAGAGCAACGGCGAACTCTGGCGCAAGCTCGAGACCGCCAAGCGCCGGCTCATATCGCAGTTGCTCGCGCTCGGCCTGCCGGTGGTGAGCCGGCATGCCGATCCGGTGCACGGCCTGGCCTTCGATTTCCTGAGCAACATGCCGGGAGGCCCACACGTCATGACCGGCCACGAGCACGGCGTGATCACGCTCAACGCCGAGGAGGCCGAAGACGCGGTGCGCGAACGCATCCGCGCCGAGATGCGCGAGCCCTACCGCACGCTGCTGGGCCACTTCCGCCACGAGATCGGCCACTACTACTGGGACCTGCTGGTGCTGCCGACCCCGTGGATCGACGACTTTCGCGCGCTCTTCGGCGACGACCGCGCCGACTACGCCGCCGCGCTGCAGACGCACTACGAGCAGGGCCCGCCGCCCGACTGGGCCGACCGCTTCGTGAGCAGCTATGCGAGCACGCATCCGTGGGAAGACTGGGCCGAGACCTGGGCCCACTACCTGCACATGGCCGACACCGCGGACACCGCGATGAGCTTCGGCGTCGATGCGACCAACGTCGAGCTGACGAGCGACCTTTTCACCGTCGATGACCTCTGGCAGCCCGACCATCCCGATGCCGCGACCTTCCTCGACTTCATCAACGGCTGGGTGCTGCTGACGAACGTGCTCAACGAGTTGTCGCGCAGCATGGGGCAGCCCGACTACTACCCCTTCGTGCTGCCGCGCGCGGCGGTGGGCAAGCTGCAGTTCATCCATCGCGTGATCACCGAGCAGCGGGCCGGGTCGGCGCCGACGATGGTGGTGGCCAGCGATGTGGCGGCGCCTGAGATCGTCGAACCTGCACCCGAACAGGTGCAGTCCCAATCCCAATCGCAAACCCAGGGCGGCGTTCAGTCCTGAGGCGGCGTTCCCGCGGCGCAGCGCGCGCAGATGCAGGCCAGGCCGCGCATCGACTCCGGCAGTTTGGTGAGCGGTGCCTTGCTGAAGTCGACCTGCATGCACCAGCAAGGCGGCTGCGCCTGGCCCGTCTCGCGTTCGATCTCCATTGCGCAACGGTTCGATTCACCGCACAGCGGGCAGCGCGAGACGTCGATGACCGCGGCGGCAGTGGTCGTCATGCGAGTTCGAAGGCCGGCAGCTTCTTCGCCACCGCGACGTTCTGCAGCGTCACATACACCGGCAAGCCGTCGCGGTAGGCGGGATAGTCCTCGCCTTCGATCAGCGGCAGCAGGTAGCGCCGGCATTTCTCGGTGATGCCGTAGCCGTCGTCCGAGATGAAATCGCGCGGCATCGGCTTCTCGACATTGGCCACCGATTCGAGCGGCGCGCTGCCGAGGGTGTACGCATAGGGCACGTCGGAGGTGCGTTCGATCGTCGGCATCACCGCGTTGTGGCCCTCGAGCGCGAGCTCCACAGCGCGCTGGCCCAGTTCATAGGCCTGCTTCACGTCGGTGGCCGAGGCGATGTGCCGCGCGGCGCGCTGCAGATAGTCGGCCACGGCCCAGTGGAACTTGTGGCCGTGTGCGTCCTTGATCATCTGCGCCACCACCGGCGCTGCGCCGCCGAGCTGCGCGTGACCGAACGCATCGCGCGTGCCTTGCTCCGCGAGGAAGGTGCCGTCGGGGTAATGGCAGCCCTCGGACACTACGACCGAGCAGTAGCCATGCTGCTTCACCAGTTCATCGACGCGCGCAAGAAAGCGCGGCTTGTCGAACTCGATCTCGGGAAACAGCACTACCACCGGAATGCCATGGTCCGCAGCAAGCCCACCGGCCGCAGCGATCCATCCCGCATGCCGGCCCATCACCTCGAGCACGAACACCTTGGTCGAGGTGGCCGCCATCGAGCGCACGTCGAACGAGGCTTCGAGCGTGGACACCGCCACGTACTTCGCGACCGAGCCGAAGCCCGGGCAGCAGTCGGTCAGCGGCAGGTCGTTGTCGATGGTCTTGGGCACATGGATCGCCTGCAGCGGATAGCCGAGCGATTGCGACAGCTGGCTCACCTTGAAGCAGGTGTCGGCCGAATCGCCGCCGCCGTTGTAGAAGAAATAGCCGATGCCGTGCGCCTTGAACACTTCGATCAGCCGCTCGTATTCGCGCCGGTTTTTTTCCAGCGACTTGAGCTTGTAGCGGCACGAGCCGAATGCGCCCGAAGGCGTGGAGCGCAGCGCCGCGATGGCTTCGGCGGATTCGGCGCCCGTGTCGATCAACTCTTCCGTCAGCGCGCCGATGATGCCGTTGCGTCCGGCATAGAGCTTGCCGATGCGGTCCGGGTGTTTTCGTGCCGTCTCGATCACGCCGCAGGCCGACGCATTGATGACCGAGGTGACGCCGCCCGACTGGGCGTAGAAGGCGTTGAGGATGGGCATGCGGGCATTCTCCCGCAGCCCCATGACAGGCGCCAGTGCCGGCGTGTCGGGATGTCAGCGGCTCTCGAAATCGGGCGACCGCTTCTGCAGGAACGCGCTCACGCCTTCGCGGAAGGTCGGGCGATCGATCAGCTCGCGCTGGCGTTCGCTTTCGTAGTGCAGCTGTTCCTTCAGCGTGTGGCGCTCGGAGGCCTCGAAGGCTTCGCGCGCCTCGATCACCGCATGCGCGGGCAGGCGTGCGAGGCGCTGCGCGATGGCGCGTGCATCGTCCATCAGCTGCTCGTCGTCGGCGCATGCCCAGATCAGGCCCCACTGCACCGCGCGGCCGGCGCTCAGGCGTTCGTCGAGCAATGCCATGCCCATCGCGCGCGCCTTGCCGGCACGCCGCGGAATGGCCCAGGTGCAGCCCAGGTCCGGCACGATGCCGAGCTTCGGGAGAAAGGGCAGATAGAAGTACGCGCTGCGTGCGGCGATTGTCACGTCGGCCGCGAGCGCCAGCCCAACGCCCGCACCGGCCGCCGGCCCGTTCACTGCGGCGACCACAGGAACAGGCAGCGTGCGCAGCGTCTCGATCAGCGGATTGCTCAGCGACTGCATCCATTCGGCCGTCTGCGTGCCGAGCGACTTGCCTTCTTCGCCGGGCGCCATCGCGCTCAGGTCGGCGCCGACGCAGAAGGCCTTGCCCGCGCCCGTGAGGATCACGGCGCGCACCGCACGGTCGTTGCGGATGCGCTCCAGCGTGTCGCGCAATTCGACCTGCAGTCCGTGCGCGATGGGATTCAGCTTGGCCGGCAGGTTCAGCGTGAGCGTCGCGATGCCGTCGGCCAGTTCATAGAGGATCAGTGCTTGGGAGTCCATGGCATCGAGGTTCGATGCCGATGGCACCGGGGTCAAGCCGGGGACAACCCGTGGGGCCGAAGTCGCCAAGGCGACCACCCGCGTGCCGGCCGCGCAAGGGGCATCGCAGCGGGCTGCGCGTCCGACACGGTGATGCACGACGCGGTCAGCGCCGACACCAGGATGCGCCGGTGCTCGGTGCCGTCGAAACGGTCGCCGGCCTCGAGCACGATGTCGCGCGGATCGCGGTCCAGCGTGACCCAGACGGTGCCGCTGCGGCATTCGATGCCCACGCCCGCGCCATCGGGTACGGAAAAGACGGCGCGCGTCGGCAGGCTGACGTGGAAGCGGGAAGACGTATTCGGTTGGGTGCTCATGGCAAGCTCCATTGCATTCAGGATACGAATGAATATAGTGAGTCGATCCCCTCCTTACACGCGGTCATTCGGAACTCGTTGCATGCCTGTAGAGAATGCGAAAGCCCCCAGAACCCAGAGCGGCGAACTCCCGCCGCTGGATTTGCTGCGCAGTTTCGAGGCCGCCGCGCGCCAGCTCAGCTTCACGCTGGCCGCCGGTGAACTGCACCTCACGCAGTCGGCAGTGAGCCGGCAGATCCAGCAGCTCGAAGCCAGCCTGGGCGTGCTGCTGTTCGAGCGCCGCCATCGCGCCCTGGCGCTCACCGAGGCCGGCGGCGTGCTGCAACGCGCTGTCACCGACAGCCTGGAGCGGCTGCGCGACGCCACGGCCCGCGTGCGCGCCAGCGCCGCGCCGCGGCAGGTGGCGATCACCTGCACGCCGGGCTTCGCATCGCTCTGGCTCATTCCGAAACTGGCGCGCTTCACCGGCACGCATCCGCAGGTCGACGTGCGCCTGTCGGCCACGCTCGACGTGCTCGATCTGGACGTGAGCCGCCTCGATCTCGCGGTGCGCTTCGCGCCCATCGCCCGCGGTGTCGGGCCGGCGCTGTTCGAGGAGTCGGTGATCCCGCTGTGCGCGCCGCAGGTCGCCGCTTCGCTGCGGGAGCTGTCGGACTTTTCCGGGCTCACGCTGCTCACCATCGAATACCCGGACCACAGCGAAGCCCCGACCGCCGACTGGGAGCCGTGGCTCAAGGTGATGGGGCTGGAAGACCTGCGCGTGAAGAGCACGCTGCGCTTCACGCAGTACGCCGATGCGGTGGCCGCCGCGGTGGCGGGGCAGGGCGTGGTGATCGGGCGCTTGCCGTTGCTGGGCGAGCTGGTGCGCGACGGCCGGCTCGTGGCACCGCTCGGCGAGGGCGCGGCATCGCACCGTGGCTACTTCATCGAGATGTCGAAGCGCGCCGCGGGCAACCGCGACGCGCAGGACTTCGCGCAGTGGCTGCGCGACGAAGCCGAGGCTGCGCAGCGCGCCTGAGGAAGGCTCGCTGCTTCGAAGGCGATCAGCCCGGCAGCAGCACCTTGTTCACGACGTGGATCACGCCGTTCGACTGGTACACGTTGGCGATCGTCACGGTCGCCGTGCCGCCCTTGGCATCGGTCACCAGCACGTTGCTGCCGCTCATCGTGGCCGTGAGCGCGCCGCCGCTCGCGGTCTTCAGCACGGCCTTGCCGCCGCCTGCGTTGATCGCGTTCATGAGCGCCGGGACGTCCATCCTGCCGGGCACCACGTGGTAGGTCAGGACCTTGGTCAGCGTGGGCTTGTTCTCGGGCTTGAGCAGCGTGTCGACCGTGCCGGCCGGAAGCGCGGCGAAGGCGGCGTTGGTCGGTGCGAACACGGTGAACGGGCCCGGGCTCTTGAGCGTGCCGACCAGGTCCGCGGCCTTGACGGCGGCGACCAGCGTCGTGTGGTCCTTGGAATTCACGGCGTTGTCGACGATGTCCTTGGTCGGGTACATCGCGGCACCGCCCACCATCGGATTCGACGTGCCACTGCCGCTCATGCCCATGCCGCCCGCGCAAGCGCCGAGCAGGACCGAAACGCCGAGTGCGATCACGAGTTTTTTCATGGAAGTCTCCTGGAAAGAAATGGTTGTCGAGGTTCTCTGTGGAAACCGCCAACAGCTCGGAGGCGCGATGCGCTTGAGATCAATACGGCGCGTCGATGCAACTGGATTCAGCGTGCGATATCGCGTTGGCCTTGCGTCGGCTTTGCGCCACAGCGTTGCAAGTGGCGCTTGCGCATCGCGCATGGGCTCGACAGAATCCGCCCTTCATTTTTCAGCAACAGTTTCTTTTCACCGCGCCTGGCGACTTGCTACCTCCCGGGCGACCAACCAACCCAATGAACCGTTTCCTGAACACCTGACCCGCACACCGACCGCCCCGGCCGGATGTGCATCCATGCATCCGCCCGAGGCCCATCGACAAAGGCCCCGCGCAGCCATTCGCCGGGGCCTTTTTGTTTTTGGAGTGTGCGCACATGAGTGCTCAACGAAAGGCCCGCGACGACGAGAAACGTCTGGGCCGGTTCTACTTTTCGGTGCCGTCCTCGGCACCTCGCAATCCCGTGGTGGCCGCAATGGCGCGCCGCGAATCCAGCCAGGGCGCCGGGCGCCACCTGCGCACGCACCGCGCGGAGAGGCGTGCGCAGAAGGTCGCGTTGCAGAAGGCTGCGCGCAGCGTGGGACGCGGGGGCGACGATGCGTGACGACATGGACAAGGTCATCGTCGAGCGGCCGCGCCGCGGCTGGCGCGTGCAAGGCGATGGGCGCGGTTTTCGCAACAGCCGCGATCGCGGCTCGCACCTGGGCATGAAGCGCGGTTACAGCCACCCGAAGGGGTTCAACGAAAACCTCGCGCCGCTCAAGCGCTGGCTGCACAAGCAGGTGCACCGACCTTGGGACAAGGTATATGCCGAACTCAACAGCGGCATCGACCGCCGCAGCACCGTGCAGGCGCACATCTTCCTGCACATCGACGATTTCGTGGAGCGCCGTGCCGAGCTGCGCGACGGCGAGGTGTGTGTTCCGCCGCATCGTTGGGGCACGCACCGCAGCGTGCCGCTGCGCGAGGCACCGAACGTCGAGCTGTTCGTGCATCCGGTCACCGGCATCCTGCTGCCCAACCGGCGACTGGCCGAGGCAAAGGCGGCGCGACGGGCTGCCCGCAAGACGTGGGCTGCTCAACGTGGCGACGAGCCCTGCGCGGCCTATCACGTGATCGACGAGACCACGCAATGGCATCGCGTCGATGGCTGCTGGTTCGAGGTCACGCTCGCGAAGTTTCCTGAGAGAGCGTGCGCAACGCAGGCGGAAGAGAAGCGCTACGACGTGCTGCGTCGTTGCCTCGTTACCCGCAGTGGCGCCGCCCAGCGTCCTGCGCCCGACCTGCCCACCCACCGTGCGATGTACGGCCGCAGCGACGTCTACGCGATCGGCAAGCGGCAACTGGGTCGCCGCGAAGTGCGGGCGCGTCTTGGCGACGACGCCTGAGCGATGTGTCCGCGGCCTTCCGCGCGCTCAGGGCGCGCGTGCAGGCACTGGCGCGCGTGGCAGGAAGGCAAACGCGATCGTGCCCGCGGCCAGCATCCCCGCCACGGTAAGAAACACCGCGCGGAACGGCTCGACGCCATGCGCCACGCCCCATGATGCGGCCACGCCCGTTGTCCATTGCATCAGCGAGACCCCGAGGAACATCGCCATGTTCATCAGCGCCATCGCGCGCCCCGTCATGGCCGCGGGGTAGCCGTTCTTGGTGTACGCGTACTGCAGCACGCTGTAGCCCGAGATGAGTCCGTAGACGATCGGCAAACCGATGTCGATCACGCGCGAATGCGTGAATGCCATCGCGCCGAACATCAACGCGCCTGCGGAGGCGCAGCCCATCATCCAGCGCGTGCGTCGCGCGGGCCCCGGGTCCAGGCGGCCGAACAGCGCGGGGCTGATCATGCCGGTGACGGTCATCACCAGCGCCACGTTCCCGCTGGCGACGAGCGAGAAGCCATGCCGCTCGTGCAGCACCGGCCCGAGCCACAGGCCGCGCAGTGTGATGAAGGCCGCATACGACACGCAGGCGAAGCAGAGCAGGCCCAGCGTGTGCGGCATCGCGAACAGCGGCAGCAATTCGCGCACGGCCTTCCGCAGCGATTGCCGCTCTGCCGGTGCGGACTGCGGTGCAGGGTCCACCGCACGCGCCGGTTCGCGCACGCGCCAGAAGATGACGATCCACGACAGCACCGCGAACGCGGCCAGCACCGTGTAGCCGGCGCGCCATGACGCGGCCTCGATCAGCAGCGCCAGCGGCGTGCCGGTGAAGAGAATGCCCATGCCCGCGAGGCTCATCACGAGCCCCGACATCGCGGTGAAGCGCGAGGCATCGAAATGCCGCGCGATGAACACCGTGCACGCGAGGAACGCTGGCGCGCAGCCGACGCCGATCAACGCCTGCCCGACCAGCAGCATGTGAAAGCTCGACGCCACCGCGCACAACGCAGCGCCCGCGATGGCCAGCGGAAACGCGGTGAGCACCGTGCGTCGCACGCCGAACATGTCGATCGACACGCCCATCGCGAGTTGCATGATCCCGAACATGAAATGAAAGGTGCCCGCCCATGTGCCCAGTTGCTGGGGCGAGAGGCCGAAGTGGCTGCTCAACGGCGTGGCCATCATGGCGCCGACGGTGCGGAAGGCCTGGCTTAGAGCGAATGCACTGGCGAGTGCCACGAGCATGGCGGCCGCGGAGGTCGACCAGCGCGGCGGGAGCGGCGAGGCCGCGTTCGTGTTCATCGGGAGGGGAAGGCTGAAAGAAGAAGAGAGCGGCATGAATGCTAATGGCATGCCGCCCTCCATGCAGAACGGCGCCCGAAGGCGCCGTTCGTTCGCTCAAGCCCAGCGCAGTGCCGGGTGTACGCCGATCAGGCCTCGCCCTTGACCTTCAAACGCCATGCATGCAGCAGCGGTTCGGTGTAGCCGCTCGGCTGCTCGATGCCCTTGAACACCAGGTCCTGCGCCGCCTTGTACGCGGCCGAAGTCGTGAAGTTGCCGGCCATCGGCTGGTAGAGCGCGTCGCCCGCGTTCTGCTCGTCGACCACCTTGGCCATGCGCTGGAAGGTCTCGTCGACCTGCGCCTTGGTCACCACGCCGTGCAGCAGCCAGTTGGCGATGTGCTGGCTCGAGATGCGCAGCGTCGCGCGGTCTTCCATGAGGCCCACGTTGTGGATGTCGGGCACCTTGGAGCAGCCCACGCCCTGGTCGATCCAGCGCACCACGTAGCCGAGGATGCCCTGCACGTTGTTGTCGATTTCCTGCTGGCGCTCTTCGGCGGTCCACTTGGCTTCGGCCGCGATCGGCACCTGCAGCAGCGCATTCAGGATGTTGTCGCGTTCGGCGTCCGCGTCGATCTTTTCCAGCTCCTGCTGCACCGCGGTCACGCTCACCTGGTGGTAGTGCAGCGCGTGCAGCGTGGCGGCGGTGGGCGATGGCACCCAGGCGGTGTTGGCGCCGGCCTTGGGATGGCCGATCTTCTGCTCGAGCATCGCGGCCATGAGATCAGGCATGGCCCACATGCCCTTGCCGATCTGCGCCTTGCCACGCAGGCCGCACGAGAGGCCGACCAGCACGTTGTTCTTTTCATAGGCGCCGATCCACGCGCTGGACTTCATGTCGCCCTTGCGGATCATCGGGCCGCCCTGCATGGCGGTGTGCATCTCGTCGCCGGTGCGGTCGAGGAAACCGGTGTTGATGAAGGCCACGCGCGCGGCTGCTTCGGCGATGCAGGCCTTCAGGTTCACGCTGGTGCGGCGCTCCTCATCCATGATGCCGAGCTTCACCGTGTTGGCGGGCAGGCCGAGCAGTTGCTCGACGCGGCCGAACAGTTCGCTCGCGAAGGCCACTTCAGCGGGGCCGTGCATCTTGGGCTTCACGATGTAGATGCTGCCGGTGCGCGAGTTGCCCTTGCGCTTGAGGTCGATGGTGGCGATGGTGGTGGTCACCACGGCATCGAGGATGCCTTCCGGAATCTCCTTGCCGCCGGCGTACAGGATGGCCGGGTTGGTCATCAGGTGGCCTACATTGCGCAGGAACATGAGCGAGCGGCCGTGCAGCTTCACGGGCTTGCCATCGGCGCCGGTGTATTCGCGGTCGGCGTTCAGGCCGCGCGTGAAGGTCTTGCCGCCTTTGGCGACTTCTTCCGTCAGCGTGCCCTCGACGATGCCCAGCCAGTTCGAATACGCGACCACCTTGTCGGCCGCGTCGACCACGGCCACCGAGTCTTCCAGGTCCAGGATGGTCGAGAGCGCGGCTTCGAGCACGAGGTCGCTCACGCCGGCCGCATCGCTCTTGCCGATAGCAGTGCTGCGGTCGATGCGGATGTCGAGGTGGATGCCGTTGTGCTTGAGCAGCACGGACGACGGGGCCGACGCATCGCCCTGGTAGCCGATGAATTGCGCGGGGTCAGCCAGGCCGGTGCTGCTGCTCTGCAGCGCGACGACGAGCTTGCCGTCCTTCACGCTGTAGCCGGTCGCCATCTTGTGCGAGCCGTTGGCCAGCGGTGCAGCCTGGTCGAGCACGTTGCGCGCGAATTCGATGACCTTGGTGCCGCGCACGGGGTTGTAGCCCTTGCCCTTCTCGGCACCGCCGGTTTCAGGGATGGCATCGGTGCCATAGAGCGCGTCGTACAGCGAGCCCCAGCGCGCGTTGGCGGCATTGAGCGCGTAGCGCGCGTTCAGGATCGGCACCACCAACTGCGGGCCGGCCTGCAGCGCGAGCTCGGAGTCGACGTTGGCGGTCGTGGCCTTCGCGCCCTTGGGCTGCGGCAGCAGGTAGCCGATCTTCTCGAGGAAGGCGCGGTAGGCCGGCATGTCGGCGATCGGGCCGGGGTTCTTCTTGTGCCAGGCGTCGAGCTCGCTCTGCAGGCGGTCGCGCTCGGCGAGCAGTGCGATGTTCTTGGGCGCGAGGTCGCTCACGATGGCGTCGAAGCCCTTCCAGAAGACATCGCTGGCCACGCCGGTGGCGGGCAGGACCTTTTCTTCGATGAAGCGGTGGAGCTCGGTCGCAACCTGGAGTCCGTGGGCGGTGGTGCGGGCGGTCATGTTTTCTCTCCTGGAAATCGAAATACGGCGGAATACGGAATCGAAAGACGTGGGTGTCGCAATGACGTAGGTCAACTTTATTCGATACTTTACGAGGGAGTAAGAGCCGAAACTGAGATTTATCAATGACAAAAATGAGGGTAATGACTCTGCGGTGCCGCTTTTCACTCAAAGGGTAGGCACTGATAGAGGCGCCGCGGTCGCGGGATATATTTAACTTCTTAAATAATCCCGACCCTGCCGAAATGATCCTCCTGGCTTCCAACGAAAACCCGCTCGGCATGCCCGAGTCGGCCCGCCGCGCCGCCGCTGCCGCCCTCGAAGGCGCGGGCAATTACCCCGACAGCAACGGCACCGCGCTCAAGAATGCGCTGGCCGCCCGGCTCGACGTGTCGCCCGAGTGGCTCACGCTGGGCAGCGGATCGAGCGAGATACTCACCCTCGCGGCGCAGGTGACTCTGAAGCCGGGCGAGAACGTCGTCTATTCGCAGTACGGCTTCGTCGTCTATGCGGCGGCCACGAAAGACGCCCATGCGCGCGCCACCGTCGTGCCCTCGCAAGATTTCGGCCACGACCTCGACGCGATGCGCGCCGCCATCGCCGACGACACGAAGCTGGTCTTCGTCGCCAACCCGAACAACCCCACGGGCACCTTCATCGATGCTGCGCCGCTGCGCGACTTCCTGCAATCGGTGCCTGCGCATGTGACGGTGTTGCTCGACGAGGCCTACACCGAGTACCTCTCGCCTGCGCAGCGCTACGACAGCATCGAATGGGTGCGGCGGCTGCCGAACCTGATCGTGGCGCGCACCTTCTCCAAGGCCTTCGGCCTGGCGGGCTTGCGCATCGGCTACGGCGTGTCGCAGCCGCCGCTGACGTCGCGCATGAATGCGCAGCGCCCGCGTTTCAACGTGACGACGCCGGCCCAGGCCGCGGCGGTGGCCGCGCTCGGCGACACGGAATTCCTCGCGCGCACTTACGAACTGAACACCGCCGGACGCGACCAGCTCGCTGCGGGCTTCACCGAACTGGGCCTCACGTACATCCCTTCATCGGGCAACTTCCTGATGGTGCAGGTGGGCGATGCCCAGGCCGTGCATGCGCGGCTTCTGGCCGCCGGCATCGAGGTTTCGCTGCTCGGGCCGTACGGTCTGCCGCAGTGGCTGCGCGTGAGCGTCGGTCTTCCCGAACAGAACAGGGCCGTGCTCGCCACGCTGCGCTGATCAGCCGCCTCTCAAGACAACCCCCGAGGAGACAGAAGCATGAAACGCCGCCAGTTCGCAGCGCAGGCCGCTGCCGTCATTGCCGCCGCGGCCACCGCGCCGATGGCCTTCGCGCAGGAGCGCACGACGCGCATCCTGATCGGATTTCCGCCGGGAGGCTCGGCGGACGTGGTGGCGCGGCTCCTGGCCGACAAGATGCGCGTCTCGCTCGGGCAGAACGTCATCATCGACAACAAGCCCGGCGCGGCGGGGCGTCTCGCGCTGGCCGAGCTCAAGCGCTCGCCGCCCGACGGCAGCGTGCTGATCTTCTCGCCGAGCGGCGCGATGGTGATTCATCCGTGGCTCTATGCGAACCTCGGCTACGACCCGGCGAAGGACTTCACGCCGATCGCGCTCGGCAGCACCTTCGACTTCGCAGTGACTGCCGGCCCGGGCGCGCCGCCCGGCGACCTGAAGACGGTGCTGACCTGGATGAAGGCCAACCCCGCCAAGGCCAACTACGCGACCTCGGGCGCGGGCACGGTGCCGCACTTCGCGGGCCAGTTGCTGGCGCAGGCGGCGGGCGTGCCGATGACGCATGTCGCCTACCGCGGCGGTGCACCGGCCGCGCAGGACCTGATCGGCGGGCAGGTGCCGCTGATGGTCGACACGGCCTCCGAGACCATCGAGCATCACCGCGCCGGCAAGGTGCGCATCCTCGCGGTGACGGGCGAGCAGCGCAGCCGCGCGCTGCCCGATGTGCCGACGCTGAAGGAGGCGGGCATCAACGTGACGGCCGATGCGTTCTTCGGGCTCTACGGCCCGCCGGGCATGTCGCCCGAAGTGGTCGCGCGCATCGACAAGGCCGTGGCCGATGCGCTGCGCATGCCCGACGTGCAGGACCGGATCTATGCGCTGGGGCTCGTGCCTGCGCATGCGGGGCCGGCTGAACTTGCCGCGATCCAGGCGGCGCATTTGAAGCGCTGGGAAATGCCGATCAAGAACTCGGGGTTCAAGGCCGAGTCCTGAACTTCAGACCTGTCCGCTGAGCTCCCTCGCCGCCGCGCGCACGGGCTCGATGTAGCCCTCGTCGTAGCGGTGCGTGGGCATCGTCAGCGTGACTGCCGCGGCAAGGCTGCCGTCTGCATGGAACACCGGCGCCGAGATGCCCGCAAGTTCCGCCGTGCGGTCGCCCACCAGCGCGCAGTAGCCCTGCGCGCGGATCGCGTCGTAGAGCTTGCGCTCCTTCGCGCCGCGCGGCCGCTCGGCCTCGGGCCCGAAGGCGATCAGCACGCGCGCACCGGCGCCGCGGTCGTTGGGCAACAAGTCGCCCGCGCGCACGTGGTCGCGCACCACATGCGATGAATCGATGCGGAACTGGCACAGGCGCACCCAGCTCTCGCCCTGTTCCTGCCGTACGTGGTATGCCGCGCTTTCGCCGGTGGCGGCGACCAGCGCGCGCAGCACCGGCAGCACGATGCGGTCGAGCGACTGCGATGCGGCGTACAGGCCGTGCAGCCGCGCGATCTCCATGCCGAGCGCGTAGCGGCCGTCGTCCTGCCGGCGGATCAGCCGCGCATGTTCGAGCGATGCCAGGAGCCGCAGCACCGTGCTCTTGTAGAGCTGCGTGCGCTCGGCGAACTGCGCGAGTGACAGCGCCTCGTCGCCCGCCCGAAACGCCGACAGAAGGCTCAGCGCGCGATCGACCGCGGCAGCGCCGCCGGGGGCGGCATTGAGGTCGGAAACCGATTCGGTCTGGGCTTTGCGCGGCATGGGCGTGACTTGACAGGGAAAGTCGATCGACGGTCTAATTCTGTTTAACGGAATTTAGTTCTGCAAGATAGAACTGTCAAGCGATCCATCTTCACGATCGCTCCAAGGAGACGAAGTCGATGACACCCCCCGATGTCCTCATCAGCGAGGTCGGCCCGCGCGACGGCCTGCAATCGGTCAAGGCCACCATGCCCACGGCAGACAAGCTGCGCTGGATCGACGCGCTCTACGCCGCCGGCGTGCGCGAGATCGAGGTCGCCTCGTTCGTGCCGGTGAAGCTGTTGCCGCAGATGGCCGACGCCGCCGAGGTCGTGCGCCATGCCATCACGCTGCCCGGCCTCACCGTGATGGCGCTGGTGCCCAACCGCAAGGGCGCCGAGGCCGCGCTGGAAGCGGGCGTGCACAAGCTCACGATGCCGGTGTCGGCGAGCGTGGCGCATTCGCTGGCCAACGTGCGCAAGACCCCCACCGAGATGGTCGAGGAGGTGCGCGCCATCTCCGACCTGCGCCGCGCGATCGCGCCGCAGGTGAAGCTCGAAGCCGGCATCTCCACCGCGTTCGGCTGCACGCTGCAGGGGTTGGTGCCGGAGGACGACGTGATCCGCCTCGCCGCGCAGTGCATCGAAGCCGGCGCCGAGGAAGCGGGTCTTTCCGACACCGTGGGCTACGCCAATCCGGCGCAAGTGCGTCGTCTCTTCAAGCGGCTGCGCGCCGAAATCGGCCGGCACGCCGGCGCGGCCCACATGCACAACACGCGCGGCCTGGGCATCGCGAACTGCTTGGCCGCGTGGGACGAGGGCGTGCGCACCTTCGACGCCTCGCTCGGCGGCCTCGGCGGTTGCCCGTACGCGCCCGGCGCCTCGGGCAATGCCGTGACCGAAGACCTTGTCTTCATGTTCGAAGCCATGGGCGTTCGCACCGGCATCGACATCCAGAAACTCATCGCGGCGCGCGCGCCGCTCATGGCCGGCCTGCCCGGCGAACCGGTCTACGGCATGACGCCCGAGGCCGGTTTGCCCAAGGGTTTTGTCCAGGAATACAACGCACATGTCTGAAGCCAATCCACTCCCTTACGCAGGCGTTCGCGTCGTCGAGTTCACCCACATGGTCATGGGCCCGACCTGCGGCCTGCTTTTGGCCGACCTCGGCGCCGAGGTCATCAAGGTCGAGCCCATCGAGGGCGACAACACGCGCCGCCTGCTCGGCTCGGGCTCGGGGTTCTTTCCGACCTTCAACCGCAACAAGAAGAGCATCGCGCTCGACCTGAAGCAGCCCGAAGGCGTGGAGGCCGCGCTGCGCCTGATCGCCACCGCCGACATCGTGAGCGAGAACTTCAAGCCCGGCACGATGAAGAAGCTGGGGCTCGACTACGAGACGCTCAGCAAGCTCAACCCGCGCCTTATCTACGTGAGCCACAAGGGTTTCCTGCCCGGCCCGTACGACCATCGCACTGCCCTCGACGAGGTGGTGCAGATGATGGGCGGCCTCGCCTACATGACTGGCCGCTCGGGCGACCCGCTGCGCGCGGGCACCAGCGTGAACGACATCATGGGCGGCATGTTCGGCGCCATCGGCGCGATGGCCGCGCTGCGCCAGCGCGACGCCACGGGCAAGGGCTGCGAGGTGCAGGCCGCGCTGTTCGAGAACAACGTGTTCCTCGTCGCGCAGCACATGATGCAGTTCGCCGCCACCGGCAAGGCGGCCGACCCGATGCCCAGCCGCATCTCGGCCTGGGCCGTGTACGACGTGTTCACGGTGAAAGACGGCGAGCAGATCTTCCTTGCAGCCGTCAGCGACAAGCAGTGGGCCATTTTCTGCAAGGCCTTCGGCCTGGAGGACATGCTGGCCGACCCGCGCCTGAAGACCAACAACGACCGCGTACGCGCGCGCGATTGGATGATGCCGATCCTGCGCTCGCACCTCGCGGACCGCAGCGCGGCCGAGCTCGCCGCGGTGTTCGAGCAGAACGAGCTGCCCTTCGCGCCCATCACCAAGCCGCAGGAACTGTTCGACGATCCGCACCTGAATGCCACGGGCGGCCTCGCGCCTGTGCGCATGAACGACGGGCACATGGCCAAGGTGCCGCTCGCGCCGTTCACGCTGGGCGGCCAGCGCCCGGGCATCCGGCTGCAGCCGCCGCACATCGGCGAGCACAGCAACGAGCTGCTGAAAGAAGTGGGCTACGGCGACGCGGAGATCGCGGCGCTCAGGGCCGGTGGCGTCACTGCGGGCGACTGACCCCGGGGGCGGACTCTATCTATATAGTTCCCGCCCCATGGACCGCCTGAAGCAACTCGAATCCTTCGTCTCGGTCGCAGCCCGCGGCAGCCTCACCGCTGCGGCCAAGGCCGAGGGCGTGGCGCCCGCGATCATGGGGCGGCGGCTTGACGCGCTCGAGGAGCGGCTGGGCGTCAAGCTCCTGGTCCGCACCACGCGGCGCATCACGCTCACGCACGAAGGCAGCGCGTTCCTCGAAGACTGCCAGCGGCTGCTCACCGAATTCGCGAATGCCGAGGCCAGCGTGAGCGCTGGCGGCGTCAAGGCCAGCGGGCACCTGCGGGTCACGGCGCCGGCCGGCTTCGGCCGCCGCCACGTCGCGCCGCTGGTGCCGCGCTTTCATGCGATGCATCCGGAGGTGACCATCTCGCTGAACCTCAGCGACCGCGTGGTCGACGTGACCGGCGAGAGCTTCGATTGCGCGGTGCGCGTGGGCGATCTGCCCGATTCATCGCTCGTGAGCGTGCGCCTGGCCGACAACCGCCGCCGCTGCGTGGCGACACCCGATTTCCTGCGCCGCCACGGCACGCCGAAGCACCCCGGCGACCTGTCGCGCTTCGCCTGCCTCACGCTGTCGAGCGATGCCTCGCAGACGCGCGGCTGGGCCTTTCGCATCACCACCGAGGCCGGCGTGGAAGAACTCATCCACCTGCGCCCGAGCGGCCCGCTCGATTGCTCCGACGGCCAGGTGCTGCACGACTGGTGCCTGGCTGGCCACGGCATCGCCTGGCGCAGCACCTGGGAGGTCGAGGCCGAGATCGATGCCGGCCTGCTGGTGCCCGTGCTCGATGAATTCGCCGCGCCGCCCAACGGCATCTACGCGGTGTTCGCGGGCGCCAAGCACCTGCCGCTCAGGGTTCGACTGTGGCTTGATTTCCTCAAGGACCAGTACGGACAACCGGAATTCTGGGGACGAACGGCCTGAAGAGGCGGGAGCGGCGTCACAATCAGTTTGCATTTGCAACCCGTTCCGGAAGAAAGCCATCGATGACCCTCGAAGCCATCCTCGCCTACCTGCACTTGCTGGCCATCCTCACGATGGTCGTGTTCATTTCCAGCGAAGCCGCGCTGTGCCGGGTGCAGTGGCTTAACGCCGCCGTGGTCGAGCGGCTCGCCAAGGTCGACATGGTCTACGGCATCGCCGCCATCGCGGTGCTTGTCACCGGCATCGCGCGCACCTGGTGGGGCGTGAAAGGCACGGCCTGGTACTGGACCAACCCGCTGCTGCACGTGAAGCTGGGGCTCTTCATCATCGTCGGCGTGCTGTCGATCTTTCCGACGCTCACCTACTTCCGCTGGCGCAAGACGCTGCGTTCCACTGGCAAGCTGCCGGTGGAAGACGACATCAAGAAGACGCGCAAGCTGGTGATGGTGCAGGCCCACCTGATCGCGCTGATTCCGCTGGTGGCCGTGTTCCTCGCGCGCGGCTTCGGCAAGTAAGCCGGCATGGGACCCGCCGGCATCCAGCTCCTGTTTGCCGGCACGATCTTCAGCAGCGCGTTCCTGCTGTTCCTGGTCCAGCCGCTCATCGCCAAGCAGATCCTGCCGTGGTTCGGCGGCTCGGCGGCCGTGTGGTCGATCTGCATGGTGTTCTTCCAGGTCGTGCTGCTCGCGGGCTACGCGTATTCGGACTGGATCACGCGCCATCTGCGGGTGCGCGCCCAGGCGGTGCTGCACATCGCACTCTTGCTCGCGAGCCTGGCTTTCCTGCCGATCGTGACCAGCGTGCGCTGGAAGCCGACCGGCGCCGAAGACCCGACGCTGTGGATCCTGGGCCTCCTGCTCGGCACCATCGGCCTGCCTTATTTTTTGCTCTCGACCACGGGACCGCTGGTGCAGTCGTGGGTGGCGCGCACGCCGTGGGGCGCGCAGGTGTACCGGTATTTCTCGCTGTCGAACCTGGCGTCGCTGCTGTCGCTGTTGAGCTATCCGGTGCTGATCGAGCCGCGCAGCTCGCTGCTGCAGCAGGCGCACGGATGGTCGTGGGGTTACGGGGCGTTCGTGGCGCTGTGCACCGGCACCACGCTGTATGTGACGCGCCGCTGGGCCGACGTGCCGCTGCCTCAAGCTTCCGGCGATACGGCCACGACCCCTGAGAAACCACCGCGCACCGCCGACTACCTGCTGTGGCTCGCGCTGCCCGCGCTGGGCTCCTGGCTCCTGCTGGCGGTGACCAACCACATCACCCAGAACGTGGCGGCCGTTCCCTTTCTCTGGGTGCTGCCGCTCACGCTCTACCTGCTGACCTTCGTGCTGTGCTTCGAGAGCGACCGCTGGTACCGCCGCGGCGTGTTCCTGCCGCTCGCGGCCGCGATGCTGCTGCTGTGCGCCTTCGGGCTGCAGGACCGCATCGGCGTCTACGTCAAGACCGCGTTGCCGATCTATGTGATTGGGCTCTTCGCCCTGTGCATGTTCCTGCACGGCGAGATGGCCCGGCTGAGGCCCGGGCCGCGCTACCTCACGCGCTTCTACCTGATGCTGTCGTTGGGCGGCGCGCTGGGCGGCGTCGCGGTGGGGCTGGTCGCGCCGCATGTGCTGCCCGCCTACTACGAGCTGGGCATCGGCCTGGTGCTGACGGCGCTGGTGGCCGCGGTCGTGCTGCGCGGGCGGCGCTGGCTGTCGGTGGCCAGCGTGGCGGTCGCGGGTTGCTGCGCGTGGTTCCTGCTGCTGCAGGTGCGCGACGACACGGTCGATGCGCGGACCCTGCAGCGCAACTTCTACGGCACCCTGGTCACGCTCGACAGGCAGAAAGACGACCCGGCCGACAGCGTGCGGCGCATGTTCCACGGCTCGGTGAAGCACGGCGAGCAGTTCCTCTTGCCGGCGCGCCGCAGCGAGCCCACGTCGTACTACGGCCGCACCTCGGGCATCGGCCGCGCGATCGCCGCCGCGCCCGCGGGGCCGCGCCGCGTCGGGCTGATCGGGCTGGGCGCGGGAACGCTGGCAGGTTACGGGCGGGCCGGCGACGTCTACCGGGTCTACGAGATCAATCCGCAGGTGTTCGATCTGGCCGACACCGAATTCAGCTTCCTGCGCGACAGCCCGGCCCGCATCGAGCGCGTGCTGGGCGACGCGCGCCTCGCACTGGAGCGCGAGCCCGCGCAGGGCTTCGACGTGCTGGCGGTCGACGCGTTCTCGGGCGACTCGGTGCCGATCCACCTGGTCACCGTCGAGGCGATGGAGGTCTATCTGCGCCATCTGCGCCCCGGCGGCATCGTCGCCTTCCACGTGACCAACCGCTTCCTGGCGCTGGCCCCGGTGGTCGCGAAGATCGCCGAATCCAGGGGACTGCACGCGGTGCTGGTGCACGACGACACGGCCGACACCGCGTGGCTCCTGGACACCGACTGGGTGCTGGTCGCGCGCGAGGCGGATGCCCTGGCGCGCGAACCGGTAGGCGCTGCCGCCTCCGCCATTGCGCCGGTGGCCGGCGCCCGGCCCTGGACCGACGACTTCAACAACCTGCTGGGCATACTGAAGTAACCGTGGCGGCCTCGCCATGAAAAAAGCCCGCACGGGGCGGGCTCTTGTTTTTCTTGCGCTGTTCTTTATCAGCGTGACGCCGGGCTCATCAGGCCTTGGCGTCCTTCTCGCACTTCTTGATGAAGCTGTTCTTGGCGGCGCCGGCCAGCGGCTTGCCGTTCTTGTCGATGGCCTTGGCGGCGCAAGCGGGCGCAGCGGCGGCCTTGGCTTCTTTCTCGCACTTCTTGATGGAGCTGGCCTTGGCGGCGCCGGCCAGGGGCTTGCCGTTCTTGTCGATCGCCTTGGCGTCGCAGGTGGCGCCGGCGGCGGGTGCTGCTGCAGCGGGAGCGGCGGCCGGGGCGACAGCGGGCGCGGGGGCCTTGTCTTGTGCCTGTGCGGCGCCGAAGGAAAGGCAGGCGCCCAGGGCGACCAGGGAAAGGAACTTCTTCATGGTGATATGTCCTTGCAAGGTTGAGTTGTGACAGGTGCCCCGCCCCGGGGCCGCCCATCCTAACGGCCCAAGGCAACGATCGGATGACGATCGTCAACAGCGCCCGGGTTTGCCCCCGGTAAAATTCACAGATGCTATTGGTCAAACAGGAGCTGCTCGCGGCGCTCGCGAACACGCTCGAATCCCTCTCCCCCGGCGCTGGCGCCAAAGCCGCGTTCGAATCGCCCAAGGTGGCGGCGCACGGCGATTTCGCCAGCACCGCCGCCATGCAGCTGGCCAAACCGCTCGCGAAGAAGCCCCGCGAACTGGCCGAGCAACTGAGCGCTGCGCTGCTCGCCACCCCCGCTTTCGGCCAATGGGTCGAGGCCATCGAGATCGCCGGGCCCGGCTTCCTCAACATCCGCCTGAAGACCACCGCCAAGCAGCAGATCGTGCGCGAGGTGCTGTCCGCAGGTAACACTTTCGGCCAGCAGCCTGCCACTGGCGAAAAGGTGCTGGTCGAGTTCGTCTCGGCCAACCCGACCGGCCCGCTGCATGTGGGCCACGGCCGCCAGGCGGCACTGGGCGACGCCATCTGCAACCTGCGCGTCTCGCAGGGCGACAGCGTCTGGCGCGAGTTCTATTACAACGACGCCGGCGTGCAGATCCAGACGCTGGCCAACAGCACCCAGTTGCGCGCCCGCGGCTTCAAGCCCGGCGACGCGGAATGGCCGAGCGGCGAAAAGGCACCGGCCTACAACGGCGACTACATCGCCGACATCGCCGAGGACTTCAAGGCGAAGAAGACCGTCAAGTCGGACGACCGCGAATACACCGCGAGCGGCGACATCGACGACATCGATTCCATCCGCGAATTCGCCGTGGCGTACCTGCGCCGCGAGCAGGACCTGGACCTGCAGGCCTTCCGCGTGCGCTTCGACAACTATTACCTCGAGTCCAGTCTCTATACGAGCGGCCGCGTCGAGGCCGCGGTGGGCAAGCTCGTGGCCGCCGGCAAGACCTACGAGGAAGACGGCGCGCTCTGGCTCAAGTCGACCGACTACGGCGACGACAAAGACCGGGTGATGAAGAAGAAGGACGGCACGTACACCTATTTCGTGCCCGACGTCGCGTATCACATCGCCAAGTGGGAGCGCGGCTTCCACAAGGTCGTGAACATCCAGGGCACCGACCACCACGGCACGATCGCGCGGGTGCGCGCCGGGCTGCAGGCCGCGGGCGAAGGCATTCCCGAGGGCTATCCTGACTACGTGCTGCACACGATGGTGCGCGTGATGAAGGGCGGCGAAGAGGTCAAGATCAGCAAGCGCGCCGGCAGCTACGTCACGCTGCGCGACCTGATCGAGTGGACCAGCACCGATGCCGTGCGCTTCTTCCTCCTGAGCCGCAAGCCGGACACCGAGTACACCTTCGACGTCGACCTCGCGGTGACGAAAAACAACGACAACCCGGTTTATTACGTGCAGTACGCGCATGCGCGCATCTGCTCGGTGCTGGCCGGCTGGGGTGGCGATGCCGCCACGCTGAAGGATGTGGACCTGTCGCCGCTCGAGAGCCCTCCAGCGCAGGCGCTGATGCTGCTGCTGGCCAAGTACCCGGCCATGCTCACCGCGGCGTCGAAGGATTTCGCCCCGCACGACGTCACTTTCTACCTGCGCGAACTGGCCGCCAGCTACCACAGCTACTACGACACCGAGCGCATCCTGGTGGACGACGAACAGGTCAAGCTGGCCCGCCTGGCGCTTGTCGCCGCCACCGCGCAGGTGCTGCACAATGGCCTCGCGATTCTCGGCGTCAGTGCGCCGAACAAGATGTGAACCTCACTCCCATGAAGAAGACAACCAGACAACGCGGCAACATCGTCATCGGCCTGATCATCGGGCTGGTGATCGGCCTGGGCGTGGCGCTGGGCATCGCGGTCTATGTGACCAAAGTGCCGATCCCGTTCGTGACCAAGACGCAGAAGGGCGGCGCCGAGCAGGACGAAGCCGAAGCCCGCAAGAACCGCGATTGGGACCCCAATGCACCGCTGGCCGGCAAGGCCGGTGCCGCCAGGCCGACGCCGCCGGCCGCCACCGGTCCGGTCAACCCGGTCACCGGCGAACCGGCCACCAGCACCACCGCCGTCGCGCCCGGCACGCCGCCCCCGGCCGCCGCACCGGTGCCGGTGGTGGTCGCGCCCAAGCCGACGCGTGCCGCGCCGGTGCCGGCCGAGGCCAACGCGCTGCCGGCGTCCAACGATCCGCTGGGCGACCTCGCCCGCGCGCGCGCGGGCACCGGGTCGGGCAGCACGACCGTGGCGTCCGCCGCGCCGAGCAGCAACGCCAACAACGGTGCCGCGGCATCGTCCTCGGGCGCCGACCCGTTCATGTATTTCGTGCAGGCCGGCGCCTTCCGCACCACCGACGACGCCGAGGCCCAGCGCGCGAAGCTCTCGCTGATGGGCGTCGAGGCCCGTGTCACCGAGCGCGAGCAGGCCGGCCGCACGGTCTACCGCGTGCGCGCGGGTCCGTTCAACAAGAAGGACGACGCCGACCGCCTCAAGGAGAGGCTCGACGGCGGCGGCCTCGAATCGGCCCTGGTCCGCGTGCAGCGCTGATCAAGCGGCTGCCACGAATAGCCCTTAAGCTTCGCCGCGCGGCATTTGCCGCCACCATTCAGCGCCCCGGGTGCGCCGTGTGACCGCTTGCGAGGAACTCCTCGCCGCGCCCCGGCTCAGTCTGCCGTACCAACAGGAGAACCCTTTCAATGAAACGTCGTGACTTTTCGCTGGCCGCCACTTCGCTCGGGCTGCTTTCGCTGGCCGCCAACCCGGCCCACGCCCAGGCCAAGGTGCCCAAGGCCGGCTCCCAGTACCTCGTGCTCGACAAGCGCGTGCCGGTCGATGCCCCGGCCGGCAAGGTCGAAGTGGTCGAGTTCTTCTCGTACAACTGCCCCCATTGCAACGACTTCGAGCCGTCGCTCGAAGCCTGGGCCAAGACGGCGCCGAAGGACGTGGTCCTGCGCCGCATCCCGGTGCCCTTCGTGGGCAACGACGTCGAAGCCAAGCAGCGCCTGTACTACGCACTCGAGGCGCTGGGCAAGGTCGATGAATTCCAGCCGAAGGTCTTCAACGCGATCCACAAGCAGCGCCAGAACGTGAATGGCGACGCCAACATCATTGCCTGGGTCGCGGCCAACGGCATCGACGGCACCAAGTTCAAGGAAGTCTTCACCTCGTTCGGCGTGGCCAGCAAGGCCAAGCGCGCCTCGCAGATGACCGACGCCTACAAGGTGGCCGGCGTGCCGGCAATGGCCGTGGCCGGCCGCTGGTATGTGGATGGCGAGACCGCCGGCAACATGACCAACGTGCTGCAGGTCGTCAACTTCCTGGTCGGCGAAGCAAAGAAGGGCTGACCCCCAGGGTGCGCGGCACTTCATGTCCGCTGCGCCCACCCCCTTGCAGGGGCGACACCTGCGGCCCGGCGGAGCCGGTTCCGCGGTGTTTCCCGAGAGGGACAACTGGCCCGCTTTGGCGGGCCTTTTTCATCGGCGCTGTGAACTAGTGTTACTCCGCCGCATACAATGGTTCAGAGCAAGTTTCGTGCCTCTATGACATTGCCCTCCTACCCACACAACACCCCCCTCATCCGTCGCATCGGCCGCCTGGCCATCGGCGTGCTGTTGCTGGCCGGCCTCGTCTCGGGCGTCCTGGCCGAGACCGCCGATCGCAGCAAGCCGATGAACATCGAGTCGGACGCCATGCGTTACGACGACCTGAAACAGACCAGCGTGTTCACCGGCAACGTGCTCGTCACGAAGGGCACGATCATCATCCGCGGCGCGCGCCTCGATGTGCGCCAGGATGCCGAGGGCTACCAGTACGGCGTGGTCACTGCGGCACCCGGCAAGCGGGCCTACTACAAGCAGAAGCGCAATGCGCCCGACGAGTGGATCGAAGGCGAATCCGAAGTCATCGAGTACGACAGCCGCGCCGACAACGTCAAGTTCATCCGCAACGCCACCATGCGCCGCCTGCTCGGCGCCACGCCGAACGACGAAAGCCAGGGCGCGCTGATCGTCTACGACCAGAGCAACGACACCTACACCGTCAACGGCTCGACCGTGCCGCCGAACACGGCAGTGAACGCATCGACCCCTACCGGCCGCGTCAAGACCATCCTCACGCCCAAGGCCGCCACCGCGCCGAAGCCCGGCGCCTCGACCCCGGCCGGCGCGAAGCCCGCGGCACCGGCTCCCACCCCCGCGCCAGGCACCGGCTTGCGCTCGACCACCACGCTGAGTGGAGAGGGAGAAGGGCGCAAGTGATCGAAACCGCCGGAATCCAGGAAGCCAACAACGTCCCGGGCAGCCGCCTGGTCGCGCGCGGCCTGCAGAAAAGCTATGGCAGCCGCACCGTCGTGAAGGACGTCTCGCTCGACGTGCAGAAGGGCGAAGTCGTCGGCCTGCTCGGCCCCAACGGCGCCGGCAAGACCACGTCGTTCTACATGATCGTCGGGCTGGTGCGTGCCGACGCAGGCGAGATCACCATCGACGGCGAGCCGATCGCCCACATGCCGATCCACCGCCGTGCGCGCATGGGCCTGAGCTACCTGCCGCAGGAAGCGTCGATCTTCCGCAAGCTCACCGTCGAGGAAAACGTGCGTGCCGTGCTCGAGTTGCAGCGCGAGCCCGACGAGAGCGGCAAGGTGGTGGCGCTCTCCAAGAAGCACATCGAGGAGCGCCTGTCCGAGCTGCTGACCGACCTGCGCGTCGATCACCTGCGCGATTCGCCCGCGCTCGCGCTTTCGGGCGGCGAGCGCCGCCGCGTCGAGATCGCACGCGCGCTGGCGACGCAGCCGCGCTTCATCCTGCTGGACGAGCCCTTTGCCGGCATCGACCCGATCGCGGTGATCGAGATCCAGCGGATCATCAGTTTCCTGAAGGAACGTGGCATCGGCGTGCTCATCACCGACCACAACGTGCGCGAAACGCTGGGCATCTGCGATCACGCTTTCATCATCAGCGACGGGCACGTGCTGGCACAAGGCACACCCTCGGAGATCGTCGACAACGCCGAAGTACGCAGGGTGTACTTGGGCGAACACTTCCGCATGTAAGGGAAGGTCGGGTTCTTCATGAAGCAAGGGCTGTCCCTTCGCGTCTCGCAGCATCTGGCGCTCACGCCACAGCTGCAGCAGTCGATCCGGCTGCTGCAGCTCTCCACGCTCGAGTTGAGCCAGGAGGTCGAGCAGATGCTGGACGAGAACCCGTTCCTCGAGCGCACCGCGGAAGAAGCGGCGCGCGAGGAATTCGGGCTCGATGCCGTCGACACGCCGGTGCCCCGCGACGACGGTGGCGAAACCGGTGAAGGCGATTTCGCCCCGGTCCCGACCAGCAGCGCGACGACCGCGACCGAAACCACCTCGACACCCGACACCGACGGCCCCGCCGCCGAGATCACCGAGCGCGAGCCCGACTGGGAAGGCGACGGTACCGTCGACATGGCGCCCGACGACAGCGAGTGGGGCAGCGACGCGCCCGCGCGCCAGAACAACCTGGGCGACGACGAACGCGCCGATGCCACCGAGCTCGCGCGCAGCCAGGAATCGCTGCAGTCGTTCCTGCACCGCCAGGCGCTGAGCCTGCGCCTCAATGAAAACGACTGTGCCGCGCTGCGCTTTTTGATCGAATCGCTCAACGACGACGGCTACCTCGAAGACTCGCTGCCCGCGCTGGCCTCGGGCCTGGCGGGCGACGACAACGACCAGTTCGACGAACTCGTGCACCACTTCCAGGTGGCGCTCGGCCTGCTGCAGAGCCTGGAGCCCGCCGGCGTCGGCGCGCGCGACCTGGGCGAGTGCCTGGGCATCCAGCTGCGTGCGCTCGCCAGCGAAGACGAGACCGAGGACGAAGAACTCATCCGCAAGACCGCCATCGCGATCTGCAAGCAGCCGATGGAACTGCTCGCACGGCGCGACTTCAAGCGCCTGGCCACGCTCACCCGCACCAACGAAGAGCTGGTGCGCTCGGCGCTGCAGATCATTGCGCGCCTGGAGCCCAAGCCGGGTCGCCGTTTTGTCGACGTCGAGCGCAACATCGTCATTCCCGACGTGATCGTCACCAAGACCGGCCGCGGCACCAACATCAAGTTCCGCGTCATGCTCAACCCCGAGGTGATGCCGCGCCTGCGCGTGCACGACATCTACGCGGGCGCGCTCAAGTCGCACAAGGGCGAGGGCAGCCAGGCGCTGTCGCAGCGGCTGCAGGAGGCGCGCTGGTTCATCAAGAACATCCAGCAGCGTTTCGACACCATCCTGCGTGTGAGCAACGCCATCGTGGAGCGGCAGAAGAGCTACTTCGTGCACGGCGAACTCGCGATGCGCCCGCTGGTGCTGCGCGAGATCGCCGACGAGCTGGGCCTGCACGAGTCGACCATCTCGCGCGTGACCACCGCCAAGTACATGTCCACGCCGTTCGGCACGGTCGAGCTCAAGTACTTCTTCGGTTCGGCGCTGGGCACCGAGACCGGCGGCAATGCGTCGAGCACCGCGGTACGCGCGCTCATCAAGCAGTTCGTGAGTTCCGAGAGCATCAAGAAGCCGCTGTCGGACAGCCAGATTTCCGAGATGCTGAAGGAGCAGGGCATCGAGTGCGCGCGCCGCACCGTGGCCAAGTACCGCGAGGCGCTGCGCATCGCGCCCGCGAATCTGCGCAAGGCCCTGTAGAAAGCCACCGATGACCCGTCGCCTGCTGTCGCGCTGTGGGCATTGGGTCTTCGCCATCGTGGCTGCATCGCTGTTCGCGGGTTGCGCCACCCTGCCCGACGAGGCACCGCGCCCGCCCACCAAGACCATCGCCGTCTCGACCGACACCGCGCTCGGCCGCATCGCGCTGGCCTCGCAGCCCGATCCGGACCTCAGCGGCTTTCGCCTGATGCCCGGCGGCGACTTCGCCTTCGACACCCGCATCCAGCTCGCACGCCGTGCCCAGCGCACGCTCGACGTGCAGTACTACCAGATCGAGAACGACGAGACCGGCCGCTACCTGCTGCGCACCCTGCGCGATGCCGCCCAGCGCGGCGTGCGCGTGCGCCTCTTGATGGACGACCTGTACACCTCTGGCGAAGACGAGCTGCTGCTCGGCCTGGCCGCCACGCCGAACGTCGAGGTGCGCCTCTTCAATCCGTTCCCGGCCGGGCGCGGCAGCCTGCTCAAGCGCTTTGCCGCGTCGCTCTTCGACTTCAGCCGCGTCAACCGCCGCATGCACAACAAGCTCTTCATCGCTGATGGCGCGATGGCGGTGGCGGGCGGGCGCAACATCGGCAACCAGTACTTCACGCGGACCTCGGGCGAGAACTTCATCGACCTCGACACCTTCGTGACCGGTGCGCTGATCCCGCGCCTGGGCGTGCTGTTCGACCAGTACTGGAACAGCGTCTACGTGCGGCCGGTCCAGTCGCTCATCACAAGCGATCTTTCGCGCGAGGAGCTGCAGAAGCGCTTCGACATCGCCACCGGCCCCGACACCACGCCCCCGCCGCCGAAGCCCGCGCCCAACGACCTGCTCGGCTACAGCCCGATGGCCGACGACCTGAACGCCGGCAAGCTCGGCCTGATCTGGACCCTGGCCGAGGCGTACGCCGATTCACCCGATCGCGTGATCGGCAAGACAGCGTCGTACGGCGGCGTGCCGCTGCTCGATGTCGACAGCGTGCGCTACAACGTGGTCGAGCAGATGCGCCGCGCGCGCAGCGAGGTGACCATCGTCTCGCCCTACCTGATCCCGGGCGCCGCGGGGCTCGAGGTGATGAAGGAGATCCGTCGGCGCAACGTGAAGATCAGCGTGGTCACCAACTCGCTGGCCGCCACCGACGAGCCACTGGTGCACACCGCCTACCGCCGCTACCGGCCCGAGATGCTCAAGCTCGGCGCCGACCTCTATGAGCTGAGCACCAACCGCACGCGGCGCAGCGTGCGGTTGGGATTGTTCGGCACCTCGGTGGGCCGGTTGCATGCCAAGTCGGCGGTGATCGACCGCAGCATCCTCTTCGTCGGCTCGATGAATTTCGATCCGCGCTCGGAGACCTACAACACCGAGATCGGCCTTTTCATCCGCAGCGCCGAGATGGCGCAGCAGGCGCTCAAGCTCATCGATGTGCTCAAGCAGCAGGGCGCCTACCGGCTGCGCTTCGTCGAAGGCAGCGGCGAGTCGCACATCGAGTGGGTCAGCGAGGACGCGGGCAAGACCACCGTGCTGAACGAGGAGCCCGACTCCGGCTTCTGGGACCGCACGATGCTCGAGCTGCTGGCGCCGCTGACGCCGGAGAGCTTGCTCTAGCTTCGCTGGATCAGTTGCCGCGCACGGCCGACCACACGAGTCGCAGGCCCAGCAACCCCATCACGCCGCCGGCCGCGCGGTCGATCCAGGTCTTGTAGCGCAGGTAGGCCGAGCGCGGCGCCGCCGAAGAGAGGGCGAGCGCAACGATCGCGTACCACCCCGTCTCGATGCAGAAGATGACCGCCGGCACCGCGAGCGCCAGCACCAGCGGCACCTCGCGTGGCAGGAAGGCCGCGAAGATGCTCGCGTAGACCACCGCCGTCTTCGGGTTGCTGACCTGCGTGGCGAGCCCGAGCAGGAAGGTGCGTCCGCCGCGGCCCTGTTGCCGAGGCGAAGCGTCCGTGTCCTGCGTCATCGCGAGCGGCTGCCGCGCGCCGCGCCAGATGCGAAAGCCCAGGTAGATCAGGTACGCGCCGCCGAGGCCCTTGATCGCAAGGTAGAGCCCCGGCACCGCGAGAAACGCCGCCTGCAGCCCGGCCAGCGCGGCAATCGAGAACACGAGTCCGCCCGCGCCCATGCCGAGCGCTGCCGCGAGCCCGTCGCTGCGCGAAGTCACGGCCGTGCGCGCGACCATGACGAAACTCGGACCCGGGCTCATGGCCCCGACGGTCATCGCGCCCGCGATGCCCAGCAATGGAATGGTGATGTTGCTCATGGTGGTGACCTGACAGAGATCCGTTCAATACTCGTTCAACGCGCCGTGCGCCGGAAGCAGCCCAGCGAATGATCGTTGACGATGCCCACCGCCTGCAGCCACGCATAGACGATCGTCGGCCCGACGAACTTGAAGCCCCGGCGCTTCATTTCCTTGGAGACCTGCTCCGACAGCGGCGTCTGGGTCGGGAAGCTCTTGCCGTCGCCCTTCACGACCTTCCCGTCGGTGAACGACCAGCAGAAGTCGTCGAAGCTCTCGCCGCGCGCCGCCATCTCGTTGTAGATGCGTGCGCCTTCGATGGTCGCCACGATCTTGGCGCGCGCGCGGATGATGCCGGCATTGGCCATCAGGCGCGCGATGTCGTCCTCGCCGAAGCGCGCGACCTTCTTCGGATCGAAGTTCGCGAAGGCCTCGCGGAAGGCCTCGCGCTTGCGCAGCACGGTGATCCACGCGAGCCCGGCCTGGAAGCCCTCGAGCATCAGCATCTCCCACAGCATGCGCGAATCGTGCTGCGGCACGCCCCATTCCTCGTCGTGATAGGCCTGCATCAACGGATCGCCCTGGGCCCAGCGGCAGCGTGCGTGTTCTGTCATGGATGGATTTCTTTGGTGTCGGTGGGGGAGATCACTGCGCCGACACGTTCACCGCCTCGACCTGCACCAGCAGCTTCACCTTGTTCTCGAAGCCGAAGTTCAGCCCCCAGTTGATGCCCCAGTCGCTGCGCTGCACGGTGGTCTCGAAGTCGCCGCCGCACACCTGGCGGTTGATCAGCGGGTTCAGGTAGCAGTTGAAGCGCACGGCCTTCAGCGTCACCGGCCTGGTCTGGCCCATGAGCGTGAGGGTGCCCGGCACGTCGACGACCTTGTCGCCGCTGAAGTCGATGCGGTCGGCCACGAAGCGGCCGGTCGGGAATTCGGCGACGTTGAAGAAGTCCTTGCTCTGCACATGGCGGTTGAGCAGGTCGACGCCGGTGTTGATGGTGCCGATGTCCATCGTGATGTCGACCTTGCCGCTTGTGCCCGTGCCGTCGATCTGCACCGAGCCGTCCTTGGTGCTGAAGCGGCCGCGGTTGGTGGTGGTGCCGTAGTGGCCCATCTCGTACATCACGAAGGTGTGGGTGGGGTCGATCACGTAGTTGCCGTTCTTCACGGGGCCGCCCGCGGGCTTGGCGGCCACGGCGGGAGCCGTGTATTCCTGCGCGATGGCGGTGAACGGGAGGGCCGTGGCCGACAGCACCGAGGCGAGGAGGAGTTTCTTCATGGCGGTGGGGGTGTGGGACATGGGAATGAAATCGGAAGAAAGATCGATGCTCAGAGCGGCCCGAGGCCCGCGAGCGTGAGCTTGAAGCGCACCTGCACGTCGTTGCCGACCACCGAGGTGTCGGTCCATTCGCCGTCGCCCACCTTGTAGTCGAGCCGCTGGATGGTGAAGTAGCCGGTGGCCACCGCGTAGTTGCCGCCGGCCGGTGCGATCGTGAAGGGCACCGTCACATGCTTCGACGTGCCCTTGATGGTGAGCTTGCCCGCCATCTCGAACTTGCCGTCGCCCAGGGCCTTGATGGCGCTCGACTGGAAGCTCGCCTGCGGGAATTTGGCGGCGTCGAACCACGGCGCCTTGGGGAGCTCGGCATCGCTCATCGGCACGCCGAAGCCGGCGCTGGCGGTATCGATCTGCAGCGCGACGCTGCCGCCCTCGGGCTTCTTCGGATCGAAGGCGATTTGCGCGTCGAACTTCTTGAAGGCGCCTTCCATCGGCACGCCCATCTGCTTGCTGACGAAGGCGATATGGCTCTTGTCGGCAATCAGCTTCGCGCCCGGTTCGGCGGCGGCGGGCATGGCCGCCGCCAGGGTCAGCAGGATCGGGAGAAAGAGGCGCGTCATCCAGCAGGTTCCTTCAGTGGCGCGGTCCGGGCCACATGCGTTTCAGAAGACCATCGCGGTCGATCCAGTGGTGCTTGAGCGCCGCCGCGGTGTGCAGCAGCGCCACTGCGGCCAGCGTGAAGGCGCTCGCCTTGTGCAGCGGCTTGAGTATGGCCTCGGCAAGGTCCTTGTCGAACGGCACGAAGTCGGGCAGCGGCAGCACCCCGAACCACACGACCGGAATGCCCAGCGCTGAGGTGTAGGCCCAGCCGAACAGCGGCACCGCGAAGAACAGCAGGTACATCGCCGCGTGGCTCGCCCGCATGCCCGCAATCTGCCAGCGCGGCATGGCGGCCAGCACCTGCGCCGGCACCGCTGGCGGGCGGTGCGCGAGCCGCCACAGGAGCCGCACCGCCGACAGCAGCAGGATCGTGACGCCAGCCCACTTGTGCCAGTTGTAGAGCTTGATGCGCTGCGGCGAGAAGGGCAGCCCCGTCATGTAGAGCCCCACACCGAGCGAGCCGACGATCATGGCCGCGAGCAGCCAGTGCAGCACGATGGCCACGCCGCCATAGCGCTGGCCGGCGGCTGGGGGGTGAAGAGGGGTGTCGGCGGACATCGGGGGCAGGGCGGGCGGCCTGTGCGCGGAGCATATCCCGGAAGGCGTGGCCTCCGGTGGTGCACGGTCGTGCCAGGCGGCCGGCTTCGTCGCTCAGGAACGCTGCTGGGCCCGCAGCAGCACGCCGCGCAGCTCGTCCGGCTGCACGGGCTTGCGCAGCGCATGCCAGCCGCGCTCGGTGGCCAGCCGCTGGGTGGCCTCGTTGATGTCGGCCGAGATCAGCGCGATGGTGAGCGCCGGGTTCTGCGCCTGCAGCCGTTCCGCCAATGCGATGCCGTCGAGCGCGCCCGGCAGGCGGATGTCGCACAGCGCCACGCTGAGCGCGCGCAGGTCGGCCAGCGCCAGCGCTTCGGCGGCGCTGGCGTAGACGCGCGGCTCCACCGCCCACTGCCGCAGCAGCGCATACAGGCTGTCGGCCACCACGGCGTTGTCTTCCACCACCAGCACGGCGAGGCCGGGGCGCAGCAGCGTGGGTGCGGCTTCAGGGCTGGCCTGAGGCGCGGGAGCAACCTGCGTGGCCGCTGCCCCATAGCCCAGCGCCGCGGGCAGCTCGAAGCTGAACACCGAGCCCCGGCCCGGCGCCGAGCGCAGCCAGACCTCGATGCCCAGCTGCGCGGCCAGCCGCCGCACGATCGCGAGGCCCAGGCCGTGCCCGTGCTGCAGGTTGCGCTCGACATTGCCGATCTGCTCGAAGTCGTTGAACACGCGCGCCTGCGCGTCCAGCGCGATGCCGATGCCGCTGTCGCGCACCTCGACACGCCAGGCCCGCTCGGCGCCCCGGTGCCGCGCCCGCACCGCCAGGAGCACGCGGCCGCGCGGCGTGAACTTGACGGCGTTGTCGACCAGGTTGGCCAGCACCCGGCGCAGCGACACCGCATCGGTCCACGCCACGGCCCCGGCCGGGCAGCGCACCGCCACGCGGCCATCGCCAGCCTGGCGCGCCAGGTCCTGCAGCAGAGGCGCCAGCGCCACCGCCACGGGCCGCAGCGGGTCGACGGCGGCCTCGATGCGGCCGATTTCGAGCAACTGGTTGGTGAGCCCTTCGAGCGCCTGCTGCGCCCGCGCGAGCGAGACCACGGTGTGCTGGACCGCAGCGGTGTCCGCACCCGTGTCCAGCTGCTGGCGCAGCACCTCGGCCTGCAGGCCGATGGCCATCACCGGCTGGCGCAGGTCGTGGTTGGCGGCCGAGAAGAAGCGCAGCCGCTCGGCCTGCGCATGCTCCGAGGCGCGCAGGCCCGCGAGCGCCTGTTCGCGCAGCGTGCGCTCGTTCAGGCGCAGGCCGATGTTCTCCTCAAGCTGGCGCGAGCGCTCGGCCACCAGCTTCCACATCATGGCGGTGAGGCCGATGCCGATCACCGAGACGGCCATCATCGTCGGCGCGCCCAGCGTGAGGCCGGTCACGATCACCGGCGCCAGCAGTAGCGTGATCGCCAACTGCGTGGCCGGCGTGTAGAACGACACCGAGAACGCCGACGACAGCGTCATGCCCATCAGCATCAGGCCGAGCAGCAGTTGCTGGTCGGGCCGCTCGGGGTTGAAGAGCAGAACGCCGGCCAGGCCGTGCGCCAGTTCCCAGACGGCGGTGCGCAGCGTGTGCACCCGCTGGGCATGGCGCAGGCTTTCGGGCGTGAAGGGATCGGGCAGGCGCTGGGGGAAGAAGCCGCGCATCACCGTCACCCCGGTGATGAGCGCGATCCACACCAGCGCGCGCGTGAGCGAGTACTGCCAGGCGAAGAGCGCCGCCACGCCGCAATTGAGCAGGTATTGCACCAGCAGCACTGGTCCGATGGGCCGGATCGAGAGCCGCAGCACCTCGCACTGGATCGCGAAGCGGTCGCTGCTGGCGGCGGCCGGAGCGACCGAAGGTGCGGGGGTGGGATTCATCGGCAAATCGACTATATAGAGAAGGACTGTGACGCGGCGACAATGGAGTCCCCTAGTCGGGCTTCCCGATGGCCAATTTCCCGTGAACGATCTCTCCTTTTTCCTGCCTTGCGCCGCCGGCGTCGAGGAATTCCTCGCCCAAGAGGTGCACGCCCTCACGGGTCGCGTCGGGCAAGACCTGCTCACGCTGCGCGGCGGCGTGCGGGTGCGCGCCGACTGGCGCGACGCCCTGAAGCTCAATCTGCACAGCCGGCTCGCGCAGCGGGTGCTGGTCGAGCTGGCCCATGCGCCTTACCGCAACGAGAACGACCTGTACGCCATCGCGAGCGGCGTGGCCTGGGAGATCTGGTTCACGCCCAAGCAGACCTTCAAGATCGAGACCACCGCCCAGCACAGCCCGCTGCAGAGCCTGAATTTCGCCACCCTGCGTATCAAGGACGCGATTGCCGACCGCTTCCGCGCCAAGGCCAACGGCGTGCGCCCCAGCATCGAGACCCAGTGGCCCGACACCCGCGTGTTCGCCCACCTGACCACCGACAGCTGCACGCTCTACATCGACACCTCGGGCGAGCCGCTCTTCAAGCGCGGCTGGCGCCAGGACAAGGGCGATGCCCCGCTGAAGGAAACCCTGGCCGCCGCCATGCTGGCCGCCAGCGGCTGGTGGAACCCCGAGACGGGCACCGTGTCGGGGCAGCCGCTGTACGACCCCTGCTGTGGCAGCGGCACCATTCCCATCGAGGCGGCGCAGATCGCGCGCGGCATCGCGGCCGGGTCGCTCAGGCGCTTTGGCTTCGAGAAGCTGCTGCCGTTCCAGGCGCACGTGTGGGACGCGATCAAGAAAGAAGCGCAATCGGCCGTGAAGCCGGGCAGCGTCGCGATCTTCGGCTCGGACGTGTCGCACCGCATGGTCGACTTTGCCGAGCGCAACGCGGAGCGCGCCGCCGTGGCCGATGCCATCGAGTTCCGCGGCGGTGATGCGCTGCAGCGCATGCCGCCGGCCGAAGGCGGGGTGATCATGCTCAATCCGCCCTATGGCGAACGGATCGAAGTCGGCGGCGTGGCGGGCACGGGACGTTCCGGCGCGCGCGAATCCGCGCAGACCGAAGAGGGAGATGGCAGCGAGTTCTTCCCTCAATTGGCCACCCACTGGAAGAAGAACTATGCCGGGTGGACGGCCTGGGTCCTGACCCCTGACCTGAAGCTGCCGAAACAGATGCGCCTGAAGGAGTCGCGCCGCGTGCCGATGTGGAACGGTCCTATCGAATGCCGCTTGTTCCGCTTCGACATGGTGGCCGGCTCCGCACGTAAGTAGGCCCATTCAGGGCGGTGCTCACGCCCCGAACGGAGCGCAACGCTTGGCCTAGCCAATCCGACGGATAGACGCGCCCCCGCGCGAGTTTCACCATGCGTTCCCGCGGCCCGTCACGGCCCGCATGAAGGGGAAGGCATGGACATCCTGATGAGCAAAGGCAGCGTCGGCGAAGACGTCGAACGCCTGCGCAAGGCCCTCGCAAAAGCCTTGGGCAGCGACGCGGAGCTGTTCGCATCGCTCGCCCGATCCGGCACACCGATCGACGACGATTTCGATGCCGCCATTCGCCGATGGCAGGCCGGCGTCGGCCTCATCGGCGATGGCGTCATCGGGCCGCGCTGCCAGGTGCTGCTCAACCTCATCGCACTGGACAAGCGCGAGTTCGAACTGGCGCTCGATGTGGCCCACGTGAGCAAGCTGTTCCCCGCCACCAAGGCCGCGAACATCGCGCGCTACCTGCCGTACATCGAGGCCGCGCTCGGCGTCGCCAAGCTCACCGACCGGCCGATGATTCTCGGGGCGCTCGGCACCATCCGGTCCGAGACCGAGGGCTTCGTGCCGATTGCCGAAGGCATCTCCAAATTCAACACGCCACCCGGCGGCGCGCCCTTCAGCCTCTACGACACGCGCACCGACCTGGGCAACGGCCAGCCCGGTGACGGCGAGCGCTACCGCGGCCGGGGCTTCGTGCAGCTGACCGGCAAGGACAACTACCGGCGCTACGGCCAGCGCGTCGGCCTGCCGCTCGAGGCGACGCCCGACCGCGCGAATGCGCCCGAAATCGCGGCGGTGCTGCTCGCGCTGTTCCTCGCCGACAAGGCGGTCAAGTTCCGCGATGCGATCCGCAACGACGGTGTCGGCGGGCGCGATGGCCTGCGCGAAGCACGCCGGCTGGTCAATGGCGGCGCGCACGGCCTCGACCGGTTCCGCGACGTCTTCGAGCGCGCGAAGACGGTGTGGAGCGATGCCCCCACGGTTGCGCGCGCAGGCAGCGCTGCAGCGGCAGCCAAACCGAAAACCCCCGCGCGCCGTACGTCCGACCTGCGCACCCGCAAGGATGCCGCCGACCTGCGCGACCGCCTTTACCTGCCCGCCGCGACCAGCCTGCCCGACGAATACCCGCCGGTGGAGGAGATGCGCAAGTACCTGCCGGCCTACGACAAGGCCGGGCTCATCCTCGACCAGGGCCAGGAAGGCGCGTGCACCGGCTTTGGCCTCAGCTGCGTCGTCAACTACCTGCGCTGGGTGAAGTCGGGCCTGCCCGCGAAGATGGACTCGGTGAGCCCGCGCATGCTCTACACGCTGGCGCGCCGGCACGACGAGTACGAGGGCGAGAACTACGAAGGCTCGAGCTGCCGCGGCGCGCTCAAGGGCTGGTTCAACAACGGCGTGTGCCTCGAGGCCGACTGGCCCTATTCGAGCGAGAAGTCGAGCGCCGCGACCTACGGCTTCGCCGCGCGTGCGGCGAACGTCACCCTCGGCGTGTACTACCGCATCGAGACCTCCTCGATCACCGACATGCAGGCGGCGATCGCGCAGCACCGCGCGGTGTTCGTCTCGGCCTTCACGCATGCGGGCTGGAGCGCGGTGAAGCTCTCGAAAACGCCCAAGACGCACGCCGACCTTCCGCTCATTCCGTTCGACGGCCGGCGCTCGGAAGAAGGCGGCCATGCGTTCGCGCTGATCGGCTTCAATGCACAGGGCTTCATCCTGCAGAACTCCTGGGGCAACCGCTGGGGCGCGGGCGGCTTCGCGGTGATCGGCTACCTCGACTGGCTCGCGCATGCGATGGACGCCTGGGTGGTCTCGCTCGGCGTGCCCGGCGTGGTGGCCGGCCGGCTGGCGGTGAGCGGCACCGCCGCCACCGAGGCGCGCGGCAGCGCATCGGCCGCGGACCGCAACAAGTGGTGGGACACGGGCCTGGCCTACCAGCACAGCGTGGTGCTCGGCAACGACGGCCGGGTGAGCCGCTACCTCACCGAGGACGAGCAGCCGCGCAAGCTCCAGCAGCAGGCCTGCGTGCTGCCCGACGATTGGTTCCGGCGCCAGCCTTCATCGCAGCGCAAGCGCCTCGTGCTCTATGTGCATGGCGGCCTCAACAGCGAAGACAAGGCCATCGAGCGCGCCTGCGCCATGGGGCGCTACTTCGTCGGCAATGGCTGCTACCCGCTGTTCCTGGTGTGGAAGACGGGGCTCTTCGAATCGATCGGCGGGATCATCGAGGGCAAGCTGCCGTCGCTCCCCGCCGGCGGCGGCATCGGAGAGCGCATCACCGACAAGACCGACCTCCTGATCGAGAAAGGCATCGGCCGCCCGCTCGCGCGCCCGATCTGGAGCGAGATGAAGGAGAACGCCGAGCTCGCGTTCGCCGACCGCCGCGGCGGCGACCTGCTGCTCGATGCGGTCCAGGCGCTGGCCTCCAACTGGAAGGACCAGTTCGAGCTGCACCTGGTCGGCCATTCGGCGGGCTCGATCGCCATCGGCCATCTGCTGAGCGCATTGAGTGCGCGCAAGCGTGCCGGCCGTGACGGCGGGTTGAGCGAACGGCTCGCTTCGGTCAACCTGTACGCGCCCGCCTGCACCGTCGCCTTCGCGAACCGCCACTACGCGAGCAACGCGGCGGTGATGGAGCGGCTGCACCTGGACGTGCTCTCGGAAAAGATCGAATCCGACGACAACGTCGGCAAGGTCTATCGCAAGTCGCTGCTGTACCTCGTGTCGAACGCGCTGGAGGCCGACCTGCACACGCCGATCCTCGGCCTGGACCGGGTGAACGACGAGGCCTATTCGGGGTGGGATGGTTCGTCGGACACCGGCGAGGCGCTCTCCGTCTGGCGCAATTCGGCCAAGGCCTCGAAGCTCGACAGGCGCACCCAGCGGATCAAGGACGACCGCATCCAGGTCGCGCTCGACGCCAGCGGCAAGCCGGTCATGGACGTGGCGGGGCACGGCGGTTTCGACAACGACATCGGCGTCGTCGGCCGCACGCTGGAACGCATCACGGGCACGAGCCTCGCGCTGCCGGTGGACGACCTGCGCGGCTTCTGACTATTTCCTGCTGCCGACGCTGCAGGCCGCGTTGACGGTGCGCGCGGCCAGCTCGGGCGGGGCGCCGGGCAGCGTCACGGGGCGGATGTCGTCGTCCTCGAACTGCTTCACCGCCACCGGCTCGCCGACGAAGTTCGGCAGGCCGAAATAAGTGGCGCTCACATAGCGCGCGGTGCGCGCTTCGCAGTCGACGGTGGCCCGGGCCTCGAACGAGCGCAGCTTGAATCCATCCTTGCCGACGACGTCTTGCGCCAGGCTCATGCGCAGGGTCACGCCGCGGCGCGCGCCGTCGATCTCGATGCGGGTCGGGTCGACCTGCACGTAGCTGCCGGCCGCATCGCCGGGCGTGCCGCTCAGGGTCAGCCATTCGGCGCGCGCGACCGCGCAGGCGAGCAGGGCGAGGCAGAGCAGCGGGAGTCGTTTCATGAGGGAGGAGGGCAGGGTGTCTGGAAGCGGGCGCGGTGCGCGCCGCAGCATTGTGGGGCGTCGCGCCCGTCCCGCGGCTGACCAGGGTCGCCTATGGTGCAACATCGGCGCTCATTTCTTCGCCGCCATGACCCTTCCAGAATCCGGCCTCGTCGTCATCGACACCAACATCGCACTCGACCTGCTCGTGTTCGACAACCCCGACTGCCTGCCGCTGGCCGCCGCGCTCGCGTCCGGCGAACTGCGCTGGATCGCCACCGCGCCGATGCGCACCGAACTCGCGCGGGTGCTCGGCTACCCGCTGATCGCGCGGCGGCTGGCCCAGCGGGAGATGGAAGCGGCCAGCGTGCTCGAGGCCTTCGACGCACGCGTGAGCCTTTTGACTGACAAGCCGCCGCGCGCGCCCTGCGTGTGCAAGGACCCCGACGACCAGGTCTTCATCGACCTCGCGGTGGCGCAGCGGGCGCGCCTCTTCAGCAAGGACCAGGCGGTGCTGACGATGCGCAAACGTTTGGCCGCGCAAGGCGTGGTCGTGGCGACGGTGCTGGCCGCGGCCTGAGGGGCCTGCAGGCCGTCTGCCTAGACAAGCATCCCCCTCAACCGCCCGGGGGGATGGCCGCACTGGCGCGCCCGTGCGGCAAGCGCTTGTCTAGACAACGCTGGCGGTGCGAATCCGGCGCTTGCCGTGCGCGCATACGAATCTTCGTAGTCCGCATAGGGTCTGGCAATTGCAAGGCCCAACCAATATCTTCGCGCCCCGCGAACCCGGTCCCTGCGCTCGCCTTCCGTGCCAGCGCGCCGCAGACCTGTTTGCCCCCGAAGATGCCACTTCATCGCCGCGTCGCCCGCGAACCCCAGGATCGCAGGCGTGTTGTCTCCTGTCAGCCCAACAAAAAGCCATGACGAGTTCCAGCCAACGATCACCGCGCCAATTGCTCCCCGAACTGGAGGTCGAGCGCAGCCGCTCGACCGAGCTCGGCTACGAGCCATCGACCGAGGTGGGGCTGGTGCGCTGCCTCGAGCACGGCTTTCCCACGCCGCTCGCGCGTTGGCATTGCCATGAGGAGTACGAGCTGCACCTGATCGTCGCCACTTCGGGCCAGGCCTTCGTGGGCGACTGGATCGGCGCCTTCGAGCCGGGGCATCTCGTGCTGTGCGGCCCGAAGCTGCCGCACAACTGGATATCGCTCGACATGCCGCCCCAAGGCGTACCGCAGCGCGACTTGGTGATCCAGTTCCTGCACGACCCGATCTTCGAGGCGGCCGAGCGCATTCCCGAGCTGCAGGAGGCGGTGCGAATGCTGGAGCGCGCGCGCTACGGCATCGAGTTCTTCGGCATGGCGGCCAGTGCCGAGGCGCACTGGCATCGCGTGAAGGACGCGCGGGGCTTGAAGCGCTTCAGCCTGTTCTGCGATTTCCTGGCCGACCTGGCGCTCTGTACCGACTACCGCCTCTTGTCAGGCATGCAGACCGATGGCGATCACGGCATCGAGGCCATCAACGACGTGGTGACACGCATCACCAACGAACCCGCCAAGGACATCAGCGCGGCCGACATCGCGGCCGAGCTCGGCATGAACGCGGGGCGCTTCAGCCGGCTTTTCCGGCGCGCCACCGGCCACAGTTTCCTGGGCTATGTGAACGAAGTGCGGATCAACAAGGCGTGCCTCCTGCTGATGCAGAGCGAGCGCTACGTCACCTCGATCTGTTACGAAGTTGGTTTCAATAACGTCTCGAATTTCAACCGCCGGTTTCTCGAGATCAAGGGTGTGACGCCGACCGAATTTCGCAGGCAAAGCCAGCTGCGTTTCGAAGGTGCGGGCAGTTTGGAGAACTAAAGAACTCCGACTGTTTTGCGATCTTTTTACGAATGTTAATTTGTATCGGGATTCGCAAAAACTGTATCGAACACGCGACGGATGCGTCCCTACGATCCGCCTGTTCTTTCAGCCACCTTTCAGGAACTTCTCTCATGCAAATCCATCGCCTGACCCAACTGAGCCGTCAAATTGCCTCGAAGATCAAGATCCGCGGGCAAGGCATGACCGAGTACCTCGTGATCCTGGGCCTGATCGCCATCGCCGCGATCGCCGTATTCAGCTTCTTCGGCCAGACCATGCGCAACCAGGTGGCCGGCATGGCCAAGGAAGTCGGCGGCCAGTCGGGCGCCACCGAAGTCACGAACGCGCAGACCGCCGCCGGCAAGGCGTCCACCAACGCCCAGGTCAACATGAACATGAGCACCTACACCAAGGGCGGTGCGGAAGCCACGAAGTAAGTCGCCTTCCGACGTCTTGACGGCCTGACCGACATCGCGCGATGCCTCCAGCCGCCGCCTCGCTCCCACTGGCCAGTGCCGGCGCACCTGCGCGCCGGCGCCAGTCGGGCCAGGCGATCGTGTACCTGGTGGCGATGCTGCCGATCATCTTCCTGAGCGTGCTGGTGGTCTACAACACCGCCATCACGGCGCGCGAGAAGATGAAGCTGCAGAACACGGCCGACGCGGCCACCTACAGCGCCAACGTGCTCACGGCACGCACCCTCAACTACCTGGCCTACACCAACCGCGCGATGGCCGCCAACGAGGCGAGTGTCGCGACGCTGGCGAGCGTGCAGACCTCGATGGCCATGCTCATCACGAGCGCGGCCAACATCCAGGAGGGCCTGGTGGTCGCGGAGGCCATGAAGGGCATACGCAACCTGGAGCGCAGCCGCATCCCGGTCGTGGGCCCGCTCTTCTTGCTGCAATGGGCGCTCATCAACGTGCCTCGCGCACACCGCCTGCAGCGCACGGCCGACCGCATTGCCGGCTTCGTCGAGCCTTCGGCCAAGCCGCTGCAGATCGGGGCCGACATCCTTCGCGCGTTCAACCAGGGCATCTCGGCCAGCCAGGCCGTGATGCTGTTGGGCACGACGGCGCAGTTGCCGCAGCTGGTGAAGGATGTCGTCAACTCGAACGACCCCGACGCCTCGGTCCCGCCGGCCGAGACCGCGATCTTCGTCATCAAGTTCGTGGCCGACGTGGGGACCTATCTCAAGAGCTACCACCAGTCGGGCAGCCTCGGGTTCGACGACGAAGAGTTCAACGAGGTGCTGCGCTTCGCGCACGCCGCCCAGGCCACGCGCGACGACTGGACCAAGAACCGCCGCTTCCTGCCCAACGTGCTCGGCTGGGTCGCCTCGGGCATGTCCGGTGCCCTGCAGGGCATGATTTCCAGCAGCCCGAACTCGCCACCGGGCTTCGGCGGCATCACCGGCGACATGATGGGCGGACTCCTCGAGTGGAAGGGCGGCACCGAACTGGTCGCGACCGAAGGCATCGTGGGCGACGAGACCGGGCGCATCCGCTGGCAGTCGGCCGATTCGATCGAGATCAAGCTGCCCATCGGGGTGCTCTACACCGACCTCATCGGCGGTTGGGACGACATCGTGCGCGGCCGCTTCGGGCTTGGCGCCGGCGCGGCGGCTGCGGGCGGGCCCAACTACATGAAGAGCTGGGAAGGCCAGCGCCTCACGCTGCGCAGCTACGCCCGCGAAGGGCGCACCTACGGCGGCCTGAACGGCGAGGTCGGCGACACCGCGTTCATGGAGCGCGAATCCTTCGAGAGGGCCGCCCGCGACCGCAACGGCGAGCTCCTGCTGGCCCCGATGGCGGTGCTGGTGTTCAACGCCAAGCTGCACTACAGCCCGCGCACCGACATCGGCACCGTCACCAAGAGCTGGGCGATGCCGCGCTTCACCGAGATCAAGGACCACCCGCCGATGATTGCCAACGAGTCGGACAACTGGCTCGCGGAAAACGGTTTCAAGGGCGCCAACCCGCTCAAGTGGGGCAAGAACACCGACAAGGGCCCGGCCTTCACGCTCGTGGTGCAAAAGGGCGGCGACAAGCTGCGCACGGGCGAGGTCGCCGGCTTCGGCAACTCCGCGGCCGACGGCAAGGCGGGCCTGCGCGACAACTTCCAGGGCCGCGAGATCAAGGCGCTGTCGACCTCGCAGGTCTACTTCCGCCGGCCGCAGGACCGCTGGGCGCGCCGCGACAACGCGGTGGCCGATCCTTCGACGATCGGCAAGTACAACGTGGGCTTCGCTGGCGGCTACATCGAGCACCGCAGCCTGTTCAGCCCTTACTGGCACGTGCACAACGTGGAGCCCTCGCTGTGGGCGCGTGCCATCGCCATGGGCGGCGCGGCCGTCGGCGGCTCGGCCGACGAAGACAACGGCAACTGATGAAGGAAGCCCGCGCATGACCCGCTCGCATCGACGCCCATCCGGACACCTGGCGCGCGCGAGCGCCGCCGTCGCCGGCCACGCGATGGTCGAGACGCTGCTCATCGTGAGCTTCGCCGCCCTCACGCTGGCTGCGATCCCGGCCATTGCCGAGTACGGCACCAAGCGCATGCAGACCGTGGCCGCCGCCAAGCTGGTGGCCTGGCAGCGCACCGTGTGGATGCCGGAGAACCAGGGCATCTCCGACACCGAAGCCAAGGGCGCGTCGGGTGCGATCAAGAAGACCGATGCGGAGGTCACGCGCGACCTGCGCCGCCACATCTTTCGCAACCGCTCGGCGCCCGGCATCTCCATCCACGCCGCCGACATCGCCGAGTTCGAGCCGATGCTGCCGGCCATCGACCAGCGCACCACGGCGGTCACCGCATCGAGCACGGCCGCGCCCTTGCCGTCGCTGCTCAACGCGAGCGACGTGGTGTTCGACGGCATCCGCGTGGCACAGGCGGCGCTCGGGGCCAACGCGATCACAGGGCCGCTGGGCAAGTTCCAGATCGTGAGCAGCGGGTACCTGCGCCACGAGGTGAAGGTGAGCCAGACCTACACCAAGTTCAAGGACGTTCCCGCGCTGGACATGAGCGAGCAGGTCACCATGCTCACCGAAGCCTGGAACGCCGGCGGCACGAACCGTGAGGAAACCAAGATCCAGGGCCTGGTGCCGATGAAGCTGCTGGACGGCGCCTTCTACCAGCAGCTGCGTGGCGGCATGCACCAGACGGCCTACCAGATCAAGCAGGTCTTTCCGGCCTTCGACATGAACAACCTCACCATGGGTTTCACGCCGGGCGATGCGCTCGAGAAGACGCCGCTGGACCGCTTCGAGCGCATCCCGCCCGGAGCGACCGGCGAGACCGGCGGCGACGGCGAGGCGAACGGCGGCAGCGTCAAGGACCATTTCCGCTACTACCGCGCCTTCCCGCCGACCCCCGTGGTCAACACGCTGCCCTGATGAGCCTGCCCGCGCCGTTCCTGCGATGGATGCTCGCCGCCGCATGGCTTTGCCTGTGCGGTGCGACTGCCGCGGCGCCGCCGCAGCGCGACTGGCCCGCGATCCCGTCGCCCGAGGGCGCCAAGACCTTCTGGATCGCCGAGTACATCGAGCAGAACACCATCCCCATGCAGATCCGCGGCATCGAGTCCACCGATTCGATGGAGGTCGTCTCGCGCTTCTACGAAAAGTGGCTGGCCGACAAGACCGGCTACGGCGTGAGCACCCTCGGCCCCATGCGCGTGCTCGGCGCGCGGTTCGGCCTGTACCAAGTCACGGTGCAGCTGCGCGCGGTTCCCTCGGGCACGGCGGGCCGGCTGGTGGCGGCGGTGGTCTACGACGAGGTCAAGAGCGAGCAGGCGCTGCGCGAGCGCGCCGAGCGCATCGGCAAGGGCTTTCCGCGCCCGGCCGGCTCGCAGGTGGTCTCGGACACGCTCTCCTTCGACGAGGGCCAGCGCAACCGCACCATCGTCGTCACCAACAACGTGAGCGTGGAGACCAACGCGCTCTACCTGCGCGAACAGATGATCCGCCTGGGCTGGACGCTGATACAGGACCGCACCCTGGAAGGCGGCACGCGCTCGTCGCTGGTGTTCCGCCGCAACAGCGAGGAGATGACCGTAGCCATCTCCAGGCGCGACGACGGCTACTTCATCGTCGCCAGCCAGACCTCTCCGGAATGAGAGCGACCGCCATGCGCCCACGCAGCCATCGTTCTTCTTCCCGCCGCGCCCAGCGCGGCCAGGTCATCACCGAATACGTGATCGTCGCTGGCATCCTGGCCGTGATGCTGTTCGCCACCTTCCCGGGCGCCGACCGCTCGGTGGTGGCGCTGCTCATCAAGGCCTTCCGCGATGCCTGGTCGACCTACTCGTACACCCTTTCCTATCCTTTGTAGCCAGGCATGAAATCATCTCCGGGACTCCTCAAGTTCAAGCAAAGCGTCAAACGGCTGTCCCCCCTGATCGGTGCCCTGATGCTGGGCTTGCTGGCCGCGGGCCTGGGCTGGTACTACCTTCGGGCCAGCGAGCGCGAAATCGCCGCCAGCCTCGAGAAGGACGCCGACAGCCAGCGCCGTGACGTGGTGGTGGCCAACCGCGCGCTGGGCGACGGCACCACCGTGCTGCCCACCATGGTGGCCAAGCGCTCGGTGCCCAACGAGTACGTGCACAACGACGCGATCACGCCCGAGACCTTCTCGCAGTTCGCGGGCCGCCAGCTCTCGGTGCCGGTGGCCGCCGGCAAGCCGCTGCTCGCGTCGTTCTTCTCGGCGCCGCGCAAGGTGTTCGCGCAGGAGATCGAGCAGGGCGTGCGCGCCATCACCATTCCGGTGGACGAGATCAGCTCCATCTCGGGCATGCTGCGCGCCGGCGACCGCATCGACTTCATGTACATGGTCGAGAAGTCCGCGGCCAACGATCCCTCGGTGGTGATCCCGCTCCTGCAGGACGTGGAGGTGCGCGCCACCGGCCAGATCACCTCGGAGCAGTTCGCCGCGATGAGGAAGCGCTCCGACGTGTCGGCCGACACCGACCCCTATGCGCAGCAGCGCTACTCCACCGTGACCGTGGCTATCCAGCCGCAGGATGCGCAGAAGCTCATCCTGGCGCAGCGCCTCGGAAAGATCATCGCCACGCTGCGCAACCCCGAGGACCGGGCCACCATGACCAGCGGCGTCGACGCGGTCGACCTGGACGCCATCGTGGCCGGCTTCCGGCCGCAGCGCGGGCATTCGATGGCCGTGGCCAGCGGGCCCTCGGGCCCCAGCGTCGAATACATCGTCGGCGGCACCGGCGGCCGTGGTGCTCCTCCCCCGCCCGGCCTGGGTGCCGCGCTGCCGACCGGCGCCGCATTGCCGCGCTGAAGACCCGCCGCCCCGCGCGGGCGTGCCCGATTTACTGATCTCCAGAAAAGTTCGATGAACCTCAAGCGATGCACCCTGGCAGCGACGGCGCTGTGTCTTGTTTTCCAGGCCGAGGCGCAGGGTCCGTACCCCGGCATGCCGACGGCATCGCCCGTGCCTCTGGGCACGGTGGCGCCTGCGCCGTCGTTCTCGGCGCCGGGCGCGCCGGCGGCGGCCCGTGCCGAAAGTTCGCCGGGCATCCGCCCGCCCGCGCCGCCGCCCACGCAGGCCTCCATCACCGAGGCCGAGCTGCAGCGCATTGCCGCGCGCGCCACCGTGCTGCAGCGGCTGCCCGATCTGCTCACGCTCTATGTCGGGCAGATGGCGCTGGTCAAGATGCCGGGCGTGTCGCGCGTGGCCATCGGCAACGGCAAGGTGATGGAGGCCCGCGTACTGGACGGCGCCAACATGCTCATCACCGCGCAGGACGCGGGCGACAGCACGCTGCATGTCTGGGACAAGAACGGCACCGTGCGCAAGCTCAAGGTGCGCGTGAACGTGGTGGACCTGGAGCGCATCGCCGACGAGCTGCGGGAGATCACGCACGGCATCTCGGGCGTGAACATCCGCCGCATCGGCGAACGCATCATCATGGATGGCAACAGCCTCGACCCGGCCGCGGTGGAGCGCCTGAACACCGTGGCGCAGCTCTATGCACCCGCGGTGGTGTCGCTGGCCACGGCCGACCGCATCCGCGTGGACCGCATGGTCGACATCCAGGTGCGCATCGTCGAGTTCAGCAAGACCGCGCTCGACGACCTGGGCGTGCGCTGGCAGAGCTCGGGCGACGGCTTCAACTTCGGCCTGTTCTCGGACATCGCCTCCAGCGGCAGCTACCGCATCCTGCCCGACGGCTCGGCCTTCAACACCTCCACGGCGCAGGGCACGGCGCTGCTCTCGCAGAACCGGCGCATGCCCGAGGCCTACTTCGGCATCGGCCTGAGCCTCACCTCGCGCATCAACCTCCTGGTTCAGCGCGGCAACGCCTTCCTGCTCGCCTCGCCCAACCTCTCCACGCGCAGCGGCGGCGAGGCCAAGTTCCTGGCCGGCGGCGAGATCCCGCTGCCCGCGCTCAGCACGCAGGGCGCGGGCTCGGTGGAGTTCAAGCCCTATGGCGTGCGCCTCAACATCAAGCCCATCGCCGATGGCGAGGGCAATGTGTCGGGCAGCATCCTCACCGAGGTGAGCAGCATCGACCGCAGCGTGGCGGTGCAGGGCATCCCGGGCCTCTTGATCCGGCGCACCGACACCGAGTTCAACGTGAAGGCCGGCGAGACCATCGTGCTGTCGGGCTTGTTGAGCCGCGAATCCACGCGCTCCAGCGATGGCGTGCCGGGCCTGCGCAAGACGCCGATCATCGGGCGCGCCTTCCGTGCCGACAACGACACCGACAAGGAACAGGAAGTGGTGGTGTTCATCACGCCGCGCGTGGTCGGCCCGGCGGACAGCCGGCAGCGCATCGAGCGCTCGCGCCAGCTCGAGCAGGACGTGGGCAGCAACTTCGGCCGGCTGACCGAGGACAAGTCGGACCCGGACGGCACGCGCCCGCCGGCCGCCGCCGCAGACATCGGCGGCATTCCGGCTGGCACGCCCGGCCAGCCCGTCGCTCCCTGAGACACAGCCACCATGCACAAGGTCTTCGTCAATTCCCCGCAGCAGGTCGTGCGCGAGGTCCCGATCGACGTCACTGAACTCCAGGTCGGCAAGGATGCGGGAAACCACATCGTGCTGTCGGGCTGGAACGTCGCCAAGCTGCACGCGCAGTTCGTGCTGCACGACGAGGAGGTGTTCGTGCAGGACCTGGGCAGCCTCTTCGGCACCTGGGTCGACGGCAACCGCGTGACGCGCTTCGGCCCGATGAAGGGCGGCGAGGAAATCATCATCGGCGGCCACACGCTGGTGGTGTCGCTGGACACGGCGCTCCAGCCCGCGGGCGTCGATCCGCAGGAGGCGGCCGAGGCGGCGCAGTACGCCGAGGCGGCACTCGCCATCGAGGACCCGCTCCTGCAATGGCGCCGTTCGCTGCACCGCACGCTGTTGCAGCAGCTGGACAACCGCCGCATCGACACCGCGCAGATGAAGGACGAGGAGCTGCGCTCCAACATTCGCGCGCTGATCGCCGAGATCATCCGCGACACGCGCGACATGCCGCCCGAACTCGACCGCGCATTGCTGAGCCAGCAACTGCTGGACGAAGCCATCGGCCTCGGCCCGCTCGAGGTGCTGCTCAAGGACGAGAGCGTGACCGAAGTGATGGTCAACCGCTTCGACGAGATCTGGATCGAGCGCGCGGGGCGGCTGGAGCGCACCAACGTCGCCTTCACCAGCAACATCGCGGTGCTCGGCGCCATCGAGCGCATCGTGACGCCGCTGGGCCGGCGCATCGACGAGAGCTCGCCGATGGTGGACGCGCGCCTGAAGGACGGCTCGCGCGTGAACGCGATCATTCCGCCGCTCGCGCTGCGCGGGCCGAGCGTCACGATCCGGAAGTTCCCGAAGAACCGCATGGGCCACGAGGGGATGATCCGCACCGGCTCCATCACCGCGCAGATGGTGGACTTCATGCGCATCGCGGTGGAGGAGAAGCTCAACATCATCGTCTCGGGCGGTACGGGCACCGGCAAGACGACGCTCTTGAACATGGTGTCGAACTTCATTCCGCCCAACGAGCGCATCGTGACCATCGAGGATGCGGCCGAGCTCTCGCTGGGCCAGCCCAACCTGGTGTCGCTCGAATCGCGGCCGGCCAACATCGAAGGCAAGGGCGCCATCGCGATTCGCGACCTGGTGCGCAACTCGCTGCGGATGCGGCCGGACCGCATCGTGGTGGGCGAGTGCCGCGGCGGCGAGGCGCTCGACATGCTGCAGGCCATGAACACCGGCCACGACGGTTCGCTCACCACGCTGCACAGCAACTCGCCGCGCGATGCGATGTCGCGGCTCGAAGTGCTGGTGACCATGGCGGGCATGAACATTCCGGTGGCGGCGATCCGCGAGCAGATCGCCTCGGCGGTCGACTTGATCGTGCAGCTCACGCGCTTTCCGTGCGGCAGCCGCAAGGTCACGCAGATCACCGAGATCACGGGCTTTGCCGACGGCACGATCCAGATGCAGGACGTGTACGCCTTCCGAAAGACCGGCGTGGACGAGACGTTCAAGACCGTCGGCCACTTCGCCGCCGCGGGCACCGTGCCCGAGTTCTTCACGCGCCTGCAGGAGCACGGCCTGAAGCTCGATCTCGAATACCTCTTCGGGGAGACCGTGCCATGAAGGGAATGATCCTCCTGGCCTCCGTGCTCTGCGGCATGGGCTTCATCACGCTGTGCGGCTATCTGCTGCTGCAGCGCTCGCCGGAGCTGGTCGGCAAGATGATGAGCAAGCTGCAGGCAAGCGGCCGCCGCACGCTGAATCTTTCCGAATTCCAGGCGCAGCACGCGGTGGCGTTCGCCTCGGGCCACGCCTTTCTGGTGGCACTGTGCGGCGCGATCGGCTGGCTCATCTCGGGCAACCTGATCGGCGGCGTGGTGGCGGCGGTGGTGCTGTACCTCTTGCCCGCGCGCTGGTTCGCATGGCAGCGCAAGAAGCGCCGCCAGCAGATCGAATCGGAGCTGCCCGATGCGCTGCTCTTCATTGCCAGCGCGCTGCGCGCCGGCAGCGCGCTCTCGGTCGCCATCCAGGTGCTGGTGCGCGACCAGGTGGGGCCGTTGGGCCAGGAGTTCGGCCTGGTGCTCAAGGAGCAGCGCCTGGGCGTGAGCTTCGACGATGCCATCCAGAAGATGTCGCAGCGCCTGGGCATTCCCGACTTCGTGCTGGTGGTGGTGGCGCTGCGCGTTTCCAAGGAAGTGGGCGGCAATCTGTCGGAGCCGCTGCAGGTGCTGGCCGAGACGCTGCGCCGGAAGGCGATTCTCGAAGGGCGCATCAAAGCGCTCACCGCGCAGGGGCGCATCCAGGGGCTGGTGATGACGCTCTTTCCGCTGCTCTTGATGGGCGTGCTCTACCTGATGCAGCCGACGATGGGCCTCTTGTTCTCCACGACGATCGGCTGGGTCGTGCTGACCGTGATCGCCATCATGCTGATGCTGGGCTACGCGATGATCCGCAAGATCGTGGCGATCGACATCTGAGGACACCGCCGCCATGCGCTCGCTGATCCTCCTGGCCATCATCTTCCTGTGCGCGACCACGGGCGTGATCCTGCTGCTCTACATGATCTCGCTGATCCGCAAGGCCCGGCCTTCGGAGCGCACGCACATGGACCCGCTGCCGCGCATGCTGCGGCTGGTGTGGCCGGTGGTGAACATCCTGCAGTTCCATGTGTCGGAGATCGCGCCGACCTCGATGCTGGTCAAGCGCAAGCGCCAACTGCAACTCGCGGGGCTGGAGTTCGTGCTCAAGGCCGAGGAGTTCATCGCGGTGCAGGTGGTGTCGATGATCGTGGTGGCCGCGCTCGGCCTGTGGACCGCGGGCCTGCTCGATGCGATGGCCGCCACCAAGATCTGGGTCACGCTGGCGTCCTGCGTGACGGGGTGGCTCTACCCGGTGATGTGGATGCGCGACCGCCGCAAGCGCCGCGAGAAGGACATCCTGCGCACGCTGCCCGGCTACCTGGACATGATCACGCTGTGCTGCCAGGCGGGCCTGAGCCTCACCGGTGCGATCGCGCAGGCGGTGCAGAAGGGCCCGGGCGGCGCGCTCGGCCAGGAGTTCGACCGGATGATGCGCGAGATGCGCACCGGCGCGAGCCGCATGGACGCGCTCAACGCGCTGGCCGACCGCCTCGACAACAAGCACATCAAGAGCCTGGTCTCGAACCTCACGCAGGCCGAGTCGCTGGGCGCGAGCCTGGCCGACACGCTCTCGGCCATTTCAGACCAGCGCCGCACCGAGCGCTTCCAGATGGCCGAGAAGCTCGCGATGGAAGCGCCCGTGAAGATGATCGGGCCGCTGGTGATCTTCATCTTCCCGGTGACCTTCATCATCATCTTCTTCCCGCTGGTGATGCAGTTCCTCGAAACCCAGAACCACTGACACCATCGATGCGCATCGTCTCCCTCCGCTCCCCCCAGGCCCAGCCCTTCGGTCCCGTGCGTGTGGCCGAGCGCGGCTGGGACCGCACGCGCGGGCTGCTCGGGCGGCCGCGGCTGGCCGCGAGCGAGGGCCTTTTGATCATGCGCTGCAGCTCGGTGCACACGGTGGGCATGCGCTATCCGATCGATGTCGTCTTTCTCGACCGGCACGGCGGCATCGCGCGCGTGGTCGAGAGCCTGCGCCCGATGCGCATGGCCATGTGCCTGGGCGCGGCCAATGTGCTCGAGCTGGCCGCGGGCCAGGCGCGGCGGCTCGCGCTGCGTCCGGGTCTCAAGTTGTCGGGCTGGTAACCACACACAGAGGAGAACAGCAATGCATTCCACTCTTCGGCAGAACCAGAAGCGCAGCCTTGCATGGCCACGGCGTGGCCAGCGCGGCGTCTCCATGACCGAGACGATGATCGCGCTGCCGGTGCTGATCCTGTTCGTGATGTGCGTGGTGCAGTTCGGCCTGATCTACCGCGCGCGCCTCACGCTGGAATACGCCGCGCACGAAGCGGCACGCGCGGGCTCGCTCAACAACGGCATGCCGCTGCCCTTCATCTTCCGCATCGGCAACTCGACCACGCCGGGGCTGAGCACGCTCAACAGCGCCGCGCTCGAGCTCACCACCAATGCGCTCACGCGTGGCAGCGTCTGGCAGGGGCTGGTCAAGGGCATGATGCCGCTCAACGTGCGGGAGGCCAGCGTGGGCGGCATGTTCAAGGGCTGGATCGACACCAACACCGACCTGATCGAGTCGGCCTGCATCGAGTACCTGAACCCCACGCAGACCACCTTCATCGACTGGGCGTTCATCGAGAACTTCGGCGAGAACCGCTGGATCATGCAGATCCCCAACGACACCATGCGTTATCGGAAGCCCCTGCCGTACGACTTCAAGGCCAAGGCCATGAGCACCACCGTGGGCATCGGCGATCCGCTGCCGCCCGACGCGGAACTGCGCGGCAACGTGTCGAACAAGACGCTGGGCGAATCCAGCGTGCTGCACCTGCGCGTGCACTACGGCTACCGCCTCGGGATCCCGGTGGCCAACAAGATCATCCTCACCGCGCTCAAGGGCTACCAGTTCGTGGGCGAGGCGTGGTTCAAGCTGATGTCGGTGGACGGCGCCACCGCGCCGGGCACCGATTTCCGGCTCAACCAGCTCGATGCGTACTACATCGCCAACGGCAAGATCCCGCTGGCCGCCGACGGCGTGGCGGGCATGGAGTCGCCGATGTACTGGCACCCGTTCTATTCGTTCGGGCCTCGAAGCGACCGCAGCATCGACCTGCAGTGGGATCCGGCATGGAGCAACAATACGGGCATCAACGTGCTCGAGAAGCCGCAGGACGCCATGACCAACATCTTCGCCTTCGTCCGCAACAACAGCACCGAGTGGGCCTCGCAGCTGCTGGCGCGCGGCGTCGATGCGGCGGCCGACAAGGTGGGCGACGGCAATAACTTCTGCCCGGCCATCTGGGACGCGTCGGTCAAGGGCCAGCTCGACAAGGTGCCGAACCCGGGCAAGGCGCCCTGATGCGCGAGGTGGCGGACGCATCGCATGCCGTGCGCGGCGGGAGCGCAGCACGCGCTGCGCGTGACGCGAGCGCCGGCGCGCTGGCGCTCTCTGCATCGACCATCTTCGTCTCGGCCTTCCTGCTGTTTCTGGTGCAGCCGCTGATCGCGCGGCAGATCCTGCCGTGGTTCGGCGGCTCGGCGGCGGTGTGGACGCTGTGCCTGGTCTTCTTCCAGGTGGTGCTGCTCGTCGGGTATTTCTATGCCGACTGGCTCTCGCGCCGGCCGCTGCGCATGCAGGCCATCGTGCATGCGCTCCTCTTGCTCGCGGCCTGCGCGATGCTGCCGGTGATTCCCGATGCGGCATGGAAGCCGACCGGGCAGGGCGATCCCTCGGCGGGCGTGCTCGCGGTGCTGGCGGCCACCATCGGGTTGCCGTACCTCGCGGTGTGCACCACCGGGCCGCTGGTGCAGAGCTGGGTCGCGCGGCTGCATGCGGGCGATGCGCCGCGGCAGGCAAAGGTCTACCGGCTGTTCGCGCTGTCGAACCTCGCGGCGCTGGCTGCCCTTGTGGTGTATCCCTTCGTGCTGGAGCCGGTGTTCGCGCTGCGTGCGCAGGCCGTGGCGTGGTCGGTGGGCTTCGGGGTGTTCGCGGTGCTGGCGATCGTGTCGGTGGTGGCCGTGGGGAAAGCGCGACCGGTGCGAGCCCGCGACGAGGCGGCTGCAACCACTGCGGCGCCGGCAACGCCACTGTCGTGGTCCGACCAACTGCTGTGGCTGGTGCTGGCCGCGCTCGGCACGGTCGCGCTGCTGGCGGTGTCGGCCTTCATCACGCAGGACATCGCCTCGGTGCCGATGCTGTGGATCGTGCCGCTCGCGCTGTACCTGCTGAGCTTCGTGCTGTGCTTCGACAGCGACTTCTGGTACCGGCGCTGGCTCTTCTGGCCGGCGGTGCTGGTGCTCCCGCCGGTGATGGGCTGGTACCTGAACACGCCGCAGCGTTCGCTGCCGATCGCCGCGGCCATCGGGCTCTACTGCGCCGGCCTCTTCGCGATCTGCATGTTCGCGAACGGCGAACTCGCACGCGCGCGGCCCGGGCCCGAGCGCCTCACGCGCTTCTACCTGCTGCTGGCATTGGGCGGCGCGGTGGGCGGCATCTTCGCGGGCGTGGTCGCGCCGCACTTCTTCAACGGCTACTGGGAGCTTCCGATGAGCCTGGCGGTGCCGGGGCTGATCGTGCTGTGGCTCACGCGCGGGCGCCAGCAATGGGTGTGGGCGGTGTTCGCGTTCGCCGTCGTGGTGGGCTTCGCGGCGTTCCTGCGGCTGGATGCGGTGGCCGTGTCGCTCAATGTGCTGTATGCGACGGTGAGCGCGCTGGCGCTCTTCGCGGTGGGCTACACCGCGTGGCGCGCACGCTCATGGCCGGCGGCTGCGGGGCTGGCCGGTGCGCTGGCTTCAGTGGCCGTGGTCTGGCTTTCGGTGTACAGCGTGCTCGAAGCCGACAACCGCACGATGCTGCGCGTGCGCAACTTCTACGGCGCGCTGCGCGTGGAGCAGTTCGGCATTCCGGGCGCGCTGACCGCGTCGCGCCGCTTGATGCACGGTGTGATCTCGCACGGCGAGCAACTGCAGGGCGCGGTGCAGCGTCGCCTGCCGAGCACCTACTACGGGCCGAAATCGGGCGCCGGGCTCGCCTTGCTCACGAACCGCGCCGAGACGCAGCGCGTGGGCGTGATCGGCCTGGGCGTGGGCACGCTCGCGGCCTACGGGCGCGCCGGCGACACGGTGCGCTTCTACGAGATCAATCCGCGCGTCACGGCGGCGGCGCGCTCGCATTTCACCTACCTCGCGGATTCGCCCGCGACGGTCGAAGTCGCGCAAGGCGATGCGCGGCTGCTGATGCAGCAGGAGCTCGATGCGCACGGTTCGCAGCGTTTCGACGTGATCGTGGTCGACGCCTTCTCGGGCGATGCGATTCCGATGCACCTGATGACGCGCGAGGCACTGGCGCTCTACGGCAAGCACCTGCTGCCCACGGGCGTGATCGCCTTCCACATCAGCAACCGGCACCTGCTGCTGGCGCCGGTGGTCAAGCGCCTGGCCGAGGATGCAGGCATGCAGGCGTTGCGTGTGCATTTCGAGCCTGTGCCCAACAATCTCACGCTTGAACACTCATCGGAATACGTGCTGCTCACGCGCGACCAGCGCTTCCTGCAGGACCCGGTGATCCGGGAGCGCGGCGAAGCTATCGACGCCGCGGGCGTGACGACGTGGACCGACGACCACAGCAACTTGCTTGGCGCGCTGCGGTGGACGGTCAAGCCCTGAGCTGAAAGAAGTCAGGCGCCCGCGTCGTGCCAACGCCCGAGCAGCCGCGCCACCGCGCGCACGCGCTGCGTGTCGCGGCCCCAGCGGCGGCTGGCGGGCAGCTTGCGCGCCCACTTCATGCGGCGCGCCGCATTCGCGATGCGCTCGCGCACTTCTTCGTTCACCGTGGCGAGCGCCGCATGCCAGTGCTGTCCGGCTGCCTGCGGCGCGGCGGCCTCGAGCATCATGGCCGTCGAGTGCAGGTAGCTGAGCCAGTCGCGCGCCTGGCATTCGGCGAGCGTCATGACCTCGGCGGGGTCGTCCTCGAAATCGATGTAGCCGATCACGCCGTCGGGGCATTGCACGAGGTTGCGGTCGAAAGCCTGGCTCAGGTGCTGGCCGCGCACATGCACGGCCGCAATCGCAGCGAGCCCTTCGCGCCACACCGCGAGCAGCGCGGCGGGGCCGGCCGCGGAGGCCTGGTCCAGGCGCTCCTGCAGCACGACGGTGGCACGGCCGCTCTCGCCGAGGTCGGAGATCAAGAGGCCATCGGGTTGCTGCGCCAGCACCGTAGGCACGCGCAGGCCCGCGGCCGCGAGCTGCTTCAGGCGCCGCGCCTCGGTGGCGATGGCGGCTTCGCCGCCCGGGTTGGGCACGGGCTTGATGATGTCCAGCCGCACCATGCGCGCGACCGCCGCCATCACGCGGTAGCCCCACTTGCCGTGGCGCGGGCCGGCTTTCTTGAGCCACACGCGCTCGCTGCCGAGCCGGTGGCTGGCCACGTTCTTCTCCTGCTTGGGCAGGGTGATGCGCAGGAACTCGGCGTAGTCGCCGGGCGCCGGCGGGTTGGGCTGCGCGTCGAGTGGCGCGGGCGCCGAAGCGACGCCCTTGGCGCTGTGCAGGCGCGTAGAAGCGCCTCGTCTCAGTGGATTCATGCTGCCATTGCGAAACCCGGGACGAGGCCATAAGGTCCCTGCGTCACGGGCTGGAAACTCTCTGCACTGGCCAGCGGCCAGTAGGTACGGAAGACATTGTGCTGCGCGTCGAGCGGCCCGAGCAGCGCACCCGGCTGCACCTGCATCACGAGGTTGCTCAACAGGCGCACCTCGGTGTCGGAGATGCGGCGCACGATGTGGTGCGCGGTGATCTGCTGCGGATGATCGAGGCCCGCGGCCTGCACCAGCTCCTGCAGCGCATGCAGCGTGCTGCGGTGGAAGTTGCGCACCCGGTCGGCCTTGGTGGGCACCACCAGCGCCTGCTGGCGCAGCGGGTCCTGGGTGGTCACGCCCGTGGGGCAGTGGCCGGTGTGGCAGCTCTGCGCCTGGATGCAGCCCAGCGCCATCATGAAGCCGCGTGCCGCGTTGCACCAGTCGGCGCCCAGCGCCATCATGCGGGCCACGTCGAAGGCGGTGATCACCTTGGCGGCGCAGCCGATCTTGATGCGGTGGCGCAGGTTCACGCCGATGAGCGTGTTGTGCACGAGCAAGAGGCCTTCCTGCAATGGCGCGCCCACGTGGTCGCTGAACTCGACCGGCGCCGCGCCCGTGCCGCCCTCGGCACCGTCGACCACGATGAAGTCGGGCGTGATGCCGGTCGCCTGCATCGCCTTGACGATGCCGAACCACTCCCACGGATGGCCCAGGCAAAACTTGAAACCCGTCGGCTTGCCGCCCGAGAGCTCGCGCAGCTTCGCGACGAAATGCATCATCTCGGTCGGCGTGGAGAACGCGCTGTGCGAGGAGGGCGAGATGCAGTCCACGCCCACCGGCACGCCGCGCGCCGCCGCGATCTCGGGCGTGACCTTGGGCGCAGGCAGCACGCCGCCGTGGCCGGGCTTGGCACCCTGGCTCAGCTTGATCTCGATCATCTTCACCTGCGGGTCGCGCGCATTGGCGGTGAAGCGCTCGGCATTGAAGGTGCCGTCGTCGTTGCGGCAGCCGAAGTAGCCCGAGCCGATTTCCCAGATCAGGTCGCCGCCGTGCACCCGGTGATGCTGCGAGATCGAGCCCTCGCCGGTGTCGTGCGCGAAGCCGCCCATCTTGGCGCCTTGGTTGAGCGCGAGGATCGCGTTGGCCGACAGCGCGCCGAAGCTCATGGCCGAGATATTGAAGACACTGGCGCTGTAGGGTTGCGTGCAGACCTGCGCCGGGTTCGCATCGGCCGGCTGCGGCGTACCGCCGATCACGATGCGGAAGTCGTGGTTCGCGAGCTTGGTCGGCTGCATCGAGTGATTGATCCACTCGTAGCCCGCGATGGTCACGTTCAGCTGCGTGCCGAAGGGCCGGTTGTCGGGGTCGCCCTTGGCGCGCTGGTAGACCAGCGAACGCTGCGCGCGCGAGAAGGGGGCCGCTTCGGAGTCGCTCTCGATGAAGTACTGGCGCATTTCGGGCCGGATGAACTCCAGCAGAAAGCGCAGGTGGCCGATGACCGGGTAGTTGCGCAGGATCGCGTGCCGCGCCTGCCGCAGGTCGTGGATGCCGGTACCTGAAAGTACCGCGAAGACCACCACACCGATCCACGCGAGCCACAGATGCGGCGACACCAGCACGAAGGCCAGGCAGGCGACCAGGCCGACCACGCACAAGGCAAAGGCGCTGTAGCGCGCCGGAAACGGAATAATCGTGGGCATAGAAATAGATGACTCCGGGAGCCTGCTGCATCATAGAGGGCTGCCCCGAACCTGCCATGACGACTTCCCCCCCTACCCCCGAGACCCCACAGCCCCCCGCCGCGCCCGCCCAGGAACCCCTCGGCCCCGACGATTTCGATGCCCTGGACACCGCGCTCGACGCCATGCGCGAGCACGACGAGGAAATCCCCCAGTGGGAGTTCTGCGAGGGCTTCATGGCCGCGCTGATCTGCACCCGCCGGCCCATCGAACCCACCGAATACTGGCCCGTGCTGCTGGGCGACAACTTCGTGCCGGCCCAGCACATGGAGTTCGTCTGGAACTGGAAGCGCCGCTGGCGCGAGATCGAAGAAGGCCTGGACGCCCCCGTCGAAACGCTGGACGACGAGCGCAGCTGGCAGCCCGAGGTGCTCGACACCCGCGGCGCCATCGCTTCGCTCCCCGAGGAAGAGCGCGCCGAAGTGGCCGGCGAGGAGATTCCCTCGTTCGCGCAGGTCTGGGCGCTCGGCTTCATGTACGCGGTCGAGAACTGGCCCGAGGACTGGGCCACCCCGCGCGACAAGGACGCCGCGCAGATGCTCGACGACGCGCTCGACAACATCGTCGCGCTCACCGAAGACGACACCGCCAAGCCCACGCTCTCGATGTACAGCGACGACGCGCCGCCCAGCGTGAGCCAGCAGCGGCTGGACGACTTCGGCGCCGCCATCTGGGCGGTGTACGACCTGCGCCAGCTCTGGAAGAGCCTGGGGCCGAAGGTCGAGACGATCCGCAAGGAAGCGACCCCCGGCCGCAACGATCCGTGCCCCTGCGGCAGCGGAAAAAAGTACAAGAAGTGCCACGGTGCCACCTAGCACCGGTCCGGAGAGCGCCGCGCCGCTGACGCCGCGCGCGGCCTGGGTGATGGTCCTGGCGCTGTGCGCCGGGGTCGCGCTCAGCCAGGCGTTTCGCACGGTCGGCGCCATCATGGCGAGCCCGCTGCAGACCGACTTCAAGCTCTCCGCCCAGGCCCTCGGGATTTTCTCGGGGGCTTTTCATTTCGCCTTCGGCGCGATGCAGCTCTTCATGGGCATCGGCATCGACCTGCACGGCGTGCGCCGCACGGTGCTCGTGGCTTTTCCGATCGCCATCGGGGGCGCGCTGCTCTCGGCGGTGTCGTCCAGCTACCTGGTGCTGGTCGCGGGGCAGGCGCTGATCGGCGTGGGCTGCGCGCCGGCCTTTCTCGTGTGTACTGTCTTCATCGCGCGGCACTTTCCGGCGGCGCGTTTTGCCACCGTGTCGGGCATGGTGCTGGCCATCGGCGGCATCGGCATGCTGGCGACCGGCACGCCGCTCGCATGGCTGGTGCAGGCGTACTCGTGGCGCGCGGGTTTCCTCGTGCTGGCCGTTGCCGCGGCGCTCGCGTGGCTCGCGATCTGGTACTGGGTGCATGAGCCCGCGTCGGCCGTGCCACAGGTGAAAGAGTCGATTCCCGAGGCGATCCGCCAGTTCGGCGCGCTGTTCGCGATGCCGCACACGCTCGGCATCATGGTGCTCGGTGCGGTGACGTATGCCGCCTTCATCTCGCTGCGGGGCTTGTGGCTCGGGCCGCTGATGATGGAGCGTCACGGCTACTCGCTGGTGCAGAGCGGCAACGTCGCGCTGGCCGTGTCGGTGATCTCGCTCGTCGGCGCGCCGCTCTTCGGGCGCCTGGACCGCGACGGCGCCGCGCGCCGCCGCTGGATCGTGATCTGCGGGCTGGTCTACGCCGCGCTCTTCGCGCTCATCGCCGTGCTGCACTCGGCCTGGCTCGACATCTTCGGCATGGTGCTGATCGGCGTGCTCTCGGGCTTCATCGTGTGGCAGTACGCCGATGTGCGCGTGGCCTATCCGGTCACGCTCACCGGGCGCGCGATGGCCGTCTTCACGATGGCGATGTTTCTCGGCGTTGCGCTGATGCAGTGGGGCACGGGCGTCGCCGCTTCGATTGCCGCGGCGCATGGCGGCGATCCGCTCACGGCCGTGCTGGCCACCATCGCCACGCTGCTGGTGATCGGCATCGCAGCCTTCGCGTGGCTGCCCGCGCCGAAGGCCGTCGCCGTCAGATCTTGAAGGCGCGCTGAATATCAGGCCGCACGAGGTCGGCGTATTCGCGGTGCTTGCGGATGTAGCCCGCAATGAACTGGCACACCGGGATCACATGCAGCCCCTTCGTGCGCGCCTCGCCGAGCACGTGCTTCGCAATACCCGAGCCCACGCCCTTGCCTTCGAATTCGGGCAGCACCTCGGTGTGCGTGAACATGATCGCGTCGGTCAGCAAGTTGTATTCGGCGTAGCCCGCGAGCTTGCCGTCGATGGAAGCTTCGTAGCGGTGGGCCGCTTCGTTGGAAGTGAAAACGATGTCGTTGTTGCTCATGAGGGTTGGCTCGAAAGAAATTTGGAAAGATTGCCGGCAGCCGTGGCGCGCACCTTGTTGCGCAGCATCGGCGTCCAGCCCAGCAGCAGGCCCGGCGTGCCGAGCGCCTGGCGCGACCAGGTCCAGAACGGGAAAGTGTCGCGGTGCGTGGCGATCAGGCCCTCGGGCGTGAAGGTGAAGCGCGCGTCGATGCTGTTGTCCACCAGCCGGCCGGTGGCGCTGAAGCGGTAGTGCGCGTCCCAGTGGGCGCTGCCCGTGGTGTCGTCGGCCTGCACGTCGCGAAAGGTCATGCGCCACACGTCCGCGCCCTTGGCCTTGGTGGCGGTGGCCAGCATGCGCCACATGCCGCCCACCTCGCGCCGGCCGCGCAGGGAAAAGGCCTCGTCGTCGAACACCGCATCGGGCGCGTAGCAGGCCTCCATGGTGGCGGCGTCGAGCTTGGCGAACGCGCTGTAGAAGCGCTCGATGGTCTGGGCATTGGTGGCTGCTGTCATGAGGCCTCTTGGAGTTATCGGGGAAGAAGTCAGATCGACGCCGGGATGTTGCGCGCGAGGAAATCATAGACCGCGCGGATGCGCCGGTCGGTGCGGATCTCCCGGTGCACCGCGAGCCACACCGGCAGCGAAGGGATCTTCAGTTGCGGCAGCACGCGCTGCACCTGGCTGTCGGTGCGCGCGAGCGATTCGCTCACGAAGCCGATGCCCATGCCCTGACGCAGCGCCTCCCAGTAGGCGCCCATGTCGTCGGTGCGAAAGCAGAAGTCCTCGCGCTGCAGCGGCGTGCCCAGTTGCGCGGACATGCGAACGATGGTGTCGATGCGGTCGTAGCCCAGCACGTCGTGCCGCAGCAGCTCGGCCGTCTGGCGCGGCGTGCCGCGGCGGCGCAGGTAGTCGGCCTGCGCGAAGGCGCCGAGCGCGAACCGCCCGATGCGCCGCGCCACCACCGTGGCCGTGGTGGGCTGCGTCATGCGGATTGCGATGTCGGCCTCGCGCCGCAGCAGGTTGCTGACCTCGTTGGTCGACACCAGTTCGACCTGGATCTCCGGCAGCTCCTGCCGCATGCGCACCAGCAGCGCAGGCAGCATCTGGCGCGCCGTGGCCTGGCTCGCCGAGATGCGCACCGTGCCCGCGGTGGTGGCATTGGCGCCCGACACGCTGCGCGACAGCGAGACCGCGCCGCTCTCCATGGCCCGCGCCGACTCGGCCAGCCGCGCGCCCATGGCCGTGGGCCGCAGGCCCCGGCCGGTGCGCTCGAACAACACCACGCCCAGTTGGGTTTCGAGCTCGGCGATGTGCCGGCCCAGCGTCGGCTGGCTCGAACCCAGCGCGCGCGAGGCAGCCAGCAGGCTGCCGTGGTCGAGGGCGGCGAGGAAGGCGCGCACCAGTCGCCAGTCGAAATCGAGGTTGCTGTCGAGGCCCACGTATTCAGTTCCGCATAGCAGGTATCAAAAGTTGACGCATTGTGAATTGAAAGGCGACTTTCGATAATGCGGGCAATGGACGAACGAAGAAATTTTGTCCGGCTGCTGGGAGGCGGTGTGGTGGTGGCGGCAGGCGCGGTGGCTTTGGCGACCTGGTGGCTGCACTCCGACATCCCGGCGGCCGCGCTCGAGATATGGAACGGCCCCGGCAACGAGCCGGATGCGCGCAAGCGTGCGGTGGCCTATGCGGTCACCGCGCCCACTGCGTACAACTGCCAGCCATGGCTGGTGGACCTGCGCGAGCCCGATGCCATCGTTCTCTACTGCGACCGCGAGCGTTTGCTGCCCGAGACCGATCCGTACGGCCGCCAGGCCCTCATCGGCCATGGGGCCTTCATCGAGCTGCTGGTGATGGCGCTTGCGCAGCAGGGCATCCTGGCCAGCGTGCAGCTGTGGCCCCAGGGCGAACTGCCGGGCGAGCCGCGGCACTGGCCGCACATCCCGGTGGCGCGGCTGCGGCTGTCGGGCGGTGGCGCGCCCGATCCGCTCTTTGCGCAGGTGCTCAGGCGCCGCACGCCGAAGCAGCGTTTCGATACCGGCCGGCCGGTGTCGCCCGACATGCTGCAGGGGCTCACTTCCATCGCGCCCGCGGGTGGCACGGTGCAGGCCGACGGCACGGTCGACATGGCCCGCGTGCGGGTGCTGCGCAAGCTCTGCGCGGCGGCCGCGCGCGTAGAGATCGCCACGCCCGGCACCGCCCTGGAGAACCTGCGGATGCTGCGCGTCGGGCCGCAGGAGATCCTGGAGCACCGCGACGGCTTCTCGCGCAACGATCCGGCGCTGCGCCTGGCGATCGCGCTGGGGCAGTTCGACCGCAACGTGCCCGCGCCGGAAGACAGTGAGTCGTTCAAGCAGACCTTCCAGGTGTTCGAGGACCAGGCCAACACAGCGATGGGCTTTGTCTGGCTCAGCACGCGCGGCAACAGCCGCACCGACCAGATCGCCGCGGGCCGCGCCTATGTGCGCCAGCAACTGCGCGCCACCGACCTCGGCGTGGGCCTGCACCCGATGAGCCAGCCGCTGGAGGAATTCGCGGAAATGGCACCGCACCACGCGGCGGCGCACGACCTGCTGCTGGGCACGGAGCCACCGCGCAATGCGCGCAGCCCGACGCTGCAGATGATGTGTCGGCTCGGCTATCCGATGTCGCCGGTGCCCGCCGCGCCGCGCCGGGCGATCAGCGACTTCATGATGGCCTGAAGGAGCCGCGGGGCTTACTCGCCCAGCAGTTCCACCAGCGTCTGCAGCGCGTAGTGCACCGTGGCCGCGCGCACCGTGGCGCGGTCGCCGTCGAATCGGCGGCGCTCGGTGCGCAACTGCCCGTCGACCGACCAGCCGAACCACACCGTGCCGACCGGCTTCTCGGGCGTGCCGCCCGTGGGGCCGGCGATGCCGGTCACCGCGATGGCCGCACGGGATGGGGTCGAGCGTGCGATGGCACCAACGGCCATGGCGCGCGCCACCGGCTCGCTGACCGCGCCGTGGGCATCGATCAGCGCCGCATCGACGCCCAGCAGCTCGGTCTTCGCCGCGTTGGAATAGGTGATGAAGCCGCGCTCGAACCATGCGCTGGAGCCGGCCAGCTCGGTGCAGGCCGCGGCGATCAGGCCGCCGGTGCAGCTCTCGGCGGTGGAAAGCAGCCAGCCTTTTTTCAGCAGCCGTTCGGCCACGGCCGCAACGAGCGCGGGGGTGTCCTGGTCGGGGAGCGGCGACAAGGTCGAAGAAGAATCCATGGGGTTCACCATGCGCGCCAGAGCGCAATGACCAGCAGCGTGCAGAAGGCCGCCACCAGGTCGTCGAGGATGATGCCGAAGCCCGCGCGCCACCAGCGCACCTGGGTGGCGTCGCGCTGCTTGAACAGCGCATCGGCCCAGGCGACCGGGCCAGGCTTGGCGGCATCGAAGAAGCGGAACAGGCCGAAGGCGATGGCCTGCGCGAAGAGCCCGGCCGGCGTGACCAGCCAGAGCACGATCCAGAAGGCGACCACCTCGTCCCACACCACGGCGCCGGGGTCGGCCAGGTTCATGTCGCGCGCCGTCACCGTGCAGGCCCACCAGCCGATGGGGAGCGACGCCAGGATGATCCAGCCGATAGTGGCCGGCGTGAACCACAGCTGCATCACCGCGAAGGCGACCCAGGCCCACAGCGTGCCCACGGTGCCAGGCGCAAAGCGTGGCAGGCCCGAGCCGAAGCCCAGCGCGATGGCATGCGCCGGATGCCCGAACAAGAAGCGCAGGGTGGGGCGGCGGATCGAGGGTTGCGGCATGGCGCCGGACAGCGGGGCGTTGGAGGAAGAAGAAGGGGAAGCGGCTTGCATCAGGTCCGAAGTGTCGCGCATCCGGGTGCCGGTCCAGTCGGGCGGTGGATTTTATTTATCAAAGCAATAACTTGTTTAATTGGGTCGCGGCGCCTAGTATCCGGGCTCCTTTCCAGTCTTTCGGGTCCGCCATGCCGCCTGCCGCTTCCTCCTCTGCCGATCCTTCGGCACCTTCCGCGATCTCGCCGCCGGCCACGGCCGGGTGGGGCGAACTCTTCACCGGCCGCAACGGCTGGCGCGCGCTGGCGCTCACCGGGGGCGTTGCGCTGCATGCGGTCAATGTCCACATCGTGACCACGGTGCTGCCTTCGGTGGTGCGCGAGATCGGCGGGCTCGACTGGTACGCATGGAGCACCACGCTCTTCGTGGTCGGTTCGATCCTCGGGGCGACGCTCTCGGTGCGGCTGCTCGCGGTGCTGGGGCCACGGGGGGCGTGCCTGGCGGCGCTGGCCGTGTTCACCGCCGGTTCGATGGGCTGCGCGCTCGCGCCGGCGATGCACTGGATGCTCGCCGGCCGCACGGTGCAGGGGCTGGGCGGCGGCATGCTCGCGGCGCTGAGCTATGCGCTGATCCAGCTCGTGTTCGCGCAGCGGCTGTGGCCGCGCGCGGTGGCGCTGGTGTCGGGCATGTGGGGTGTTGCCACGCTGTGCGGGCCGGCGGTGGGCGGGCTGTTCGCGCAATCGGGGCACTGGCGCTGGGCTTTCTGGTTCCTGCTGCCGGTGGCTGCGGCGCAGGCACTGTTGGTGATGGTGCAACTGCGGCCCGGTGCCGGCGTGCGGCATTCACGGCCGGCGAGCCTGCCGCGCATTCCTGCGCTGCAGATCGGCTTGCTGGCTGCCTCGGTGCTGGTGATCGCGGCGAGCGGGCTCCTGTCCGACCTCGCCTTGCAGGCGGTGGGCGTGGTGCTCGGCCTGGGCATCGGCGTCGTCGCCACGCGCGTCGATCGCCGGGCCGCGGTGCGGCTCCTGCCGACCGGCGCGTACGCGGTGAGCGCGCCGCTGGGCGCCATCTACGCAAGCATCGCGCTGCTGCTGATCGGCACCACCACCGAGATCTTCGTGCCGTACTTCCTGCAGCTGCTGCACGGCCATTCGCCGCTCGCGGCGGGCTACCTCACGGCCGCGATGGCCGGCGGCTGGAGCGCGGGCTCGTTGCTGTCGTCGGGGCGCAGCGGCGCGGGGGCCGATCGCATGCTGCGCGCCGGCCCGGTGGCCTGCACGCTGGGGCTCGTGGCGCTCGCGCTGCTGCTGCCGTTCCCCGGGTATCTGGGCGTGGGCTTCGAGATCGTGCTGGTCGCCGTGGCACTCGCCGTCGTGGGGCTGGGCGTGGGCATCGGCTGGCCGCATCTCGTGACCCGTGTGCTTTCGCTGGCGCCGAAAGGAGAAGAAGGGCTGGCCTCCGCCTCGGTCACCACGATCCAGCTCTACGGCATGGCCGTGGGCGCCTCGGTGGCGGGGCTGGTGGCCAATGCAGCGGGCCTCACGCTGCCGGGCGGCGTGGAGGGCGCGCAGTCGGCGGCTGTGTGGCTGTTTGCGAGCTTCGCGCTCGCACCTGCGCTGGCTGTGCTGCTGGCCTACCGGGTGGTCGCACCGCGAGGTTGGTGAGCCCCGGAGAAACGGAGCTCAGGCGGCGACGACACCTTCCCACGCCAGCGCCCGCTTGCGCTCGCGCACCCGCTTGGCATCGCCGCGCAGGATCGCCACGAAGTCGTACACGTCGAACGGCAGGTGCGCGCCGCGCCAGGCGACGTGCTGGTCCGCACGGCACAGCACCAGGCGGTGGGCGTAGGCCTTGGGCACTTCGGCCGTCTCGATGTCGAGCACCGTGAGCGGCATGTTGTAGGTCTGGGCGGCGCGCTCCAGCGGCCGCACGTCCACGCTGCGGTCGAAGCGCAGCAGCGTGTAGCCGGGACCGAACGCGTCGTACAGCGAGCGACCGTCGGCCAGCCAGAAGTGCGGCGCGCGGCAGCCCGGCACGGTCGAAGGCGTGAAGTCACCCATCGAGTACGGCGGGGCGGTGTGTTCGCCGTCCGCGATGATGATCGGCGAGCCTGTGTAGAAGTAGCCGAAGTTCAGCCCCGCGCAGCAGAACTGCTGCACGTTGAGCGCATAGGCCTCGCTGCCGATGTCCGCGCGCAGCGCGTCGCCCTCGGGGCCGGGCGCCTCGATGTTCTGCGGCACGGCGCGGCGCGCGCGGATCATCTTCTGCGCATGGTCCATCGCGAAGTTCGACACCTGCTCGGTGATCGGCTGGCGCTCGGCCTCGTAGGCGTCCAGCATCGCCTCGTCGCCCCAGCCCTGCACGCAGGCGCCGAGCAGCCACGAGAGGTTCAGCGCATCGGCGATGCCCGCGTTCATGCCGTAGCCCGCGTACGGCACCCACAGGTGTGCCGCATCGCCCGCGAGGAACACGCGGCCTTCGCGGAAGCGGTTGGCCACGAGGCGGCGACCGATCCAGTCTTCCTTGCTGATGACTTCGTACTGGAAGTCGGGGCCCACGCCCAGGATGTCGCGCAGCGCCTGGTCGCGGTCGACCGAATCGAACTCGGGCTCCTCGGCGTTCAGGTGGTTGTGCACCAGCCAGGTCTCGTGCCCGTCGATGGCGAACATCGTGCCGCAGCGGCGCGGGTTCATCGCGTAGGTAGCCCACGCCAGCTTGCCGGGGATCATGGCGCGCAACTGCGGCGCGCGGATGAAGGTCGACTGCACGCGCTGAATGACGGCCGTGCCTTCGAGCCTGGCACCGATCTGCTTCCTCACCGCCGAGCTGCCGCCGTCGCAGCCGACCATGTAGCGGCAGCGGATGCTGCGCGTGACACCGCCGTCCATCTCGGTGGCGATGGCGGTCACGCCTTCCCGGTCCTGCGTGAAGCCCGCGAACTGCGTGCGATTGAGCAACTGCACGCCCGGCAGCGCCGCCGTGTGCTTCAAGAGGATGGGTTCGAGGTAGATCTGGTTGATGCGGTGCGGCGGCTCGGGCGTGGGCCACCAGGCGTCAGGGCCCTCGGTCTCGGTGTAGCGGTCGCGCCGGCACGGGATCGGAATGCGCGTGAGTTCGGTGCCCGTCACGGTGGTGCGGAACACCACGTCGTTCGGGTAGTCGGGGGGCAGGCCCGCATCGCGCAGCTTCTGCGCCACGCCCAGGCGGCGGAACTGCTCCATGGTGCGCGAGGCCACGTGGTTGCACTTCACGTTCGGCGGCTCGGCGAAGCGGCGGGTCTCGCAGATGATCACCGAGACGCCGCGCGACGCCAGGTCCATGGCCAGCGTGAGGCCCACGGGGCCCGCGCCGATGATGAGAACGTCGGCTCTCAGTGTGGTGTCGTTCATTTGTCAGTGCATCCCTGTGTCTCTGGCCCGTCAGTCGAGCTTGATGTTGGCGACCTGGATCACCTTGGCCCACTTCTTCGTTTCGCTGCGGATGTAGGCCTCGAAGGCCTCGGTCGACGTTGGTGCGGGCTCCGCGCCGAGGTTGCGCATCGAGGCCTTGATCTGCTCGTCGCCGAGCGCGGCGTTGATCTCTGCATTGAGGCGCGCCACGATGGGCGCGGGCGTGCCGGCCGGCGCCACCACGCCGAACCAGCCGGTCGAGTCGTAGCCCGGCAGGCCCGCCTCGGCCACGGTGGGCACGTCGGGCAGCATCGGCACGCGCTGCGCGCTCGTCACCCCGAAGGCGATCAGCTTGCCGGCCCGGATCTGCTGCAGCGAGGCGGGCAGGTCGACCAGTGCGAGCTGCACCTGGCCCGCCATCGCATCGAGCGCGGCCGGGCCCGAACCGCGGTAGGGCACCTCGATCAGCTTCACGTCGGCCATCTGCGCGAAGAGCGCGGTCGACAGGTGCATCGCGGTGCCGTTGCCGCCGTGGCCCATCGAGATCGTGCCCGGCTTCGCCTTGGCCAGCGCGATCAGTTCGCGCAGCGTGCGCGCACCCACCGAGGGGTGCCCGACGATCACGAACGGCGTGGCGGCGACCATGCCGACCGGCTTGAAGTCCTTCACCGGGTCGAAGGGCATCTGCGGATAAAGGTTCACATTCGCGGTGAGCGCGCCGGCCGCGCCGAGGCCGAGCGTGTAGCCGTCGGCCGGCGCCTTCGCCACCAGCGTGAGGCCCACGTTGCCGCCTGCGCCGGGCCGGTTGTCCACCACCACCTGCTGGCCCAGCTTCTCGTTGAGCCGGGGCACCAGCATGCGCACCACCGCGTCGGCGCTCCCGCCGGGCGGAAATGTCACCACCATGCGGATCGGATGGGAAGGAAAGTCGGAAGCCGGGGCCTGTGCCAGGGCGGGCCCGCTCAGGAGGGTGAAGGCCGTGGCCAGCAGCAATTGCCTGCGAAGCGGTGGCGCCTTGCGGGCGATCGATGCTGTCATGGAGGGCTCCTTGATTGTCTTTTTACTTTGTTTGGAGCGATTGAACGCTGCGGAAATTCATTCGTAAATCGAGAAATTTCGTATCAAATATCAATTCACCTTATGAATGAAAACTTCAGTCCTACGTTCAGCCCGACGATTCGCCAGCTGCGCGCATTCCTCGCGGTGCACCAGTTGCGCAAGCTCAGCGCGGCCGCCCAAAGGCTGTTCGTTACCCAGTCGGCGGTGAGCATGCTGATCCGTCAGCTCGAGGAGGGGCTGGGCACGCGCCTGTTCGACCGCACCACGCGTTCGCTCAAGCCGACCGCGGCGGCCAACGAAATGCTGCCCACCGCGGAGCGCATCCTGCGCGACGTCGATTCGCTCTCGACCGGTTTTCGCGAACTGGCCACGCTCGAGCGGGGGCGTGTCTCCCTGGCCATCACGCCCACGCTCGCGACCTTCCTCTTGCCCGCGGCGATCCGCAGCTTCAGCGAAGAGCATCCGAAAGTTCGCGTGATGGTCAACGACTGCGCACCCGACCAGTTCATCTCGCGCATCCTCGGCGAGCACGTGGACTTCGGCATCGGCACGCCCGAGCGGCCCGGCGCCGAGGTCGAGGTGCAGCGGCTCATGCGCGACCACCTCGCACTCGTGTGCAGGAACGACCACCCGCTGGCCAAGGCGCGCGTGGTGCGGTGGATCGACCTGGGCGGCCATCCCGTCATCACCGTGCGGCCCGGTTACGGCGTGCGCCCGCTGATCGACGGCACCGCGGCGGACGCCGGCGTGGCGCTGGACGTCGTGAACGAGGTGTCCTTTCTCTCTACAGCACTCTGGATGACGGCCAGCGGCATGGGTGCGTCGATCATGCCCTCGGCTTTCGCGCGCGATGCGAACGATCCGTCCCTGGTGGTCAAGGTGCTCAGTGCGCCGCGTGTCTCGCGCGACATCTCGCTGGTCATCAAGCGCGGGCATTCGCTGTCGGTCGCGGCGCGCGCCTTCATCGATGCCATCAAGCGCAACATCTGAAGCGCCTGAACGTCATAGGCCGGACGTATGCTTGACGGGCCATCCATCCAGAGAAAACACTACGACACCATGAAGACCTTCGTTCGCTTCGCCACGCTGGGCTTGTGCCTCGCCTTCAGCTTCATGCTTGCGGCCTGCGGCAACAAGGAGGCCGAGCAGCGCACCGCCTTCATCGAGTTCCTCCAGACCCGCGTGCTCGACAAGCCGGGCCTGCGCGTGCCGTCTCCGAGCGAGGAACAGAAGGCGTCGTTCGGCGACTACGCCAAGCATTACGCGGTGATCACCGACTTCACCGAGGGCATGAACAAATCGGTGAGCCAGCCGATGGGCGAGGTCGTGGCCAAGGGCGCGCTGCGCTCCATCGGCGACCTGGCCACGCGCCGCGACGACCTCAAGGCCGCGAAGGAAGGCCTCGCGGGCCTGCGCACCGCGCTCGACCAGCAACTGGCCAAGGCCGATGCCGCACGCGCGCAGCTCAAGCAGCCCGATGACCTGAAGCAGGTCTACGACAAGGCCTACGAGAAGACCGTTTCGACGCCGGCCGCTACCTTCAAGGAGGTGTTCCCCGCGCTCGACGCCACCTTCGACGGCGCGCTGGCTGTGGGCGATTTCCTGCAGAAGAACAAGTCGAAGATCCAGATCTCCGGCGCGTCGGTGACGGTGACCGATCCGGCCTTGCAGGCGGAGCTCAACAAGATGCTGCAGAGCCTCAATGGCCAGTCGGCTGCCATCAATGCCGCGCAGCGCAAGATGCAGGCGGTGGTGCGCGGAAGCTGATCAGACGAAGTGGTCGAACGAGCCGAAGCGCTGCGACACCGGCGCGCCGCTTGCATCCACGATGCGCAGGCCTGCTTCGGCATCGATGCGGCCGATGCGCGTCACGCGCGTCGCGCTGTCCTTGCCGGCTTGCTCGACCGCTGCGCGTGCCGAGGGCGGTGCGGTGAACACCAGTTCGTAGTCGTCGCCGCCTGACAGCGCGCAGGTGCGCAGCATTTCGGCGCCGAGGCCGGGCGTGCCCGCCGCAGCCACCGTGCTCACGGCCGCATCGGCATCGAGCGTGGCGCCCACGTTGCTCGATCCGAGGATATGGCCCAGGTCGCCGACCAGCCCGTCGCTCACATCCACCGCCGACGATGCGATGCCGCGCAGCGCCTGCCCCAGCGCCACGCGCGGCGTGGGTTGCTCCATGCGCATACGGGCCTGGGCGAACGCATCGGCAGGCAGCGCGATCGTGCCGCGGAACACTTCGAGTGCCAGTCGCGCATCGCCGAGCGTGCCGCTGACCCAGATGTCGTCGCCGGCCCGCGCACTCGAGCGCAGCAGGGCCGCGCCGGCGGGCACTTCGCCGAATACGGTGATGCAGATGTTGAGCGGGCCGCGCGTGGTGTCGCCGCCCACGAGTTCGCAGCCGTGTTCGTCCGCGAGCGCGAAGAGGCCGCGTGAGAAACCTTCGAGCCAGTGCTCGTCCACGCCGGGCAATGCGAGCGCGAGCGTGAAGGCCAGCGGCTTCGCGCCGCAGGCCGCGAGGTCGCTGAGGTTCACCGCCAGCGCCTTGTGGCCGAGGCGCGCCGGCTCGACGGTCGAGAGAAAGTGCCGGCCCTCGACCAACATGTCGGAGGACACGGCGAGCTGCATGCCCGGTGCGGGCGCGAGCAAGGCGCAGTCGTCGCCGACGCCCAGCGGGGAGCGCTTGGCGGGGCGTTTGAAATAGCGTGTGATCAGGTCGAATTCACCCATGGGGTGCGAGCATAAGCGCTGCGTGGGACGGGTTTTTCTCGGAGGAGGGCAGGGTGGGGGCAAGCGGCGTGCCCATCGAGCGCTCTGCCCGCCCCCATCCAGCCTTCCCCCAGAGGGGGAAGGAACAAAAACCGTCAGGCCGCGCCGCGGAACCTGAGCGCTGCCTGCCTCACCACCTCTGCCAGCAGCCGCTCCTTCCCCTGCTTCTCCCGCAACCATCGCGCATCGTTGCGGTTGGCTTCCACGCTGGTGCGCAGTTCGCCCAGCGCCTGCGTGGCGTTGAGCGCCTCGCTGTGCCACTCGAGCTGCGTCATCGTCATGAGGATGTGGTCGCGCAGCGGCATGTGCTGGCCGCTGGCGGGGTCGACATACACCGCGTCCAGCCCGAAGCGGCAGGCCTGGAAGCGGTTGTAGGTGTAGACGAGGTAGTCGTCTTCGCAGGGCTCGAAGGGCTGTTCCTGCAGGAACCAGGCGGCGAGCGACTGCACGTAGCCCGCGAGCGCGGCGGCGCGTTCCACCGTGAGGGGCGTGTCGAACACGCGGATCTCGATGGTGCCGAACTCGGGCTTGGGGCGGATGTCCCAATAAAAGTCCTTCATGCTGCGCACGACGCCGGTGCGGGTCATGCGCTCGAAGTAGGCCTCGAACTCCTTCCAGCTCGTCGTGAACGGCGCGCGGCCCGAGAGCGGGAACGCGAACACCGAGTTCAGGCGCGCCGAGTCGAACTGCGTGTCCTGCCCCTGCACGAACGGCGAGGAGGCCGACAGCGCGATGAAGTGCGGGATGTAGCGCGACATGCGGTGCAGCATCAGCAAGGCCGAGTCCGCATCGGGGCAGCCGATGTGCACATGCTGGCCGAAGATGGTGAACTGCTTGCTCAGGTAGCCGTACAGCTCCGAGAGCTCCCGAAAGCGCGGCTTGTCGTAGATGCGCCGCTCGTGCCATTGCTGGAACGCATGCGTGCCGCCGCCGACCACCGCGATGTTGAGCTTGTCGGCGTTCTTGATCAGCGCCTCGCGAATGGGCGAGAGCTGCTTGATCACGTCCGCCGCCGAGTGGCAGATGTCTGTGGAGATCTCGATCATGCTCGAGGTCATCTCGGGCACCACGCTGCCGGGCAACGGAGTCTGCGCCATCAGGCGCAGCATGTCCTCGGCGTAGGGCGCGAGGTCGTAGTCGTGCGTGTTGACGAGCTGCAACTCGAGTTCCACGCCGAGCGACAGCGCTTCGGACTTGTTGAAGGGCTCGAGCTTGACTGCGCGGCTTTCGGGGTCGCTGGGCAGCGGAGCCGAGCGCACGTCGTCGCTGTCGGGGTCGATGGTGGTGGGCAGGGCGGTGCTCATCGCTGCGTATCCTCGGTAGTGCTGAATGCCCGGGGCGCCCAGGGCACCGAACTCTCGCCGACCGCATGGATGGCCACGGTGGCAAGCACGGCGCCCACCAGTTCCATCAGCAGGATCGACGGCAGGGCGACCTGCGTGATCATGGTGCCGAGCAGCGGCGACGCGGTGGCGAAATTCGATGCGATCAGAAGGGCGATCGACGACAGCGGCGACATCGCGCAGCCGACCCAGAAGGCCTGCTTCCAGCTCGCGCCGCTGCCAGGGTTGGCAATGGCCACGCCGGAAATCTTGGCGACCATGCGCACCCCGATCACGGCCAGCACCACGCTCGCCACCGGCAGCGTCCAGTCGGCCTGCGCCGCCACGATGGAGACCAGCACGAACATCAGCATGGTGAGCAGCGATGCCGCGGTGCCGAGCTGCCGTTGCCACGCCCAGGGCTTGGGGTTGAGCGTCTTGAGCAATACGCCGCCGATCAGCGCCGCAAGAGGCGCCGAGCCGCCGACGTGCGCGGTGAGCGCCGCGCCGGCCGCGATGAGTGCGAGCAGCAGGATCGAGGTGTTCTCGCTCGTCGGGCTCATCACGCGCAGCGCGGTGCGCAGGGCCAGCGCCATGATCGCGCCGACCACGAACGAGAGGCCGAGCACCACCGCCACCGGATAGAGCTTCTGCAGCATCGTCTGCGGCGCGCGTTCGATCAGGCCGGCCTGTGCATAGCCGAGCGCGAGCGCGTAGAAGGTGTTGAGCGTGGCCAGCGTCATCGCGCGTTCGGTGACAGGGCCGGCGGCGCGCGTGTCGATGATCACGCGGCTGAGCACGGCCGGCGAGGCGACGATGGCCATCAGCGCGATCGGGTTGGCCACGGGCTCGGGCAGGCCCAGCAGCGTCAGCACCCAGTACACGCCGAAGTAGGTCAGCGTGGCTTCAAGCAGGCTCTGCACCAGCACCATCGGGTTGTGGCGGAACCAGCGCAGCGGCAGCCGGCCGCCGGCCTCGAACAGCACCACGGCCACGCCCAGTTCAAGCAGGAACAGGCTGATGCCGCGCAACGGCCAGATCGCGCCTTCGAAGCCGGCAAAGCCGACGACGGTGCCGACCAGCGAGTAGCCGACGACCTTGGGCAGGCCCAGGTAGCGTTGCACCAGGTGGCCGGAGGCCGCGGCGGCCGCCAGCAGCAGCGACCACAGGATGGTGGGCAGGCCGGCCGAGGGGCGTACCCATTCGGACCAAAAGCCCAGCAGATCGTTGATGAAGCTCGTCAAATTCATGCAGGTAGAAAGAAGCTCACAGGCCGGCTGCGCCAGCGCGCCCAGATGGCGCTGCGGATGCGTGCGCGGTCACCCAGGCTCACGCTGTGCGCGCGCAGCGCGAGGCGGAATGCGAAATAGAAACTCACGCTCACATTGAGCGCGCCGATCACCGGGATCGCCGCCACCGCCCACCAGAGGGCAGGCTGCTGCAGCACCGACAGGCCCGTGGACGCCGCAGCCGCGGCGATCTGCCCGGCCGAGAGTGTCACGTGGCGCACATCCAGCCCGAGCCCGAAGAAACCCGCGAACGCGGGAAGCAGTCCGAGCATGAGTCCCAGCGAGATGTTGGAGGCGAAGCCTGAGATGTGTGTGCGCATGAAGGTGGCCCAGCGGCGAGCCCGGGCGGCACCCAGAAAGGCGCCGATGCGTGGGTTGTAACGCATGGCGGAGTCCAGGCGATGCAGGACAAAGGCGTTTTCTGTCCATCCGGCGACGATGCTGGCCGAAAACAGCAGGATGCCGGTGATTGCCGCGAAAAGTGCGGTCGGCCCGGCGAGCGAGAGCGAATTCAGCGTGGCGGCGGCATGCGCCGCGTCGAGCAGAGGCCGACCGAGCGCGTACTGCAGCAGGAGCGCGAGAGCGACCATCGCCGGCACCACCACCAGCACGTTGCCCAGCACCGCGGCCACCTGCGAGCGCACGAGGTTGGCCACCTCGTCGACGAAATCGTCCACCGCGCCGTCCGCCTTGATGTCGCGCAGCCGCGCCGCGAGCGCCGGCGCCGTCATCGCGGGCTGCTTGGTGGCGAGCGTCAGGTGCAGCAGCTGGATCGCGACGAAGCTCGCCGCATACATGAGGCCCGAGGCGAGGCCCGCCCAGAAGGCCGACAGCGCCAGTGCGTAGATGCCGAACTTGAGCAGCACCGTCACCGCCGTGAGCGCGCCGCCGCCCGCGGCCTTCTTCACCATCTGCAGGTAGCTCGCGCGGTCGCGGGTGATGTAGTGCTCGCCGGTCTCGGCGCTGCGCTCGGTCACCTTGGCAGCGAGCATCGACGAGTTCGAGGCGACCAGCGCGCGGATGCTGTTGCGCTCGCCGCCCGCGAGCACCAGCTTGCCGATGAGCCGCGCCACGCTGGGCGCGGGCACGGGCGACATCAGGCAGTCGAGCAGCTCGCGGATGCGCAGCACGCGCTCGCGCAGCTGGCGCAGGCGGAACACCAGGCCGACCGAGATGCCGTTGTCCTCTAGGTGCGTGTAGACCGATGCGGCACTGGCGCGGCAGGCATCGAGCCGGTCGCGGAAGGCCACGAAGGCGGCCTGCAATGCTTCTTCGCTTTCTGCGCCCGCGGGTTGCTCGAACATCTGCTCGCGCAGTTCGTCGAGGTCGGCCATCAGCGCGTGGAAGGAGCGCGCCTCGTGGTGTTCCGGGTTCATGCGCAGGCGCAGCTCCGGCGAGAAACCGGCCGCCACCACCTGGCTGCTGCAATAGGTGACCGCATCCATCACGGTATGGCGCCAGCGCGGCGCGCCGCCGGCATCCACCGTCGCGTCGGCCAGCAGCGCGCCGATGCGGGCGAGCTGGGTTTCGTCGAGCAGCGCGATCCAGCCCGCATCGAACACGCCGGGCAGCACCATGCGGAACAGGTCCGACGCATCGGTGGTCTCGGGCGTGCCCGGCAGGATCTTGCGGCGCAGCCTTTCGCTCAGTTCGCTCACGAACGCGGTGCGCGGCGCGAAGCCGTAGTCGGCCAGCAGCGTGGTCAGGTCGACCGACTGGGTGAACACGCGCCACCAGGCGCGCAGCCGCTCGCGCAGCTCGGGGCGCGCCTCGATGGCGTCGAGCAGCAGCGACACGCGGCCCATGGCCGCCTGCGGCGAGGCGCGGTCGCCGCGCAGCCAGTCGAAGCAATTGATGAGCCAGATGTGGCGCTGCGCCACATCGGCCGTGGGGTCGAGGCCGGCGAGCAGCCCCTGCAAGTCGCGCGATGCGGCAGCCATGGGGGGAGCGGGGAAAAGAGGGCGTGCCTAGTGCAGCACGCGAGAGACAGGGGCACCGCCGATATCGGCTTCGAGCACGAACATTGGAACCGGAACGTCGAATCGCTCGCCTTCCTCTGTCACCACGAAGAAGCTGCCGTGCATCGTGCCGCTGGCGGCCTGCAGCCGGCATCCGCTCGTGTAGCGGAACGATTCGCCGGGCGCCAGCAGCGGCTGCTGGCCGATCACGCCAAGGCCCTTCACTTCCTGCGGATGGCCCGAGGCGTCGTTGATGAGCCAGTGACGCGCGATCAGTTGCGCGCCGACCGTGCCCACGTTGGTGATGGTGATCGTGTAGGAGAAGGTGTAGACATCGTCCTTCGGGGAGGACTGGTCGGCCAGGTAACGCGGTTCGACCTGGACGCTGAAGGGGCTGTGTGACATGGGGCGGATGGTAACGGAGGCCTTTCCTCGGACTTCCGCTCGCTGCGAGAATCCGGGGTATGAGCACCCCGTTCCGCATCGCCCCCTCCATCCTTTCCGCCGACTTCGCGCACCTCGGCCAGGAACTGACCGACGTGATCGCCGCCGGTGCCGACTGGATCCATTTCGACGTGATGGACAACCATTACGTGCCGAACCTGACCTTCGGCCCGATGATCTGCCAGGCGCTCAAGCCCTACGCCAAGACGGCCGACGGCACGCCGGTGCCGATCGACGTGCACCTGATGATCCAGCCGGTCGACGCCCTGGCGGCCTCTTTCGCGCAAGCGGGCGCCGACTACATCAGCTTCCACCCCGACGCATCGCCCCATGTGCACCGCAGCATCCAGGCCATCAAGGCCGCGGGCTGCAAGGCCGGGCTGGTGTTCAACCCGGGGCTGGGTCTCGAGGCGCTCGACTGGGCCATCGACGACATCGACCTGATCCTCATCATGAGCGTGAACCCCGGCTTTGGCGGCCAGAGCTTCATCGACTCGGCCCTGCGCAAGATCGAACTCGCGCGCAAGCGCATCGAGCAGAGCGGGCGCGACATCCGCCTGGAGGTGGACGGCGGCATCAAGGCCGACAACATCGCGCGCGTGGCCTCGGCCGGCGCCGACACCTTCGTGGCCGGCAGCGCGATCTTCAATGCCAAGGACTACGGCGCGGTGATCGGCGAGATGCGCAAGCAGCTCGCCACCGTCAGCGCCTGACCTTGTCGTTGTAGACGCGGTCGGCCTCCGGCCCGCGGTCGGTGTCCACCACGCCGCGCTCCACGTCTTCATGCGCCTGGCGGCCCACCTTGGTGGGCTGGCCGTCCGGGGTCTGCTGGCTGTCCGAGGACTGGTCGTGCTCGTGCGGCAGGCGCGGCGCCGATTCGCCGCCCTGTTCGACCTTGGTCTTGCCGCCGCCCGCGTCCTTCGTCGCGTCCTTGGGATCGGTGGGCGGGGTCTTGGTGGTCTTGGCTTGGGTCATGCGATGGCTCCTTCGTGGCTTTGCAGGCAAGCCTGCGCCGGTGGGGCCGCACGGGCGGTAGGACATGCAAGGCAGGCCCTGTAGGTGTCCGCTCGGGCGCTATGAAACCCATAGCGGCTTTGCCTCCGACGAAGGGCCTCCGCAATAATGGTCCGCATGTCTTCCGATCCTTTTGCCGGCGTGGCGACCGACAGCCTGCGCATCCACACCTTCGCCTCGCTCCACCCCGGTCCCCGACTGCTCGTGATCGGCGGCGTGCACGGCGACGAGACCTGCGGCACCGCGGGCATCGAGCGCATCCTGGCCGAGTTCGATGTCGGCACGCTGCAGCTGCAGCGCGGCGAGTTGACGCTGGTGCCCGTGGCCAACCCGCTCGCGCGCCGGCGCCTGCAGCGCGAAGGCGAGCGCAATCTCAACCGCCTGTTCCGTCCGACCGAGGCACCCGCTGACTACGAAGCCCGCATCACCAACCGCCTCGCGCCGGTCATCGCGCGCCACGAGGTGTTGCTCGACCTGCACTCCTTCCAGAGCGAGGGCGAGGCCTTCGCAATGATCGGCCCGCGCGACAACACCGGCACGCTGGAGCCCTTTGCCCGTTCGCACGAAGAGGGCCAGCTCGCGCTGCACATCGGCACGCCCATCGTGGTGGAAGGTTGGCTCGACATCTACGCCGCCGGCCTTGCGCAGCGCGCGGGTGGTGCGCCGGCCGACGAGGCCGCGCTCGACTTCGGCCGCGGCACCAACGAATACATCCGCAGCTGCGGCGGCTACGGCGTCACGCTCGAATGCGGCCAGCACCAGGATCCGCAGGCGCCCGAGGTGGCGTGGCGCGCCATTCGCCGCACGCTCGCGCTGCTGGGCATGGCGCCGCTGCCGGCCGGTCTGCCGGCCGCATCGGCGCAGCCCCAACTGCTGCGCCTGGCCAGCGTGACCGACCGCCTGCATGAAGAAGACAGCTTCGTGCGCGACTGGGCCACCTTCGACGAGGTGCAGCGCGGCGAACCCATCGGCATGCGCCACGACGGCACGCTGGTGAGCGCGCCGGACGACGGTTTCATCGTGTTCCCCAACGCATTGGCGCTGCCGGGCGCCGAGTGGTTCTACTTCGCGCATCCGAGCGAACGCGTGCTCGGGCCGGTGGCCGTCACGGCCTGACGCCGCGTTCCTACACCGCGCGGCCAGGGGCGCGGCACACATTCCGAATCTGAAGGAGTGTGCCCATGCCCGTCTCGAAAAAGTCCCCCGCGCCGCGCGTCCTGTGGAAGGGCGCCATCAGCTTCGGCCTGGTCCACATCCCGGTGGCGCTCTACTCGGCCACCACCGACCACGGCATCGACTTCGACTGGCTCGACAAGCGCAGCATGGACCCGGTCGGCTACAAGCGCATCAACAAGAAGACCGGCAGGGAAATCGCGCGCGAGAACATCGTCAAGGGCGTGGAATACGAAGACGGCGAGTACGTGGTGCTCAGCGACAAGGAAATCGCGGCCGCCTACCCCAAGACCACGCAGACCATCGAGATCGAGACCTTCGTGCCGGCCAACGGCATTCCGTTCGTGTACCTGGAACGGCCCTATTACGTGGCGCCGATCAACAAGGGCGCCAAGGTCTACGCACTGCTGCGCGAAACCTTGCAGCGCAGCGAGCGCGTGGGCGTGGCCCGTGTCGTGATCCAGACCAAGCAGCATCTCGCGGTGCTCGTGCCCGTTGGCCCCGGCCTCGTGCTGAACCTGCTGCGCTGGGGCGCTGACATCCGTCCCTGGAAAGACCTGCCGCTGCCGTCCGAAGACGCGAAGAAAGCCGGCCTCACCGAGCGCGAACTCAAGATGGCCAAGCAGCTCGTCGAGGACATGAGCGGCGACTGGGATCCGATGGAATTCAAGGACGAGTTCAAGGACGAAATCCTGCGCCTGGTCGACCGCAAGGTGAAGGCCGGCCAGACCGAGACGGTGATGCAGCCCGAGCCTGAAGAGGGCCAGTCCACCGAGGGCAAGGGCGCCAAGATCATCGACCTCACCGAGCTGCTGCAGCGCAGCCTGCGCAACAAGGGCGGGAAGACGAAGGCTGCGGCCAACGACGACGAAGAGGACGAAGAAGACGAGCCCGCGCCACGCGCCAAACCTGCGGCAAAGAAGCGAAAGCCTGCCGCAAAGGCTGCCTCGAAAACGGCATCGAAGACGACCACCCGGCATCGCCGCGCAGCCTGAGGCGCCTTCGCCATGGGGACCCGCACCGCATCGACCGCGCACAAGGCGCTCTCGCGTTATCACGGCAAGCGCGATTTCTCGCGCACGCCCGAGCCCAAGGCGGGCGGCCGCGCGGGCAAGGGCGTGTTGTCCTTCGTCATCCAGAAGCACCACGCGAGCCATCTGCACTACGACTTCCGGCTCGAACTCGACGGCACGCTCAAGAGCTGGGCCGTACCGAAGGGGCCGTGCCTCGATCCGACGGTCAAGCGCATGGCGGTGCATGTCGAGGACCATCCGATCTCGTATGCGGACTTCGAAGGCACCATTCCGCCCAAGCAGTACGGCGCCGGCACCGTCATCGTGTGGGACCGCGGCGACTGGCTACCCGATGGCGACGCGCGCAAGGCACTTGCGGCCGGCAAGCTCAAGTTCGAATTGCGTGGCGAGAAGCTCAAGGGCCACTGGACGCTGGTGCGCATGCATGGCAAGGGCGACGAGAAGCACGAGCCGTGGCTGCTCATCAAGGAGCGCGATGACCAGGCGCGCGATCTTGCCGACTACGACGTGCTCGAAGACCAGCCCGCAAGCGTGCTGACCGGCCGCGGCGTGGACGAGGTGGACAGTCCGCCGAAGAAGGTGGCAGCCAAGGCGCCGGCGAAGAAAGCGACGGCAAAGAAACCCGCGAAGAAATCCACCAGGAAAGTCGCACTGCCTGCCACCTTCCAGCCCCAGCTCGCCACCCTCGCAGCCTCTCCTCCGTCATCCCCCGGCGACTGGCTCTACGAGCTCAAGTTCGACGGCTACCGCCTGCTCGCCCGCATCGACAAGGGCAAGGTGCGCTGCTTCACCCGCAACGGCCACGACTGGACGGACAAGCTGCCCGCGCTCGCCAAGGCCCTGGCGAAGCTGCCGACCGATTCGGCGTGGCTCGACGGCGAGATCACCGTCGAAGGCGACAACGGCGCACCCGACTTCCAGGCGCTGCAGAACGCCTTCGACCGTGGCGCCACCTCGTCCATCGTGTACTGGCTGTTCGACGCGCCCTTTCTCGACGGGCAAGACCTGCGCGACGAGCCGGTCGAGGAACGGCGTGCGCACCTGGCCCGCCTGCTCGGCAAGCGGCCACCGGCACCGCTGCGCCTGAGCGACGCTTTCGATGCATCGCCGCGCGACCTGCTTGCGTCCTCCGCGCGCATCGGCTTCGAGGGCATCGTGGGCAAGCTCAAGGGCTCGCCCTACGTCTCGCGTCGCTCGGCCGACTGGATCAAGCTCAAGAACCAGCAGCGCCAGGAGTTCGTGATCGGCGGCTACACGGCGCCCAAGGGCACGCGCTCGGGGTTCGGCGCGCTGCTGCTGGGCGTGCACGACGACAAGGGGCGGCTGCGCTATTGCGGCAACGTGGGCACCGGCTTCAACGCGGATCGCCTTGCCGACATCAAGAGCCGGCTGGACAAGCTGACCACCGACCACTGCCCCTTCGACCCCGCGCCGGACGGCGTGAACGCGAAGGCGCATTGGGTCAAGCCCACGCTCGTGGCCGAGGTCTCTTTCGGCGAATGGACGCGCGAAGACCGTGTGCGTCAGGCGGTGTTCCAGGGGCTGCGCGCCGACAAGCCCGCGCGCGGCATCGTGCGCGAACGGGCAACGCAACCGGACACACCACCCGCGAAGAAGCAAGGAGCGAAGAAACCCATGGCGCTGAAGATCTCCCATGCCGACCGCGTGATCGACGCGAAGAGCGGCATCACCAAGGGCGAGCTCGCCGCCTACTACGACGCCGTAGGCGCGCTCATGCTGCCGCACCTGCGCGGGCGTCCGGTGTCGTTGGTGCGCGCGCCCGACGGCGTGGGGGGCGAGCTGTTCTTCCAGAAGCACATCCAGAACCGCGAGATACCCGGCGTGAATCTGCTGGACCCCGCGCTCGACCCGGGCCACGAGCCGCTGCTGCAGATCGACAGCAAGACCGGGCTCATCGGCGCCGCGCAGATGAACGTCATCGAGCTGCACACCTGGAACGCCACCTCGCGCGCCATCGACCGGCCCGACCGCATGACCTTCGACCTCGACCCCGGCGAAGGCGTCGGCTGGCCGCAGATCCAGGAGGCGACGATGCTGGTGCGCACGCTGCTCGACGAGCTGGGCCTGCCGTCGTTCCTCAAGACCAGCGGCGGCAAGGGCCTGCATGTGGTGGTGCCGATCCGCCGGCAGTACGGCTGGGACGAGGTCAAGGGGTTCTCGCAGGCCGTGGTGGTGCACCTGGCACAGACCATTCCGGACCGCTTCGTCGCCAAGAGCGGACCGCGCAACCGCGTGGGCAAGGTGTTCGTCGATTACCTGCGCAATGGATTCGGCGCGACGACGGTCAGCGCGTGGTCGGCGCGGTCGCGTCCGGGGCTCGGCGTGTCGGTGCCGGTCGCATGGGACGAACTGCCCACGCTCACTGGCGCGGCGCAATGGACCATCGCCAACGTGGCCGATCGCTTCGCCACCGGCAACAAGCCGTGGGCCGCAATGGAGCGTAGCCGCAAGGGGCTGGCGGCGGCCATGAAGATGCTCGGCTACAAGCCGGCGTAGCGCCCCGACGCTACTGCAGCACTTCCTCCGTCGTCACATCGAAGCGTTCCAGCGTGTTCGCGCCGAACACCATCGTGATCGGCACGTCCGCCGCATCGCGTCCGCGCGCCATCACGATGCGGCCGATGCGCGGCGTGTTGTGGCGCGCATCGAAGGTGTGCCAGCGGTCGCCCAGGTACACCTCGAACCATGCGCTGAAGTCCATCGGATAGCGTACCGGTGGAATGCCGATGTCGCCCAGGTAGCCAGTGACGTAGCGCGCCGGGATGTTCATGCAGCGGCACAGCGTGATCGCCAGGTGCGCGAAATCGCGGCAGACGCCCGTGCCTTCGCGAAAGCCCTCGAGCGCGGTGCGCGTGGCGCGGGCGTTCTGGTAGTCGAAGCGCAGGTGGCCATGCACGAAGTCGCAGATCGCCTGCACGCGGCCCCAGCCCGGCGCCACGTTCGCGAAACGGGCCCAGGCGAACTGCAGCAATTCGCTGTCGACCTCGCAGTAGCGGCTGGGCAGCACGAAAGGCAGCGTGTCCACCGGCAGGTCGGCCGCTGCGTGCTCGATGGCGCCCAGGTCGATGGGGTCGGGCGCGCCGGTGTCGAACACGGTCGCGTGGTTGCGCAGCCGCACGCTGCTGACGCCCAGTGGCACGTGCACGCGCGCGCACTGGTTGCCGAAGCTGTCGGTGTAATGGTCGGTGGTGAGCGGCGGGCTGATGGTGATGTTCTCGCTGCCCTGGATGTCGGCGGCGCGCGAGGGGTGCACCTGCAGCATGTAGATCAGCGCGGTGGGGGCGGTGACGCCCAGCTGGATGTCGTAGCCGATCCTGATCTGCATTGGATTTCTTCCCTGGATGAACCAACCGGTGAGGCGACCGGTGCGCGTGAGACGCCGAGAACACGACAAGCACGATCAGTGCCGTCTTCGACCCATGCTATGCGACAGAGGTGTCCGAAGCCGCGCGCCACATTCCGCAAACCCTCGTAGGCGGCCGCTGTAGTCGCGCTCCTACCGCCGGGGCGCACGCCCTCCCACATGCGAGGGCGGGGCGCCACTACGGGTAACAGACGGTGCAAAACATAACCTTCGGGGTCTGTTCAGAGAGTTTCCTTGGAGGGAAATCATGGAGTTTGCAACCCTGTTCGATTCGCTCACCGGTGCGTGGGGCGACGAGATCCTCATCTGGGCCGTCGCCGCCGTCGCGGGCTGCATCTGCCTCGTCGCCGTGGTCAACGTGCTCGACATGTTCCTCGACAACCCCAACGAAATGGGCTGAGCGCCTTCACCCATCTCTCCATGAAAGATTCCAGGTCCCCGATGACGCCACAGAACAAAGCCGCTGCAGGTCGCCGCGCCAATGCCACCAAGACCACCAGGTCCGGTGACGGCCGAAACGCCAAGCAGCTGCAGCTTGATGGCTTCACCACCGAGCATCCCACGCACCTGACCACCAACCAGGGGCTGCAGATCCCGGACAACCACAACTCGCTGAAGGCGGGCGTGCGGGGACCCACGCTGCTCGAAGACTTCATCCTGCGCGAGAAGATCACGCACTTCGACCACGAGCGCATTCCCGAGCGCGCGGTGCATGCGCGCGGCTCGGCGGCGCATGGCTATTTCCAGGTCTACAAGTCGATGTCGCAGTTCACCTCGGCCGATTTCCTGCAGGACCCGGACGTGAAGACGCCCGTTTTCGTGCGCTTCTCGACGGTGGCCGGCGAACGCGGATCCGCCGATACGGTGCGCGATGTGCGCGGCTTCGCCGTCAAGTTCTACACGCGCGAAGGCAACTACGACCTGGTGGGCAACAACATCCCGGTGTTCTTCATCCAGGACGCGATGAAGTTTCCCGACCTCGTCCACGCCGTCAAGCCCGAGCCGCACCACGCGATGCCGCAGGCCGCGAGCGCGCACGACACGTTCTGGGATTTCGCCTCGCTCATGCCCGAGACCACCCACATGCTGATGTGGGCGATGAGCGACCGCGCCATTCCGCGCAGCTATCGGATGATGGAGGGCTTTGGCGTCCACACCTTCCGCTTCGTCAACAGCCGCGGCGAGAGCCACTTCGTGAAGTTCCACTGGAAGCCCAAGCTCGGCATCCACGGCCTGGTGTGGGACGAGGCACAGAAGATCGCCGGCAAGGACGCCGACTTCCACCGCCGCGACCTGTGGGAGGCCATCGAGAACGGCGACTTCCCCGAATGGGAGCTGGGCGTGCAGATCATTCCGGCCGACAAGGAGCACTCGCTCGGCTTCGACCTGCTCGACCCCACCAAGTTGATCCCGGAAGAGATGGTGCCCGTGCAGAAGATCGGCAGGCTGGTGCTCGACCGCAACCCCGACAACTTCTTCGCCGAGACCGAGCAGGTGGCCTTCCATCCCGGCCACGTGGTGCCCGGCATCGACTTCAGCAACGACCCGCTGCTGCAGGGGCGCCTCTTCTCGTACACCGACACGCAGATCTCTCGCCTGGGCGGCGCGAACTTCCACGAACTGCCGATCAACAAGGGCGTGTGCCCGTTCCACAACTTCCAGCGCGACGGCATGCACCGCCAGACCATCGCGCGCGGCCAGGTGGCCTATGAGCCCAACACGCTGGGCAGCGGCACCGAGTTCCGCGTCGATGGCGGCAGCAACGGCTTCCAGTCGTTCCCCGAGGAAATCGATGCGCCCAAGGTGCGCCGCCGGAGCCCCTCGTTCGACGACCACTTCACGCAGGCGCGCCTGTTCTTCAACAGCCAGAGCGCGGCCGAGAAGGAACACATCATTGCGGCCTTCCGCTTCGAGCTTTCCAAGCTCGAGGTGCCGGCCATCCGCCAGCGCATGGTCGACAACCTCGCGCATGTGGACGAAAAGCTCGCGCGCCGCGTGGCCGAGCCGCTGGGCATCGGCGAGCCCGATGCCAAGGCGGCGGCGGGCCGCTCGGGCTTTCGCGACCACCGCATCGCGCTGCCGATCGACGAGTCGCCCGCGCTCAGCATGGCCGACACGGGCGATGGCTCGATCCGCACCCGCAAGATCGCGATCCTGGTGGCGGACGGCGTCGATTCGGCGTCGCTCAAGCCGATCCGCGAAGCGCTCGAACAGGCCGGCGCGCAATGCAAGATCGTTGGCCCGCGCCTGGGCACCGTGGCCAGTGCGTCCAAGCGCCAGATCGATGTCGACATGACGTTCGCGAACACCCCCTCGGTGATGTTCGATGCGGTGCTGGTGCCGGCAGGCACCGACAGCGCGGCCGCGATGGCGGCAACGGGCGATGCAGTGCACTTCGTGCTGGAGGCCTACAAGCATTGCAAGGCGATCTGCACGGTGGGCGAGGGCGTGCAGCTGCTTTCGACGCTGGGCATCGGCGCGGACAGCGACGCGCCCTCGGGCGTCGTCGTGGCCGCCACGCCGGTCACCAACCTCGGCGACACCACGGCCGCCACGCAGATCGCGCAGAACTTCATCGCGGCGATCGCGAAGCATCGCCACTGGGACCGCGCCAACATCGACGCGGTGCCGGCCTGACAAGCGGTCGAGGCCGATCCGCCGGGCGCTCTCGTGCCCGGCGTGCGTGAGCCGCGTCTCGCGCACCACTCGGACTGCGTTTGAACTTCGCGCCGTCACGCGTTGACGGCGTTGCGCTGCGCCGTGCGCGAGCTGCCCACGGCAGGGCCGCGCTCGCGCAGTCACCCAAGTGCAATCGGGGTTACTCGGGGATGACACACAAGGAACATAGAACAGCCGCTGCACGCCCGCTCGCTGTTTCTTATTCCAATCAAAAAGTTCCACATGACGCATCCGGCATCGAGGCCCCTCCGGCAACTCAAATTCCTGGCGCTGACGCTGGCCCTCGTGCTGACCGCCTGCGGCGGTGGTGGCAATGGCGGCGCCTCCTTCCCGCTGATCCCGCCGCCTTCGGGCAACGCGCCGCCGGACACGACGCCTCCCACGACACCGCCGGAGACGCCACCGGAAACACCGCCGGTCACGCCGCCCACCTGCTCCACCGCCGTCCCGGCCAATGCGCCGCTCACGGCCATCTCGGCCGTCCAGGGCACGGGCGACCTGAGTCCCCTGGCGGCGCAGGCCGTGACCGTGCGCGGCGTGGTCGTCGGCGATTTCCAGAACACCGGCACCACCAGCGTCAAGCTCAACGGCTTCTTCGTGCAGCAGCTCGTGCCCGACGCCGACCCGGCGACTTCCGAAGGCATCTTCGTCTACGCGCCGGGCGCCGCCACCCGTGTGACCGTGGGCGATTACGTCCAGGTCTCCGGCGCGGTGACCGAGTTCGGCCAGACCGCGGGTGCCGGCGCCAAGCCCGACGCCATCACGCAAATCGCGGGCACCAGCGGCGACCCGCTGGCCATCAGCGTCTGTGGCAGCGGCGTCGTCATCGCCCCCACGCAGATCACGCTGCCGGTGGCCAATGAATCCACGCTGGAGCGCTACGAGGGCATGCTGGTCGAGATCGCGCAGCCGCTGGCCGTGACGGAACTCTTCGAACTCGGCCGCTACGGCCAGATGGTGTTGTCGCTCAACGGGCGGCAGTTCAACGCCACCAACGGCAACGCAGCCGCCACGCATTCCCAGAACCTGCTCTCGCGCATCGTGCTGGACGACGGCGCCTCGCCCCAGAACCCGAACCCCATTCCCTACCTGAGCGCGCCCGGCACCGACGGCACGCGGCGCATGGGCGACACGACGCAGAAGGTCACCGGCATCCTGAGCCACAACTTCGGCGCCTACCGCATCCAACCGACGGTGGTGCCGGTGTTCGCGCAGACCAATGTGCGCCAACCCGCCGCACCGGTGGTGAGCGGCACGCTCAAGGTCGCGAGCTTCAACGTGCTGAACTACTTCACCACGTTCCTGAACGGAGAAACCGCCTCGGGCCAGACCGGCCAGGGCTGCTCGTTCGGTGCCGGTCCCGCCGCCCCAGGCAACTGCCGCGGCGCCAACAACCTCAACGAGTTCCAGCGCCAGCAGGCCAAGATCGTGGCCGCCATCGCGGGGCTCGATGCCGACGTGGTCGGGCTGATGGAAATCCAGAACACCGACGTGGCGACCGACGACCTGCTGGCCGCACTCAACGCCAAGGTCGGCGCGAACACCTATGCCGCCGTCCACAGCGGCGTGTTTGGCACCGATGCCATCAAGGTGGACATCCTCTACAAGCCTGCGAAGGTGCAGCGCGTGGGCAACGTCGTGCTGCCGACGGGCGCGGACCTCGCGAACTACACCGCCGCGAGCGGCCGACCGCCGCTCGCGCAGCGCTTCAGCACGGTGGGCAACAACGGCGGCTTCTGGTTCGTGGTGAATCACTTCAAGAGCAAGGGCAGTTGCCCCACCACGGGCGACATCGACCTGGGCCAGGGCTGCTTCAACCTGGCGCGCATCGAGCAGGCGAAGGCGCTCAGCAGCTTCGTCGGCAAGCTCAAGCTCATGGGCACGCCCGAAAACGACGTGCTGATGATGGGCGACTTCAACAGCTACCTGCTCGAAGACCCGACCAAGGAACTGGAAGCCGCCGGCAACGAGAGCCTGCTCAAGCGCATGCCCGCCAACGACCGCTACACCTACGTCTTCGGCGGCGAGACCGGCGCGCTGGACCACTCCTATGCCTCGGCTTCGCTGAAGACGCAGGTCAGCGGCGTGAGCATCTGGCACATCAATTCCGACGAGCCCACGGCACTGGACTACAACACCGACTTCACCACCGACGACCGCTACGCGCCCACGCCCTTCCGCGCGTCGGACCACGACCCGGTGCTGGTCGGCCTCACGCTCGCGGCCGATGCCGCGGTGACGCAACCCATCGTCACCGCGTCGATCCCGGCGGCCGTGAAGGTCGGCGAGACCTACAGCGTGAACATCTCGGAAGCCACGCCCGGCGGCACGGCCACGCTGGCTTCGCTGTCGGTCGACTGGGGCGACGGCACCGCCGCCACGACGGCACCGGGCACCGGCGTGGTCACGCACACCTACGCGGCGGCGGGCACCTTCAGCGTCGTGGTCACGCTCACCAACTCCGCGGGCCAGACGGCCGTGCAATCGGGCAGCGTGACCGCGAGCACGGTGGTGGTGGTCGTGCCGCCCGGCGCGCCGGACCTGTTCATCAGCGAATACGTGGAAGGCTCGGCGACCAACAAGGCGCTGGAGATCTACAACCCGACCGCCTCGGCCGTGGACCTGAGCCTGTACACCCTCAACCTGTATTCCAACGGCGCGGCCGCGCCGAGCAACTCCGCGCCGCTGACCGGCTCCCTGCCGGCCGGCGGCGTGCTGGTGCTCGCGAACAACGCCGCCGCGGCCGCCTTCAAGCCACCGGGCACGGTCATCAACAGCACCGTCATCAACTTCAATGGCGACGATGCGCTGACGCTGGAAAAGTCGGGCGTGGTCATCGACCGCTTCGGCCAGGTCGGCACCGATCCGGGCACCGAATGGACCGGTGTCGGCGGTGTCAGCACGGTCAACCAGACCCTGCGTCGCAAGCCCACCATCAAGGCCGGCGACCGCAACCCGGGCCTCGCTTTCGATCCGTCGGTGGAATGGGACAGCTTCCCCATCGACACTTCCGCGGGCCTGGGCGCGCACACGGTGAACTGAGCAAACGGCGAAACCGGCCCCGCGTTGGTTTCGTCTTCATGACTTAGTCCTTTTGCGCTAGACCGTATTGCGAATAGCCGCGGAGGGTACCCCCTCCTAGACTTTCCCCACGAGGCCTGAACGGCGCGCACTTCCGCGGCGTCGAGCATTTGCAGCAACAGCAGATGCACCGGCCGCGTGCGGGGGTCCAATGGCGTGGTTTTCAAGATGGGGATGGGAGCGCCCTGCACGTTGCCGTGCGGGTTTCGCAAGCGCACTCGGCCTGGCGGGCATTCTTCTGCTGGGCCATGGCCCTTCGGCATCGGCGCAGCCGCAGGCGCCCAACGCCGAGGCTGCGGCCAGCAAGGCCGAGCAGGCAAGGCTGGCCGACACCGACACCTTGCTGGCGCTGACCAGCGAAGGCGCCGTTCTCTACGGGCAGGACGCGGTCAAGCTCTCGGGCTACCAGTACTGCAGCCAGGCCGTCGCGCTGGCGGAGGCGGGCGAATTTCGCCAGAGCATCCGCGCCGCGAGCAAGGCGCTGCACCTGGCCAACGCCACGCGCGACCCGAACCTCATGGCGATGGCCAATCGCGACCTGGCGATCGTCTACAGCTACTCGGGCCAGCTCGAAAAGGCCGAGGAGTTCGCACGCGAAGCGCTCAAGCATCCGGCGCGCGACCCCAAGCTGGTGGTCGGCCCCGTGCAGAAGGTGATCGGCGACGTGCGCACGCGCCGCGGCGATTTCTCCGGTGCCGTGCTCAGCTACGACGAGGCGCTGGCCAACAGTTCGCCGCGCTATGCGCCGCTGGTGCAGGCCTCGCTGGTCAGCGCGCTCATCGAATCGGGTGACGCCGCAAGGGCGCGCGAAGTGCTCGGAACGATGGCGCCGCCCAAGGACGCGCCGCTCACCGCGCAACTCGACCGCACCCGCGCCCGTCTCCTGCTGGCCGAGAACAAGCCGGCCGAGGCGCGCGACATGTACCGCGCGCTCACCGCGCGCCAGGTCGGCGCCGACACCGAGTACTACCGCCTCTGGGCCTGGGACGGCGTGGCGCGCAGCGAGATCGCGCTGGGCCAGAAGCAGGCCGCGGCCGAGGCCGTGGGCCAGGCCCTCGGCGGCGTGGACAAGGTGCGCGCCAAATTCCGCAGCGAAGAATTCAAGATGGGCCTGTTCTCGGACCTGCAATCGGTGTTCGAGCGCGGCGTGTCGGTCTACAGCGATGCGGGCGATGCGCGCGCCGCCTTCGAGGTCAGCGAGCACAGCCGCTCGCGCGCGCTGCTCGATGCGGTGCGCGGCCGCGCGAAGATCAGCGAGCAGGCTTCCAACACTGTCGACCTCGCCACACTGCAGCGCACGCTGGCTGCCGACGAGCGCGTGGTGCAGTTCCACTCGCTGCCCGACCGGCTGGTGGTGTGGGTGGTGAGTCCGACTGCCATTCAAGAGAAGACGGTGGCCGTGAAGCGCGACGAGCTCAACGAGCTGGTCGAGACCTTTCGCAACTCCATCGTGCGCGGACGCCGCACCGCCATCACCAATGCCGACAAGCTCGGTGCCGCGCTGCTCGGGCCGCTCGGCCTCACGTCGGGCCAGCGCCTGATCATCGTGCCGCACGGCCCGCTGCACTACCTGCCGTTCCAGGCGCTGCGGCTGGATGGCCGCTACATCATCGAGACGCACCCGGTGTCGGTTGCGCCGTCGATGAGCATCGCGGTGCAACTGGCACAGCGCACGCCGCGCGTGAACGCATCGCTGGTGGCCTTCGGCAATCCGCGCATCGAGGACAAGTACGACCTGCCCGGCGCCGAGACCGAGGTGAAGCAGCTCGCGCAACTCTTCCCGCGCAACACCGTGTACATGGGCGCTGCAGCCACCAAGACGCAGTTCCGCGAGGTGGCCGCGCGCTCGCCGCTGATGCACGTGGCGGCGCATGCCGAGGCCGATGCGGTCGATCCGCTGTACTCGCGCATCCTGCTGGCCAACGAAGGCGGCAAGCAGAACTTTCTTGAAGCGCACGAGATCCTCGGGCTGCCGATGGATGGCACCGCGCTGGTCACGCTCTCGGCCTGCGAATCGGGGCTCGGGCGCATCGCGCAGGGCGACGAGGTGCTGGGCTTCACGCGCTCGTTCCTTTCGGCGGGCAGCTCCAGCCTGATCGCCTCGCTGTGGCCGGTGTCGGACGACGCCACCGCTGTGCTCATGAGCACGCTCTACGGCGAACTCTCCAAGGGCCGCGACCTGCAGAAGGCGATGCAGGCCGGCCAACTCGCCGTGCTGAAGGACCCCAAGATGTCTCATCCCTTCTTCTGGGCGCCGTTCAACCTGATCGGCAACTGGCGCCTCACGGTAGGGAGCTGAAGAAATGTTGCTCGCCCCCAGTCTCCCCGCACTTCGTGTCGGTCCGCCAACCCCCTACCGGGGGCGGGCCGGCCGCTTCGGGCGGCCGTGCGCGGCGGCCCCCACGAAAAAGAAGAACTGCCATGGTCACTGAGATGCGCCTTAGTCAACGGTCCACGCCGATCGCGCTCGCGGTCACCGCTCTGGTGAGTGCGGCCCTGCTGCTTGCGGCCCAACGCACTCATGCAGCCGAGGTAGACGCCGGCACCACCGAACTGCTCCCGACCAAGGACCCGTGCGGCACCTGCGATCGCCCGCTCGCGCAAGCGACAGGCACCGTCGCGCCGCAGAGCCTGCCCGCACCGCCGCGTCCCGCCGGCACGACGTTCAAGCTCAACGACCTGCGCCTGAACGGCGTCAAGGCGCTGACCAACGAAGAGCTGCAATCGATCACCACGCCCTACATCGGCCGCGACGTCACGCTGGGCGATCTCGAAGGGCTCGCGCAGGCGATCACCGCGCGCTACAAGGAGCGCGGCTACTTCCTCGCGCAGGCCATCGTGCCGGTGCAGACGGTGCGCGACGGCATCGTCGAGATCAGCGTGATCGAAGGGCGCCTGGGCAAGGTCGACGTGGTCGTTGCGCCCGATGCGCCGCTCAGCGAGGCGCGCGTGCGCGGCTTTCTCGCGCCGCTGCAACCGGGCGAAGCGGTCAGCGCGCAGAGCTACGAGCGTTCGATGCTGCTGCTGTCGGACCAGCCCGGCGTCAAGGTGTCTTCGGGGCTGCAGGAAGGCACGGCGCCCGGCACCACCGACCTCTCGGTCGAAGTGGCCGCCGCGCCGCGCTGGGCCTTCACGGCCGAGGCCGACAACCACGGCACCAAGGAATCGGGACGCTACCGCGTCGGCGGCACCGCGCGCTGGCTCAGCCCCTTCGGCATCGGCGACAACCTCGACATGCGCCTGATGGTGTCCGACAGCAACGACCTGCAGTTCGGCCGCATCGCGTACGAGGCGCCCATCGGCACCAGCGGGTTGCGTGCGGGCGTGGGCCTGGCGCGCGTGAACTACGAGCTCGGCGGGCAGTTCGCGGACTACGAGGCGCGCGGCCGCGCCAACGTGCTCGACTTCTCGCTCAACTATCCGCTGATCCGCCAGCGCCAGCAGAACCTGTTCCTGCGCTTGGGCGCCGACATCAAGGACCTGACCGACGAGGTCGGCATCGTCAACAGCAATTCGCGCAAGCGCATCCATGGCCTCAGCATGGGCTGGACCTGGGAGCGCCGCGACGAGGTGTTCGGCGGCGGCTACTGGGCCAGTTCCGGCACGCTGTACCACGGCAACCTCTCGATCCGCGATCCGGAGAGCCGCCTGGCCGACCAGAGCCTCGGCGGCCACAACACCGAAGGCGGCTTCACCAAGCTGAGCTTCCAGCTTTCGCGGCTGCAGGCCATCGTGCCGCGCCATTCGCTGTACCTCTCGGTCGGCGGCCAGTGGGCGAGCAAGAACCTCGACGGCTCCGAAAAGCTCGCGCTCGGCGGCGCGCGCGCGGTGCGTGCGTACCCATCGGGCGAACTGCTGGTGGACCAGGGCGTGATCGGCACCGTCGAGTGGCGCTGGTCGTTCAACGAGGAGCTCACGCCCTTCGTGTTCTACGACGCCGCACGCGGAAAGATGGTGCGCAACCCCACGGTCTTCGACGGCCCCAACAGCCACAGCCTGCGCGGCTACGGCGTGGGCGTGAGCTGGTCGCGGCCGGGCAATTTCTCGATCAACGCCACGCTCGCCTGGCGCGCCGGCACGCCGCCGGCGCAGACCGACGGCGGTGGGCGCAATCCGCGCCTCTACGTCCAGCTCATCAAGGCGTTCTGACCATGAAGCAACGCAATCTCTCCCGCCAAGGGGCCCGCCACCATCGCGGCCTGCAACTGCGGCCCCTGGCGATCTCGCTGTTGTGCGCGGGTCTCTCGCCGGCCATCGCGCAGGTGTTGCCCACGGGCTTTCTCCCGATCGCCGGCGGCGTCACGATGACGCAGAGCGGCGCCGTGATGAACATCAACCAGCCGCTCGCGCGCGGCATCGCCAACTGGCAGTCCTTCTCGATCGGCCCGGGCGGCACCGTCAACATCGCGCAGCCGAACGCATCCAGCGTGCTGCTCAATCGCGTCACCGGCAACGAGCTCTCGACCATCGCGGGCCAGCTCAACGCCAACGGGCGCGTGATCCTGGTCAACCCCAACGGCGTGATGTTCAGCCAGGGCGCGACGGTGAACGTGGGTGGCCTCATCGCCTCCACGCTGGCCATGACGACCAGCGACAAGAGCTTCATGGACGGCGCCACCACGCTCACGTTCGAGCGCGCAGACGCCAACTCGGCCTCGGTGCGCAACCTCGGCAACATCACCGCCACCGGCGGCGGACCCGTGGTGCTGATGGGCGCGGTGGTGGGCAACGGCAGCACCGGCACCATCACGGCCGACGGCGGCACGGTGGCGCTGGCTTCGGGCCGCAGGATCACGCTGGACCTCGTGGGCGACGGGCTCACCAACCTCGTGATCGCACCCGATGCCATGGCCGCCAGCGCGAGCGTGGGCAACAGCGGAACGATCCAGGCCGACGGCGGGCGCGTGGCGCTCATCGGCAGCTCCACCACGGTGGGCGAACTGGTGGTCAACCAGACCGGCACGGTGCGCGCGCGCAGCATCGGCACGCGCAACGGCGAGATCATCCTGGGCGGCGGGCGGGACAACCAGGTCGCGATGACCGGCGGCACGCTTGACGCTACCGGCGACGCGGCCGGCGAGCGCGGCGGCACCATCCGCATCGTGGCGGGGCAGGTGCAGCTGCAGGCCACCGACAAAGGCCAGCAGGCGGTGGTCGATGCCAGCGGGCAGGCTGGTGGCGGCACGGTCACCGTGCGCGGCTACGACGTGGCGCTGTCGTCGGGCTCGGCGCTGCGCGCCAGCGCCACGGGCCAGGGCACGGGCGGCACCATCGACGTGGGCACGGCCACGGGCCAGGTCCTGGTGGACGGCCTCGCCGCGCCCGAGCGCGAATCGCATGCGCAGGTGTTCGGCGAACTGAGCGCGCGTGGCGCCGGCAGCGGCGCGGGCGGGGCGATCTCGACCTCGGGCGATTTCCTGCGCATCAACCCGGCGAAGGTGGATGCGGGCGGCGGTGCCCAGGGCGGCGCCAACGGCCGCTGGACGGTCGCAGCCACATCCGATCTCAATGTCGTTTCGGCCGGCGACATTCCGGCCTACGACAGTGCCTACCCGCCGTTGTCGATCACCAACGTGAGCGCCGAAGGCATCGGCGGCGCGCTTGGCCGCGGCACCGATGTGACGCTCTCCAGCAGCAACATCGGCGACAACGCGGGCGTGCGCTTCGCCGCGGATGCCAAGGTCATCAAGACCGAAGGCGGCACCGCCACGCTCAGGGTCGATTCGGCGGGCGGCATCACGATGGCCACGGGCTCGGTCATCGATGCCGGCACCGGCGCGCTGCACGTCGACTTCAACGCCGACTCCACCGGCCGCGTGGCGCAGAACGCGGCGCAGATCAACAGCGGTTCAGGGCCGGTCACCGAACTCGACTACGCAGCCTCGATTCGCCTCGACGGCGCCACCATCAACGCCAATGGCGGCTCGGTGCGCTTCTTCGGCCAGGGCGACGCGGCCAACGGCCGCGCCATCGGCGGCTCGGCCTCGCACACCACCGAGCCCGACGATTCGTGGCGCGACGGCGTCTACCTGAGCAAAAGCTCGGTCACCACCAACGGCAGCGGCCAAGTCTTGATGCGCGGCCAGGGCCGCAGTTGGGTGTCCGATCCATCGGGCACCGGCGGCTTCTATGTGGGAAGCCGCGGCGTGTCGGTGACGAACGACAGCACCGTGCAGGCCGGCACCGGCGGTGTCTCGCTCGACGGCGTGGCGGGCTTCGGAGCAAGCGGCGTGGCGGTGCAGAACGGCGCCGGCGTGGCTGCTTCGGGCGACATCGCGATCACCGGGCGCGGCGCTGCATGGAACGACGCCATGCCCGCCGCCGGCGTGGGTTCGAGTTCCGCGGTGCTCATCGACGGCGCCTCGATCGCGAGCGATCGCAATGTGCGCATCGACGGCACCGGCGCCGACCTCGACGGGTTTCGCACCAGCAAGGCGTTTGCCGCACAGAACGACTTCGCCGGCAGCAGCCAGGGTGTCTCGATCTACGGCAGCGTCACGGCGGGCGCGGGACAGCGCATCGACGTCAACGGACGCGCCGGCAACCAGAGCTTCACCTCGACGCTCGACGACGGCGGCAACATCGTGGTGACCCCGTTCGGTCAGGTCTACGGCGTCGTCGTGCGGGCCAACGAAGCACAGCCGAATCCGCTGCGCACCTCCGGCGGCACGATCGCCATCGACGGCCAGGGCACCGACGTGTCGCTGCGCATGGAAACCTTCGGCTCGGGCTCCTTCGCGCTCGCCGCAGCACCGGAACCGGGTGCGCTCGCGGCCGCACCCCAGCCCGCGCTGCTGTCGGTCATGAGCGAGACCGGCAAGGGCGGCAACATCTCGGTGCGGGGCCGCAACATCGTCATCGACGGCGCGGAGCAGTTCGACGATGCACCGCTGATCGGACGCCTGGATGCGAGCGGCGCCACCGGCGGTGGAAGCATTGACATCGCCGCCACCGGCGTGATCGCCGTGGGTGCCAACGCCAGCCTGGAGGCCAACGCCACCGGCTCGGGCAACGGCGGCACCGTGAAGGTGGTCGCGGGCGACAGCCTGCGCGCCTACGGCAGCCTTTCGGCGCGCGGCGGCGCAGAGGGCGGCAACGGCGGCTTCATCGAGACCTCGGCCGCGCAGTTCGACCTGGCCGGCATTCGCGCCGACGCCTCGGCGCCGGTGGGCAGCGCGGGCTCGTGGCTGATCGATCCGTTCGACGTCGATATCGTGAGCGGCGTCGCCGCGGGCTCCCTGACCGGCAACCCGTTCGATCCGATCGCCACCTCGACCATCCAGGACGGCGACATCAATGCCGCGCTCAACGCGGGCACCAGCGTGACGATCGGCACCGGCAGCACCGGCTCTGCGCTCCTTGGCGACATCCACATGTCGAACGCGAAGGGCGCCGTCAACATCAACTACAGCACCAACAAGGGTGCGGTGACCTTCCAGCTCGATGCCAACCGCAGCGTGCGCGGCGACGCGGGCACGGTGATCCAGTCCACCGGGGGCGGCACACTCAACGTGGTGTTCAACGCCGACGTGAACAACGGCGGCACGGCCACCGGCGGCGGGCAGATCAGCTACAGCGGCGACATCTACACCAACGGCGGCAACGTCGTGATGAACGGCAGCTGGGCCAACCCCAGCAATCAAGGTGTCAGCGTGCACCTCGACGGCAACGAGATCGACACCCGCGTGGGCCGCAGCGATGCGGGGGCGGGCGGCTCGGTCACGATCGTCGGCAAGAGCATCGGGCTGGGCGGCATCGGCGACGCCGCCGTCGCCATCGACGGCGTGCACATCTCGACCTCGACCGGCAACGTGAACATCACCGGAACAGCCGAAGGCGCATCGGGCGTGCGCCTGGGCTCGCGCTTCGTCGCGACCGGCATCCCGAACCGGCAGACCGAGATCACGAGCACCACGGGCAACATCACCGTGCTGGGCGTGGGCAACAGCGTCACCAGCGCGGGCACTTCGCCGGGCCACGGCGTGATCATCGACCAATCGGCGCTGCGCTCGATCGACGGCGACATCACGGTGCGCGGGCTGCGCCAGGCCGGCGGAAACCTCGTCGGCGACGGCGTGCGATTGACCACGGGCGCGCAGGTCGTGACCACCGGCACCGGCGACATCGAGCTGAGCGGCCAGTCCGTCGGCAACGGCGCCGGCGTGCGGGTCGGCCCGCAGGCGCCGCTGGGCGGCGCGGTCCCGCCCGTCCTTGCGGACGTCATCGTGTCCGCCGGCGGCAACACGGTGCTGCGGGCCGGCAACGACGGCAGCACCGATGCGCTGGTGATCGACGGCAAGGTCAGCGCCGCCAATGTGATCAACCTGCGGCCGGGCGGCGTTGATGCCGCGGGCAACGGTCTGGACCAGACGGCGACGCCGATCACCCTTGGCGGCACGGCCGCCACCGGCTTCGCGGTCTCGGCCGCGGAGTTCGGGCGCCTCACGGCCGCCACCATCGTGGCGGGGAGCAACGCGCATGCCGCGAACATCGATGTCGTGGGGCCGCTGACTCTGCCCTCCGCGCTGACCCTGCAGAACGGTGGTGGCGGCAACATCCAGCTCGGCGGCGCCATCACGGCGACGCGGCTCGGGCTGCTGAGCGCCGGCAACATCACGCAGGTCGCGGGCGCGCCCATCACCGCCGGCACGCTGATGGCGCGCTCCACCGGCGGCAGCGTGCTGCTCGACAAGGCGCCGAACAACGTCAGCGCGGCCACGGTGGGCGGCGGCGCGGCCGGTGCCTTCCGCTATGTCGATGTCGACACCGTGCAGCTGGGGTCGGTGTCCGTCACGGGCTTCGATGCCGCGGGCAATGCGCCGCAGCTCCAGTCGGCCACCTCGATGGCGGCCGACACCGTGTTCGTGCGCACGCTGTCCGGCGACCTGCTGCTGGGCACCAACGTCAGCAGCACGGGCGGCACCGATCTCGTGGCCGCCTCGCGCTTTCAGAACCTGGGTGCCTACACGATCACCGGCGCGCCGTGGCGCGTGTGGGCCGACACCTGGGTCGGCGAGACGCGCGGTGGCCTGTTCGGCTCGGGCCCGCTGCCCAACCTGTACCACTGCGCGTACCTGGGGTTGTGCACCGTCACGGTGTCGCCGGGCGACAACCACTTCATCTATGCGCAGCAACCGGTGGCCACGGTGGTGATCGGCAATGCGACCCGTCCCGAGGGGCAGGCCAATCCGCCCTTCACGTACAGCGTGGGCGGCCTGATCCTGGGCGACACGGATTCGAGCTTCAGCGGTGTGCCCGGCACGTCGGCGACGCCGGGCAGCCCGCCGGGCGTCTATGCGATCAATGGCAGCTTCGCTTCCGCCGCGGGCTATGCCGTCAACGTGCGGCCGGGCGACTTGACGGTCACGGCGGCGCCGCCCCCACCACCGCCGCCCCCGGTCGTGTTCCAGGTGCCTGACTTCCCCTTGCCCGACCTGGTGCGCGAAGTGCCTTCCACCTGGCTCTACGACCGCAACATCGGCCCGCCGCCGATCTGCTTTGCGACCGGTGCGCTCGAAGGCGATCGCGCGTCGCAGGGTGGCGATGTGCTGGCGCGCGAATGGTCGCGCGTGCGGTCGCGGCCGAACCTCTCGAGCTGCGTGGACACCGAGAAGCGCAACGGCTGCGCCGACTTCTGACAGCGACGCTCAGCCGCTGCGCGCGGCAAGCATCTGCAGATAGCGCTGCTGCGCGCCGCCTTCGACCGCGCGGCGCTCTTCGAGCAGCAGCAGGCAGCGCAGTGCGAGATCGAAGGAGCCGTGGCAGTGGTGTGCGAGCAGGGCCAGGTGCCGCAGCTGCTCGTCGTCCATCGCCTCGGGGCGGCGGATGTCGCGCATGTAGACCAGGTCGGCCTCCAGCAGCTGGCGCAGGGGCCGGCGCGGATCGCCATCCACCACGCACGGCGCGATCGGCCACTGTTTCACCGCGGCGAAGCAATGCGGCACGAAGCCCTGGCCGCGCAGCTCCTGGTCGACCTCGCCCTGGGTCGGCTGGTCCTTGTAGAGGGTGACGAAGGACACCTCGGCCTGCACCATCACGGCCTGCGCCAGCTTGGCGCGGCCTGCGCGGAACACCGCGAGCTCGCTGCCCTGTGCATCGATCTTCAGGAAATCGAGATGCGCGATCTCGGCAATGTCGTCGAGCCGCCGCGTCTGCACCGCGACCCGTTCGCGAACCTCGGCCAGTGGCTGCAGGGCCTCGAAGAGCGCGAGCGATTGCGCATCGGGCGCGAGCAGGCTGCTCATGCCCGGCGCGGCGCAGACATGCAGCGTGTGCATGCCGCCGTCGCCGAGCGCCCACGGCAGGTAGCGCTCCAGCGGCCCCTGGGCCTGTGTCAGTTCGCGCAGCGCCTGCGCCTGCGGCTCGAAGCCCGTGACCCCGCACAGCCCGGCCCGCAGCATCGCGAGATAGGGCGGGTCGCCGTCGATCGGGCTGGCCCCGACATCGACCACCTCGGTCAATCGCTGCGGCGCGAGGATGTCTCGCAGATCCATGGCAGTGCGCGCGGTCTGCGTCATCGTGTTCACCGGCCTTCGCGCACGGCCAGTGCGCGGCCGAAGTGGCCTGTGTAGGTGCGCGTGCCCTGGTGCGACAGATTGGAGCGGGCATCGATGAAGACCTGGCCGCCGATCGATTGCCAGCGGCGGCAGAACGCGAAGTCTTCTGCCAGGTAGGCGCCGTTGTCGGGTTCGGCGAGCACGTCGAAGAAGCGGTAGTGCGGCAGGTCGCGCACCGCGGGATCGGCGGCGCGCTCGGGTGTGTAGCGCAGTTGCGGATTGGCCGCGGCGAGGCGCTCGAACACGCTGCGCGCGATCAGCATGAAGCCGGTGGGCGCATCCAGCACCTCGACGAATCCCTCCGCGTCCACCGACAGGCGGGTGTCGAACGCATTGGCCGGAAAGCTGGCATGCAGCGCCTCGAAATCTTCGCGTGTGGCGCCGGTCGGCAGCGGTTCGCGAAGCCCGCCCGCGGGCCAGCCGTCGGTCTTGTGCGGGTAGATGCCCGCCACCACGTCGCGCCCCGCGCACAACAGCCGCAGGGCGGCCTCGGGTTCGAAGCCGATGTCCGCATCGATCCAGAACAGGTGCGTCCAGCGGGTGTCGGCCATGAACTCCGCGACGAGACGGTTGCGTGCGCGCGTGATCAGGCTGTCGCCATCGAGAAAACGTGTCTGCATCGGGAACCGGTGTTCCCACGCCAGGTTGACCAGGCCCAGGAGGCTGCGCACGTAGACGCTGGTCATCGTGCCGCCGTAGCTCGGGGTCGCGACGAAGGGCCGGATGTCTTTCAGGGCAGAGAGGTCGGGCATGGCGGGATGTCCTCGGGGGCGTTCTGCACGGGCCGTGCGGGCGGCTGCGGGGGCCACCATAGCACCCGCGCCTCACCTGTGCCTACCCGGATTGCCCTCGGCCCGCTGACTTCAGACGCCGCGTGCGCGGCGGTTGGACATGACCACGTTGTCCTTCGCGATGGGCTGGCCTTCCTGCATCGCCGCGATCCACGCCGCGGTCGAGGTCACGGCCGCGAAGTTGCTGTGGAACACCACGCTGAAGACGCGGTGGATCTCCTCCGCGGTGACCTTGCCCGCCGCGTTTTCATACGGCAGCGCGCCGCTCGCGTCCGACAGGAACTCCACGTTCAGGCCGCGGTGCATCGCCTCGAACACGGTCGATGCGTCGCAGTTCTGCGTCATGTAGCCGGCCACGCTCAGCGTGTCGATCTCGTGGCGGGTGAGCCAGTCGGCGAAGTCGGTGCCGGTGAACACGCTCGGAAAGGTCTTGGTGATCAGGTGGTCGCGCGGCCGGTTCGCGATTTCCGGGTGCAGCTGGCCGTTGTGGGTGTCGGCCTGGAACACCGGCGCGCCCTTCGGGGCGTGGTGGCGGACCACGACGACGGGTACGCCGGCTGCCCGTGCGGCATCCATGGCCTTGGTCACGTTGGGCAGCGTGTCGAGGATGGGCGGGTACTCGATCGGGAGGCCGCCGCCTTCGAAGTATTCGTTCTGCACGTCGATCACGACGAGGGCGCGGCGGGGTGTGGGGGCGTTGCTCATGTCTGGCTCCTTCTCGGTTGGTATGGGCTCGATTCTTCGCCTTTCGCCATCTCGCCGAAAGTGGCCCGGTAGCCATTCATCGATAAGATCGGGCCATGTCTGGATCGACCACCGAAACCATCGCCGTCGTTGCCTTCGACGGCATCAGCCCCTTTCACCTGTCCGTGCCCTGCATGGTGTTCGGCGAAGACCGCACCGAGACGGGTGCGCCGCGTTTTCGCATGCGCGTGTGCGCGCCGGAGCCGGGGCCGCTGCAAACCAATGCGGGCTTCGAGCTCGTGGTGCCGCATGGGCTGGAGGCGATCCGCCGGGCGCAGATCGTGGTGGTGCCTTCATGGCGCGACGACGGACGGCCCGCGCCGCCGGCGTTGATCCGCGCGCTGCAGGCCGCGCACCGGCGCGGCGCCACGGTGGTGGGCCTCTGCCTCGGCGCCTTCGTGCTGGCCGAGGCCGGACTGCTCGATGGCCGGCCGGCCACCACGCACTGGAACCTCGCCGCCGTGTTCGCGAAGCAGTACCCGAAGGTGAGGCTGCAGCCCGAGGTGTTGTACGTGGACGACGGCGATGTGCTCACCTCTGCTGGCACGGCCGCGGGCATCGACTGCTGCCTGCACCTGCTGCGCGTGCGCTACGGCGCCGAGACCGCGAACCGCGCCGCGCGGCGCATGGTGGTGGCACCGCATCGGCAAGGCGGGCAGGCGCAGTACATCCAGCAGCCCGTGCCCGCGACGGCCGAGCGCGACCGGCTCGCGCCGCTGCTCGAATGGCTGGGCAAGCATCTCGATGTGCCGCACGAACTCGACAACCTCGCGCGCCGCGCACTGATGAGCCGCCGCACCTTCACACGGCGCTTTCGCGAATCGACGGGCACGACGGTGGGGCAGTGGATCCAGAACCAGCGCCTCGCGTTGGCTCAACGGTTGCTCGAGACCACGGACCACCCGGTCGAGCGCGTGGCCACCGGCGCGGGCTTCGGCTCCGCGGTGTCGCTGCGCAAGCACTTCACTTCGGCGTTCAAGGTGTCGCCGACGGTGTACCGCCGGCAGTTCTCGCGGACCGCAGAAATGGCGTGAGCTTCACGCCACGTGCGCGTGCCGCCGCGTGGTCAGCAGTGCGCGCAACTTGGCCGGTGGCACCGGCTTCGTCAGCAGCATCACCCCGCCATGCCGCAGCCGCTGCAGCACCTCGGGCCCGGTCGCGCCCGACACCAACACCGCGAGCGCATCGGGCTGCAGGCGCTTGGCGGCCTCGATCACATCCACGCCGTCGCCGTCGCCGGCCAATTGCAAGTCGCACAGCACCGCATCGAAGTGGATGTCGCCGGTGCCCAGCCGCGCGATGGCCTCGGCGCCGGTGGACACGCACTCGACCTCGCAGCCCCACTGTTCCAGCAGCGCGCGGCTGCCGTCGAGGATGGCGGGGTCGTCGTCCACCACCAGGCAGCGCAGGCCCGCGAGCGGCGCGGGCGCCACCGGGGCAGGCTCGGGCAGCACGACATCGGCGGCGCGCGCGGCGGGCAGCGTGAAGGCGAAGGTGCTGCCGGCCTGCAGCGCCGAACGCACGGTGATGCGGGTGCCCAGCAGCGTCGCGATGCGCGCGCAGATCGCGAGGCCCAGGCCGAAGCCGCGGCGCCGGTCGCGCTCGGTGTTCGCCACCTGGTAGAACTCCTCGAAGATCCGGCCCTGGTGGATCGGCGCGATGCCCACGCCGTTGTCGCGCACCTCGATGCGCACACCCGACGCGCTGTGCCGCGCGGCCACCAGCACGGTGCCGCCTTCGGGCGCATGGCGCAGCGCATTGGCCACCAGGTTGTTGACGATGCGCTGCAGCATCGCCGCATCGGTGCGCACCGCCAGGCCCCGATCGCTCCAGCGCAACCGCACGCGCGCCTCGATGGCGGCGGCGGCATGCTGCGCATCGAGCTGGTCGAAGAGGGCGGCCAGCGAGATGCGGGTGATCGAAGGCGTGAGCACCTGCGCATCGAGCCGCGAAATCTCCAGCAGGTCGTCCAGCAGCACGCCCATGAACTCGGTGCTCTCCTGCAGCCGCAGCACGGCCGGGCGCTGCGCTGGCGTAGCGCTGGGCAGCAGGCCGTCGATGAAGAGGCCCATCGCATGCAGCGGCTGGCGCAGGTCGTGGCTCGCGGCCGCGAGGAAGCGCGCGCGAGAAAGCGCCGCCTGCTCGGCCTCGGCCATGCGCTGCAACGCGACGGCGGTGGCCTCGCGCACGCGCTCTTCGCTGACCTGGCGGTTGTGCTGCAGGCGCTCGGCGAGCCGGTCGATGTCGTGCGCGAGCACGGCCAACTCGTGCGTGCCGCGGGTGCCGCCCTCGACCACTTCGCAGCGCATGTCGAAGTGGCCTGCTTCCAGCGCGGCGACGGTGCGCGACACGCGCCGCAGCGGTCGCGCCACCGTGCGTGCCATGTGGCGCACCGAAGCCCACGCCGCCAGCAGAGCGACCAGCGCAATGCCGATGCCCGCCATGAGCGAGCGGCTGCGCTCGCGCGCATAGGCCGTGGTGTCGCGGAAGGTCTGCACCAGGCCGATGGGCGTGTCGCCCGCCGCGGTGGAGCCGGCAGGCGCGAAGGCGCTGGCGCGCGAGGCTTCGCGCAGCGTGACCGGCGAAGTGAACATGCGCAGTTGCGCGAGCGATTCCGTCTTGGGCCCGGCCGTCACGTACACGCCCGCGCTGTTGCTGATCTCCACCCGCATCACCTGCCCGCCGCGCAGCGCCGCGTTGGCCACGTTCTGCAGCGCCGGCACATCGCCCGCATACAGGCTCAGGTCGGACATGGCCGCCACCTGGCGCGCCACGGCCTGGCCTTCGGCATCGAATTGGGCTTCGAGTGTCTGCAACCGGTTGTGGGTGAACCAGCCGGTGAGCGCGAGCGCCACCGCTGCGCACGGCACCACGCCCAGGCGGAACAGATCGCCCTGCAGGTTGCCGCGCACGACCAGTGCGGACGCAGTGCGCGGTTGCGCCGCGTCGTCGCCGGTGGATGCCGGACCTGGGCGGGGCGGCGCGGCGTTCATCGCGTGGCCGCGAGACGGTCGGTCAGTTCCCGTTCCTCCGGCAGGCGCAGGCCGAGTCCGCGTGCCACGGTGGCGTTGACGCGCACGGTGGCGGGCGTTGCCGCTTCCACCAGCGGGCTGTTGTTGCTGCTGTTGCTTGCGCTCGCCACTTTCTGGCCGAGCAGGCGCGCCTGCTGCGCGAGCTGCGACGGCGTCGACACCGCCGCGGCGAGGCCGCCCGAACGCACCAACCCCTCGCTGGCGCCGAATACCGGCACGCCCGCGCCCGCGCCCGCGCGCAACACCGACAGCGTGGCCGCCTGGTTGTCGCCGATCAGGTCGGGCAGCACCATCAATGCGTCGCTCACCGGCACCACGGTGCGCAGTGCGGCGGCGAGCGACCTGGCATCGGGCGCGTACTCGACGTGCACCTCCCACGCCGGGTTGGCGCTCTGCGCGGCGCGCTGCAGTTCGCGCACCAGCGGTTCCGACTCGGGCGTGGCGACCACGCCGATGCGGTGCTTCTGCGGCAGCACCGCATGGATGAGCGTGAGCTGGTCGGCCATCGCCGGGTCGCGCAGCAGCACGCCCACGCGGCGGTCGCTGCGCTTCAAGGCCGGGCTCGCGGCCTTCAGGGTTTCGTAGTCGAGCCGGCTCAGCATCGCGAGCACCAGCGGCTCCTGGCCCGGCCGCTCGACGGCGGCGCGCGCGGCCGCGACACCCACCGCCATGGTGAGGTTCGCGTCGGCGGCCGAGGGCCGCATGCTGCGCGTGCGAACGCCCGCATTGGCACGTGGTTCGGTATCGGCGCCGGCCGTCTCGATGGTTTGCGGCCTCTCGCCGGTGGTCGAGAGGCGCACCAGCTCGAAGCGGCCGCCGGGCTCCTGGCTCGCGCGCAGCTGCTGCACGAATTCCGAATGCGCCGGGTTGTCGTCGCTCATCAGCACGGTGAGGCTGGGGGCCGCGGCCGCGCGGCTGGTCATCGACAGGCCGAGGAGGCCGACCGCCACGCCCGCGGTCAGGCCGAAGGCCAGCGCCGCGCGCAAGGCGCCGCGCAGCCTTCCGGGGAAGGGATGGGAGAGGTGTTTCGCGACGACGGACATGTGACTGCTTCTGCAGCGAGGGTGCATGACCCAATGTAAGGACGCACCCTGTTTCGCGCGATAAGGCAGAGGGGCTATGTCAGTCCATGGGGCGCCGTTCCAGCGTGACGAACTTCACACCGCGGCGGCCGCACGGCCTATGTCCGACGGTCTATGCGTCGATGTTGAGCAGTGCGGCGGCGCGCTGCGCGTGGATCGACTGGCGCAGCACCCGCGGCGAGACCGGCTTGTAGAGCACCGCGATGCCGGCGCTCGCCACTTCGCGCAGGCGATCGGGCTTGGTCTCGCCGGTGACCAGGAGGCGCGCCGTGCCGGGGCCGATGCCGCGCGGATGGCGCTCCAGCGCGGCGATCACGTCCAGGCCGTTGTCGCCGCCCTGCAGCAGCAGGTCGCTCACCACCACGTCGGGCGGCTGCTCCCAGGTGTCGGCCAGCGCGAGCGCCTCGGCACGGGTCTGCGCGACCAGCACCTCGGCGCCCCAGTTGGCGAGCACCACGGAGAGCCCTTCGAGGATCGTGCGCTCGTCGTCGATCACCAGGATGAGCAGATTTGCAAAGCTCGGTTCCCCCTCTTCCATGCCGGCGGCCATCGGCGACGGCGCCGGCGAGGGCAGCACGGCCGGCGCCGAGCGCATCAGCACCCGCACGCAGGTGCCCTTGTGAAGCCGCGAGCTGAGTTCCACGCGCGTATTCAGGAGCTCCGTCAGCCGCTGCACCGTCGCGAGGCCCAGGCCCATGCCGCGGGCACCGCGCGAGGACTCGCGACCGGCCGACTCCACCTGGTAGAACTCCTCGAACACCCGCGTCTGGTGCTGCGCGGCGATCCCCACGCCGGTGTCGACCACGTCGATGCGCACGCCCTTGCCGCGGCGCCGCGCGCCGATGAGCACGCCGCCTTCGAGCGTGTGGCGCAGCGAGTTCGACACCAGGTTGTTCAGGATGCGCGAGAGCATCACGTAGTCGCAGCGCACCCACAGCTCGGTCTTGCGCGCCACCAGCCGGAGGCCCTGCTGCTCGGCCACCGGGCGGAAGTTGCGGCTGATTTCATCGAACAGACGGTCCAGCGGAAAGTCGGCCCACTGCGGCTGAAGCACACCCGCATCCAGCTGCGACAGGTTGAGCAGTTCCGAGAAGAGGCGGTCGAGCGATTCGACGCATTCGCGGATGTGGCCGATGCGCTGCAGCTTCACCGGATCGGTCTCGCCGTTGGCCAGCCCGTCGGAAAAGAGCGTGAGCGCATGCAGCGGCTGGCGCAGGTCGTGGCTGGCGGCGGCCAGGAGCCGCGTCTTGGCCTGGCTCGCCACTTCGAGCAGCGCGTTCTTGCGCGCCAGCTCGGCAGTGGCCTCGTTGATGCGGCTTTGCAGCAGCCGGCGACTCTCGGCGAGCGCGCGCGCCGCCTGGTTGAAGCCCAGCTGCAGGTGTTGCACCTCGGAGGTGCCTTCGATCGCCACGCTCGCGTTCTCGCCCGCGCCCAGGCGGTCGACCGCCTTGCCGAGCGCGCGGATCGGCTCGCTGATGCGCCGCGCCGCCCACCAGCCCGCGAGCCCCACGCCCAGCAGGCTGATCGCCAGCACCACCGCCACGTTGAGCCAGACCGAGCGGCGGGCGTTCTGCACCGCGGAGAGGCCGATCTCGACCATCACCTTGCCGTTGTGGCGGCCGTCGTCGGCCACGATCGGCACCACCACCTGCAGGCCCTCGCCGCGCGCACGGTCGACGGTCTCGGAGTTGGCCACGATCTCGCCGTCTTCCGTCCAGATCTGCACCTGCTGCACATGTGGCTGGTAGGTGCCCGACTGGGCCGTGCGCTGCAGCGCGCGGCGGTCCATGCGCGAGAGCGGCGCCTGCGCCACCGTGGCCACCTGCAGTGCCACCGTCTGTGCATTGGCGCGCATCAGCTCGGTGAGGTTGCCCAGGTGCTGGCGCGTCAGCACGGCAATCGCCGTCAGCGTGGCGGCGGTGGCCGGCACCAGCGCCAGCAGGATCAGCTGCTGGGCAAAGGTGAGGCGCGCAAGCCCACGGAGGACGCGGAAGTTCCAGTTCATCGATGCTTTGAGCCCATGACAGACGAGCTTAGGAGCCCGACGCCAAACATGGAAGACAGGAAAAACATCACGAAATTAACTTGTATTTGATATTTAATGGCGTCCGCGTTGCCCATGTTAGACCCGCTGCTCTCCAGCGACCCTACGCCTTTCGGCCCCATAAATGCTGGTTTCACTGCGCTGCCTTGCCGTTGTTCCTGCCGTTTTCAGGGCGGCGGCCCTGGCGTTTTTCGTCGGCCTGCCGATGGCCGCAGCAGCGCAGGCGACACCGCCGGACCACGCCCCCGTGCGCTTCGGCATCCTCCCGCTGGGCGGCGCCTTCGAGTCGCGCAGCGACTGGGACCCACTGCTGGCCGAGCTGAGCCGCGCCATCCACCGTCCGGTGAGCGTGCTTTCGGTCAATTCGTACGAGGCGCTGGAGCAGGCCATCCAGCGCGACGAGGTCGACATGGCCTTCCTCTCCGGAAAGATGGCGCTGGACGCCGTGACCCAGCGCCGCATGAAGGTGGTGGCGCAGGTCGTTCGGCACGACGGCCTGCCCGGCTACCGCGCGCTGCTGCTGGCGCGCAAGACGCCGCCCCTGAACACGCTGAAGAACCTGCTGGACCAGCCCGACCGCTGGCGCCTGGCGCGCGGCGAGAAGCAGTCGGTGTCGGGCTTCATCGTGCCGCAGTTGCAGCTCTTCCTGCCGAACCACATCGTGATGGAGACGCGCTTCCTGAGCGAGGTGGTGGGCACCCACCAGACCAATGCGCTCGCCGTGGCCAACAGCGAGGCCGACGTGGCCACCAACAACTCGGCCGACTTCGAGCGCTTCAAGCTGCGCTTTCCGGCCGAGGCCCAGCGGCTGCAGGTGCTGTGGGAGTCGGAGCTCATTCCGCACGCGCAGATCGTGGTGCGGCGCGAGTACCCGGCCGAACTGCGCGGCCGTGTGCAGGCCTTCCTGACTGCCTACGGCCGCAGCAAGGGGCCGCGCGGCGACGCCGAGCGGGTGGTGCTCAAGTCGCTGCACGACCTGGCCGGCTTCGTGGCGGCCGACAACAGCTCGCTGCAGCCGGCCGCCAAGCTGGCCTACCAACTGGCCAAACAGAACGCCGTGACGGCCCAGTGGGTGAACGACGCCGCGCGGCAGGCCCGGCTGCAACGCATCGAGAGCGGCTATGCTGAACAGGTCAGTGTGCTCAAGGACGTGACACCTTGAGTTCCTGATTCCCGGGTCGTCTTGACTCGCAAGAACCAGGTGGCGACATGTTCCCTGTATTGAAGCAACTGCTGATGGCAATGCTCGCCGCGGCCACCGCACTGCTGCTGCCCTCGCCGGCCCTGGCGCAGGTCACGCACGAGAAACCCATCCAGTCCATCCGCTTCGGCGTGCTTCCGCTCGGCGGCACCGTCGAATCGCGCGCCCTCTGGACGCCGCTCATGGCCGACATGAGCCGCGCGCTCGGCATCCCGGTCAATGCGTACTCGGTGCCGTCGTACGAAGAGCTCGACCGCGCCATCGGCCGCGACGAGATCGACATGGCCTTTCTTTCCGCCAAGATGGCGCTCGATGCCGTGATGCAGCGCCGCATGAAAGTCGTGGCCCAGATCGCGCGCCGCCCCGGCATGCCCGAGCACCGCGCGGTGCTGCTCGCCCGCAAGGCCGGCCCGCTCAACACCCTGGAAGGCATGCTCGCCCAGCCCGAGCGCTGGCGCCTCGCGCGCGGCGACAGCCGCTCGGTCACCGGGTTCGTGGTGCCGCAGAGCCAGCTCTTCCTGCCGAACAACATCGAGATGGAAACCCGCTTTCGCAGCGAATTCGTCGGCACCCACCAGGCCACCGCGCTGGCCGTGGCCAACGGCGACGCCGACGTGGCCACCAACAACACCACCGACCTCGAGCGCTTCCGCCAGCAGTTCCCCATCGAGGCCGAGCGGCTCCAGGTGATCTGGGAGTCCGCGCCGCCGCCCGGCGCGCCGATGGTGGTGCGGCGCAACTACCCGCCCGAGTTCCAGGCGAAGCTGCAGAACTTCCTCGTCACCTACGGACAGGGAAAGAGCCCGCGCGCCGATGCCGAGCGCGAAGTGCTCAAGAACCTGCGCGCGGCCTACGGCTACGCCGCGGCCGACGACAGCGCGCTCCTGCCCGAGGCACGGCTGGAGTACGAGCTCGGCAAGCAGCGCGCCATGGCCGCCGCCTGGGTGAACGAGGCGGCGCGCGCGCAGCGGCTGCAGCGCATAGAGAAGGCGTATGCGGAGCAGGTGCAGGCCCTGCGCGCCGGCGGGCGCTGACGCAGCACCGCGCACGCTCTTGGCGTTGTGATCGAAGACAGCAGCTGTTTTCCTGATCCCTATCTCACGGCAATCGTGGTGGCAGGCTTGCCTGCAGCTCCAGGCTTGGTAACTGCGGGAGTCTTTGGGGTCGCGGGAGCAGCAGGAATGGGCGGATTCGTGCCCGCGCTCGTCGCCGCAGCCGCCGTTTCCAGTCCCGAAATAATGTTGCACGCAGCGTGATAGTTCAGCGCATCTGCCACCGCCCTGTTCACCGGGTACGCAGCCATCGGCTGTGTTCTTGAAGCCTGGATCTGCTTCAGGATCCCCTCGCGCTGTCTCGAGATTCCCGAAGAGACGACGTTCAGTGCGAGATTGTTGAAATACGCTTGGTCGTATCTGGCGAGGATTCCACTCGACAGCGTGCTGCCCGCAGAAAGAACTCTTGCCACGGAGCCGGGAGTGGTCACGGAAGCTGCGCCGGAAAGCAGCGTGGCGAAGTTGCTCCACACCATATTGGTTTGCGCCTTCGACGACACCAGCATCCTGATGAAAGTCGCGCATTTCTGATTCGAGGCGGCGAGGATTCGGTCCTGAAGATCATTTCGCAAGTACTCGAACCTGGCCTTGTCTCCCGGCTTGGCTTTTGCTATTGCATCAACGTCCTGAAGTCCGTAGGTCTTGAGCAGTTCCTCAAGATTGATCTGCTCGAATCCGTCGGACTTCTTGCCGTCGCCGCCGACCAGCAGCGAGCCTGCGCCACTCAGGAGGTTCTCCTCGTCCGGCATCGTCACCGAACGCAGATTGGAACAGCCGCCGGCAAAAAGTGTCGAGGCCAATAGAAGTGCGGTCAATTTCATGCTGGACGTTGGGCCGGGCCCTGGTGACTTTGAGTTGGGCGCAGGCTACCCAGCACGGCGCCCAATGGCATCCCATATTCCCGTGGACCCGAACGGCCCATCTAGTCCCTTCGCCGTAGCTCCAAACCGCTCCATCTAGGCCATTAGGCGGATTTGCCCGCCGCCCTCCGCGCCGGAAACTTCGTGTTTCTTTCAGGCAACCCTTGCCGTTGACGGAGTGCGGATGAGTTGGCGAACAAAAGTGGTCTGGAGCGAGGGGATGCTGTTGCAGCCTCAGCACCTGCAGCAGAGCGAGCGTCATGCCGATCATGCGAGGCATGTGCTCTTGCGTTCGACCACGCCCTACGCCTGGGGTCTTGCCGAACTCGAAATCGACCAGGCCGCGCTCACGCTGGGCAAGCTCGCGCTGGTGCGCGCGGTCGGCGTGTTCGGCGACGGCACAGTGTTCGACATGCCGGCGGTCGATCCGCTGCCCGAGCCCATCGACATTCCTTCCACGATGCGCGACGAGCCAGTGGTGCTCGCGCTGCCGCTGCGCCGCGCCGGCGCGCGCGAGGCCGATGCCGAAGACTATGAAGAGCTGGTGCGCCACCGCGTGCTCGAGTCCGAGGTACCCGATTCCAACACCGCCGGCGAGCGCACCGCGATGCTGCAGCTGGGCCAGTTGCACACGCGCCTCATGCGCGCCAGCGAAGCCACCGACGCCTGGACCACCATGGGCGTGGCCCGCGTGGTCGAGCGCCGTACCGACAACCAGGTCCAGCTCGACCGCGGGATGATCCCGCCTTTGCTCGACGTGGCCGGCCATGCAGTGATCCGCGCCTGGCTCGACGAACTGCTGGGCCTGTTGCGCCAGCGCGGCGAGGCGCTGGCCGGCCGCATGACGCAGGGCGGCACCGGCGGCGTGGCCGAGATCGCCGACTTCATGCTGCTGCAGGCGGTGAACCGCAACGAGGCGATCTTTGCGCACCTCGCAAAGAGTTCGATGCTGCACCCGCAGCACTTCTTCGAGCATGCGCTCGGACTGGCCGGCGACCTCTCGAGCTTTCGCGATTCGCGCCGCGTGGCGCGCTTCGGTCCCTATATCCACGACGACCTCGCGCTGAGCTTCCGCCCGGTGATGGACGACCTGCGCCGCAGCCTCTCGATGGTGTTCGAGCAGTCGGCCATCCGCATCGAGCTGCACGACCGCAAGCACGGCGTGCGCGTGGCGATGGTCACGGACGTCGAACTGCAGCGCAAGGCCACCTTCGTGCTCGCGGTGAACGCGAACATGCCGAGCGAGGCGTTGCGCGCGCGCTTCCCCACGCAGGTGAAGATCGGCCCGGTCGAGCGCATCCGCGACCTTGTGAACCTCGCGCTCCCGGGCGTCACGCTTACGCCGATGCCGGTGGCTCCGCGACAGATTCCCTTCCACACGGGCGCGAACTATTTCGAACTCGAAACGCGCAACAGCGACCTGTGGCGCCAGCTAGAGCAATCCGGCGGCATCGCGATGCACATCGCCGGCGACTTCCCCGGCCTCGATCTCGCCTTCTGGGCCATTCGTTCCTAGCCCCAGCGGCTGACGGAAACGGAACACCATCATGAGCACACCTCCCGACCCCTTTGCCGCCTTCGAGTCGGAGCGCACGGTCATCAAACCCAAGCCGCGCACGCCGGCAGGCACCCCGCCGGCCGCGGCGCCCGCGCCGTTCTTCGGCGGCACCGATCCGACGCCGGCCGTGGAGGTCGGCGAGATCGGCCTGCTCAATCCGCTGGTCTCCGCCGCGGGCAAGCTCTTGGTGCTGATCGGCAAGCTGCGCAACCTCGCGCAGCCGCCCAACGTGCCGGCGCTGCGCGCCTCCACCGCCGATGCGGTGAACCAGTTCGACGCCAGCGCGCGCCGCTCGGGCGTGAGCAACGAATCGGTGCTCGCCGCGCGCTACGTGCTGTGCACCGCGCTCGACGAGGCCGTGGCCAACACGCCCTGGGGCGTGCAGGCCGGCTGGAACAAGCAGAGCCTGCTGGTCCAGTTCCACAACGAGACCTGGGGCGGCGAAAAGGTGTTCCAACTCCTGGCCAAGCTCGCGCAGGACGTGCCCACGCACCGCCAGTTGCTCGAACTCATCTACAGCGTGCTCGCGCTCGGCTTCGAAGGCCGCTACCGCGTGGTCGACAACGGCCGCGCGCAACTCGATTCGGTGCGCCAGCGCCTGGCCGACCTGATCGCCAAGGACCGTCCGCAACTCGAACCCGAACTCTCGCCGCACTGGCGCGGGCAGGGTGCGGGCACGGTGCGGCTGCGCGAATCGCTGCCGCTGTGGGTGTTCGCGGCGGGCTTCGCGTTCCTGCTCGCGCTCGCATGGGTCGGCATGCGGCTCATGCTGAACAACCGCTCCGACACCACCTATGCCGCGGTGTCGGGCCTGCGCGTGCCCAACATCCAGATCGCGCCCCCCGCGCCGCCCGCGAAGACGCCGCGGCTCGCGCGCTTCCTCGAACCCGAAGTCAAGCAGGGCCTGGTCACCGTGACCGACGAGGCCGACCGCAGCGTGGTGCGCCTGCGCGGCGACTCGTTCTTCGGCTCCGGCAGCGCCGAGCCGATGGCCGCGTCGCTGCCGGTGCTGCGCCGCATTGGGCAGGCGCTGGCCGAGGTGAAGGGCGACGTGCTCATCACCGGCCACTCCGACAACCAGCCGATCCGGTCGCTGCGCTATCCGTCGAACTGGCACCTCTCGGCCGCGCGGGCCGATGCGGTGAAGGGCGCGCTCACCACGCTGGTCGACCCCGCGCGCATGCGCTCGGACGGCAAGGCCGACGCCGAGCCAGTGGCCGCCAACGACACGCCCGCCAACCGGGCACGCAACCGCCGCGTGGACATCGTGCTGCTGACCGAGCCCGAGCGTGTCGCTTCTTCCGCCGCACCGGCCCCGGCCCCGGCACCGGCTGCTCCCGTTCCAGGAGCGACGAAATGATCAAGAAAATCTTCGGATTCCTGTTCAGCCCGCTGCTGCTGACGCTGCTCGCGCTCATCGTCGTCGGGCTCCTGATCTGGTGGATCGGCCCGCTGGTGAAGATCGGTTCGCTCGCACCGCTCGAAAGCGAAATGGTGCGCGCCATCGTCATCGGCGTGATCGTGCTCCTCGTGGTGCTGCGCGTGCTGTACCGCCGCTGGCGCGCGCGCCGTGCGAGCCAGCACCTGACCGACGGCCTCATGAAGGCGCCGACCGTCAAGACCGACGCACCGGTCAACGGCGAACAGAAGATCCTCGACACGCGCTTCAGCGAAGCCGTCGCCACCTTGAAGCAGATGCGCCTGCACGCCGCCGGCAAGAAGCCGGGCTGGCGCGACTGGATGTCGATCTCGGGCGGCAGCTACCTGTACGACCTGCCGTGGTACGTGTTCATCGGTGCGCCCGGTGCGGGCAAGACGACAGCGCTCGTGAACTCGGGCCTCTCGTTCCCGCTCGCCGAGAAGTTCGGCCCCGGCGCGATCCGCGGCGTGGGCGGCACGCGCAACTGCGACTGGTGGTTCACCGACGAGGCTGTGCTCATCGACACCGCCGGCCGCTACACCACACAGGACAGCCACCAGACCGAGGACAAGAACGCATGGGAAGGCTTCCTCGGCCTGCTCAAGAAGGCGCGCCCGCGCCGTCCGCTCAACGGCGTGTTCCTCACGGTGAGCGTCGCCGACCTGTTGAGCCAAGGACCCGAGCAGCGCACGCAACTCGCCGCATCGATTCGCGCGCGTTTGCTCGAACTCGACAGCAAGCTCACCACGCGCCTGCCGGTGTACGTGCTCGTCACCAAGAGCGACCTGCTCTACGGCTTCACCGACTACTTCGACGACCTCGGCAAGGAACAGCGCGCGCAGGTCTTCGGCTTCACGCTGCCGGCCGACGAGAACGTGCAGACCGAGGAGAAGGGCCTCTCCACCGCCTTCCATCGCGAGTTCGCGCTGCTGCACAACCGCGTGAACGACGGCCTCATTCCGCGCATGCAGCGCGAGACCGACGGCACGCGCCGCGCGGCGATCTTCGGGTTCCCGGCGCAGTTCGGCTCCATCGGCTCGCTGCTGTCGGACCTGCTGGACCAGGTGTTCACCGGCTCGCGCTTCGCGCAGCCGCCGTGGGTGCGCGGCGTGTATTTCACCAGCGGCACACAGGAGGGCAGCCCGATCGACCGCGTGATGGGCAGCCTCTCGCGCAGCTTCGGCATCGAGCGCGCGATGCTCGCGCCGCAGAAATCGAGCGGGCGCAGCTACTTCCTCACCTCGCTGCTGCGCGACGTGGTGTTCCCCGAGCAGCGCCTGGCCGGCGCCGACGTGAAGCTGGAGCGCCGCCGCCACCTGCTGCGCATGACGGGCGTGGCCGCGATGACGCTGGTCACCGTCGGCCTCATCGCGGGCTGGGGCTACAGCACCTGGCAGAACACGAACTACCTGAAGTCGGTGGAAGCGCGCGCCGTGCCCGCGCAGAAGAGCCTGGCCAACCTGCCGGTGCAGTTGCAGAACCTGGTCGAGGTGGCGCCCGCGATGCAGGGCATACGCGACATCTGGAAGACCCCCGAGAACCGCCAGGGCGATGAGCCGCTGAGCATGACGCTGGGCCTCTACCAGGGCGACAAGCTCGATGCCGCCGCGCGGCTCGCGCACCAGCGCGCGCTCAACGACGTGTTCCTGCCGCAGATCGCCAAGCGCATCGAGGACCAGCTGCGCACCGCGCAGAAGGACAACCTCGAGTACACGTACGAAGCGCTCAAGAGCTACCTGATGCTCTACCAGCCCGAGCACTTCGATCCCGAAGCGCTGAAGGCCTGGATCACGCTCGACTGGGCGCGCAGCCTCGACCGCGGCATTCCCGAAGACCAGCGCCTGGCGCTCGAAGACCAGCTCGACGTGCTCATCGCGCAGGGCCCGCCGCGCTCGCCGCTCAAGATGGACGAGAACCTGGTGCGCAGCGTGCGCGCCGTGCTCGCGAGCTATCCGCTGGAGCAGCGCGTGTTCAGTCGCCTCAAGCGCCAGCGCGCGACCAAGGACATCCCGGGCTTCAGCGTGGCGACGGCAGCAGGCCCTTCGGCACCGCTCGTGTTCGAGCGCATCAGCGGCAAGCCGCTGACCGAAGGCGTGCCGGGCATGTTCACCTACGACGGTTATCACAAGCGCTTCCAGAACGAGGTGACGGTGCTCACCGGCCTGCTCGCCGCCGAAGACCCGTGGGTGCTCGGGCAGGACAAGGGCGCCGCCGACCGCCTGCGCGACGTGGCCGCGCTCGGCGCGCTGACCGACCGCGTGCGCCGCCTGTATCTCGCCGAGTACGTGAAGCAGTGGGAGGCATTGCTCGCCGATGTGCGCCTGATCCGCGCCACCGGCCTGGAGAAGAACATCGAGGCCGCACGCATCCTCTCGGGCGTGAGCTCGCCGCTCGCGAACTTCCTGCGCGCCGTGGTGAAAGAGACCACGCTGATCCCCGCCGACCAACCGAAGGACGTGGTGAGCAAGGCCACCGCCACCGTCGCGAACACGCGCAAGGGCCTGGAAGACCTGTTCGGCGGCGACCCCAACAAGCCGGTGGCCACCGGCAAGCGCATCGAGAGCATCGTGGACGACCGCTTCGAACCGCTGCGCCGCCTGGTCACCGCCGCCGCGCCCGGCCAGCCCGCGCCCATCGACGATGCGCTGAAGCTCTTCAACGAGGTGTACGTGTACCTGAACGCGGTCGATACGGCCGTGAAGGGACGCACCTCGCCGCCGCCCGGTGACGTGGCGGGCAAGCTCAAGGCCGATGCGGGACGCCTGCCTGAGCCGGTGCGTTCGATGGTCGAGAACCTGAGCCAGTCGGGCGCCGCGCAGGCGCAGGTGGCCGAGCGCGGCAACCTGAGCCAGGACCTGCGCCCGGTGACCGAGTTCTGCGCGCGCGCCATCGCGGGCCGCTATCCGTTCTCTCCGACCAGCAAGCGCGACGTGCTGCCCGAGGACTTCGGCCAGATGTTCGGGGCCGGCGGATTGATGGACGAGTTCTTCCAGAAGCGGCTGGCCGCATTGGTCGATACGAGCACGCGCCCGTGGCGCTACAAGCCCGTGGCCGAGCGCGGCGCGATCACCACGCAGGCGCTCGCGCAGTTCGAGCGCGCCGCGCGCATCAAGGACATCTTCTTCCGCGCGGGTGGCCGCGGCCCCTCGATGCGGCTGGACTTCAAGCCGGTGGAAATGGACGCGGGCATCACCCAGTTCATCCTCGACGTCGATGGGCAGCTCGTGAAGTACGCGCATGGCCCGGTTGTGCCGATGGCGGTGCAGTGGCCGGGGCCGAAGGGCAGCAACCAGGTGCGCATCCAGGTGAGCCCGCCTTCGACGACCGGCAGTTCGGGCTCGGCGGTCGATGGGCCGTGGGCGCTGTTCCGTGCGCTCGACGATGGGCAGCTCGAAGCGGGCGATGCGCCGGAGAAGTTCTTCATCACCTTCCAGATCGGCGCGCGCAAGACGCGTTTTGAAGTGACGACGAACAGCGTGCAGCATCCGATCCGGTTGCGTGAGCTGCGGGAGTTTTCTTGTCCGGAGGGGTTGTGAGTCTGGCCTCTTCTTCTACTTCTTCATCCCTCTTTGCCTCGGCTGAATTGCCTGGATGGTTTGGCAAGTTGCCCGGCATGGGGGACTTTGCGCATCGGCGGTTGCCGGAGTCGTTTCGGTCGGTGTGGGATCAGTGGTTGCAGCGCGGGCTTGCGCGGCTGCGGGATCGGCATGCGGATTGGACTTCCTACTACCTGGAGGCGCCGATCTGGTGTTTTGCGCTGGGGCCGCAGGTTGCTGGCGAGCGTGGGTGGATTGGGGTGTTGATGCCTTCTGTCGATGGCGTTGGACGGTACTTTCCGTTCACTCTTGCCGTTGAACTGGGCGAGGGTTCCGAGGTGCTTCAGGGCGAGGCACTGGCTGCCGCACTGCACTGGTGGGCGTTGGGGATTCAGGCTGCGCTTGAGGGGCTGGATGGGGATCTTGATGCGCTGCGGTTCGATGCCGTTCTTGGGCGGCTGTTCGTAGCTGCGGCCGGCGATGCTGCTGTTGGCGTCGAGTCGCTGGAACTGCCTGCTGCAGGGGCTTCGTTGTGGCTTGGTGATCCGGCTGTTGAAGGTGGGGTTCGGATGCTTGCGACTGGGTTGCCACGCGACGCGCAGTTCGAGGCTTTGTTTCTTGGGGGTGGGGAATGACCTCCTTGCTTCCTTTTGCTTTCCGAGGCCGGGTCTCGCCCCGGCGGGCGACCTACTTTTCTTTGCTTCGCCAAAGAAAAGTAGGCAAAAGAAAGGCGACCCTGCTGTCTGCGACCCTTCGCTTCGCTACGGGCAACCTGCGGTGCTCGCGTTTCGCGGGGTCTCGCAGAACTCGCTTCGCTCAAACAGCTGCGAGCCCTGATCCGCGAAACGCTGCGCTCCTCGGCGCAGCCAGAAGGGATTTGGACACCGGACACGCCATCGCTGCGCTCGGCGCTCGGGACACTTCTGGCCATCGCTTCGCTCGGCCTCGCAACATTCAACGAACCGCAGCAGGCAGTTCAAGGCTGACACGCGCAGCGTGCCAGCCCTTCGGGCCGAGCGAAGCAATGGCCCGTGTTGTCTCCACCCCCCTCTGGCTGCGCCGAGGAGCGGAGCGTTTCGCGGATCAGGGCCGCAGCTGTTTGAGCGAAGCGAGTTCTGCGGACCCCGCGAAACGTGAGCACCGCAGGTTGCCCCGTAGCGCAGCGAAGGGGTCGCAGACAGTGGGGTCGCCTTTTCTTTGCTTACGTTCTTTTGGCGAAGCAAAAGAAAGTAAGTCGCCCGCCGGGGCGAGACCCGGCCTCGGAAAGCAAATTCAAAAAGGCGTTCAACCCGCAGGAGCAGGTCGATGACCGACAACGCCCCCCCGCCGGAAGACGACCGCACCCGCGTCGTCTCCAGACCCGCACCGCAACAGCCAGCCACAGGCGGCGACACAAGCGCAACCGTCATCACAGCCGGCACCACAAGCCTGTCCAACGTCCCCGTCACCAGCCCCGCATCGGGAACCCACGAAGCCGGCCTCCTCCCCGTAGGCGCCCGCCTAGCAGAATTCGAAATCACCCGAGTCATAGGCCAGGGCGGCTTCGGCGTCGTCTACGAGGCCTGGGACCACGCCCTCGAACGCGTAGTCGCCATCAAGGAGTACCTGCCAACGTCCCTGTCGACAAGACAGCAGGACGGCACCGTAGTCCCCCTCTCGGAGCGGCACCGCGAAACCTTCGACCTCGGCATGCGCAGCTTCATCAACGAAGCCCGCCTCCTCGCCCAGTTCGACCACCCCTCGCTCCTGAAGGTCTACAGGTTCTGGCAAGAGCGCGGCACCACCTACATGGTGATGCCCTTCTACCGGGGCGACACGCTGAGGGAAGCTCTGGTCGCCATCCCCGCAGGTGTCGACGAGTCATGGCTCATCCGCATCATGGACGGCGTGACCCAGGCGCTCGGCGTGATGCACAACGCCAACTGCTACCACCGCGACATCGCGCCCGACAACATCATCCTGCTCGAAGGCTCCGGCCGTCCGGTGGTGCTCGACTTCGGCGCCGCGCGCCGCGTGATCACCGACAAGACGCAGGCGATCACCGTCATCCTCAAGCCCGGCTACGCGCCCATCGAGCAGTACGCCGAGATGCCCGACATGTCCCAGGGCGCGTGGACCGACGTCTACGCCCTCGCGGCCGTGATGCACGTGGCCGTGTGCGGCCGCGCGCCGCCGCCTTCGGTGGCGCGGCTCCTGTCCGACAGTTATGTGCCGCTCGCGGGCAACGACATCCTGCGCCAGCGCTACAGCCTCAAGCTGCTGCAGGCGATCGATGCGGGCCTGGGCGTGCGGCCCGAGCAGCGGCCGCAGTCGATGGCCGAACTGCGCGCGGCGCTCGATCTGGAAGTCGGCCACAGCATCGCGCCGACGCCGCGCACGCAGCCGCCTTCGGGCGCGCGCACGGGCGGAAACCACACGGGGTCCAATGCGAACGCCGCGACGGTGATCGCTGGCAAGAAGGCGCCACCCCCGGCGCCCGCTCCGGGGGGCGCAGGCACCGGTGGCGGCAAAGGCAAGACCGTTGCCGCGCTCGCTTCCGTGGCCGTCGTTGCAGCCGTCGCCGGCGGCGGCTGGTGGTGGTACCAGGGCCGCGCCGGTGGTGCGGGCAAGACGGACGTCACCACCACCGCACCGCCGCCGCCGATCGACACCAAGGTCGCGCAGACACCGACCCCGCCGCCGCCTCCACCCCCACCGCCACCGCCACCGCCACCGCCACCTCCGCCGGCGGCGCCGCGCACGCCGCTCGAATCGCTGCAGTCGCTCGCGGCGGGCGCCGCGCCAGGCTTCGAGGTCACGGCCACCGCGAAGAAGGCCGAGGTCGCCATCGGCAAGGACAAGCTCGCCTTCGAGGTGCGCAGCAAGCGCGACGGTTTCGTCTACGTGTTCCTGCTCTCCAGCGGCGGCGAGATGTTCCTCCTGTTCCCGAACCTGCTGGACAAGTACAACAAGATCAACGCCAACAGCGCCCTGTCGCTGCCGCGCGCCTCATGGCCGATGGACGCGGGCGGCCCCGCCGGCACCAACCAGTTCGCCGTGCTCGTCAGCGAACACGAGCGCGACTTCAGTGCTTCCGGCGTGCAGAACGACGGCGTGTTTCCGCAGTTCCCGCTGCCGGTGCTCTCCGCGCTCGAAGCCACGCGCGGCACCGGTCCGTCTCCGCTGCTGGGCAAGCCGACCTGCGCCCCCGGCGCCCCGTGCAACGACGTCTATGGCGTCGCGAATTTCAAAATCGTCGAGAAGTAATCGTCTGTAGACGTTGGCCCATCGGTTCGATGGCCGCTTTTTCCGGACAAGGAGACTTTCATGCATACCTCACAGTCGCCGCGCTTCACCACCACGCTGCTTCGCTGGGCCGCCTTCGCGGCCGTCGCATCGCTGGCCGGCTGCGCCAACCCGCCCCCGGCCGCGACCACCGACACCACGGCCACCACCGACACGTCGGCATCGACAACCACCAGTTCACGCCCCGCCTCGACTGGCGCGAGCGTGGCCGGCCAGGCGCGCACCTTCTCGACCCAGCTGGCCACCTACACCGCGGTCAGCTTCGACGCGATGCCGGGCTGGTCGCGTGACGATTTCGCCGAGACCTGGCCCGCGTTCCTGGGCAGCTGCAAGGTGCTCACCGGCCGCGGCGCCGAGTGGAAAGAGGTGTGCGACCGCGCTGGCAAGGTCGACGGCAAGAACCGCAACGCCATCCGCGGCTTCTTCGAGAGCGAGTTTTCGGCCTACCAGATCCGCGACGATGATCGCAAGCCCGACGGCGTGGTCACCGGCTACTTCGAACCCGAGATCGCGGGCAGCCGCACCTACGGCGCGCCCTTCATCTACCCCGTGTACGGCCAGCCGGAAGACATGCTGTTCGCCGATGCGCGCAAGCTCCCGGCCGGCAGCGGCACGGTGGCCGCGAAGGTCGAGGGCCGCAACGTGGTCGTGCAGACGGGCCTGAGCACGCGCGACATGGGCGCGCCCGGCCTCTATGCGCTCGATCTCTCGGCCATCACCCGCGACACGCTCGACCGCAAGGTGCGCATGCGCATCGAGGGCAAGCAACTGCTGCCGTACTACACCCGCGAAGAGATCGAGACCAAGGGCGCGCCCAACGCCAAGGTGCTGGCCTTCGTGAGCAGCGCCACCGCGCTCTACGAAATGCAGATCCAGGGCTCGGGCCGCATCAAGCTGGCCAATGGCGACACCATTCGCGTGGCCTACGCAGAGCAGAACGGCCAGCCCTTCCGTCCCACCATTGCGCAGGCCGCCAACGGCAAGCCGCGCAGCGCGGTGAAGGTGCGCGGCTCGTCGATCGAGCTGCAACTGGACGACGGCGACGACGACGATGTCGGCGGCGTCGACAGCAGCGTCATCCGCACTCGCGGCTTCACGCTCGCACGGCCCACCGCCAGCGGCGCGGTCGTGGTGCCGGGACGCCGCACGGCCGGCGCGGTGACGGGGTCGGGCATCAAGGACCCGAGCTACGTGTTCTTCAAGGAATCGACCTCGCCCGTGGGCGGGCCGGTGGGCGCCTTCGGCGTGCCGCTGTCGGCGGGGCGCTCGATCGCGGTCGATCCGCGCAGCACGCCGCTCGGCTACCCGGTGTTCGTCTCGACCCGCACGCCCGGCAGCGGCGCACCGATGCAGCGCCTGACCATTGCGCAGGACACCGGCGGCGCGATCCGCGGTGCGGTGCGCGCCGACTATTTCTTCGGCAACGGCCAGGCGGCCGCGACCAACGCACGCCGCATGAAGGAACGCGGCCAGCTGTGGATTCTTCTGCCGCGCGGCCTCGCCGTGGCGCAGGCGGCGGTGTCGTCGACGATGCGCACGCGCGGTGGCCCGGTCGGCGCGGGGCTGGCGCAATGCCTGGTGCCGAGCGAAGGCGTCTGCGTCGATGACTGACCCGACCTTGGCCTGAACCTTGTCCCTCCATGCAGGAAACCCTTTCGTCCGCAGAGAGTACTGAACTCGTCCGCCTCTGGCGGCGCAGGCAGACGCTGTCCTCGAACGACATGGGCACCATGTACCGCATCGTTGGCGATGCGCTCGTGGCCTGCAACCCGCCCGAGCTGCAGATCCTGGGCGAAGGGCGGCAGGAGCTGGTGGCGCAGTTCATCTATGTGAAGGTGCTGCGGCTCGATGCCGATCCCGATGAAGCCGACGAGCGCGCGAGCCACAGCGCGCCTTCGACCGCCTTCGCGCTGTGCGCGTACTTCCGGCGCTACCTGATCGACTGCACGCGGGCCAGCTCGTTCCGCCGCAAGCTTTCCATCGGCGACCAGATCACCGAGGCGCAGCTCGAAGACGAGATCGGCGCGGGCGAGGACCTCGACGGTTGCCTGGCCGAACACGGCCTGAGCGCACAGGCGGTGCAGCTGGCCGCGCGCGCCTTCATCGCCGAGCTGCCCGAGCCCGAACGCATCCTGTTGTGCGAGGGCTTCGGCAAGGAGGCCGAAGGCGGGCTCTCGGGCATCGCCTCGCGCCATGCCATTGCCTCGTACCACTACCGCGCAGGGCGCCTGGGCCTGGTGCACAAGCGCGAGGGCCTCACCGCCGACTACGCCAAGACCCGGCTGGGCGGCTGGATCCAGCAGACCCTGGGCATCGCCATCGAGGCGGAAAACATGGCGGCGATCCTGCAGGTTTTCAAAATCCTCGGTGCTGAAGCGTCTTATGCCTGAAGACATAGCCATTCAGGAACAGACCGCCATGAACACCGAACTCTGGCCCCCGCTCAGCGTGATCCGCAACGCGTTCGAAACCGGCAGCGCCGCCGTGCCCGATGCAGCTGCTGCAGCCGCTGGCGTGGCCACGGTGGCCATGCCGGGTGCGATGCCGCAAGCCGCATCGGCGGTGGCGGCGCCCGCACTGCAGGATCTCCTGCTGCCCCTCACCGAATTGGCCCGGCGCCGCGAGGCTGTCGCCCAGCGCGCCTTCCCCGCACGCTGGGCGCCGGGCCGCCTCGTCAGCGTGGTGCACGAAGGGCGGTTGCTCGGCGTGCTGCTGGACCGTTGCATCCACGGCGATCTCTGGCAGGGCTGGATGGCCGCGGGCGAGGCCGACTGGGCCGGCGTCTTCGACGTGCTGCTCGAACCCGACGACGAACCCTTCGAGCCGGCCTTCGGCCTCATTCAAACCTGGAATGTGCTCACGCTCGAGCCCAGCCCGCAGCTGTGCGCTCGCGTGCTCGGCGAGGTCTCGGCCACGCGGCTTGCCGCGATCCGCGCGGTGCACGACGAATGGGCCGCGCAGAAGGTGCTGCCCATCGCGCCCGAGCCGGGGCATATCGCGCTGCGCACCGTGGGCGGCGTGTTCTCGGTGCTCTCGGGCACGCCGCTCGGCGCGCAGGACCCGCGCGCCGACTACCAGGCGCTGTACCGCACTGTCGGCCTGCAGTTGGGCTCGGCGCTGACGCAGTCGCCCGAGGCCGCGCCGGCCGCGCCCGTGTCGCCGCGCGCCCGGCCGCAGGAACGGCCCGAAGGCGGCTGGTGGGGCAGCATCCGCCGCTGGTTCGGCGCCGATGGCTGGATGCGGCCTGCGTTCGCGGTGCTCGCCTTGTGCGTGGTGGTGCAGAACGTCGGGCTGCTCGGTGGGCGTGGATCGGAAGAGGACGATGTGCGCTTTCGCAATGTGCCGACCGCACCGGCCGCAGCGTCGGCCAACCTGGTCGTGCGCTGGAAAGATGGTGTGCGCGTGGACGAGGCCGATCGGCTGCTGCGCACGATCTCGGCCGAAGTGGTCGGCGGGCCGGGCACGAACGGCGTCTGGCGCTTGCGGGTGGACGACCCGGTCGGTGGTTTGTCGCTGCTCGCGGCGTCGCCGCTGGTCGAATCGGCTGGGCCGGCTTCGGAGCGGCCATGACATCAGGCGGCCTGCTGTCTTGTTCCCTCTCCCGCTTGCGGGAGAGGGCCAGGGTGAGGGCAGGTGCCCTCGCAGAAGCACCGCCCTTGCCATCGCCGTCGGCCCTCACCCCAACCCTCTCCCCAAGGGGAGAGGGAGCAGCACAGTGGCGCTTCCTGCAAGCGTTGCTGATGGCGTGGCTGCTTGCCTGCAGCAGCCTTTCCTTCGCCACCCAACGCGCCCTGCTCGTCGGCGTCTCCGAACTCGTCAACCAGCCGCAGGCCCTGTGGCTGCAGGCGCCGCGCAATGACGTGATGCTGATGCGCGACGCATTGCTCAAGCAGGGCTTCGCGCCCGCCGACATCACCGTGCTCGCCGACGGCGTGAGCGGCTCCGCATTGCCCGAATCGCAAGCCATCCACGAAGCCCTCGGCCGCCTGCTCGCGCAGTCGAAGAGCGGCGACTTCGTGCTGCTCTATTTCTCCGGCCACGGCACGCGATTGCGCGACAGCAACAAGCGCTACCAAGAGCCCGACGGCCTGTCCGAGAACTTTCTCGCGCGCGACGTGCGCGGCACGCTCGGCGCCGACAACGCCCTGACCGGCGACCTGCGCGATGCCGATTTCGACGCCTGGATCCAGGCTTTTCTCGCGCGCAACGTGTTCGTCGCCTCCGTCTTCGACACCTGCTCGGCGAACTCGATGACCCGCAGCACGACCGATGCGCCGGCCATCGCCGAGGGACCTCCCGGCGACGAGGTGCGCTGGCGCGGCCTGCGCACCATCCAGCTGGTCGGCGCGCCCGGCCCCGCGGCGCGCGTCGCCATGGCGCGGCCCACGGTGACCGACCCGGTGCCGCGCGCCCGCTACGTCGCGCTCTTCGCCTCGGAGAGCCACCAGATCACCCCCGAGCTGCGGCTGCCGCGCAAGAACCGCAACGCGCGTCCGCAGGGCCTCCTGACCTGGGCCGTGGTGGAGGCGCTTTCGCGCAAGCCCGCCACCTGGCGCGACCTGTTCGACGGCGTGCTGGCGGTCTATCCGCCGGTGATCGACGAACTCGCGCAACGCTTTCCCACGCGCGAACTGCCTTCGCCGGTCGCCGAGGGCAATCTCGATGCGCCGATCTTTGCCAACCGCGCCCAGGCCGTGTCGACGCGCCCCGTCTGGCGCGCGCAGCGCTCGGGCGACACGCTCACGCTGCAGGCCGGCCAGCTCGATGGCCTCGTGGCGCAGCAGCCGCTGCGCGTGCTGGCCACGATGGACGACGGCACCGTGCGCAGCGCCGAAGGCATGCTCGCGCAGGCCTTCAACGACAAGGCGCGCATGGCGGTGCCGCCCGCGCTGCGCGAGCTGCCCGGCGCCGCGCTCTGGAACATCACGCCGCTGGGCGAACCGGCCACTGTCGCGCTGCGTGTGCGCGCGGAGCAGGGTCTTCCGCCCGGCCTCAGCCTCGAGTACCCCGCCTCCATCGTCGCGGTGAACGAGGTGGAGGGCGCCGACGTGCGCTGGTCCGCCGGCCGGCTCGAAGTGCTCTCGCCCCTGCTCGGCGCGGGCGCAAAGCCCCAGCCGGTCGATGCGGCCGCGGCGCGTCGCCGCCTCGAAGTGCTGGCCCGCCTCAAGTGGCTCAACCAGCTCTACACCATCGCCAGGGACGCGCAGTTCGACGGCTTCGACGCGGTGTTCGAAGTCTGGAACGGCGAGCGCCTGGTGCGCAGCGGCTCCGCGCAGCAGGTCGACGCGAAGCTCCTGCCGCTGCGCGGCGGCGAACGCGCCGTGCTCAACGTGCGCAACACCAGCGCGCGCTCGGTCGATCTGGTCATCGTCGGCATCGACCCGCAGGGCGGAGCACGGCAGGTCTATCCCGAGGACCCGGGCGAGACCAACCGCTTCAAGCGCGGCACGCGCGAGGCGCCCGCGGTCAAGCGCTTCGAGCTGCCCTGGTTCAACGCGGAGGGCGGCCGGCTGCTGGTGCTGGCCACGCCCGCGGCGCCCTACAGCGCGCCGCGGCTGTTCGGCACGGGCGCCGGCGATGCGGTTGCGGAAGTGCGGGTGCGCGGCGCGCTGCAACCCGAGGGCGAGCGGCAGACCTTTGCCGCGATGGTTCATTGGGCGGGCGATTTTCCGGCCGCCAGGTAACGACGACGACACCTCACCACCACACGGATTTTTTCTCAGGAGATCGACATGAGCTGGACCTTCGATGGACAACTGGACCCCGATGAGGCCCTGCGCCTGCTCGACTACCTGTCGGGCGAATCGGGCAACGACTTCTCGATGATGATCGAGAGCAAGGGCTCGCCGATCGAGGGCGAGTCGGTGCGCACGTACGAAGACGGCAAGCAACGCATGGACATCGGCGGCTACTCGTACAAGGCCGACGTGGTCATTCCGCCGGGCTCCAGCAAGGGCAAGATGCGCAACCACCCCTTCATCGTGATCCGCGACTGCGATGCCGCCACGGCCTCCATCGCGAGCCTGCTCAAGGGCCAGGACAGCGACCTGAAGGTGACGGTGTCGGTCTTCAAGGCCGGCGGCGACAGCTCCAAGGATCTGCAGGCGCACCTGGAGTTCGTGCTCGAGGGCGCGCGCGTGCACTGCCACGCCATCGTGACCGGCGGCACGCCCAAGCGACCCTGCGACATCGTCTTCTTCAGCTACACGAAGCTGGAGATCCGCTCGGCACCGCAGCAGAAGACCGGCGCACGCGGCGCGGTCCGTACCTGCACTTTCACGGGCAACTGAAATGACCACCTCCGCCGAACTCCTGAAGTCCGCCGACCCGGTGGCCGCGCTCAAGGCCCTGAGCGACGAGGTGCGCGCCAAGCCCTCCGACAGCAAGCACCGCGTCTTCATGGCGCAGTTGCTCTGCGTGCTGGGGCAGTGGGAGCGCGCGCTCAACCAGCTGACCGTCGCGGCCGAGCTCGACGCGCTCGCCGTCCCCATGAAGCAGGTGTATGGCGACGCCGTGCGCTGCGAGGGCCTGCGCGCCGAAGTGTTCGCCGGCACGCGCACGCCCATGATCTTCGGCCAGCCCGACGAATGGCTGGCGCTTCTCATCGAGTCGCTGCTGCGGCAGGGACGCGGTGAGACCGAGCTGGCCGAAGATCTTCGCCAGCGCGCGTTCGACGGCGCACCGGCCATCGCCGGCACCATCGACGGCGCACCGTTCGAGTGGCTGGCCGATGCCGACATGCGCCTGGGCCCGGTGCTCGAGGCCTTCGTCAACGGCAAGTACTACTGGATTCCGTACGCCCGGCTTGCGCACATCAAGATCGAGCCGCCCGAAGACCTGCGCGACTGCGTCTGGATGCCCGCGCACCTGCAGTTCGAGAACGGCGGCGAAACCCTCGCGCTCATTCCCACCCGCTACGAAGGCACCGAGAAGAGCGAAGACGGCGAGCTGCGGCTCGCGCGCAAGACCGAGTGGCGCGAACTGCGCCCCGAGGTCTGGGCCGGCACCGGCCAGCGCGTGCTCGGCAGCGATGCCGGCGAGTACGCGCTCATGGACGTGCGCGAGATCCTCTTCACGCCGGTGGCTTCCGCCGAGGCACCGCAGGAAGGCGAAGGCACCGAAAGCGGAGGCGGCTGACGTGGCCGAGCTCACCGCCCAGGAGCGCCTGCAGCCTTCGCTGCTCGACCGCCTGGTCGACAACGCGCCGACCGAAAAACGCGAGAGCGACGAGAAGCGCACGCTCACCAAGCAGGCGCTGCGCTCGGCCGTGCTGCGCGACCTGAGCTGGCTCTTCAATGCCACGGGTTTCGGCCTGGCCATGGACGACAAGCAGTACCCCAATGCGGCGCGCTCGGTCATCAACTACGGATTGCCTATGCTGTCTGGCCAGTTCACCTCGTCGGTGCAGCGTGTCAGCATGGAACAGGCTTTGAAGAACGCAATCCTGCAGTTCGAGCCGCGCATTTTGTCCCGCACTCTCGAAGTGGAACTCGTCATGGAAGGCTCGGCACTGGAGTCGCACAACAGCATCGGCCTGCAGATCCGCGGCATGCTGTGGGCGCAACCCGTGCCGCTCGAGTTCCTGATGCGAAGCCGTGTAGACCTGGAAGAAGGACGCATCGAGATCGTGGACATGGCGCAAAACCCAAGGTAAGTCCGACATGGACCCTCGGCTGCTGAACCTGTATGAACAGGAACTGCGCTACTTCCGCGAGAGCTCTTCGGAGTTCGCGCGCGCCTTTCCGAAGATCGCGCACCGGCTGGGCATCGAGGGCCAGGAGGTTGCCGATCCCTACGTCGAGCGGCTGATCGAGGCCACGGCCTTCCTGTCGGCGCGCGTCAATCTCAAGCTCGATGCAGAGTACCCGCGCTTCACGGGGCACCTGCTGGACATCGTCTATCCGAACTTTCTTGCACCCACGCCCGCGATGGCGGTGGTGTCCTTCTCGCCCGACCTCGACGATGCCAACTTGGCGACCGGCCCGAAGCTGCCGCGCGGCGCCGGCCTGCGCGCACGCCAGGCCGTGGGGCAGAACACGCATTGCGAGTTCCGAACGTCGAGCGCGCTGCGCATCTGGCCGATGGAGGTGCAGCGCGCGCAGTACTTCACCTACGCGCCCGACCTGCCGCTGGCCACGCACCCGCAGTCGCGCGCCATCCGCGGCGGCCTGCGCATCGCGCTGCGCGCGACGGCCGGGCTCAAGTTCAACCAGATCGCGCTCGACGACCTGGTGCTGCACCTCGGCGGCGCCGAGGACGTGGCGTGGCAACTGCAGGAATGCGCGCTCGGCCAGCCCATCGGCGTGATGGTGCGGCCGTTGTCGCCCACCGGCGCGTTGCAGGGCCCGGCGCAGAGCCTGCCGGCAAGTGCGATCCAGCCTATGGGTTTCGAGGACGACGAGGCACTGCTGCCGGTCACGGCCACGGGCTTCTCGGGCTTTCGGCTGCTGCAGGAGTACTTCGCGTTTCCGCAGCGCTTCCAGTTCTTGCGCATCGCAGGGCTGCAGGCGCTGCTCGCCACGATGCCGGTGGCCGAGATCGAGCTCGTGCTGCTGTTCTCGCGCGGCGATGCGGCGCTCGAAAAACTGGTGAGCGCGGAGAACATCCAGCTCCATTGCGTGCCGGTGGTCAACCTCTTCAACAAGCGGCTCGACCGCGTGCCGCTCACCGAAGGCGTGAGCCAGTTCCACCTGGTGCCCGACCGCACGCGGCCGCAGGACTTCGAGGTGCACACGGTCACCGAAGTGATCGGCCATGGCGCGCCCGGCGCCGATGCCGCGGCGGCGGAGCAGGTGTTCCGGCCTTTCTACTCGGCCTTCCACGGCACGCGGCACAGCCACCCCGCCTATTTCACGACCACGCGCGAGCCGCGCATGCTGTCGGTGAGGCAGCGCACCGAGGGCCACCGCAGCAGCCACATCGGCTCCGAGGTCTACATGCAGATCGTCGATCCGCAGCAGGCGCCGTATGCGGCCACGCTGCGACAGCTCGCGGTGACCGCGCTGTGCACGAACCGCGACCTGCCGCTCCTAATGCCGCTGGGCCGCGACAACGATTTCGATTGCGTCGACTCCTTCCCCGTGCAGCGCGTGCGCATGGTGCGCGGGCCTTCGCGGCCGGTGTCGCCGGTGGTGAGCCAGGGGTTGGGCTGGCGGGTGGTCGATCACCTCGCGCTCAACTACCTCTCCATTTCGGACAGCACGCCGGAGCAGGGCGCCGCCGCGCTGCGCGAGACGCTGATGCTCTATGCCACGCATGCCGACGAGATGCGCCAGGGCCAGGTGCGCGGGCTCCTGTCGGTCAAGAGCAAGCCGGTGGCGCGCCGCCTGCCGCTCAAGGGTCCGATCGCCTTCGGGCGCGGGCTCGAAGTGACGCTGGAGGTCGACAAGGATGCGTTCCACGGCCACAGCGTGTTTCTGTTCGGCGCCGTGATGTCGCGCTTTCTCGCGCGCCATGTGGAGGTCAATCACTTCGTCGAGACCGTGCTGCGCGTGGCGGGCAAGGGCGAGACCATGCGATGGAGGCCGCTGTGCGGGACCCGGCAGATTCTGTAGCCACGCGTGTCGACAACGCGCTGCGCGGGTGGTCCGCGGAGCCGTGGTCGTTCGATTACTTCGCTGTGATGCGCCGGCTGGAGTCCGTGGCCGGGACCACGCCGCGCTGGGGCCGCGCGCTGCTGCCGAGCGCCGAGCCTGTGCGCGTGGGGCAGGAACCATCGCTCTCGTTCGCGCCCGCGAGCTTCAGCCGCTTCGAGCCCGCGACTGCGTATTCGCCGCCGCGCCTGCGCCAGCATTTCTTCAGCTACGTCGGCCCCAACGGCCCGCTGCCTGTTCACCTGAGCGACTTCATCCGTGAGCGCAGCCTGAACCATGGCGACCCGACCTGGCTCGCGTTTCTCGACAGCTTTCTGCATCGCTTCTCGCTGCATTTCTACCGCGCGTGGGCGCAGGCACGGCCCGCCGTGGCGCTCGACCGTCCGGGCGAAGACCGCTTCAGGCTGCAGGTCGGTGCGCTCATCGGCACCGGCACGCCGGGCCGCATCGGACGCGACGAGGTGCACGACGATGCGCGCCTGCATTTCTCGGGCTGGCTCGCGCGCCGCGTGCACAACGCCGAGAGCGTGGAGTCGGTGCTGTGCAGCTACTTCGGCGTGCCGGTGACGCTGGAGCGCTGGGTCGGCCACTGGATGCGCGTGCCCACGGACGAGGTCACGCGGCTGGGGCGGGGCGAGAGCTCGCGCTCGATGGGCATGGGCGCGATGCTCGGCACCCGCGCATGGGACCGGCAGCACCGCGTGCGCCTGCACATGGGGCCGCTCACGCTGGACCAGTACCGCATGTTCCTGCCCATCGGCACCGCGCGGCCGGTGCTGCAGCGCTGGATGCAGCAGTTGCTGGGCGACGAACTCGAATGGGATGCAGAGTTGGTGCTCGAGAAGGCGCAGGTGCCGGCCACGCGTCTCGGACAGAAAGCAGGCAACGCGCCGCGCCTGGGCTGGGTCTCGTGGCTCGGTGAGCGCAAGCGCGCGAAGGACGCGGCGGACGTGCGCATCGGCAACAGCTCGATGACCGTCCGGGCCGCTGCAGGAGCTGCTGCATGACGACGACGACTCTCGGGTGTGCAGACACGGCGGCGCACGCGGCCGCGCTGGTGCAAGCGGAGGACCTGACGAAGGCGGGGAATCTCGACGCGGCCGACGAGGTGCTCGCCCGCATTCTGGAAGCCGCGCCCGGCGACCCCGATGCCCTGCACTACAAGGGCTTGCTGCGCCATGCGCAGGGGCGTGACGCCGAGAGCATCGCGTTGATCGGGCGGTCGCTCACGCTGCAACCCGCGCAAAGCGGCGCCTGGAATAACCTGGGCAATCTGCTGGTCGAGGCTGGCCGCGTCGACGATGCGATGCGTGCCTATGAAAACAGCGTGTCCTTTGCCAAGGGCGACGAAGGGGCCGACGCGCTGAGCAACATCGCGGCGCTCGAATGCGGAAAAGGCCACTGGCAGGCCGCCGAGCGCGTCAGCCGCCGTGCGATCGAACTGCGGTCGACGTCCAGCGAGGCCTGGTACAACCTGTCGATCGCGCTGATGGAGCAGGGGCGCATCGAGGAGAGCGTCATCGCCAACAGCCGTGCGGTGCTGCTGCAGCCGCGCAACCTGAGCGCGCGCTCGAAGGTGATTCGCGCGCTGGAGCTGCTCCGCGAGAACGAGCAGGCCATCCGCATGTACCGGGAGTGGCTGGCCGAAGATCCAGACAATCCCGTGGTCGCGCATCTGCTGGCCGCCTGCGAGGGGCATGCGCCCGTGCGCGCCAGCGACGGCTATGTGGAGACGCTGTTCGACAGCTACGCCGGCAGCTTCGACGCGAGCCTGGAGAAGCTGCACTACCGCGCACCCGACCTCGTGGGGCGCGCGGTGCAGGACATGTATGGAACACCCGCCGCGCATCTGGCGGTGGTCGATGCCGGCTGCGGCACCGGGCTCTGCGCCCCGCTGCTGCGGCCCTGGGCCTCGCATCTGGCCGGCTGCGATCTGTCGGTCGGCATGCTGCAACGCGCGGAGCAGCGCGGCGGCTACGACGTGCTGCACAAGGCCGAGCTCACCCACTACCTGAACACCCAGCCCGCCCGCTTCGACCTGGTGGCATCGGCCGACACGCTGTGCTACTTCGGCGACCTGCACGAGGTGCTGGCGGCAGCTGCGCGTGCGCTGCGCCCGCAAGGCGGCGTGGTGTTCACGGTCGAGGCCATGGACGGGGGGCAGGACGATTTCAGGATCGAGGGCAGCGGCCGCTACCGCCATGCGGCAGCTCACGTCGAGGCTTGCCTTGCGGCCGCCGGTTTCAGCGACGTTCGCATCGAGCCGATCGTTCCGCGCCGCGAGGCGGGGCGGAACGTGCAGGGCTGGCTGGCCAGCGCAAGGCTCGCGGCCCCTCCATGAGCTCGTTCACAGATCGCCGAACTTCAAATTTCCCGGCACGAATCGTCTTCAACAGATACGGAGTCCTCCATGAGTGAAATCAGTCGCACCGCCCTCTTCGGCAAACTCAATTCGCTGGCCTACAAGGCCATCGAAGGCGCCACGGTGTTCTGCAAGATGCGGGGCAATCCGTACGTGGAGCTGGAGCACTGGTTCGCCCAGCTGCTGCAGGCGCAGGACTCCGACCTGCACCGCGTGATCCAGCACTACGGCCTCGATGTGTCGGTGATTGCCAAGGACATGACCGCCGCGCTGGACCGCCTGCCGCGCGGCGCCACCGCGATCAGCGACTTCTCGCCACACATCGAGAACGCCATCGAACGCGCATGGACCTACGCCACGCTGCAGTTCGGCGAAGCGCAGGTGCGCACCGGCTACATCCTGGTGGGCATGCTGAAGACGCAGAGCCTGCGCAACCCGCTGTTCAACTTGTCCAAGCAGTTCGAGAAGATCAAGGTCGAGGACCTGGCCGACAACTTCCCGAAGGTGTGCGATGCCTCGCCCGAATCGCAGATGCGCGCGCAGGACGGCACCGGCATGGGAAGCGGTGCGCCCGGCGAAGACTCGGGCGCGATGGCGCCCGCGGCCATGGGCAAGGGCGATGCGCTCAAGAAATTTGCTGTCGACCTCACGGAGAAAGCCAAGAAGGGAGAGATGGATCCGGTGACCGGGCGGGACGAGGAAATCCGCCAGATCGTCGACATCCTCATGCGCCGCCGCCAGAACAATCCGCTGCTGACCGGGGAGGCCGGCGTCGGCAAGACCGCGGTGGTGGAAGGTTTTGCGCAGCGCCTCGCGCGCGGCGACGTGCCGCCGCAACTCAAGGACGTGAAGCTGCTCACGCTCGACATCGGCCTCCTGCAGGCCGGCGCGAGCATGAAGGGCGAGTTCGAGCAGCGGCTGCGCCAGGTGATCGACGAGGTGCAGAGCTCGCCGACGCCGATCATCCTGTTCATCGACGAGATCCACACGCTCGTGGGCGCGGGCGGCGCGGCCGGCACCGGCGATGCGGCCAACCTGCTCAAGCCCGCGCTCGCGCGCGGCAACCTGCGCACCATCGGCGCGACCACCTGGGCCGAGTACAAGAAGTACATCGAGAAGGACCCGGCACTCACCCGCCGCTTCCAGGTCGTGCAGGTGCCCGAGCCCGACGAGGTGAAGGCGATATTGATGCTGCGCGGCGTGGCCAGCGTGCTCGAGAAGCACCACCGCGTGCAGCTGCTCGACGAGGCCATCGAAGCAGCGGTCAAGCTCTCGCACCGCTACATTCCCGCGCGCCAGCTGCCCGACAAGGCGGTGAGCCTGCTCGATACCGCATGTGCCCGCGTGGCCGTGTCGCAGCACGCGACGCCGCCCGAGGTGGAAGACTGCATGCGCCGCATCGAAGGGCTCACGGTCGAGCAGGAGATCATCGGCCGCGAGGCCACCATCGGCATCGACGTGACCAAGCGCTCGGCGCAGGTGGAGGCGCTGCTGGTCGAATCGAAGCTGCAGCTCGAAGCGCTGAATGCGCGCTGGCAGGAAGAGAAGGGGCTGGTCGACCGGCTGCTTGAATTGCGCAGCAAATTGCGTGCGGGCAACAAGCCGGTGGATGCGCCTGCGACTGCAGCCGATGCAACGGCCGCCGCCGCGCCGGCAGACCCGGCCGCTGCTGCTGTCCCCGCGCACGACCGCGCCGCGCTGCTCGCCGAACTGCACGAGCTGCAAGCCAAGATTCATGCGGTGCAGGGCGAGTCGCCGCTTATTCTTCCGTCGGTCGATGAACAGGCCGTGGCCTCTGTCGTCGCGGACTGGACCGGCATTCCGGTCGGCCGCATGGTCAAGAACGAAGTGGAGGCCGTGCTCAAGCTCGCCGACACGCTCAACCAGCGCGTCATCGGCCAGAAGCACGGCCTGGAGATGATCGCGCGCCGCATCCAGACCTCGCGTGCACGGCTGGACAACCCGCAGAAACCCATCGGCGTCTTCATGCTGTGCGGCACCTCGGGCGTCGGCAAGACCGAGACCGCGCTCGCACTGGCCGAAGCGCTCTACGGCGGCGAGCAGAACATCATCACCATCAACATGAGCGAGTTCCAGGAGGCGCACACCGTCTCCACGCTCAAGGGCGCGCCGCCCGGCTACGTGGGCTACGGCGAAGGCGGCATCCTGACCGAGGCGGTGCGCCGCCGTCCCTACAGCGTGGTGCTGCTCGACGAAGTGGAGAAGGCCCACCCCGACGTGCACGAGATCTTCTTCCAGGTGTTCGACAAGGGCTGGATGGAAGACGGCGAGGGCCGCATGATCGATTTCAAGAACACGATCATCCTGCTCACCACCAACGCCGGCAGCGAGCTCGTGATGAGCATGTGCCGCGACCCCGAGCTCCTGCCCGACTCGAACGCGCTGGCCGATGCGCTGAAGGCGCCGCTCATGAAGGTGTTCCCGCCCGCGCTGCTGGGCCGCATCGTCACCATTCCCTACTACCCGCTGTCGCCGGACATGATGAAGAAGATCGTGCGCCTGCAGCTGGGCCGCATCAAGAAGCGCGTGGAGACCAACCACGGCGTGCCCTTCGAATACACCGAGGCGGTGATCGAGCAGGTGGTCGCGCGCTGCCAGGACCCGGAGTCGGGCGGCCGCGTGATCGACGCGATCCTGACCAACACGGTGCTGCCCACGATTTCCGTCGAGTACCTGCAACGCCTGGCGTCCGGCGGAGAGATCCGCCGTGTTGCGCTGGATGTCAAAGACGCCGACTTCACCTACGCGTTCGATTGAGCTGCTCCATCTTTCAAGAGTAAAAAATGGCCGACCACGAGTTCCGCATCGAGACCGATTCACCCGCCAAGGACGATTTGATGTTCTGGCGCATCGTGGGTCATGAGGCCCTTGCGCGCCCGTCGGCCTACGAGCTCACCGTGCTCTCGAAGAACAAGGCGCTCGATGCCAAGGACATCCTGGGCCGTGCGTTCGATGTGGTCATCGAGTTCCACGACAAAGGCGGAGCCAAGCACGAGCGGCACTGCCAGGGCCACGCGGTGCGCTTCGTGCGCGCGGGGCACGTGGGCCGGCATTTCGAATACCGCATCACGCTGCGCTCGTGGTTCTGGCTGCTCACCAAGCGCACCAACTCGCGCATCCTGCAGGACAAGAAGATCCTGGAGGTGCTCGACGCGGTGTTCGAAGACAGCCCGATCAAGCGCTTCAAGAAGACCAAGGCCGGCAACGTCATCGGCACCCACACGCCCCGGCGCTACTGCGTGCAGCACCAGGAGAACGACTACCAGTTCCTCTCGCGCCTGCTGGAGGACGAGGGCATCTACTACTGGTTCGACGCGCACGACGCGCCCGGCACCATGCACCTGTCGGACGCGAGCGACATGGCGCACGAGAAGCTGCCGGTCGAAGGCACCTTGAGCTACATGCCCAGCGACGCGACCGAGGCGCGGCACAACGAGATCTCGCGCTGGGTGAGTTCGCGCCAGTTCGACACCGGCAAGCAGGCCTCGCGCGACAGCGACTTCAAGGCGATCAAGAAGAAGCTGGGCGCCGCCATCGACGTGAAGGACGACCACGAGCTGGCCGACTTCGAGGAGTTCGAATTCCCGGGCGGCTACTTCACCGGCGACGACGGCGAGAACCGCACGAAGCTGCGCGGCGACGAGCTCAACGCGCGCCGCGATCGTCACTGGGCGCTCACCACCTGGCCCGACGTGACGGCCGGACGAAGCTTCAAGTTCGAGGGCGACCCCGACGGCACGCGCGATGGCGAGTACGTGATCGCGGCCTGCACCTTCATGGCGAGCCACCCCGGTTATGAAAGCGTGGGCGCTGGCGGGGCAACGCCCCAGCAGGTGCACACGTCACTGGCCGATGTGCTGCGCGACGATGCGGTGAACGCCGACACGCTGCAGGTGCTGCAAGACCTGATCGCCGGCACGCCGATGCTCAACAGCTCGCAGCCGGGCGTGAGCGCCTTCCTGATCACCGCGATTCCGATGGAGCGCGCCTACCGGCCGCCGCGCCTCACGCCGCGCGTGACCATGCCCGGCCCGCAGACGGCCATCGTGGTCGGCCCGGCCGGCGATGAGTTGCATGTGGACGATCAAGGCCGCGTGAAGGTGCACTTCCACTGGGACCGCTACGACGAGAGCAACGAGAAGTCGACCTGCTGGGTGCGGGTGTCGCAGCCCTGGGGCGGCAAGGGCTGGGGCGGGTATTTCATTCCGCGCATCGGCCAGGAGGTGATCGTCGACTTCCTGAACGGCGACCCGGACCGCCCGGTGATCGTCGGCCGTGTCTACAACGACGACCAGCCGATTCCGTACAAGTCGCCCACGCAGAGCGGCTTCAAGACCCGTTCCACGCCCGGCGGCGGCCCCGCGAACTTCAACGAGATCATGTTCGAGGACAAGAAGGGCGAGGAGAACATCAACATCCACGCCGAGTTGGACATGAGCCGCAGCGTCGAGCGCGACGACTCGACCACCATCGACCGCGACCAGACCGTCACCGTCAAGCGCGACCAGACGACGCTGGTGGACCGCGACCGCAAGAACACGGTGACGCGCAACGACACCAACATGGTGGTGGTCGACCAGAAGAACACCGTCAAGGGCAACCAGAACAACCAGGTGGTGGGCAACCGGACCACGCATGTCGACATCGACGACAAGACCATCGTCACCGGAACCAGCCTGACCGATGTGACCGGCGCGCGCACCGACACCTCGCGCGCCGGCGAGACGCGCAACGTGGTCGGCAACCAGACCATCACCGTCAGCGGCAACGTGACCTACAAGGCCGCGAACATGACCTTCGAGGCCGGTCACATCGACTGGCTGGTGACGGGGGCAAACTCGAAATACATCACGGTGCCCAAGGGCCCGCTGCACCTGATGGCCAACAAGATCAAGCTGATGAGCAACACCGGCATCGAGATGATGGCGGTGGGCAACATCGACGCCACGTCGGTCGGCTCCAACACCACGGTGCTGGGCCCGAACTCGAGCGGCTACATCGGCACGAACAGCGAAGCCAACCTGGGCATGGCGCGCTCGACCTTCATCGGGATGAGCATCGACAACGCGCTGGCGCTGGCCGTCAACAACTTCGTCGGCCTGGCCGTCGAGACGGCGTTGGGGGTGAAGCTGTCGTCCGGCGTCGCACCCGAGATCCAGGCATTCCCCATCGAAGTGAAACAGGCGACCCTGCACACGTTCTCGCCCGGCACCGGCATGGGAGGCGCCGGTGGCGCTGCAGTTGCCGGCGCGCTGGGTTTCGTTGCGGGCGTCGAGAGCGTCAAGAAGGACGTTGCCGCCACGCTGAAGCAGTACGCCGATGCGGCCCAGCAGCTCAAGGATGCCGCGGCTGAAGCCGATCTCGCGGACCTCCCGGGATTGGGCGACAGGTTGAGGGCGCTGGCGGGCTACACCGAGCGTCGGCGCATCGAAGGCATCGTTGCCGCGGTTCCTGTCGTCGGGACCATCCCCGTCATCCTGGCCGAAGGCCTGGGGACCGTGCTGGGTCTCAAAACGGGTGCGGAGCAGTGGGCGGACGATACGTCCCGCCTGGCCGACAACACCCCGGCCCCTCCGCCCCCCCCACCGCCGCCGGAAGGCGAGGCCGCTACGCCGGAGCCGACGCAGGAGTGGACGCCAACGCCACCACCACCACCGCCACCGCCACCGCCACCACCACCACCACCACCGCCACCGCCACCGCCACCGCCACCGCCACCGCCACCACCGCCACCGCCACCGCCACCGCCACCGCCGCCGCCGCCGCCACCGCCACCGCCACCGCCACCGTCCGATCCGATGGACGGCGGGGTGCCGCCGAGCGGCGGGGTGCCCTGAGAGAGAACGCCAGACGCGACCATGCAAGTCCTCAAACCCCAGGCGCTCGGCCTTTCGACGCGCCCCATCGAGTTCCGCAAGCGCTTCGGCCTGAGCATCAGCGCGTGCCTGTACCTGCCCTTCGCGCAGGGCGAGCGCGGCACGCTCTGGGCCGAGCAGTCGATGTGGTCGTTCCTCGGGAAGGAAATGGCGCAGCCTCTGATCGACGAGGGCGTGGCCAAGCTCACGCCGGAGTTCCTGGTGCATGGCCGGGCCTTCACTTCGCCCGACCGTGCCGACGGCTGTGCCGTGCGCGCGCGCTTTGGCACACGGGAGAAGACGCTGCTGGTACTGGGAGACCGCTATTGGGACGGCACGCGCCCCAGCGCCGCCCAGCCGTTCGCGCAGATGCCGCTGGACTGGTCCCGCGCCTACGGCGGCCCCGACTTCGCCCCCAACCCGGGCGGGCGCGGCCGGCAGAAAACCGACGGGGTGGCGTGGCTGCCCAACATCGAATTGCCCGGGGATCGCCTGCTGCGACCCGACCAGGCCGTCGCACCCGCGGGCATGGGCGCGCTCGACGTGATGCATCCGCAGCGCGTGCAGTACCGCGGCACCTACGACGCCGACTACCTGAAACAGCACGCGCCCGGCTTCGCCCCCGATACCGACTGGCGCTACTTCAACCTGGCGCCGTCCGACCAGTGGATGGGAGAAGCGCTCGTGGGCGACGAGCCTTTCTCGTTCGAGAACATGCATCCCGACAAGCGGTTGGTTGAAGGCCGCCTGCCCGGCATGCGGGCGCGTGTGTTCGTCGGCTACAGGATGGAAGTGGGCGAGCCCAAGGTGCGCGAGGTGCCGTTGCGCCTCACGACCGTGTGGTTCTTTCCGCATGCCGAGCGCTGCATCGCGATCTTCCAGGGACTGGCCGAGGTCGGCACCGACGACGGCTCCGACGTGGTGAGCCTCATGGGGGCCGTCGAGCGGGTGGGCCAGGCCAGGACCGATGCCCACTACCTGGATGCCGCAGCAAAGCGCGCCGACCCGAAGATGGGCGCCGTCTACGCCCTGGTCGACAGCGACCTGCTGCCCGAAGGCGCCAGCACCCTCGACCCCGAGGTCGAGGCCGCGAAGTCGCCGTTCGCGCTGGAAGGATTCCAGGGCGAAGCCCAGCGTCGCCGCGCCGAGCTGGACGTGGAGATCGCGCGCGAGAAAGTCGTTGCGATGGGCAAGGACCCCGATGCCCTCGGGATCCGGATGCCGCCGCGCGAGAAAGTTCCCACCGGCGATGCCCTGCCTGCCTACCTGCTGCAGAAGATGAAGGAGGCCGAAGCGCAGAAGTGGGCGGCGATCGAGGATGCCGTCACTGCCGTCGAGAAAGCACTGGCGTTCGCCGAAGAGAACAAGATCGACATCGCCTCGCTGCAGCACCGCGGGCCACCCACCTACGACCCCGACAAGCATCTGGTCCAAATGCAGGCGCTCGCGAGCAGCACCACGCAGCCACCCGACCTGCGGCCGCTGTTTCCCAAGCTGTGCCGCATCGAGGATGCGCATCGCGCGGGCTACCTGCAGTCGGCGCACATGCAGCCGCCGGCCTTTGCCATGCCGGCGGAGGAAGCCGCCACGCTGCGCAGCGAAATGGCCCGCGCCAGCGCGGCCGGCATCAAGTTCTTCGCGGGTATCGACCTCACCGGCGCGGATCTGTCGGGCCTGGACCTGAGGGACGTGAACTTCGAGGGTGCGTGGCTGGAGAGCGTGAACTTCGCGCAGACCAATCTCTCGGGCGCCAACCTGTCGGGCGCCGTGCTCGCACATGCGAACCTGCAGGGCGCCATTGCCATCGGCGCGAAATTCGCGAAAGCCAACCTGGGCAAGGCCGTGCTTGCGCACGGCGTTTTCGACGACGCGGACTTCACCGAGGCGACGCTGATGCATTGCGCCTTCGCCGACACCCAGATGCGGCGCGCGAGGTTCGCCAAGGCCAACCTGCTTGAAACGAGCTGGGGCAACGCCGACTGGACCGGTGCGCTGCTGGCCGGCCAGCTGTTTCACAAGCTCGACCTGCGCGGCATGCGCTGGCCGGAGGCAGACCTCTCCGCATGCAACTTCCTGCACTCGGATCTCTCGGGCGTGGACATGCACGAAGCGAAGCTGGATGCCGCCACCTTCGCGACCTCCAGGCTCGACGGTGCGAAGCTCATGGGGGCGCAGTGCGTGGGCACCGTGACGGTGAAGGACTCGAGCCTCGTCGGCGCGGACCTGAGCCAGGCCAACCTGCGCAACTTCAACTTCGGCGCCTGCGACCTGCGCGGCGCCAAGCTGGTCCGGGCGGTGCTGGACGGCGCCAACCTGTGCGAGGCGCAGCTGGAGGGCGCAGACCTGCGGCTGTCCAGCGCCAAGGGGGCGTTGCTGCGAAAGGCCGGGTGCGTGAACGCGCTGCTGTCGGGCGTGAACTTCAGCGACGCGATCTTCCAGTCGGCCAACTTGCGTGGCGCGGACCTGCGTCGCAGCAACCTGTTCGGCGCCGACCTCAGCCGTGTGCGCCTGGACGGTTCGACCAGCTTCGATGGCGCGCTGCTCAAGCGCGCGCGCACCTGGCCGCGGCTGAGCCCCGAAGAACAGGCCATGGCATGACGCCGAACCTGCTGTCCATGGCCGTCAGCCTCGGCGAGGCGCTGGAAGGGCTCGACCTGCGCAAGGGCGCCTATGCGCGATTGATGCTCGCCGGCGCCGTCTTCTCGAACATCAACTTCGCCGAGGTCGACTTGCGCGGTGCCGACCTGCGCGAGGCCGTGTTCGACCACTGCGACCTGCGCGGCGCCCTGGCCTCGGGCGCGACACTGCGAAAGGCGGTGTTCAACCGCTGCATCCTCGATCATGCGGACCTGCGCCAGTGCGACCTGCACGGCGCAGTCTTTGCCGAATGCGAGATGTCGCATGCGCAACTGGCCGAGTCGGCGCTGTCGATGGCCACCTTGACCCGCTGCCGGCTCGAACACGCGGTGCTGCGCGGCGCGCGGCTGGACGGCGCGGTCATCACCCATTCGATATTGCTCGACGTGAATGCCGACGACACCAGCTGGCAATACACCACCATCAACGAGTGCGATCTCTCGCACCTCACCTGGGTCGGCGGGCAGATGCTGCGCAACGTGTTCTTCAAGACCTCGCTCAAAGGCATGTCGTTCGCGGGGTTGACGCTGGACGGCTGCCAGTTCACATCGACCGACCTGGGCGGTGCCGACTTCAGCGGCGTCAAGCTGCAGCAATGCAACTTCCAGGGCGCCGTCCTGGATGGCGCTAAGTTCGTCAAGGCGATCGCGCCGCTCACGATCTTCTGCGCGGCCACGGGCAAGGGCATCGACTTTTCGGGCGCCCGGCTGCGGCAGGCGCTGTTCACCGGCGCGGTGCTGCCGCATGCCAACTTCGCCGGCTGCGACCTCTACCAGACGCACTTCGCCGACGCGAAGCTGCAAGGCGCCAACTTCAGTGGCGCCGAGCTCACCTACGCCGACTTCCGGCATGCCGACCTCACCGCAACAGACCTGCGACGGGCCACGATGCTGCGCGCGGTGCTGCACGGTGCACTCACCGACAACGCCCAGATGAGCGACCGCGCGCGGGCCATCGAATCCGATCCCGACCTGTTGGCGTCCGAACGCTGGCAACCGCTGGTCGCCTGAACGCGACCCATCGAACGGAAAGAACAAGGAAAGACACCATGAACGCAACACTGAAGAAACCCGCCGTCGCCCCGGCCCGCAAACACCGCGCCGCCAAGGCCATCGCCGGCGAGTGGTGCGTGGGCATTGTCGGCATCGACGACAGGAGCGACAGGAGCGACAGGGGCGACAGGGGCGCACTCGTCGTGACCAGCGGCGAACTGCGGCTTCACGCCAGGCGGGCCGCCAGTTGCCTGCTCGCGCCGGCTGCGGGCGACAGCGTGGCGTGCCTGCGCATTGCGCCCGACGAGCTCTGGATCATGGGCGTACTGCAGCGGGAGGAAGGCACACCCAACGTCGTGGGTTGTCCGGGCCAGATGCGCATCGCGGTGGACGGTGGTGCGCTCGAACTGGCGGCCGCACACATCGCGCTCAAGTCGGACGACCTGGACATTGCCACGCAGAAGACCCGCGTGGCCACCGACAGCGCAGAGGTCGTGGGCCGGCAATTGAGCTTCATCGGCACCCACATCAAGGTGGTTGGCTCGATGCTGTCTTCGGTGATGGACCGGGTGCAGCACTTCAGCAAGAGCTACCTGCGCACCACCGACGGCATGGACCGCGTGGCCGCCACGCACATCGAGTGCGAGGCGCAGCAGTTGCTGCGACTGGAGGGCGAGCACACGTTGGTGAACGGCCGCGAACTCATCAAGGCGCGGGGCGCGCAGATCCATTTCGGCTGAAAGAAAAAAGAAGCGGAGCACAGCATGTTCGCCAACTGCCAGCTGATGGGCACCGACATGGGGTTTCCCGATGTCTGCATCACACCCGCCGCACCGTCGCCGATCCCGGTGCCGTATCCGAACATCGCGATGGGGCCGATGGCGATTCCGAACTGCCCCACGGTGTTGGTCATGGGCGCACCGGCGCACAACCTGGGCACCACCATTCCCATGACCAACGGCGACAACTCCGGCGTGCTGCTGGGCGTGGCTTCCGGAACGGTGATGGGGCCGAGCCGCCACCTGACAGGCGCATTCACCGTGCTGTGGATGGGCATGCCCGCATCGCGCCTGACCAGCGTCTCGCTGCAGAACAGCACCAACTGCCCGGGCGTGCGCACGGTGCCGAGCCAGCCCCTGGTGGTGCTGCTGGCGCCATAGAAGAAGACAACGGCAATCACCGGCGCCCCGGCGCCGCGGAAGGGGAGAAGGCCACCGATGGCTGATCACGAGTTCCGTATCGAAAGCGATTCGCCCGCCAACGGCGAGCTGATGTTCTGGCGCATCGTGGGTCACGAGGCACTGGCGCGCGCGTCCACCTACGAGCTCACCGTGCTGTCGAAGAACCGGGCGCTCGACGCCAAGGACATCCTGGGCCGCGCGTTCGACGTGGTCATCGAGTTCCAGGACAAGGACGGCGGCGTGCACGAGCGCCACTGCCAGGGCCATGCGGTGCGCTTCGAGCGCACCGGTCATGTGGGGCGGCACTTCGAATACCGCATCGGCCTGCGCTCGTGGTTCTGGCTGCTCACCAAGCGCATCAACTCGCGCATCCTGCAGGACAAGAAGGTGCTGGATGTGCTCGATGCCGTCTTTGAAGACAGCCCGATCAAGCGCTTCAAGAAAACGAAGACCAGCAACGTGATGGGCACCCACAACCCGCGGCGCTATTGCGTGCAGCACCAGGAAAGCGACTACCAGTTTCTATCGCGACTGTTGGAAGACGAAGGTATCTATTACTGGTTCGACGCGCACGACGCGCCCGGCACCATGCACCTGTCGGACGCGAGCGACATCGCGCACGACAAGCTGCCCGTCGAGGGCACGCTGCGGCACGCGGCGACCGACGCCACCGAGGCGCGCCACAACGAGATCTCGCGCTGGGTGAGCGCGCGCCAGTTCGACACCGGCACCTACGCATCGCAGGACAGCAACTTCAAGTCGATCAAGAAGAAGCTCGAGGCCGCGGGCGGCGCGCCCGACAAGCACGAGCTGGCCGAGTTCGAGGCCTTCGAATTCGCGGGCGGCTACTTCTCGGGCGGCGACGCGGACGACAAGGGCAAGCTGCGCGGCGAAGAGATCGTCGCGCGCCGCCAGCGCCACTGGGCGCTGACCACCTGGCCCGACGTGACCGCGGGGCGCAGCTTCACCTTCGAGGGCGACCCTGACGGCGCGCGCGATGGCGACTACGTGATCGCGGCCTGCACCTTCGCGGCGAGCCATCCGGGCTACGAGAGCATTCCTTCCAACACGCCGCGGATGCCGATCGAGCGGGCGCTGCGCGAAGCGCTGGCCGACGATGCGGTGAACGCCGAGGCGCGGCCGGCGCTCGAGGCGCTGATTGCCGGCGCGCCCGCACTGCGCAGCGACCTGCAGGGCACGAGCGCCTTTCTCATCACCGCGCTGCCGATCGACGTGCCGTTCCGCCCGCCGCGCCTCACGCCCCGCGTGGTCATGCCCGGGCCGCAGTCGGCCATCGTGGTGGGGCCGGCCGGCGAGGAAATCCATGCCGACGATTTCGGCCGCGTGAAGGTGCACTTTCACTGGGACCGCTACGACAAGAGCGATGAGAAATCGACCTGCTGGGTGCGCGTGTCGCAGCCGTGGGCGGGCAAGGGCTGGGGCGGGTATTTCATTCCGCGCATCGGGCAGGAAGTGATCGTCGATTTTTTGAACGGCGACCCCGACCGGCCGATCATCGTGGGCCGCGTCTACAACGATGACCAGCCCATTCCCTTCGGCTCGCACACGCAGAGCGGCTTTCGCACGCGCTCCACGCCCAAGGGCAGCGCCTCGAACTGCAACGAGTTCCGCTTCGAGGACAAGAAGGGCTCCGAGCAGGTCTACCTGCACGCCGAGAAGAACCAGGACATCGAGGTCGAGAACGACGAGACCCACTGGGTCGGCCACGACCGCACCAAGACCATCGACCACGACGAGACCACGCACGTCAAGCACGACCGCACCGAGACGGTGGACAACAACGAGACCATCACCGTGCACGGGCAGCGCACCGAAACGGTGGACAAGAACGAGACCATCACGATCCACCAGAACCGCACGGAGACGGTGGACCTGAACGAGACGATCTCCATCGGGCAGAACCGCACGATCACGGTGGGCGCGAGCGAGACCGCCACGGTGGCGCTGCAGCGCACGCACACGGTGGGGATCAACGAGACCATCACCGTGGGCGCGGCGCAGGAGATCACGGTGGGGGCGATGCAGGCGGTGACGGTGGGGGCAAGCCAGACGATCAACGTAGGCGCGAATCAGTCGAGCAGCATCGGGGCGAACCGGTCGGTGGATGTGGGGGCGAACCTCTCGACCACCGTGGGAAAGAACGAGTCGCGCAGCGTGGGGGAGGGGCGCACCACCAGCGTGGGCAAGGACGACGCGCTCACGGTCGGCAAGAACCTGGTCATCAGCGCAGGCGACTCCATCTCGATCACGACGGGCAGCGCGAGCATCACGATGAAGAAGGACGGGACCATCGTGATCAAGGGCAAGGACATCACGGTCGAAGGCTCCGGAAAGATCAACGTCAAGGCCAGCAGCGACGTGGTGATCAAGGGCTCGAAGATCTTGCAGAACTGAAACCATCCATGACGGAGGACCGACCATGAGCGGCAGGGATCTGATCGAAGCGCAGTTGCAAACGGCCGCGGACGCCACCGCGTGGAATGCGGTGCTGACGGGTGAACTCATCGCCATCACGGACGACGGCGGCTCGCCCCTCGTCGTGTTTCCGGGCCAGCCCGGCACCGCGGCCGTGCGTGCGCGCAGCGTGGTCGACCTGCACGGCGCACACATCGGCCGGCAGGTCGTGTTGATGTTCGAGGCGGCAGACCCGGCTCGGCCCATCGTGATGGGCGTGTTGCGTGGCGGAGAGGTCTCGGACCTGTCCACGATGCCGGCACAGGTCGATGTGGAGGTCGACGGCGGCCGGATGGTGGTCGACGCGAAGGAGCAGCTCGTGCTGCGCTGCGGCAAGGCCAGCATCACGCTCACCAAGGCGGGCAAGGTGTTGATCCAGGGGAGCTACGTGTCGAGCCGCTCCACGGGTGTGAATCGCATCAAGGGCGGATCGGTGCAATTGAACTGATGCCCCTGGAGAAGCCCGTGGAACTGATCAACGCCACCCGCATGGTCGCCAGCTACAACATCGGCCTGGAGCCGAGCGGGCGCGAGTCGCTCGTGGTGGTCATCAAGGGCACTTTCCGCATGCCGCCACCCGACGCGCCCGCCGGCCATTTCGCGTTGCACGAGGAACAGGTGCCACTCGTGATGGCCGACACCTTCACCGGCGAGCCGGGGCTCTCCGCACCGGTGTACGAGATCGATTTCGCGCCGCGCAAGCAGCGTTGCGACATCCTGTTGCTGGGCAGCGCCTACGCGCCGCAGGGGAAGCCCGCGACACAGATCGAGGCGGGTGTGCGCGTGGGCAACTGGAGCAAGAGCCTGGCTGTCGTCGGCCCGCGCCACTGGGAGTGCGGACCGCTCGGCGCGGTCGCTTCGCCGCCCGGCGTGTTCCTGCAGCAGCCGCTGTCGTACGACGTTGCGTTCGGCGGCACCGACCTGCGGCATGAAGACCCGTCGGAACATGCCGCTTTCATGCCCAACCCCGTGGGCCGCGGTTTTCACAAGCACATCCGCATGGGCTGGGTCGACGGAGCGCCGCTGCCGCGTACCGAGGAGATCGGCCACGCAGTGCACGACCCGGGCGGCAACTACCGTCCGATGGCTTTCGGTCCCGTGGGGCGCGGCTGGTCCACACGGTCGTGCTTTGCCGGCACCTATGACGACGAATGGCTGGACAGGCACTTTCCGTTTCTGCCGCCGGATTTCGATCCGCAGTACTACCAGGCAGCACCGATGGACCAGCAGGTGCCGCTGGAAATGTTCCAGCAGGGGCCGGTCGACGTGGTGCTCGGCAATCTCACGCCAGAGGGCATCACGCGCTTCGCCATTCCGCACTTGGTGGCACCGGTGCATGTCTTTCCCAGGCACGGGGCGCGCGAGGACTACACGGCCACGCTCGATACCGTGGTGCTCGAGCCCGATGCGCAGCGCTTCACGCTGTCGTGGCGGGTGACGAGGCCGCTCAGGAAGAGCATCTTCGAGATTGCGCAGGTGCTGGTCGGGAAGAAGGGCAAGGCGTGGTGGCAGCAGCGCGAGCAGGTGGTGTTCCCCATTCCGGTCGTGATGGTTCCCATGCACCCGAGACAGGCGGCCCCCGCATGAGCGCGTCCCCGATCTCCATCCTTCGCACTGGCCTGGTCACCGCGGTCGGGCTGCGCGCGGACGCGTGCTGTGCCGCATTCCGCGCCAAGCTGACGAACCCGACGCAGACACGCTTTCTCGATGGGGGCAGTGAATGGATCATGGCCCACCAGGTGCCGTTGTCGCAGCCTTGGCGTGGCATCACCAGGCTTGCGAAGATGGCCGCGATGGCGATCGACGAAGCGTTGGCGGATGTACCCAGGGATCAGTGGGAGCGATTGCCCTTGATCCTGTGCGTGGCGGAGGCAGAGCGGCCCGGGCGCATGGCGGGACTGGACGACGAACTCTTCTCGCAGGTTCAGGAGGAGCTCGGCATTGTCTTTTCCCCTGCATCGGTGATCGTCACGCAGGGGCGGGTCGGTCTGGCTGCCGCGCTTGCGCAGGCCCGGATGCTGATGGCCGACGCCAATGTCCCGCGCGTGCTGGTGGCCGCGACGGACAGCCTGTTGTCCTGGCCGACGCTGAGCTACTACGAGCAGCACGATCGCTTGCTGACGGACGACAACTCCAATGGCTTCATGCCCGGAGAAGCCGCCGGGGCGTTGCTGCTGGGGAGGCCGCAGGGCCGCGCCGGAGAACTGCTGTGCAGCGGTATCGGCTTCGGCCGCGAGACGGCCCGCATCGACGACGAGGAACCGTTGCGCGCCGAGGGGCTCGCGCAGGCGATCAAGGCGGCGCTGGCCGAAGCGGGGTGCCAGATGCATCACATGGATTTCCGCATCACCGACAACTCGGGCGAGCAGTACTACTTCAAGGAAGCGTCGCTGGCACTCTCGCGCACGTTGCGCGTACGCAAGGCGGAATTCGACATCTGGCATCCGGCCGAATGCACGGGCGAGATCGGCGCCGCATCGGGCGTTGCCATCGTCGCCACGGCACTGGCGGCCTGCGACAAGCAATACACCTGCGGTCCGAACATCCTCGTGCACCTTTCCAACGATGCGGGGCAGCGCGCCGCCCTGTGCCTGCAATACACGGTGCCCGCATGAGCGCTGCGACGGGCCGCCCCAAGCAAGCTCGCACCGCAGTGCGCAGCACAAGGGTATGCCAATGAGCAATCAGGTCTACGCCAACCACATGGAGGTGTCGTGTAAGCAGGCGGCAGGAAAGTCGGCGTGTGCGTTTCCGGATGTGTGCTTCACCCCTCCGCAAACGCCGGCGACCCCGCCTGGCGTGCCGATTCCCTATCCGAATACCGGTATGGCCAGCGACACCAGCGACGGTTCGACCAGCGTGAAGATTTCGGGGCAGGAAGTCATGCTCAAGAACAAGAGCTACTTCAAGAAAAGCATGGGCGACGAGGCCGGGTGCGCGCCGAAGAAGGGCGTGATGACGAGCAAGAATATGGGGAAGGTGTACTTCACGATGTGGTCGATGGATGTGAAGGTGGAAGGGGAGAACGTCGTGCGCAACCTGGACATGACCACGCACAACCATGCCTCGTTTCCGTCGAACACTTCGCCCTGGCCCTACATCGACGAGGCTGCGCTGGCAGACCCGGCGCACCCGTGCAACAAGCATTTCCAGGAAGAAAGTGCGGCCTGCGCGGGCAGGGAGGTGAGAAAGTCCGACGGCACGCTCAACGTGGCGGCAAGCAAGCGGGCCCTGTGCGAATCGAACGACGCGGCGGCGGCGTGCCGGCGCGCCCGCAAATGCCGGATGGCCCCGTTCTCCCCCAACCTGTGCTGCGACTCGAGTTCGCCGCACTACAGCCAGCCGCACCATCTCGTGGAAGACCACTGGATCAAGGACAACGCCGACTTCCCCTGGTACAAGAGCCTGCGTTCACCGGCGAACACGAAGGACGCCGTCGACGCGCTCAAGGCCACGAACCCCGCCATACGGTCGGATGAGGACGCGCCTTGCGTTTGTGCGACCGGCGACAAGTGGCGTGCGGAGCATGGGGAGTTGCACGTCATCCAGGGCAACTACGAGCAATCCTTCATGCCGGGTGGCTTCCGTGCCAACCAGCCCTGGGACTTTGCGGCCGCGAAGTCCGGAGGCGTGATGGCGCATCAGATGGTGTTCGTCGACGATGCGGGAAGCCCGATGTGCGACGACGAGTGCATCAAGGCCCAGCTCGACAATTTCTATGGCGACGATCCGGACCGGCGCTTGAACCCGCCCGAACGGATTCCTCCCAATACAGAGGCTGCGCGCGGTGTGACCGAGCAACAGTTGCGGCCCTATCTCAACCCCACTCCGGTGACGCAGAAGCTTCCCTTCCCGCCGGGATTCAGCCTCTGATCCCTTTGCCGACGCGACCCATGCAAGAAAACAACCCGCTCACCTTCGGTCCAGGCTGGCTGATCTCCGCGGAGATGGCTGTCGTGCTGGCGCGCAACGCGAAGCTCGATGCCGACGGCATCGACCGCGACCTGATCTATTTCAGGTCGGGGCGCGACTGGTCATGCATGCCAAGCCTGGGCGTCGGTTGCCAGTTGGCCTATGACGGCGCGAGAAAGGAACTGCTTGTCGTGACCGGAAATGGCCTCGTGCAGGTCGTCGATGCGAATGGCAGCCGCGCGGAACTCATCGATGCTTCACCGGAAGGCCCCAGCAACCTGCAATGGATCCTGGGGCTGTCGCTGATCGGCACCGCGGTGTATGCCTACGGAATGTGCCGCCAGGTCTATCGGCGGCTGGAAGATGGCACTTGGCAGCGGGTCGATGCAGGCATCCGGATACACGACGTCGCGGGCATCAAGTCGATGGCCGGGCACGACGAGCGCGAGATGTACGCGGTGGGATTCAAAGGCGACATCTGGCTGTGCAGGGACGGACAGTGGACATCCGTCGATTCACCGACCAATGTGAAACTGGAGCAGGTCGCCGCAACTTCGTCGGGAGATTTCATCGCGTGCGGCGGGGCCGGCACCGTGCTGCGCGGTCGAGGATTCAGCTGGGCGCAACTGCCGCAGGCCGAACTCAGGGACACGATCTGGGCGGTCACCGAGTTCGATGGAACGGTCTACATGAGCACGACCAACCGCCTGCTGATGTTGCGGGACGACGTGCTCGAAGTTGTCCCGGGACTTCCCGCCGATGCGCACTCTTTCGGATTTCTTGCCAGGAGCGCCGGTGTTCTCTGGTCCATCGGCCATTCGGACCTGCTCGCGTTCGATGGCCGGACCTGGGTGCGCATCGCCCCTCCACCGTCCGCATAGCCTCGGGAAGCCGGCGCTCATGGTCGCGATCCTCCGTCCTCCCATCCCTGTCATCGTGCAGCAGCACCTGGACGACACCGCCGTGCTTCGTTCGACGCGCGCAGAACTGCTGCGCTCGCCGCACGTCCAGCTGCATCGGCTGCGCCGCCTGGACGACCGTCTGGCGGCCAGTCTCGACGGTCTGGCGGTGGCAGGTGACTTCGCGCGCGGCCTCTGCGTTGCCGCGCTGGAGGCCCCCAGCCGGGGCGCGGTGTTCGCGAATGCCGTTGGCGCCATCGACGCCCGCGACCCCGCGCTGCTCGAACGCCTGCTGTCGCTCGCCGAGGCCGTGCCCGAGGCGCGCGTGGGCCTGGTCTCCGCTTTCGGATGGGTGCCGGCCCCTTCGCTGCGCGGCATCACCCGGGCGCTGCTGGATTCGCCGCATGCCTTTCGCCGCGACATCGGCCTTGCCGCATGCGCCATGCATCACGCCGACCCCGAGGCGGTGCTCGAAACCGCCATGGCCCATGTGGCGACTGCAAGGCAGGCCATCGTCGTCGCCGGAAAACTGGGTCGCACCGACCTGCTGCCCGGTTGCGTGGGCGGGTTGTTGCATGAGGACGCCGGGCGCCGGTTCGAAGCGGCCCGCTCCGCGCTGCTGCTCGGCGACCGGCAAGCCGCGGTGCGAACGCTCGTCGCGCTCGCAAGGACCGCCGGCCCTTGCCAGACGGCAGCGGCAGTGCTGGTGCTCAAGGTCCTGCCCGCCGTGCAGGCCCATGCGCTGCTCCACGCGCTGGCGCAGGAGGCCGACTGGTTCCGCATCCTGGTCCGCGGCATCGGCGCGGTCGGCGATCCGCACTACGTGCCCTGGCTCATTGCGCAGATGAACGACCCGAAGCGGGCCCGGCTGGCCGGCGAAGCCTTCAGTGCGATCACCGGGCTGGACCTTGCCGCCGAAGATCTCGAACTGAAGCCCCCCGAGCACCCTGCGGCCGGCCCCAACGACGATCCCGACGATGAAGACGTGGCCATGGACGAGGACGAAAGCCTCCCCTGGCCCGATGTGGAAAAGATCGATGCCTGGTGGCAGGCCAATGGCCATCGCTTTCCGCCCGGCAGCTGTTGCTTCGTGGGCGGACCGGTCTCTCCGGATCACTGCCTTACCGTGCTCAAGACAGGAGGCCAGCGCCAGCGCATTGCCGCCGCTGACCATCTGTCGCTGATGGCGCCGGGCACCCCGCTGTTCAATGTGGCGGCACCGGCATGGCGCCAACAATGGCTGCTGTCGCAGATGGAGGCCTAGCCATGCAGGCCAGGCTCGTCCTCGCCGCACTGGCCGCCGTCTTCCTGATTGCGGCCGCGATGCGCTGGGCACGCAACGCCAGGCGCGTCGACCCCGCCACCCGCACCTGGCTCCTCATCGCCTTCATCTTCACCGCCGTCGCAGCCTGGCTGCAATGGCATACCTCTTAAGGCGAGATTGCCAACGTGCCCCACGGAATGAATACTCCTTCTGAGTTTTTTCGCCCGTGCACGCCCTGCGCGCGCGGGCTGTTTTCGGGCATAGAAAGGCCTAGAGCCTCGGGGGCCGATTCATGATCCATATCGCTGTCATCACCCGGCAAGGCGCTCCGGCAGGGCAGCCCATCGCCGCCGACTTCGGACCCAACGGGGGCACCATCGGCCGGGCCGACACCAACACGCTGGTGCTCGACGACCCCGACCGCACGGTCTCGCGCGTGCATGCCCAGGTGCTGTGCCGCGATGGCCAGTACTTCGTGATCGACCGCGGCAGCAATCCGCTGCAGTGCAACGGCGTGTCGCTGGGCTCGGGCAAGGAAGCGCCGCTCACCGACGGCGCGCGGCTGGTGGTCGGCAGCTTCGAGCTCAGCGTGCGCGTGACGGCAGCGGCGGCACCGCCTTCGCTGGCGATTCCCAACACCATCATGTCGGCGCCGGCCGCCGCGCCGGCGGGCGGCACGGGTGACGATCCCTTTGCCGATCTGCTCGCGGGGCTCGGCTCGCCGCCGGCGCCTGCACCCGCCGCGTCCGGTGCCAAGGCCGCTGCACCCGCCAGCGCCGACTCGCTGCTGTTCCCCGACCCGATGGAAACGGGCTCGCGCAACGCGCAGGCCGCGCAGGTCGATCCGTTCGCCAATCTGCTCGGGCCCACACCGAGCTCCGCGCCGGCCGCGGGCATCGGCGCGCTCGACGATTTCTCCGACCTCGGTGCGCCGCCCGCACACGGCAAGGCGTCCGGCATCGACGAGCTGTTCGGCGGCATGAACAGCGGCGGCGGCATTGGCGGCGACCCGCTCGCGCTGTCGCCGCTGGCCGATCCGCTGCTGCAGCCGAACACGGCGTCGTCCGCGGACCCGCTCGCCGCATTGCAGAGCGCGGCACCGTCCACGCCGACGCCGCGCTCCGACCATTTGCCGATCGACCAGTTCGGCTTCACGCCGCCGAAGGCTGTGACGCCACCGCCACCACCGCCTCCTCCGCCGCCATCACCTGCACCCGCGCCTGTGGCCGCAGTGCCAGCAGAAGTGCTGCCGCAGTTCGACGACATCACGGGCCAGCCGATCCGCATCAGCGGCCCCGAGTTGGGCAGCAGGCCGCTGGAGGCTCTGCCTCCTCTGCCGCCACCGCCGCCGCCACCCGTTCAACGCGCGCCCGCACCGGCTGCTCCCCGCGCCGAACGCACGGCCACTGATGACGAGCTGCTCGCCGCCTTCCTGCGCGGCCTGGCCAGCACGCACCAGCCGCCCGAGATGCTCACGCCCGGCCTCATGGAGCGCATCGGCTCGATGCTGCGCAGCGCCACCGAGGGCACACTCCAGTTGCTGCTCACGCGCCAGGAGTTCAAGCGCGAGGTGCGCGCCGAGGTCACGATGATCGCGGCGCAGGCGAACAACCCGCTGAAGTTCTCTCCCACGGTGGAAGTGGCGCTCGCGCACCTGCTGGGGCCCGGCGTGCGCGGCTTCATGCCGCCCGAGGCCGCGATGCGCGATGCCTTCAACGACCTGCGCGCCCACCAGTTCGGCGTGATGGTGGGCATGCGCGCGGCGCTGGCCCACGTCATCACGCGCTTCGAGCCCGGGGAGCTCGAGAAGAAGATCAGCGCGAAGTCGGCGCTCGACGCCATCTTCGCGGCCAACCGCAAGGCCAAGCTCTGGGACCAGTTCGTGGCGCTCTACGGCGGCATCGCGAGCGAGGCGGAAGACGATTTCCACAACCTCTTCGGCAAGGCGTTTCTCGAAGCCTACGAAGAGCAGATGGCGCGCCTGAAGTCCGACGGACAGTGACGCGGAAGAAGAAAAAAAAGCAGAAGAACGACGACCTCGGTCGACACCACCACAACAACACCAGCACACGCGAGGCACCCCGCTTGGAAATCGAAATCGTCACGTTGTCCCGACAGGGCGGCCGCACCTACAACGAGGACGTCCATGGCCACTGGCATGACGAGCGCTACGTCGCTTGCCTGGTGGCCGACGGCGCGGGCGGCCATGGCGGCGGCGATGTGGCGGCGGCCACGGCGCGCAGCAGCGTGCTGGGCGGCTTCTCGGCGGCGCCGGGGCTGGACGAATTCACGCTGCGCACGCTGGTCGAGCAGGCCAACCGCGACGTGGTGGCGCGCCAGGCCGAGGGCGGCAAGCTCGCGGGCATGCGCTCCACCATCGTCTTTGCGGCGATCGACCTCGAAAACCAGGCGCTCGCCTGGGTGCACAGCGGCGACAGCCGGGCGTACCTCTTTCGCGGCGGTGCCATCGTGGCGCGCACCACCGACCACAGCCTGGTGCAGCAGATGGTTGCCGGCGGCATGCTCGACGAGGAGGGCGCACGCCTGCATCCGCAGCGCAACATGCTCTTGTCGGCGCTCGGCTCGATCGAGGAGGCGCCCGACATCGCAGTGTCGGATCGCATGCGCCTCGTGGCGGGCGACGTGCTGTTGCTGTGCAGCGACGGTGTATGGGAGCCGCTGGGCGACGAATGCCTGGTCGAGACGCTGCATGCCTCGCGCACCCCCAGCCAGTGGACCGATCTGCTCGACGCGCAGATCAAGGCACACGCCAAGCCGGGCCACGACAACTACACGGCGCTCACGCTGTGGGTGATTCCCGGTGAAGAAGACGATGCGACGCGGCTGCTGCCGGTCGATGAGTCCGCGCAGCCCGGGGGCACCGGGGCAGGCAGGGAAGACGGAAACCAGGAATGAGGGGCCGGCCAGCAGGGCCGGCCGGATGCCCTGATGGGCGTCGACTCTAGAGGTCGACGTTGATGTGCAGGATCAGCTCTTCCTCGTCGGTCTTGTCGAAGACCGCGGTCACGAAATCTTCGATGGTCTGCGCCATGTAGATCACGACCTGGTCGCCGAGCTTGGCCGTCTGCCCACGCAGCGCATTGAGGAATTCGCTCTGGATCTGGCTCGAATCCTTGCTGGAGTCGAAGAAGTATTTGAGCTTGATGTCACCCTCGAGGAAAAGGGTGAAGTCCAGGCCGAAGGAGCAGATCGCGCCGAACCGCGCATCGGCGATTTTCTTGAACTGCTGCTCGATCTGGGTGAGCGTCCCGTTCCGGGCGGTCTGCGAGGTCTTGTTCGCGAAGTTGTCCGCGAGCGCCACGGCCTTCAGCGCGATCAGGCTGCCTTCGGTCCACGCCGATCTTGACTGCTTGAAGCCATAGCTGCCACGGGCCTTGAGTTCGAATCCGATCATCTCGGTCTCCTGGTCTGACGGCAGCCGCTGTCGCTGCGGCAGGCGCGCGGGCGCCGTGCCGAGCGCATGGGCTCGATGCCGTCGAAGGTTTGTTTGTTTGTTTTCGGGTGCCGTGGCGATGCGCCACGACCCTCCCCGGTGGCCAGGCGTTGCCTGGAGGCGGGCTTCGCACCCGGCGGCGATGCCGGGGGAAGCGCCACGCCGTGGTCGGTGTCAGACCTTCTTGTTGGCCGCGATGTCCCAGCCCGTTTCCTTGGTGCCGTCGCCGGAACCGTCGGCCTTCTGGGGCGTGTACTCGTACTTGAACTTCGAGAAGTTCAGCGTCAGGGTCTCGGTCAGGCGGTCTTCGCCACCGCTGCCGCCGGTGTGGACGCTGCTCACCAGGATGTCTTCCATCGTGAGCTTGATGTATTCGAGCGGCGTGGCGCCGGCCTTGCGCACCACCAGCGTGCCCTTCTTGATGTGCTGGCCATTGCAGCAATCCAGGAGCAGCAGGTGCGAGGAAGAGTCGACGTACTTGGTGATCGAGACGTCCTGCACGCTCACCTTGCCGGCGCCCGAGCCGCCGCCCACGTGGCCGGTGCCGGACTGGCTGGCACCCCAGCTCCAGGCGAGAACGTCGATTTCCTTCTTGTGCGAATCGTCCTTGGATTCACCGTCGACGCCTTCGAGCTTCAAAAACATGTCTGCAGCCATGATGCTTACCTTTCAGTTGTGTGTGAGTCAGAGAAAAAGGGCTTCCGTGCGGTGCCTAAGCGTTGGTGCCCGGGAGCTATCAAGAGAACGAGCAAGGGGCCGGGTTTTCAAAGGCCCCCCGAAGGCATATGCCTTCGTTACTTGCCGCCCTTGGCCGAGGGCAGCTTGGACACCAGCCGCAGCGACACCGTGAGGCCTTCGAGCTGGTAGTGCGGGCGCAGGAAGAACTTGGAGGTGTAGTAGCCGGGGTTGCCCTCGACCTCTTCCACCACCACTTCGGCCGCGGCCAGCGGCTTGCGGGCCTTGGTCTCTTCCGAGGAGTTGACGGGGTCGCCGTCCACGTAATTCATGATCCATTTGTTGAGCCAGCGCTGCATGTCGTCGCGCTCCTTGAAGCTGCCGACCTTGTCGCGCACGATGCACTTGAGGTAGTGCGCGAAGCGGTTGCAGGCAAAGAGGTAGGGCAGGCGCGCCGCGAGGTTGGCGTTGGCCGTGGCGTCCGGGTCGTCGTACTCGGCCGGCTTGTGCAGCGACTGCGCGCCGATGAAGGCCGCGAAATCGGAGTTCTTGCGGTGGATGAGCGAGAGCAGGCCCGCCTTGGAAAGCTCGGCTTCGCGCCGGTCGCTGATGGCGATTTCGGTCGGGCACTTCTGGTCCACGCCGCCGTCGTCGCTCGGGAAGGTGTGCAGCGGCAGGTTCTCCACTGCGCCGCCCGACTCGATGCCGCGGATGCGCGAACCCCAGCCGTAGAGCTTGTACGAGCGGTTGATGTTGGTCGCCATCGCATACGCGGCATTGGCCCAGGCGTACTTGCTGTGGTCGGCGCCGGCGGTGTCTTCCTCGAAGTCGAACTCCTCCACCGGGTTGGTGTTGGCGCCGTAGGGCGTGCGCGCCAGGAAGCGTGGCATGCACAGGCCCAGGTACTTGGCATCGTCCGAATCGCGCAGCGACCGCCAGCCGGCGTATTCGGGCGTGAGGAAGATCTTGGTCAGGTCGCGTGGATTCGCGAGCTCCTGCCACGACTCCATCTGCATCAGGTTGGGGCTCGCGCCGGTGATGAAGGGCGCGTGCGCCGAGGCCGCGATCTTGGACATTTCGCCGAGCAGCTCGATGTCGGGCGGGCTCTGGTCGAAGTGGTAGTCGCCCACCAGCGCGCCGAAGGGTTCGCCGCCGAACTGGCCGTATTCCTGTTCGTAGATCTTCTTGAACATGGGGCTCTGGTCCCAGGCCGCGCCCTTGAACTTCTTCAGGCTCTTGGCCAGGTCCACCTTCGAGATGTCCATCACCCGGATCTTCAGGTGCTCGTCGGTCTCGGTGTTGTTCACCATGTAGTGCAGGCCGCGCCACGCACTCTCGAGCTTCTGGTAGTCGGGGTGGTGGATGATCTTGTTGACCTGCTCGGTCAGCTTGGCGTCGATCGCGGCGATCATGGCCTGGATCGACTTGGTCACATCCTTGCCGATGACGGTGCTGTTGCTCAGCGCCTGCTGCGCGAGCGTGAGCACCGCGGCTTCGACGGCGCTCTTGGCTTCGTCGCTGCGCGGCTTGAATTCCTTTTGAAGGAGCGACGAAAAGTCGCTGCCCGCATAGGCAACGTCCTTGAGTGCGCTCTGCTCGAGTGCTTCTGCCATGGTGGTTTCTCCTCGTGTACCGGTGTGTCAGGCGTTGGGGTTCAGGCGGCCGGCTTGCTGCCGTCCTCCGGCTTGGCGGTGGCGGCGAGCGACTGCAGCAGGGCCGGGTCTTCCAGCACCTTGGCCAGCAGTTCCTCGGCGCCGTTCTTGCCGTCCATGTAGGTCACCAGGTTGGACAGCTGCGTGCGCGCCTCGAGCAGCTTGTTGAGCGCGCCGACCTTCTTGGCCACGGCCGCGGGCGAAAAGTCTTCCATGTTCTCGAAGGTGAGCTCCACCTTGAGCTCGCCCTCGCCGGTGAGCGAGTTCTCCACCGCGAATGCGGCGCGCGGCTTCATGGCCTTCATGCGCGAGTCGAAGTTGTCGACGTCGATCTCCAGGAACTTGCGGTCGGCCACGGGCGCGAGCGGATCGGTGGGCTTGCCCGACAGGTCGGCCAGTACGCCCATCACGAAGGGCAGCTGGATCTTCTTCTCGGCGCCGTAGAGTTCGACGTCGTATTCGATCTGCACGCGTGGCGCCCGGTTGCGGGCGATGAATTTCTGACTGCTCTTGGCCATGGCGATGCTCCTTGCGGGGGTAAATGGGGCGGTTCGATCAACAGAGGGAAAAAAGAAGGGGAAGAGGCGGCTACTCGGACGAGCGCTTGCCGGTCACGGTCTCGATCGTGTCCAGCGCACCGGGCGCGAGGTTGGCCATGATTTCGAGAAAGCTCACGCCGATGAGCTTCTTGGCGCGGTCGATCAGGAGCGGCGCGGGGTTGCCGGGCTCGGTCTGTTCGAGAAAGCGGATCACGCGGTCCAGCGTCTGCAGTGCGTCCTGCCGGCTCTGGATCTCGCCGCGCGCGGCGGCCGGGCGCGGTGCGCCTCCGGCCTGTGCGGCATCGCCTTCCGCGCCTTCTGCAGCGGCTTCTTCGGGCGCGCCGATGGCGGCGCTGCAGGCTCTTTGCAGCATGCGGCCGATGGTGCGAAGCGGGGCCAGGTCGATCACGTCGGCGCGGCCGGTGCGCTCGACCAGCAGGGCTTGCAGCTTCTCGACCAGCGCGGGCACGCTGATGGCCGCCTGGATCAGCTCGGGCCGCTCGGCATGCAGCGCCTCGAGGCCGCCCTGGATCTGCGCCGGCGAATAGGTGGCTTCGCCGCCCACTGCGTTCAATGCGTTGTTGGCCACCGCGATGTCGCGCACGCGGATCGCGCCCACGCCGGGCGCCAGGCCCACCTGCGCGTCGTACAGGTCCTTCAGCACCATGGACTCGTCGCCCAGCGGTGCCAGCGCGTTCAGGCGCATGGTCGGGTCGTTGTCGTCGTCGGCATCGAGCTTTGGATGTATGCCTTCCCAGAACCGGTCGAGCAGGCCGGTGAGCAGCTCGAGCCCGGCGACGAAGCCGGTGATGCCCTGCAGGCGCGTCGATGCGCGCAGCAGCAGCACCGCGGGACGCACGTCCTTGCTCCTGCGCAGGAGCGCATCGGACTGCTCGGCCACCTGGCGCCACTCCGGCTCCACCGCCGGGATGACGGTGTCGCCGAACTGTTGTTCGGGTTTGCCCTGTGCGGACGTGGTGAGCGCGGTGAAGTCCGCGTCGTACTCCAGATCGTCCCCGCATGGCGATGCCTCGCCAATGGGCGTGAGCAGTGCTTCGACAAGTTCGTGAGTCAGCATGTTGCCTGTTCGAGTTCGCTGGTGATAATCAAAGATGCGTCAGGACCGGTCAATGCAACGAAGGGAATAGCATGCGCACGCTGGGTACACACCATTCGTCCTATGAAGGCTTCTTCGCTGCGGCATCGCGGCGCTGTGTGGCGGCCCTCGGGCTCGCCGTTGCGGGGCTTGTCCTCGCAGGCTGCGCGAGCAAACCGGTGGTCACGCCGGTGAGCATCACGCTGGTGGCTGGCGCCGATGCCAACCCCGATGCGCGCGGCCGCGCCTCGCCGCTCACGGTGCGCGTGTATGCACTCAAGTCGCCCGGACCCTTCGAGGGCGCCGACTTCTTCTCGCTGTTCGAGAAGGACCAGGCCACGCTCGGCGCCGAGCTCGTGCAGCGCGAAGAAATGCTGCTGCGTCCCGGCGAAACAAAGAAGCTCGACCTCACGCTGCCCGCCGATGCCAAGTCCATCGCGGTGATGGCTGCGTTCCGCGACCTCGACCGCGCGCGCTGGCGCGAAGTGGTGCCGGTGACCACGGGCAAGCCGCAGACGCTCACGGTCAACTTCGGCGCGCGCCAGATCCGCATCGACGCGAAGTAAGGGCGACGCGTCGTTCTTCATGGCGCACCCGTCGTTGTGTTCGACGACGGACGCCCCGGCCGCACCAGCGGTTGATCGGCCGGCAGGAAGCGCTCGAAGAGATCGGTCACGAAAGCCCCGCCGCTCGCATCCGATGCCGCGGCCGTGAAATACAGGCCGCGCCAGCGCGGCGCGCGCGAGCCCTTGCCGTGGCTCTCGAACAAGACCTCAGCCACCTCGTGCAATGCGGGCTGCAACCCTTGCACGGCTTCCACGAACCCATGGATCGAAAGCCGGGCCGCGGCCCCGTGCTGCTCGCGCAGCAAGGCCATGCGCAGGCCCTGCAGTTGCGCGGCGATCGGGTCGAACAGCGCATCGAGCCGATCGCCGGCCGATGTGCCGGGCGCGGCGAACGGGTCCGGCAGGCGATGGCCCAGCACTTGCGCCAGCACCTCGGGCGGCAGCGCGCCGCGCAGCGTGGCGTAGCCTGCCAGGTGCTCGAGGCCGGTGACGACGAGGTACACGGGCAACTGCAGGCGCAGGGTGTCGCCCGCCTCGTCGAGCAGCCGGCGCATCTTCGCGGCAAGAGGGCGCAGGCCGTCGGCATCCGCCTGCAGCAATGCGCTCGCGGAGAAGCACGCGACCACGCCATTGAGCGGCAGGCGGTCGCGCCGCTCGGCCAGCGCCAGCAGCGCTTGCAGCCACAGGCCACGCGTGCGCGGCGTGCCGGCGGTGTCGCCGACCGCGGCGGGTTGCACCTCGATGGCCGCCACCGCGCCGGTCAGCCACCAGCGCCAGCAGGCCCGATCGTCGGTGTCGGTTTCGCTGTCGGGCCGCGCGAGGCGCTGGCCGTGAGCGGTGGCCAGCAGTCCGGGCAGGTCGGCCGCCGCATCGCCGAGGAACAGGAACCACGGCACGGGCGCCAACGGTTCGTGCGGCGAACGTGCGGGCCGCGGTGCCTGCCGCAGCGCCTGTCTCGCTCGCGCCATCGATTCGCGCAGCGCTTCGGCGGCGGTTTCGTCGACCGGTGCATCGAGCGTCTCGATGCGGCGCAGAAGCGCGCGCCGCCGCGCGCCGCGGCCCGCGTCGTGCACCACCGCGTACAGCAGCCCGAAGCCGAGCAGGCACAGCGCGAGCAGCACCCAGAAGAGGTGGGCGGGCGACAACAGCGTGGTCATCGCGACACCGTTTCGAGGAACACGAAATCGGCGATCAGCCGCTCGCTGTTCTTGCTGGCTGCAATCGCTTCGCGCAGCCGCAGCAGGTAGGCCGAGGCGAGCTCGAACGGCGGGCGGTCGAAGGTCTCGGTGAACGGCACCGGCGCCGAGAGCACTGTGATCAGCACGCTGCCGAACGGCGGGCTCACGAGCCAGCTCGACGGGATGTCGCGGCCCATCTCCAGCGTGGCGCCGGCGCGCAGCGGCGTGGGCGCCTGCCCGGCGTTCAGGTGCATGACCGAGCCGTCGGCCGTGTAGTAGTCGACCCAGATGTAGCTGTCGTGCCGCGGCGCCACCACCTGCACGCGCACGTTGTCGCCTTCGCGCAGCTGGTGGTTGCGGGCCGTGGGGGCGTCGATGTCCAGCCCGTGGTGCTTCTCCTGGTTGCGCGCCTGGTAGGGCTTGAGGATGGCGAACACCTCGCAGTGCGGCCACACGCGCAGGCCCACGTCGAAGCGCGGCGAGCTCACGCCCGGCATGGCGCTCACCTCGCGCGCCACGCGCGGCACGTCCTCGGGCAGCGAGACGAAGCCGCTCACCTGCGTGTGGCCGTCCTTGCCGACCGAGGCCGAGAGGTCGGCGCAGGCATAGGTCTGCAGGTACTGGTCGATGCGCTGGGCCAGTGCGGTCTGGGTGGTCGCAGGCCCGGAGGTCATGAGCCACAGCAGGTAGAGCAGGGGCAGCAGCAGGGCCAGCGCCGCGCTCGCGCGCAGCAGTGCGCGGTCGCGCCTGTGGGTGTCGTTGGGGCCGCGCGGGTCGGCGACGCCGTAGGGCTGCGGCGTGATGTGGTCCTGCACCAGGCTGCCGAGCGGCAGCGGGCGCAGGCGCAGCTGGCGCCCATGCAGGTCCTTGAGCTTGCCGAGCTCGCCGTGGTCGCCGTCCTCGAAGTAGTACTGGCCCTTGAAGCCGTGCGCAAGTGCGTGCCAGTAGACCTCGCGCACCTCGTCGTCCTGCGCGGTCAGCGCCGAGAGGTGATGGAAGAACTCGCTGTGCGCGTTGTTGGAGTTGAAGAGCTGCACCTGCAGCGGCGCGGCGCTGGCCTCTGCGCCGGGGTGGCGGGCCAGGATCTCGTCGATCCACGCCACCATCGCGAACACCGCGGATTCGACCTGCGCTGCGGGCGTGCCCGAAGCCTCGGCCCGGGCGCGTGCCGTGTCGAGCAGGCGGCGCGCCTGTTGTTGCGCCGCGTCGTGCGAAAGTGCGGGCCGGCCGGCCGCGATGGAGGCGTCCAGCGCGAGGCCGAACGAGATGAAGGTCGAGAAGCAGTCGAGCAGCCGGGCCATGGACGTGCCCGCTCAGAAGGTGTGAAGAAACCGCAGCGAGCGCGCCGAGCTTGCATCGAGGACCGCAGCCGTACTCTGTACGGTGAGGACCGCAGGTGCGAGATCGGGGTGCGCAGCAGGTTTATTCGCACCTTCGGAAATCGTGCATTGCGAAGGATGCTTGCACCGGCGTCTGCATCGATGGCACATGCCCATGTCCCCGGTTCCTTCGAGTGGAGGTTCATTCTTCCAAAGGGGTCCCGGCGGGCGCCATACCGCTTGGGGTCTATGCCGTTGGTGGGGCCGGGCGGCCTTGCTGCGCGGGGCAATCGCCGTTATCTTCGGCAATCGCTGACTTCCACGCAGCTGGAACAACGGAACCAAGCCATGAAAATCCTGATCGCCGACGACCACCGGCTCGTCATCGAGGCGGTCAAAGCCAAGTTGTCGGAGCTCGAGCCCGGCATCGAATTCGTCCTGGCGATGAGCGTCGACGAATTGCTTGCAGGCGCGAACGACGACCTCGACCTGGCCCTGATCGACCTGAACATGCCCGGCGCGGACGGCCAGGCGCACATCGACGAAATCCGGCGCCGCCATCCGGCTGTGCCGGTGATCGTGCTGTCGGGCTACGAAGACCCGGCCATCATGCGCAGCGCGCTCGAACGCGGCGTGCTCGGATTCATTCCAAAAGCTTACTCACCGGAAGTCATGCTCTCGGCCGTGCGCCTGGTGCTGGCGGGCGGCGTGTACGTGCCGCCGATGATGCTGACGGCGCTGCCGCCGGGCATCGTGGCCGGCGTGGCGCCGCAGGCCGGCGGCACCGAGGTGTTGACGCGCGGCGGCGGCGCCGGCCAGACGCTCGAGCACCTGCGCAGCGTGCTGACCGAGCGGCAGGTCGAGGTGCTGCAGCTGCTTTCGCAGGGCAAGCCGAACAAGCTGATCGGGCGCAGCCTGGGCATCAGCGAAGGTACGGTGAAGATCCATCTGGCCGCGATCTTCCGGGCGCTGAATGTGCGCAACCGGACCGAGGCGGTGGTGGCTGCGCAGGCGCTGACCGAGGCGCAGCAGGCCTGACCTAGGCGGCGCGCAGCGCGGGAGGCGACGACGTCTCCGTTGTCTCGCTGCGCAACCCCGCCTTTCTCTCTTCGATCGCCTCGGCAAGAAACTCCGCATCGCGCGCGACACCCGAGAAGCGACCCGACCCCCACGTGTGCAGCCACGGCAGGCCGAGGAAATACAGGCCCGGCTCGTTCGTCACGCCGCGCCGGTGCACCGGCGCGCCGCGGCCGTTGAAGACCGGTGCATCCACCCAGGCGAAGTCGGGCGAGAAGCCGATGCACCAGACCACGCTCGTGATGCCCGCCGCGGCGAGGTCGAGCCGGGTGCGTTCTTCAGGCGGCTCCCACACCGGCGTGTAGACCGAGGGCGGCGGTGCCTCGATGCGCTGCGCCGCGATGAACTTGTCGATCGATGCGTTGATGCGGTTGTAGGTGTCGTCGGCACTGTCCAGGTGCTCGCGCAGGTTGGGCTGCAGCTCGAAGCTGCCATCGTCGAAGCCGCTCAAGAGGCCATAGAGTTCCATGCCTTCGCTCGCGAAGCGGCGCAGGTCGATGTCGCGTCCGCCGTCGCGGCCGGTCACGTAGTGGTTGGTGTTGTCGCGCACGCCTTCGCGCAGCGGATGCTCGGTGACGGGCATGTCGTAGTACTTCATGTCGGCGAGCCAGTCGACCACCTCGCGGCCGCGGTAGAAGCGCGCGCAGCGCGGTGCGTTGCCGGTGGCAAGGTGGACCTTGCGGCCGGCCAGGTGCAGGTCTTCGGCGATCTGCGCGCCCGACTGGCCGCAACCCACCACCAGCACCGCACCCTCGGGCAGTTGCGCCGGGTTGCGGTACTGCGCGGAGTGGTACTGCGCAACGGTGGCCGGCAGCTTCTCCGCCAGGCGCGGCACGATCGGGCGGTGGTAGCCGCCCGAGGCCACCACCACCTGGTCGGCGGTGTAGAGGCCGGTGTCGGTCTGCACGATGAAGCGGTCTCGCTCGCCGGTGGCGGGCACGCGCGATACGCGCTCGACGGTGACGCCCTCGATGGCCGGCGCCTTCACATGCGCGACGAAGCCGGCGAGCCAGTCGTTGATCTGGTCCTTGAGCATGAAGCCGTGGGGATCGCTGCCCAGGTAGCTCCAGCCCGGCAGCTGGCACTGCCAGTTGGGCGTGACGAGGCAGAACGAATCCCAGCGCTGGGTGCGCCATGTGTGCACGAGGCTGCGCTTCTCGATCACGAGATGGTCGATGCCGCGCTGCTGCAGGCAGTGGCTCAGCGACAGGCCGGCCTGGCCGCCGCCGACGATGACGACGCTGTAGTGGCTGCGTCCGCCGTAGGGATAGGACATGGGGTCTTCTTTCTCTTTGTCTGGATGTGGAGGGCGTCAATCGACCGCGACGACGGTGACTTCGGCGTCAGTGATGCCGGTGAAGCGGGTGGCGATGCGCTCGATCTCGGCGAGCTGGTCCATGGCCTGCGAGCACGCGAAGCCGTACCTGGCACGCACGCGTTCGGAGGCGATGCCCAAGGCCTGGCGGGTGCGCTGGAGAAATTCCTCGAGCGCATAGCGTTCGCCGGGCGCGAAGAATTCCTGCACCACCGACGAGGGCGAGTAGCAGCGCGTTTCGCTGGCGTCGGGCCAGCGCACGTGGAAATGCATCACGGGCATGCGAGCGCCTCCTGCTGCAGCGGCTGGATGAAGGCGTCGCTGCCGAAGTCCCACAGCAGGGCTTCGTCGCCGCCCGCCTGCAAGCGCACCTGTCGCGTCGCATCGACCTCGCCGATCACTGCGCAGGCGATGTCGCGCGCGGCAAAGCGGCTGAGCACCTGCGCGACCTGCGAAGGTGGAACGCTCAGCACGAAACCGTAGCTCGGAAAGGACGAGAGCCAGCGCAGCAGCGGCACGCCGCCGGGCCGCGGCAGCGCTTCGAGATCGATGCGCGCGCCCACGCCCGAGCACTCCAGCAGCATCATCGCCGTGCCGACTGCGCCAGCCATGCTGATGTCCTTCCCTGCGCGGCAAAGACCATCCTCGGCCAGCGCGGGCAGCACTTCGAGGTCGGCACGCAGTCGCGCGGCCGGCGCAGTGGTCGATGCGTTCCAGTACGGAAAAGGCTCTTCGTAAGCGCCGCGCAGGTCGGCTGCCATCACCAGCAGGTCGCCGGGCTTCGCATCGAAGCTGGTGAGCAGCTTGCGTGCATGGCCGAGGATCGCGACCGCGAGCTGCGGCCGCTCGCTGCGGTTGTTGCTGTGGCCGCCGACGATGGGAACGCCATAGCGCACCGCCGCCTCCGCGAGCCCGCGCAGCACATCGTCGGCCGGGTTCATCCCTGTGCTCCACAGCGCATCGACCACCGCAGTCGGCCGCCCGCCCATGGCGTAGATGTCGCTCACGTTGACCATCACGCCGCAGTAGCCCGCGAACCAGGGCATGCGCACGATGAAGTCTTCGACCAGCCCCTCGATGGCGAACAGCAGGTAACCGCCGTGGCCATCGGGAATCGCGGCGCAGTCGTCGCCGATGGGCACGGCCTGCGCGAGCGCGGCATGGCCGCCGGGCAGCGACCGGCCAAGTGCGGAGACCACATCGCTGATGTCGCGCTTGTGAGCAAAGCCGCGCGTGGCGCGCAGGGCCTCGGCGATCTCGTGCACGCTGTTGTTCGTCATGCCGGCACCTTCGCGCGCGTGACGAAGCCGCTCACTGGATCGTGGCAGGGCGGATACCAGCCGAGGTCGGCCTGCATGCGCGCATGCGGCCGGCCATGCACGCTGGTTTCCTCGAGCAGCTGCCAGCCGAGCTTGCGGAACAGCGGCACGTTCTGCATCTGCACCTGTGCGAAGAAGGTCACGCAGTCCAGCGCGTTGGCGCGCGAGACGGCCAACCGGATCAGCGTCACGCCCAGGTGGCCCTGGCTGCGGAATGCGGGATGCACGGCAAGGCGGGAACCCCACCACTCGCCCTCCGCTTCGCCGCGGTGGATGCGCACCGTGCCCACCACCTGCTCGGGCATGCCGCCGTTGCACGACATCGCGACCAGCAACTGCGCGCGGTCGTCCGTCGCATCGCGGTCGTCGCGCGCGAAGATGCCCTGCTCGATGCAGAACACCGCGCGGCGCAGCGCCATCGCCTCGTCGCGCTCCCACTGCTGTGCGGCTTCGCGCACGAGGTATTCGACGGGCGCGTAGTGCAGGTCGAGTTCGCTCAGGTCGTCGATGCACAGCATGGTCAGCTTTCGCTTTCTTTTTCGTAGATGGAGAGCGACGAGCAGGCGCCGCACTTGCCGCAGCCCGCCTTGATGTCGGCCGAGCGCAGGCCCGCGGCCACCACGCGTTCGCCCAGCGGTGCGAGCAATGACTTCATGAACTCGGGCGTGGGGGCAGGGTGGTCTTCGAGCGGCGTGCCGCTGATCGGCACGAACGGCACGACGAAGGGGTACACGCCGCGCGCGAGCAACTGATCGCAGGTCTCCAGGATCGCTTCGCGCGTGTCGCCGAGGCCCGCCAGGATGTAGGTGCTGACCTGCCCGCGCCCGAACACGCCCACCGCCGCCTCGAAAGCGCTCATGTAGCGCGAGACCGGCACGCTCGCCTTGCCGGGCATGAGGCGTTCGCGCACCTCGGGCGTGACCACTTCGAGGTGCATGCCGAGCGTGTCGATGCCCGCGGCCTTCATGCGGTGGAACCACTGGTCGTCGTCGGGCGGTTCGCACTGGCCCTGGATCGGGATGTCGACCGCGGCCTTGATCGCGAAGGCGCTCTCGCAGAGCACGGCCGCGCCGCGGTCGGTGGCGTTGGGCGTGCCGGTGGTCATCACCATGTGCTTCACGCCATCGAGCAGCACGGCCGCGCGCGCGACCTCGGCGAGTTGCTCGGGCGTCTTGCGCGCAATGGTGCGGCCGGCCGCGAGCGACTGGCCGATCGCGCAGAACTTGCAGCTCTTCCTGCGGCTCTCGTAGCGGATGCAGGTCTGCAGCACCGTGGTGGCGAGCACGTCGCTGCCGTGCAGCGTGGCGATGTGCGAATAGGGCACGCCGTCGAAGGTCTGCATCGCGTAGAAGCGCGGCTGCTTCGGAAAGCTGATGCTCGCAATGGGAATGCTGCCGCGCATCACGCGGCTCATGCCCTGTGCATCGGGCGCTTCTGCCGTGAAGGGCGAGTGCCACGCGGTGGATGTGTGGACCGGCACCATGATCGTGTGGCCGTCCACCGTCACCGCCTTGTGGTCCGAAGGGCCCGCCCCACCGCGGCGGCTGGCCACGCCGGCCGAAGGATCAACCAGCCGCAACCCGAAGGACTGGAGCTCGGTCATCAGTTGCCGGCTGTCTTGCTGCGTCGTCGTGGTGGTCATGGTCGGGGCTCCGTGGGTCGATGGAATGGGGTTGCGTGAGGTGCATGGGCACGGTCGTCTGCGCCGGCCGGTCGTTGATGGCGAGCGACAGCAGCTCGGGCCGCGCGTAGTGGCCGACCGAATCCATCATTCGCTTGCGCTTGGCGATGAGCGCCATGTCCATGTCGGCGATCACCATGCCTTCGCCCTCGGTGAGCGGCGGCGCGAGGTGCTTGCCCTCGGGCGAGACGATGGCGGTGTGGCAGCCGCCGCGCAGCGCCTTCTGCAGGTTGGCGTCGGGCGTGACCGAGCGGATCTGCTCGTCGGTGAGCCAGCCGGTGGCGTTGACCACGAAGCAGCCCGATTCGAGCGCGTGATGGCGGATCGTCACTTCCATCTGCTCCGCGAAGATCGGACCGACCAGCGAGCCGGGGAACTGCGCGCAGTGGATCTCTTCGTGCTGCGCCATCAGCGCATAGCGCGCGAGCGGGTTGTAGTGCTCCCAGCAGGCGAGCGCGCCGACGCGGCCGACTGCCGTGTCGACCACCTTCAGGCCTGCGCCATCGCCCATGCCCCAGACCATGCGCTCGTGGTACGTCGGCGTGATCTTCCGGCGCTTGAGCGCGAGCGTGCCGTCGGCATCGAACACCAGCTGCGTGTTGTAGAGGCTGCCGTGGTCGCGCTCGTTCACGCCGAGCACCACGACCATGTGGCGCGCGCGGGCCCGTTCGGCCACGGCCTGCGTGACCGGGCCCGGAACGACCACCGCGCGCTCCACCAGCTGCAGGTGCGGTGCCCCTTGCAGCACTGGCGGCAGCACGAAGCTGAAGTAGGGGTAGTAGGGCACGAAGGTCTCGGGAAAAACCGCGATCTGCGCGCCCTTGGATGCGGCCTCGTCGATGGCGCTGCACACCCGGTCGAGCGTGCCGTCGGGGCGCTCGAAGTCGGGCGCGATCTGGATCGCCGCGGCACGCACGATGCGGGGTGGGGAAGCCATCGCTCGGGTCCTGCCTTACAGGGTCCAGGTGTCGAGGATCACCGCGCCGGCTTTCTTGTGCAGCAGCACGAGGTCGAGCACGTCGAGCGGATTGATCGGCGTGATGCCCTCGATCAGCGCGCCTTCGCCATGGCCATAAAGCGCTTGCAGCGCGAAGCGGCAGGCGTAGACCTTGCCGCCTTCTTCCATGAACTTGCTGATCTGCTTGTTGAAGTTCTGGTGGCCCGGAAAGGCCTCGTCGCCCAGCGTCGGAAAGCCGCGCTGCACGCCCAGCGTCACGCCGGGGCCGTAGAGCAGCACCGAGGTCTCGTAGCCCTTGCGGCGCAGGCGCGTGGCCTGCAGCAGGTTCACGAAGCCGATGGAGCCTTCGAAGGCCACGGTGTGGAAGGTGACGAGCGCCTTCTCGCCAGGGTCGGCCTTGACGTCTTCGAACACCTTCTCTTCGTAGTCGACGAGGAACTCGCCTTTCTCGTTGCGGGGGCGGGTGACTTTGGGCATGGGGGACTCCGGTTGGGTGGTTGGACACGCAGGTCTTGCGTGCCTTTCTCTTCGCAGGCGATGTGCCAGCGTTCGGCCGGGTGCGTGCGATCAACGCGCGATCAATGCGCAGCGGTGCGGCCCGCGTGCGGATAAAAAAATTTCAGATGACCGCAAAGGTGGGCCTGCGTGCGGTCGGGTGAATGGTTTTTGCACCGGGACGACGCATTCGCCGTGCGATCAATGCACCCGATCAATAGGGTTGATCGCACCTGATCGAAGCATCCAGCCCCTGCGTCCACGCTCTGGGCCGGGCGCGATTCATGCATGTTGATCGGTGGCCCGATGCAATCAATGGATGCAATCAACTCCGCACGATGACCACCATCACCGCCCACTGGCGCAAGCAGCTGCGCAACAGCGAACGGCCCGCCTACCTGCTGCTGGCCGAGCTGATCGCCGACGACATCAAGACCGGGCGCCTGGGCGTGCGCGACCGCCTGCCCACGCTGCGCGAGCTCGCGACCGACCTCGAGCTCAACTACACGACGGTGGCGCGCGGCTACGCCGAGGCGCGCAAGCGCGGGCTCATCGATTCGCGCGCGGGTACCGGCACCTTCATCCGCTCGGGCAGCCCGAGCCTGCGCCTGCGCGGCGGCAGCGGCGCCGAGATGACGATGAACATGCCGCCCGAGCCCGACGATGAGCACCTGATGGCGCGGCTGCACGAGAGCGCGAGCCGCGCCTTCGCGGAGATCGACTTCCACGACCTGCTGCGCTACCAGGACTTCGGTGGCACCGCGCACGACCGCGAGGTGGCGATGCAGTGGCTGCGCCCCTTCGTGCCGCATGCGAGCGTGGACTGCATCCTCGTATGCCCCGGCATCCACGGCGTGCTCACCGCGCTGTTCTCGCAGCTCGCGCGGCCGAGCGAGCTGATCTGCGTGGAGTCGCTCACCTACCCGGGCGTGAAGGCCATCGCGGCGCAGCTCGGCGTGCAACTGCATGCGCTGCAGCTCGACGACGACGGCCCCATCGCCGATGCCTTCGAGCACGCCTGCAAGACGCTCAAGCCCAAGGCGCTGTACTGCAATCCGACGCTCTTGAACCCGACCGCGGGCACCGTGTCACGCGCGCGGCGCGAAGCGCTGGCCGATGTGGCGCTGCGCTATGCGATTCCGATCATCGAGGACGATGCCTACGGCATGCTGCCGCGCCAGACGCCCGCCACCATCGCCACGCTCGCGCCCGCGCTCACCTACTACGTGAGCGGGTTCTCCAAATGCTTCGGCGCGGGGCTGCGCAGCGCCTACGTGTGCTCACCGACGGTGGTGCAGTCGCAGCGTCTCGCGGGCGCGATGCGCGCCACCACCGTGATGGCCTCGCCGATCACCAATGCGCTCACCACACTGTGGGTGGAAGACGGCACCACCGAGGCGATGCTGCAGGCGGTGCGCGCCGAATCGGTGGCGCGGCAGCTGCTCGCCACGCGCCACCTGGGCGACAGTGGACTGCAGGCGCATCCCGAAGGGTTCCACGCCTGGCTGCCGCTCACGCCGGGGTGGAGCCCGGTGGAGTTCGCGTCGTACCTGCGCACGCAGAACGTGGGCGTGGTGGCGAGCGCGGCGTTCTCCACCGATGGCGATCCGCCGGATGCGGTGCGCATCTGCCTGGGTGGGCCGATGTCGCGGGAGCAGTGCGATCAGGCGCTGCGGCTCATCGCCGATACGCTGGCGCACCCGCTGCATCCGCATGCGACGTTGCGCGCGGGCGGTGGATGAAGCCTTGTGACGGGGCGATCCATGCGATGGCGTCGTTGGTGCCGGTGGTCGTCACGTCGTGGCCGGTGAAAAGCATGCGCTCTTCGACCAGCAGGAAGCTTGGCACGCCGCCGTCGATCTTCAACATCCGAAGCGTGGCGCCACCGAGGTCGAGCGTGTCGCCGGGCCAGTCGGATTGCGACGTGACGGTCCAGCGAACAGGGCCGGGCGCGATGGCGCGAAGAGCGTTGTCCAGGGGGGCGGGGCCGATAGATGCCCAGCCTGCCGATCCGCCGACGAGGTAGTTGTTGTCGCCAGCGTTGTCCACCACGCGAATCACCCGGTCGGACAGCCGCGTGACGAGGCCCGCTTCGAGCGCGTAGCGCGCATCGCCACGGCCCTCGGGATCGAGGTAGCCGATCTCGTCGTAAGCAGGCTCCTCGATGTTCACCGCGCGACGGCCCTCGGGCCCGTCCGCGAGCCTCGGCATGTTCAGCGGGATCTCGCGCAGCTGCCGTGCGTGCGCCAGGAATTCATCGGCGCGCTGGAACGCATCGAGCTGCTGCAGCACGCGCCGCGTCACGTTCATCAGCTTCAAGCCGCGCGCCGGGTCCAGCGCATCGGCCGGGCGAAGCCACGTGTGCTCGACGGTTTCGCGGCCGTCCGGGTGCACCTCTTGGCCGGCAGGCATCAGCGCGACGAAGAAGCGCGTGTCGAAGCGGCGCGGCATGCCGGGCGGCGTGAGCCAGTGGCCGAAGTAGACGACGCGGTCGCCGGCCAGGCGCCAGTTGCGCTGGCCGCACATGGCGAGCAGTGCTTCGGTACCTTGCTCGGCCGCTTCGCGCATCGCGGTGAGCTCGCCGGAGGGCAGGTCGATCAGCCGGACCGGAAGGTTCGCCGCGTCGTTCGCAAAAAGAAGCCCTGCTTCCTCGAAGCATTCGCGGATCGCGGCCGCGTAGAAGTCGAGCCCGCCCTCGGGCACCGCGAGGCGCGCGCTCGCCGCGGCATCGTCCAGGCCCGCGCACAGCGGGTGCAGGTGGCGGTCGTGCGCATCGACCACGCCGCCAGGGAAGACGCTGGCGCCGCTGTTCTGGTCATTCGCTTTTTCGGCGCGGCGCAGCATCAGGGCTTCGAGGCCTTCGCTGCCGTCGCGCAGGACGACCAGCGTGGCGGCGGTGCGGATGGGGCGGGGGATGGCGGCAGGCGTCGTGGCGTTCATGGCGACGCTATTGTGAATGGGCGAGGTGCGCCCGCTACCAGCGGTAGGTGGCCTTCGCCTGCAGCGTGCGCCCCTGCCCGAAGAACTGGCCGAGGCCCGACACGTAGCGCCGGTCGGTGAGGTTGGTGGCGTTCAGCGCGAAGCTGTAGGGGCCGCGGTCGTAGCGCAGGGCTGCATCGACCAGCGTGTAGGCCGGGTTGAAGGCCGTGTTGGCCGCATCGGCCGGCACCTTGTCGACATAGCGCACGCCGCCGCCGATGCTCCAGCCCTGCAGCTCGGGGTTGGCGAAGCGGTAGTCGAGCCAGAGGGCTGCCGTCCTGCGTGCGGTGCGGGGAGGTTGCTTGCCCAGTTCCAGGGAGTTCCGGCTGTTGGTGATCTTGGCATCGAGCACGGTGAAGCTGGCCACCATCTTGAGCTGCCGCGTGAGCGACGCCCGCGCCTCGAACTCGGGGCCGCGCGTGCGGATCTCGCCCGTCTGCGTCGTGAAACCCAACAGGTTCGGGTCGGAGGTCGTGACGTTGTTCTTCTGCAGGTCGAAGGCCGACAGCGTGAAGAGCGCGTCCATGCCGGGGGGGCGGTACTTCAGGCCCAGTTCGAACTGCCGGCCCAGTTCCGGCTTGAAGAACGTGCCGTCGAGGTTCGATCCCGGCACGGGGGTGAAGGAGGTCGAATAGCTCGCGTAGGGCGCCAGGCCCCCCTCGGTGAGGTAGAGCACGCTTGCGTTGTAGGTCGTCTTCTTGTTCTCGGGCCTGGTGGGCTCCAGCGCATAGCTCGGGCCGAGGCTGTTGTTCACGCGGTCGCGGCGCACGGCGAGGCCCACGGACCAGGGACCCGAACGGATCTGGTCCTGCAGGTACATGCCGAACTGCCGCGTCCAGTCGCGTGTCGAAGGGGTTCTGAACGCAGACGTATGGGCGCTCGCCGCCGCGGAGCTGCGATAGACCGGTGCGAAGGCATCGATCGGTGGTGCGGGCGCCGCGGCACTTTCCTTCTCGCTCGAAAAGCGCTGGTAGTCCAGGCCCAGCAGCAAGGTGTGCGCGAGCGGCCCGGTGCGAAAGCGTCCCTCGATCTGGTTGTCGATCGATGCGATGCGGATCCCGTCGCGCCAGAGCATCAGGCTGCGGTCGAGCGTGCGCAGGTCGCTGCGAAAGCCCGTGCCGGAGATCTGCAGGTAGTCGAGGTTGAGCGCCGAATAGCGCGCGTTCTGGCGGAAGGTCCAGTTGTCGTCGATGCGGTGCGACAGCAGGTAGGTGAGCGAGTAGGTCTCGCGGTCGTAGTGGTCCAGGCCGGGCTCGCCGATGAAGCGGTTCACCGGGATCTGGCCGTTGGGGTTGGGCGTGAGCAGGGCGTACTGCGGCCATGCGCTCTTGGGCGTCATGCGGTCGCGCGTGGCATCGGCCAGCAGCGTGACGGTGGTGCGCGATGTGGGCTTCCAGGCCAGTGCCGGCGCTATGAAGAGGCGGTCGTCGCGCCCGAAGTCGGTCTGGCTGCCGCTGTTGCGCAGCACGCCGTTGAGCCGGTAGAGCAGGGTGCCGTCGGCATTGAGTGCGCCGCCGAGGTCGAAGCTGCCCTGGTAGCGGTCGTGGTTGCCCACCGACAGGCTCACCTCGCGTACCGCATCCGCCGTCGGGCGCTTGGACACCATGTTGATCACGCCGCCGGGCGCGGTCTGGTCATAGAGCGCGGCGCTCGGCCCGCGCAGCAGCTCCACGCGCTCCAGCGCCTGCGGCTCGGCGAGCCATCCCGTGTAGATGCTCGAGGTGATGAGCTTGAAGCCGTCGAGGAATTCGCCGGGCGCGAAGCCGCGCACCGTGAGCGAGGAAAAGCGCAGGTCGTACCCGTTCACCTCGGTCAGAACGCCGGCCGAGTAGCGCAGCGACTGCTCGGCGGTCTGCACCGCCTGGTCTTCCATCTGCGCGCGCGTGACGACGGTGACCGAGCGCGGCGTCTGGATCAGCGGCGTGTCGGTCTTGGTCGCGGTGGCGCTGCGCTGGGCGACGTAGCCGTCGACCTGGCCGTCCGCGCGCTCGGCCTCGGCGGTGACCACGACCGCGGGCAGCTGTTCACGGGGGGCGGGCGGCGGCGCGGTCATCGACGGCTGTATCAGGTAGGCGCCGCCGCTGCTTCGCACGGCTTCCAGCCCGTGCGAAGCCAGCAATTCGGCCAGTCCCTCGGCGACCGTGCGACTGCCCGTGAGCGCCGGCGCAGCGCGGCCGCGTACCCGCGCAGGGTCGAAGGACAGCGTGATGCCGGCTTGCCGCGCGAACGCGTTGAGCGCGTCTTCCAGCGAGCCGGCCGGCACCTCGTAGCCCTGGCGCGCGGGCTCGGCCGCGTCCGCCCACGCGCGGCCGGCAGGCGCGGCCAGGCCCAGCGCGATGCCGACGGGCAGCAGCGCGTGAATCAGGGTTCGGCGGGCCGCGCGAATCCGGCTCAACGTCTCGAGACAGTCAATGCGCCGTCCGCTCCACGTTCGAGTTTCACCGGCAGCGTGCGCACCAGCGCATCGAGCGCGCGGCCGACCGGGTCGGGTCCGCCGAGCTGGAACACGCCGGACACGCGAAGCGCCGCCACGTCCTCGTTGCAGCGCAGCGGTGCATCGCGGTAGCGCGCCAGCTCGGCCACGAAGGCATCCAGGCGCATCTGCCGGGCCACGATGGTGCCGTCGGTCCAGGCATCGGCCTCGAAGCTGCGGTCCACGATGCGCTGCGGCGCGGTGGCGTCGCCGCGGATGAGGTAGCCGTCGCCGGCCTGCGCCACGACCTGCGGCGCGTCGCCGGCATGGATGGCGACGCGGCCTTCGGTGAGCGAGAGCCGGGTCTCGCCGTCTTGCTGGCGCACGCCGAAGCGCGTGCCGAGCGCCTCGAAGCGCGCCTGCGGCGCATGCACCCAGAAGGCACGCTTGCCGAACATCGCGCCCCCATCGCCGCCGGTGCGCACGAAGAGCTCGCCGCGGCGCAGCACGATCAGGCGTCGGAGCGGCGAGAAGATCACCTGCACCTCGGAGCCGGTGTTGAGGTTCAGCTCGGTGCCGTCCGCCAGCGTCACGCGCCGGCGCTCGCCGACGGCGGTGGCGTAGTCGGTGCGCTGCAGCCAGGGCGCCTCGCGCCAGACCAGGAGGCCGAGCACGCCGCCGGTGAGGGCCAGCCCCATCACGCCGAGGGCGCTGCGCCGGCTCTGGGTGCGGGCCCGCGTCGCGGCCTGGAGCGCGCCATGTGCCAGTGCACCGCCCGCACCCGCCGAACCACCCACGGCCGGCACCTGGCGGAAGGCGTCTTCCACCGCCTGTACCTGCTGCCAGGCCTCTTCGTGCGAAGGGTGCGCGGCGCGCCATGCGCCGCAGGCATCGTGCACGCCGGCGTCGGCGCTGCCCGAGCCGAGGCGCACCGCCCAGGTGATGGCCTGGTCGAGCAGGGCCTGCGGGCTCTGGCCGCTGGCAATGGGGTCGAGGAAGGCCGATTTCATTTCAAGGCGAGGCAGTGGCGGATCGCGCTTGCCATGTATTTCTCGACGGAGCTCAGGCTCACACCCAGCCGCTCGGCGATCTCGTTGTAGTTCAGACCGTCCAGCCGCGAGAGCAGGAAAGCGCTGCGCGCCTTCGCCGGCAGGCCGTCGAGCATGGCGTCGATGCGCACCAGCGCCTCGATCAACATCAGCTGCGTTTCGGGCGAGGGCGCCTGCTGCTCGGGCAGGCTCGCGATGGCATCCAGGCAGGCACGCTCGAGCGTGCGGCGGCGCACGTGGTCGACCACCAGGCCGTGGGCGATGGTGGTGAGCCATGCCCGCGGCTCGCGCACCTCGTCCAGCTCGCGCGGCCGGCCCAGCACGCGCATGAAGGTGTCCTGCGCGAGGTCGGCCGCATCGAAGGCATTGCCGAGCTTGCGGCGCAGCCAACCCAGCAGCCATCCATGGTGTTCGCCATAGAGGGTTTCGACACGGGAGGGAGGCACGCGGTCCGGCATGGAGGGGTGGGTGTGCAAGTCGTTCGAGAACGGAGCGAGGCTTGCGAGCATGAATTTATCTCACTCGAGTAACGGATTTAAACAATGATCGCGCGCCGCTTGCCGGTGCGGTGCTGGCGCGCGCTGGCGGCCGGGGCAGCCGCGGGATTGGGGGCGATGCAACGCGCGCCGCGGGAAGCCGCGTCGGTGCCGCTGCCGCGCAGGATGGGCGCGAGCGTGGAACGGTCGGTGCCGCTTGCCGGCTGTTCGCAGGCGCTGAGGCCCAGCGAGAGCGCGAATCCGGCCGCCGCGCAGCCGATGCAAAGCCCGCCGGTCAGTCGCGACAGGGCCAACCATGAGGGCGAAAAGGCGTTGTGTTGCCGCATGGGCAGGGACAGCGTGCCGTGCATCACAGGAGCCCGGATGCACGCATCCCATAGCGGCCCTGCAGCGGAAACCGCAGGGTGAGGCAGTTGTCTCCCAGCGGCGAGGGCGCGGTGTAGAGACGCGCGCCGTGCCGGCTCACGATCGCCCGGCAGGCCTGGATGCGGTCGTCCGCTGCGCTGCCGGGCCGGCTGAACGCCGCGGCGAGGTGGGGCGTCCCGTCGCCGCTGTCGCACCAGTTGACCACCGCATGCCCGCCGTCGACGCGGGCCAGCACGTGCAGCGTCGTGTCCGGCTGCAGCACCTCGGTGGCCACGCCGACGATGTTCCCGATGAGCGCGTGCAACTCGTTGGGGATTGCGGACACCAGCAGCGGATCGTCCGGAACGAACAGATTGAAGTCGATGCCCAGGCGCGCCAGCACCGGTCCCTGGGCCTGCGACATCGCGCGCAGCGGCTGCCTGAGATCGACGCTTTCGCGTGCGGCGGCGAGGGCGGGCTTCTTCCGTCCGTCGGCCGGCGGAGGCGCTGCGGCAGGGCGCGATCCGCTCATCTTGCGCGCCAGCCAGGCGGCGCCCAGGGCGAAACGGGATGCGGTAACGAGGCCGAGGGTGCTCATGGGGGCTCCGGGCTGGTTGAGGGGTGAACAGGGCTTTGGGTGAACTTCGATGACTTGCCGAACGGGACCGCCAAAACCCGCAATCGGCGGGGTGCGTGCCTGAAGGAAGTCAGTGCATGCACTCGGGTGCCGCCTTGTCGAGCAAGGAGACAAGGCGCGCCACGAGGCGCTCGCTGTAGATCGGGCCCGGGTGCAGCATGTCCGCCAGCTCGTCCGGCGAGAAGGCCACGGAACCCCAGTCGGCGAACAGGGCGCCGGTCTCGTCGGCGATCCGCCGGGCCATGCCGTCGTAGAAATCCCGCCCGCGCACGGGCTGCGGCTGCCGCGTGAGCCCGGTGATGACCGGCGTGCGGCCCGCCGCCTGGACATGCGCGACCATGCTGCGCAGCGGCGCCTCGTAGGGATAGCCGAGCTGCCCGTCGTTGATGCCGTGCTCCAGCACCACGAAACGGGTGGTGATCGGCGTGGCCGCGAAGCTGGGCTCGCGCTGGATCGCCGCGGTGCCCGCCACCGCGTTGTCGATCACCGTGTAGGCGGGGCGCATGCGCTTGAGCACGGCGGCGGGTGGTTCGGGGAGGCGCTGGTCGTGGCCGTAGGCGCCGTGCAGGATCGAGTCGCCCTCGAGCGTGACGGAGCAGTCGCGCGGACCGGGCAGCGCCGCCTCGGCGGGGTTCCTGGCGAGCAGTGGAGCGGGCGATGTGGCCGTGCCGCCCCCGCCGCCCCCGCCGCCCCCGCCGCTGCCGCTGCCGCCGCAGGCGACGACCAGCGCGCTGGCCGGAAGGATCGCCAGGGCGATCCGGGACAGGCGGCGGCAAGCCGCCCGCAGGCGTGCGAGAAGAAAGATCAAGTCGGTCTCCGTTCTGGGAAAGGGTGCGGGCCAGGCGGCTGCTTCAGGGCGGCGGCTCTTGTGCCGGCTCTTGCGGCGGACCCTCGACGGGTTTCGTCTCGGCGATCAGCATCGCGAGGATCACCACGTGCAGGAGGACGACGAAGGCGGCCGAGCCCAGCATCAGCCAGCGGTCCCACTCGCCGCGCATCGCGGCGTCGAAGCGGTCGAGGCCGAAGAAGTACCAGCCCGCGAGGGCCGCGATCGGCATGGCGAGGGTCAGGCCGATCCAGAACGCCTGGGACAGCGCGAACCGGGCGCCGCGCCGGACGGTGTCGTGCGAAGGGCGCAGGCCGGGCGCGAGGCAACTGGCGTGGGAGGTGGGGTCTGGCGGCATGGCAGGTGTTTCAGGTGATTGCCTGTCTGCCGAACGGGACCGCCGGAACCCGCAATGCGGGGCCGGAAAAAATCAATGGCGCACGAGATTGCCGCGCGCGCCGCGCCGCCGATGACGGCAAACCCAGGGGCTATTCAAGCGAGATGTTGTTGTCCTTGACCACCTTGGCCCAGCGCTTGGACTCGGCTTCGATGACCTTGGAGAAATCTGCCGGTGAGCCGCCCACCGGAATCAGCCCGAACTCGCTCAGGTACTGCCGGTATTCGCCCGACTCCGCGATGCGGCGCGACACCGCGCCGATCTGGTCGACGACCGATTGCGGCGTGCCCTTGAGCGCAAAGACACCGTGCCATGAGTCGCCTTCGAAGCCGGGAAAACTCTCCGCCACCGTCGGCACATGGGCCAGCGAGTCGAGCCTGCGAACGCTGGACACGGCCAGGGGCCGGACCTTGCCGGCCTTGATGTAGGGCAGCACGTCGGCGATGGGCGAGAACGCAACGTCCACCCTGCCGCCGATCAGGTCGGTCAGGCCGCCGTCGCGATAGGGAATGTGGTTCAGCGCCAGCCCCGCGCTGTTGGCGAAATAGGCCATCGACATGTGGGGCACGGTGCCCATGCCGTAGGACGCGTAGCTCACTTGGCCGGGCCTCGATTTGGCCGCCTTGATGAGGTCGGCCAGCGTCTTGTAGGGCGACTCCGTCGGCACCGAAACCACGAGCGGGATGGACAGCATGCGCGTGACCGGCACCAGGTCCTGCGGCTGGTAGGGCAGCTTCTTGTATGCGAAGGGATTGATCGTGACCGTGCCGCTGGCCGTGTAGAGCAGCGTGTAGCCGTCCGCGGGCGAAGCGACGGCCGCCTGCGTACCGACGATGGTCGATGCGCCGGCCCGGTTTTCCACGATCACCGGCTGCTGCAGTTGCTTGCTCACCCGGTCGCCCCAGTAGCGCGCCATCACATCGGGCGCGGTGCCCGCGGGGAACGGCACCACCAGCCGGATGGCCTTGGTGGGGTAGCGGTCCTGCGCGTGCGCAGAAGCGAGGGCGACCAGGCCGAGCAAGGCGGCGGTCGCGGCTGATCGCAGGCGAGTGGCTGGGGTGCGGTGCATGCTTGTCTCCGTTTTTGTGAATCGACGCGAGCGATTGCATCGTCTATCCCGTACGACGCCAAGCTTGGACGCGGGAAACACTTTTTCAGTGCGCGGGGGTGGCGTATGAAAATCAACGTGCTCGGCACCGTCTATTCGCAACTCTCTCCATTGGCTTGTCTTGAACTCTTCCACCCACTTCAACCCCACCCGCTTCGACGCCGCCATCGTCGACCTCGACGGCACCATGGTCGACACGCTCGGCGATTTCGGCGAGGCCCTGAACCGCATGCTGCGCGACCTCGACCTGCCGCCCGCTGCGCCTGCCGCCATCGAGTTGATGGTGGGCAAGGGCTCCGAGCACCTGATCCATTCGGCACTGGTGCATGTGATGACACCTGCCGGCGCTGCCGATGAAGCGGGGGTTCAAGCCAAGGCCCATGCGCTCTTCGATCGCGCCTGGGAGCGCTACCAGCACCACTACCTCGCGATCAACGGCCAGTATTCGGCGGTGTATCCGGGCGTGATCGAGGGACTGGATGCGTTGCGCGCGCGGGGCCTCCGGCTGGCTTGCCTCACCAACAAGCCGACCTCGTTCGCGAAGCCGCTGCTGGCTGCGAAGGGGCTGGACGGCTTCTTCGAACTGGTGTTCGGCGGCGATGCCTTCGAGCGCAAGAAGCCCGATCCGCTGCCGCTTCTGAAGACCTGCGAGGCGCTGGGCACCCTGCCGGCGCGCACGCTGATGGTCGGGGACTCGAGCAACGACGCCCGCGCGGCCCGGGCCGCCGGCTGCCCGGTCGTGCTCGTGACCTACGGCTACAACCACGGCGAGCCGGTGCGCGGCGTGGATGCGGACGGGTTCGTGGATTCGCTGGCCGATCTCTGACGGCCAGGAGGCTAGGACGACTTGCCGAGCAGCGCGTCCTTGAGCTTCCAGTCGGCCGGGCTCGGGCCGAGCCAGATGCGCAAGAGCGCGTTGAAAAAGGCCGGCTCCTTCACCGGATCGGGCTGCGGCACGCCGCGCACGGTGATCACCGTGCCGGTGCCCGGCAGCCAGTCGATGGTGAAGGTGTCGCCCGTCTTGAGCTGCTTCTGGTCCGCGAACATCTGGCCCATGCGCAGCAGGCCCGGGATCAGGTTCACCATTTCGCTCTTGGGCGAGTTCTCTTCCACGCCCTTGGTGAAAAGTTTGCCGAGTTCGTTGGCATCGATGTCGCGCAACATCGTGATGGCCACGCGCTTGGGGCCGGGCGCGGCCAGTGCTTCTTCGGTGGTGGAGACCTTCTTGCCGACGTAGAGGCCGGCCGTGTAGACCTTGAAGATCGCCTTGTAGCGAACGCCCGCGCCGTTGAGCTGCAGGGGCGTGCCGCGCAGGTCGAGGTGGTCTTCCAGCTTGACGCCCGCAACATCGACCTGCGCGGCGGAGGCGCCGAGCGCCGTCGTCAGGCAGGCCAGCACGGCGAGACGCGAGAGCGCGGTGGGGATCGAGAGTGCGAGCAAGTGAGCCTCCTTGAATTTGCGAACGGTCGTGCGAATGTATCTTTTTGTGTTACCTGCTCGCCCTCGGGGGAACCCTGAAACCGGCCTTGTTGTGCAGTAGTGCGTTTTTCGTGGGCTAAACTCGCGCTTCCATGTTCGTTCATCACATCATTCAAACAGGTGAAGGCAGCCGGGGAGCCTGGCCCTGGCGTAGCCATACTTCGCTGACTGTTTGATTGCACGGCGCACGCCGTGCGCCCGCGGCGCCGGATCGATCCCCTCGACTCCGGGCCACCAGTGAATGACCTTGCCACCGACCGAAGGAGCGTCGGCCGGCAACTGGAGAACGAATCCGTGATCACCGAACTTGAATTCAAGAGCCTCAGCGCCCAGGGCTACAACCGCATCCCGCTGATGGCCGAGGCCTTTGCCGACCTCGAAACGCCTCTTTCCCTCTACCTCAAGCTCGCCCATTCGCAGGGCGGCGGCAAGCACAGCTTCCTGCTCGAATCGGTCGTGGGTGGCGAGCGCTTCGGGCGCTACAGCTTCATTGGTCTGCCCGCACGTACGCTGCTGCGCGCCAGTGGTTTCGGGGCCGATGCAGTGACCGAAGTGGTGACCGACGGCCAGGTCGTCGAGACCGCCGCCGGCAACCCGCTGGATTTCATCGCGGAGTACCAGAAGCGCTTCAAGGTCGCGCTCCGGCCGGGCCTTCCGCGTTTCTGCGGCGGCCTAGCCGGCTATTTCGGCTACGACACTGTGCGCCACATCGAGCGCAAGCTCGAAAAAAGCTGCCCGCCCGACACGCTCGGCTGCCCCGACATCCTGCTGCTGCAGTGCGAAGAGCTCGCCGTCATCGACAACCTCTCGGGCAAGCTCTACCTGATCGTCTACGCCGACCCGAAGCAGCCCGAGGCCTATGCCAATGGCAAGCGGCGCCTGCGCGAACTCAAGGAGAAGCTCAAGTACTCGGTGAGCGCGCCCATCGTGAAGCCCACGCAGGCGCATCCGCCCCAGCGCAGCTTTGCCAAGGCCGACTACATCGCGGCGGTGGAACGGGCCAAGGAAATGATCGCCGCCGGCGACTTCATGCAGGTGCAGGTGGGTCAGCGCATCAGCAAGCGCTACACCGAGTCGCCGCTGTCGTTGTACCGCGCGCTGCGGTCGCTCAACCCCTCGCCCTACATGTATTACTACGACCTGGGCGATTTCCACGTGGTCGGCGCGTCGCCCGAGATCCTGGTGCGCCAGGAAAACACAGGCGAGGGCGAGCAGAAGATCACCATCCGCCCGCTGGCCGGCACGCGTCCGCGCGGTGCCTCGCTCGAGCTGGACAAGGCGGCCGAGGAAGAGCTCATCAACGACCCGAAGGAGCGCGCCGAGCACGTCATGCTGATCGACCTCGCGCGCAACGACATCGGCCGCATCGCCAAGACCGGTACCGTGAAGGTGACCGAGGCCTTCGCGGTGGAGCGCTACAGCCACGTGATGCACATCGTGAGCAACGTCGAAGGCACGCTCAAGGACGGCATGACCGCCATCGACGTGCTCAAGGCGACGTTCCCCGCTGGCACGCTGACCGGTGCGCCCAAGGTGCATGCGATGGAGCTGATCGACCAACTCGAGCCCACCAAGCGCGGCCTCTACGGCGGCGCCTGCGGCTACATCAGCTATGCGGGCGACATGGATGTGGCGATCGCGATCCGCACCGGCATCGTGAAGGACCAGATGCTGCACGTGCAGGCCGCGGCCGGCGTGGTGGCCGACTCGGTGCCCGAGCTGGAATGGAAAGAAACAGAGGCCAAGGCGCGCGCACTCCTGCGTGCGGCCGAACTGGTCGAGGAAGGCCTGGAATGAGCACCGCACCCGAAATTCAGAACGACTTTTCGCACGAGATCATCGGCGCCGCCGTCGAAGTGCAGCGCGTGCTCGGCACGGGGCTCGACGAGGGCGCCTATGCCGCCGCGCTGGCCATCGAACTGGCCGAGCGCGAGATCGGCTTCACACGCGACGTGGCGCTGTCGGCCACCTACAAGGGCCGCTCGCTCGGCGAGGTGTACCGCGCGGGTTTCGTGATCGAGCAGTCGGTCATCGTCGAGCTCAAGGCGGTCGACGTGCTGACCGACCTGCACCGCGCGCAGGTGCTCGCGGCGCTGCGCCTCTCGGGCCTCAAGCTGGGCCTTCTGATCAACTTCAACGTCTTTCCCGTGGTGAAGGGCGTGCACCGGATTGTGAGCAAGCCATGAAACTGCTGATGATCGACAACTACGATTCGTTCACCTACAACATCGTCCAGTACTTCGGCGAGCTGGGTGCGGATGTGCAGGTGCATCGCAACGACGAGATCACCGTCGCGCAGATCGGCGAGCTGATCGCCTCGGGCGTGACGCGGCTCGTGGTGTCGCCAGGGCCTTGTTCACCGGCGGAGGCGGGTGTTTCGGTGGCCGCCATCGAGGCCTTCGCGGGCAAGCTGCCGATTCTTGGCGTGTGCCTCGGCCACCAGGCCATCGGCGCGGCGTTCGGCGGCAAGATCATTCGGGCGCAGCAGCTGATGCACGGTAAGACCAGCGAGATCACGACGACGCAAGAAGGCGTGTTCGCGGGGCTGCCCGAGAAGTTCATCGTCAACCGGTACCACTCGCTCTCGATCGAGCGCGAGAGCTGCCCGAAAGCATTGGCTGTCACCGCCTGGACCGACGACGGCGAGATCATGGGCGTGCGGCACACCGGATACGCGCACGACGTGCGCATCGAAGGCGTGCAGTTCCATCCCGAATCGATCCTCACCGAGCACGGCCACGCCATGCTCAAGAACTTCCTGGACTAAGCCACCATGACAGACCGCACCTCCATCGCCGACCTGCGCAGCGACACCGTCACCCAACCCACGCCCGCGATGCGCGAGGCCATGATGGCCGCGCCGCTCGGCGACGACGTCTTCGGCACCGATCCGAGCGTGAATGCGCTGCAGGAAAAGATCGCCGCGCTGCTGGGCTTCGAGGCGGCGCTGTTCGTGCCGACCGGCACGCAGAGCAATCTCTGCGCGATCCTGTCGCACTGCGGTCGCGGCGACGAATACATCGTCGGCCAGCAGGCGCATTGCTACCGCTGGGAAGGCGGCGGCGCGGCGGTGTTCGGCAGCGTGCAGCCGCAGCCGCTCGACCATGCGCCCGACGGCACGCTGCCGCTCGCGCAGATCGAAGCGTCCATCAAGCCCGACGATGCACACTTCGCGCGCACGAAGTTGCTGGCGCTGGAGAACACGCTGGGTGGCAAGCTGCTGCCGTTCGAGTACGTGCAGGCTGCGACCGATCTCGCGAAGAGCAAGGGGTTGCAGCGGCATCTGGATGGCGCGCGCCTCTTCAACGCGGCGACCGCGCAGGCCGCGCTGAACAATCGCAGCGACATCCGCGCCGAAGCCCGTCGCATCGCGCAATGCTTCGACAGCGTCTCGGTCTGCTTCAGCAAGGGCCTGGGCGCACCCATCGGCTCGGCGCTGGTCGGTTCGCGCGAGTTCATCGCGCGGGCGCACCGCATCCGCAAGATGGCGGGCGGCGGCATGCGCCAGGCCGGCCTGCTTGCTGCAGCGGCATCGCATGCGCTCGACCACCACGTCGATCGCCTGGCCGACGACCACGCGCTGGCCCGGCGCCTCGCGCAGGGGCTCGAAGGCATCGAAGGCCTTGCAGTCGAAGCGCCGCACACGAACATCGTGTTCGTCGACCTCCAAGGTGCGGCGCAGGCGCGTTCGTCGGAACTGCTCGCGAGCCTCAACAGCCAGGGCATCCTCGCGACGGGCCTCTACCGCCTGCGCTTCGTGACGCACCTGGATGTCGACGCCGCGGGCGTGGACCGGGCCGTGGCCGCGATCCGCACGTTCTTCAAATCCTGAGCCTGGCGAGGACGCGATGCCTGATCTTCCCCATCTGCTCGCCTTCATCGCCGCCGGCTGGCTGCTGAACCTCACGCCGGGCCCCGACGTGCTCTACGTCGTGACGAACTCGTTGCGCTCGGGCGTGCGCGCCGGCATCGTGGCGGGGCTCGGCATCACTGCCGGCTGCTTCGTCCACATCTTCGCGGCGGCGGTCGGTGTCGGCACGTTGATGGCCACGTCCGCGGCGGCCTTCACGGTGCTCAAGTACATCGGGGCGGCCTACCTGCTGTACCTCGGCGTGCGCATGGTGCTGTCGCGCGCGGCGCCGCCCACCGATCTCGACAAGGCCGCCGCCGCAGTGGGCGGGGAGCGCAGCCTCAAGGCGATCTTCCTCGGCGGCTTCTGGACGAACGTGCTCAACCCCAAGGTGGCGTTGTTCTTCCTGGCCTTCGTGCCGCAGTTCATCGCACCCGGCGCGGACGACAAGGCCCTGTACTTCGTGCTGCTGGGCGTGCTGTTCAACCTCAACGCCATCCCCGTGAACGTGGGGTGGGCCGTGGCGGCGGGCTGGATGGCGCGCCGCGGCGCGGTGCAGAAGGGCATGCACTGGCTGGACCGCGCCGCCGGCGTTCTCTTCATCGGCTTCGGCCTCAAGCTCGCGTTCACCGATGCGCCGGCCGTTCGCGCCGGTCACTGACCACAGACAAACACCCAGGAGACTTCCCATGATCACTCCCCAGGAAGCGCTGCAGCGCACCATCGAGCACCGCGAGGTCTTCCACGACGAGATGCTGCACATCGTGCGGCTCATCATGAGCGGCGAATGCTCGCCCGTGATGATGGCCGCGCTGATCACCGGCCTGCGCGTGAAGAAGGAAACCATCGGCGAGATCACCGCCGCCGCGCAGGTGATGCGCGAGGTCTCGACCAAGGTGCCCGTGGCCGACACCACGAACCTCGTGGACATCGTGGGCACCGGTGGCGACGGCTCGCACACCTTCAACATCTCGACCTGCTCGATGTTCGTCGCGGCCGCGGGCGGCGCAAAGGTCAGCAAGCACGGCGGGCGCAGCGTGTCGAGCAAGTCGGGCAGTGCCGATGTGCTGGAGTCGCTGGGCATCAACATCAACCTGAAGCCCGAGCAGATCGCGCGCTCCATCGAGCAGTGCGGCATCGGCTTCATGTTCGCGCCCAACCACCATCCGGCGATGAAGAACGTCGCCCCGGTGCGCAAGGAGTTGGGCATCAAGACGATCTTCAACATCCTCGGGCCGCTGACCAACCCCGCGGGCGCGCCGAACATCCTGATGGGCGTGTTTCACGCCGACCTCGTGGGCATCCAGGTGCGCGCGCTGCAGCGCCTGGGCACCGAGCACGCGCTCGTGGTCTACGGGCGCGACGGCATGGACGAAATTTCGCTGGGCGCCGCCACGCTGGTGGGCGAGCTCAAGAACGGCGAGATCCGGGAGTACGAGCTGCACCCCGAGGACTTCGGCTTCGCGATGTCGAGCAACCGCGCGCTGCGTGTGGAAACGCCCGAACAGTCGAAGGCGATGCTGCTGGGGGTGCTCGACAATCAGGCCGGCCCGGCGCTGGACATCGTGCTGCTGAACGCAGGCGCGGCGCTGTACGCGGCGAACGTGGTCGATTCGGTGGCCGCGGGCGTCGAACGTTCGCGCGCCGTCATCGCATCGGGTGCGGCCAAGGCCAAGCTGGCCGAGCTGGTCAAGGCCTCCGCCACCGTCTGAGCCTCAGAGAAAAGAAAGCATCACAAGCCATGTCCGACATCCTCGACAAGATCGTTGCCGTCAAGCGCCAGGAAGTGGCGGCTGCGCTGAAGCGTGCGCCGCTCGAAGCCGTCCGCTTCGACGCTGAGAGCCGTGTGCTCACGCGCGATTTCGAAGCCGCTTTGCGCGCCAAGATCGCCGCGGGCCAGGCCGCCGTGATCGCCGAAGTCAAGAAGGCCAGCCCGAGCAAGGGCGTGCTGCGCGAAGACTTCATTCCGGCGGACATTGCCCAGAGCTATGCGGAGGGTGATGGCAAGGTCAGCGCGGCGTGCCTCTCGGTGCTGACGGACAAGCAGTTCTTCCAGGGCGGCGTCGACTATCTCAAGCAGGCCCGCGCCTCGTGCGACCTGCCGGTGCTGCGCAAGGACTTCATCGTCGATGCGTACCAGGTGTACGAGTCGCGCGCGATGGGTGCAGATGCGATTTTGCTGATCGCCGCGTGCCTGGACGATGCGCAGATGAAGGACTATGAAGCCATCGCGCGCGGGCTCGGCATGGCGGTGCTGGTGGAGGTGCACGATGCGGCCGAACTCGATCGTGCGCTGAAGCTCAAGACGTCGCTCATCGGGGTCAACAACCGCAATCTGCGCAACTTCGAGGTGTCGATCCAGGCCACGATCGACCTGCTGCCGAAGCTGCCGGCCGATCGGCTGGTGGTGACCGAATCGGGCATCGCCACGCGCGAAGACGTTGCCGCGCTGCGCGCAGCGGGCGTCAATGCCTTCCTGGTCGGCGAGGCGTTCATGCGCGCCAAGGAACCCGGCGAGGCCCTCGCTGCGTTGTTCCAATGAGCGCGCAGGATCAGCTGTCGAGCAGCGATCCTGCCGACTGGGCGGTGGCGCCGGGTTGGCAGCCGTTGGTCGATGACTTTTTCGGAGGCGTCGTGGGGCAGAAGCTGCAGGGTTTTCTGCGCGAGCGCCTCGATGCAGGCGCCGTGGTCTTTCCGCCCCAGCCGCTGCGTGCGCTGGAGCTGACGCCGCCCGAAGACGTGCGCGTGGTCATCCTGGGCCAGGACCCGTACCACGGGCGTGGCCAGGCCGAGGGGCTTGCGTTCTCGGTGGCGCCCGGCGTGGCGTTGCCGCCGTCGCTGCGCAACATCTTCAAGGAGCTGCAGCGCGATCTTGGCACGCCGCCGCCGCAGTTTCCCAATCCGGGCGGCAGCCTGGTGAAGTGGGCGACCCATGGCGTGCTGCTGCTCAACACCTGCCTCACCGTCGAAGAAGCCCAGCCAGCGAGCCATTCGGGGCGGGGCTGGGAGGTGCTGACGGATGCCGTCATCCGACATGTATCGGACGGCGCGAAACCTGTTGTTTTTATGCTCTGGGGCTCGCACGCGCAGAGTAAGCGTGCGTTGATCGACGTTAAGCGCCACAAGGTGCTGATGTCGAATCATCCGTCGCCACTTTCGGCCTTGCGCCCACCCGTTCCGTTCATCGGATGCGGGCATTTCGGTGAAGCGCGTGCCTGGCGGGAGGCGCACCAGGGAGGCGGCTGAATTCGCGGATAATCGCCGCGGTCAACGCCTCGTGCAGTTCTTCCGCTTCTTCTTGGTGCTGGGAGTTCTGGGTAGTCACAAAACCGTGCTATATTTCGAGGTTCGCCGGAGAGGTGGCCGAGTGGTTAATGGCAGCAGACTGTAAATCTGCCCTCTTACGAGTACGCTGGTTCGAATCCAGCCCTCTCCACCAGCGATGAATTTGGTTTCTAAGAGCGATTGGATCTAGCGCTTTGGGTGCCTTGAAGTGCCCCCGATGCGGGAGTAGTTCAATGGTAGAACCCCAGCCTTCCAAGCTGATGACGCGGGTTCGATTCCCGTCTCCCGCTCCAGAGACCCGGTTCGACGCCGGAAGCGATTGGTTAGACAAAAGCCCTTTTGGCTCAGTGGTAGAGCACTCCCTTGGTAAGGGAGAGGTCGCGGGTCCGATTCCCGCAAAGGGCACCAGTTTCTGGGGGTTGCAACGGCAGGTTTGCAACCCATCTGCATACGTTGAAATCGTTTTTTTCGGAGTCGAAAAATGGCAAAAGGTAAATTCACCCGCACCAAGCCGCACGTGAACGTGGGCACGATCGGTCACGTTGACCACGGCAAGACGACGCTGACGGCTGCAATCGCAACCGTTCTGTCGGCCAAGTTCGGCGGCGAAGCCAAGGCTTACGACCAGATCGACGCAGCGCCCGAAGAAAAGGCCCGCGGCATCACGATCAACACCGCACACGTCGAGTACGAGACGGCCAACCGCCACTACGCTCACGTGGACTGCCCTGGCCACGCCGACTATGTGAAGAACATGATCACCGGCGCCGCTCAAATGGACGGCGCCATCCTGGTGTGCTCGGCTGCTGACGGCCCGATGCCCCAGACCCGTGAACACATCCTGCTGGCTCGCCAGGTGGGCGTGGGCTACATCATCGTTTTCCTGAACAAGTGCGACATGGTCGACGACGCCGAGCTGCTCGAGCTGGTCGAAATGGAAGTGCGCGAGCTCTTGGACAAGTACGAATTCCCTGGCGACGACACCCCGATCATTCATGGTTCGGCCAAGCTCGCCCTGGAAGGCGACAAGGGCAAGCTGGGCGAAGAAGCCATCATGAAGCTGGCTGAAGCGCTGGACACCTACATCCCGACGCCTGAGCGCGCCGTGGACGGTACGTTCCTGATGCCCGTCGAAGACGTGTTCTCGATCTCGGGTCGCGGCACCGTGGTGACCGGCGCCGTCGAGCGTGGCGTGATCAAGGTCGGCGAGGAAATCGAGATCGTCGGCATTCGCCCGACCGTCAAGACCACCTGCACCGGCGTGGAAATGTTCCGCAAGCTCCTGGACCAGGGTCAAGCTGGCGACAACGTCGGCGTGCTGCTGCGCGGTACCAAGCGCGAAGAAGTCGAGCGCGGCCAAGTGCTGTGCAAGCCCGGCTCGATCAAGCCGCACACGCACTTCACCGCCGAGGTGTATGTGCTGTCCAAGGACGAAGGTGGCCGTCACACGCCGTTCTTCAACAACTACCGTCCGCAGTTCTACTTCCGCACGACGGACGTGACCGGCGCGATCGAGCTGCCCAAGGACAAGGAAATGGTCATGCCTGGCGACAACGTCAGCATCACCGTCAAGCTGATCAACCCGATCGCGATGGAAGAAGGCCTGCGCTTCGCCATCCGTGAAGGCGGCCGTACCGTGGGTTCGGGCGTCGTGGCAAAGATCCTCGACATCTAAGCCGAGCGAAAAGAGTACCGGAGGGGTATAGCTCAATTGGCAGAGCGTCGGTCTCCAAAACCGAAGGTTGTAGGTTCGATTCCTACTGCCCCTGCCACCTAGGTGGCACTCCGAAAAAAGCCCGTCGTTGACCCGATGGGAGGCAGAAAAAGCCCATCGTGACCCGATGGGCTTCGGCGTCTCAAGAGACGCATTGAATTGAAGGTCGAAAGACCACAGGAAATCAGCCAAACATGGCCACTTCTCAAATCGAAACCGTGAGCACGGGCGCCGACAAGGCCAAATTGGCCGCCGCCGTGGTGCTGGCAGTGGGCGCCATCGTGGCGTTCTATCTGCTGTCGCGCCAAGGCTCGCTGGTGCAATGGGCTGCGCTGCTGGTCGGCCTGGCCGCGGCCGTGGGTGCTTTCGGCAGCTCTGAGAATGGTCGTCAGTTGTGGGCCTTTGGCCGCGACTCGTGGCGCGAGGTCAAGAAGGTCGTCTGGCCGACCCGCAAGGAAGCGATGCAGATGACGGCCTATGTGTTCGCCTTCGTGGCGATCATGTCCGTCTTCCTCTGGCTCACCGACAAGACGCTCGAATGGGTGTTTTTCGACCTCATTCTGGGCTGGAGAAAATAAGAAATGACCGACGACGTAGTTGAAACCACGCCGGAAGAGGAAAACACTCCAATTCTTGCTCCCGCTGCCAACCCTGATCTGCGTTGGTACGTGGTCCATGCCTATTCGGGCATGGAGAAGGCCGTTGAACGCAACATCCTCGAGCGCATCAATCGCGCCGGCATGCAGAGCAAGTTCGGCCGCATCCTGGTCCCGACCGAAGAAGTGGTCGAGATCAAGAACGGCCAGAAGCGCACCACCGAGCGCCGCTTCTTCCCGGGTTACGTGCTGGTCGAAATGATCATGGACGACGAAAGCTGGCACCTGGTGAAGCACACCAACAAGGTGACGGGTTTCGTGGGCGGCGCCAAGAACCGTCCGGCCCCGATCTCGCAGAAAGAGGTCGAGGACATCGTCAGCCAGATGCAGCAGGGCACCGAGAAGCCGCGCCACAAGGTCGAATTCACCGTCGGCGAGTTCGTGCGCGTCAAGGAAGGCCCGTTCACCGATTTCAATGGCACGGTGGAAGACGTCAACTACGAGAAGAGCAAGGTCAGCGTGTCGGTCATGATCTTCGGCCGCTCCACGCCCGTCGAACTCGAATTCAGCCAGGTCGAGAAGACCTGAGCCTCGGGCCGCAAGGCCTGAATCATTTCCGGCTGCGCGCTATCCGACTCGGTGCGCGGCCTTGAGCAGAAGAGTCGTCTAACCCCGGGGAGCCCTGGCGAAAGCCGAGGCGATATCACCCGCAAGGAGCAAAAAATGGCGAAAAAAATCGTCGGCTTCGTCAAGCTGCAAGTGCCAGCTGGTAAGGCCAACCCATCACCACCGATCGGTCCCGCACTGGGCCAGCGTGGTTTGAACATCATGGAGTTCTGCAAGGCGTTCAATGCGCAGACGCAGAGCTACGAGCCGGGTCTGGCGCTGCCGGTGGTCATCACCGCGTTCGCCGACAAGAGCTTCACCTTCATCATCAAGTCGCCGCCGGCTGGCGTGCTGATCAAGAAGGCGATCAAGCTGGACAAGGGTTCGGCTCGCCCGCACCTGGACAAGGTCGGCAAGATCACGCGCGCTCAGCTCGAGGAAATCGCCAAGACCAAGATGAAGGACCTGACCGCCGCCGACATGGACGCCGCGGTTCGCACCATCGCCGGTACTGCCCGCTCGATGGGCGTGAATGTGGAGGGCGTGTAAATGTCCAAGATCACCAAGAAGCAAAAAGCGCTCGAAGGCAAGGTCGACAGCAACAAGCTGTACCCGCTGGTTGACGCGATCGTCATCGTCAAGGAAGCCGCCACCGCCAAGTTCGACGAATCGATCGACGTGGCCGTGCAGCTGGGCATCGACGCGAAGAAGTCGGACCAGGTTGTTCGTGGCGCTGTCGTGCTGCCCAACGGCACCGGCAAGACCAAGCGCGTGGCTGTGTTCGCCCAGGGCGCCAAGGCTGAAGAGGCCAAGGCCGCCGGCGCCGACATCGTCGGCATGGACGACCTCGCTGCGATGGTCAAGGCTGGCGACATGCCTTTCGACGTCGTGATCGCTGCCCCCGATGCCATGCGCGTCGTCGGTACGCTCGGCCAGATCCTCGGCCCGCGCGGTCTGATGCCCAACCCCAAGGTTGGCACCGTGACCCCGGACGTCGCCACGGCCGTGAAGAACGCCAAGGCTGGCCAGGTTCAGTTCCGCGTCGACAAGGCCGGCATCGTGCACGGCACGATCGGCCGTCGCTCGTTCGACAACGACAAGCTGCAAGGCAACCTCGCCGCGCTGATCGACGCTCTGGTCAAGGCCAAGCCGGCGACCAGCAAGGGTGTGTACCTGCGCAAGGTGGCTGTGTCGTCGACCATGGGTCTGGGTGTCCGCGTGGACACGCAAACCATCTCGGCGAGCTAAAGAGATTTGCCCGGCTCCGGAAGGAGCAGGGCGAATGTGGTGGGTCGCGGCAGCTTCGGTTGCCGTGAGCCATCCAAGACCGTTGGTGTGCAGGGCGCTGCACTTAATCGCCGGATCGATCCTTCCGGTATCCAGCGCAGATGGCGATCCCGCTGCAAGGAATTTGTTTTTGTTCCGAAACAGTTGGTCGCTGCATGAAGCGCGATCCGAGGCCCCGGCCGAAGGTCGCATTAAAAGGAGTAGACCTTGAGTCTGAATCGCAGTGAGAAAGAAGCGGTCATCAGTGATGTGACCAGCCTCGCCGCTAAAGCTCAAACGCTCGTGATGGCGGAATACCGTGGCATCACGGTTGCCGATATGACCAAACTGCGCAGCGAAGCTCGCAGCAAGGGTGTGACCCTCAGCGTGTTGAAGAACACGCTGGCACGCCGTGCTGTCGCTGGTAGCGCATTCGAAGTCGTCGGCGACCAGATGACCGGTCCGCTGATCTACGGCTTTTCCGAAGACGCAGTGGCCGCCGCCAAGGTGGTGGCCGACTTCGCGAAGACCAACGACAAGTTGGTGATTCGCGGTGGCGCGTTTGGCGGCAAGGCCCTGGACGTCAACGGCGTGAAGCAACTGGCCAACATCCCTTCCAAGGAAGTGCTGCTGTCTCAATTGCTGGGCTTGATGCAATCCCCCGTTTCCCGTACGGCACGCGTTCTCGCGGCGCTGGCTGCGAAGCGTGGCGAAGGCGAAGCTGCACCCGTCGCCGATGCACCGGCAGAAGCGCAGGCTGCTTAAAGCCTTGCGTTTGAAATATTCAACCCAATTGTTAGGAAACAAAAATGGCATTCGATAAAGACGCATTTCTGACCGCGCTCGACAGCATGACGGTCCTGGAACTCAACGACCTGGTGAAAGCCATCGAAGAGAAGTTCGGCGTGAGCGCCGCAGCAATGGCCGCTCCGGCCGGCGCTGGTGGCGGTGCCGCCGCTGCCGTGGCTGAAGAACAGACCGAATTCAACGTCGTGCTGGCCGATGTCGGCGCGAACAAGGTGTCGGTCATCAAGGCCGTGCGCGAAATCACCGGCCTGGGCCTCAAGGAAGCCAAGGACCTGGTGGAAGCCGCTCCCAAGGCTGTCAAGGAAGCCCTGTCCAAGGCTGACGCTGAAGCCGCCAAGAAGAAGCTGGAAGAAGCCGGCGCCAAGGTGGAACTGAAGTAATTCAGACCCCCTAGAGGGCTGGAGGCGCCTGAAAAGGCCCTCCAGCCTTTGCCGCTTTCAGAGCGCACCCGAAAGACGCCATTCCGATGCGTTTTTCGAGTGTCTTCTGACCCCGACTGCAGAAGACCCCTTGGTTCGGGCGATGTGCAACGCATCGCTGTCCGCCAACGGCTGGTAGTGGCCAGCCGCCAAGCAGTGGTGCCGTTCGTCCCGGCATTGCTGACAAGTCGCTGAAGATCTCAAGCTCCGGAGCTCTCATGGCCCAATCGTCCGCGTACAGTTACACCGAACGCAAGCGCATCCGAAAAAGTTTCGGTAATCGCGACAGCGTCGTCGAAATCCCCTACCTGCTGCAGATGCAGAAAGACGCGTACACCGCGTTCCTGCAAGCCGGCATTGCCCCCAAACAACGCACCGTCGAAGGCCTGCAGGCCGCGTTCGATGCCGCCTTCCCGATCGTCTCGCACAACGGTTTCGTCGAGATGAAGTTCCTCGAGTACAACCTCGCGAAACCGGCTTTCGACGTGCGCGAGTGCCAAACCCGTGGTCTGACCTTCGCCTCGGCCGTGCGCGCCAAGGTCCAGCTCATCATCTATGACCGCGAGTCGTCGACGTCGCAGTCCAAGGTGGTCAAGGAAGTGAAGGAACAAGAGGTCTACATGGGCGAAGTGCCGCTCATGACCGAGAAGGGTTCGTTCATCATCAACGGCACCGAACGCGTGATCGTGTCCCAGCTGCACCGCTCGCCCGGCGTGTTCTTCGAACACGACAAGGGCAAGACGCACAGCTCGGGCAAGCTCCTGTTCTCGGCCCGCGTGATTCCTTACCGCGGTTCGTGGCTCGACTTCGAGTTCGACCCGAAGGACATGCTGTACTTCCGCGTGGACCGTCGCCGCAAGATGCCGGTCACGATCCTGCTGAAGGCCATCGGCCTGAATCCGGAATCGATCCTCGCGAACTTCTTCGTGAACGACAACTTCCGCCTGATGGACAGCGGCGCGCAGATGGAGTTCGTCTCCGAGCGCCTGCGCGGCGAAGTCGCGCGCTTCGACATCACCGACAAGTCGGGCAAGGTCGTGGTCGCCAAGGACAAGCGCGTCACCGCACGCCACACGCGCGAACTCGAGCAGTCGAACACCACGCACATCAGCGTGCCGGAAGACTTCCTGGTCGGCCGCGTCATCGCTCGCAACATCGTGGATGCCGACTCCGGCGAAATCCTGGCCAAGGCCAACGACGAGCTGACCGAAGCGCTGCTCAAGAAGCTGCGCACGGCCGGCGTGCAGGACATCCAGGTCATCTACACGAACGAACTGGACCAGGGCGCGTACATCTCGCAAACGCTGCGCATCGACGAAACCGTCGACGAGTTCGCAGCGCGCGTGGCCATCTACCGCATGATGCGCCCCGGCGAGCCGCCGACGGAAGACGCCGTGCAGGCCCTGTTCCAGCGCCTGTTCTACAACCCGGACACGTACGACCTGTCGCGCGTGGGCCGCATGAAGTTCAACGCCAAGGTCGGCCGCGACGAATCGACCGGCCCGATGGTGCTGACCAACGAAGACATCCTGGCCGTGGTCAAGATCCTCGTTGACCTGCGCAACGGCAACGGCGAAGTCGACGACATCGACCACCTGGGCAATCGCCGCGTGCGTTGCGTCGGCGAACTGGCCGAGAACCAGTACCGCACCGGCCTGGCCCGTATCGAGAAGGCCGTGAAGGAACGTCTGGGTCAGGCCGAGCAAGAGCCGCTGATGCCGCACGACCTGATCAACAGCAAGCCGATCTCGGCCGCGCTGAAGGAATTCTTCGGTGCCTCGCAGCTGTCGCAGTTCATGGACCAGACGAACCCGCTGTCCGAAATCACCCACAAGCGCCGCGTGTCGGCCCTTGGCCCGGGTGGTCTGACGCGTGAACGTGCAGGCTTCGAAGTGCGCGACGTGCACGTGACCCATTACGGCCGCGTGTGCCCGATCGAAACGCCCGAAGGCCCGAACATCGGCCTGATCAACTCGCTGGCCCTGTACGCCCGCCTGAACGAATACGGCTTCATCGAGACGCCGTACCGTCGCGTGATCGACAGCAAGGTCACCAACGAGATCGACTACCTCTCGGCCATCGAAGAAGGCAAGTACGTCATCGCCCAGGCCAATGCGACCCTGGACAAGGACGGCGTGCTGACCGGCGACCTGGTCTCCGCGCGTGAAGCCGGCGAATCGATCCTGGTCGGTGCCGAACGCATCCAGTACATGGACGTGTCGCCCGCGCAGATCGTGTCGGTGGCTGCCTCGCTCGTGCCGTTCCTGGAGCACGACGATGCGAACCGCGCGCTGATGGGCGCCAACATGCAGCGTCAGGCCGTGCCCGTGCTGCGCCCCGAAAAGCCGATGGTCGGTACCGGTATCGAGCGCGTTTCCGCGGTCGACTCGGGCACCGTGGTCACGGCCACTCGTGGCGGTATCGTCGACTACGTCGATGCGACCCGTGTCGTGGTGCGCGTGAACGACGCCGAAGCGGCTGCCGGTGAAGTCGGTGTGGACATCTACAACCTGATCAAGTATCAGCGTTCGAACCAGAACACCAACATCCACCAGCGTCCGATCGTCAAGCGCGGCGACAAGATCGCCAAGGGCGACGTGATCGCCGACGGCGCATCGACCGACCTGGGTGAACTGGCTCTCGGCCAGAACATGCTGATCGCGTTCATGCCCTGGAACGGCTACAACTTCGAAGACTCGATCCTGATCTCCGAACGCGTGGTCGCCGAAGACCGCTACACCTCGATCCACATCGAGGAACTGGTGGTGATGGCTCGCGACACGAAGCTGGGCGCCGAAGAAATCACGCGCGACATCCCGAACCTGGCCGAGCAGCAGCTCAACCGCCTCGACGAATCCGGCATCATTTATGTCGGCGCCGAAGTGCAGCCGGGCGACACGCTGGTGGGCAAGGTCACGCCGAAGGGCGAGACCACCCTCACGCCTGAAGAGAAGCTGCTTCGCGCCATCTTCGGCGAGAAGGCTTCCGACGTGAAGGACACCTCGCTGCGCGTGGACCAGGGCTCGCAAGGCACCGTGATCGACGTGCAGGTGTTCACCCGCGAAGGCATCACGCGCGACAAGCGCGCCCAGCAGATCATCGACGACGAACTCAAGCGCTTCCGCCTTGATTTGAACGACCAGCTTCGCATCGTCGAAGCCGACGCGTTCGACCGTATCGAGAAGCTCCTGACCGGCAAGGTCGCCAACGGCGGCCCGAACAAGCTGGCCAAGGGCACCAAGCTCGACAAGGCCTATCTGGCATCGGTCGAGAAGTTCCACTGGTTCGACATCCGCCCGGCGGAAGACGAAGTGGCAACGCAACTCGAGTCGATCAAGAACTCGCTCGAGCAGACGCGCCACAGCTTCGACCTCGCGTTCGAAGAAAAGCGCAAGAAGCTCACGCAGGGCGACGAGCTGCCCGCGGGCGTGCTCAAGATGGTCAAGGTCTACCTGGCCGTCAAGCGCCGCCTGCAGCCCGGCGACAAGATGGCCGGCCGTCACGGCAACAAGGGTGTGGTGTCCAAGATCGTTCCGGTCGAAGACATGCCGCACATGGCCGACGGCACGCCGTGCGACATCTGCCTGAACCCGCTGGGCGTGCCTTCGCGGATGAACGTGGGCCAGGTGCTCGAAGTGCATCTGGGCTGGGCCGGCAAGGGCATCGGCCAGCGCATCGGCGACCTGCTGCAGCAAGAGGCCAAGGTGGCCGAAGTGCGCAAGTTCATGGAGCAGCTGTACAACGGCTCGGGCCGTCCGGAAGACCTCGCCCAGCTGAGCGACACCGACGTGCTGGCCATGGCGGCCAACCTGCAAAGCGGTGCGACGTTTGCCACGCCGGTGTTCGACGGCGCCTCGGAAGAAGAAATCCGCGGCATGCTGAAGCTCGCCTACCCGGACGACATCGCCAAGCTCAAGGGCCTGACCGATACGCGCACCCAGGCGTACCTGTATGACGGCCGTACCGGCGACCAGTTCGAGCGTCCCGTCACTGTCGGCTACATGCACTTCCTGAAGCTGCATCACCTGGTCGACGACAAGATGCACGCCCGTTCGACCGGCCCGTACTCGCTCGTCACGCAGCAACCGCTGGGCGGCAAGGCGCAGTTCGGCGGCCAGCGTTTCGGGGAAATGGAAGTGTGGGCGCTGGAAGCTTACGGCGCCGCCTACGTCCTGCAGGAAATGCTGACCGTGAAGTCCGACGACGTGCAAGGCCGTACCAAGGTGTACGAAAGCATCGTCAAGGGCGAGCATTCGATCGAAGCCGGCATGCCGGAATCGTTCAACGTGCTGGTCAAGGAAATTCGTTCGCTGGGGCTCGACATCGAGCTCGAGCGTTCTTAATTTGAAAAGGGAAAGAGTCTTATGAAATCGCTACTCGACCTGTTCAAGCAATTCACGCCCGATGAGCATTTCGATGCCATCAAGATCGGCATGGCTTCGCCCGAGAAGATCCGCTCGTGGTCTTTCGGTGAAGTGAAGAAGCCCGAGACGATCAACTACCGCACGTTCAAGCCCGAGCGCGACGGTCTCTTCTGCGCCAAGATCTTCGGCCCCATCAAGGACTACGAGTGCCTGTGCGGCAAGTACAAGCGCCTGAAGCACCGCGGCGTGATCTGCGAGAAGTGCGGCGTTGAAGTCACGCAGACCAAGGTGCGTCGCGAGCGCATGGGTCACATCGACCTGGCCGCGCCCTGCGCCCACATCTGGTTCCTGAAGTCGCTGCCGTCGCGCCTGGGCCTCGTGCTCGACATGACGCTGCGCGACATCGAACGCGTGCTGTACTTCGAAGCCTACGTGATCACCGACCCCGGCATGACCCCGCTGAAGAAGTTCGGCATCATGTCCGAGGACGACTACGACGCAAAGCGCAAGGAATACGGCGACGAATTCGTGGCCAAGATGGGCGCCGAAGGCATCAAGGACCTGCTGCAGGGCATCGAGCTCGACAGCGAGATCGAACGCCTGCGCGGTGACCTGACCGGCTCCGAAGTCAAGGTCAAGAAGAATTCCAAGCGCCTGAAGGTGCTGGAAGCCTTCCGCAAGTCGGGCATCAAGCCCGAGTGGATGGTGCTCGACGTGCTGCCCGTGCTGCCGCCGGACCTGCGTCCGCTGGTGCCGCTGGACGGCGGCCGCTTCGCGACCTCCGACCTGAACGACCTGTACCGCCGCGTCATCAACCGCAATTCGCGTCTGCGCCGCCTGCTGGAGCTGAAGGCTCCGGAAATCATCGCGCGCAACGAAAAGCGGATGCTGCAAGAGGCTGTCGACTCGCTGCTGGACAACGGCCGTCGCGGCAAGGCCATGACGGGCGCCAACAAGCGCGCGCTCAAGTCGCTGGCCGACATGATCAAGGGCAAGAGCGGTCGTTTCCGCCAGAACCTGCTGGGCAAGCGCGTCGACTACTCGGGCCGTTCGGTCATCGTGGTGGGCCCGACGCTCAAGCTGCACCAGTGCGGCCTGCCCAAGCTGATGGCGCTCGAACTGTTCAAGCCTTTCATCTTCTCGCGCCTCGAAGCCATGGGCATCGCGACCACGATCAAGGCTGCCAAGAAGGAAGTCGAATCGGGCACGCCGGTGGTCTGGGACATCCTGGAAGAAGTGATCAAGGAACACCCGGTCATGCTGAACCGTGCGCCTACGCTGCACCGTTTGGGCATCCAGGCGTTCGAGCCGATCCTGATCGAAGGCAAGGCCATCCAGCTGCACCCGCTCGTTTGCGCGGCCTTCAACGCCGACTTCGACGGCGACCAGATGGCCGTCCACGTGCCGCTGTCGGTGGAAGCGCAGATGGAAGCCCGCACGCTGATGCTGGCCTCCAACAACGTGCTGTTCCCGGCTTCGGGCGAACCGTCGATCGTTCCTTCGCAGGACGTGGTGCTGGGTCTGTACTACACGACCCGCGACCGCATCAACGGCAAGGGCGAGGGCCTGATCTTCTCCGACATCGGTGAAGTGCAGCGCGCGCTCGACGCCAACGAAGTCGAACTCACCGCCAAGGTGGCAGTGCGCATCACGGAATACACCAAGGACAAGGAAACCGGCGTCTTCACGCCGTCGACCTCGCTCGTGGACACCACCGTGGGCCGCGCGCTGCTGTCCGAGATCCTGCCGAAGGGCCTGCCGTTCTCGAACATCAACAAGGCGCTGAAGAAGAAGGAAATCTCCAAGCTCATCAACGTCTCGTTCCGCAAGTGCGGCCTGAAAGAGACCGTCGTGTTCGCCGACAAGCTGCTGCAAAACGGCTTCCGCCTGGCGACCAAGGCCGGTATCTCGATCGCGATCGACGACATGCTGGTGCCCGCCGAGAAGCACGGCATCATCGAGCGCTCGGCCAAGGAAGTGAAGGAGATCGAACAGCAGTACGTCTCCGGTCTCGTGACCTCCGGCGAACGCTACAACAAGGTGGTGGACATCTGGGGCAAGGCCGGCGACGAAGTGTCGAAGGTCATGATGGCCAAGCTCTCCAAGGAGCGCGTCATCGACCGCCACGGCAAGGAAGTCGAGCAGGAGTCGTTCAACTCCATCTACATGATGGCCGACTCCGGCGCCCGCGGTTCCGCAGCGCAGATTCGCCAGGTGGCCGGTATGCGGGGCCTGATGGCCAAGCCGGACGGCTCGATCATCGAGACGCCCATTACCGCGAACTTCCGCGAAGGCCTGAACGTGCTGGAGTACTTCATCTCCACCCACGGTGCCCGTAAGGGTCTGGCCGACACGGCGCTGAAGACGGCGAACTCGGGTTACCTGACCCGTCGTCTGGTCGACGTGACGCAAGACCTGGTCGTGACCGAGCAGGACTGCGGTACGCACGGCGGCTACCTGATGCGCGCCATCGTCGAAGGCGGTGAAGTCATCGAATCGCTGCGCGATCGAATCCTCGGCCGCTCGGCTGCGGACGACGTGCTGCACCCGGAAAACCGTTCGGTGCTGCTGAAGGCTGGCGAGATGTTCGACGAAGACAACATCGAAGTCCTGGAAGCCCAGGGCGTCGACGAAGTCAAGGTCCGTACCGCGCTGACCTGCGAAACCCGCTTCGGCATCTGCGCGACCTGCTACGGCCGCGACCTGGGCCGCGGCGGCCTGATCAACATCGGCGAAGCCGTCGGTGTGATCGCGGCGCAGTCGATCGGCGAACCCGGCACGCAGCTGACGATGCGTACCTTCCACATCGGTGGTGCCGCTTCGCGTGCGGCCATCGCTTCGAGCGTGGAAGCCAAGTCGAACGGTTCGATCGGCTTCAACGCCACGATGCGCTACGTGACCAACAGCAAGGGCGAGCTGGTCGTGATTTCGCGTTCGGGCGAGATCGTCATTCATGACGAACACGGCCGCGAGCGCGAACGCCACAAGGTGCCGTACGGCGCGACCCTGGCCGTCAAGGCCGACCAGCAGATCAAGGCCGGCCACGTGCTTGCCAACTGGGATCCGCTGACGCGCCCGATCATCACCGAGTTCGCCGGCAAGACGCAGTTCGAGAACGTCGAGGAAGGCCTCACGGTTGCCAAGCAGGTGGACGAAGTGACCGGTCTGTCGACCCTGGTCGTGATCGACCCGAAGCGCCGCGGCGCCGCCAAGGTCGTGCGTCCACAGGTGAAGCTCATCGACGCCTCGGGCGCCGAAGTGAAGATCCCGGGCACCGACCACTCGGTGACGATCGGCTTCCCGATCGGCTCGCTGGTGCAGATCCGCGACGGCCAGGACGTGGGCCCCGGCGAAGTGCTGGCGCGCATTCCGGTCGAAGGCCAGAAGACCCGCGACATCACCGGCGGTCTGCCGCGTGTTGCCGAGCTGTTCGAAGCCCGTTCGCCGAAGGACAAGGGCATGCTGGCCGAAATGACCGGTACCGTGTCGTTCGGTAAAGAGACCAAGGGCAAGATTCGCTTGCAGATCACCGATCCCGAAGGCGGCGTCTACGAAGACCTCGTGCCGAAGGAAAAGAACATCCTGGTGCACGAAGGCCAGGTGGTGAACAAGGGCGAATCCGTGGTCGACGGTCCGGCGGACCCGCAGGACATCCTGCGCCTGCTGGGTTCGGAAGAACTGGCGCGCTACATCGTGGACGAAGTGCAGGACGTGTACCGCTTGCAGGGTGTGAAGATCAACGACAAGCACATCGAGGTGATCGTTCGCCAGATGCTGCGCCGCGTCGTGGTCGACAACATCGGCGAGACCAGCTACATCTCCGGCGAACAGGTCGAACGCAGCGAAATGCTCAACACCAACGACGCCCTGCGCGCCGAAGGCAAGATCCCCGCGACGTTCACGAACCTGCTGCTGGGTATCACGAAGGCATCGCTCTCGACCGACTCGTTCATCTCGGCCGCTTCCTTCCAGGAAACGACGCGCGTGCTGACCGAAGCCGCGATCATGGGCAAGCGCGACGAGCTGCGCGGTCTGAAGGAAAACGTCATCGTCGGCCGCCTGATTCCCGCAGGCACCGGCATGGCTTACCACCAGGCCCGCAAGGTCAAGGACCAGATGGACGAGGCCGAGCGCCGCGCCATCGCCGAATCGGAAGCCGCCGAACTGGCGGGTTCCTCGAGCGATGCGACGAGCACGGCCGACGCCAGCGAAGGCGCCGCGACCGAATAACCGGCTAGCATCACCGGCCATGACCGGTACCCCACGCCCCCCGACCGCCCCCGGTTGGGGGGCGTTTTTCTTTGTGTTTCGATGAGGTGTCGTTTCCGATGAGCGTGTTGCCCGAATCGCTGGCCAGCTGGATCGTCATTGCGGTGCTGCTGTTCTGGTTTGTCGGCGCCTACAACCGGCTGGTGCGCCTGCGCGCGGCGGTGCTGCAGGCCTATGCGACGCTCGACGCGGCGCTGGGCAGGCAGCTCGATTTCGTCCAGGCCAGCATCAGCGCCGCACCGCAGACGGAAGCGCCGTCTCAGGAGTTGCTGTCGTCGATCGCGCCGCTGCAAGCGGCCACCACCCAGCTGGCCACCTTGCTGGGCGCGACCCGTCTGCATCCGCTCGATGCCGGCGGCATGGCCGCCTTGGGCACCGCGCTGCAGGTGCTGATCTCCGCCTGGCAGCGCCAGCATCCGGATGCGGTGACGGTCTTCGATGCCGACGGGACGCTTTCGCGCCCTGTGCCGGCGCAGCCCGGTACCGTCGCTACGCCGAACGCGGCCGAGCCGATCGCCTGGCCCGAACCCTCGGCCGCCGCGGAAATCGCGCGCAGCCAGTTCAACCTGGCGGTGGGGCACTACAACGACGCGATCGTCCAGTTCCCGGCGCTGCTGGTGGCATGGGCCGTGCGTCTGCGTCCGGCCGCGCCCCTGCGCTAAGAGGCTGCTCCTTCTTTACATTTGCACGGCGTAGTGCCTTTGGCCCGCCCGTTACCATCCGCCCCAACTTGTCAGAACTACCTTCCGATTCCCCCGGCAACGCAGCGCCCTCGCTGCAGCCACCGCTGTGGCGCCAACTGCAATTGACGGCGGGCGCACTGGCGTCCATTCGCGCCGGCACCTCGGGCTCCGTGGCTTTCGAGGCCGTCGAGCCCGCGCTGCGGCCCGGTGTGCAGGCGCTCGGCTTCCAGGTGCTGCGCTGGCTCGGCCGCGCCGAGGCGCTGCGCCGCCATCTGGCCAAGCGCACGCCGCCGCCGCTGCCCGACGCCTTGCTCTGCACCGCGCTGGGCTTGGCCTGGGACGCCGAACGCGCGCCCTACGAACCCTTCACGCTGGTCGACCAGGCCGTCGAAGCGGCCAAGCGCAACCCGGCGACCCGGGCGCAGGCCAGCTTCATCAATGCATGCCTGCGCCGGTTCCTGCGCGAGCGTGACGAACTCGTGGCCATCACCGACCAGGAGCCGGTCGCGCAATGGAACCATCCGCGCTGGTGGATCGAGAAGCTCAAGCGCGACCATCCCCGCGATTGGCAGCGGATCCTGAATGCGGACAACGCGCAGGCGCCGATGACTTTGCGCGTCAACACCCAGAAATCCACGGCGGCTGCTTATCTATTAGAGCTGGAGGCCGCGGGCCTTGCGGCCACGCGCATCGGTGCCAGCGGTCTCCAGCTGGGACGCGCGCGGCCGGTGCAGCAATTGCCCGGTTTCGCCGACGGCGCCTGCTCGGTCCAGGACGCGGCCGCGCAGATGGCTGCGCCCCTGCTGCTGGAAGGCCTGCTGCCGGCGAAGCCCGGCGCCGGGCCGCTGCGGGTGCTCGACGCCTGCGCCGCTCCCGGCGGCAAGACCGCGCACCTGCTCGAACTGGCCGGCCCCGGTGCCGCCGATGTAGTCGCCCTCGAGGTCGACGCCGTCCGCAGCCGCCGGATCGACGAAACCCTGAGCCGCCTCGGCCTGCAGGCCAAGGTGGTGGTGGCCGATGCGGCGCGCCCCGCCGACTGGTGGGACGGCACGCCTTTCGACGCCATCCTGCTCGACGCGCCATGCACCGCTTCGGGGATCGTGTGCCGCCACCCCGACGTCCGCTGGCTGCGCCGCGAGAGCGACACCGCCCAACTGGCCGCCCAGCAGGCCGCGCTCCTGGCCGCGCTCTGGCCGCTCGTGCGGCCCGGCGGCCGGCTTCTTTACTGCACCTGTTCCGTCTTCCGGGAAGAGGGCTCGCAACAAATTGATGCGTTCCTTGCACACAACACTGACGCACGATTGCAACCGTCCCCGGGCCATTTGCTGCCCCAAAGCGGGGGGAATGTCCGTGGCGTCCCGGACAATCCCTCAGGTGACCACGACGGCTTCTTCTACGCCCTGCTTGAAAAACGCTGAGTCCGCTCGGCCGCGCCGACCGGTCCTGCTGGCCATGTTCCTGCTGGTCTGGGCGCTGATGCTGGCCTGGCTACCGGCCCCGGCCGCCGCCCAGAACCGCCCGGGCGCGGCGATCACCCAGATGCGCCTGGAGCAGGCCGACGACGGCGTCTACCTCAGCGCCGGCGTGCAGTTCGAGCTGCCCTCGCTGGTCGAGGAGGTGTTGGACAAGGGCATCGCCATCTACTTTGTGGCCGAGGCCGAGATGTACCAGGAGCGCTGGTACTGGACCGACCGCAAGGTCGCCCAGGTCACGCGCCACATGCGGCTGGCCTACCAGCCGCTCACCCGCCGCTGGCGGCTCAATGTATCGCCGGTGCCGATCACGGGCGCCGCCGGCTTCGGCATTTCCCTGAACCAGAATTTCGACAGCCTCGGCGACGCGCTGGAAGCCATCAAGCGCATCGGCCGGCTGCGCATGGGCGATGCGGCCGAGATCGGCGACGACCCGCTGCACCAAGTGACGTTCCGCTTCCGCCTCGATACCTCGCAGCTGCCGCGGCCGTTCCAGATCGGCGTGGTCGGGCAGGCCGACTGGAACATCTCGGCCGAGCGCACCGCCAAGCTCGCGCTGGAGAAGCAGCGGTGAGCAGCAAACCGCGCAGCGGCGCAGCGGCCACACCCGCCGCACGCCGCTCGCGCGCGATGCGCTGGGCCGTGGGCGTCGGCGCGGCCATGGTCACGGCCATTGGCTTGGTGCTGATGTTCCTGCTGGCCCAGGCCACCAACAACCGGGAGCTGTACGAGCGCTACTACGTGCGCCTGTTCGGCATCAACGTCGTGGTGGCGGTGCTGCTGGTGCTGGTGATCGGCTGGGTCGCCTTCCGGTTGCTGCGGCGGTTGCGCCAGGGCAAGTTCGGCAGCCGGCTGCTGATCAAGCTGGCGGCCATCTTCGCGCTGGTGGGCGTGGTGCCGGGGGCGCTGGTGTACGTCGTGTCGTATCAGTTCGTCGAGCGTTCGATCGAGAGCTGGTTCGACGTCAAGGTCGAAGGGGCGCTGGACGCTGGCCTGAACCTCGGGCGCGCCACGCTCGATTCGCTGTCCGACGACCTTGCGACCAAGACCCGCGTCGCCAGCGCGCAGCTGTCGTCGGTGTCCGATGCGAGCGCCGGTCTCGCGCTGGAGCGCATCCGTGACCAGCTCGAGGCGAGCGACGTGGTGCTGTGGACCGGGTCTGGCCAGCTCATCGCCGGCGCGGGCACCTCGCGCTTCCAGCTCAATCCCGAGCGGCCGACCGCGCAGCAATTTCGCCAGGTGCGCCCCGACCGTCCGCTCGCGCACGTCGAGGGCCTGGACGAAACCGCCGCGCCCGGCGCCACCCAGCCCGTCGCGAGCGTGCGCGCGCTCGCCATGGTGCAGCGGCCCGGCTTCGACTTCGACACCGCGCCGCGCTACCTGCAGGTCACGCGGCCGCTGCCGCCAGCCGTGGTCAAGAACGCGCTGGACGTGCAGGAAGCCAATCGCGAGTACCAGGAGCGGGCACTCGCGCGCGGGGGACTGCGCCGCATGTACATCGGCACGCTCACGCTGAGCCTGTTCCTCGCCGTGTTCGGCGCGGTGCTGCTGGCCGTGCTGTTCGGCAACCAGCTCGCACGCCCGCTGCTCGTGCTGGCCGACGGCGTGCGCCAGGTGGCCGCCGGCGACCTGCGGCCCACCGCCGTGCTCCAGGGCAAGGACGAGCTGGGAGGCCTCACGCGCTCGTTCGCCGTCATGACGCAGCAGCTGGCCGATGCGCGCGGCGCCGTCGAAAAGACCATGGGCCAGCTCGACGCGGCCCGCGCCAACCTGCAGACCATCCTGGATAACCTGACCTCTGGCGTGATCGTGCTCGACGCCAAGGGCACGGTACTCTCGACCAACCCCGGCGCCACCCGCGTGCTGCGCGCGCCGCTCGCGGCCTACGAAGGCCAGGCGCTCGTCGACGTGCCGGGCCTGGCCGACTTCGGCGCCAAGGTGCAGCAGCAGTTCGACGAGTTCCAGGTCGAGCGCATGCAGCACGGCCTCGACCATTGGCAGCACGCCTTCGAGCTGCATGCCACCGGCACCGACCTGCCGCAGCAGGACGGCGTGATCAACCTCGTCGCGCGCGGCGCGGAGCTGCCCGGCGCCGCGCGGCTGCTGGTGTTCGACGACATTTCCGAGATCGTGTCGGCCCAGCGCGCACAGGCCTGGGGCGAGGTGGCGCGGCGCCTGGCGCACGAGATCAAGAATCCGCTCACGCCGATCCAGCTTTCGGCCGAGCGGCTTGAGATGAAGCTCTCGGGCAAGGTCGGAGCACCCGAGCAGGCGATCCTGGTGAAGTCGGTGAAGACCATCGTCGACCAGGTCGATGCGATGAAGCGGCTGGTGAACGAATTCCGCGACTACGCGCGGCTGCCCGCGGCCGACCTGAAGCCGGTCGATCTCAATGCGCTGCTGACCGACGTGCTCCAGCTTTATCACGCCGAGAACCTGCCGATCGTGCTGCGCTCGGAGCTCGATGTGCGCTGCCCGCCGATCCGCGGCGACGAGCAGCAGATCCGCCAAGTCATTCACAATCTGCTGCAGAACGCGCAGGATGCCGCCGAGGCCGCCGCCAGCAGCACGGGGCGGGCGGGTGAGGTCGTCATCCGAACCCGGCTGGGCGATTCGGGTCAGCGCGTGCGCCTCACGGTGCAGGACAGCGGCCCGGGCTTTGCAGAAAATATTTTGAAGCGCGCCTTCGAACCCTACGTCACGACGAAAACAAAAGGTACCGGTTTGGGGCTCGCGGTGGTCAAGAAGATCGCGGATGAGCACGGTGCGCGCATCGAGCTTTCCAATCGCGTTGTCGACGGGACTGTGGCAGGGGCGCAAGTCTCGCTATCATTCGCGCTGGCAGGCGAGCCGCGGGCAGCGGTCGCTCACACCGAAGACTCGAAGTCTTCCACCGCCTGAGCGCCCACAAAATCCAGCGCGAGGGCGCTGGACGGGCCGGCGGACCAACACATACCAGCGCACACAACAAGCAGCACTCATGGCAAACATTCTCGTGGTCGATGACGAGCTGGGCATCCGGGACCTGCTCTTCGAAATTCTCAATGACGAAGGCCACAACGTGGAGCTCGCGGAGAACGCCGCCGAGGCACGCGCCGCGCGGCAACGCGCGCGGCCCGATCTCGTGCTGCTCGACATCTGGATGCCCGACACCGACGGCGTCACGCTGCTCAAGGAGTGGTCCACCGCCGGCCTCCTGAGCATGCCCGTCATCATGATGAGCGGCCACGCCACCATCGACACCGCGGTCGACGCGACGCGCATCGGCGCTTTCGCATTCCTCGAAAAACCCATTACGCTGCAGAAGCTGCTCAAGGCCGTGGAGCAGGGGCTCGCACGCGAGAGCGCACGGCGTGCCGCGGCGGGCGTGGTGCCCACACCGGTCGGCGGTCATCAGGCGGCCGCGATCACCACGACGGGCGACAGCCTGCTGATGGCATCGCTGGCCTCGGTGCCCGTGCCGGATGCCGGCCCGCAGTCGACACAGAGCTTTGACCTCGACCGCCCGCTGCGCGATGCACGCGACGGCTTCGAAAAGGCGTACTTCGAATTCCACCTGGCGATGGAGAACGGCTCGATGACCCGCGTCGCAGAGAAAACCGGCCTGGAACGCACTCATCTTTATCGCAAGCTCAAACAACTTGGCGTCGATCTTTCAAGAGGCCGCAGAACCGCTGTATAATCTAGGGCTGCACACAATGGCCCGGTAGCTCAGTTGGTAGAGCAGCGGATTGAAAATCCGCGTGTCGGTGGTTCGATTCCGCCCCAGGCCACCAACATTACTTTCGCGGTTGTCCGCGTAAGTCCAAAAGCCCTAAGTAAATCAACTACTTAGGGCTTTTTTCATTGCGCTTGCTTCCGCATCAGTCCGGGTGTTTCCGAGGCATTGTGCAGTAACTGATTCAGTAACCGCGCCTTTGGGTCAAAACGGCAAGTGAAAGTTACTGCAAGGTGGCAAATCCAAATCTCACGCAACCGTTGCCGAAGTAGAGCTGTTGCTGGACATCCTCGGGAACGACCGCATGCTCATACAGCCGGCGCCGAGATAAACTCGCGCCTGATCGGGGCCTGAGAATCCCGACAGCGCCGGCACATTGCCGCTGCATCGCCAGTCGGTCGTGCCGCTGGCGCCCGAGCTGCGCCAAGCGTCAACGGGGGAATCACTTCAACGTGAAACCTTATGACGCACAGTGCCAATCTCCGCGCGCTCCGCGAGAGCGCTTTCTCGGCCCAAGGCCACCTTTGTTTCTACTGCCGGCACCCGATGTGGCGCCGAGGTGTGAAGGCGTTCGCCGCCGAACATGGCATCTCGCATGAGCAGGCGCAGATGTTTCAGCTGACTGCTGAGCATCTGATTGCGCAGATAGATGACGGGCGCACGGTCGCTTCGAACATCGTGGCCGCATGCCGCTATTGCAACCACGGGCGCCATGCGCTGTTTACCGGTTTGGCGCCTGACCCCGAGACCTATTCCATCCTTGTGCTGCTCAATGTCGCGGCCGGCCTGTGGCATGGGCAGGGGTGCCAACGATGAGTAGATGCTTTCAGGACGATTCCCCTTTGTAGAGAGGTCCGAAGCGTCCGTCCAGTGAATAGATTCATCGGAAGAGGCATAGGCGCGCAAACCGAAGTTGAGCCGAGATAGCCGCCTCGGGTGAGGCTCCTGCTCGGTTTGCACAACCGCGTGCCGTTCACCAGTCGTTATCCGACCACAGCGATTTCGGTGGATGCGTACTTTCATGTTCATTCTGCCGACGTCATTCCCTACGCTATCGAGTTGCCGTTGCTCGGATGTGGCCTCTCGGCTAATCTGAAACAACTTGTACGGAGCGCGCTGCGCGTTAGTGCCCGTCACTGGGGCTGTGATTTGCCCAATCAAGAAATGCTGACTTTTCGCGGCGCACGAAGCGTTTGCCGTGGCCGCTCAGACACGCAAACGGGAACGCATGAGGGAGCACGTGATGCTGGATTCGAGATCGTTTGGAAAAAGACGAAGGAATAAAGCGGTCGAACTGAAGGCTGTGGCACGCATTCTGAGAAATATGGCCTGCTGGTTGTTCTTCGGGTGGTCCATTTCTGCGCTTGCATCTTTTCCGATGCAAGTACCCCCAGGCTATGTTCTTAGCAGTCGCCCCGCCATCTATCCAACCATGCAGGCAGCGTGTGATGCGTTCTTACCCATCGCCCAAGCCACGAGCGCGCACTACACCAGCGTCCGACTGGATGTGAGCGATCCCAATTTCCCCGTCTGTTATGCCCGCTGGGACGGAACCAGCGACGGCTATTTCACAGGGGTCCGTCGACCTCCAGCAGTCTGCCCGGCGGATAGCAGTCCAGACGGTTCCGGTTGCAGTTGTAATCGAAACGCCCAAGAAGATGCGACCCACTCAGCGTGTATTCCGGCCGCCATTGAGCCAGCCAACATGTGCCAGCGCCCGCCAGCGGGCGCTTTCGAAGGCTTCCCGATCTTTCCCGCTACGGCCGAGAAATACCGCTCCGAGACCGATTGGACTGACTCCGGCCCCGGAGCCTTGTCCCTCACTCGCACCTACCGCAGCAACTGGGCAAGCGATTCGGCCCGGGCCAGCAATCCGCTTGGACAAGTCTGGTCACATAACTTCAGCACCGGGTTGGTCGGCACGCCCATCACAGCGCCCACGGGTGTGGCCATCACCACCGGCGAAGGCTATGTGCGGACCTTTGGCAAGGCAGCAGGCGCCACCACTTGGAGCGCCAGCAATAGTGCCGATACGCTGACGCAGCTTTCCTCCGGCGCCTGGACCTACCATCGCGCCGACGACGACACCACACTGACCTTCGACGGCTCCGGCAAGCTGCAGACCGAAGCGGATCGCAACGGCTGGGCCACCGTCTACACCTACAACAGCGCCGGCCAACTGGCCTCCGTCACGAACGGTTTCGGGCGCACCCTCGCGCTTGCTTACAACAGCGCGGGACATTTGGTCACCGTGACGACACCGGATGCGCGCGTCATCGCCTACGCCTACGACGGCTCCGGTCGCCTCTCCACGGTCCTGTACCCCGACGGCAAGAGCCGCAGTTTCGTCTACGAGAACGCCTCGTTCCCTCACGCACTGACAGGCATCTTCGACGAAGCCGGTATTCGCTGGGGCACGTTTGCGTATGACAGTACGGGCCGTGCGATCAGCACTCAGCTCGCGGGCTCCGTTGACAGCTATCAAGTCAGCTATCCGTCCTCAAGTTCCGCCACAGTGGTCGATCCCTTGGGCACAAGCCGTAACTACAACTACGGCAAGACACTGGGCAAACTCGCCGTCACCGGAGGCTCGCTGCCCTCGGGCGAAGGCAAGAGCGATGCTGCTAGCCGTGTGCAAGACGCCAACGGCCTGATCACGTCGGAGACCGACTTCAAGGGCGCGGTGACCACCACCACCTGGGACGTAGCCCGTCGCCTGCCGACCACTGTGGTCTACACCTCCGGCACGCCTGACGCCCGGACAGTGACCACCCAATGGCATTCGAACTTCGCCTTGCCGGTGCTGGTCACCGAAGCTGGCCGCGCCACCGCCTACACCTATGACGCTGTCGGCAATGCCCTGACCAAAACCGTTACAGACACCGCCACCAACAAGGCCCAACTCTGGCAGTGGACCTACAACGCCCAGCAGTTGGTCGAGACGACGACACAGCCCAACGGCGCGGTGACGAGCTACACCTATGACCTCCTGGGCAACGTACTGACGACCACAAACGCCCTTGGCCACGTCACAAGCTACAACTACGACACCGCCAATCGCGTCGTCAGTACTACGGCCCCCAATGGCCTCGCCGCCACCTACACCTACGACGCTCGCGACCGCCTGCTGACCCAGACTATCGGCGGCCAGACCACCACGCTCACCTACAAGCCCTACGGCACCGTCGAGACCCTCACGCTGCCTACCGGCTTGGTGCTGACCTACACCTACGACGCAGCCCACCGCCTCACAGGCTGGAGCAACAACCGCGGCGAGTCCGGCACCTACACCCTCGATGGCATGGGCAACCGCACCGCCGAGCAAATCAAGGACAGCGCCGGCAACATCGCGTGGAACACGGCGCGGACCATCAACAACATCAACCGCCTCAGCGCCAAGACCGAAGGCTCGAACCAGACCAGTTCCTTTGGCTACGACGCCAACGGCGAGCTGACCCGCACCACCAACGGCCTGAACCAGAGCACCAACTACGGCCTCGATGGCCTGCGCCGCATCAAGACCGTGACCGACGCCGCCAACGCGAGCGCCACCCTCAAGTACAACTCCCTCGACGCCATCACCGAAGCCAAGGACTTCAAGGGCGTCGCCACCACCTACGCCCGCGACGCCCAAGGCAACGCCACTGCTGAAGCCAGCACCGACATCGGCACCGCCAGCACCCAGTACGACAACCTCGGCCTCCCCAGCCAGATCACCGACGCACTCGGCCAGGCGACGACGATCACGCGCGATGCATTGGGCCGCCCCACCGGCCTCGTCTTCGCCGACGGCAAGACCACCACGCTGCGCTACGACCTCACTGCGAACAGCAAGGGCTACCTCTCGGAGATCATCGACCGCAGCGGCACCACCGAGTACACCCGCGATACCTTCGGCCGCGTGACGCTGAAGAAGCAGACGCTGATCAACGGCAGCACGCAGCAGGTGAGCTATGCCTACAACCCCAACGGCACGCTCGCCAGCATCGGCCACCCCAACGGCTCGACGCTCACCCATGCCTACGACGGCACCGGCCGCCTCACGGGCCTGAGCCTGAACGGCACGCCGCTCGTCACCAACGTCGCCTGGAACCCGCTGGGCCAGCCCACCGCCTGGACCTGGGCCTTTGCAAGCCCGGTTACAGCGGCGAGCCGCAGCTACGACACCGCGGGCCGCATGACGGCGACGGACTTCAGCAGCTACGTCTACGACGCCGCCGGCCGCATCACCAGCCTGACGCAGAACCTCTACCAGCCCGGCGACGCCGACCCCACGCACAGCACCATCGGCAGCGGCAACGTCACCTGGACCGTCGGCTACAACACGGTGGGCCGCATCACCGGCTTCAACGCCACCGGCAACACCGCCAGCTTCGGCTACGACGCCAACGGCAACCGCTCGAGCAGCACGCGCGTGCTCGACAGCCTGAGCACCAGCCGTACCTACACGGTGGGCGCCACGAGCAATCGCCTCTCGGGCTTCACCCAGAGCATCAACGGCGCGAGCAACACCAGCGTCACCTACGGCTACAACGCCAACGGCGACCTGCTCGGCGATGGCCTGCGCAGCTACACCTATGACACGGAAGGCCGCCTGGCCGCTTCCACCACGGGCGCCACCGACACCAGCCCGACCACGCGCTACGCGCACAACGCGCTGGGCCAGCGCGTCTTCAAGACCGAGCCGCTGTATCCACCCAGCCAGGGCGACGAGGCCGACCCGGGCTTCATGCAGAGCCTGATCGCGTTCTTCACCAAGCTGTGGAGCCCCTCGACCACGCAGGCCGAGCAGTTGGGCTATGCGTATGTCTACGACGAGCAGGGCACCCTCATTGCGGAGGTGGGCAGCGGCGGCACGAACAGCGCGGGCCAGGCCCAGTACATCTACCTGCCGACGGCGAACGGCCCGATGCCGATTGCGGCGGTGATCAACGGCGCCACCTATGCGGTGCACAGCGACCACCTGAACACGCCACGCAAGCTCACGAACGCGGATGGGCAAGCGGTCTGGCAGTGGAGCTACAGCGCGTTCGGGGAAGACAAGCCGACGGTGGCGAAGAACCGGTTTGCGAATCTGGAGACGACGCCGAATCCGGGCACGACGGGTATCTCGGAAGTGAAGTTCAACCTGAGGTATCCGGGGCAGTATGCGGATGAGGAATCAGGGTTGTTCTACAACGGCTATCGGACGTATGACCCGAGAGTTGGTCGATATACGCAGAGCGATCCCATCGGGCTTGATGGGGGGTGGAATCGGTTCGGCTACGTCGATGGAAATCCTCTGATGTTCTCGGACTCGCTTGGATTGCAGGCTGAGTACGATCAAGATCGCCGGCCGGGCGGTCCGATCATCCCGATACCGAGCCCTGCGGACGGGCTGAGAGAGCTGGGGCGTGCCATTCAGAAGTGGTACGACGAGGAGGATGACGATACCTACCAAACCTACACTCGGTGGAATCCGCTCACGGGGCAGTGCTATACAGGACGAACATCAGGTACTGGAACCCCGGAACAGAATGTCGCGAGGCGAATGAAAGACGCCGATCACCGGGCCTTGACCGCAGAGGGATTCAGGCCCGGGGTACTTGATCGCACATCGACTAACTCCGGCTCGGTCAGGGGACGGGAGCAGCAAGTCTTGGAGCTAAACGGTGGAGCGAGGCGCTCAGGCGGCAGTTCAAGAAACGAGATTAATGGGATAAGCCGATGGAACTTCCGAGGTCCTTCTTATCTTCAGCAAGCGACCGGAGAATTCGGGGCACCGATTCCCGCCGGCCGGTGTACCTGCAACTAGAAATGACAGAAAAACTCTCTCTCGCAGATTACGAGAATCTCAAGGTCTTCTTGGGTAAATTCTTCGACTGGTACGACGCGAAACCAGAGATGCCGCCTGAGGTTCATCCTTTGCATGTTGCGGCGAGCATCGAGAAACAATCGATGTCCAACGCCAAGAAGGGCCTTCAAATGGCTCTCAATGATATTGCTGAGGACACCACCAAATGGTCGCCCGAGCGCGTAGCCGAAGCCGATGCCCGCTTCGCTGCTGAGGGCACCTTCACCCTGAGCGAGGTCAGGCGGCGTTACTCGAAGAAGTACCTGCAAATTCTCAAGCGAGGGGTGATCCGCTCGGAGATCGAGTACTACTTGGTCAAGGGCATCATCGACGGTGGCGGTATCGAGCCCGGCGCGACGGAATCGACTCAGCTTCAAGCCATGCTCAATGACTTCGAAGCACGACTCGCTGCAACATTGAAGCAAAAACCGCCTGCCTCAGAGTAATCCACGTCGCGGGCTCAGCTGCCACATTGGACCTTGTTCATCACCGATCGAACCAGCCCCCGAACAATCGACGGTCCAAGTAGCTCAGTCAGAAGTGACCACTCGAAAACAACACATAGGGGCAACATTGGGCGTGTCTTGAGGATTCATCAGATTCTGTGGGTAATAAAGATCATCTTCGAATCCTTCCACAACAGGGTCAGGTTCTGATTTTTATGCAGCTAGATGAAATTAAAAGGGCAAGAGATAAAGGTGACTTGAACGTTGCGCTTGCAGCTTGCTACGAGTTGCTGGAAAAAGATGCGGCTAGCATTGACGCTCTGCGTATGCGTGCGTCCGTATGGTTCTTGAAGGACAGGCAAACGGAAGCTCTGCAGGACTATCAGTTGGTGATCGAATCGGGGTTGACAAATGCTGGCGACTTTTTTCTAGGATCAGATGTAGCCTTGCAGCTTGGAAAAATACGACCTAGCCTGCGAGTGGCTAGAAAGGGTGGTCGAGATAGGCTCGAAGAGTGGAAACCACGGATTCGATTCTTCAGCTTACTTTTTGTCGGCCTACAGCAAGATGCAACGCGGCAGGTATGAGGAAGCGCTCGCCTACCTAGAGAAGGCCGAGGCCGTAAACGTGAATATCGCTCTGCCAATACCGGGAGGAACTGGAATGACCTCAGCGCAGCATTTACGCGCAGAGATCAATCGGCGTAAGCAAGGCTAGAGAGGGCGCGGCCGGGCTGGGGGGGGCACCCTACTTTTACATCTGTCCCGTCCATGTGCGGATTTTCGCGCGGACATGATTCACGTTTCCGCCGATGTTCGATTTGCCCAGTCTCGTGCACCTCTGCTCATCACCGTCAGCAAAGCATCCGAACTCTTACCTGCCTAAAGTAATCAGCTTTTCAGAGTACCGCAGCAATACCTCGTCGACGCATCAGCCGAAATACCGAATGCAAAACTGGATCTATACCGAAGGAGCACCGTTCATCTGCGCAACGGCGTCGATCAGAAAGATGTGGAGAGGCACATCGGGTAGTTCAATCAGCACGGCCGAAAGTGACTATGAAAGGGTATGCAAAGAGTCCGACTATCTGAGCGCACTCTCCTGTGGCACTTCGCAAGTACTCGTGCTTGGCGATGAGCCTGCTCAAGCCGCCTTCTTCGCAACTCCGAGCGGTCCGATCATCGCGAGATGGATTGCGTGTGACTCCATGGAGTTGGCCGACTCCGTGTTGACGGAGCTTCCAGACGTTCTTATGCATCTGCAGCCCGCTGTCCAGTTTCAAATTGACGAGCCAGAGTTGTGGATGTTTGATGCTTCTTCCGACGCAGCCACGTCGGCCGGACCTGCATCAGTGCTCAACATCTCCCCTGGGAGATTCGAAGTCACTACCGAGCGCTATCGCGAAGGAAGAGCCTTTGACTTCTGGATTCATCGATTCGTCAGAAGTGAGCACTGAGTGCCGTCAGCGCTCCCGCCTTCAGCAAAGCCGACGCCGCGATAAACGTGCTCTCAATCACAAGGACAAGATCATTTGAAGGCCGCTTGAACGGGCATGCCCTGACGAATTCAGGGCCACGAACGAATTCCCAGCCTTCACTGGGACTCCGCTTCTCAAGTAGTAGTCGTTCATCAACAACGGCAGTCCGATGAGCTGCGCACTTTCATATTCAGCTCTCGACCGAAACTCTGAATGCCATCGATCTGTCGTTGTCTACACGAAGCCTTTCGGCTATCTTGAAACAACTTGTACGGAGTGTGCTGCATGGCAGTGCTCGTCACCCAGGAGTGATCAACCATTCAAGAAATCCTGATCGTCAACCTCGCGATGCCGTCAGATGTTCAGACACGCAGATGAGAAAACATAACGGAGTGTGGGATGACGCTTTGGAGAACACTGCAAAAGATCAGTGGATTGGTTGCCGTTTCGAGGGAATCTTCAGATCGACAAGAGAAACCACCGGGATTTCTATTGGGCCAGAAGATAGTGATGCTCAAGAGGCCTCCCCGCTTGATTGTTTTACTGGCACTGGTGCTTACGTCGAGTGTCGCGATTGCAGTGCAGCCAGTTGTTTCTACCCCTTGGGTCGGGTCACACACTGGCGTGAGCTATTCGGACTCAGGTGTTGGGCTAGCGGCAGAAAAGGCCGCGTGGGATGCGAGGTACTGGCAGTATGTGAACTGTCGTATTTGGATTTCGGTCAACTGGACTGATGCGACGCGCATTTCTGTTGGAGCGATGCTCTCTGGTTGTGCGGGTGGTGGTGTGGCTGTGGAGGCTAGTTGGAGCAGGTGCCCCGAGAATTCGAGAAGAGTAGACAATTCATGCGTATGTGACCTGGGTTCACCGGAAAGTGCAGATGGACGCACGTGCGGCGTGCCAAGTGCTCCTCAGCCGGTAACAAGCCAGTCTTGCAAGATTCCGGATGGCGCCAGCACGCCGTACCCGATTCTTCCTGCGACTGCGGAGAAATATCGATCCGAGACCGACTGGTCCGACTCCGGACCAGGAGCCTTGTCCTTCACGCGCACCTACCGCAGCAATTGGGCGAGCGATCCGATTCGGGCTGGCAATTCCTTGGGTCAAGTCTGGTCTCACAACTTCAGCGACAAGCTAGTCGCCACGCCCAACACAGCCCCCGTGGCTGTGGCCATCATCACCGGCGAAGGTTACGCGCGGACCTTTGGAAAAGCTGCTGGCGCTACCACTTGGAGCGCGGGCAATAGCGCCGACACCCTGGTGCAACTCTCCTCTGGCGACTGGACGTACCACCGCGCCGATGACGACACCACATTCAATTTCGATGGCTCTGGCAAGCTTCAGACCACAGTGGATCGCAACGGATGGGCCGTCGCCCGTACCTACAACGGGGCCGGTCAACTTGCCTCTGTCTTCAATGGCTTCGGGCGCACCCTCGCGTTTGCGTACAACGGTGGAGGACAACTGACCAGCGTCACAACCCCGGATGCGCGCGTCATCGCCTACGCCTACGACGGCTCCGGTCGCCTGTCCTCGGTCCTGTACCCCGACGGCAAGAGTCGCAGTTTCGTCTACGAGAACGCCTCGTTCCCTCAAGCACTGACGGGCATCTTCGACGAAACCGGTATTCGCTGGGGCACGTTTGCGTATGACAGTACAGGCCGTGCGATCAGCACCCAGCTCGCGGGCTCCGTTGACAGCTATCAAGTCAGTTATCCGTCCTCAAGTTCCGCCACGGTGGTCGATCCCTTGGGCACGAGCCGCAACTACAACTACGGCACGACGCTGGGCAAGCTCGCCGTCACTGGAGGCTCACTGCCCTCGGGCGAAGGCAAGAGCGACGCTGCCAGCCGTGTGCAAGACGCCAACGGTCTGATCACGTCGGAGACCGACTTCAAGGGCGCGGTGACCACCACGACCTGGGACGTAGGCCGTCGCCTGCCGACCACCGTGGTCTACGCCTCCGGCACGCCTGACGCCCGGACAGTGACCACCCAGTGGCATTCGACCTTCGCCTTGCCGGTCTTGGTCACCGAAGCTGACCGCACCACCGCCTACACCTACGACGCCGTCGGCAATGTCCTGACCAAGACAGTCACCGACACCGCGACCAACAAGGCCCAGCTCTGGCAGTGGACCTACAACGCCCAGCGGTTGGTTAACACCGCCACTGAACCCAACGGTGCTGTGTCGAGCTACACCTACGACACCCGAGGCAACGTCCTCTCATCGACCAAGGCCCTCGCCCACGTCACCAGCTACGCCTACGACACCGCGAATCGCGTCGTCAGCACGACGGCCCCCAACGGCCTCGTCACTACCTACACCTACGACGCTCGCGATCGCCTGCTGACCCAGACCATCGGCGGCCAAACCACCACGCTCACCTACAAGCCCTACGGCACCGTCGAGACCATCACGCTGCCCACAGGCCTCGTGCTGACCTACGCCTACGACGCAGCCCACCGCCTCACAGGCTGGAGCAACAACCGCGGCGAGTCCGGCACCTACACCCTCGACGCCATGGGCAACCGCACGGCCGAGCAGATCAAGGACAGCGCCGGCAACGTGGCGTGGAACACGGCGCGCATCATCAACAACATCAACCGCCTGAGCGCCAAGACCGAAGGCCCGAACCAGGCCAGCGCCTTCGGCTACGACGCCAACGGCGAACTGATCACCGCGACCAACGGCCTGAACCAAAGCACCCAGTACGGCCTCGACGGCTTGCGCCGCGTCAGGACCGTCACCGGTGCAGCAAACGACATCGCGACTCTGAAGTACAACGCCCTCGACGCCGTCACCGAAGCCAAGGACTTCAAGGGCGTTTCCACCACCTACGCCCGCGACGCCGAAGGCAACGCCACCACCGAAGCCAGCACCGACACGGGCACCGCCAACACCCAGTACGACAACCTCGGGCTGCCCAGCCAGATCACCGATGCCCTGGGTCAGGCCACCACCATCACGCGCGACCTGCTCGGCCGACCCACCGGCCTGGTCTTCGCCGACGGCAAGACCACCACGCTGCGCTACGACCTCACGGCCAACAGCAAGGGGTATCTGTCGGAGATCGTCGACCGAAGCGGCACCACCGAGTACACGCGCGATGCCTTCGCTCGCGTGACGCTCAAGAAGCAGACGCTGATCAACGGCAGCGTGCAGCAGGTGAGCTATGCCTACAACCCCAACGGGACGCTCGCGAGCATCGGCTATCCCAATGGCTCCACGCTCACCCATGCCTACGATGGCACCGGCCGCCTCACGGGTCTGAGCCTGAACGGCACGGCGCTCGTCACCAACGTTGCATGGAACCCGCTGGGCCAGCCCACCGCCTGGACCTGGGCCTTCACCCCGAGCCCGAGCCTCGCGGCCTCTCGTGTCTACGACACCGCTGGACGCCTGACCACCACAGAGTTCAGCAGCTACCTCTACGACGCCGCCGGCCGCATCACGAGCCTCACGCAGAACCTCTACCAGCCCGGCGACGCCGACCCCGCGCACAACACCATCGGCAGCGGCAACGTCACCTGGACCGTCGGATATGACTTGGTCGGACGGATCAAAACGTTCAATGCAGACGGCAACCTCTCAACCATCGGCTATGACGAGAACGGCAATCGCAGCACAAGCAGCCGAACGGTCAGCGGCCAGAAGACCAATCGCATTTACACAGTGGGTACCGCAAACAATCGGCTGCTAGGTTTTGCCCAGAGCATCAACGATTCAAGCAACACCAGCGTCATCTACGGCTACAACGCCAACGGCGACCTGCTGAGCGACGGCCTGCGCAGCTACGCCTACGACGCCGAAGGGCGCCTGGCCGCCTCCACCACCGGCGCCACCGACACCAGCCCGACCACGCGCTACGCGCACAACGCGCTGGGCCAGCGCGTCTTCAAAACCGAGCCGCTGTACCCGCCCAGCCAGGGCGACGAGGCCGACCCGAGCTTCATGCAGAGCCTGATCGCGTTCTTCACCAAGCTGTGGAGCCCGTCGACCACGCAGGCCGAGCAGTTGGGCTATGCGTATGTCTACGACGAGCAGGGCACGCTCATCGCGGAGGTTGGAAGCGGCGGCACGCAGAGCGCGGGACAGGCGCAGTACATCTACCTGCCGACGGCGAACGGCCCGATGCCGATTGCGGCGGTGATCGACGGCGCCACCTATGCGGTGCACAGCGACCACCTGAACACGCCACGCAAGCTCACGAACGCGGATGGGCAAGCGGTCTGGCAGTGGAGCTACAGCGCGTTCGGGGAAGACAAGCCGACGCTGGCGAAGAACCGGTTTGCGAATCTGGAGGTGACGCCGAATCCGGGCACGACCGGCATCTCCGAAGTGAAGTTCAACCTGCGGTATCCGGGGCAGTATGCGGATGAGGAGTCGGGGTTGTTCTACAACTACTTCAGGAGCTACGACGCGAGGACTGGACGATACAGCCAGCCCGATCCGATTGGGTTGGATGGAGGGTGGAATCGCTTCGGGTATGTGGATGCGAATCCGCTGCTATACACCGATCCTCTGGGGTTGCAGTCGGACCGTCGGCCACGAAGGCCAAACATGCCTGATTGGCTTCAGCCACCACAGCAGCCGAGCGGGAGTTGTGCAACAGCAGAGTGTGCGGCTGGCCTGTTGCCCATTCCACCACGACCCAGTGAGAACGCTCAATGCCAGTTTACGTGCAATGTCAAGTATCAACCGATTTGCACAGTAGCTGGCGTGGGTGCTGGCACTCTGACGACCCCGCTGGGTGGAGCGGTGACAGGTGGTTCTTGTATTGTGGGTAAGTACCTCGTTTGCCGAACGGTCTGCAACAACAAATGCGAAGCAGATAACTGAAAGCCGACTATGAGATGCACATGCTGTAAAAACAAAGTGCCTACGCTGCGAATATTGACCGCGAAATCGAACGTGGTTGAGTGTCATTCTTGTGGGGCCCATGGGGCCATTCGCGGGAACCTCGCCTTTCTAGCTGTGCCAATGCTCTTGTTTTTTATCGCTCCAGTTATTTCACTGCCCGCCAATGGTTGGCTGGCAACAGGAATTGTTTTATTGGCTGTTTTGATAGCGTATGCGGGCGCCTACCGGGCCTTCGTTCGGATTACTTGGAAAAGTGCAACAGGTTTTATCTGCTCGTGAAGAGCGAAAACCTCAAGAGAGGCCAACTCCTAATACTTCACTAGGCTGGCAGCGCTCGATCCCGACACGGAACTAGACAACAATGGAAAAAATCCGGGTTGGACTCTCGTTCTCTTCTATGTTTTCTTAGACCTTTGAGCAAATGCCCATGAGTGACGCTCTGATCGAGAGATGGCATGCCTTCGCGGCACAGCCCAAGGAAGCCATCGCCACGCTGAACTAGTCGTTGCAGGTCAAGCACTCGCGTGCTGTACATCCTGCTTAGGATGACCCGTCCGCGAAATTGAGTGCTCCGCGTTTCATGCCTTCTAGGTCCTTCTCGACGCCCGGTCGGGGCGTGGTGAGGACCTATCAATTTTTGATGCTGTAGCGTGAAAATCTCAGTTCGGGAAGAGGGTCCGATGCCGCGGCTTTAAGCCAGCGATCGATGATCTCAGCATTGGTCACGCAAGACACGCTTCGCTTAAGCGCGTCGGCAAGTTGCACGCAAACGAAGCGGTGTGTCGGAACGACATCGTCGACGACATCATGGGCGCGGGCAGCAGACCCGTACTGCAGCTCTTCTGCGAAAAGCTCCAGTGCCACTCGGCACCCGTGCCAATGCCGTTCGACAAGCAGCGAAGGTCGGGTTAGCGCCACATTCGCGAGCAATTGCATCGATCGCAGAGTACCTGGCAATCTGCGAGCCATGGCCGCTGCAGCTAAGGCATCAAAGATTACTTCAAGCTGCGCTGCAGAGATCATGTCCGCTGACTCGATAAGGGATTGGACAACAGCCCCCGAAATGTGGATTTGCAACTCGTTGTTGCCAAGGAAAGCATGAGCGACCTCGTGCAGCTGGTGACTGGCCCCCACGAGGTCATTGGCTTCTAAACTTTGCTGCAGTGACAAGCGTTTCAGCGGGCGCCCCGCGTCTGCAAATGCATCCACAAGAGCGCGAATGCCTACTTCAACGCCACCTGTCGGTAATTCGCGGTCGCTCCGGAGCAGGCACATCCCTTCCCACAAAATTTGGTCAACGAGGTCGAGGCGTGAATCCAAGTCGTCGCCGAGCTCAGATAGTCGCGGAATCACTTGAAGGATTGCTGCCCCCTCTTCGCGCCACCAAGCTGCGATTGTTTTGGTCACGGCACCGTAGTCGTCAGCGGTCAAACTCTTGTATTCCATTGCGTCGATCACGGCTTCAAGAAAATGGTCATCCGATTCGCCACGCCAACCCTTGCCGAAGGAGCCGCCAGCATCGACCCGAAACTTCGCGATAGGGCACTCGCGCAACCATTCGGCAAAAGCTTTTTTGATGTCCACTCCACTTGGCGGCGCTGGCCAGCGAAACGCTGCACTCGGACGCAGTACCTGAGATGTGGGCCATGCTGTTTTGCCATTCCACAGCACAGCCGACCCACGCTGTTGGTCTTCAGGGGTCAGCATGCCGAGCGCCTTGAGGGCGGAGAAAGCGGCCCAATTAAATGAGGTTTGCTCTTTTTCAAGCGCCTGCGCCGCGGCGACTACGACCGATCGCCAATCGGCTAGCTCAGTTGTCGTGGGCGCAGGCGGAGCCGGTTCGAAGAGAAGTTCAGTGAGATGAAACCACCCGTGCGGCCTTCTTGACACCTGCGGCGGCGTCGAGACTGATGCTGCTGCTTTGATGAGATTGCGTACCAGTGTGGAAGGCAGGGCTTCGGCACAGCGCTTAAGCGCTGTTGCAAGATGTGGCCAGTTCGCGCTGTCTTGCACTAGACCCGAATTCTGGTGGAGTCGCACGACGCGCTCGCCTAACTCCAGAGCGATTGCGGGATTCTCTATCCGTACAACGAGACGAGAAAATACCTCTAGCTCGAACGCCACTGCAACGCGATTGTCGGGATGCTCCGCGTTCCGTGACACGCAATCTTCGACCTCCGCCAACAGACGAAGACAGATCTCTGTGGCTTCGTCGCTCGAGAAGTGTGCAACCTGGAACCGCGAGAGCCAGCCTGTTCGATGCGGAGGCATCGTCGGGTCCTTGGGCTTAAGTGCGTCGAGCGACACAGTTCGCATCAGGATGCCATGAACCCGCGCCCTAGAATCGTTGTACTGAATCCACCACGCGGCTTGAAGATAGGACCAAGAATGAAACTGAACCCCAGGCATTCGCGGCAGAAGCCCGGTGCGCTCTGCCAACTCCAAGAATTCGGACGCAGCAGTCATTTTGGCCCGGAACTCGCTTGTAAGGCCGAATCGCCGAACCGGGGCGGTGCGCCCGATGTCAAAGGTTCTGAACCTATGGTCGCGCTCGAACGATGCCATCGCTTCGGCACCCAACGCAGACTCTATCTGTTCTAGTTCCCGCTGAGGGGAGTATCCTCGCGCGGCGAGCGCCTGCAGCCGCTCGCTCAAGTCCTCAATCGCGATTTCTTCAGCCTTGAGCTCTGGAGGCAACCACGCACTGCGGCCTTGCTGCAAACGATCAGTGATCAAGCAAGCCCATGCTTCCTGAGACACGAGCAACGGGTCTTTGGGTTTGATCTTTTGGCTTTCTCGTACCTGATGGATCGCTGCATTGCAGGCCCCGATTGCACCATCGATGTCGCCTAGTTCCGCAGTCAGCACGGCATGGCGGACCAACATGTACGGATCAGCAGACCTTATCTTCCAAGCCGCCAGTGCATCTCGCGCCTGTTGCCGCTGCGCGCGCTGGAGCAGGAGATGGACTCTTTCATTGCTGATCACGTCGCTGGCAAAAGCGTCGTTGGCATTGCCGAGCAAGCGCGAAACGAGGTCAAACTTGTCATCTCGCAGCCCTTGGCGTGCCCACCGCAGCAGGGACAATGCAAGTGACTGCCACTGCTGCTTAGCGTCCGAGAGCGACGCGACTCCGAAGCGATGCAATTGCAGACGAAGCTCGTCCTCGTTGCCGTCAATCGGCAATGTCGGTGTCGAAGGAAGCAGGGAAAGCGCGCACTCCGCGACTTCATCGTCCAGAGGAGCCAACAGCACTTCGCGTTGCCATGCGTACAACGCGAACAGTGCCATGCGCAGCGTGGGCGATTCGCGTTCGAGCCTTTCCCGTAGCCACTGCTCGTGTAGCAGTTCGACGAAACGGCTCGTGCTTAGCCTAAATCTCTGCCGCACGGACCGGGGCGCCAGCAGCCAGCCTGGATAGCCGGGGCGCAACGCTGCAAGTTGCTCGCAGTCGTCGAGCCAGAGTGCGTACTGCTGGTCCTTCGTTTCGCTGCCTGTTCTCGCAGACGACGCCCCATGGATGACACCCCATTCCAGCGCTGGTCGCTCCAATGGTTCGGCGAGTGTGTTGAGTAGCTTCCGGTATCGACCTGCATAGTCACGAGGGTCCCCGCTGTCCGCCTCAGGCAAAACCACCGGCGTCACTCCACGAGCTTCTAGCAGTCGTCGTTGGCCAAAGGCCGGTGGCCTGTCAAGGAACAGATAGACGGGCAGCGAAGCGCCATCTAGCATGTCCCGAACCCACCCAAGCCAATGGAGGAAGTTGGGGTCATCACCCGAAAACCCGACGAGGCAGAAGACGTTCTCTAACAACGATTGGCGAACCAAATTGACGAAGGGCGCGAACCTCTCCGGATATGTGCGGTAGTGCTCCTCCGTAAAAATAAAGGGACGCTGGGACGGGAAAGAGCCGTGCAGCTTGACGATCCGGCGAGTGCCAAGCACCTTTGACAACGGGATGTCTTCGCGACTACAAACAGTAAAGTGGGCCCGCTCGAACATCTTCTCGGTCGCTCGCTCCAGCAAGGTGTCGTAGTTGGTCGTAAAAATCTCTGACCATTCGAGTCGAAGCAGATCGTCGTGCAAGGGCCCGGGGCGAACACGTTCATCTGGCACCATCTCTTTGAGAAAATCTTCGAGTGCTGGCTCTGAGAAAACGCGCGCAAACTGCTCGCCGAGCTGTGTCACTGTGCCAATTGAGAACGCGCTTGGGTCGGCCGTTGGGTCAAGGCGTCGAACAAGCTCTGCGCTCAGCTGCGGCCATGTGCTCAATCGCTCTCCGCCTTCGGCGTTACGGCTGAACCCGGCACCCACCATCACTGCAGCGTTTCGTCGCGCCAATGCTCGACGGATCGCTGTGAGATGAACGGCACTTTCCCGGTCAATTTGCGGCAGCATTTCACCTAAGATTTTTGTTTGGTAAGTCGGGCAGCACCGTAGGACGCCTGTTGGTGGCCGCTTGAGTAGCGCACCTGCTATCGACACGCGCCGCCTATCCTCCTCGATTGCTTATCCAAATGCAAACAATCGACGAACACAACCTCCATCACTGAACACCTGCTATCGCTGGCGGATTCAACCGGTTGATGCAACACACTAAGAACTGCTTTCGCAGAAGGAGTGTTGCAGATGAAGTACCGGACACGAACCTACTACACGGACGCCCAGAAGACATTGATGTGGGATCGATGGAAGGACGGCTGGACGCTCCATCAGATTGCGCACTTGTTCAATCGGTCGCATACGTCGGTGGGAGAGATTCTGTCGCGTACGGGTGGCTTTCGTCCACTGACACGTAGGCGCTGTGCCAGGGCGCTGACGCTGACCGAGAGGGAGGAGACCTCGCGAGGTGTAGTTAACGGCCAGTCGTTAGTTGGCGTCGAAGATCAACTGACTGCTTGTACTGCAAGCGCAATTTGCAGCGCGACGAACATCGACTACCGATGTTGACGATGCGAGCTCCCGCCCGACGTGGGCAATGGCAGCCTGACTCGCAATGACATGACACGCCAACAGACCCGGCTTTGGCCTTTGGCCCGTTGAGCATCGTGAGCTGTGTCGCTCCACTATGACCGCGCAACGCCATAGCTTAGAATCAGAATCGCGCTTGTCGGCGCACGCTGCCCATCATGGCTTACCTGGTTCGCCGGGACGACAATGATTTCTCGAAAGCGTCAGCTTCCACGTTCAGCGGAGCTTGGCAATGGGCACCAAGGTATTCCGCTTCAACGTTTGGAGCTTGTCTTGAACCTCATACTAACCACGTCGACTGCTGCCGAGAAACTACATCGGCTCGCCAAGCAACGGCGCAAAACTCATCCGACTTCGCTCGCCGTCGCGCTCGACACGATAGCAAGGGAGCACGGCTATCACAGCTGGAAGCACGTCAAGGATTGCGTCGAGCAGACAAGATCGCTGCCCGCGGCTTCAAGACCTTTACCCTCCATCCTTGCCGAATTTCTGGCGGCGCAGGAACGATCCGATTCGACGATGCCTGCATCGTGCGGGGCCCTCAAGTCGGGGCTGGTGATCGCCATGGATACAAAGCATGCGCAGGATGTCTCATGGCCCGATGATTTTGTTGAGTGCGAGGAGATCAAGTTGATCGCCGCGCGGCAAATCTGGGCTTCGCTGATCTATCAAACGGACGAGCGTGGCGAATCAATGGCCCAGCGGTTGAAGGGCGAGTTGCTGCTCGATCAGGCGCTCGATCATCTTTCTGATCTGCGCCTCTTCCGATACTCGGGCGATATAGCTCTTTTGCCGGGCTCGCTGGATGAGGCGTTTTCGTTTGTACTAAGCAAAACCTTCTTTCCGCCAACACATGTTTGGTTGAGAGGCGAATTCCACGACATGGCGTACCCGCACGCCTTGCAGGTTGATGGGCAACAGGTCTATGTCTCGAATGGCGCCGGCAGCTCTGCGCTGCGCATGTCTGCGGCGAGTGGTGGCAGAGAAGGGGGATCCTTTGAAGGATCGACGCCTGTGCAAGGGGAGGCTATCGCCGACGCGGCTCCCGCCGTAGCCCGTTCTGGCTCGGGTCTTATCCCACGACTCGACGTTTTCAAACTCGAGCCTGGCTTCTATGAGTTCCAGGTGACCTATGACGGAGAGGAGCTCATGATGGATGGTGGCTTTGATTCCATACGAAGCGCCCTCGAATCTGCGGCCGACGTCACTGGTGACATCAAGGGCTTCGAGTTCGCATACAGGGGAATCACCATTGGCACGTATCCGCTTGCCATGTTGCGTCAGCAAGCAGACAGGATTGCGAGGGAAGCGGTCGCAACTGTTGCCTCCTTGGGCGATGATCATTGGTGACGCTCATACTTTCAAGGCGACGAATAGTGTCTCGAATGTAAGCGCGGGCGCCAACTAGACAAGGTGGCAGCTCTCGAGCGGCGCAGGCTAGATTTCCGCGACCCCGATCGCTCGCGAGCAATTGAGGGCCGCAGCTTCATTGCATCCGGCACAGACTTCGCCGAGGTAAGCGCGAATCAGCGGCGATGCACGGCAAGCTGCTTCAGACTCGGCGATTGCGAGTGAGAGCGCCCAAATTCGTCACCACCAACTCGCTCGCAGCCTGAACTTCAATCCCCAAGGTGCTAGCAAGCGACTTAAGTGTCTCACCCACGTCGCGCGGCCGGGAGGGGCGTTCATTGAACGCCACGAACGGTCCATCAGTCTCTGTCAGCAGCCGCTCGCGGGGCAACGCGCTGACGACCCGGCAAGTCTTCTCCGACACAAGCATCTGGGCGTTGATGGAGAAATAGCAGCCCAACTCAGCCGCTCTTCTCGCCTCGGCCGCTGTGCCGGTGAACCAATGCAGGACGGCGACGCCGCGGTCGAGCGGAAACGACCTCTCCAAGTGGTCCAGGACCTTGCTCACGCACCTAACGCTGTGGACTGTGAGGATCTTGTCGCCCTGCTCGGCGCATGCGCCGAGGATCCGGGAAAAGACGCGCTCCTGTTCGGAAAAGGAGCGATAGAACTTCGGCCCTGCATCGAGGCCGATTTCGCCGACGTACCTGGTCTCGCCCAAGAACTTCTCGAAGAGCGGCAACTCCGAGGCCCTTTCGGCGACCAGTTGTGGATGCATGCCGAGCGCAACCCGCACATATTCCGAACCTGTTGCGACCTCAAGGTTCCTTTTCCAGGCCTTGGGCGTCGTTGTGACCGCCAGCGTGGCGATGCGCTCGTGATCGCACTCGCTCACCAGAGAAGCGTGGTCCGGATAGAGGTCCAAGTGGCAGTGAAAATCGACCCATCGTGGGCGCATACGCATCATCCATCTTTGATCGGTCTCGCCTCAACGTCCTCAAGCAGTTCGGCGACCTCCTGCATGCCCCGGACGTATACGCCCTCATAGTCGTCGAGGTCGTCGGGATGATCGTACAGCGGGCCGGGCTGATGGATGTCACGTCGTGCCCTGCCTGGATGGGCCGCCAGGCGCGCCAACGCGAACTGAAAGGCTCGAATGTGCTCGCCCATCGCTGTCGACGAGTCGATCGCCTGGGCATGCAGATCCTTGAGCCAATACTCGGTATCGTCAGAACCGAACCCTGCGTGCAGAGCCGCGCGCCGTATGAGGCACGGGACGCAATGCCCACAGTGTTGGACCTTTCGGCGAGCCTCGTCGCGGTCGTGGCGATGTTTGCCCTCGGCCGAACAGGACATCGTCAGCTTAGCGCTAGTGTGCAGGAAGTCCTTCTCGAGACAGCTGTCCACCATCTCCCCCTTCGTTTGGTGACGGTGCGGGTTTTCCAGTTGGGCGGGGATGCCTAGGCCTTGCAATAGCTCGTTGAACCTGGCCATGTAGAAAGGGTGTGTTGTGCGCGTACTCAGCGCCCCAACCCGTAAGGGGTCCAGCGGGACGTTGAGGGAAATGAGGCCATTCTCCGGGACGTACACCGTCACCACCCCACCCACCGCGCTGGCCGTGGCCGCGGCCAGGGCAAAAAACAGAAATGAACGTCCCCTCAGCGTGTCCTCTCGGCTGGACTGCGCCAGTGTGTCGTGGTCGAAGCCGATTTGTGCTCGAACGTGATGGAGTTCCTGCGGGGCAAATCTCGCGGCGAGCGCCTCGATGCAGTTGGTTTGATGCTTGCTGGCGTTTGGATCCCACCAGTGGCTCACCAGCATCGGCGCCTCCCGGCGCGCAAGCAAATTGGTCGCCCCGATGAAGCTGTCGAGCCCGCCGGAGAACAAGCACACACACGACGGCTCAAACATCCGAAGCTTCTCGGTGGGCCGCACCAACGACGGCGCGTCAGTCGGGCGTGGACGGAAGAAGAGTTGCCAACGATCGCCGGTCAGGAATCTCAGCATTGTTTGAAGGAGCATCGCCTGCGACGACCAACGGGCAACGTCACTCACCGGCAGATGCAAATCAATCTCGCGCGACCAGCCGTCCTGAGAGTGCGCGCCCCTCGAGATTCGTGTGTCGGCGGCGGTCAGCGCGGTGGCTAACATAATGAGTTCTACGCCGATCTCAGACGGGTTGAATCCCCATTCGCGGAGCTGATCCAACGGATGGTCGACGCCGTACATGGGCTTGTCGTAGGGGTCCAAGAACGGGACGTCCGTGACGATTGAATCCGGTCGCGATGGCGCCACCAATGCACTGTCGGATGCGCCGAGTCGAAAGATGATGGTTTGGTGGCTCATTCGGCTTCCTCTCCGGCCTGTTCAACCAGGGTGTAGGCCGCCTCGTAGATTTGCAAGACCTTGTTGTTGACCTGTGGGTCGGTGAAGGCGGTGAGCGGGCCCTCGAGCAATTCGCCGAGGTGACTGCGCGTCGCGCCGGAAATGAAGTCCTTGAGCTGCTCCTCCAGATCGAGCGCGCGCTCGACGTTCTCGGGAAGCCGGATGCTCTTTGCCGCGATGTCGCTGATCACCTTTCCCTCGATCGATCGGATGATGTAGTCGAGGAAGAACTCTTTGAGCTGATCGGGCGTCAGGTCTCCGAAATCCACCACGCCGGCCTCGACCTGGTCCTGGATCGCATCCAGCAACGCTTGCCGCGATATCCCCTCGTCGACGGGGCCGCCCGGCAGACAGACGATGTCGATCAAGCCGAGGAAGACCTCTTCCGCCGGCCGGCCGATCAGTTGCTGAAGTCCCCTGGACCGCAGTGCCTCAGCGACACCGACGCGCTGCGCGTCGCGCAGCACGCCGAGCAGCCGTCCGCCGGTGACGCGAGACGCCCCCATGCGCCGTGCAGCCCCCGACGCCCCGCCTGTGCTGGCTACATGGCGCCGCAGTGCACCGCCCAAGGCGCTCGAGCTCCCGGTCTTTGTGAAGGTCGTGAACTTGGACCTCGCCTGAGTCAAGGTCTTCGGGGGAGGCGCCGGTGCAGCGGCTGCTGGTGGGGCGGCTGGAGGCGTAGGGCCCGCAGGCGGGGAGGCAGTTCCCGCGCCCTGCCCCGCCGGGTCCGCGCCGGAGGCGGGATCGTCCGCCCAAGAAGGCACCAAGCCATTGGAAGGGCCACCGAAACCTTTGGAGGTCCCCATCAGGATGCTTTCAATAGCTTCATCGCGCCTTGCGCGGCGGCCCTCAGCTTTGAATTTTCGGACTGGGTGGCCCATCCCTCTAGGAGGATTCGGTACGACGCCGCGAGCTCCGGCTCGGTCTGCAACGTGGAGAAGTTCGTGGTGGCCCAGGCGCCGATCAAGCCTGCCGGGAGCTCGGCGAGGAACGCCCCCAATCGTCGCTGCAGTTTCGGGTGACCTGTCACCAGGGCCACCATGCCGTGCAGCCCCGGAGGTTCTTTGCTGAGGTCGGTCGCGCTCCGGATCGCGGTCTGGAGCGCATCGAATACCTGTTCGGGTTCGGTTCCAGCCAACTTGTCGATCTCGGAGACAAGGTTCTTGGCCGCCATGCGAGATCCGAGCAGGCGATCCACCAAGGCATCCAGATGGCTCGCGGCCGCCAAGCCGCCTAGATAGTTCCTCTTGTCGCGGGTCGCGAACACATAGGGCCTCAAATCCTCGGTCCCCAGCGGCGGGGCTATGGCTGCCCATTCCTTGATCCAGTCTGTCCTAGACCATTCCTCGACCTCGGGTTGGGCCGCGCTTGCGGCGGAACCTTTGGCAGTTGGGCGCGCCACTGTGGCCCCCACGGATGCTTCGAGTTGCGCGAGCGCCAGGACCTGCCCGCCCGCGCTCGTCACGGCCATCCGCGCAAGCTGCAGGTAGAACACCGGTGCGAAGCTCTCCGCCAACATCACCTTGGCCAACTTGGACTGTTCCAATTGATCGGAGAATCCTCGCTCCTCCGCAACCGCAAAGCGCAACAGTACAGAGTTGAGGAACCGCTTTATCTGCCGCGGATTCCCCTTCGTGCCCTCGGCCAAGATGTTGCTGATCTGAACTCCAGTATTCAGGACCCGCGACAGCGCGGGGGATGGTGCCGCGCCCAGCGCTGTCGTGACGCTGCCCACATCTAGGCCGCGCGTTGCCCAAGGCTTCTTCAATTCGCTGCGGGCCAGGTCGAGCAGCTTTTTGAAGCTCGGATCCTGCTCCCCGAGCGCCAACTGGGCGAGCAAGAGGATGACGTAGATGCGCGTTTCTGCGGTGCCCAGAGCTGGGATGCGAAATGGAACTTGGACGAGCTTTTCCAGGTAGTTCCGCGCATACGGGACTTGTCCGACCTGTGCCGGCAAGTCCGGGAAGTGAGAGCGGACGGCGTATTCGATCATCATCTCGTCGGCGCCGATGACGAACGCGGTGCGCGGCACGAAGAGGAACAGCCGAATCGCCTCGAGCGTCGCGATGGCGGTCTCCGGGAGGCATCGGTCGAGGTCATCGACCAGGACGACCAGTTGCTCAATGTCCGCCGCCTCTATCAGTTCTTCAAATTCCTCCCGGAATTTGTGCATCTGGTGAGGAACATTGTCCTTCGCGCCTTCTTTGTCTTTGACGAACTCCCCGGCCTGATCGGCCCATTGCTTGATGTCGTCCCTCGAGATAACGTCGCCGGGCTTGGCGATGAACGCCTTCGCGGCATTGGCCAGGGATTCCAGTTGATCGAAAGTCGGGATGCCCGTCATCGCGGTGAAAGCAAGTCCGCCTGTCTTCTTCGCGACCTTGAGCCAATCGATTCGCTTGAAGACCTTCTTGGCCGCTTCAGCCACCTTCGCATGTCCAGGTCTGGCGCGGAGCAACTCCTCGACGATCTTTTCGATCACGACCGTCTTTGCGTCCTCGAATCCTTCGAAGGTCCATCCATTGAACCAGATGCACAGCGTTTTCTTATCCTTCTCGAGGATTGCTGCCGTCATCTTGAGTACGCTCGACTTGCCGGCGCCCCAATCGCCGTGCACGCCGATCGTCACCGGCACAAGCGGTGTCGAGCGCACCAGCTTCACGACAGTCTTGGCGACCGACTCGTAGTACAGCAGGTCGACTGCCGTTTCTTGATCGTTAAGGAACACCGTGTCTCCCCCGCTCCAATATGGAGCGGAGTATGGGGGGCGCGGTCCGGATCACCACCCCATATTCCGGGGATGTTCCGAAGAGCGCGTCATGATCGTGTCGACGATGGCCGGTCCAATTGAGGGGCTGTGGTTTCGCCGAGTAAATGCACTCTACGTTGCAGTGGGCAGGCTCAATTGAGCGAAGAGCGCGTAGTCAGCGTAGAAATCACGAGACCCAGTAAAAATGGTTCTGGTACGGGCAATGCGCAGAGCTTGAGCTCAACCAAGAAGCAGTCGGCCCTACGGGGCTGCTTTTCATCTAGAGATTGTCTTGGCTTTGCGCTCCTACGCAGCTTCCGGATATGCGTCAAGTGCGTCCATGAACTGCGGTACTTGCCGCTCGGGGAAAGCCTTGGGCAGACGGTGCGTGACTCCCTTTTTCTTTAGCTGCTTGTCGGCTTGATTGACTGTATGCGCCCAACGACCGTCCAGAAGCACAAAGTCGCTGGCCATAGGCGTCGGCGGCCGAGCACGTAGCGATCGACCGGCGTCGTGGGCGGATCCTCTAGGAGGGCGTCTGATAACCTGCCCCGAACACGATAAATAATTCGAGGGAATGCGATGGACGGTCGTTACGACGTTGGTGATTTACTAGCCAAGATTCCGCTGGAAGACGTGATGCAACGTCTGGGCATGCTGACCGCGCGGCGAGGCGCCACTGTCCAAGCGCTGTGTCCTTTTCACCAAGACACTCGCCCGTCGTTGAACCTCTATCCCGCCGACGGCGCGACCACTGCGCACTACCACTGCTTTGCCTGCGGCGCCCATGGCAACGCCATTGATTTGGTCAAGAAGGTCCAGGGCCTGGAGTTCTTGCCCGCGGTTCAATGGCTAGCTCAGCAGTTCGGCATCAAGTCGCCGTCTCGTCCGTCCAAGCAGCGGGCCGCCACTGCTGCCGCCAGCGAGACAGCACGGAAGTTTGCTCTGCGCATCTACGACGAACGGCACGATGACCAGCGATTCATTGCTTGGTGCGCCGAGCGCGAATTCGACCGAAATTTCCTGTACGAGCGAGGCTTGCGCTGCATCACTCACGGCGTGTTGGTGGAGGCCCTGCAATCCAAGAGCGTGGGTGAGCGTGCCGAGCTAATCGATGGCCTGCAGACTCTGGGCTTGGTTCAGCGATTGCATCAGCGCTCACCTTCAGCCCAGGGCAAGCTGAATCTGCATGACCAGTTTCGAGACTGCTTTCATGACGGCCGCGTTGTCATTCCCATTCACGGTGGCACGGTCAAGCAACCCGAGTTGCTGGGTTTTGCAGGCCGCGCCTTGCAGGGAGTACCGCCCGAGGGCGTGGCCAAATACCTGCTCACCTCCGGGCTTGAAAAGACCAAGGTCCTGTTCAATGAACCCGCAGCCTTCGATGCTGTAAAGCAGACCTCTAAAGCCAGCCTACCGGCCAGGCTGTACCTTGTGGAGGGCTTTCTGGATGCTTTGCGCCTGCAGTCCCTTGGCCAGCCTGCCGTCGCGTTGATGGGCACCAGCCTGGGCAAAGAGCCTATGGAGCGGCTGAAGAAGCTGGCAGATGAGTCAGATTCCAGCGCTGAGCTGGCGTACATCCTATTTCTCGACAATGATCCGGCCGGATTTGGCGGGACGGATCGACTGGTGCGTCGCTTGCTGGATCTGCGCGGCGTGAACTTGCGCTGGATCGGCATGCCTTGGCGCAGCAAACCGGCCTTGGGCAAAGACCCTGATACGTGCTTGCGTGGTCTACGCACGGCTGAGCAAGCCACTGCTTGGCTGCAGGCCTTCGACCTGCCGGCCGAGGCCGTATTGTTAGTGCAGGCCCTAGGCGGGCAAGACGCCTCTGATCTACAGCCTGAGCGATTCGGCCACCTGGTGCCTACGGTGCGTGAGCGCGCTTTGTTTCGCGTCGGCATGGCGCTCAGGCGCTTGTACGGGCGCCGACCAGCCGAGGTTGCGGCGGCGCGATTAGCGGCATGCGCTTGGGACTGGGCTCAGCAACTTCACGCCGAGTTGGCAATGGCCGAGACCAGCCATCGCGGGTTGCCGGCACGTGGCCTTTACCTCGAAGAAGTGCTTCCGCGTGTGGCGCTGGCTCGCAGCCTGGCCTACCACGGCGCGCGCCGCGGCGAGTTGCCCTGCGATGAAGAGGTCTGGCAGACCCTAGGAGGTAATGCACGCCTCTTTGACCAGATCGCTTTGGATCGCCTACAGGCCATGATGACTGGTGACCGCTCCTGGAAGCAGGCTGCGCCTTTTGACGCGGTGCAACTGCCGCGCAAGCTGACGGCCGATCCGAAGGTCCTGGACGACCCGCGCCGCAAGGTGATGCCACACCCTGCTGACCTGCTCGTGCAGCAGATCGTTCTCAACGAATTGCTCAGCCAGCGTCATGACCGGCCAAGCGCTGCGGGCCGGGCTTTTTCAGACGGCATCCCGGCCGTGCGCTGGTACGCCTCGCGCCGAGAAATAGTGGTGACGGGCTTGAGTGCGCAGCTCAATGAGCTTGACGATGATTTGGACCTGCCCAAAACCCTGAGCTTTGGCTACCAAGTCGACATGGACGTTTTGGAGGGCGACCAGACTCCGTCTGACCAGGGCATGTTCCGCCCATTTGGGCAGTGCTGGCGTGAGTTCATGGCCAGCCTGGCCAAGCAGTGCCATGCCATCGGGCCGCGCGTGCATGTACTTCGGCTCGACGCCAAGCGCTACTACGACTCGATCCAGCGCTTTGTCGTGCGCGATGCGGTGTTGACACCACTGAACCAAGCCTTGGACGTGCATGGTGTGCCAGAAGGTTTTGGGCGCATCTTCGGTTGGCCAAAAGCCAGCACTACCCCCTGGGACGCCGAGCGCGAGGCCAAGCTTGAGCGCCTACTGATGGGACTGATCTTTCACCACCAGTACCTTGATCCCGACGCCCAAGGAAAGACGCAGTACAGCAGCGAGATCGTGGGCATTCCGCAGGGCCCTGTTCTGTCGGCCTACATCGGCACCGTTGCATTGTTTCCTGTGGATGAAGAGGCCCGCCGCTTCATCCACAGCACAGCCGAGAAAGGCCCGGATGACGTCTGGCGGCCGCGCGCGGGCTATGCACGCTATGTGGACGACATCGTGCTGTTTGCCGACAGCGAAGACTTGCTCAAGCAACTGCGTGAATTACTGCAATCGAAGTCCGCAGAGCGCTCCATCGACTTGATCCACAAAGGCGAACATGTGCGCGCCGGCTCACCCCAACAGGTGATGCGCCAACTCAACGATGGGCGCGGTTTGGCGCCGTCTGTACCAGCTTGGGATCCCCCCCTGGTGGGCGACGGCGAGACCGACTACAGCCTGGGCGGCGAAATGCCTGAAGTCGATCGCCAGTGCGCCTTGCAGATGCTGCGACGTGTTGCGTTGATGCATGAGCCCAGAGAGATCGCGGGCCAGGTCAAGGCCGTGTTGGGTGCCCCAGATCTACGCGCTGGTGATCTGGGCCTGTGCGCGCGCTGGCTGTGGTGGCAGGTAGCTGCCACAGCCCAAATAGACGGCGAAGTGGCAGCCAATGCGTCTCTGTGGGAGCGCTTCTGGGACCTGTGGAACGAGGTCTGCGGCGACCAGCCCTGGGCCAGCGCGTTTGAGCAGCGCGGTTACCACTGGCTGTTTGCCGTGGAAGGGTTGGACAAATTGCTAGACAACCATCCGTGGCAGGAGAACGGAAAGTTTCTGACTGAGCGTGAAGAGGATCGCAAGCTTCGTTTGGACCTGGCACGGCAAGTCTGCGAGCCAGTTTTCATCAACCAGGTTAAGCCGGCGACCAACTTCGATCATGTGCGCCGGCGCGCCTGGATGGTTGTGCGCAAGGCACACCGCCTCCTGGGCAATCCGGGCGCCACGTTGACGTTGCCACCGCAGCAGGGCGGCCGGCTGACAGTCATCGAGTGGCTGTGCCTAGCCGGTCAGAGTCTGGCGCAGCAAGACACAATCCAACTTCAAAACACCGCCAATCATCCCTTGAACGCGCTGTGGGAACGGCGACCAACGAAATCGAACGATGATGAATTGGCGCGCGCGCATGAGGTCATCGACCAGCTGGTTCCGCCCAAGAACGAGGGGAGTACCGCACCGATGGACGGCACCGCCGTAGCCGTCGGACTGGCGATTGACTTCGTCCTCAACAGTTCGCCACAGAATGACAAGCTCCGTACCCTCGCACGCGAGTTTCCACGTCTGCTTTCGCAGTCTGGCGCGGGTAAGCAACTGATTCCCCACCTGCCAACAGGCAGCGAGATTACCGCGTCGCTGTATGCGATTGATGCCCAGCCCAGCGCTAATGGGCGCGACCTCTATCGATACTCGTTGCGAGTGGAGTACGCCGCCTCACCAGCAGCTGAGTCCGAGCGACGATTTGCCCAAGTGGCCATGCGTGCTGAGCCGCCTTGCCCAGCCGACGAAACGTCCGTGCGGTTTGTCAAAGTGCCGGAGTCGGAAGCTCAACGGCTTGTTCTGGAGAAAAGCGCCGAACCAAGACCATGGACCGAACTGGCGCCCGCTGCAATCGGCACGCAGTATGACCAAGAGCCAATCACGCACCGGGCGGTCAGTCTCTACCATGCCCTGCTGGCCATGCACCAGAGGGCAGTGGATGGCGAGCAAAGTCTGGCCTATGTGCCCTTTCGGCCACAGCTGTTCCGGCAAGTCCAGGGCGACGTGACTACGCTCTACCTGCTGGCCGATCGCGTCAAGCGCGACCAACTGGGCGTCACCGCCTGGTACCACGACCGGGACGACCGGGTGCAAACGGTGACGGTTCCCTTTGCGGGGGCCGAGCTGTGGCGCGTAGGCTGGGCGGTGGCTGATGTGCTGGGCGTGGCCGCCGACATGGCCGGCGAGACCGGCGAGCGCGACGAGCAGCTCGATGAGCGCAAGGCTCCGGGCGACGCAACGGACAGCACCGAAGTCACCGAAGCCCTGGCGAAGCAGGAACTCGAGGCCTATGTGCTGCGCCAGCAATTGCGCAAACTGCAGGGCCGCTATCTGTCTTCGGCCCAGATTGACTCGACCAGCAAGGCTGAGGCCCGCATGCCACGCACGGTGACGCGCGCTCTGGCACGGCTGCAAGAGTTTCCGGCGCGCCAAGGCTTGGACGCCCAGGTGCGACATCTGCTGGAGGTGGAGGCCGAAAGCCGCGCCATGGCCATGCGTCTTGAGCATGGCAGCGGCGATGACATGCGGCATGTGTTGCACCGGGTGTTTCCCGAGGCGCTGAACAAGCTGCCCCTGTGGGTACTACAGGGCCTTCCGCTTAAGTCGTTGGTCGAGCAGACCGCACCTCTGCGCCCGGAGCTGGGCTTGATGCTGGCGCTGTACCAGTCGCTGTACCTAGCCACGGGTGCAGCCCCCAATAGCAATGCTCCTCCCTTGCGCATGGCGCTGGCACTTAGCGCCATCGGCACTGGGCTGCGGGGCAGTGTGGCCGCACTGTGGGGCCATGCACAGGCGTCCGGTGCCGCCCGCATGCCGGAGCGCCTGAACCTGCCACCAGGTTGGTCAATGGCCGACATGGAGCGCCTGGATCCGCAGGGCGACTACAACGCCATGCGCAAACGGCTGCTGGATGGCGATTGGACTGCGCTATGCAAGGCCAGCCCGTGGCATTGGATGCTGGCCCTGATCGGCTTGCTGGATGCCGGTTTGCCACAGGCCTTTGACCTCCTGGATCTGTTGTCGGTGTACGAAGCCCTTGCTCAGTGGCAGACCGCGCCATCCGCTGGGGTTCGTGAGGAGGAGGGTGCTGAAGAACAGAACACGATTTGGCCCTTTGATGCCTTGCCCACCTTTACGCTGCAGCGCTGCGACGAGGTAATGGTCGCTTTGCCGAAGGCGCTGTGCGCGCTTGACGTCTTGCGTGGCATGCGCGTGGTGAACGTGCAAGGCCCGAAGTTTGGCCGACATCCGCACACCGACGAGTTTACTGACGCCAGTGGCGAAAGCTGGCAAATGAGCACGCCGCAATTCACTAGCTTGTTTGCCAATACATTGCCACAGCTACCCTTTGGTCGGCGCAAGCTGACGCCGTGGTCAGAGACACGCAGCGGCACTGACGATGAGTTGCTGGCGGTGCACACTCTGGACCACAAGCTTGGACGGTGGTTCAGCCCTGCGGATCAGACGCCGTCGGTGCCGCAGGTCGTGCCACGACCACACGGCTTGCCCGACAACGCATCTTTTCACGGGGCCATAGCGTTCGAGGAAGGCGATGCCCCATCCGCAACCCCTCTGCATGCCGACGTGGGTGAACCCGTGAAGCGCGACCAAGCTGCTGAGGGTTACGTGCGATCTGCACCAGCGGCCCCTGCTGTTTCTGGTGCGGTGCCGATTGAGCACTTGGAAGAGTGGCAAAGCAACTCGTGGAGCAAGCGCTTCGGCGTTGGCAGAACCACCGATGACGTAGATCTGAATGCACGAGGCCACCTGCGCGTCGCGCTGTTCCAGTGGCGGGTGGACGACAGCTACAGCCACCCCATTGCCGAAGTCGGACTGGGCGGCATTCCTCTGGACCCAATGGCGAAAAAGGAGTTGGAGGTGCATCTGGATGGCGACCTCAAAGCCGTTCACGAGGCCGCCAAGCGCAATGCGGAATTCCATTGGCACAACGACCTCAAGGTCATCTCCTGGCCCGAGCATCGGCGCCGGGTTCTGCTGGGCCAAGCCTTGCGCGCGTGTCGCGAGCTGAAGGTGGAACTCTTGGTGCTTCCCGAGGTGTCGGTTCGGCCTGACACGGTGGAGTGGTTGAAAGGCGAGTTACTTCACCATCCAGGCTTGGCTGTGTTGGCGGGTACCTATCGTCTGTTCGAGGCGGCGAGCAACCATACAGAGCACCTGAAGGAGAAATTGACCCTCTTGTGGCAACCCGAAAAAATCGAGGCCGACGCCTTTGGATTGCAAGGCGATGCCCGGGTCATGCAGTTTCAGCGTGACAAGAAATACCGCGCCGTGGCTGCGCACGAATTGTTTCGACCTGGTAGCGAACCACTGGCGCCCCTGTACCGAGAGGAGCTGATACTGGATGCGTTGCGTAGCACTTGGACTGGCGCACGGACTTTTGAGCAGATTAAGGAGATGATGCGGGCCCTCGTTCACGGCCCACAGAAGCTGCGGTATTGCGTAGAGCTGATCTGCTCCGAGTTGTTCCTGCTCACCAGCCCAGCCAACCGCCGTCCCCTGCTGCAAGACTTGGCCAAGGTGTTGCGGCAGTTTGGCGTGGATGCGACATTGGCAGCGAAACTTGTCGAACTCGACATAAATGCGCTGGGCGAGTTGTTGACCGTCACTCAGGGCAACCGAGAGCGACGGTCAGTGCTGTTGGTGCCGGCCTGCACAAGCCGCAGCAACGACTATTGGCATGCCGGCCAGGCCAGCGTGTTGGCCTCGGGTACGGCCACGGTGTTCTGCAATGCCGCGAGCAAGGGGCTGAGTGTCGGCGGCAGTTGCTTCATTGGCTGCGACTCGGTGCATAAGCTGCCGAAGGAACACGCGGGGATCGTGCGCCTACTCACGCCCTACCATGGCTGGCACCACGGCATCTTGCAGCCGTCGTGCCAGGGCGCCTTGTCTGAGACGGACCAGGCCCTGGTGGTGGTAGATCTGGATCCGGTTCACTTGGTCAGCGGTAAACCGCGCCCGCAGTTGTTGCCCGAACCCGTGTCCATGGTGGCCTATTTGCCCATCGTGGAAGTTCTGCACAAAGAAGGTAACGCGCGGGCGCTGACAGCCTCCCTGCGGGATCAACTCAAAGACAAAAAAGGCAGCCAAACGTTGGCGCGCCTGCTGAGCACAAAGGCATTTGCAGCCCTACGCGAGCCAATGAGCTTTCGAGGGGCGCTGGCCAAACTGCTCGAGGCCAAGAGGGACCGCCGCTTGAAGGCCGATTTAGGCAGCCCAGAGCTGGACGCGTTTGCTCGCTTCTTCAGTGATCCAGAGGCTGTTCGCCAGCGCATCATGGTCTGCTTGCAGGATCAACACCAGCAACCCGCGCCGCTGGCAAAGGCCGACGGTCTGGACTTGGCGCCAGCGTGGTTGGACTTCTTGGTGGCCGATCTGACCTGGAAGCAGCCTGAGGAAGAGCGGCCAAAGGATGAACAGGCTAGTGACAAGCAGCCAGCGATCCGGGTGCCACCGTGGAACGATGTGCTGGTTCACCCCAGTGCAGGCGTGGACGGTACCAGGGGCGGAGATCCAACTGCAGTCTGAACTGGCCGCCACTACGGTCATCCCAGACTACCCAAGTAATGATGCCGTCATAAGTACCTAGACTCCCTCCTGATAGATTTAGTCTAATTACTGCGCGACCGACCTTCACTTAACCCCCTTAGGAGCATCAGTGAACAGTCCGTGCGCGGTTCGAATTACCCGTAACGACCACCTCTGCGGAAGGACCCGTGCCGTTGCGAGGCCGCCGCCATTGAAGCCCTCGCTCACGCGCATTCGGTCTCCGCTGCTTTCTCAACGGCACGCTTGACCCGTGCGGTGAACGCGAGATAGCTCTCGCCTTGCCCTACCGAGAACGCCGCTTCGTCCCATGCAGTGAGGCCGAGGGCGCACGCCTTCGCATCGATACCGCTGCGCGTCTGGTCCCACGCGACATCAGAAAAATCTGGACTCGCGCCGATCTCCTCTGCTTCCCGCACCAGGCGCTTCACGATGCCAAGCAGGTATGCCATCCCTTTCGGCGGACTTGCCTTGACACAGACCTCCGCGGCCTGCTCAAAGATCTCCACGCCGACACCTGCCTCGACCAGATCGCGCAGCCTCGGATCCGACGGGTTCACGTCAGTCACGCCCTTGGCCCGGATGGCCTTGCAAACAGCAGCCACTTTCTTTAACGTCCGGGCTTCACGCTCTGTACTGGCCATCGCGTCCGGCGTCGTTCCTTCCGCCTCGCTCTCCCCCTCAACTGTGGATGCAGCGATAGACGGGCCTCGATGACTGCGAGAGGCTTCGCCACCATTGGCCGCATTCCCAGTCTCGCGCTCCCGCTGCCGACGTTTTCTTTCCGCGCCTCCCTCGTCTTCACGCTCCCTCTTGGGCTGACGCCGCTCCCAAGCCACCAGACGGCCGGTGTCTTTGGCGATCAGTGCCTTGTCCTGCATGAGTCCGTAGACCCGCTGCGCGACACCTTCCTCCACCTCGAGGTAAAAGTCCATCGATTCGAAATCCGGCACCCCGGGATTGCCTCGGTCCTCGGACGTGCTCGCCGCCTCCAGCAGATGGACCCAGATGGCGATCACCTGCGCCATGGACACGCCAGCCTTCTTGGCGATCAACCCGAGCTTCGGATCGGTGACCGTCCCGTGATGCCATCTGAACCAATGCATATCCGCCATGACGCGTCAGACCTCCGATGCCTGCGTCTCGGTGAGCTTGGAGGACCGCACATGGACGCCATTCGCCGAGTCGACCTGCTCGACGATCCACGCGTCGATGGACGACTTCAGCCACACCGTGCATCGCCGGCCCAAGGACACGCTGCGCGGAAATTTCCCGGCGGACATGCGCGCGTAGATCGCGCTCTTCTTCAGACACACGCGGCGCTCGACCTCCTGGATGCGGAGAAAGCGATCTCCTGGCGCTGCTTTGAGGACGGGTGGGGCTTGCATGTGGACAGTTTCGGAATTGAACATGGAGCGAGGATCGCGCAGCAAAGCTGACATCGACAAGGCACGCGATGTCACCTCGACACCATTTCCAGATCGGCTGCGCAGCGGTCTTGAGGTCCGCTCGCTTCACGCTTGGCCGCCTCCTTGACGCGCCGCAAGTACGCCGGCCAGTGCTCGTGATCGGGACCGAGGTCGAACTCTCGCCACCGCCCGATGCCAAGCGCTTCGGCCTTGGCCTCGACGCTGGCCCGGCTTTGGTCCCAGGCAGCCTGCGGCATCCCCGGTCGCTCGCTGATGTCCACAGCCTCCCGCAACTGGCGCTCCACGATGCCAAGCAGGTATTCCACACCCTTGGCGGGCTGCGCCCTGGTGCAAATCTCGGCGGCCTGCGCGAAGGTCTCCACGCCGACGCCTTTGTCGATCAGCGCGCGCAGCTTCGGATGCGACGGGCTCACATCGGTCACTCCCTTGGCCCTGATTGCCCGGCAGACGGTTCCCGCTTTCGTGGAGGTTTTCGATTCTTCGCCCCCCACTTCCCCCGCTTGCGGGGGGTAGGGGGGTGTTTTCTTATCTTCTCTCCTCTCCTCTCCTCTGGGTGTGACTTGGCGGGACGTGGCGTGACATGGCGTGACACTGATGGATTCGGTGTGACTTGGCGGGACAGCAGCTGTCACACCTACTGTTTCGCGTTCACGCTGGCGGCGCTTTCTGTCCGTGCTGGTCTCGTCGTCGCGCTCACGCTTGGGCTGCCGCCTTTCCCATGCGGCAAGGCGCCCTGTGTCGCTGTCGATCAAGGCCCGGTCCTGCATGAGCCCGTACACGCGCTGCGTGCTGCCTTCCTGGACCCCGAGGGCAAAGTCGATGGATTCGAAGTCCGGTGTGCCCGGATGGCCGCGCTCCTCGGACGCGCTGGCCGCCTCCAGCAAGGTGGCCCAGATCGCGATGACCTCGGCCACAGACGTGCCCGCCTTCTTCGCGATCAACCCGAATTTCGGATCGGTGACCGTCCCGTGATGCCACCGGAACCAATGCATGTCCGCCATGGCGCTCAACCCCTCCGAGCTTGATTTGCGCCATTGGCCGAGGCCGAGAGGGCCAGGTTGTTGGCCCTCTCGATCTGCTCGTTGATCCATCCGTCGATGGAAGACTTCAGCCACACCGTGCATCGACGGCCCAACGAGATGCTTCGTGGGAATGCGCCGGTCGCCATGCGCGCGTAGATCGCGCTCTTCTTCAGACACACGCGGCGCTCGACCTCTTGAATCCTGAGAAAGCAGTCGCCTGGCGCGACTTTGAGAGGGGGGGGGCGACTCCATGCGGACGGTTTCGGAAGTGAACATGCAAGGAGGATCACCCAGAGGAGGTGACATTGAGGAGGCCCAAGATGTCATCACCGGCTCCTTATCCATGTCCATGGCGGCGTGCGCTGTCCAGCGCCTCGCATTGGCGCTCGATCTGAGCGCCGAGAAGTCCCAGCGAAACCGACATGAGCCGTTCCAGCGCGCCGCGGTGGCATGCATTGAAGAAGGGGGCAGGGCTTGCGTCGGAACAAGCCGCTTCGCGCCGGTCTTCGTCCCAGGAAAGCAGTTGGGCGAGCATGTGGGTGCCTTGCACCACGTCGCGCGCGTCGTTCAGAAATTCGGCGAGCCGCTGCTGGGGCAGGCTCAGCCCTTCCCCTCGGACCCATTCGAAGGGCTTGAATTGAGCGGTGGGGCGATAGCTCGCGAACGAGCAGCCGGCGTCGGCGCCAGCGTTAGAAGATTCGGCCATGGGCCTCCAAGGACTTCGGTTTGCTAAAACCGCCGTCCCTGAGACCAATCAGGGGCGGCAGCTCGACGGGTTGGTCTACCGGGAAGTCCTTGCGGAAACCGGCCGGGCTTGCGCCCGCCCATCGAGCCGCCTAAAAAAATGGGGCACGAACGACAAAGCCGCAGACCAATGGCGGTAACTGCGGCTTTCGTCGCAGGACTTCTTCGGGAGACCAATCCCGACCTCGCTCATCACGAGGCGAGAGAACTTTAAGCGCTCTCGGCTGTTCCCGTCAAGCTGCGCGCAGCGTCACCACATCGGCACCACGGCGCAATTCATCGAGGTAGTCGGCCCATTTCTGCATCATCGAAAAACGTTCCACGCGAAACTCTGTGCGGTTGTAGGCGCGGCCGAGACTGTCTTTGACGGCGTGTGCGAGCTGCGCCTCAATCACCGATTCGTCGACGTTGAGACGCTCCGCCAAGATGGTGCGTGCGGTCGCGCGGAACCCGTGGGCAGTCACTTCGTCTTTGCCGAAGCCCATCGCGCGCAATGCGGCGTTGATCGCGGCATCGCTCATGGGGCGTTCGTGGCTGCGCTCGCCCGTGAACACGTAGGCGCTGCGTCCGGTCAATGGGTACAGATCGCGCAGCGCCTCAACGGCCTGCGTTGCCAGGGGTACCAAGTGGGGGGCGCCGTGCAGCTTGCCGACCTTCTTTCGCTTCATACGTGCGGCGGGCACGGTCCACAGCCCGGCGTCGAGGTCGATCTCTTCCCACTTCGCATGCCGCAGCTCGCCCGGACGCAGCAAGACCATGGGGGCCAGCTTCAGCGCGGTGCGGACCACGTGCGTCCCCTTGTAGCCGTCGCACGCGCGCAGCAGCTCGCCCAGGCGCTTGGGATCGGTGATGGCCGGGAAGTGCTGCACGAGCGGTTTGCGCAACGCGTCCTTCAGGTCGCGGGCCGGATTGCTCGTCGCGCGACCTGTGGCGACGGCGAAGCGGAAGACCTGGCCGCAGTTCTCCAGCGCGCGGTGTGCGGTCTCGACCACGCCGCGAGACTCGATGCGACGGATGACCGTCAGCAGCTCAGGCGGGTCGATTTGCGCGATGGGTCGCGTGCCGATGTAGGGGAACACGTCGTTCTCCAGCCGGCCGATGATCTTGACGCCGTAGCTGTCGGCCCAATCGGCGCGGCGCACTTCGTACCATTCGCGTGCGACGTGCTCGAAGCTGTCGAGCACCGGCAGGCCGGCCTCGGCGCGTGTCGCAGCTTCACGGGCTTGGACATGCGCCGCGCGGACGGCCTTCCTCGCCTCGCTGGGGTCGATGCCTTGGGCCACCTTCCTGCGAGCGTCCTCGGCTCGCTCGCGGGCCAGGCCGATGCCGATGGTGGGGTAAGTGCCAAGCGAGAGCGTCTTGCGCTTGCCGGCGATGCTGTAGTCGAAGCGCCATCCGTGGGCGCCGCCGTTCACGAAGAGCAGGATGTAGAGGCCGTCGCCATCGGAAATGCGCCTGCGCGGATCGCCGGGTTTGATGGATCGGAGGGAGGTGTCGGAACCGATTAGATTTCTTGGCATAACAGTTTTTCGGGTGCAGTAAGTGATGCAGTAACTCAAGATCACACCCGAACAAAATTCTAGAGCTGGCGCGGCTTCCAAGGCATCTTTCGACGGAGCCCCAGCCACCACCTATCGCTGCGCAGGCTCTTTCAAAGAGCACTGCGAAGCCAAAAAGCCCTAAGCAAATCAACTGCTTAGGGCTTTTTGCATTTCTGGGCGGCCGCTGGCCTTGACGGGGGAGCGTTTCATCCCTTGCCGAGCGGTGCATGCACCCGCCCCAGAAAATCGCGCATCAGCGTCACCACTTCATCGAGGTGCGTCTCCAGCAGCCAGTGTCCGCCGTCCAGCAGATGGAACTCGGCGTCCGGCAGATCCCGGAGATAGGCGCGCCCTGATTTCTCCGGCATGTAGTGATCCTGCGGTCCCCACATGATCAGCGTCGGCGGGCGGTGCTCGGCGAGATACCGGCGGTGCTGCGGGAACCAGGCGCGGTTTTCCTTCAGTCCCGCGATCAGGCTGATCGCGATCTCCTTGCGCTTCGGCGTGACCAGCGGCCAGTGCAGCTTCCACAGGTCCGGAGGAATGCGTTCGGCAAGCTCGGGTCTCACTGCGTTGAGAAACTCCTCCTTGAACACTTCTTCGGTGATCGCCTCGGCCAGCTTCTCGCGCATCTGCGCCGCGGGCAGCGTCCAGGTGTTCTCGATCTCGGCGTACTTCGGCCCCAGCGCATCTTCATAAGGGATGTCGCCGTTCTGGATGATGAGCGCCACCACGCGCTCGGGTGCCTTGATGGCCAAGCGCGCGCCGATCGGCGATCCGAAGTCGTGCAGGTACAGGGCGAAGCGTTCGATGCCGAGCGTCTTCACGAAGCGATCGAGAAAGTCCGCATAGCCATCGAAGCTGTAGTCGAAGCCCTCCGGTGTCGCGCTGTAGCCGGCGCCGGGATAGTCCGGCGCGACCAGCCGCCAGCGGTCGGCCAGGCGCGGCATGAGATTGCGAAATTCGTACGACGAGCACGGATAGCCATGCGGCAGCAGGACGACGGGTGCATCGCTCGGCCCGGCCTCGCGGTAGAAGGTTTCGACATCGCCAACCCGGAGGCGGCGGTGTCGCACGTGGATGTCCATGTGCTTCTCCTGTTCGTTGGCCGGCCGGACCCATGTCCGGCGCGGCATGGCAGGAGGTTAAAAATTCTTTGGCTCGTGTTGACGGTCGGCGTGTACCGACGGAGCTCGTAGGTCGAGACCGAGAAAGCCGCAGGCGCGTGGCGCTTCAGGCCCGCTTCTTGAAGTGCATCGACGCGCCGCTCGCGCGCGCCAGCTCTTCCGCCGATTCGAGAAGAACGGGCCCCAGTTCCAGCATGCGTTCCTCGGTCAGCCGTACCAGCGGCCCCGCGATCGTGATGACGCCGATCACCGCGCCGTTGCCGCTGCGCACTGGCGCGGCCATGGCTGTCATCGCGGGTGCGAACACCTCGCTGATCATCGAGAAACCGCGCTTGCGCGCCGCGCGCAGGAAAGCCAGCAGCGCCTTGACGGTGGTCGGCGCCTTCGGGCCGAAGTCCTCGGGTTGTCCGAAGCCTTGCCTGGCGACCAGCTGGAGCGCCTGCTCGTCCGTCATCGTCGAGAGCCACGCGTGGCCGGCCGAGCTGGAGGAGAGGTTGACCGACAGGCCCATGTCCGGGTCGTAGCGCAGGCCGCGCGTGGCGCCCTGCGCCTTGGCCACGAAGGTCAGTTCGTCGCCATCGACCACGGCCAGCCGCACCAGCTCGCCCGAGCTGGCCGCGAGCCTGTCGAGCAGCGGCTGGGCGATGTCCACGATGCCGCTGTTGCTCAGGAAGCTCAGGCCGAGCGACACGAGCTTGATCGTGAGCATGTAGTCGCCATGGCTCTGGTCCTGCCGCACATAGCCGCAACGCACCAGTTCGCTCAGCAGGCGATGGGTAGCGCTCAAGGGCATTTCCAGCTCGGCGGAGAGCGCCGACAGGGCGCGGCCTTCGGGGTGGCCGGCCAAGTGTTCAAGCACCTTGAAGCTGCGTTCGAGTATGGCGGTCATGCGGGCAACTTTAGCATTTTGCCAAGTGTTTTCACTAGTAGAAAGATTTTCCACTTGACGATTAAGATCGCGCCGCCAGAGGTCGAGGCGTCCTGAGTCGCCCCGGCATGCACCCCTCACATCGAAGCTGGAGATCCAATCTTGAGAACGCTTTACCGCTCGCTGGCCACCGCCGGCCTCGCCCTCGCACTGGTCGTTCCTGCCTTGGCTCAGGCGCAGCAGGAGCGGGTGATCCGCTTCGGCCACCTGAACAACGCCGACCACCCCGTGAGCTTCGGCGTCAAGCGATTCGCAGAACTGCTCTCGGCCAAGAGCGGCGGCAAGATGAAGGTGCAGGAGTTCCCCGCCTCCCAGCTGGGCAACGAGATGCAGCAGCAATCTGCCCTGCAGGGCGGCGTGCAGCAGATGTCGGCACCGGCCACCACTTCGCTCGCAGGCATCGTCAAGGAGTTCGGCCTTGTCGACTTTCCCTTCTCGGTGAACAACTTCGCGCAGGCTGACGCGCTGCTCGACGGGCCTCTCGGCCAGGCGCTGATCGCAAAGCTCCCCGAGAAGGGCCTGGTTGCCCTGGGTTACTGGGACCTGGGCTTTCGCAACGTCACCAACAGCAAGCGCCCCATCACCAAGCCCGAAGACCTCGAGGGCTTGAAGATCCGCGTGATCCCGAATCCCGTGTTCCTGGAGACCTTCAAGGCCTTCAAGGCAAACCCGGTGCCGATGCCCTTTGCAGAGTTGTATGGCGCGCTCGAAGCGAAGGCGGTGGACGGCCAGGAGAACCCGTACGCGGTGATCCTGTCGAACAAGTTCTACGAAGTGCAGAAGTTCGTGAGTGCCACGAACCACGTCTACGCGGCCAACATCGTGCTGGTGAGCAAGAAGTTCTGGGACTCGCTCACGCCCGCCGAGCAGAAGATGATGAATGACGCGGCCAACGAGGCACGCGGCTACCAGCGCCAGGTCAGTCGCGCCGCGGCGCAGAAGGCCGTGGGCGACCTGCAGGCCAAGGGTGCCCAGTTCAACGAACTCTCCCCCGCCGAGCAGGCCCGCATGCGCACCGTCGCCAAGCCCGTCATCGACAAGTTCGCCGCTCAGTACGAACCCGCCATCGTCAAGCTCTACAACGACGAACTCGATCGCATCCGCAAGCCATGACCGCCCGGCCATTCGCGCTCGCCGCGAACAACGCCACGGGCTGAACGCCGCCTCGTTCCCGCCGGCAATCCTCATCCAACCGCTGCTCCTGCCGGCCGCCGCCGAGCAGCCCATCCGCTCTCGGGGAAGTGTCCCCGTGGGGCCCGCTTCGACCAAAAAAAGGAGACACCCTTGAAATCTTCCAGATCATTCCTCTTCGCACTTGCATCGACCGCGGCGCTCGCGCTGGCGGTGACCGCCTGCGGTGGCGGCAGCGGCGGCGGTGGCTCGTTCGCGGGCTTTCCCATCCAGCCCGTCGCGCCGGCCGCACCCAATGAGCCGACCGCGCCGACCGACGAAGTGCCGGTGCAGCCGACCGACCCCGTGGCCGAGGCGGACGACAGCTTCGACACCTACTACAACGTCTGCCGCGGCACCAACCCCAAGTGCTACAACGACTGGGGCGCGTTTGCCACCACGCCCGATCGCGTGCTGGTCTACTCGCGCACCGCGGGCCCGCGCCATGCCGTGCTTGGCACGCCGATGGGCGCCGGCCTCAACCCGGCGATGAACCCCGACAACGTCATGCAGGCCGGCCTCGTGCGCATGCTGTCGGCCGAGGGCATCACCGTCGACTGGACCGAAGACGTCGCCGTCCTCGGCAGCCGCATCAACAACTACAAGGCCGTCATCTTCGCGAGCTCGAACCGCGACACGCTGTGGAACGGCGCGGTCACCACGAGCCAGGATGCCGCGCGCACCGCGCTGCGCAACTACATGCGCCGCGGCGGCGGCTTCGTCGGCCTGCACAACGCCTTCGGCGCCGAATACAACTGGCCGTATTACGAAGGCCTGCTGGGCAACGCGAACTTCTACAACCACGGACCGAACCGCGCAGGCGATGTCGAGATTGTCTCGGACGACCCCTCGACGAAGGACGTGCCCAAGCGCTTCTCCTTCCAGGACGAGTGGTACAACCTCGCGCCCTTCCCCACGAAGGTGAAGTTCCTCGCCAAGGTCGACACGTCCACGCTGAAGCCCTTGACCTCCGCGCCGCACCCCGGCCACGCGGACTTCCATCCGGTCGCCTGGTGCCAGTACTACGACGGCGGCCGCGCATGGCTCACGACCCTCGGCCACAACGCGCACTCGTTCACCGCGGATCTCTCGGGTGTCGGCGCCATCGAGTTCCAGAAGCTGGTCGTGCAGGGCGTCAAGTCGGCGATGGGCCTCACGCCCTTCTGCACCGAGTAACGGCATTTCAACCTTCACCGCGTAGAGGCATCCATGAAACCAAAGTCATTGGTCACGCTGCTCATTTCCTGCGGCGTGCTCGCATCGCCGCTGCTGATCACCGCGTGCGGCGGCTCATCGGGCGGAGGCACGCCCGTGTTCCCGGTGGTGCCGGCACCGCCCGCGCCGCCGCCCCCCGGACCTGGCGCACCACCGCCGCCACCGCCCGCACCCGCAACGCCCTCGGCGAACCTGTCGGACTGCTGCACTGCGGGCGACAAGGACTTCCCCAAGGTCGGCGGCAACCTGGGCAACCAGAACTACTCCAGCCTCGCGAAGATCGACAAGGCCCAGGTCGCCAAGCTCGGCGGCGCGTGGGTCAACCAGATCGAAGGTGGCATGGCCACCGGCAACAACCAGAGCACCACGGTGGTGGTCGACGGCACCATCTACATCGAGTCAGCAGTCGGCAACGTGATCGCGGTGGACGGCAAGACGGGCCTCACGAAGTGGAAGTGGACCACGCCCTACGGTTCGATCACGCGCCGCGGCGTGGCCGTCGCGAAGGATTTGGGCCTGGTCTTCACCGTCGCCACCGGCAACCGCCTCGTCGCGCTGCGCACCGACACCGGCGCCATCGCCTGGATCAAGCAATACCCGAGCAGCGCCACCGATCCCGACTACCAGGGCGCGCTGCAAAAGGTGGCGCTGGTCTATCACGACAAGCGCCTCTTCCTCGGCACCAACGACGGCAACCGCGGTGCCGCGTTCTCGGCCGATGCGCTTACCGGCAAGGTGCTGACGTCGTTCTGGGGCGTGCCGCGCGCCGGCGAGATCGGCTATGACACCTGGGGCGGCGCGGCCGAGTCCGACCGCGCGGGCGCGACGCCGTGGATCCATCCCGCGGTGGACCCCGAACTCGGCCTCATCTACTGGACCTTCGGCAACGTGCGCGGCGGCTCGTCCCAGAACGGGTCCGCCCGCCCGGGCCTGAACCTGTTCGCCAACTCGCTCGTCGCGCTCGACTTGAAGACCGGCGAATACAAGTGGCACTTCCAGTCGGTGCACCACGACATCTGGGACATGGACAACGTGATGTCGCCCGTGCTCGCGGATGTGAAGATCGACGGCAAAGACCGCAAGGTCGTCATCTACGGCAGCAAGACCGGCATGTACTACATCCTCGACCGCCAGGACGGCAGCGCGCCGCTGGGCATCGACGAAGTACCCGTGAAGCAGGACGCCCGTCAGGCCAGCTGGCCCACGCAGCCGCTGCCGCGCCAGGGCGCATGGACCGAGACCTGCATCGTCGACCAGCCGCTGGGCACCGCCATTCCCGGCGACCCCAACCGCGCCGTGCCCAACTACGTGAAGGGCTGCCTGTACGACGCGCACTGGGACGTGCCGATCCTCTCCATCCCCGGCCACGGCGGTGGCGCGAACTGGAACCACCAGGCCTTCAGCCAGCGCACCGGCCTCGTCTACACGGGCATGGGCTACGTGTCGGCCGCGCACTCGCTCACCGAGTCGAGCAACGGCCTGCGTCCACCGGGCACGTACATGACCGGTGCCGTGTTGGCGGTCGACCCGAGCACCAACCTCGTGAAGTGGAAGAAGCAGATGCCGTACTCGCTCGCGCACGGCAACGGCATCCTGGCCACCGCGTCGAACCTGCTCTTCATCGGCCAGCCCGACGGCAACCTGCTCGCGATGGATGCCAACGACGGCAGCGAGCTGTGGCGCTTCCAGACCGGCGCGGCCATCAGCGCGAGCCCGATCGCCTACGAGATCGACGGCGAGCAGTACGTCGCGGTGTACTCGGGCGGCACGGGCATTCCGTACGGCGACTCGGCACCGCGCGGCGATCGGCTGTGGGCCTTCAAGGTCGGCGGCACGGTGATGCCGCCCGCGACGCCGACACCGCCCGTCGTGCGCCGCCCGGTGTCGGGTTCGGCGGTGGAAGGCGCGGCGCTGCCGACGCCCAATACCGTGTTCCTCGCGCGCGTGCAGACGCCGGCAAACGAGCCCGGTGCCACAGAGTCGACCGCAGTGAACGCGATGACGCCGACCTTCATGCGCGTGCCGGCGAACACCACGGTGACCTTCACCAATCCGGCGGCGAATGCCAACACGCACTGCGCTACCCAGTTCTTCGAAGGACGGTTCAACTTCCGCCTGGCCCCGGGCCAATCGGCGACCCACACCTTCGATGCGCCCGGAGAGTACTTCTACAACGACTGTCATAGCCCGCGTCCTACGGGCAAGATCGTCGTATATTGATACGGTCCCTCAATCCCCCAACCCTGAAGGAGCAATGCGATGAAATGGTGCAAGCCTGAGTTCGAAGAAATGCGTTTCGGCTTCGAGATCACGATGTACATCTCCGCTCGCTGAGAGCGGACCACAACGGCACCGGCTTCCACCGGTGCCGTTTTTTCTTGGGCATATGAAGATATTGGTTCTAGGTTCGGGGGCGGGCGGCGGTTTCCCGCAATGGAATTGCAACTGCCGCCTCTGTGCCGGCCAGCGAACCGGACAGGTGCGGGCAAGCCCTCGCACGCAAAGCTCCATCGCCGTGTCCGCCAATGGCGACGACTGGGTCCTGCTCAATGCCTCGCCCGACATCGGCGCGCAGCTGCGCGCATCGAAAGCACTGCAGCCACGCCACGGCGTGCGCCACTCGCCCATCAAGGCCGTGGTGCTGATGGACTCGCAGATCGATCATGTCGCAGGCCTTCTCAGCCTGCGCGAAGGATCGCGGCTGCAGCTTTACTGCACGCCCGAATCCCATGAAGACCTCACCGGTAGCCTGCCGTTGCTGAACGCGCTCGACAAATACTGCGGCGTGACCTGGCACCCGATGCCGCTCGAGCCCGGCGGCGGCGCGTGGCACGAAATCGCCGGCCTTCGCCTGCAAGCGGTGCCCGTTCCCGGCAAGGCGCCGCCGTATTCGCCGCGCCGCCAGACCGAAGCGCGCAGCGACAACGCCGCCGTGCTCATCGAAGACCCGGCCACCGGCAAGCGCGTGCTCTACGCACCGGGCCTCGCACAGGTCGGCGATGCCGAGCGCAAGAGCCTCGATGCCTGCGACTGCGTGCTGGTCGACGGCACCTTCTGGACCGAAGACGAGATGCTCACCGCAGGCCTGGGCACCAAGCGCGCCGCCGACATGGGCCACCTGCCGCAATGCGACGGACCCCATGGCCCCGGCATGTTGAAAGCGCTCGACGCCTGCGCTGCAAGGCGCAAGGTGCTCATCCACATCAACAACAGCAACCCCATCCTCGACGAAGACGGCGCGGAACGCGCGGAGCTAGTGCGACGCGGCATCGAGGTCGCCTTCGACGGCATGGAACTGGAGATCTGAACAAGTGACGCAACAGCAGCAGGACGCGTGGTCCCCGCAGGTCTTCGAATCGAACCTGCGTGCCATGGAGTCGCGCTACCACAGCCATCACCCGTTCAACCGTCGCCTCAACGCGGGCGAGTTGCAACCGTTCCAGGTGCGCGGCTGGGTGGCGAACCGCTTCTATTACCAATGCCGCATCCCGGTGAAGGACGCGGCGATCCTCTCCAACTGCGACGACCGTGCGACGCGCCGGCGGTGGGTGGTGCGCATGCTCGACCACGACGGGCATGACGGCCACGAAGGCGCCAACGCGGGCGGCATCGAGATCTGGACGCGCCTGGGCGCCGCCACCGGCCTGCAGCGCGACACGTTGGAATCTCATGCGCTGGTGTTGCCCGGCGTGCGCTTCGCTGTCGATGCCTACGTCAACTTCGCACGCACCGCACCGTGGCAGGAGGCGGTGATCTCCTCGCTCACCGAGATGTTCGCGCCGCGCATCCACAAGGACCGGCTCGCCGGCTGGCCGACGCACTACCCGTGGATCGACACCTCGGGCCTGGACTACTTCCGCAGCCGCATCCCGCTGGCCGACCGCGACGTCGAGCACGGCCTGGAGGTCGCGATGCAGTGGTGCACCACGCGCGAGCGGCAGGAGCGTGCGTTGCAGATCCTGGGCTTCAAGCTCGACGTCCTCTGGGCCATGCTCGATGCCATCGAGCGGGCCTATCCCGACGATCTTGTGAAAGAGCAGCAGCCATGACCACGCCATGGACCGACAGCGCGCAGCCGTCGCTGGCCACGATGTACCGGCTGCAATGGGAAGACGCGCAGCAATGCCATGTGCTGCTGTTCCCCGAAGGCATGATCAAGCTGAACGGGCCGGCGGCGGAGATCCTCAAGCGTTGCGACGGCAAGACCTCCGTCGCCGCGCTCGTCACCGACCTGGAGACCACCTTCGGCGAAGTCGACCTGCGCGCCGACGTGATCGAGTTCCTGGAGCAGGCCCATGGACGCCACTGGATCCGGTGACACCCTTACCCAGCACGGCAGTGTTGCCGCGAAGCCGCCGCTGTGGCTGCTCGCGGAGCTGACCTACCGCTGCCCGCTGCATTGCGCGTTCTGTTCGAACCCGGTGGACTACACCAGCTACAGCAACGAGCTCACGACAGACGAATGGATTCGCGTGTTCCGCGAAGCACGTGCGATGGGTGCGGTGCAGCTGGGCTTCTCGGGCGGCGAGCCGCTGGTGCGCGACGACCTCACGGAGCTCGTCGCGGCGGCGCACGAGCTGGGCTTCTACACCAACCTCATCACCTCAGGCGTGGGCCTCACGCCGCAGCGCGCCGAGGCGCTGAAGAAGGCCGGGCTCGACCACATCCAGCTCTCGTTCCAGGACTCGAGCCGCGAACTCAACGACTTCCTCAGCTCGACCAAGACCTTCGACCTCAAGCAGCGGGTGGCCCGCACGATCAAGGACCTCGGCTACCCGATGGTGCTGAACTGCGTGATGCACCGCTACAACCTTCCGCACGTGGGCCGCATCATCGAGATGGCCGAGTCGATGGAGGCGGATTTTCTCGAACTCGCCAACGTGCAGTACTACGGCTGGGCATGGCGCAACCGCGAGATGCTGATGCCCACGCGCACGGCGCTGGCCACCGCCGAAGCCGTGGTCGACGAACACAGGCCGCGCCTCGATGGCCGCATGAAGATCCTCTGGGTCGTGCCCGACTACGCCGAGGGCAAGCCCAAGCCCTGCATGGCCGGCTGGGCCAGCGTGTTCCTCGTGGTCGCGCCCGATGGCGTGGCGCTGCCGTGCCACAGCGCGCGCATGCTGCCGGGGCTCGACTTCCCGAGCGTGCGCGATCACTCCATTCGCGAGATCTGGCAAGAGAGCCCGGCGTTCGGCGCCTACCGCGGCACCGGCTGGATGAGCAGCACCTGCCAAAGCTGCGAAGACAAGGAGAAGGACCACGGCGGCTGCCGCTGCCAGGCGTTTCTCCTCACCGGCGATGCGGCCGCCACGGACCCGGTCTGCCCGAAGAGTCCGCAGCATGCAGAGGTCGAGGCGATGGTCGCCGCGGCGGTGGACCCGCGCGAGGTCAGCGTGCCGATCCGTTTCGTTCCGGGCGCGCGACGTGCAGGCGAACTCGTGTTCCGTACGGACGCCAATGCGCGCGGCTGAGCGGGCCCGCGCATGACGATCATCCATCGCCTGCCGTTGAGCGGTGGCCATGTCATGCATGTCGAGGAGCACGGCAATCCGGCTGGACTGCCCGCGTTGGTGCTTCACGGCGGGCCTGGCTCAGGGAGTTCGCCGCTGCTGCGCAGCGGCTTCGACCTCACGCGCTACCGCATCATCTGCCCCGACCAGCGCGGCGCTGGCCTCAGCACGCCCGCAGGGTCGATCGCGCACAACACGCTTGCCGACCTGCTCGATGACCTGCGGCTGCTTCGCGCGCATCTGCAGGTCGACCGATGGCTGGTGGTCGGCGGATCATGGGGCGCCACGCTGGCGCTCATGCACGCGCTCGACCAGCCTTCGGCCGTGGCGGGCCTCCTGCTGCGCAACGTGTTCCTGGCCCGCGCTTCGGACATCCACGATTTCTTCGCCGAAGCTGAGCGGCACGGCGGCCCCGAATGGCGCGTGCTGTGGGACGAAGCACGGCAACGGCAATGCCCGATCACGACGGTGCTCGCGGACATCTTCGCGCAGGGAACGTGGGAGCGGCAGCGGGATGCCGCGCTCTGCTGGTCCGACTGGGAGCAGCGCATGTCGGGTGGAAGCGCCGCGCCGCCGGGCGATGGCGCCGCATTGCAGCGGCTGGTGTTGCGCTACCGCGTGCAGAGCCACTACCTGCGCTACGGATGCTGGCTCGATGCGCCCACGTTGTTGGAGCGATGCGCCGCGTTGCCCGAGGTCCCCACGCTCATCGTGCATGGGACGCACGACGCCCTGTGCCCGCCGCAAGGCGCGCAGGCGCTCGCGAACGTCCTGCAGGGCCGGGCCGCTCTGCAATGGGCGCAGGGCGCGGGGCACAACCCCACGCATCCCGCCCTTGCCGCAGCGATGACGAAGGCGCTGCGCGACTACGCGGACACGCAGGCCTTCAGCGCAGACGCTCCTTGAGCGCATCGCCGATCAGCGCCACGCGGCCGTCTTTCCGGCGCGTCCACAGCCGCTCGTTGCCGTGGCCGTCATCGGCGGCGAAGAGCACCGCGTCGCCGAGCGCGCGAAAGCCCAGGGGCAATGCGTTGCGCGCACCGCCGGCCACGTCGGCAATCGCGCGTGTGCCGGCCGTAGTGCCGTCGCTGCTCCACGGCTCGACGCCCGTCGCACCGCCGCCGTTCGCGGAGAACCACAGCTGCGAACCGATCACCGAGAAGCGCGCCGGCGATCCGCTCTCGGCGCCCGGTGCGATGTCCTTGACCAGCACGGTGCCCTTGGCGGTGCCGTCGCTGCGCCACAGCTCCGCGCCGGATGCGCCATCGGTCGCTGCGAAGTAGACGCGGCCGCCCATCGCCGCGAGCGGGCTCGAGATCGACCCGCCCGTTCCTGGACGAATGTCCTTGACCAGCGTCGTGCCGCCTTCGGTGCCGTCGCTCTTCCAGAGCTCGGTACCGTGCTCGCCGTCGTCGGCCGCAAAGTACAGCGTGCGTCCGACTGCGACCAGATGCGACGGCCGCGAGGGCGCCGTTCCCGGCCGCAGGTCCTTCACCATGCGCGTGCCGCGCTCTGTGCCGTCACTCTTCCACAGCTCGATGCCGTGCTCGCCATCGTGCGCGGTGAAGTAGATGTCGTCGCCTATGGCGGTCAGCGCCTGGATGCCTGCATCTTCGAGGCCCGGGCGAACGTCCTTCACCAGGCGCGTGGTCTCCGGCGTTCCTTCGGTGACCCAGAGCTCGTGACCGTGTTCGCGCGTGGTCGCGGTGAAGAAGAGGCGCTTGCCCGTGACGGTGAGTTGCCGCGTCACCGCACGCGGCCCCGCGTCGATCGAAGACACGCGCGATGTCGTCTCCGCCGTGCCCGAGGTCTTCCACAACTGGAACCCCGTCTTGCCGTCGTCCGCCACGAAGTACAACGCATCGCGGAACACGGTCAGCTCGCTGGGCATCGCGCCTTCCTCGCCGGGTCGCAGGTCGATCACTCGCGTGGTGCCCGCGGCCGTGCCGTCGGTGCGCCAGAGTTCGAGGCCGCTCGCGCCGTCGGTGGCCGTCGTATAGACGTGGCCCTTGAACAGCGTCTGTCCTGCAGGGAAAGAACCGCGGAAGCCGGGACGGATGTCCTTGAGCATGCGCGTGCCGGCGCTGCTGCCGTCCGTGATCCACAGCTCCTGGCCCGATGCGATGTGGAAGGCGCTGAAGAGCATCTTCCCGCCCAGCGGCGTCAGCCCGGTGGGAGAGACGAAGGCCAGCGCCTGGCGCTGCTCGGGCAACACCTCGCGCTCGGGGTCCTGCGCGAAGGCGGGCAGTTGCACCAGAAGCGCGAGGGCGGCCAGCCATGCGGGCCGCATGGCGGAGAAAGAAGCGAATGGCATCTCAGCCCCCGAACCACCGCGCCGGCACGATCACCAGTTGCGGAAACGCCACCATGACGAACAGGATCGCGAACTCCGCGATCATGAAAGGCACCACGCCGCGCGTGACGTCGTCCATCGATATCTTCCCGACGCCGGCTACCACGTTCAGCACCGTGCCCACCGGCGGCGTGACCAGCCCGATCGAGTTGTTGATGATGAAGAGCACGCCGAAATACACCGGATCGATGCCCGCCGCCTTCACCACCGGCATGAGCACCGGCGTGAGGATCAGGATGGTGGGCGTCATGTCCATCGCGGTGCCCACGACCATCACGATCACCATGATCGCGACCATCAGCAGGATCTGGTTGCCCATGAAGGGCTCCAGCAGGCCGATGATCTTGGACGGCAGGTCGGCCACCGTGATGAGCCAGGCGCTCACCATCGCCGCGGCGATCAGGAACATCACGATCGCGCTGGTCTTGGCCGCGCTCACGAAGATGCCGTAGAGGTCGCGCCAGGTGATCTCGCGGTAGATCACCGTCGAGACGAAGAGCGCATACACCGCGGCCACCACCGCGGCCTCGGTGGGCGTGAACACGCCCATGCGCAGGCCCACGAGGATGATGATCGGCAGCATCAGTGCCCAGATCGCCTTGCGGAAGGTGGCGAAGATTTCGGCCGACGACTTGCGCGGCGGCGGCACGATCTTCTCGCGCCGCACGAGCCAGGCCCAGGTGAGCCACAGCGCCGCACCGATCAGGAGGCCGGGCACGATGGCTGCGAGGAACAGCTTCGATATCGACACGTTGGCCGCCACGCCGAAGATCACCAAGCCGATGCTCGGCGGGATCACCGGCCCGATCACGCCCGTGGCCGCGATGAGGCCGGCCGCGCGCGGCTTGTCGTGGCCGGCCTTCACCATCATCGGCAGCAGCAACGCCGTGAGCGCTGCGGCATCGGCCACGGCCGAGCCCGAGAGCGCCGAGAGCAGGCAGCCGGCCATGATGGTCACGTAGCCCAGGCCCCCCTTCACATGGCCGACCACCGCAAGCGCGAAGTCGACGATGCGTTTCGAGAGCCCGCCCACGTTCATGATCTCGCCGGCCAGCATGAAGAAGGGAACAGCCAGGAGCGGAAAACTGTCGGCGCCGCCAATCACGTTCTGCGCAAGGATCTGCGCGTCGAACAGGTCCAGGTGCCACATCAGCGCCACGCCGCTCGCGAGCAGCGCGAACGCGATGGGAATGCCCATCGCCATCGCGAGCAGGAGGGAGCCGACAAAGACGAGGATGGTCATTTGCGCGCTCCCTGAACACTGCCCTGGTCAGCGCCCTGGCTGCCGAGGATCTGCTGCAGCTGCACCGCCTCTTCGGACTCCTGCACCATCACGAGATCGCTCTCGGCGATGCGTCCCATGAGCAGGCGCAAGAGGTCGAGCGCGAGGATGAAGCCTGCCAGCACCGAGAACACCACGCCCGAGGCATACACGATGGCCATTGACGCGCCGGTGACCGGCGCCGTCACGTCCCAGTTGATGCGCGCCTGTGCGACGCTGCCCTGGAACAGCAGCCACACGATGTAGAGCATCACCAGGTGGCCGACGGCCAGGCAGATCTTCTTGCCGATGGGCGGCAGCTTCTGCACCACCATGTCCACGCCCAGGTGGCCGTGCTCCTTCAGCGCGACCACGGCGCCCAGGAAGGTCATCCAGATGAAGAGCCAGCGCGAGACTTCTTCCGACATCGTGATGCCGGAGTTGAAGCCGTAGCGCAGCACCACGTTGCCGAACACCAGCACCACCATGACCGCGAGCGCGGCCGCGATCAGCGCCTCGATGCCGGTGCAGCACCGGTCGATCCAGCGGCTCATGGCGCGGCCGCGGCCAAGGCTTGCTTTTGCATCTCGACCAGCGCGCGCAACGCGGCGAGGTAGGAGAGCGGGCCGAGCCCCTGCACCGTGCCCTTGACCGCCGGCGAGATGATCGAATGCGCGCGCCATGCCTCGCGCGCGGCGATGTTGGACATGTGCACCTCGATGGTCGGGAACGGCATCGCCTTGATCGCATCGTGCAGCGGCACGCCGTGCTGGGTGAGGCCCGCGGGGTTCACCAGCGCGCCCTGCGCGTCGTCGATGTGCGTGTGCAGGAAGTCGATCAGGTCGCCTTCGTGGTTCGACTGGATCGTCTCGAGCGTCACGCCGAGTTCGCCCGCGAGCGCCTGCAGCTGCGCGTTGATTTCGGCGAGCGTGGTCTTGCCGTAGATGTGGGGTTCGCGGCGGCCGAACAGGTTGAGGTTGGGGCCGTGGAGGACGAGGATCTTCATGGGGAGCTTCGGTGAGGGGCTTTGCTTACTTGCGGATGCGAGCGAGTTCGTCGTTGTAGAGCTTGACGATGGCGGGGTCGTACTGCGCGGCGAACTTGTCGATGACGGGCTTGGCGACGGTGCGCATGCGAGCCTGCTCGGCGGCGGTGAGTTCGTTGAACTGGGCGCCCTTGGCCTGCAGGTCTCCGACTGCTCTTTGTGCCGCGGCGCGGCTCACTTGCCGCTGATAACCGCGCGCCTCGTTGGCCGCGTCGTTCATCATCTTCTGCTCGGCGGGCGTGAGCGAGTCCCAGAACTTCTTGCTCACCAGCACGATGTTGGCCGCGTAGACATGGTTCGTGGCGCTCACGAACTTCTGCACCTCGTAGAACTTGTTCGAGAGGATCACGGCGTACGGATTCTCTTGACCGTCCACTGCCTTCGACTCCAGGGCCCCGTACAGCTCGGCAAAAGGCATCGGCACCGGATTGGCCTTGAAGGCCTTGAAGGTCTCCAGGAACACGGGATTCGGGATCACGCGGATCTTCAAGCCCTCGAGGTCTTCGGGCTTGGTGATGGGGCGCTTGCTGTTGGTGACGTTGCGAAAGCCCAGGTCCCAGTAGCCCAGGGCGACGAGACCCTTCTCGGGGAGCTTGGCGATGAGGGCCTGGCCCAACGGTCCATCGAGCAATGCATCGGCCTGCGCGAAGGAGTTCACCGAGAAGGGGAAGTCGACGAGGCCGAACTCCTTGACGATGCCCGCGAGCGACGTGGTGGCGGGGGCCGACATCTGCTGCACGCCGCCTTGCAGGGCCGATTGCTGCTGCATCTCGTTGCCCAGCTGGGAGGCGGGGAACTCCTGGACCTTCATCTTGCCGGCGCTCTTGGCTGAGAGCAGTTCTGCGAAGCGCTTGACGCCGAAGCTCACGGGGTGGTCGGCGTTATTGAGGTGGCCAAAGCGGATCACGCGATCCTGCTGCGCCAAGGTCGGGGCGGCCAGGCCGAGGCAGAAGCTGGCGATGGCGAGCGTACGAAGAAGTTTCACGAGGGGGTCCTCAGCAAAGATGGAAAAACCGGACTGGGCGCGATCATAGATTTGCTTGGAAAGCGTTTCCACTATGGAAATCCCTTCCCTCTATCTGTTACGCTCCGCCGGGCAAGATCACCGGCGTCTGTCAAACGAAATTCGAAAGAGCGATATGAGCGGGATACTGGAACGCAGCTTCAAGGTGCTGGAACACTTGGCCGAACATCCGGAGGGCTGTGCGCTCTCGACATTGGCAGGCGAATTGGAGATTCCGCTGAGCGCGTCGCACCGTCTGCTCACGGAGCTGATCCGCTGCGGCTACGTGCGGCAGGACCCGCGCGACGGGCACTACGTGCTGACCATCAAGCTCGTCTCGATCAGCCTGTCGTTCCTGAGCCGCTCGGGCATCGTGGACATCGCACAGCCTTTGCTCGACCAGCTGGCCTCGACATCGGGCGAACTGGTGCGCCTTGCCGTGGTCGATGGCGACGAGCTGACCTTCGTGGCCAAGTCGCAAGGCGCCACGCGCGGCCTGCGCTACGACCCGGACATGGGCCTGTCGGTCAATCTCTCGTGCAGCGCGGCCGGCCACGCATGGCTCTCGACGATGAGCGAGGACGCCGCCACCGTGCTCGTCGCGAAAAAGGGACTGGGCACGCCGCAGGACTACGGCCCCAAGGCGCCTACCTCCATCAAGGCCGTGATGGCCTACGTGAAGGCCGCGCACCAGCGCGGCTTCAGCATGATCAACGAAGTGTTCGCGCCGGGCATGACGGCCATGGCCGCGCCGGTGCGCGGCGCCGGCGGCACGGCCATCGGCGTCGTCACCATCGCGGGGCCGCTGAGCCGCCTGACGCCGCAACGGATGGAGGCGCTCGGACCGGCGCTTCTTCAGACCGCCGAAGACGTCGCGCGTGCCAGCGGCGCATCGGCGTTGTTCAAGAAAAGAGCCTAGACCGGCTCACATAAAAGGAGACAAGCCATGAAGAGAGATTCGATTCGCAAGCTCGCGATGCTGGCCACCGTCGCGGCCGCTGCCGTGTTCGCCACCGGCGGCGCGTTCGCGCAGATCAAGGAGCGCACGCTCAAGTTCGCGTTCCAGAACCAGACGGGCCATCCGCAGGCGCAGGGCGCGCAGAAATTCGCGGACATCGTCGCGGCCAAATCCGGCGGCAAGATCACGGTAAAGCTGTTCGCGGGCGGCTCGCTCGGCGGCGACCTGCAGACCGTGTCTGCGCTGCAGGGCGGCACCGTCGAGATCACCGTGCTCAATGCCGGCATCCTCTCCGCGCAGGTGAAGGAGTTCGCGGCCTACGACTTCCCGTTTCTCTTCAACAGCGGCAAGGAAGCCGATGCCGTCACCGACGGCCCCTTCGGCCAGAAGCTGATGGCCAAGCTCGAAGACAAGGGCCTGCACGGCCTGGGCTACTGGGACCTGGGCTTTCGCAACCTCACCAACAGCAAGCGGCCGATCATGAAGGCGGACGACATCGCGGGGCTGAAGATCCGCGTCATTCAATCGCCGATTTACATCGACCTCTTCAGCGCGCTGGGCGCCAACGCCACGCCGCTGCCGTTCCCCGAGCTCTATCCGGCGCTCGACCAGAAGGCGGTCGACGGGCAGGAGAACCCGAACACCACGATCCTCTCGTCCAAGTTCGCCGAGGTGCAGAAGTACATCACCCAGACGCGCCACATCTACAACCCGCAGGCGCTCTTGATCAGCAAGAAGACCTGGGACGGCATGAGCGCGGAAGAGAAGAAGATCATCAACGACGCCGCCACCGAATCGACCGCGTTCCAGCGCCAGGCCTCGCGCGGCGCGGCCGACAGCGCGCTCGATGCGCTCAAGAAGGCCGGCATGACCGTCTCCGAACTGCCGCCCGAAGAAATGACCAAGCTCCGCGCGAAGGTCAAGCCCGTCATCGACAAGTACTCGGCCTCGGTGGGTGAGGCCACCGTCAAGGAGCTGATGGCCGAGATCGAGAAGGCGCGGAAGTAAGCCTGCTCAGACGATCCGCACCGACAGGTTCGGCAGCCCGTCGATGTGGATCTCGATCAGGTCCCCGCGCACCACCGGCCCCACGTTCTCGGGCGTGCCCGAATAGATGATGTCGCCGGGCATCAGCTCGAAGGCCTGAGACAGGCGGCTGATCTGCTCCGCGACAGACCAGATCATGTACTTGAGCGTGGCGTTCTGCTTCGTTTCGCCATTCACCTTGAGCCAGATTGCGCCATCGGCGAAATGGCCGACCTTCGCCACCGGATGGATCGGCCCGATGGGCGCCGAGTGGTCGAAGCTCTTGCCGATTTCCCACGGCTTCTTCTGGTCGCCCATCTCGCGCTGCAGGTCGCGGCGCGTCATGTCCAGGCCGAGCGAGTAGCCGTACACATGGTCGAGCGCGCTGCTCGCCGGAATGTTCTTGCCGCCCTTGGCCAGCGCGACCACCAGCTCCACCTCGTAGTGGTAGTTCTTGGTCAGCGTGGGGTAGGGATGGTCGGCCACCTTGCCGGGCGTCACGACCTGGATCGCATCGGCCGGCTTCTGGAAGAAGAAGGGCGGTTCGCGCGTCGGGTCCGAGCCCATCTCGCGCGCATGCGCGGCGTAGTTGCGGCCGATGCAATAGATGCGGCGCACCGGGTACACCTGCTCGCTGCCGACGATCGGCACGGTCGATGCCGCGACGTCGAAAGGCGTGGGCGCCGTGCGCGCGGCGCCCGCGGGCAGCGCGCAACCGGCGATGGCGCCCGTGGCCATGGCGGCCGAACCGGCCAGCAGGCCGCGACGTGATGATGCGTTGGACATGACTCTGTGTCTCCTTCTGGGTTGTGTCGTCTGAAAGTGCGCCATCGATTCTGGGACGGTGCACGGCCGCCGCGCCGCACGCATCTACGCAAAAACAGGACTCAGAAGGTGTGAATGAATTCGGCGTACCCGAGGCCTCGTTACCATCGCGCCATGCCGGCTCCCCAGTCCAGGCTCTCCAGCTCTCGCCTCTACGGCATGCAGGAGCGCGCGAACCATCTCGACTTCGACATCCGATTCGAAGGTGCGCGCGACGTGCTCGCGCGGCCGCACCGGCACGAGTACTTCCAGATCCAGGTGAGCATCGAGGGCGGCGGGCAGCAACTCATCGGCGGCGCGGTGCGGCCGTTCCGCGCGGGGCACCTGAGCTTCGTGCTGCCATACCGTGTGCATGTGGTGCCGCATCCGGTCGGCGCGCGCTACGCCATCGTGAACTTCGACCAGGGCTTTCTCTGGCCCGAACTGGCCGTCGAGCCGCTCGGCCTCGAGGAAGTGCCCGTCGCACGGCATCCCGAACTCGCGCCGTTCCTTTTTCAAGAGTACGTCGACTTCTCTTTCGACGAAGCGGATTTCGCGCGCATCCTGCGCTGGCTCGACGAACTCTCTGCGCTCAATCGCGAGCGCGGCTTCGCCACCACGGGCGCGATCCGCGGCATCCTGCTGCAGCTCGTCGCGCTGGCCTGCCAGCGGCACGAGGCGGCATTGCTCGAGCAGGCTGCGCGCCACAGCGGACGCAGTTCGCGGCGCGACGCACTGCAGCGTGTGATGCGCTACGTGCGCGAGCACCTCGGCGAAGAGATCTCGCTCAACGACGCGGCGGCTGCAGCAATGCTGTCGCCCAACTACCTCGCGCACCTGCTCAAGAAGCAGACCGACCGCACCTTCACCGAACTCGTCACCGAGCGGCGGCTGGAGCGCGCCAAGGAACTGCTGCTGACCTCCAACATCCGCATCGGCGACATCGCGCTGCAATGCGGCTTCGGCGATGCCGACTACTTCAGCCGGCGCTTCCGCCAGCAGATCGGTGTGACGCCGCGGCAGTTCCGCCAGGATGCAGGCGCGGCTGCTGCTTCTTCATCGCCTTGAAGGCGGCCTTGCCCTTGCCCGCCCGATGCGCAGGAAAACACAGTGACCTTCACCGCCATTCTTCTCTCGTTCTTTCCGCTGCTCGGCCCCGTGCTCGCGCTGCTCCTGGCCGCCGCTATCGGCTGGACTTTCCGGCTTCGCCGAACCCGGCCCGCGCGTGGCGGCGTGAGGGGATGGCTCGCATTGCTGATCGGCTGCCTGTTCGTCGGGCCGCTTTTCGATCTGGCTGCATGGCTGCTCGTGCTCGGCGTCAACAGGCCCAACCCCGAAAGCGCCGCGGGCGCGAACTACACGACCCTCTGGTTCCTGGGCATCGGCAGTGCGCTGCTGGTCTGGGGGCTCTGCGCGTGGGCGGGCTGGGGTCTTTGGAAGACGCGGACCGCGGCGGTCGTACGCCGCGCCGTGATCGTCTTGTGGGTGAGTGGTCCGGTGCTGTTCACGCTGGCGGGTATCGCGCTGCCCCTTGCGCTGCTCGGCGGATTGACGAGTGCCGGCGAGCTGGTGGGGCCTGCGGTCACGCTCGGCCTCCACGTCGCGGCTGCGCTGGCGTGGACTCTGTACCTGCGGTTCTCGCAACGCGTTGGCCGGACCTATGGCGCCACGACACCGCAGATGCCGCAGGCAGCGCCGCCGTCGGTGCAAAGCGACAAGGCCGAATTCATGCGGACCCATGCGGCCCCGGTCCATGCCATCCCGCAGACGATTCCTGACGAGCTGATGGCCAGGTGGCGCACGTTGCTGGCCGACCCGTCGCGTGTGGCTTCCCCCGCACCGCCGCTGGCCGATGAGGCGGCCCTGGCCGCGTTCAATGCAGAGACGGGGCTCGACATGCCGGCGGCGTTGCAAGCCATCCTGGCCTCGAACGATGGCGTGAAGGATTTCTTCGGCCACGAGTTCCTCTCCGCGGAAGGCATTCTGGACGCCTGGAAAAACTGGAAGCTCATCTTCGACGACTGGACGCTCGAGGACCTGATGGGCAACAGCGAGAGCGATGGCGACAGGACACTCGGCATCTACACCCTGCCGCTGTGGATTCCCTTCATCCACGACGGCGGCGGCAACTTCATCGCGATCGACCTGGCGCCAGGCCCGGGTGGCGTCGCGGGCCAGGTCATCGCGATGGGCCGCGATGAAACCAAGGTGCGCCGGCTCGCGCCCGACCTGAGCGACTTCCTCGCGCAGCTGATCGACAGGCGTCGGGAGAACGCCTTCAGCTACGACTGAGCGGGCATTGGCACGATCTGGCCCGCGGCCGCGCGATGCGGCCGCATCCGCTGTCAGCGGACGCCGGAAGCGATGTTGCCAAAGGCCTCGCAGGGGGAGAAATCCGCCGCGTTGTGAAACGTAGTGTGTTCGGTTTCAAAGCCGACACAGAGGCATACGCAATGTGTGCCCGAGGGGTGGGCAGCGGCGAACAATCCGCTCGTTCTTTCGCCAACCCTCCCACCTCCGTGTCCAGGAAATCATCATGAGCATCCGATCCAATGCAGTTCTCGCCGTTGCGGCGATCGCGGCTTCCGTGGCCGTTCTCACCTTCGCCGCACCGCCGCCCGGTGGCGACGTTCCCGCGGGCGCCGCGCAGCAGGCGCCCGAATTCCAGAACATCGACAAGTGGCTCAACTCCGAGCCGCTGAAGCTCAAGGAGTTGCGCGGCAAGGTCGTGCTCGTCGACTTCTGGACCTACACCTGCATCAACTGCCTCAACCACCTGCCGTACGTCAAGGACTGGAACGCGAAGTACAAGGACCAGGGCCTCGTCGTCGTGGGCGTGCACACGCCGGAGTTCGCCTACGAGAAGTCGACCAAGAACGTGCAGGACGCGATCAAGCGCTTGCAGATCCAGCACGCCGTGGCGCAGGACAACAGCTACGGCACCTGGAAGGCCTTCAACAACCAGTACTGGCCCGCGGTCTACCTGATCGACAAGCAGGGAAAGATCGTCTATTCGCACTTCGGCGAAGGCAGCTACGGCACGACCGAGAAAAAGATCCAGGCGCTGCTGGCCGAGCCATCGCCGGCCGCTGCTGTTGCTGTTGGAGGCTGAGATGAAGAAGCTCTGGTTCGCGCTCCTCTTCTTCGCGGGTGGCTTCGCCCACGAAGTCCGCAACCCGGTGAATTGCCAATGCATCACGGCCCGCGAGTTCGCAGGTCCCCGAAAACGCGCCCGCGCATGAAACGGGAAGAAAGTACCTTCATGTTCAAAGAGATCCAGAACAATCGCCGCGGCTTCCTGGCCACGGCCGCCGCCGGTGTTGTCGCCGCGCAGTTCGCATCGATGCGTTCGGCCCACGCGAGCGCCGCCTTCCAGCTCGGGCCGGTGCGGCAGATCAAGGCCGGCGTGCTCGATGTCGGCTACTTCGAAGCCGGGCCCGCCGACGGGTCGCCGGTGCTGCTGCTGCACGGTTTTCCGTACTCGGTCGACAGCTTCGCCGAAGTCGCGCCAATGCTCGCCGCACGCGGTGCGCGCGTGATCGTTCCGTATCTGCGCGGTCATGGCACGACGCGTTTCATCGACAGTGCGACGCCGCGTTCGGGACAACAGGCCGCCATCGGTGTCGACGTCATCGCGCTTATGGATGCGCTGAAGCTCGATCGCGCCGTGCTCGCCGGCTACGACTGGGGCGGCCGCGCGGCCTGCGTCGCAGCAGCGTTGTGGCCGGAACGCGTTTCAGGCCTCGTTTCCGTCAACAGCTACCTGATCCAGGACATCGCGAAGGCGGGCCTCCCGGTCGCGCCGTCGGTCGAATCGGGCATCTGGTACCAGCACTACTTCCTGAGCGAGCGCGGACGCGCCGGCCTCATTGCCAATCGCCGCGAGATCGCACGGACCATCTGGCTGCGCAACTCGCCGAACTGGCGTTTCGACGACGCTACGCTGGCCCGGCACGTTGCCGCATTCGACAACCCGGATTACGTCGAGGTGGTGATCCATTCGTACCGCCACCGCCTGGGCGCGGCGGACGGCTACGCGGCCTATGCGGAAGTCGAGCGCCGGCTCGCGGCATTGCCCGCCATCGCCGTGCCGACCATCACGCTCGACGGCAAGGCCGATGGCGTGGTGCCGGCCACCGATGGCAAATCGACAGCGGCAAAGTTCACCGGCCCGCGTTCGCACCGCGTGGTCGAAGGAGCCGGACACAACCTGCCCGAAGAAGCACCGAAGGAATTCGCCGAAGCGACGTGGGAACTGCTCTCGGCGCGCCGCGCCGGATGAAGCTGCAGCGGGGCGATCAGTCGTCCCGCGCCTCGACCGCCGAGGCGAAGACATAGCCTTCGCTGCGCACCGTCTTGATGTAGCGCGGCTCCCGCGCATCGTCGCGCAGCCGCTGGCGCAGGCGGCTCACCAGCAAATCGATCGAACGCTCGAAGAGCTCCGCCTCGCGGCCCTGGGTGAGGCTCAGCAGCTGGTCGCGGCTCAGCACCTTCTGCGGATGGTCGAGGAACACGCGCAGCAGCCGGTACTCGGCGCCGCTCAGCGCCACCATCGTGCCGCTGTCGTCCAGCAGGTGGCGTGCCACCGTGTCCACATGCCAGTCGCCGAAGGCCAGCTTCTGCGACGGCTCGACCGCGCCCATGTTCGGCGGCAGCATGCGCGTGCGCCGCATCACCGAGCGGATGCGCGCGAGCAGTTCGCGTGCCGAGAAAGGCTTGGCCAGGTAGTCGTCGGCGCCCATCTCCAGGCCGAGGATGCGGTCGGCCTCTTCGCTGCGGGCGGTGAGCATCAGGATCGGCGTGGCCTTGTACTTGCCGGTGCGCAGGTCGCGGCACAGCGTGAGGCCGTCTTCGCCCGGCAGCATCAGGTCCAGGATAATCAGGTCGAAAGGCCCCGACTCCTCCAGCGCCGCGCGCATGTGCCGGCCGGTGGGCACCGCCGCCACGCGCAGGCCGTTCTTGACCAGGTAGGTCGTGAGCAGTTCGCGGATTTCCCGGTCGTCGTCGACGATGAGGATGTGGTCGGAGGTCTTGGGAGTCATGGCTGTGTGTGAGGTATGAAATGCACCGCAGCCGGAATGTATCCCGGCCGCCGCGAACGGGCAGGGGGTTTGTATGCGCAAGTATCTGCAGGCGGAGGTCGCGACACTATGTTTCGCGGCCCCCGCCCGGCCAGGCCGCTAGCGCAGCGACCTGAACGCCGCCCGGATCTCGACCGCGAACAGCTCCGGCTGCTCCCAGGCCGCGAAGTGGCCGCCCTTGTCCACCTCGTTGAAATAGATCAGGTTGCGGTAGGCCCGCTCGGTCCAGCTCTTGGGCGCGCGGTAGATCTCACCGGGGAACACCGTGACCGCCGCGGGAATCGAGATATCGACTGCGTTGAAGTTGTTGGCGTTGTTCTCCCAGTAGAGCTGCGCACCCGAGGTCGCGGTCTTCGTCACCCAGTAGAGGGTGATGTCGTCCAGCATCTCGTCGCGGGTGAGTGCCTTGTCGGCGTCGCCGCCGCTGTAGGTCCACTCGTTGAACTTGTCGTAGAAGAAGGCGGCCAGGCCCGCGGGCGAATCTTCCAGCGCATAGCCCAGGGTCTGCGGACGCGTCACCATCATGGCCGCGTAGCCGCCGCCCTTGGTATAGAGGTACTTGAGCGATTCGAATGCGGCCTTTTCCTTCTCCGACAGGCCTGCCGGCGCGGGGTCGCCGTTGTTGAGCGCCTTCGCCACGTCCGGCGGTACGGTCGCGGGCATGTTCACGTGGATGCCCAGCAGCCCCTGCGGCGCCTGGCGCGCCATCTTGTCGGCGACCACCGAACCCCAGTCGCCGCCCTGCGACACATAGTGCGTGTAGCCCAGGCGCTTCATCAGCACGTCCCACGCGGTCGCGATGCGGTCGGCGCCCCAGCCCGTGCTTTGCGGCTTGCCCGAGAAGCCGTAGCCGGGCATCGAGGGCAGCACGAGGTGAAAGGCATCTTCCGCGCGGCCACCGTGCGCCGTCGGGTCGGTGAGCGGGCCGATGACCTTCAGCAGCTCCATCACCGAGCCCGGCCAGCCGTGCGTGATGACCAGCGGCATCGCGTTCGCATGGCGCGAGCGCACGTGCACGAACTGGATGTCGAGCCCGTCGATCTCGGTGATGAACTGGGGCAGGGCATTGAGGCGCTTTTCCACCTTGCGCCAGTCGTAGCCCGTGCCCCAGTAGCGCACCAGCGGCTGCAGTTTCTCGAGCCGCACGCCCTGCGTCTGGTCATTGACCGTCTCGCGGTCGGGCCAGCGCGTGGCCTGGATGCGGTGGCGCAGGTCGACGAGAACCGCCTCCGGCACATGGATGCGGAAGGGGCGGATCGACGTGTCGCCGGTCGGCGCGCGGGGCTTCGTCGTAGCGGGAATGTCAGCGGCAGCCGCGGCGCCCGAACCCTGGGCGAACGCCGGGTTGGAGAGCAGGCCGAAACCGGCGGCACCCGCGACGGCGGTGGTGGCGAAGAAGTGGCGCCGCGTGGGCGCTGGAGACACAGAAGACATGGTGATCTTTCTTTCGTCGAGTGAGGGTGAAGTGAGAAGGCCTTGCGGGCCGCCCGAATCAACGGACGGGCGCATCTTTGGCCGTGCTTCCCCTCTCTGATCCGAAGGCTGTATGCCTGTGTATCGACGCGAGAAATCCACACACTACGTTTCAACGGCGGCGAACTTTCTTCTTCGGCTCACGCGCGCTTGCGAACACCGAGAAGCCCTGCCGTATCTCCGCGAGCAGCCGCTCGGCCGCCACCGGCAACGGCCGCCCCTGGCGCACCATCAGCCGCACCTGCGCCGACTTGCACAGCGGATGCGCCAGGTCGAGTGCAACAAGGTGCCCCGCCTCGATCTCCGGCGCCGCCGTGAGGCCCGCGCCGATGAACGTCACGCCATCGGTGGTGCGCACGAAGCGCTTGAGGCCGACCACCGAGTTGCTGCGCAGGCTCGGGTGCAGCTTCACGTGCTCCGCGTACTCGAGCAGTTCGACGAGCCGACCCACGCCGTAGCCCGGCGGCATGAGGCCCAGCGGGTAGCCGACGATCTGCCGTATCTGCAGCGGGCCCGCGATCTTCGTGAGCGGATGCCCCATGCGCACCAGCAGCTTGGCGGGCGCAGCGGCGCTGGCGACGAACTGCAGCTGCGCATCCGACTGCGGGTTGTAGGCCAAGCCGATGTGCGCCGCGTCGCTGACCACTTCGGCGATCAACTCGCTCGCGGGCAATGCATCGAGCACCACCGCGAGCTTCGGGTGCGCCGCGCAGAACGGCGCGACCACCTGCGCCATCAATCCGTCGATATAACCTTCACTCGCAACGATGCGCACCGTGCCCGCATCCATCGACTGAATGGCGCGCAGCCGCTCGGTCAACTGCTCCTGGTGCGCCTGGCAGCCGCGCCAGTACTCGAGCAGGTGGAACGCGGCCTCGGTCGGCACAACGCCGCGCGCCTGCCGCTCGAAAAGCAGCAGGCCCACTTCTTCTTCGAGCAATGCCACCTGCCGCGTGATGACCGAGGGCGCGGTGTTCAGCGCATCGGCCGCGCCGCGGATCGAGCCGTGAACCAGCACTTCGTGGAAGTACTTCAGCCGCTTCTGGTTGATGTCGCGCATGGTGTTCGATCCTCGGATCGTTGCCCCATGGGCAACGAAGTGGTCAAAAAGTTGCTGTTGCTCGAACAGATGCTACATCGAACAATTTATTCCACGCGATTCCTCGCGCTCACCGCCCGCCCCACGCAGTCTGGAAAGAAGAGGACCCCATGAGAGACATTCCGAAGACCCCCATCGTCCAAGCGTTCGCGGGCATCGCCGCTCTTGCGGCCGCGATGCTCGTCAACGCGATGGTTGCCGGCCCGGCACTCGCCGCGGAGGCGTTCCCCTCCAGGCCCGTGACCATGCTGGTCGCGTTCCCAGCCGGCGGCCCCTCCGACGTGCTCGCGCGCGCCATGCAGCCGTCGATGGCGAAGGCGCTCGGCCAGCCGCTCATCATCGAGAACCTGCCGGGCGCGGGCGGCGCGCTCGCGGTGCAGCGCCTCTTGAGCAAGCCGGCCGACGGCTACACGCTCATCATGGGTTCGCCCAACGAGGCGATCCTCACGCCGCTGTCCAACGCGTCGGCGAAGTACAAGCCCGAAGAACTCGCGCTTGTCGCGCCGATCTCCACGCATCCGCTGGTGGTGATGGCACGCAACGACCTGCCCTATGCGTCGCTCGAGCAGCTGATTGCCGCCGCGAAGAAGCCTGGCAGCCAGAGCCTCACCTTCGGCAGCCCAGGGCACGGCTCGATGTACCACATCGTCTCCGAATACCTCGCGCAGACGACAGGCGCCAAGCTGCTGCATGTGCCCTACAAGGGCGCCATGCCGATGATGCAGGACCTGGTCGGCCAGCAGATCGACATCACGATCCTTCCGAACCTGGGCGCGTCGATCCACCTGCTCGAAAGCCAAAAGATCAAGGCCATCGAGGTGCTCGACACCCAGCGCATGCGCACATTGCCCGATGTGCCTGCCATCTCCGAGAGTGGCATCGCCAGGAAGAGCGAGTTCGTGCACTCCATCTGGCTGGCGGTGATGGCCAAAGCGGGCATTCCGGACGACCGGCTTCACGTGCTGCTGGAGGCCTCGCAACAGGCGATCCAATCGCCCGAGATGGTCAAGGCACTCGCGCTCTCGGGCACGGTGCCGATGAAGCCGCAATCGCTTGCCGCCTCCGCGAAGTTCTACGTCGATGAGACGGAGAAGTCCAAGAAGATGGCCCGTTCCATTCAACTGACTGCCCAATGATGATGAACATCCTCGTCGCCGGTTTCCAGCATGAGACCAACACCTTCGCGCCCACCATGGCTTCGTACGACAGCTTCGTGCGAGGCGAAGATTTTCCGGCGCTCGTGCGCGGGGAAGGGCTCTTCGGCCTGCTCAACGTGAACCTGCCAGCCAGCGGCTTCATCAACTTCGTGCGCGAGAAGGGGCACGTTGTCACGCCCGTCATCTGGGCCGGCGCTGGCGCCTCGGCGCATGTGACCACCGATGCCTACGAGCGCATCGCGGGCGAGATCGTCGAGGCGGTGAAGACGGCGTCGTTCGATGCCATCTACCTCGACCTGCACGGCGCGATGGTCGCGCAGCACCTCGATGACGGCGAAGGCGAACTGCTCGCCCGCATCCGCGCGGTGGTGGGTCTGCAGATGAAGATCGTGGTCTCGCTCGATTCGCATGCCAACGTCACCACGCAGATGCTCTCGCTGGCGGACGGGCTGGTGGCCTACCGCACCTATCCGCACATCGACATGGCCGACACGGGCCGGCGGGCCGGGGAGTTGTTGCTCGCGCTCACCGGCAGCGACAAGCCGGCGCACCGCGTGGCGCGGCGTGTGCCGTTCCTCATTCCGGTGAACAGCATGTCCACCATGATGCAGCCCGCGCGCGGCATGTACGACCTGCTCGAGGAACTGGAGAAGGAGGGCGTGCTTTCACTCTCCTTCGCGCCGGGCTTTCCGGCCTCCGACTTCGCGGAATGCGGCCCGGTGGTCTGGGGCTACGGCTTCGACGCGGCACGCATCGAGCGCGCCATCGATGCGCTGTTCTCTCGCATCTGCCACCCCGAGCACCAATGGGCGGTGCAGTTCGAGGAGCCCGATGCCGCGGTGCTGCGCGCGATGCAGGTCGCGCGGACGGCCACACGCCCGGTGATCCTCGCGGACACGCAGGACAATCCCGGCGTCGGCGGCGACTCCAACACCACGGGCCTGCTGCGCGCGCTGCTCAGGCATGGCGCGCAGGACGCGGCGCTGGGTCTCATCTGCGACCCCGCCGCCGCCGCGGCAGCGCATGCCGCGGGCGTGGGCGCATGGATCGATATCGGCCTGGGCGGTTGTCCGCAGGTCGAGGGCGATGCGCCGCTGCGCGGCTTCTTCCAGGTCGAAGCACTGTCCGACGGCAAGTTCGTCTATGGCGGACCGATGATGAACGGCAAGGCCTCCGACCTCGGGCCGATGGCATGCCTTCGCATCGACGGTGTGCGCATCGCGGTGAGTTCGACCAAGGCGCAGCTGCTGGACCGGAACATGTACCGCACCGTCGGCATCGCGCCCGAGCAAATGAAGATCCTCGTGAACAAGAGTTCGGTGCACTTTCGCGCCGACTTCGCCGCCATTGCCGAGGAAATCCTCGTGGTGCGCTCGCCCGGGCCTTTCATCGCCGATCCGTCGCAGCTGCAGTGGAAACACCTGGCGAAGGAAATGCGCACGCGTCCGCGCGACGCCGGGCGGCCAGTGTGAAACGTACTGTGTGAGTTTCTTCAGCAGATACAAAGGCATACGCAAGGTGCTCCCGGAAGGCGGAGGCGGCCCAACAATCCGGTCCGTTCCCAACCAACCCTTCCAAGGAAACACCATGACCTCCATCGAAAAGATCCTCTACACCGGCAAGACCCACACCACCGGCGGCCGTGACGGCGCATCGACCAGCAGCGACGGCCGCCTGGACGTCAAGCTCTCGTCCCCCGGCGGCCCGGGCACCGGCACCAACCCCGAGCAGCTCTTCGCCGCCGGCTGGTCCGCCTGCTTCATCGGCGCGATGGGCCTGGCCGCCGGCAAGCTCAAGATCAAGCTGCCCGCCGACCTGGCCGTGGACGCCGAGGTGGACCTGGCCAACACCGACGGCGCCTACTTCCTGAAGGCCCGCCTGAACGTCAGCGTACCCGGCATCGAGCGCGAGGTCGTCCAGTCGCTGGTGGATGCGGCGCACCAGACCTGCCCGTACTCCAAGGCCACGCGCGGCAACATCGACGTCACGATCAACGTGGTCTGACAGGACGCATGACGGGGCCGAACGGGTAATGTTCCATGTCGCTTCTTGCTGCTGAACACACTGCGATACATGCGATGGGCTTTCCGGCCAGGCCGGGGTCTATAAACGAGGCCATGTCCACCCCACCCGCCAGCCCCGTCGTCGTGAATCCTTCTGCCGGCAAGACCGGCAGCCTGCGCCGCCTGGTGCCGCGATCGCTGTTCTCCCGCGTGACGCTGATCATCGTGGTGGGGCTGGCGATCGCCCAATTGCTGACCTTCGCCGCCATCCGCTACGAGCGCGACATGGCGATGCGCGAGCTGATGATGATCGGCATCGAGCGCGACATCGCCAGCTCGGTTGCCATCCTCGACCGCCTGCCTGCCGCCGAACGTCCCGCCTGGCTCGAGAAGCTGGAGCGGCGCAACTACCGCTTCGTGCTCGGCGGCATGGCCAAGGGTGTGCCGCCCCAGTCCCTGCTGTCGCAGCAGTTCGCCACCGCCATCGTGGAGGCCATGCGCCCCTTCGAGATCGTCAAGGTCGGCGAGGTGCCCCAGCCGCCCGAGGGCCTGGAGATCCAGGTCCGCATGACCGATGGCTCCTCGGTCGTCGTGCATGCGCGGCGTGTGGGCATGCCGGTGTCGCGCTGGGTCATGTGGCTGCTGGCGATCCAGCTGCTGGTGCTCGCCATCTGCGCCTGGTTCGCCGTGCGGCTCGTCACGCGGCCGCTCGCCGAGCTGGCCGCCGCGGCCGACGACCTGGGCCCCGACCTCAAGCCGCAGAAGCTCGCGGAAGAGGGCCCCACCGAAGTGGCGCACGCCGCACGCGCCTTCAATGCGATGCAGCAGCGCATCGGCGGCTACATGTCCGAGCGCGTGGAAATTCTCGCGGCCATCTCGCACGATCTGCAGACGCCCATCACGCGGATGCGGCTTCGCACCGAGATGATGGACGACGAACACGACCGCACCAAGTTCCGCCAGGACCTGGACGCGATGCACTCGCTGGTTCGCGAAGGCGTGACCTATGCGCGCACCCTGCACGGCGCCACCGAACCGCCGCTGCGCATGGACGCCGACGCGCTGCTCGAAAGCATGCAGGCCGACTACGAGGATGCCGGCAAGACGGTGCACCTCGAAGGCAAGGTGGGCGCGCCCATCGTGGGCCGGCCGAACGCGATGCGCCGCATCGTCATGAACCTGGTCGACAACGCGCTCATCTTCGGCAGCGACGTGCGCGTGAGGGTCAACGCCGGCAATGGGGAGCTCGCCATCGCCGTCGTCGACAACGGTCCCGGCATTCCGCCCGACGAGCTGGACGCGGTGCTCAAGCCCTTCTACCGCGTCGAAAGCTCGCGCAACCGCAGCACCGGCGGCACGGGCCTCGGCCTTGCCATCGCGCACCAGCTCGCGATGGCGATGGGCGCCGAGCTGAAGCTGCAGAACCGCCCCGAAGGCGGACTGGAGGCACGCCTGACCATGCCTGCGCGACCTGCCTAGAGGGGCCGTGCCGCGCGTGTCGCGGCGCTGTTTCCATCCACCCGTTTCCCGCAACCCGCGGCTCGCGCGTCGAGACCGTGAAGACCCCGCACGCCCCGAGGGCGCGCTTCGACCCCCTACAGACGAGACCCGAACCATGCTGCTCCTTCTCATTGCCTACCTGGGTGGGGTGCTCACCATCCTGAGCCCCTGCATCCTGCCGGTGCTGCCCTTCGTGTTCGCGCGGGCCGACCGCCCGTTCCGCTCGCACGGCCTGCCGATGCTGCTGGGCATGGCGGTGGCCTTCGCCGCCATCGCCACGCTGGCTGCAGTGGGCGGCGGCTGGGTGGTCACGGTCAACGAGTACGGACGCTATGCCGCGATCGCGATGCTCGCGCTGTTCGGCGTGACGCTGCTGTTCCCGAGCCTGGCCGACCGCATGAGCCGGCCGCTGGTGGCGTTGGGCATCCGCTTGTCCGAATCGCAACCCGATGGTCAGGCCAAGGCCTCTGTGTTCTCGCCGCTGCTGCTGGGCGTCGGCACGGGCCTGTTGTGGGCGCCGTGCGCGGGACCGATCCTCGGGCTCATCCTGACGGGGGCGGCGCTCAACGGAGCGAGCGTCGGCACCACGGTGCTGCTGCTCGCGTATGCGGCTGGTGCGTGCACCTCGCTGGCGGCCGCGTTGCTGTTCGGCGGGCGTTTGTTCGCGGTCATGAAGCGTTCGCTGCACACGGGCGAATGGGTGCGCCGTGTCGCCGGTGTGGCGGTGCTGGTGGGCGTCGGTGCGATTGCACTGGGGCTCGATACGGGCGTACTCAGCCAGCTCTCGGTGGGCACCACATCAGCGCTCGAAAAGGCACTCGTGGAGAAGATCGACATGCCGAAGCCGCAACCGCAATCCAGGCCCCTGGTCGAATCCGTCCCGCCGCAACAAGAAACAGGCTTCGTCAAGACCGCCGCCGTGGTCCCGGAGCCGGCACCCGTGCGCAAGCTGGGCATCGAGGGCCAGTTCCCCTCGCTCGCCGGCGCGACCGAATGGATCAACTCGCCGCCGCTCACTCCCGAAGCCCTGCGCGGCAAGGTCGTGCTGGTCGACTTCTGGACTTACTCGTGCATCAACTGCCTGCGCACGCTGCCGTACGTGCGCGCCTGGGCCGAGAAGTACAAGGACGCCGGGCTTGTCGTCCTCGGCGTGCACTCGCCGGAGTTCGCGTTCGAGAAGCGTTCGGCCAACGTGCGCAAGGCCACGAAGGACCTGGGCATCGGCTTCCCGGTGGCGCTCGACAACGACTTCAAGATCTGGCGCGGCTTCGACAACCAGGCCTGGCCCGCGTTCTATTTCATCGACGCACAGGGGCGCATCCGCCATCACCAGTTCGGCGAGAACCGCTACGACAAGGCCGAGCAGATCATCCAGCAACTGCTTGCCGAAGCAGGGCAGCACAACCTGCCGGCGGGCGTGGTCGCGCCGAAGGGCGAGGGCACGCAGGCCGCGCCGGGCGACGAACTCGCGATGTCCGGCGAGACCTATGTGGGGGCAGAGCGTGCAGAGGGCTTCGCATCGCCCGGCGGTCTCGTGAATGGCCGCGCGCATGTCTACCAAAGCCCCGCGATGCTGCGCACGAACCAGTGGGCGCTCGCCGGCAACTGGACCGTGGAGCCCGAGCGCGCCGTGTCGAACCAGCCGAATGGCCGCATCGCCTACCGCTTTCAGGCGCGGGACCTGCACCTGATGCTCGGCCCGGCGGGCGACGGCAAGCCGGTGCGCTTTCGCGTGCTGATCGATGGCAAGCCACCGCTCGCGGACCACGGCGCGGACACCGATGAGCAGGGTTACGGAACCATCGAGGCGCAGAAGCTCTACCAGCTTGTTCGTCAGGCGAAGAGCGGGAAGGACCGGTTGTTCGAGATCGAATTCCTCGACGGTGGGGCGCAGGCTTACGCGTTCACGTTCGGCTGAAACCATTCAGGGCAGCACTCACGCCGACGGTGGGCTCTGTTTCGCGAATGTCCCCCGGCCTGCGGCCTCCTCCTTGATTTCGCGAAACAGAGCCCACCATCAGCGCGAGCGCTTTCAGAGCGGTTGTTGATCGGCTGTTTACCCAGAGCGTGCCCAAGTGCGCAGGGCATCGGGTGCTCCCCGCAGCGAAATCAAGGAGGAGGCCGAAGGCCGGGGGACATTCGCGGAGGGGAGTACCCGGTGGCCTGTGCACCTGCCCCGAATGAACCCGCTTTCAAAGCAGCCCGAGCGTCAGCGCCTTCAAGGTAGCCGCAGCACGCGTCGTGCATTCAAGCTTGCGAAAGATGTTCTCCAGATGCGCCCGCACCGTACTCGGGCTGATGCCGAGCACGCGCGCCGCTTCCTTGTTGCTGTCGCCGAGGCTGATGCGCCCGAGCACTTCGATCTCTCGGCTGGAGAGAAGGGCGGCTGCTTCGTTCGATGGCAGAGGTACGGCACCGGCCTGCGGGTGTCCTGTCAGCACGGCCACAGCCGCCGCATCGAGCCGCCCGAGTTCCGCTTCGTTCTTCAACGCGGCGATCGCATCGGCCTCGTCGAGCGCAGCCTGCCCCGGCCGGCTCGTGCGCAACAGCACCCAGTGCGCGGCGACGGCCAGCACACGCCCCGCGACGTCGATGGCCGGTCCCTTGATGCCGCGGAAGAAACCCGAGCCGTCGAGTCGTTCGTCCACGAAGGAAGCGATCTCCGCTTCGGTGCGCAACGTGCCGATGCGCCGCGCCGCACGGTCCGTCCAATAGGGCACGAGGCGCAGGCGTTCCTTGTCGGCCTCGCTGCGCACGCCCGGCGAATCCCACACTGCATTCGGCACCGACGCGCGACCGATGCCGTGGATGAGCGCCGCGCGCCGCACCTGCCCCTGCTCGACGTCGCCCAGCCCCACGCCCGCGGCACAGGCGAACGCGGCATCGGCCACGCGGCGCGAGAAGCCGGTCATCCACGGCAGCTTGAGGTCGATCACGTCGGCGATCAGTTCGAGCGATGCCGTCGTCTCGCGCAATGCGTCGGAAGGCGATTGCATGTCGGCCGCCGCGCCTTGCTCCAGTGCATGCAGCCAGTCGACCGCATGCTGCTGCACGGCATCGACCACGAAGGCCGGATAGCGCGCATCGGCGCGGTCGGCGATGTAGCGCAGCGCATTGCTCAAGCCATGCACGCGCGAGAAGATTTCGAGATCGCCGGCGACCGAGACGATGAAGACTTCTTCAGGAATCTGAGAGGCGCGCAGCCCGTGCGGCTTGCCCTGCCCATTGAAGGTCTCGAACATGTGGCGCAGCGTGCGCTCGACCTCGGGCGGCATGCCCAGCGTTCGCGCGATGTCGCCGGAGACCTCGCAATGGATCTCCGCCATCGGACCGACGGAGGCCGCGAGCTCGGTCGCGGCGCTCGCCGATGCGTTCGAGAGCATCGCGCGGCGTCCGCCAACGTCATCGCCCATCAGGTCGGAAAACTCGGGCGCGTTCGCGGTGCAGCCCGACCATCGCAACAGCGACGCGCAGGCCGCATGGCCTTGCACCGTTGCATCGCGGCCGATGGCGGCGGCGAGCTGCGAGGCGATCCACGCGGTGCGTGCGGAGTGGTCGATGGGTTGCCCCATGCTCAGGTCGCCGACGAATGCAAGGGCCTTGATGGCGTCGAAGACCGGGATGTGGGGCGCAGGCTGCACGGAAAAAATCGAGAGAGAAAAGATAGAAGGCGTGCCGGCCGCAGCCGGCACGCCGGGCACCTTACTTGGTATGGCTCACCGCGTCCAGAATCACCTGCGCCACCTTGGCCGGCTGCGATTGCTGCGGCACGTGGCTGCTGTTGACCGAGGAGACGGTCGCGCCGATCTTCTTGGCCATGTCGCGTTGCAGCGCGGGCTGGATCATGTGGTCCGAGTTCGCGACCAGGTACCACGAGGGCTTGGTCTTCCATGCGGCCACGGTCAGCTTCTGCTCGAAGGACTTGCCCAGGATCGGGCCCTGCGTCGCGGTCATCACCGCGGTGGCGGCGGCGGGCAGGTCCTGCGCGAAGTGCTTGGACATGCCTTCCTTCGTGAGCGAGAGGAAGCCGCTCGCGTCGGCCTTGATGTGCGCGAAGCCGGGCGCGGCCGGGTAGTCCTTGCCGAGCTCGGCCGAGTTCTGGCCTGCATCGGGCGCGAAGGCCGCGATGTACACGAGCGACGACACCTTGTCGTTCGCGCCGGCCTCGGTGATGACCGAGCCGCCCCACGAATGACCGACCAGCACGACCTTGCCGGGCTGCGCATCGATGGCGCGCCTGGCGGCGGCCACGTCGTCTTCGAGCGAGGTCAGCGGGTTCTGCACCGCCACCACGTTCACGCCCTTGGCCTGCAGCAGCGGGATCACCTTGGCCCAGTCGGAGCCGTCGGCGAAGGCGCCGTGGACGATGACCACGCTGGGCTTGTCGGCCGCGATGGCGCCCGTGGCGAAGGAGAGGCCGATGGCGAGGGCAGCGGCGGCGAGCTTGAAGCGTTGAGCGGTTTTCATGAAGGTCCTGTCGAAAAGCTGAGGGTTGAAGGAGAGCCCGTACTGTCGTCGTGCGGGGTTTTCGGCGCCATTGGACGAATGTCCTACTGGTGCCGGTTGGGTCCTTGTCACTCAGGGTTTGCCCTTGGCATCGGGTCCGGCAGTTCGGACGGACATCCGGCTGCGCATCCGGATCCTCGGCAGGCCGCGGGGCCAGGGGCGGCACCAATCCTTGTGAAATCAACGACTTAGCGCGCTTCGGACGGTGGCTCACGCATGGCATGTCGATTGCTGGGTTCAGGGAGCGGCCGCGCGACCCGATGAGGTGCCGGCCATGACACAGGAGACAAACCGACAGCCCCAGGCGACCTCGACCCTGCGGCAACCGGCAAGCGGACCGATGCGTCCGTGCTGCCGGGCCGCACTGCGGCAGCCCGCGTTTGCATCCCCCCGTCGACCGTTTTGCAGGTGCCCGGCCGCGTGCCGCCGGCGCCAGAAATTTTCTAGGAGATACCCGTGGACTCTCAGGCCGCACCCAAGCCCTTTTACAAATCCCTCTACTTCCAGGTCATCACCGCCATCGTGCTCGGTGTGCTGCTGGGCCACTTCTGGCCCGACACTGGGGCCTCGATGAAACCGCTGGGCGACGGCTTCATCAAGCTCATCAAGATGATCATCGCGCCGATCATCTTCTGCACGGTGGTGGTGGGCATCGCCGGCATGGAGGACATGAAGAAGGTCGGCAAGACCGGCGGCCTGGCCTTGCTGTACTTCGAGATCGTGAGTTCCATCGCGTTGGTGGTGGGCCTGGTCATCATCAACATCGTGCGGCCCGGCGCCGGCATGAACGTCGACGTGAGCCAGCTCGACGCCAAGAGCGTCGCGGCCTACACCGGCCCCGGCAAGATGCAGAGCACCACCGACTTCCTGCTCAACGTGATTCCCAACACGGTGGTCGATGCGTTCGCCAAGGGCGAGATCCTGCAGGTGCTCTTGATCGCGGTGATGTTCGGCTTTGCGCTGCACAAGTTCGGCGGCCGCGGCACGCTGGTGTTCGACGTGATCGAAAAGGGCTCGCACGTGCTCTTCGTGATCGTGGGCTACATCATGAAGGTCGCACCCATCGGCGCCTTTGGCGCGATGGCCTTCACCATCGGCAAGTACGGCGTGAGCTCGCTGCTGCAGCTCGGCCAGCTGATGGCCACCTTCTACGCCACCTGCCTGTTCTTCATCTTCGTGGTGCTCGGGCTGATTGCGCGGGTGCACGGCTTCAGCATCTGGAAGTTCATCAAGTACATCAAGGAAGAGCTCTTGATCGTGCTGGGCACTTCGTCCAGCGAATCGGTGCTGCCGCGCATGATGGCCAAGCTGGAGAACCTGGGCGCCAGGAAGTCGGTGGTCGGCCTGGTGGTGCCCACGGGCTACTCGTTCAACCTGGACGGCACCTCGATCTACCTGACGATGGCGGCGGTGTTCATCGCGCAGGCGACCAACACCGACATGTCGCTCACGCAGCAACTCACGCTGCTGGCCGTGTTGCTGCTCACCTCGAAGGGCGCGGCCGGCGTCACGGGCAGCGGCTTCATCGTGCTGGCCGCGACGCTGTCGGCCGTGGGGCATGTGCCGGTGGCGGGCCTCGCGCTCATCCTGGGCATCGACCGCTTCATGTCCGAAGCGCGTGCGCTGACCAACCTGATCGGCAACGGCGTGGCGACCGTCGTGGTCGCCAAGTGGACCGACGACCTCGACGTCGCGCGCATGGACCGCATCCTGAACCAGGAGAGCACGGCAGAGGCCGAAGAGCCCGAGCAGGTGCTCGACGCGACCGAGGTGCACATGCCCGCCGGCCCGGCGCGCTGACCGCAGCGCGGTCGCTTCGCTTTCTTTCTCACTCTCGCATCAACTCAAGGAGACTCTCATGTCAGACGATATCGTGATCGTGGCCGCGCAACGCACGGCGGTCGGCAAGTTCGGCGGGACGCTCGCCGGAACGCCCGCGCCGGAACTGGGCGCGCACGTGGTGAAGGGGCTGCTCGAGAAAGCCGGCGTGCCGGGCGATGCGGTGTCCGAAGTGATCATGGGCCAGGTGCTCGCGGCCGGCGCGGGGCAGAACCCGGCGCGGCAGACGGTCATCAAGGCGGGCCTGCCCATCGGCGTGCCGGGCCTCACCATCAACAAGGTCTGCGGCTCGGGCCTGAAGGCCGTGATGCTCGCGGCGCAGGCGGTGAAGTGCGGCGATGCCGAGATCGTGGTGGCCGGCGGCCAGGAGAACATGAGCGCCGCGCCGCACGTGCTGCCCAACTCGCGCAACGGCCAGCGCATGGGCGACTGGAAGCTGGTCGACACGATGATCGTGGACGGCCTCTGGGACGTCTACAACCAGTACCACATGGGCACCACGGCCGAGAACGTGGCGAAGAAATACGGCATCACGCGCGAGATGCAGGACGCGCTCGCGCTCGCCTCGCAGCAGAAGGCAGCGGCCGCGCAGGACGCCGGCCGCTTCAACGACGAGATCCTGCCCTTCAGCATCGCGCAGAAGAAGGGCGACCCCATCGTCTTCTCCGCCGACGAGTTCGTGAACCGCAAGACCAACGCCGACGCGCTCGCGGGCCTGCGCCCCGCGTTCGACAAGACCGGCTCGGTCACGGCCGGCAATGCCTCGGGCCTGAACGATGGCGCTGCCGCGGTGCTGGTGATGTCGGCCTCGCGTGCCGCCGCGCTCGGCCTGCAACCGCTGGCGGTGATCCGTGCCTATGCGAGCGCAGGCCTCGATCCCTCGCTCATGGGCATGGGCCCGGTGCCGGCTTCGCAGCTCGCGCTCAAGAAGGCCGGCTGGAAGGCGCAGGACCTGGACCTCATGGAAATCAACGAAGCCTTCGCGGCGCAGGCCTGCGCGGTCAACCAGCAGATGGAATGGGACACGAGCCGCATCAACGTGAACGGCGGCGCCATCGCCATCGGCCATCCCATCGGCGCGTCGGGCTGCCGTGTGCTGGTGACGCTGCTGCACGAGATGCGCCGCCGCGGCGCGAACAAGGGCCTGGCGTCGCTGTGCATCGGCGGCGGCATGGGCGTCGCACTGGCCGTCGAACGCGCCTGAACCCGGTCTTTCACATTCACCAAGCAACGAGGAGCAATCCAATGAGCAGCAAAGAGCAAGTGGTCCTGGTCACCGGCGGCATGGGCGGCCTGGGCGAGACGATCTCCACCAAGATGGTCGATGCGGGCTACAAGCTCGCGGTGACCTATTCGCCGGGCAACAAGTCGCACGCCGACTGGGTGGCGCAGATGGCGTCGCGCGGCTACCGGATCCTGGCCGTGCCCTGCGACGTGGCCGACTACGACTCTTGCGCCCGCGCCGTGAGCCAGGTGCAGGAGGCGCTGGGCCCGGTCGACGTGCTGGTCAACAACGCCGGCATCACGCGGGACATGACCTTCAAGAAGATGGACCAGATCAACTGGAACGCCGTGCTGCGCACCAACCTCGACAGCCTGTTCAACATGAGCAAGCAGGTGGCCGACGGCATGGTCGAGCGGGGCTGGGGCCGCATCATCAACGTGTCGTCGGTGAACGGCTCCAAGGGCGCGTTCGGCCAGACCAACTACTCGGCCGCCAAGGCCGGCGTGCACGGCTTCACGAAGGCGCTGGCGCTCGAAGTGGCCAAGAAGGGCGTGACGGTGAACACCATCTCGCCCGGCTACATCGGCACGAAGATGGTCACGGCCATCCCGAAGGAAGTGCTCGACAGCAAGATCCTGCCGCACATTCCCGTGGGCCGGCTGGGCAAGCCCGAGGAAGTGGCGGGCCTGATCATCTACCTGGCTTCGGAAGAAGCCGCCTTCGTGACGGGCGCCAACATCGCCATCAACGGCGGCCAGCACATGCAGTGAGCGCACGACCATGATCTTGAAGAACGGCATCGATCAGGTCGCACCGATCAACAAGTTCACCGAGGCCACGGCCAGGCAGGGGGAGACCATCCGCAAGACGGTGCACGAGGCCACGCTCCGGGCGCTGCAGGGCGGCCCGGCGAAGCGATGACCCCTGCTGGCGGCCGTCTCGCTGCCGCCGCCGGCCCGGCGAACCACGCCATGCCCGAGCGCACGCCGAGCCTGGAAGAAATGTTGCAGGATGCACGCCACCGGGCTGCCACCGATGCGGCCTTTGCGGCCTTGTGCAATAACGGGTTCATGACCTCACGGCAGCCGGCACTGCGCTTCGACTTGTCTTCTCCAACTCCCAAACGCTGGCGCGGCCTGCTTCGCTGGCTCGGCGCACTGGCCCTGGTGGCCGTCGCCGCCTTCGCCGGCCACCATCTGGCCATGCAGAACGGCCTGGCGCGCCTGCGCGACGCGGCCGATCACCGGCTGGACATGCTCGCGACCGCGCTGGACGCCGACCTGGCCCGCTTCGAATACCTGCCCGCGCTGCTGGAGATGACCCCCATCGTCCCGGCGCTGCTGGGCACGCCCTCGGACGGGGCGTTGCGCGATGCGGTCAACCGTTACCTGGACGGCGTGAACGCCGCCGCGGGCGCCGAGATGCTCTATGTGCTGGACGCCGGCGGCACCTCGCTCGCGGCTTCCGACTGGGACCGACCCGGCACCACCGTCGGCCAGGACTTTTCGTTCCGGCCCTACGTGATCGATGCGTTCGGTCAGGGCCGGGGCCGCTTCTACGGCGTGGGCATCACCAGCCGCAAGCCCGGCTACTACCTCTCTTATGCGCTGCGGCGCGACCAGCCCACGCGCGGCGTGGTGGCCGTGAAGGTCAACCTCGAGGAGGCCGAGCGCGCATGGCGAAAGCTCCCGGGCGACGTGGCGCTGATCGACCAGCGCGGCGTGGTGATCCTTTCCACCCGCGAAGACCTCAAGTTCCGCCCGATGTTGCCGCTGGACGGCCTGCAGCGCGCCGAGGTGCAGCGTTCACGGCCCTATGGCGAAGCCGCGCTGCAGCCGCTGCAATGGACGCAGAAGGAGACGCTGGCGCGCGATGTGCAGATGATCGCCCTCGATGGCGTCGACCAGCTCGCCTCCACGCGCAAGCTGCGCGACGCGCCGTGGCAACTGGTGGTGCTCGACGACCTGGCACCGGTGCGCGTGGGCGCGCGCAACGCGGCCATCACCGCGAGCCTGGCGATGGCCGTGCTGCTGCTGATCGCCGTCACGCTGTGGCAGCGCCGCCGCGCCATGCGGCAGAAGCTCGCCAACCAGGCCGCGCTGCAGGCCGCGCACGACACCCTCGAATCGACCGTGGTCGCGCGCACCGCGCAACTGCGCGCCGCACAGGGCGAGCTGCTGCATGCCGGCAAGATGGCGGCGCTCGGCCAGATGTCGACGGGCGTGGTGCACGAACTGAACCAGCCGCTCACCGCGATGCGCACGCTCTCGGAGAGCGCCGCCATCCTGCTCGACAAGAACCGCCTGGACGACGTGCGCGGCAACCTGCAGCGCATTCGCAGCATGGTCGACCGCCTCGCGCGCCTGACCTCGCAGCTCAAGACCTTCGCGCACAAGAGCGAATTGCCGCTGGCCGCCGTGCCGATGGCGCGCGCCATCGCCGACGCGCAGGTCATCGTGGCCGAGGCCATGAAGAAGAACGCCATCGCCATCGAGGTCGACGTGCAGCCCGCGAGCCTGAGCGTGATGGCCGAGGAGGCCGCGCTCGGCAGCGTGCTCGTCAACCTGATGCGCAACGCCATCGACGCGATGCGGGAGTCGCCGCTGCGCACGCTGCGCATCGAGGCGCGGCCGAACGAAGGCCGCGTGATCGTGCGCGTGAGCGACACCGGCCCCGGCATCCAGCCCGACATCCTGCCGCGCCTGTTCGAGCCTTTCGTCACCAGCAAGCCCGCGGGCACGGGCCTCGGCCTCGGGCTCGTGATCTCGGCACAATTGGTGCGCGCCATGGACGGCACGCTGCACGCGGCCAACCTGCCCGAAGGCGGCGCCTCGTTCGTCGTCGACCTGCCGGCCGCCGTGCAGAACATCCTTATTCCCACCCCCACAGGAGTGATCAACAAGTGAGCGAAGCCCCTGCCATCCGGGTGATGCTGGTCGAGGACGACGAAGACGTCCGCCTCAGCACGACCCAGGTGCTGGCCCTGGCCGGTTTCGAGGTCGAGGCCTTCAACAGCGCCGAGCGCGCGCGCCCGCACATCAGCTTCGGCGTGCCGGCCATCGTGATCAGCGACGTGCGCCTGCCGGGCCTGAGCGGCACCGAGTGGCTGCGCGAGCTGCATGCGGCCGATGCCGAGCTGCCCGTGATCCTGGTCACCGGCCACGGCCACATCGCGATGGCGGTGCAGGCCATGCGCGAGGGCGCCTACGACTTCATCGAGAAGCCTTTCAGCTCCGAGCGGCTGGTGGCCATCGTGCGCCATGCCATCGAGCGCCGCCAGCTGTCGCTGCAGGTGCGCGCGCTGCGCGATGCACTGGAAAACTGGAACGGCATCCAGTCGGTGCTGATCGGCCGCTCGGCCCAGATGCAGCTGGTGCGCCGCACGGTGATGACGCTGGCCGAGACCTCGGCCGACGTGCTCATCTACGGTGAAACCGGCACCGGAAAGGAGCTCGTCGCCCGCTGCCTGCACGACCGCAGCGAACGCCGGCGCCAGCATTTCGTGCCGCTCAACTGCGGAGGCCTTCCCGAGGCGCTGGCCGAGAGCGAGCTCTTCGGCCACGAGGCGGGCGCCTTCACCAGCGCCAACCGCGTGCGCGTGGGCAAGTTCGAATACGCCAACGGCGGCACGCTGTTTCTCGACGAGATCGAGAGCATGCCGCTGCCGGTGCAGATCAAGCTCCTGCGCGCGCTGCAGGAGCGCAGCATCGAGCGCATCGGCTCCAACAAGGCCATTCCCTTCGACTGCCGCGTGGTGGCCGCGAGCAAGGAAGACCTGAAGGAAATGAGCGACCGCCAGAAGTTCAGGGCCGACCTGTACTACCGGCTGGGCGTGGCCTTCATCGAGCTGCCGCCGCTGCGCGAGCGCCGCGAAGACATTCCGCTGCTGTTCGAGCACTTCACGCTGCTGGCGGCGAGCCGCTACGAGCGTGCGGCGCCGTTGCTCACCAACGCGCAACTGGCCGACCTGATGGCCTACGCCTGGCCCGGCAACGTGCGCGAGCTGCGCAACGTGGCCGACCGCTTCGTGCTGGGCCTGCTTGGTGAGCGTCTCACGCAGACGCGCGGCACGGGCGAAGGCCTGCCCGCGCTTCCGCGTGCGCTGCCGCAGCAGGTCGAGGCCTTCGAGCGCGCGGTGATCGTCGAGGCGCTGCGCAAGCACCAGGGTGACCAGCCGGCGACGGCCACCGCGCTGGCCATTGCTCGGCAGACGCTGCACGACAAGCTGCGCAAGCTCGGGATCACGGCGGACGAGTTCAAGTAGCGGGTGTCCGGGGCGACCTGCGCGCATGCGCCGAACACGCCCTGAAACCTTATGCCCCGAGGGGCACTGGCCGCTGCGTCTCACCCGCGGGATAAGATTCCATCCAGCAAAAAGACGCCCATCTCCCAAGACGCCATGGTCACAAGCAGCAACCTTCAGGAACGCAAGCAGCGAGAGCTGGAACAACGCCGCAAGGACATCCTGAAGGTCGTGCGCAAGATGGTCGCCAAGACCGGCGCGCGTGAAATCACCATGCGCAAGGTGGCGGAAGAATCGGGTTTCTCGAACACGGTGGTCTATGCGCTGTTCGGCGACAAGGCCAGCATGATCGCCAACGCGGTCGACGACGACCTGATCCGGCTCAACAAGCTCATGCAGGCCGCGGTGCTGCCGGCGAAGAGCCCGATCGAACGCATCCGGCTCGCGTGCCAGGCCTATGTCGAGTACGGGCTCAAGCACCCCGACCAGTATTTCCTGGTGTTCATGGAGCGGCGCCCCGCGGCGCCCGTCGAGACCTCGACGCTCACGTTTGGCGACATCGAGAACGACCCCTACGCCTTCGTCTGCAGCCTCACCGCGGAACTGGTGCGCGACGGCTACATGGCCGCCGATGACAAGCAGGTGGCCGTGGCCACGCAGATTCTCTGGGAGGGCATGCACGGTATGACCTCGCTGCGCGTGTCCACCGGCGACGATCCGTGGATCGAGCGGCTCGATGCCGAGGCGCACCTGAACCTGCTGCTCGACATTCTTCTCTCGGGCATCGTGCAGCGCTTTCCAGGCGCGAAGTCGGCCGCGGCGGTCAAGCTGCTGTCGCAGGGCCGCAGCTGAAGAACTGATTCAGCGCACCAGCAGCTTCATCATCCGCTCGAAGGTCTTGCTGTAGGGCGGCTTGAAGAGGCCGACGCCGTTGAAGGCCGACTGGTGAAAGATCGGCTTCATCTTCGAGAAGGTCCGGAAGCCGTGCTCCCCGTGGTAGGCGCCCATGCCGCTCGCACCGACACCGCCGAAGGGCAGGTCGTCCTGCGCGATGTGCAGCAGGGTGTCGTTGATCGACACGCCGCCGGCCACTGTCTGCTGCATCACGCGGTCGATGGTCGCGCCGTTCTTCTCGAAGAGGTAGAGCGCGAGCGGGCGCGGGTGCGCGTTGACATACGCGATGGCGTCGTCGACGGTGCCGTAGGTCATCACCGGCAGGATCGGGCCGAAGATTTCTTCCTTCATCACGCGCATGCTGTCCTGCACGCCGGTCAGCAGCACGGGCGGGAAGCGGCGTGTCGCGGCATCGGGCGCCATGTCCGAGAGCGGCACGGCCGACGCGCCTTCCGTCTGCGCCAGCGCGGCGAGTTCCTGCAGCCGCGAGAAGTGGCGCGGGCTCACGATGCTGGTGTAGTCGGTGTTGCGCGCGATGTCCGGGTACATCGCATTGAACACGCGCCGGGCGCTGTCCGCGAAGCGCTGTTGCTGCCCCTCGGGCACCAGCACGTAGTCGGGTGCGATGCAGGTCTGGCCGGCGTTGAGCGTCTTGCCCACGAGGATGCGTTCGACGGCCTTCTCGAAGTTGGCATCGGGCCCGATGATCGCGGGTGACTTGCCGCCGAGCTCCAGCGTCACCGGCGTGAGGTTCTCGCTCGCGGCGCGCATCACATGGTGGCCGACGGCCGTCGAGCCGGTGAACAGCAGGTGGTCGAAGGGCAGGCTGGAGAATTCGCGCGCCGCTTCGGCGTCGCCGTTGACGATGGCGATCTCGTCTTCCGCGAAGGCGGCCCGCACGAGCGTGGCGAACAGTTCGGCAAAGCGCGGCGTGAACTCCGACTGCTTCACCATCACGCGGTTGCCCGCGGCGAGCGCGGCCGTCATCGGACCCACCGCAAGGTTCAGCGGATAGTTCCACGGCACCACGATGCCGACCACGCCCAGGGGCTGCGGCATGATCCGCGACGACGCGGGCTTGAACCACAGGCCGGTGGAGCGGCGCTGCGTGCGCATCCATTTCCTGCCGTGGCGCAGCGCATGGTTGATGCCCTCGACGGCGGGGAAGACCTCGGCCAGTTCGGTTTCCTGATAGGGCCGGTTGAAGAAGTCCGCGCTGATGGCGGCGGCGATCTCCTTGCGGTGGTCCATCACAAGCGCGCGCAGGCGCTCCAGGCGTCCGGCGCGCTCGCTCCATGGTGGCGTCTGCGCGCGCAGGCTGGCGGCGCGCATCGCGTCGAAGGTCTGTCTCATGTCCTGGGTCGTCATCTGAATCCTCGGGGGCCGTGCCTGCGGGGCTGGCCATTGTCCTGCCTGTTGCCATCGGGGTCGACGAGGGCCAGCAACTGGGCCTCCACGTCCTCCACCTCTTCCTTGGGCAGCACGCCGCGCGCCGCGAAGGCCTGCATCTGGTGGACCAGAATCTCGACCTCGCCGCGCTTCGGGCGGGAGCCCGTCCAGCGTTTCGCCGATGCCGCCGATGCGGTCCTGCAGCCGGGTGACTGCGATCACCTCGCCGATCTTCTCATCGCGTCTCGGATCGCCGGACCAGCGCGCCTGCAGCGCCGGAATATCGAGCATCCGCTCGACCGGGCCGGGGCCCGTCGATGCCGGCTGCGTCGAGGTCGGGCCTTGGATGAAAGGCGAGGCGGTCCATGGCGAAGCGGCCTGGCTGCCTTGTGCGGCGGCAGCGGCCGGCGTGCTCGCCATCGCGGCCGTCGCCGACCGGGCTGCCGCATCCTCCGTGCCGGAACCCGGCGTGCTCGCGTCGATGGCAAAGATCGCTGCGCCGATGCCCAGGGCGCACAGCGCTGCGACCGTCCAGGTGTATCGGTATCCGTTGCGGGTCATGGCTCAGGCCTTGAGTTCGAAAGGCGTGGTCGCGCTGCGGTACTCGACCACGTCCGGCAGGATCCAGCTGGGCTTGTAGTTGCCCTTGTGGACGATGCGGTATGTGCCCGTGGCATCGACCGGGATCTGCCACGACACGGTCGCCGAGCGGCAGTTGATGCACAGCGCAATCGCCTTCCACTGCACCGTCGTGCCCCAGCGGCCGTCGCGCTCGATTTCCTTCCAGCTGCCGTCGGCCGCCTGCTTCTCGATGAAGAGGAACGAGTCGATGCTGCCCAGCCGGTTCATCGGATGGCTGCTCACGAAGGTGGCTTCGAGGAAGCGGCGCTTGTCGTCGGCCTGCAGCTTGCCGTTGACTTCGTGCTGCACCACCTGCGGCGCCTTCAGCACCACGCCCATGCCCGAGAACAGCGGCACACCGTCCCAGGGGACGGCCGCGGGCAGCTTGTCTTCGGGCGTGCGTGCGGCCACGACCAGCGGGTCCTGCGGCGCGGGCACCACGGGCGTGACGCTGGGCTTCGCGTCGTTGGCGACCAGCGTCGCGGCCATCGCATCGAGCGCCTGCGCGAGCGCCGGCTGCGTCCATTTGCCCCAGGCGGTGTAGCCGGATTCGTACTGCTTGCTGTCGTATTCCTCCGGGGTCACGACATAGCCGCCGGTGCTGTCGACCTGGAGGCTGGGCACCGTGCCGGAGCTGTAGCCGACGGCGATGACGTCGTCCACGCCCGCGTTCAACGTTTGCGCGATATGACGGCGGATGCGGTACTGCGTCATCGTCGTCAGTTCGAAGGGCGTGAAGGCCAGGGTCAGCGAACCGAGCTTCACCACCTGCAGCGAGGTCGGTCCGGGCACCAGCGCGGCGAGCACGTCCTTGCGCCCCTGGCACTGCCGCACGTCGCTGGTGATCGGCTGGTACGAGGCGTCGAGCAGCGGCTTCACGATCACGGGAATCACCGGCAGGTTGATGAGGATGCTCACGATCTGCGCGAGGCTGGTGCGGTTGTCGGCGCCTTCCTGCGCGAGGATCGAGCCCATGTCTTCGCTGCTGCCCGCCGCGAAGGCCGAGCCCCAGGCGGGGTCGCAGGTGGCCTGGTCGCCATGCCCGCCGGTGTACTTGCCGGACACCGCGATCTTCGCGAAATCGACGGCCTTGTACTGGTAGTTCAGCCGCTGGTTGGGCGGCACGCCGGCATCGACCGGATGGCCCGTGGAGGACGGCACCACCAGCAGCGACTTCGCCGCCGCGAAGAGCTTGTCGCCCGTGTCGCGCATGCTCTCGAAGGGCCCGAGCGTGCTGGAGCCGCGGTTGCAGCCCCAGTCGTGGCGGGCGAGCACATGGGTCTTCCAGCTGACCCAGAACGGCGGATCGACGTCGTTGCAGTTCTTGAAGTTGATGTTGGGCGTGACGTCGCCCGTGCCGGTCTGCGCGAACGCCGCGACGAAGCGCTTGCTGCCGGCCGGCCGGCCCTGGTCGATATCGTCTTCGAGCCGGCGCGCCGCATGGCCGTAGTTGTCGGTGCTGATGAAGCTGAAGGCCTCGTCGATCATGTTGGTCGGATGCAGGCCGTAGAACATCAGTGCGCCGACGGCGGCTCCATTGCGCACGAAGCGCAACTGGGTCATGCCGGTGTCGATGCGCTCGGGGAACACGGCCTGGTCCTCGGGCTTGTTCAGCACGAAGGCCTGCGCCGAGCGGTTGGCGCCCACGCCGCGCAACTGGCCCCGGTTGACCTCGATGCTGCCGGGCGCCTTGTCGGCCATCGCCGCCTCGACGGCCTTCACCACGCCATCGACCTGCGCCTTGAAGAGCCGCGGGCTCGATGCATTGCCCACGTTCGGCACGCCGTGCGTGTGCGTCATCGTCAGCACGAAGTTGTCGTCGGTGAAACGGCCGGGGTAGCGGGCCTGCAACTGCTGTAGCGCGACCCGCTTGAGGTTGCCGCTGGCCAGGCCCAGCTCGGCCACGACCACCACCACTTCGCGGCGCGATGCGCTGTCCTCGATGTCGAAGGCCCGCACGTATTGGCGCGACTGCAGGCCGTCGTAGGGCGGATCGAAGACGAAGCCCGCGCTCAGGCTGCCGAGCTCGACCGCAGTGATGTCGGCCTTGCCCACGCCGACCTCATAGCCCGCATGGGCCGCGTGCATGCCGGCCAGCAGCAGCGCTGCAGCGGCCGCCGCGCGCGCGAGCCATGCGGATGGCCTTGCGCTTTTTTCTTTCCATTGTTCTTCTTGTGTTGTGTCCATGGAAGTCTCCTTGTGCCGCATCGCGGCTGTTCGTTGACGGGGAATCCGCGTTTTTTCTTCTTCAGCCGCCCTCTCGGTACACCGGCCAGTGGTCCTGCACCTTGCCGCCGCGCACGGTGACGAGATCGCCGAACTGAAGCAGCACGCCTTCGGCGATGGCGGGACGCAGGAACACCTGGTCGTCCACCGCGAGGCCGGTGGCCGGGGAGCCGTTCACGTTCTCCTGGTTGGCGCTGTGGCCGAGGATGCCGTTGAACTGCAGGCCCTTGGGCGAGGCGTAGTCCGCGAGCCAGTAGCCGCCGTAGATGTAGTAGGTCTGGCGCTGGTTCACGTCCCACCACGAGAAGATCTTCGACTTGCCGTCGAGCGCCGGAATGGTCACCGGCCCGGTCGCCTTGATGACCGGCGTGGCGATGAACGCGGCGGGCTCGTGCGCGGCCAGCGTTTCGATGTCGTAGTGCGTGGGCTTGAGCAGCGCGGTGCCGGTGCTGACCTCGGTGCTCAGCTTTTCCGCCTCGTGCAGCTTGTAGCTGGGGCTCCCGCCGGTGTTGAGCGTGAGGCCGTCGGTCCACAGCGTCGGGTACCGGCCGCGCACGTGATCGACGAAGCCCTGGTAGATCGCCATCGCCTTGGCGAGCAGTTCTTCCGATGACCCCAGCACCTTCGGTACACCGAAGCCCACGTGCGCGTCGTAGCCCATGAAGCCCGCGAACTCGAGCTGTTGCGGGTTGGCGGCGATGAGGTCGAGCATCCGGCCGAGCGTGGCGTTGTCGGCCACGCCGCCGCGGTGCAGGCCCACGTCGATCTCGATGTTGATGCGCAGCTTGCTGCCAATGCCTTGCGCGAGCGCCAGGTACTGCTGCAGCCGCTCGGGCGTGTCGAGCAGCCACTGCAGTTGCCGCGACGGATCGAACGACCCCTTGAGCTTCTTGTAGAACAGCGCTGCCGATTGCACCGGCAGTGGCTTGCCCATCAGGATGTCGAAGTCCGGGAAGATTTCCGCATCGATGTTGAGGAAGGGCTGGTGGAAGGACATCAGCCGCTTCGTGCCCGAGCGCTTGGCCACGTAGTCGATGAGCGCATGCGAAGGCAGCGACTTCTCGACGATGCGGTAGTGCTTGCCGCCTTGGCGCAGGCTCTGCATCACGCGGTCGATGTTGCGGTCCATGCGGTCCAGGTCGATGACCATGCAGGGGCGCATCGGGCCGTTCTTCTTCAGTTCGTCGTTGAGCGCGCGGAAGTAGTCGTCATGCGGCGCGCCGTTGTCGCCGGGGCGCAATGCAAAGGCACCCACGGTGCCGACGGCGGCCACGCCGAGCGTGCCCAGGAGGATCTTTCGACGGCTCATGCGGTCACCCCGAAAAGTTGACGCAGATAGGGGTTGAGCATGCGCCCCTCCGGGTCGAGCCGGGCGCGCAGCGCGAGGAAATCGTTCCAGCGCGGATAGAGCGCCGCGAGCTGCGATGCCTTCAGGTCGTGCAGCTTGCCCCAGTGCGGCCGGCCCTGGTACTTGCGGTAGATCGGGCCGATCTCCGAGAGCAGGTAGTCGTAGGGCTCGCCCTGCGCGGCGTGCACGGCAATCGAGCAGCTGTCGCGCGAGTGGAACGGGCTGAGCCAGGCGTCGTCGGCCTTCACGAAGCGGAACTCCAGCGGGAAGAACACGTCGTTGCGCCGCTCCAGCGCCGCGATGACTTCGCGCACGCAGGCGATGCCATCGGCGCGCGGCACATGGCACTCGGTCTCGTTGAACTTGGTGGGGCGCTGCGTGGAGAGCAGCTTCCACGAGCGGTTCTTCGCCTCTTCGGTCTGCTCCCCGTCGATCAGCTTGCCAGCCACCCAGCGGCGCAATGACGGGAACCAGCCCAGCCAATCGCGCAGGCGCTTGAGGTCGCGCAGCATGTCTTCGTCGGCCGAGGGCGACTGGACCGTGTCGGCGCCGGTGTAGAGGTCGTTCGTGATGCCCGCCGCATAGCCGGTGAACGGCAGGTAGTAGAACTCGAAGTTGCGATGCTTCTGTGCGAGCGCAGGCGCTTCGTCGAGCATGGCCTGCAAGGGCTTGAGGAACACGCGGCGGTGCAGGTTGAAGGCCGGCACCACGCGCGCCGTGACCTGCGTGATCACGCCCAGGCTGCCGAGCGATACGCGCGCGGCCGCGAGCAGCTCGGGGTTGCGCGTTGTGCTGCATTCGAGCACCTCGCCGTTCGGCGTCATGAGCCGCAGGCCGACGACGTCAGCGTGCAGGGCGGGGAGGTCCTGGCCGGTGCCGTGGGTGGCAGTGGCGATGGCGCCCGCGAAGGATTGCGCGTCGATGTCGGGCAGGTTGCGCAGGCCCAGGTTCTGCGCATCGAGCGCGCGCGACAGCAGCGCGAGACGCGTGCCGGCGTGCAGCGTCACGGTCTGCGCCTGTGCGTCGCTCGCAACGATGCCGGACATGCGGTCGAGCGAGATCAGCGTGGCGTCGGTGGGCACGAGGGCGGTGAACGAGTGGCCCGCACCGACGCAGCGCGCGCCGGCCGAGCCGGCCTTGCGCAATGCCGCCGCGAGCTCGGCTTCGTCGCCCGGCGTTTCGATGGCCTTGGGCGTGCAGCGTGCGATGCCGGACCAGTTCGTCCAGGCGGGGGCGGGCGTCGTCGCTGCGGTTGCTGCTGCCGCCGTTGGCGCGGCAGCGTCTGTCGCGGCGTGGGCCTCGATGCCGCTGCCGGCGAATGCGGCGGTGACCGCGATGCCCGCACCGGCTTTCAGCACCGTGCGGCGGCGCTCGCTGTGCGGCATTTGCGCGTTGTTGTCGTTGCTCATTTCCGCTCTTCCTTCCCTTGACTCATGAAGACGATCAGCGCGCGCATGTCGGCTTCGCTGCAATCCGCGCACAGGCCTTTGGGCGGCATGGCGTTGAAGCCTTCCATCGCGTGCTTCACGAGCACATCCATGCCCTTGTCCAGGCGCGGCTTCCATTGCGCGATGTCGCCGGTCAGCGGCGCCTTGGCATCGATGGACGTGTGGCATGCGAGGCACGAGCGCTCGTAGCGCGCGCGGAGGTCTTCGGAGGCGGGCCGCAGCGATTCGGCGCGATGGATGTCCGAGGCGGTTGGCGGCCGTGGCGCCTCTTTCTTGCAGGCCGAGAGGTTCGCGAGAAGGAGCATCGAGAGAAGGAGACGAAGAAGAATCCGCATGCGTTCGCTGCCTGCCTGGAAGGTTAGAAGGTGTGGCGGATGCCGACGGTGGTGCCGGTCTGCGTGCGCGCGATCGTCGGGCTCTGCGCGTTGATGCCCACGAGCTGCGCGCCGATCAAGCCGCCGCGATACACCGAGTGGTCGATCTCGGCATAGAGCATGGTCCGCTTCGACAGCGCATACCCCGCCACCAGTTGGTACTGGCTCGCCGAACCATCGAAGTCGCTCGTGTAGCCGCGCTGCCGCGTGAACCACACGTTGGCGGCGAGCGTGAGCAAGGGCGTGGCCTTGTAGGTAATGCCGCCGAGGATCATCCGACGCTTGCTGAAGCCGCCGGGGATGGTGGGGTCCACCGTCTGCATCGGCGAGATGATGCCCAGCCCCGCGAGGTCGACCGCGCTGAACGGTCCGTTCGCGAACGAGGTGAAGTCGTTGTCCCGACGGTTCTCGATGTAGCCGGCCTGCAGCGTGGCCGATTCGCCGAGCCTGAACTGCGCGCCGACCGTGTAGATGTCGAACTTCGCGTTCGTGTTGTCGTCCTTGGTGCGCATGAGCGCGCCGGCCAGCTTGACCGGTCCGTTCTCCGGCACATAGGCCACGCCCACGCCATATTGGATGCCGCGCTTCGAGGAACCCTCGCCCTCGCCGATGGCGTACTGCGCGAGCAGCACCACGTCGCCCAGCTGCGCGCCCCAGTGAATCATGTTGTTGGTCTTGCTCGCGGCCAGCAGCGTGTGCTCGGGCTTGAAGGCGTTGAAGTAGTCGGCCCAGAGGTTGGAGCCGTAGGCGAGCGAGGCCGCCTCCATCGCCACGTTGTACTGCCGCCCGAGGGTGAGCTGGCCCCACGACTGCGACACCAGTCCGACCGAGGCGATCTGCATGTACTGCGAGCCGTCCTTGGGAAGCGGGTCGCCGTTGCGCAGGTCGAAGTGGCTCTCGAGCTGGAAGATCGCCTGCAGGCCGCCGCCGAGGTCTTCGGTGCCCTTCACGCCCCAGAAGCTTTCGGACATGCCGCCTTCCTTCGTCATGCGCAGGCGCGAGCGTGTGTTCACGGGGGCGCCATCGGCGCCGTAGTCGGTGGCGTGCGTCTCGTAGCGCAGGCCCGCATCGACCGTGCCGTACAGCGTGAGGCTGCTCTGCGCCCACGCGGTGCCGGCACACAACGGCAGCGCCAGTGCGGCCACCGAAAGGGGGATTCGTCTCGTCATGTTGTTTCCTTCATCTGCCCAAGCCATGCAGCTCTTTGCTGGAAGTGCGCCGTGTTTCCGGCGCGGGGCGGATGTTAGAACGTTGATCTGAAAAAATCCAACGTTTTATTTGGAATCGTTGTTCTTGTCGTTTTATGTGGTCTTAGGTTTTCAGGCGCACAAAAGCAAACGCGCCCTGAAAGGGCGCGTTGCGTGGTTGCCAGGGGCGCGGCGTCAGCCGGCGCTGAGGGGCGGCGGCTCGACCGGCAGCGCGCGCTTGTGCGCGCTCTTGCGGTGCGTCGACAGGATGATCGCGCGCGCCGCAGCCGACACCGGCTTGCCTTCGAGGAAGTCGTCGATCTGTTCGTAGGTGACGCCGAAGGCGTCTTCGTCGGGCTTGCCCGGCACCAGCGATTCGAGGTCGGCGGTCGGCACCTTGTAGACCAGTTCGTCGGGCGCGCCGAGCAGTGCGGCCACGGCGCGCACGCGGCGCTTGTTGAGGCCGGTGAGCGGCGTGATGTCGGCCGCGCCGTCGCCGAACTTGGTGAAGAACCCCATCAGCGCCTCGGCCGCATGGTCGGTGCCGATGACGATGCCGTCGTGCGCGCCGGCCACCGCGAACTGCGCCACCATGCGCTCGCGCGCCTTGATGTTGCCGAGCACGAAGTCCTCGTGCGCCGCATCGCGGAACTTCAGGTCGCCGGCCTTCAGCGCGGCCAGCATGCCGTCGGCCGCGGGGCGGATGTCGACGGTGATCGTGCGGTCGGGCTTCATCACGGTGAGCGATCGTTGCGCTTCCGCCTCGTCCTTCTGCACGCCGTAGGGCAGGCGCATCGCGATGAAGGTGGCGTCGTAGCCTTCGGCACGCAGCTTCTCGACCGCGCGCTGCGCGAGGCAGCCGGCGGTCAGCGAATCGACGCCGCCGCTGATGCCGAGCACCAGTGTCTTGAGGCCCGTCTGCTTCAGGTAGCCGGCGAGAAAGTCGGTGCGCCGCGCGAGTTCGGCGGCGGCATCGAACACGGGAGCCACATGCAGCGCCGCGATGATCTCGCGCTGCGTGGCATCGACGGGGGACAGGTCAGCACTCATGGTGTTTGCCGGTGTGAATGAAGAAGATCAGAAGTCGACGAGGCTCAGGCCGATGCTCAGAACGGTGCGCTTGCGGTTGTAGTCCACCAGCGTGTCGCCATAGCCATGGAACAGCTGCGTGTGGAAGCGCAGGTTGCTCTTGGTCGGGTCGCCGATGGCCTTCAGCCATTCGAGCTTCACCGAGCCGCGGCCGCTGTCGCGCAGGTTGTTGCGCACGGTCACGCCGAGCGTGTTGTCGCGGTTGAGGTTCCAGCGGCCGGTGATTTCGGCGCGGCCGATGTAGTCGGCGATGTCGGGGTTGTCGTCCTTCGCCGCATCTTCCGAGAGGCGCTTCCAGATGCGCCCGGTGATCTGGAACTTGTCGCCGAGCTCGGCGCCGCCCATCAGGTAGACGCGGTTCCAGCTGCGCGACAGCGGCAGCGTCTGGCCGTTCGACTGGTGCACGATGCCCAGGCCCGCATAGCGCCAGCGCCAGCCGCCGGGCAGGTGGAAGTCGGTCGGATAGACATACATCAGCTCGGGTTCGTGGTCGGTGGTGCGGAACGGCCGAGAGATCGCACCGTTGAACAGCTGCCACGTCGACTGCTGCGAGTAGGCGAACCACAGCGAGTCTTTCTTGATCGGGTCGTTCTGCGTGAGCATGCCCTGCGCGAGCTTGGTGCGCACCGACAGGCCGATGCGCATCTCGTTGGCCTGGTAGGCGACGGGCTCGCCGGTGTGGTCGGGCGAGGGCGAGGTGGGCACCTGCGGCTTCCTGGTGGCGGCCGAGGCAGCGACGTAGAGGGGCCGGTAGCCGCGGAAGCCGAAGGTGCCGCAGTCGGTGGCGTTCTCCAGTTCCCAGAAGCGCGAGAGCGCCGAGTACTGTTGGTCGCGGCAGCCTTCGGTGGTGGCGACCGTGATCACGCGCGTGGCGGGGATCGAGCCGTCCACCGGCGGCGCCTGCGTGCTGGCCAGCACCGGCGGTGCGACGGGCACCGACACCGAGGGCAGCGTCTGCTGCTGCGCCCAGCGGTCGAAGCAGGCCAGGCGTGCATCGTTGTTGTTGCCGAGCGCGGCGCATTGCTGCCAGGTGAGCTGCGAATCGGCCAGCGGGCTCGCGGGCTTGTCGACGGCTTGTGCATATGCGGCCGCGCTGCCCAGGGAGGCCGCGAACGTCATGAGCGTTGCGAAGAACGCATGTGTGCGAGTGGTCATTGTTTTCCTTCCGAACCGCCCGTTTTGATCAGCACGAACGGGTGCGTGCTTTCGTCCGCGGCATTGCGCCACGTTCCCCTGAATTCGCGGCCGCAGGAGCGCGGCTGCAAGGTGCCGGCCCAGTTGCCGCTGATGGCGCGGCCGTCCATCGATTCGTCGATGGAGAGCGCGCCTTCGTCATCGACGTCGCCCGCAAGCTGCGCCACCGAAGGCTTCGGGCCGCCATCGGCGTTGCGCGTGATGGTGCCGCGCACGCCGGCGTAGTCGGGATGCTTGCCCAGTTGCACGACGGACACGGCGGGCAGGCCGTCGAAGCGGGCTTCCCAACGGCCGTATAGCGATGTCAGAGGCAGGTCGCGCGCGTCGGCGGGGCAATTGGGGTCCTTGGGATCGACCGCGGCGCAGCCCGTGACGGCGAGCGCGGCGAAGGCGGCGAGCAGCGCTTTCATGGCGCCGCCGCGGCGGCCGCCTTCGCAGCCGCGCTTTCCTGTGCCTTCTGCGCAAACTCGGCGCGCAGCGCCTTGAGCTTCTCGCGCGGGTCTTCCTTGGTGGTGGTCTTGTCGAGGCCCATCTCGGCGATGAAGCGGCTCGGCAGGCACGGCACCATGTCGCGGCCCTGCTTGCGCTTCTTGGTCCAGCTCACGGCCAGGCTGCGCTGCGCGCGGGTGATGCCCACGTACATCAGGCGGCGCTCTTCCTGCAGGCGCTGCGTTGTCTCGTCGCTCACCACCTTCTGGCGGCCGTTGTCGTCGTCGAGCTTGAAGGGCAGCATGCCCTCGGTCACGCCGATCAGCACCACATGCGGCCACTCCAGGCCCTTGGAGGCATGCAGCGTGGAAAGCGTGACCACGTTCTGGTCCTGCTCGCGCTCGCTGATGGTCGAGAGCAGCGAGATGGTCTGCGCCACCTCGAGCAGGCTCTTGCGCTCGGTCTCGTCGTTGTCGTTGGCACCCGAGGCGTCGTCCAGCGATCCGCCGGCGCGCTGGGACATCCAGTCGACGAACTCCATCACGTTGTTCCAGCGCGTGGCGGCGGCCGCCTCGCTCTCTTCGCCGTCGTAGAGATGGCGCTCGTAGTCGATCTCCTTGAGCCATTCGAGCATGAAGGTGCGCGAGGCTTCGGCGCCCATCGTGCGGCGCGCGCGGTATTCCAGGTCGTTGATGTAGCGGCCGAACTCGTGCACGCCCTCGAGCGTGCGCTTGGGGATCACGCTGGGCAGCGAGGGGCTGAACAGCGCCGCGAACAGGCTCAGCTTGTACTGGCTGGCAAAGGTGCCCAGGCTTGCGAGCGTGGTGTGGCCGATGCCGCGCTTGGGCGTGGTGATGGCGCGCAGGAACGCCGGGTCGTCGTCGTTGTTGACCCAGAGGCGAAACCAGCCGCACAGGTCCTTGATCTCGGCGCGGTCGAAAAAGCTCTGGCCACCCGACACCTTGTACGGAATCTGCGCGCGGCGCAGCGCCTGCTCCAGGATCCGCGCTTGGTGGTTGGCGCGGTAGAGGATGGCGAAGTCGCGGAACTCCTTGTGCTGCGCCCCTTGCGTGACCGCATCGCCGGCGCGCAGGCTCACGATGCGCGCCACCGCGCGCTCGGCCTCGTGCAGCTCGGTGTCGGCATCGACCACGCGCACCGGCTCGCCTTCGCCCAACTCGGAGAACAGCGTCTTCGGAAACAGCTTGGGGTTGGGACCGATCACGTTGTTGGCCGCACGCAGGATGGCGCTGGTGGAGCGGTAGTTCTGCTCCAGCTTGATGACCTTGAGCGTCGGGTAGTCGATCGGCAGCTTCTTCAGGTTGTCCAGCGTGGCGCCGCGCCAGCCGTAGATCGACTGGTCGTCGTCGCCCACCGCGGTGAAGCGGGCGCGGTCGCCGGCCAGGGCCTTGAGCACCTCGTACTGCGTGGCGTTGGTGTCCTGGTATTCGTCCACCAGGATGTGGCCGAGCGCGGCCTGCCACTTGGCGCGCACTTCGGGAAAGTCGTGCAGCAGCTTGAGCGGCATGCCGATCAGGTCGTCGAAGTCGACGCTCTGGTAGGCCTGCAGCCGCTCCTCGTAGTGGCGCATGACCTCGGCCGTGATGCGCTCGTTGTCGTCCACCGCGGCGGCGGCGGCCTGCTGGGCATCGAGGCCCATGTTCTTCCACTTGCTGATGGTCCACTGCCAGATGCGGGCGGTGGCGATGTCGGTGGTGCCGCCGGCGTCCTTGAGGATCTTGGTCACGTCGTCGCTGTCCAGGATGCTGAAGGCAGGCTTCAGGCCCAGCACCGCGCCGTCCTCGCGCATCATGCGCACGCCCAGCGCGTGGAAGGTGCAGACCACCACCTTGCGCGCGTCCCGGCCGATCAGGTCTTTCGCGCGTTCGCGCATTTCAGCGGCCGCCTTGTTCGTGAAGGTGATGGCCGCGATGCGCTTGGGTTCGAGGCCGGCCTGGATCAGCCGGCCGATCTTGTGCGTGATCACCCGTGTCTTGCCCGAGCCCGCGCCTGCCAGCACCAGGCAGGGACCGTGCATGTAGTTGACCGCTTCTTGTTGCGCGAGATTGAGACCGTGGGACATGGGGGTGGGAAGGGGAACACGCCGTGGGGAACGGCAGGCGCAAAGCGGGCAATGATACGGGGCCGGACCCCCTGGACGTTGTAGGCGGCGCACGCAGGAAAGGGGCCAGGCGCCAGCGGGGCAAACGACAATCGGGCGGTGCTGCCCGTATTTCTTGTCACTTTCCCCTTCTTCGCGCTGATCGCGGCCGGCTACGCCGCCGCCCGCGCCCGCCTCCTGCCGTTGGAGGCGATTCCCGGCCTCAACACCTTCGTGCTGTATTTCGCGCTGCCGTGCATGCTGCTGCGCTTCGGTGCCGGCACGCCGATCGCGCAACTGCTCGACGGCAGCGTGGCACTCATCTGGGGCGCGAGCGCGCTGGCCGTGGTGGCGGGCGTGGTCATGCTGACGCGCAACGCGCGCATCGGCTGGAACGACGCCGCCTTCGGCGCGCTGGTGGCCGCCTTTCCGAACACCGGTTTCATGGGCGTGCCGCTCTTGGTGGCGATCCTCGGCGCACAGGCGGCCGGACCGATGATCATCACGATCGCGTTCGACCTGGTCGTGACCTCCTCGCTGTGCATTGCGCTGTCGCGGCTCGACGGCGCCGGGGGCGCGGGGCGGCATGGCGCATCGCAGGCGGCGCGCAAGGCGCTGCGCGGCATCGTCGTGAACCCGATGCCGTGGTCGATCCTGCTGGGCGTGCTGCTCTCGGCCGCGCGCTGGCAATTGCCGGGGCCCATCGACCGCACCGTGGCCATGCTCGCGGACGCGGCCTCGCCGGTGGCGCTCTTCACCATCGGCGCGGTGCTGGCGCGTTCCGCATTGCTGGCGCGCGAGCACCAGGCCAGCGCAGCCGTTGCAGAGGCCATGGGCACCGCCGGCACGCCCGCGCCGAAGGCGCCGCTGGCCGATGTGCTGCCGGTGGTGGCGGTGAAGCTGCTGCTGCATCCGCTGCTGGTGTGGGCGCTGGGCGCCGGTGCCATCGCGCTGGGGCTGCCGCTCTCGCACGCGGCGCTGGTGGTGATCGTGCTGGTCGCCGCGCTGCCGAGCGCGAGCAATGTGTCGATGCTGGCCGAGCGCTTCGGTGCAGACAACGGGCGCATCGCACGCATCATCCTGTGGACGACGGTGGCGGCCTTCTTCAGCTTTCCGTTCGCGGTCGGTGTGCTGCGCTGACGGACTGACTATGGCGTGAGCACGCCGAGCTTGTAAGGATCGGCATCGGACAGCCGCTCGCACTTCGAGAAGTCGCGGCCCTGCGTGCCGTCGCAGTAGTAGGCGTTGTAGATGCGTCCGAAGAGCGTGGGGCTCGCGGTGAAGAGCACGCCGTGGTCGGGCTGCCAGTTGTCCTTGTCTTTCGAGGGCGGGACACTGGCCTCCACCGGTTTCGCCGTCGCCGTGCCCGCCGTGGTGGCGGTTGCGGGCGTGAAGTCGGCCAGTGTCTTGTGGGCTTCGTCGCCGCGCCAGCGCACGGCCAGCTCGGCCGCCGTGGGGCGCGCGGCCACCGGCAGCAGGATGCCGTTGACCTGGAAGCCGTAACCGAATCGATGCGTCTTGCCCGCGAGGAACGCGTAGGCGCAGGCGGCCATGCATTGGCCACGGATCTCTGTGTCGACGCCGCTCGCGCGGATGGCATCGGCAAAGGCGCCCGCCGCATCGGCGGTTCCGCCGGAAAGGTCCTCGAACACCACGGTGCGCACGGTGCCGCTTGCCAGGTGGTCGATGAAGGGCTTGATCGCGCTGCCGTCGAGCATGCCCGACACCACCAGATCGCGGCCTTGCAATTCGATGTCCGCGGCGGCGGCGGGTGTGCCGACGACCGAGGCGATGCACGCAAGCGAGAGGACCCAACCAGGAAGAGACGACGGTTTCACGGCGACCTTTGCGTGTGAGCGAGCGAGCTTGCTTGGAACCCGGGGTCCGCGCTGAGTTCGCGGGTTTACTGCCCGTTTACAGCTTGAACAGCCTCACGGCATCACGTCAACTCTTTTTGCAGATTATTTCTGGGTAACCGCAGGGCAGGCCGTAAGTCGTAGGCATCGGTATGCCTTCAGTTGAATGCTTGAGTTTGCAGATGCGCTGCTACAGTGGTTCCAGGTCAAAGATGTGAAAGCTGTGAATAGGGCGCGCGATGGCAATACTGGTTCGCATCCTGCTGTGGGTGGCCTGGCTCGCCGGCGTGGGCTGGGTCTGGCATGTGGGTGTGCTCGGCACCGCGTCGTCGATCGCGCTGGCTGCATTGAGTCTCGTGGTGTTCGCATGGCCGGGCAGCATTGCGCGGCGCCGGCATCAGCGTGAGCTGCGCTATGTCGACATGGGCAAGGAGCCCACCGGCCACCACTGAATACCGAGTCTCTGGAATGAGCGCGTCGTCGCTTCAGGACGCGGCCGGCTGCTGCATGCGCTGGAACTCGTGGCGCTTCATCGTGAGGTAGTCGCTCTTCTCGACTTCGTGGAGCTGCCTGGCGTACTGCTCCGTCGCATCGAACCACGCCGCGAGGCGCTGCTCCAGCTGGCCCGCGCCGGGCGCATCGAGGTAGCTGTCGATCGCGAGGTAGTAGCGCATGGTGTTGCGCTCCACCACGCCGCGCACGCCACCGATGTAGCCGCCCTGTCCCGAGGGCGTGAATCCGACCTTGTCGCTGCCGAGCGTGGCGAGGTAGCCCTTCATCGCGAGCCGTGCCGCCGTGCCGTAGGCGTACGCATAGCGCAGATGGATTGCCGTCTTGCCGCCATCGGCCGGCGCTGCTTCGAACACGATGCTGTAGTCGCGCGTGGAAAGCGGGCCGGTGTCTGCGCTCAGGCGCACGTTCAGGTAGTTGGCGTCCGCCTTGCCGGGCGTGTAGGCGAAGGCGATGGTCTGCGCATCGGTCAGGGGCTGATCGAACTTGCGGCCGATGGCCACCGCGAGCGTGGTGCCGCCGCCCTTCACCGCGCAGTGCTTGGTGTTGAGGTGAAGCATCAGCACCTGGCACCACGCGGCGGGCTCCCGCAGTGCGCTGCTCACGCGGGCGAAGGGATGGTCCACCAGCGCATAGACGTCGCCGCTCAACCGGTCCGCGGCTTCGCTCGATTCGAGTGCGAGCGGGCGACGGAAGGCGTTGCGCTCCAGTTGCGGCGCGAGCGCCTGCAGCTTCGCGCGCAGCGCGGCTGCGGGGCCGGTGTCCACGGGTGGTTGCTGCGCAAGGGCCAGCATCGACGTTGCCAGCAGGACGAGGCCGGTGCCCACCTGGCGGCGCATGGAGGCGATGAAAGTGTTCATGCCGGATGACCTTGGCGCTGCTCGCCCGAACGCAGTGCAGGACAACCGGCTCAGATGCTGTGCGGATCGACGTCGACCAGCCAGCGGATCACGCCCTTGCCCTCGGGCGTGCGGCGCAGTTCGTGCAGCAGCGGCTGCCAGCTCGCGAGCAGGCGTTGCAGCGCGGCGCGCGAGGGGCTTTCGATGAGCATCTGCGCGCGTTCCACATTGGCCACGCGCTGGATCGAAAGCGGCACCGCGGGGTAGCGCGTGACGATGTCGGCGCCGGGCAAGGCTTCGGCCGCATCGGCCGCGATGTTCAGGAAGGCCTGCGCCACCGCCTGCTCGCGCGCATCGGCGCGCAGCAGCGCCTGGAATGCGAAGGGCGGCATCGCGGCGGCCTGGCGCTCGTCGAGCTGCTGCTTCGCGAATGCGGCGTAGTCATGCTTGCGCAGCGCCATGAAGAGCGGGTGCTGCGAGTGGAAGGTCTGGATCCACATCTCGGCCGTCGCACCTTGCGCGGCGAGGTAGGCGGCGTCGCGCCCGGCACGCCCGGCCGATTGCATCAAGAGGCTGAACAGCCGCTCGGGCGCGCGGAAGTCGCTGGAGAACAGCGCGCCATCGGGGTTCACCGCCGCCACCAGCGTGATGCGCCGGAAGTCGTGGCCCTTGGCGATCATCTGCGTGCCGACCAGCACGTCGACCTCGCCCGCATGCACGGCCGCGAGCTGCGATTCGAGTGCGCCCTGTTTCTTGGTGCTGTCGGCGTCGATGCGCGCGATGCGCACCGCGCTGCCGTCGGGCCGCTTCACGGTGGCGAACAGTTCGGCCAGGTGCTCCTCGAGCCGCTCGGTGCCGCGGCCCACCGGCGCGATGTCGGGGTTGCCGCAGGCCGGGCAGGCGCGCGGCACGCGCTCGGTGAAGCCGCAGTGGTGGCAGCGCAGCGTGCGGTCGATCTTGTGGAACACGCGGTAGGCGCTGCAGTGCGGGCATTCGCTTTTCCAGCCGCAGTCGCCGCAGGCCAGCACCGGCGCATAGCCGCGGCGGTTCAGGAAGATCATGCTCTGCTCGCCGCGCGCGATGCGCTGGCCGATGGCGTCGAGCAGCGCGCCCGAGAGCACGGTTTTCGGCGGCTGCAGGTTCATGTCGACCAGCCGCACCGCGGGCAGCTCTCCCGCGCCGATGCGCGACGGCATCTCCAGCCGAACATAGCGTCCGCCCGGATCGTCGCCTTCGGCGGGGCGGCTCTGGTGCCAGCTTTCGAGCGAAGGTGTGGCCGAGCCGAGGATCACCTTCGCGCCCTCGCGCTGGCCGCGCCACACGGCGAGGTCGCGCGCGGAATAACGCGCGCCTTCCTGCTGCTTGTAGCTCGGATCGTGCTCCTCGTCGACCACGATGAGCTTCAGCCCCGGGATCGACGCGAACACCGCCATGCGCGTGCCCAGCACGATGCGCGCCGCGCCGCTGTGCGCCGCGAGCCAGCTCGCCAGGCGCTGCGGGTTCGTCATGCCGCTGTGCAGCGACACCACCGCCTCGTCGCCGAAGCGCGCCTTGAAGCGGGCTTCCAGCTGCGGCGTGAGGTTGATCTCGGGCACCATCACCAGCGCCTGCGCCTCGGGGTCGCGCGCGAGCAGGTCGGCCACGCAGCGCAGGTAGACCTCGGTCTTGCCGCTGCCGGTGCTGCCGACCAGCAGGAAGGTGCCGCTCTCCGCCTCGATGCGGGCGAGGGCGGCCGTCTGTTCCGGGCTCAGCGCGATCAGGTTGGTGGCTTCGGCCGTCTGCGCGACGGGGCCGGTCGTCGTCTTGCGCTTGAGGCGGCGCGCGAGCTGCGTCGTCGTCAGGTCGCGCAGTTGCGGCGGCAAGGCGGCCAGGGCGATTTCACCGATCGAGCGCTGGTAGTAGCGCGCGGCAAAGGCCACGAGGTCGCGCCAGGCTTCGCCGAGCGGCGCCAGTGCGTCGAGCGCGGCGCCTACGGGCTTGAGCGCCATATCGGGCTGTGCGCCGTCCAGCGAGACCGGCTCGTCCCAGACCACGCCCAGCACCTCGCGCCGGCCCAGCGGCACCCGCACCAGCGTGCCGGGCACCAGCGGCGTGGCGCCGGCGTAGCTCAGCAGGTCGCCGAGCGCGGCGTGCGCCGGCGTCTGCACCGCGATATCGAGACGCCACGCCAAGCCTGCCGGCGCGCTTTCGGGCGGCGGCACAGCGGAGTTACCCGTGGTCGGGTCGTCCGTTTCGGGGGCGGGGCGGGCTGTGGAGATGGGAAACCTTATTGGCAACGATTGTTAATGCGACTTTGAGCTAAATCGCTTAAGTCGTTGATTTTTCAGCGCTTTGGCGTCCATCCAGAGTTTCTGTGGATAACTTTGTTGACAACAAGGCTCGACACGCTGGGGAGCCTTGAAAATCAAGGCTCTGGCTGGAATGCCCCAAAAAAAAGCAAAGTTCAAATCCTATATAAATCAACAACTTACGCGTGCTATTGGTTTGGGAGCAAAGAAGGCGGTGCCTCAGATAATCTTGCGCAGTGCAACACGCGTTTTGTGCATAAGTCGGGCCTCCTAGACCGTTTTTGGGCTTGACAAACGGATTCGGAGCGATTTTTCCGGGGCGTCTCGCGCTTTCGCGTGAGCCGCCCCGCCGTCACAGTTTCAACCGCGCAGGGCGCGCGACTGCGTGTGAACCGCTTCGACCAGCGCCGCCACATGGTCGGGCGGCGTGAACTGGCTGATGCCGTGGCCCAGGTTGAAGATGTGCGTCGGCCCCGGCGCGTTGCGATCGGCGTGCGGTTTGCCGAAAGCCTGCAGCACCTTGGCCACCTCGGTCTCGATCTGCGCGGGCGGCGCGAACAGCACGTTCGGGTCGATGTTGCCCTGCAGCGCCTTGGCCTGGCCGTCGGTGCCCTCGGCGACCTGGCGGCGCGCGGCGGCGAGGTTCACGGTCCAGTCCACGCCGAGCACTTCGCAATCGAGCGCGCGCATGGCTTCGAGCCAGAGGCCGCCGCCCTTGGTGAACACGATGCGCGGCACGGGTTGGCCGTCGGCGCCGGTGCGCTTGAGGCCCGCCAGCACGCGCGCCGTGTAGGCGAGGCTGAATTCCTGGAAAGCGCCGTCGGCCAGCACGCCGCCCCAGCTGTCGAAGATCATCACGGCCTGCGCGCCGGCGTCGATCTGCGCATTGAGGTAGGTGGCCACCGAATCGGCGTTGACCGCGAGGATGCGGTGCATCAGGTCGGGACGGCTGTAGAGCATGCCCTTGACGAGGCGGTAGTCGCTGGAACCCGCGCCTTCGACCATGTAGCAGGCCAGGGTCCAGGGGCTCCCCGAGAAGCCGATCAGCGGCACGCGGCCGTCGAGCGCCTTGCGGATCGAGGCCACGGCGCTGAACACGTAGCGCAGCTTTTCCATGTCGGGCACTTCGAGCGCGGCCACGGCCGCTTCATCGCGCACCGGGCGGGCAAAGCGCGGGCCTTCGCCGGCCTCGAACGACAGGCCCAGGCCCATGGCGTCGGGCACGGTGAGGATGTCGGAGAACAGGATCGCCGCGTCCAGCGGGTAGCGCGCGAGCGGCTGCAGCGTGACCTCGGTGGCGTAGTCGGTGTTGGTCGCCAGCCCCATGAAGCTGCCGGCCTTGGCGCGCGTGGCGACGTACTCCGGCAGGTAGCGGCCGGCCTGGCGCATCAGCCAGACGGGCGTGTGATCGGTGGCCTGGCGCCAGCAGGCTCGCAGGAAAGTGTCGTTTTGCAGTGGGGCGAAAGGCATTTCCCAATTGTCGCAGGGGCTCGCGCCCGCGGACTGGGCTCCGCTCAGACCGCCGGCACGCGCCGCGAATCCGCCGGGCTCACATTGCGTCGGTAGAGCACCAGCGTGGCGATCAGCCCGCAGATGGCGGCGGCCGTCATCCACAGGCCCGGTGCGCCCTTGTCCCCGGTCATCTCGATCAGCCCCGTCGCGATGGCCGGGGTGAAGCCGCCGAACAGCGCCGTCGCCAGGCTGTACGCCAGCGAGAAGCCGGCGGTGCGCACATTCACCGGCATCACCTCGGTGAGCGCCACCACCATCGCGCCGTTGTAGCTCGCGTAGAGGAACGACAGCCACAGCTCCACTTCGAGCATGCGCGCGAAGCTCGGCGCGCCCACCAGCCACTTGAGTGACGGGTACGCGGTGAGGATGGTCAGCACGGTGAACAAAATCAACAGCGGCTTGCGCCCCACACGGTCCGAGAGCGCACCCATGATCGGCAGCCAGATGAAGTTCGAGATCGCCACGCACAGCGTGACGATGAGCGCATCGGTGGTGCTCAGGTGCAGCACCGACTTGCCGAAGGTCGGCGTGTAGACCGTGATCAGGTAGAACGACACGGTGGTCATCGACACCAGCATCATCCCGGCGACGACGAGGCCCCAGTTCGCGATCATCGACTGGAAGATCTCGCGCGCATCGGGGCGGTGCTTGCGCGCCATGAACTCCTCGGTCTCCTGCAGCGAACGGCGGATGACGAACAGCACCGGCACGATCAGGCAGCCGACGAAGAAGGGCACGCGCCAGTAGAAGTCGCCGATCTCCTGCGAGGAGTAGGTCACGTTGAGCCAGTAGCCGAGCGCGGCCGCCACGACGATGGCCACCTGCTGGCTGGCCGACTGCCAGCTCACATAGAAGCCCTTGCGGCCCGGCGTGGCCATCTCCGAGAGGTACACCGACACGCCGCCCAGCTCCACGCCCGCCGAGAAGCCCTGCAGCAGCCGGCCGATGAGCACCAGGAGCGGCGCGGCGAAGCCGATGGTCGCGTAGGCCGGCACGCAGGCGATGAGCAGCGTGCCGAGCGCCATCAGCGCGAGCGTGACGATCAGGCCCTTGCGGCGGCCGACGCGGTCGACATACGCACCGAGAAAAATCGCGCCCAGCGGCCGCATCAGGAAGCCCGCGCCGAAGGTCATGAAGGTGAGCATCAGCGAGGCGAACTCGTTGCCCGCGGGGAAGAACGCCTTCGAGATCTGCGTGGCGTAGAAGCCGAACAGGAAGAAGTCGAACATCTCCATGAAGTTGCCGCCGGTCACGCGCAGGACGGTGGCGAATTTCGAGGAGGAGGCCGTGGTGGAAGAAGGGCGGGCAGCCGCGCCTTGTTGCGCAGCGGAAGGCGCAGGATTCATCTTGTTGTCCCCTTGGGCGATGTGTGTTCGCCAAGAGTAGGGCGGGCTCCCCGACCGCTACCTGACGCCGCGGGTCAGGTAGCTGTCACTCGAAGAAGAGTGACGACGTGCGTGCCTGTGCGCGCGTCAGGCCTTGTATTTGATCGAGCAGCCGTAGGGCCGCGTCGTGGCCGCTGAGATGGGCTTGCCGCCGAAGGCTTCGCCCAGCGCCTGGTTCACGTAGTTGGTCGCGGTCTTGATGTCGTCCGCGCGCGCCGACGCGATGCTGTCGATGCCGCCCGCATACACCAGCACGCCCTTGGGATCGATGATGAAGATGTGCGGCGTGGTGCGCGCGCCGTAGACCTGGCCGATGACGCCGTCCTCGTCCATCAGCACCGCGGTGGCCGCGGCCGATTGCGACTTCATCCAGGCGTCGAGCGCGTCGGCCTTCAGGTAGTCGCTTGCGGCGCGCTCGGTGGAATTGATGGCCAGCCACACCACGCCCTTGTCGGTGGCGGCCTTCTGCGTGGCGGGCATGTTGCCGCTGCCGTAGTGCTTGCGCACGAAGGGGCAGCCGGGGTTGGTCCATTCGAGCACCACGAACTTGCCGGCGAAGTCCGAGAGCTTGTGCTTGGCGCCGGTGGTGTCGACGGCCACGAAGTCGGGCGCCTTCTGGCCCACGGCCGGTGCGGCGAAAGCGTTGGTGCCCATCAGGAATGCACCGCCGAGCGCGACAGCGGCGGCGACGACGGCACGGCGGGAGGCTCGGCTCAGGGCGGCGCGGGCATGGCGCGCGGCGCGAAGGGAACGCGAGTCGGAGGTTGGCGAGAGAGACATGGCCAGCTTGAGCTCCATTAGAAAATTCCAAACGACAACTGCAGCTTAGAACCGTTTCTTCAAGTGCATGTGACAACCCATGTCACGCGGGTGGTCAAAGCGCGGCGAGTGCGGCGCGGACCTCGTCTTTACCCAAAATTTCCGTCAGCACGACCGGCGCCTTGCCCGGCGCCTGCAGCACGTAGACCGGCACGCCGCTGCGGCCGAGCGCGGTGAGCGCGGCGGTGATGGCGGGGTCGCGGCGGGTCCAGTCGGCGCGCAGCATCGCGACCTTCTTCGCATCGAAATCGGCCAGCACGTCGGCATCGGCCAGCGTGCTTTTCTTGTTGTATTGGCAGGTCACGCACCAAGCGGCGGTGAAGTCGATGAACACCGGCTGGCCGGCGCTCGAGAGCTCGCTCACGCGCTCGGCCGACCATGGCTGCCAGCGCTGGTTGGCGGTGCTGCCGGCAGCGAGCTTGGCCGGCTCCACGACCTGCAGCACATTGCGGCCGATGGCACCGGTCAGCATGGCGGTGAAGGCGATCAGCACGGTGGCGATCACCAGCCGTGTGCGGCCGCGCAGCGTGAACGCCCAGACGATGGCGGCCAGGCATACCAGCAGCGCGAGCAGCGTGCCCGCGCCGTCGATGCCGCTTTGCTGGCCGAGGATCCAGACCAGCCACGCCACGGTGGCGAACATCGGAAAGGCCAGCAGGCGGCGCAGCGTGCCCATCCACGGGCCGGGTTTGGGCAGCAGATGCGCGACGGCGGGCACGAAGCCGGCCACGAGGTAAGGCAGTGCGAGCCCCAGGCCCAGCGCCGCGAACAAGAGCAACGCCTGTGCGGCCGGCAGGCCGATCGCGAAGCCGAGCGACACGCCCATGAACGGCGCGGTGCAGGGCGAGGCGATCACCACGGCGAGCACGCCCGAGAGGAAGTCGTTGGCCAGCGGGTGCTTGGCCTGCGCGCTGCAGACCGACGACGGCGCCGCGCGGCCGAACTCGAACACGCCCACGAGGTTCAGGCCGATCAGCGTGAAGAGCCCCGCCAGCGCCGCCACCACGCCCGGCGACTGCAACTGGAAGCCCCAGCCCAGTTGCGCGCCGGCCGCACGCAGCGCGAGCATGGCGCCACCGAGCGCGAGGAACGACAGCATCACGCCGCCCGTGTAAGCGAGGCCCGCTTTGCGGTGCGCGCTGGCGTTGCCCGCCTGCCGCGCAAAGCCCAGCACCTTGATCGCGAGGATCGGGAACACGCAGGGCATGAGGTTCAGCAGCAGGCCGCCGAGCAGCGCGCCCAGCAAGGCCATGGCGAAGGTGCCGGTGGGTTGGGCGGGCAGGTCGGTGGTGGAACTGGCTGCGGCGTTCGCGGCATTGGCAGCGAGCGCGGCCTGCAGTGCGGGCGACACCTCGGCGCGCCCCGGCGCGGCAGCGGCGGGCCAGGTGCCCGTGACCGGCGCTTCCGCGCGCCATGCCACCGGCTGGCTCGGCTGGCGGTCGGCCTCGGCGAGCGCGACCACCACCGGCATCACCGCGGGGCTCGCGCTGCGCTGTTCGGCCAGGGGCATCGTCGCGGTCCAGGTGTTGCCTTGCCAGCTTTGCGTCCAGTCCTTGCCGGAGACGGCCGCGGTGCGGATCACCTCGGGGGTCTCGGGGAAGAAGGCGAGCGTCTTGCCTTGTACGGCGGCCGGCAGGCCTTCGAGCTTCACTTGCAGGTTGTTGCCATTGACCTCGATGCCGCCCGGTTTGGCCAGTGGCTGGGGCTGGGCGGCCTGTGCGGCGTCGAACTCGGCCTTGTGCAGCGCGGTCGAGCCTTGCAGCGGCAGCGAGAGCGTGAATTCGCCCTCTTCGGGGATGCACTCCTTGCGGCAGACCAGCCAGGAGGCCTTGAGCTTCACGTCCATCGCGGGCGTGCCGCCGGCGAGCGCCATCGGCGGCTTGTAGAGCGTCGACACCTCCAGCGGCACCGGCAGCAGCACGGTGTTCTCGTAGCCGTAGTTGGCGAGGTTGCCGACCGGGATCTTCTTCGGGACGGGCCAGGCGATTTCGCCGGTGGAAACGCCGGCGGGCAGCGTCCAGGTCAGCTCGGTGGGCAGGCCCGAATCGCCGGCGTTCTTCCAGTAGGTGTGCCACTCGGGCTGGTGCGTGATCTGCAGACCGACCCAGGCCTGTGCGCCGGGTGAAACACCGTCGGGCGCATGCGCGATCAGTTCGGCGCGCACATGGGGGGTGGTGACGACGGCCCCGGTCTTGGAAGCCAGTTGCGCCGCAGCCGGCATGCTGGCCGCGGAGATTGCTATCAGAAGCGTAGCGAAATGGATGCGCGAGAGGATCATGCCGTCAGTCGGAGCAATTGGGCAGGGCTAAGTTCCGGCGGGCGTCAGGCTGCCGCGGCCGCCCAGCCCAGCACCACGCGCCGGCTGTTGGCGCTTTTCTTCTCGATCTTGGTGACAACCACGGTCCCGATCTCGGCAGTGTTCGCAACATGCGTGCCGCCGCAGGGCTGGAAGTCGATCTGCGCGTCGCCTTCACCGCCGATGCGGATGGTGCGTACCGTGCCCGTGCCGCGCGGCGGCTGCACGCTCATGCTCTTGACCAGGGCCGGGTTCGCATCGAGCTCCTCGTCGGTGATGGCGCCCACGGTCAGCGGGTGTGCCGCCTCGACCAGGCGGGCGAGGCCGGCGGTGAGCGTTTCCTTGTCGAGCGGATCGGTCATGTGGAAATCGATACGCGCGTAGTCGGGCGTGATCGAGCAGCCGTTCACCGGCACCGGCACGAGATGGCACAGCAGATGGGAGGCGGTGTGAAAGCGCATCAGCCGGTGGCGGCGCTCCCAGTCGAGGCGGGCGGTGACGGTGTCGCCGGGCTTCAGCGCGGCCAGCAGCTCGGCCTGTTCGGGCGCCGGCACATGGAGGAATTCGTGGGTCGGCTGGCCTTCTTCGTTCTTGGCCTTGCGGGTGTCGGCGATGAGGATTTCGCGGCCGTCGGCCAGGGCCAGCACGCCGGCGTCTCCCGCCTGCCCGCCGCCCAGTGGATAGAACACCGTGCGGTCCAGCACGATGCCGGCTTCGTCGATGCGCAGGATGCGGGCTTCGCAGGCGCGCAGGTAGGCGTCGGCACGGAACAGGTCGTCGGTCATCCGGCGATGGTAGCGGCGATGCGCGATTGGGGTGCGCCCACGCCAGAAAGCGCCCACGACCGACAACCCCGGGGCGGGTGGCCGGTGGATGATCCGCCCGGTATGCGGCCCCGCCGCGAAGGATCACGCATGAAAGCTCCGCAGCAAGCACCCACCCGCATCGCCCGTGCCTGGCAGATGTCCGCCCTGGCCGTCGCCACCGCCCTGCTTGTGGCGGGCTGCGGCGAAGCCGCCAAGCTCGCCCCGGAGGTCACGACCGGGCCGCGTCCGCAACTGGTCGAGCCGAACAAGACCCTTATTCCCACGGTCAACGTGGCGACCGCCATCGGCTGGACCGACGCCGCCACGCCCACCCCCGCCGAAGGCCTGCGGGTGACCGCCCTGGCGCGCGGGCTGGAGCATCCGCGCTGGGTCTACACCCTGCCCAATGGCGACGTGCTCGTGGCCGAGAGCAACAAGCCACCCAAGCCCGGCGGCAGCGACGGCGGCAGCGGCCCGATCGCCAAGATTCGCAACTGGGTCATGGGCAAGGTCATGGCCCGCGCCGGTGCCGGCGTGCCCAGCCCGAACCGGATCACCTTGCTGCGCGATGCCGATGGCGACGGCGTGGCCGAGGTCAAGCAGGTCTTCATGACCAACCTGATGTCGCCCTACGGCATGGCATTGGTGGGCAACGAGCTCTTCATCGCGAATGCCGATGCGCTCGTGAAGGTGCCCTACACCGAGGGCGAGACCTCGGTGAAGGCCAATCCCACGCTGGTGACGCAACTGCCCGCGGGCATCAACCACCACTGGACCAAGAACGTGATCGCCAATGCCGACGGCACGAAGCTCTACGTGACGGTCGGCTCCAACAGCAACATCGGCGAAAACGGCCTCGCGGCCGAAGAGGGCCGCGCCGCGATCTGGGAAGTGGATGCGAAGACCGGTGAGAAGCGCCTCTTCGCAAGCGGCCTGCGCAACCCCAACGGCATGGGCTGGGACCCCGACACCAATGCCCTGTGGACCGTGGTGAACGAACGCGACGAGATCGGCAGCGACCTTGTGCCCGACTACCTCACCTCGGTGAAGGAAGGCGCGTTCTACGGCTGGCCCTGGACCTACTACGGCGGCATCGTGGATGCGCGCGTGACGCCGCAGAACCCCGAGATGGCGGCCAAGGCCATCGCGCCCGACTACGCGCTCGGCTCGCACGTCGCGCCGCTCGGAATGACCTTCTCGCACGCACGCGGCATGCCGCCGGAGTTCGCGAGCGGCGTCTTCATCGGCGAGCACGGCTCGTGGAACCGCAAGCCCAAGTCGGGCTACAAGGTGGTGTTCGTGCCCTTCATCGGCGGCAAGCCGAGCGGGCCGCCGGTGGACATCCTCACCGGCTTCCTCACCGCCGACGAAAAGGCCCAGGGCCGGCCGGTGGGTGTCGCGCTCGACAAGAGCGGCGCGCTGCTGGTGGCCGATGACGTGGGCAACGCGGTGTGGCGCGTGTCGCGCGCCAAGCCGAACTAGGCCGACTGGCCGCGGCGCGCGGACGAGGCGCGCGGCACGAGCTGCGCCACCGGCCCTTCGACGCGCTGGCGGCTCCGGTCGCCGCGCAGGTGGTCGAACAGCAGCGCGATGGCCTGCTGCGCGACTTCTTCCAGATGCAGGTCCACCGCGGTGAGGGGCGGCACGCAGGTGCGCGCGCGGGGGCCGTCGTAGCGGGTGGCAACCATCACGTCCTCAGGGATGCGCCGGCCCGATTCGGCGATGGCCGTCACCGCGCCCGAGGCGAAGGCGTCCACCGGGATGCAGAACGCGTCGATGTCGGGGTGGGCCGCCAGGAGCGCCAGCGCGGCCTCCTTGCCGCCGCGCTCGCCGCTGGCCTCGTCGATCAGCGACAGCAGCGCGGGCTGGCCGCGCTCCGCGGCGAAGCGTTCGTACGCCGCCCGGGCCTCGACATAGGAATTGCGCTGCGCGGCGCCCAGGATCATCGCGACCTTGTGCGCGCCCTGCTCGTGCAGGTGGTCGAGCAGCAGCTGCGTCGTCTGTGCGGAATGGATGTCGACGTACGGCGGCATGGCGGGGCCTTCCGCCGGCTTGCCGATGGCCACCACCGGCAAGCCCCGGCGCACGAGGTAGTCCAGGTTCGGGTCGCCCGCGGAGGGCTCGATCACCAGGGCGCCATCGACGTCCAGCAGCTCCATCGGCATCCGACCGCTTTCCATGGGCGGCGCCAGCACCAGCGCGAGGCTGCGGTTCAGCGCCTCGGCCGCGGCCACGGCCGCCACTTCCATCATGAAGCCCAGGCGCGACGGTCCGCCCGCCACCGCGAAGGGCATCGACGACAGCAGCACGATCATGTGGGCCTCGCCGGTGCGCAGCCGCTGGGCATTCCGGTTGGGGCGGTAGCCCAGCTTCAGGGCGGCCTGCTCGACGCGCGCGCGGGTCTCGGCGTCGACCTGGCCGCGCGCGTTGAGCGCATGGGAGACCGTGGTTGGCGACACGCCTGCTTCCCGGGCCACGTCCTTGATGTTTGCCCGCGGCGATGGGTTGGTGCTCATCCCGTTGACCTTTTGCAAAAGCGGTGATTCAATTCCCAAATCGTTTTGGGCGACTGTCCCGGAATGTACCCCACCGCCTCAGGCGGCTTTTTTTCCTTCGTCACCCAAATCGATTTGGGTGGCGACCCGGTCAAAGGAATCGATCATGTCCCGTGTTTCCGACGCCCCTGCCGTCGATGCCGTGCTGCCCGTTTCGCAACTGCTGCTGTTCGGCCTGCAGCACGTGCTGGTGATGGCCGCCGTGCCCATCACCTCCGTGTTCCTCGTGGCCAAGGCGCTGGGCCTGCCGGCGGCGCTCACGGTCAACCTCATCAGCGCCACGTTCCTCATGTGCGGCCTGGGGACGCTGCTGCAGTCGTTCGGGCCGTGGAAGTTCGGCGCCAGGCTGCCCTTCGTGATGGTGCCGGGCGGGGCGCCGATCGTGATGTTCGTGACCATCGCGCAGCAGCGCGACCTGCAGACCGCCTCGGGCGCGGTGATCCTCACGGCGCTCTTCTATTTCCTCATCCTGCCGGTCTTCGCACGGTGCCTCAGGTACTTTCCGAAGATCGTCATCGGCACGCTGCTGCTGCTGGTGTCGATCAACCTCGTGAAGGTGTACGGCGGCATCATTGCCGGCAAGGCCGGCACGCCCACCTTCGCGGACCCGGTGAACATCGGCCTGGCGCTCGCGACCATCGGGTTCACGGTGCTGTTCGCCCGGCTCTTCAAGGGCACGCTCGGCCAACTCGCCGTGCTGCTGGGGCTGCTCGCCGGCACGGTGCTCGCCGCGCTCTGCGGGCTGATGGACTTCGGCGCCGTCGCGGCCGGCCCGCTCTGGAGCGCGCCGACGCTGCTGCCGTTCGGCTTTCCGCGCTTCGACCTCGTGGCGGCCGTGCCGCTGCTGATCTTCAGCGTGATCTCGATGGTCGAGGCCACCGGCCAGACGGTGGCGGTCGCCGAAGTCGTGGGCCGCAAGATCGATCCGCGCGATGCGGTGCCGCGCACCATCCGGGGCGATGCGCTGATGTCGCTGGCGGGCGGCTTCTTCGGCACCTCGATGATCATCACCAGCGGCGAGAACATCGGCATCGTGCGGGCCACGCAGGTGCGCTCGCGCTACGTGACGGCGACGGCCGGCGCGATCCTGATCCTCATCGCCCTGTCGGCGCCGCTCGGCCGGCTGGCCAGCGCCATTCCCGCGGCCGTGGTCGGCGGCACCGCGATGGTGGTGTTCGCGATCATCGGCACGATGGGCATCGACATGCTGCGCAAGATCGACCTGCACGAGCGCGGCAACATGTTCGTGCTGGCCGGCGCGCTCACCATGGGCCTGTTGCCCATCGTCGTGCCGGGCCTGTACAGCCGCTTTCCGGACACGCTGCAGCTGGTGCTGGGCAACGGGCTCGCCATGGGCTCACTCACCGCGGTGCTGCTGAACATGGTCTTCAACCGCACGCCCGCCGAACTCCTCGCAACGGCCGGGCCCCTCGAGCCTGCCGCGGCCGCCGAGCCCACCGAGATGGCGCGGGCTTCGCACTGAACCGCCGCGTTCTCCTTTCTTCTTTTCCTCGCTCCTGCTTTTTCTTCACCATGTCTCCTGAACTCGATGCCGCGGTCCTCGCGGCCGACGAGCTGCTGCTCGTTCCCGACCACCTGATGCTGCGCGACGGCCCAGTGAGCGGCCATGCCGTGCACGTGGCCGGCGGGCGCTTTCGCGATGTCGGCCCCGCCGACGTGCTCGCGGCGCGCCATCCGCACCTCGTGCCCGTGCCACTGCCCGGCAAGCTCCTGATGCCGGGAATGATCGATGCGCACCACCACCTCACGCAGTCGTTCGGCAAGTCGCTGGCCTATGGCGAGCCCTCCGAGATCTTTCGGCGCGTGTGGGTGCCGCTCGAATCGAGCCTGGACGACGAATTCGTCTACCTGGCCTCCAAGCTCGCGGCGCTCGAGTCGCTGCGCGGCGGCTTCACCACCGTGTGCGACGCGGGCACGCGCGCGCCGGGCGACATCGGCGCGGTCGCCACTGCCGTGCAGGAGGCCGGGCTGCGCTGCGTGCTGGGCCTGATCTGCAACGATGGCGGCAACGACAGCAGCGCCGGCGAGCGCGAGGCCATCCGCACGCAGGCCGCGCACTTCCTGCAGCATTGGGCCAACGTGCCGCTGGTGCACCCCTCGCTCGCCATCTCGGTGCCCGAGGCCGCCTCCGACGAAATGCTGGCCGGCGTGTCCGCGCTGTGCGCCGAAGCGCGCACCGTGTTCCAGACGCATGTGAACGAGCACCTCGCATCGGTCGAGCGCTCGGTGGTGCAGCGCGGCAGGCGGCCGCTGGAGCTGCTGGCACACCTGGGCGCGCTCGGCCCGCAGGTGCTGATCGCGCATGGCACGCTCGTCACGCCTGCCGAACTCATGCGGCTGCGCGACACCGACACCGCCGTGAGCTACAACCCCGTCGCGAGCCAATGGAAGGGCAACGCTGTGGCGCCCGCGAACCTGATGGCCGCGCTGGGCATCCGCTTCGGGCTCGGCACTGACGCCACGCGCAGCGACGCCTTCCGCCTGATGGACGCCGCCGAGGCCGCGCAGAAGCTGGCCTTCGGCATGGCCATCGGCGATGCATCGAGCGGCGGCGGCTGGACCTGGCTCGACCACGCGACGCACGAAGGCGCGCGCGCCGTGGGCCTCGGGCACCTCACCGGAGAAATTGCCGTTGGCAAGGCGGCCGACTTCCTCATCGTCGATGTCGACACCCCCGAGATGTGCACCTCGGTCGACCTCACCTGGGACCTGGTGCGCCTGGGCAACCGCGATCAGATCACCGCCGTGTTCGTCGACGGGCGCCTGCGTCTGTGGGAGGGCTGGCCGCCCGACTGGGATGCACGCGAACTGCAGCACCGGCTCGCGCGCATCGCGCATGCGGCCATCGAACGCGCGCCCATCGTGCGCCTGCACCCCACGGCAGCGGAGCACCGCCGCCTGTCGATGGACCGCATGGACCGTGCGGCCGGCGCCCGGAACATCCAGTGAGCGCGCAGCACCTTCTCCTCGTCTCGCTCGCCGTGTTGATTGCCGCCTTCGTGCAGGGCGCGACCGGTGTCGGCTTCGCGCTCATCGCCGCGCCGGTGATCGGCATCGTGCGCCCCGACCTGCTGCCGGTGTGCGTGCTGGTGCTGATGCTGCCGCTCAACTTCTACGTGATGTGGCGCGAGCGCGGTGCCATCGACCGCACCGGCGCCAGCTGGATCACCAGCGGCCGCGTGCTGGGCACCGCCGGCGGCCTGTGGGTGTTGGCGGCCCTGAGCGCAGGTCAGCTGTCGCTGTTCGTCGGTGCGTCGACCATCGCTGCGGCGCTGGTCACGCTGGCGATGCCGGCCTTCTCACCGGGACGTTCCGCCTTCGTGGCGGCAGGGCTGGTCACCGGCATCACCGAGACCGCGACCGGCATCGGCGGGCCGCCGCTGGCGCTGGTCTACCAGCACGAGCGCGCGCCCACCATGCGCTCGACCATCGCGCTGTGCTTCCTCGTCGGCGAACTGGTGTCGCTGGCCACGCTGATGGCGACCGGCCGCATCGACGGCTCGCAGCTGCGCGCGGCGGCCCTGCTGCTGCCCGCGCTGGCGGTGGGCGCGGTGCTCAGTCGCGTGGTGCATCGCCACGTCAACGGACGCGTGCTGCGAATCTTCGTGCAGGTCTTTGCGATCGTCTCGGGCGTGGCGCTGCTGCTGCATTCATTCTGAGGTGCCGCGCGTGGCCGCCCATGCCGCGCGGCCCAGCCGGTAGAGGCGGTGCGCTCGCAGCGTGTGGCCTTCGGGCACCACCGGATGATCGAACGCGCCGGGCACGTCCTCGCGCATGCCGATGCGCTCCATCACCGCGGCCGAGCGCAGGTTGCCGACCGCGGTGAAGGCCACGATCTCGTCGAACCCCAGTCGCTCGAATCCGACTTGCAGAGCACCGCGCGCGGCTTCGGTCGCGAAGCCTTGACCCCACGTGTGACGCGCAAACCGCCAGCCGATTTCCACGCAGGGTGAAAACGGCAGCGTGGCCAGCGGCACGTTCAGCCCAGTGAAGCCGATGAATTCGCCCGTGGCTTTGTGCTCCACGGCCCAGAAGCCCCAGCCGTTCTCGGCGATGCGCGTTCTGGCACGTTCGACTGCCGCGTCGCTGTCGGCTCGCGTGGGCAAGGGCAGCAGAAATTCCATCACCTGCGGGTCCGCCGCCATCGCGGCGAAGGGCGCGAGATCGCTCTCGCGCCATTGACGCAGCCGAAGGCGCGGGGTTTCGAATTCGATGAGGGGTTGAGCGTTGTCGGTCATGCGACCGATTGTGCTGACTCAGAACCCCGCCAGCACCACCTTGCCCTGCGCCTTGCCGCTCTCGATGAGCGCATGCGCCTTCTTCAAGTTCGCGGCGTTGATGGTGCCGAAGCTCGCATTCGCCGTCGTGCGCACGCGGCCCGCGTCGACCAGCGCGGCCACTTCCGCCAGCAGCGCGCCCTGTTCGGCGATGTCGGGCGTGGTGAAGCGCGAGCGCGTGAACATCATTTCCCAGTGCAGCGAGATGCACTTGGTCTTCAGCGGCATCGCGTCGAGCATCTTCATGTCGTCGATCACCGCGAGCTGGCCCTGGGGCTTGAGGCTTTCGATGATCTGCGCGTAGTGCTGGTCGGTCTGCGTGAGGCTGGCGACCATGTCGACTTCGCCGATGCCGGCGGCCTTGAGCTCGGCGGCGAGCGGCTTCGAATGGTCGATGACCGCATGCGCGCCGAGCGCCAGGCACCACTCGCGCGTCTCTGGGCGCGAGGCGGTGGCGATCACGCGCAGCTGCGTGAGCTGGCGCGCGAGCTGGATCAGGATCGAGCCCACGCCGCCGGCACCGCCGGTGATCAAGAGCGTCTGGCCCGCGCCGCCGCCCTTGGGCACCTGCAGGCGGTCGAAGAGCAGTTCATAGGCGGTGATGGTGGTCAGCGGCAGTGCGGCGGCCTGTGCGTCGTCGAGGCTCTTTGATGCGATGGCGGCGATGCGCTCGTCCACCGTGTGCAGTTCCGAATTGGCACCGGGGCGGATGATCGAGCCCGCGTAGTACACGCGGTCGCCGACCTTGAAGTTCGCAACATCGCTGCCGATGGCTTCGACGATGCCGACCGCGTCCCAGCCCAACACCTTGGCCTGCCCGGCTTCGGGCGCGGCGTTCTTGCGGACCTTGGTATCGACCGGGTTGACCGACACCGCCTTCACGCGCACCAGCAGGTCGCGCGCGCCGGCGACGGGCGCGGGCAGTTCGATGTCCTGCAGCGACTCGGCGTTGTCGATGGGGAGGGGCTGGTAGTAGCCGATGGCTTTCATGGCGAGGGACCTTTCTGAAACGATGCCTGAACTGTAGGATGGCAACGGCCATTTGATAAGTAGGCCGTGAACAGCAACACTTTCAAATGAAGATTGAAAATATCTCGGACCTGCAGGTGCTCGTGCACACGGCGCGCGGCGGCACGCTCACGGCGGCGGCCCATGCGCTGGGCATCACGCCTGCGGCCGCCAGCGCCACGCTCAAGCGGCTGGAAACGCAACTCGGCGCGCGCCTGTTCGAGCGCTCCACGCGCGCGATGCGCCTCACGCTGCAGGGCCAGACGCTGCTTGACTACGCGGTGCGGGCGTTCGAGCTGCTCGACGAAGGCGAGTCGCTGGTCACGGCGGACCGCGGCGAGCTGGTCGGCACGCTGCGTGTCGCTGCACCCTCGGACTTGACGCGCAGCACGCTGCTGCCGTGGTTCGACGAATTCCTCGCGCTGAACACCGGCGTGCAGCTCTCGCTCTCGGTCGGCGACCGGCCGCTGGACGTGATGCGCGATGAAGTCGACGTGGCGCTGCGTTATGGCGCGCTGGCCGATTCGCGGCTGGTGGCACGGCCCTTCGCGATGACGAATCCGCTCTTGACCGCTTCGCCCGACTACCTGCGACGCCATCCGGCGCCCAAGACGCCGCAGGACCTGGTGCACCACAACTGCCTGATCTTCAATCGCGGCGGGCGGCGGCACCGCATCTGGCGGTTTGCGCAGAACGGGCAGTGGACGGAAGTGCGGGTGAACGGCAACCGCAGCGTGGACGACGCCTCGCTGGCGCGCGAGTGGGCTGTGGCGGGGTATGGCATCACGCTGAAGTCGGCGCTCGATGTGCGCGATGACATCCGCAGCGGGCGGCTGGTGCATCTCATGACCGACTGGCAGACGGAGCCTTATCCGCTGCATGCGTTGTTGCCTAGCGGGCGTTTCGTGCCTGCTCGGGTTCGGGCGCTTGTGGATTTTCTTGCGCTGAAGTTCGAGGGGCTGAAGGTTGGGGCTTGATTGGTTTTGCTGAGGCTGCTGGCCGGGTCTCGCCCCGGCGGGCGAGCTACTTTCTTTTGCTTCGCCAAAAGAAAGTAGCCAAAGAAAAGGCGACCCCACTGTCTGCGACCCCTGCGCTGCGCTACGGGGCAACATGCGGTGCTCGCGTTTCGCGGGGTCTCGCCGAACTCGCCTTCGGCTCAGACAGCGGCGAGCCCTGATCCGCGAAACGCTGCGCTCCTCGGCGCAGCCAGAGGGGGTTGGGCACCGGGCGGGCCATCGCTTTGCTCGGCTTGCAGTCGGGCCTTTGCTTCGCTCGGCTTGGGGTTGCTCCCTCTCCCCTTGGGGAGAGGGCTGGGGTGAGGGCAGCGGCGCTCGGCAGCCCGCGCGCTCAGATCATCGGCGTGACCGCCCCATCTATCGCCACGATCGCCCCGGTCACATAGCTCGCCTTCGGCGATGCCAGAAACACCACCGTGTTGGCAATTTCCTCGGGCGTCGCGATGCGACCTAACGGCAGCCGCGCGGTGGCGCGCTTCAGGGCCTCGTCGGTGTCGATGCCCTGCAGCTTCGCATCGGCCTTCATGCCTTCCTGCAGCCGCGCGGTCAGCGTGAGGCCGGGGTTCACCGCGTTCACGCGCACGCCCTTGCCCGCATAGGCGGCGGCCATGCCGGCGCTCACCAGCATCAGCGCCGCATTGGCCGCGCCGCCTGCCATGTGCACGGGGCTGGCGACCTTGCCGCCCTGGCCGATCACGTTGACGATCGCACCGCGGCCGCGCTGGCCCATGCGCTTGACCACCGGGTCGATCATGTGGATGTAGGTGAAGTACTTCGCGTCCATCGCGTCGTGCCATGCGGTGGGGGTCAGGTCGTCGGGCGGGGTGCGGCGCGCGGCGCCGGCCGAGTTGACGAGCACGTCGACCGCACCGAAGGCCTTCTCGGCGGCGTCGAGCGCGGCCACGGCGCTGGCCGGGTCCTTCAGGTCGGCGGCATGCACCGAGACCCGGCCTTCGGCCTGGGCAAAGCTGTCGATCAGCGTCTTGCGGCCCTCTTCCAGGTTCTGCAGGTCGCGCGAGACAAGGCTCACGCGCGCGCCTTCGCGCAGGAACCCCAGCGCGCAGGCCAGGCCGATGCCCTTGCTGCCGCCGGTGATTAGAACGTGCTGGTCCTGGAGCTGGAGATCCATGAAAGTCCTTGAAAGGAGGTGTGGGGGTTGAGACGATTCGCCGGCGGCGATTGAAGCACCGCCGCGAAACCCCTGCACGGACGTGGCTGTCCGGGTCAGCGCGTTGCGCTGGCGTGGCGCTGCGCCATCTCGGGCTCCAGCGCGCTGTGCCCTGTGTCGACGGCGTCGCGCAACTGGCCGTGGTGGTCGTGGTGCACCAGCACCTGGCGCATGCGTTGCCAGGCCGAGAGGCGCGCGGGCGGCACCTCGATGTAGGAAGCCAGCGCGAACAGCGACGACTGCTCCTGGTCGGGCGAGGCCTCGCGTTCCTGCTGGCGCGAGCGCAGCGGCGCCATCATCAGCATCGCGCCCAGGATCACGCCGATCACCACGGCGTACAGGGCCAGCAGGTGCAGCACCTCGGGCTGCGAGCGCGCACCCAGCACATAGGGCCACGCATACCAGACGGCGCAGAACCAGATGGCGACGGTGACCGCCGGCCGCAGCACGCGCAGCCACAGGTACATGGCCAGCGTGCGTGCCGGCGAGCGGCTGTTGCCGTAGGCGCGCAGCGGCATGCGCGCGGCGTCGATGATGGGCGCTTCGCCCCTCGGCTGACCCCACGATCGGCTTCGCGTCGGAGGGGGCGCGTCGGCATAGGCCTCGGCTTGAAGATCGATCGCATGGGTGTCGGATTCACGGGGCATCGGAAACTCCTCGGTCAGGGCTCGTCCACACCGCGCGTTTGCCGCGACGGCGTATCAGGGCTTTGGGCAGGGCGATGACGGTGGCCGCCATCGTGATGGTCCAGAAAGCGATCGGGTACCAGATCGTTCCGGCGAAATAGCGCAGCAGGTCCTTGTCGTAGCGGCGGTCGATCCACAGGCTCACGAGCATCTGCAGGATGCAGGTCATGGCCAGCAGCGTGCCCTGCCAGTGCGGCAACAGTGCCGAATGCCAGGGCGAGTCTTCCGGCAGGAAAGGGCGCGCAAGGCCGATCGCCAGCACCAGCGCCATGGCATAGGCCCAGATGACGCTGACCATGTACTCGGCGAAGACCAGCCACATGCGCCAATGGCGCGGGCGCAGGATGCGCGGCGTGTAGCGCAGCATGGTCTGGATGCCGCCAACGGCCCAGCGCAGGCGCTGCTTCCACAGGCCGCGCAAGGTCTCGGGCATCAAAATCCAGCACAGCGCGCGCGGCTCGAAGCGCAGCTTCCAGCCGGCCAGCTGGAGCTTCCAGCTCATGTCGATGTCCTCGGTGAGCGCGTCGGGGCTCCAGAAGCCCACGTCGATCACCGCGCGGCGACGGAACATCGCGAGCACGCCCGAGATGGTGAACAGCGTGCCCACCAGCTGCTGCGAGCGCTTGATGAGCCCGATGATCGAAGAGAACTCGCCCACCTGCATGCGCCCGAGCAGCGTGGTGCGGGTGCGGATGCGCGGGTTGCCGGTCACGGCGCCGATGCGCTCGGAGCTGAGCATCGGCTGCAGCATCCAGGCGATGGCGTTCACATCCACCAGCGCATCGCCGTCGATGCCCAGGATGTATTCGCCGCGCGCGAGCTGGCAGGCGGTGTTCAGCCCCACGGCCTTGCCCTGGTTGCTGGCGTTGTGGATCACGCGCAGGCGGGTGTATTCCGTCGTCATCGCGTCCAGCAGTTCGCCGGTGCCGTCGGTGCTGCCGTCGTTCACCGCGATGACCTCGTAGTGCGGGTAGCGCGTGCGCATCAGCTGCTCGATCACCTCGCGCAGATGCGGCGCTTCGTTGAAGCAGGGCACCACCACCGTCACCAGCGGATGGAAGGGGAGCGTCTCGAGCGGGTCGAGGTCCGCATGGTTCCCGCGCTCGAACACCCAGGCATGCGAGAGCCCACCGGCCATCCACACATACGCCATGAAAAACGGGTAGTAGAAGACGAAGCCGAACAGCAGCGGCGGCAGGTTCTGCGAAAGGGCCTGGAGCGTGGTCATGGCGAGCCGGTTCTTTCTGCCGTCGATGGAGACGGGATTTCCTGGCGCACGGGGCGCGACAGCAGGGTTCGGACCGAGATGGCGCGGCGCACCACGTCCAGCGAGGGTTGGTCGTTCAAGAAGTCGTCGGGGTAGTAGCCCAGGTGCCGGATGCCCGCGCGCTGAAGCAGCGTCCACTGGCGCGCGAGTTCTTCGTCGGGCACCGGCTTGCCGGTGCGCCAATCGCGCGCCTGCAGTTCGAACACGGTGCCATCGAGTCCGCGCGGCGTGTCGGCTGCGCGGCGGGCGAGCCGTGCCAGCCATGCATCGCTCTCGGCCCGATTCTTGGCTTCGCGCTCCATGCGCGGCATGGCCATCAGGCCCACGTAGTCGTAGGCGGCGAGCGCGCTCTCGTAGTTCTGCGCGAACCACTGCTCCGCCGCGGGGTCGAGCACCGGGCGCGCGTAGAGGTTGCGCGCGGTCTCCAGGCCCGGTCGCCACACGCCGATGCGCGCCGCGAGTTCCTGCGTGAACCCGGTGAGGTAGCGCGTCTTGGCCGTGGTCCAGCGCGCCATCAGGGCCGGGTCGGCGCGGATGGCTGCCACGTCGGGCGGCAGGCCCCAGCTGGCATAGGTGGCCAGTGCGGCAGGGCTCGCGTCCTCGTCGTCCGAGAGCATTGCGTCGTCGTGAAACAGCAGGCCCTCGAAGAAGGCGTGGCGCCCCAGGTCTTCGTAGAGGTCGCCGACCAGCGTGCGCACCGCGGGGTCGAAAGGCGAGAGGCGGTGATAGCGGTCGGCCGGCACCTGACCGTCCTGCGTGCGCACCGTGTGGGTGGCGAGCGGGTTCGAGGCCGGCAGGCGGAAGGCCATCACCGGCATCCAGGCGTAGACCTTCACGCCGGCGCGGCTGCGCAGTTGCCAGGCCGCGCGGCCGAACAGGTCGGCGCGCACCGGCAGGTGGCGGTTAGGGAAGTACAACGCGTCGGCCACGCCGTCGCCGTCGGGGTCGGCATAGGCCTGCAGGAACACCGAGCGCGGACGCACCGCGGCCACGCGCTCCACCAGTGCCGAGAGATTGCGCTCCTGTTGGGCCGGATCGGGGTCGTAGACGTAGTCCAGGTCCACGTGCATCACGCGGTTGATCGGGCGCACCTCGCCGCCCACGGGGCTGCGCAGGAGGCGTGCGTACTCGGGCGCCTCGTTGTCGTAGGCCGCGAGCGCGCGGCGGATGCGCGACAGCGGCACGGCCGCGGTGTTCGGCCCGTCGTCCAGCGTGAGGGTGACGGGCATGCCGGCGCGCTCGGCGGCCTTGAGCGCCGCGTCGTTGTATGCGCCGTAGGGCCACACCATCGCGCGCACCTTGGCGCCGGTGCGGGCCTCGATGATCTCGCGGCTGCGGCGCAGGTCGGCCTCGACGCGCCGGGCGTAGGCGCCGTCGTCCTCGTAGCGGCCGGTCGTCGCGTCGTAGCGGTGCGTGGCCGCGGCGGGCAGCATGTTGCCCTGCGGGTTGGCCAGGATGCCGGTGTGCATCGCATCGCTGTGGCTTGCGAGTTCGACCAGGCCGGAGCGCGCCATCTCGGCCGCCTCGCTCCAGCGCAGGAACTCTTCACGCTGCGCGGGCTTGTCGCCCCAGTGCACCAGACTGCCCGCGGGCACCTCGAGCCAGCTGGTCACCAGCGCCAGCACTGCCGGATACCGGTAGCGCTGCAGCAGCGGGAACACCTTGGTGTAGGCGCTCTTGTAGCCGTCGTCGAAGGTCAGCAGCACCGGTCTGGCGGGCAGCGGCATGCGGCCCGCGCGGGCGTCGACGATCTGCTGCAGGCTGACCGGGTGGTAGCCGTTGTACTGCAGCCAGGCGAACACTTCGGCGAGCGAGCGTTCGTCCACGGCGGTCTCGTCGGGCGAGGTCTCGAAGCTGGCGCGCACGTTGGCGCGCACGTCGTGAAAGGACAGCACGCGAAAGCTCACGCCGTCGTCGACGTCGGCCGGTGGCAGCGGTTGCGCCAGGGCCGGCAGCGCGAGCGCCACCAGCAGCCAGAGCATGGCCGCGCGCAAAAAGAAGAGAGGGTTCATCGGCAGCTTCACGGCAGGGGCATCGAAAGGTTCAGGAAGACGCCGCGCTGTCGTTCGCGCACGCCGTCGTAGGGATGGCTGGAGATGCTCACGCCGTAGCGCAGCGTCATGCGCGGGCCAAGGTTCCAGCGGTGTTCGTAGCGCACGCTCCAGAGCGGGCCGGTGCCGAAGCCCGCCTGCCGGTAGCCGCCGCCGCTGACTTCGACCGCCTGGAAGAACTGGCGCTCGTCGCTCTTCCAGTTGAGCCATTGCGCGCGCACCGCAAGCTGCGCGGTCGCGTCGCTGGACGGGCTGAAGTACGCGACGTCCTGCGCGCGGCTGCGGCTGGCGTCGACGCCCAGCTTCGTCTCGAGCTGGAAGCGCGGCGTGCTGATCCAGCGCTCTCGCCAGGTGAAGTCCACGCCGTTGCGCAGGTTGCCGTCGCTGAAGTCCAGCTGTTTCCACCCGAGGTCGAAGCGGCGCGATTCGTTCACCACGTAGCCCACGCTGGCGCCGGCTTCGCGCGCGCCGACGCCTGTGACCTTCGCCTTCCACGGCAGCTCCTTGCTGTCGCCGTCGTAGGTGGCCGAGAGGCGCCAGGCGTCGCCTGCGCGGTAGTCCACACGGCCGGCGACGCTGGTGCGGTAGGGCCCGCCGTTGCCGCGCTGCACCTCGCCTTCGGCGAGCCAGCGGCCGCGTTCCCAGCGCAGGCCCAGGCCCGCGCGTGAGCGGTTCGCATCGCCGATGGACGTGTCGCCATGGCCCAGGGACTGGTCGTAGAAGACGCGCCACTGGTCGTCGATGAGGCCCGAGCTGAGCCGGCTGTCGACGCGCCATTCGCGGCTCGCGAGGGCGCTGCCGCCGGTCGATGCGCCGGCTTCGACCTCGAGCAGCGGGCCGGTGATGGCGCGGCGCTTGCGCGCGAGGTTGCGCACCTCGGCGTCGTCGCCCGCATCGGCCTCGAGCGATTCGGCGCGTCGGCGCGCTTCGGCGAATTCGCTCGCGTCCAGCAGGGCTTCGACATGGCCGGCGCGCGCGCTGATGTCGAAGGGGGCGTCGGCGGCCTGTGCCTCGAAGCGCGCGACGGCAGCCTCGGGGTGTTCGCGCAACCGTTCGGTGAGTCCGGCGCCGTAGGCGTAGCCGGCGTTCAGCGGGGCTTCGCCGGTCAGCGTCGCGAAGCTTTGTTGGGCGAGCGCGGGCTTGTCGCCGTAGAGCGCCAGCAGGCCGCGCATGCCGTTCACGTCGGTGTACTGGCTGTTGGGCCGGCGGGTTTCCGGCGCGAGTCGCAGGTAGGCGGGCGTGGCGTCTTCGATGCGCTTGAGCAGGGCCTCGGCTTCCTCGAAACGGCCGGTGTCCTGGTAGGCATAGACCAGCCCGAAATGGCTTTCGGCAGGCATCTGCAGCGCGGGGCCGGCCTTGGCGATGGCGGCTTCGTACAGCGGCACTGCATCGACCGAGCGGCGCTCCTGCGCGAAGGCGCGGGCGGCGGCCGCAAGGCCGTAGGACGGCAGTTCGATGCCGGCGGCGTTCAGCGTGCCGTAGAGCGCGATGGCGTCGGCGGGGCGCCCGCGCTCGACCAGCGCGAGCAGGCGGTCGGACTGGAGGCGAACGCGCACCGCGTGCCACTCCGGCGCGTCGGCGGGCGGGGCGGCAGTGGCTGCCGCATCGAGCCGGCTCAGCGCGACCTCCTGGTCGGCCAGCACGCGGTCCAGGGCGACCACGCGCGCGGGGCCCAGCCGTTCGTCGCGCTCCTTGATGGCCCAGCGCAGCCGCTGTCCCAGCGCCTGCTGTTGCAGCGTGGACAGCGCGATGGCCGAAAAGCTGCCCGGCTTCGCGCGCTCGGCCGCTTCGGCGTCTTCGAACGCGGACGATTCGGCGCCGCTGTCGGCCAGCAGGAAGTCGGTCTCCCGGCGCAAGTCGGACCGATCGGGCCTGAGCGCGCTGGCTTCCGAGTAGGCGGACAGCGCCTGCAGCGTGTCGCCGCCCGCCCGTGCCACGGCCCCGCGCAGTTCCAGCAGCGCGACACGGTCGCCCAAATCGGTCGGCATGGGTTGCGCGAGTTCGCGGTACAGGGCCTGCGCGCCGGCGATGTCGCCGCTGTCCAGACGCCAGAAGGCCTCGTGGATGCGGGGCTCGCGCGCTGCAGGCTGCCTGGCGCGCCATGCGGCCACGGTTTCGCCCTGCAATGCGAGATCCTTGGTCCGTCGTGCCGCGATGGCCAGCGGACCCAGTGCGTAGTCACGCAACTGGCCGGGCGGGAACTGCCTGCCCAGCGCCACGGCTTCGGCGAACCGGCCGTCGTCGGCCGCGATGGCGATGGCATCGGAGGCCAGGCGCCGCCGTGCGGCGTCGTCCAGCGTGCCCTGCGGGAGGGCGAGCCAGTCCTTCAGCTGCTGCAGCGCCTGTGCGGACGCGATGCGGCCGGCGCGCCGTTCGACGATCAATGCGTCGTGCTGCCGCGGGTTGTAGGCCACCGCACTGCGCTCGGCAGTGGGCGGCGGGTTCGTGACGGCGGATTGCGCATGCGCCTGGGACACGCCCAGGGCCAGCATGCAGACCATCGGTGGCAAGCCTCGCGTGATGCAAGCGAGGTGTAGCGACAGCGAACGGACGAGCGCGGTTTTGCGCCCAGCCGTGACCGTGTCCCCATCTTTTGGGTGGATTGACACTCTGCTCCCTGTGACTTCGCCCCCTGCGCAACCTCTTGTGCCGTCACAGGGGAAAACTTTCCAAACCGTTGAAAACTCGGCGGAAAAGTTCTTAAAAAACGACTCTAGTTGAAGCAGTTAACTAATAGTGAACAATTGTCAACACAAAGCCGAAAATGTGAACTAAAGCTCGGTTTGGTCGTTGGCCTCAGGTAAGTTGTATGCGGGTGCAACTTGGGCGTGGCAAGGCGCCGGCCTAAGATCGCCCGAATGAACGCATTACCGGTCCCCTTGCCCCGCTTCTGGTCTCAGCTCACGACACGCGACTTCGCGGCGCTCGATGCGGCAGCCACCGTGGCGGTGCTGCCACTGGGCGCCACCGAGCAGCACGGTCCGCACCTGCCGCTGGGCGTGGACACGGTGCTGGCCGACGGCATCGTGGCCGCGTCGCTGCCGCTGCTGCCGGCGCAACTGCCGGTGCTGTTCCTGCCGACCCAACAGATCGGCCTGAGCCCCGAGCACGCGCGTTTTGCCGGCACGCTCACGCTCTCGGCCGAGACGCTGATCCGCATGTGGAGCGAAATCGGCGCCGGCGTCGCGCGCGCCGGCGTGAAGAAGCTGGTGCTCTTCAATGCGCACGGCGGCCATGTGGGCGCGATGGACATCGTGGCGCGCGAGCTGCGCGCGGCGCACGGGCTCATCGTCTACAGCGTGAGCTGGTTCAACCTGCCGCTGGGCGATGCGGGCTCGCAGTTCAGCGCCGGGGAACACCGCTTCGGCGTGCACGCGGGCGAGATCGAGACCTCGATGATGCTGGCGCTGACCCCGCAACTTGTGCGCATGGGCGAGGCGAGGGATTTCCGCTCGACTTCGGAGCAACGCGCCGCCGACTACGCGATCCTCGGCAACGGCAAGAGCGCCAAGCTCGGCTGGGCGATGGAGGATTACAACGCGCAGGGCGCAGCCGGCAATGCAGCCGCGGCGACAGCAGAGAAGGGGCGGACGGTCATCGATGCGGCCGCGCAGCAACTGGCGCTGCTGCTGGCGGAGGTGTCGCGCCTGCCGCTGGCCACGGCCAACACCCAGCCGCTTCCCTGATCCGTCTTCAGGAAAAAGCGTTGCGCGCGAGCACCCCGGCGAACATGTCGGAATCGACATTGCCACCGCTCACGCTGACGCCCACCGTCTTCCCTCGCCAGCGCTCCTGCTGCTGAAGCGCGCCGGCCAATGCGGCGGCCCCGGCGCCTTCGGCCACGTTGTGCGTGTCGCTGAAAAGGATGCGCATCGCCTCGCCCACCTCGTCGTCGGTCACGGTGATCACATCGTCGGCTTCGCGCAGGATCACCTCGACCGATTCGGGCACCGGCACGCGGCAGGCCATGCCGTCGGCCAGACGCGTGCTGACCGGCGACTCGACCGGCTTGCCCGCGCGGAAGGAGTCGCGGTACGCCGTGGCGTGCGCCGACACCACGCCGATGATCTTTGTAGCCACACCGCAATGCGCGCGCGCCACGGCCGCGCCGGCAAACCCGGAGCCCAGGCCGATGGGCACGAACAGCACATCGGGCGGCGCATCCTTGAACGCGCTGAAGAACTCGACATACGCGGTCGACACGCCACGCACCAGCTCGCGATGGAACGACGGCACGCGGTGCAGCGCATCGCGCTCCGCCAGCAGGGCCGCGTGTTCCGACGCCGCCTGGAAATCGTCGCCATGCTCGACCAGCGTGACGCCGAGCGCACGCATCGCGGCGTTCTTCTCCTGCGAATTGCCGTGCGGCACCACGATGGTCGCGCCCAGCCCGTGCCGCCGCGCCGCGAAGCCGAGCGACTGGCCGTGGTTGCCGCGCGTCGCGCTGATCACGTGCCGAACCTCGGGCTGTTCGCGCGCGAGGGTCTCGAAATAGGTCAGGCCGCCGCGGATCTTGAAGGCGCCGACCGGCGTGTGGTTCTCGTGCTTGGCCCAGAGCGTTGCGCCCAGGCGCTGCGACAGCAGCGGCCAGGTGTATTGAGGGGTCGGCGGCATCGCCGCATGCACGGTGCGCTGCGCGGCTTCGATCTCTTCGCGGGTGAATTTCACAGAGGTCCTTCTTGATGGCTTATTTGCGTTCTGTCAGGGCGACCCGCACCGCCAGCGCGGCCAGCACGCTGCCCATCACGTAGCGCTGCGCGCGCAGCCAGCCGGCGCTTTGCGACAGCACCGCCGTGATGCTCGCGGCGCCGAAGATCATCACCGTGTTGACCGCCGCGCTCGTTGCCATCTGCGCCATGCCCAGCTGCATGCTCTGCAACAGCACCGAGCCGCGCTCGGGGTGGATGAACTGCGGAAAGAACGACAGGTAGAACATCGCCACCTTCGGGTTCAGCAGGTTCGTGAGAAAGCCCATGCGAAACAGCTTGCCCGGCGGATCGGCCGGAAGCGCGCGGGCCTCGAAGGGCGCATTGCCGCCGGGCCGCACGGCTTGCCATGCGAGCCACAGCAGGTACGCCGCACCGGCGATACGGATGGCATCGAACGCGAGCGGCACCGCCAAGAGCAGCGCGGTGAGTCCGAGCGCGGCGGCGAAGAGGTGCACCAGGAAGGCCATCAGCACGCCGCCCAGCGAAATCATTCCCGCGCGGCGGCCCTGGATCAGCGTGCGCGAGACGCAATAGATCATGTTCGGCCCCGGCGTGAGCGCCAGCAGCAACGAGGCGAGGGCGAACCATGCGATTTCGGTGAGGGTCAGCATGTCAAAGTCCTTTGGATTCGAGCGTGACGGGGCCGCGCGGCGTGTCGAGCACCGCGACGAGGTTCGGCGGGCCGGCGTCTACCTTCAGCGCGCCCATGCCGATGGCCGAGAGCGCGGCGGCAAGCGCAGGCGCACGCGGATGCACGACATGCAGCGAGCGCAGCGCGAGACCCGAGGTGGGCATGGCATCGACCGGATGCACCGGCCCCCACTGGATCAACGTCGGCAGCGCGCCATAGAAGAGCCGCTGGCCGTCGTCGCGCACCGTGATCTGCCATTCGAGCCGTCCGGCCGGCGTGTCGCGCGAGGCTTCGAGCAGCTGGCCGCGGTCGATGTGCGCATGCTCTTCGTGGGCCAGTGCGCGGATGGCGGCGGTGGCGTCGGGCACGCGCGCCACGAAGTGGATGAGTCGCGGACCGTGCTGTGCGAGGCCCGCCTGCAGCGCCGCATCGTCCAGATCGAACCAGCGGCGCGTGTCGGGCCGCGACGGCTCCTTGCCGGGCTCGATCGCGATGATTTCCGCATAGGCCCGCGGGAACGCATCGCTCACCACATTCAGCAGCCGGTTGTGCGTGCCCATCAGCGGATGCGCGCCGCCTGGCCCGGGCGTGACGCCGAGCGTGGCCTCGCACCACGCCACGCCTTCGGCCAGCGAAGCGGCGGCGATCACCAGGTGGTCGAGTTCGGCGTGCATGGCGAAGCTTTCGTTCAGAGCGTGACGTTGCCGTCGATGCAGGTCACGGCATCGCCACCGACCCAGATTTTTCCGTCGCCGTCGCGCTCGATGTACACGCGGCCCGCGCGGCCGAGGCACTGGCCTTGTGCCGCGAGGTAGCGCTCTGGCATGTGGCCGTCGGCGATCAGCCATTCGGCCAGGCTCGCGTTCAGGCTGCCGGTGACCGGGTCTTCCTGCACGCCGATCGGCTCGGCGAAAGCGCGCACTTCGAGATCGATCTTCGCGCCGTCGTCGTACTCGGCGGCCTTGCGGTTGCCGAAGGCGCGCGCCTCGCGGTTCGAGCGGCCGATCAGCGGCGAGATGTCGACGGCTGCGGGCACGCCTGCCACGCCGGCCTTCACACCCAGTTCCTTGAGCATGCGGTGGTCGGGCTGCAGCGCCAGCACCGCGTCGGCATCTTCGACCAGCAGGCCGAACCAGACCGGGCCGTTGTCCAGCACCTGCGCCGCGACGATCTGCTGCGCCTTCAGCCCGAGCGCACCGGCCACCTTGGCCAGCAGCGCGGGGCTCGGCGCGCTGCGCTTGAGCGGTGGCGCGGCAAAGGCCAGCCGGTCGCCGTCGCGGCGCAGCGGCACCAGGCCCGCGCCGCATTGCTGCACCACGCGGCCGGCCACCTTGGGCTTGCCGCCGGCCTCGAGCCACGCGTGGCAGGTGCCGATGGTCGGGTGGCCTGCAAAGGGCAGCTCGCCGCCGGGCGTGAAGATGCGCACGCGGTAGTCGGCCGTCGGCTCGGTCGGCGGCAGGAGGAAGGTGGTCTCGGACAGGTTGGTCCACTGCGCGAAGCGCTGCATCGCGGCGTCGTCCAGCTCCGCGCCGTCGATGACCACGGCGAGCGGATTGCCGCGGTAGGCCGTGGCGGTGAAGACGTCGACTTGCTTGAAGGGGCGGGATTTCATCGGATTCATTCGAGGGATAGATCGAGCACGCCGCGCGTGCCCGGGCGGGAGAGGAGATCGGCGTACCAGCGCTCGACATTCGGCCAACTGGGCCGGTGGTACTCAGCGGCGGGCAGCCCGAACCAGCGGTGCGCTTCGCAGCCGATGGGGATGTCCGCCATCGTGAAGCGGTCGCCGCCCATGTAGGCGCGCTGGGCGAGGTGCGCGTCGAGCATCGCGAACAGCGCTTCGCTCTCTCGCACCGAGGCCTCGATGAGCGCCGGCTGCCGCTCCGAGGGTGCCGTGCGCACCCACTGGATGAAGGCGTCGCGGCTCGCGCGGTTGAGCGTGGTCTGCTGCCAGTCCATCCAGCGCTCGGCGTCGAAGCGCGCGGGCAGTTCGCTCGGATAGAAGGTGCCGTGCGAATGCTTCGCGCACAGGTAGCGCACGATCACGTTCGACTCCCAGAGCGTCACGCGCTCGGCGCCTTCGCCGTCGTCGATGGTGGGCACCATCGCATTCGGATTGAGCGCGAGGTATTCGGGCGTCTGCACCACGCCGAACTTGCCGCCGGCCTCGGTGCGCTGGAAGTCGAGCCCGAGTTCCTGCGCGCACCACACCACCTTGCGGACGTTGATCGAGCTGATGCGGCCCCAGATGTTGAGCATGGTGTTCAGTGTCCTTGTGCGGGAAGTGCGGCCACGGCGGCGGCGGGTCGGTCGAGCATCAGCAGGCGGATGGCCAGGCCGATCATCACGAGGGCGAGCAATGTGCGTTGGAATTTCTCGGCGCCGGGGCGGCGTTGCAGCCAGCGCCCGACCTGTCCGCTGCAGGCGCCCAGCAGCGTGTTGAAAGCGAGTGCGGCCACCGACAGCACGACGCCCAGCTGCACCAGCTGCAGCGGCACGCTCCCATGCGTCGGGTCGACGAACTGCGGCAGGAACACCATGAAGAACAGCAGCGCCTTCGGATTGACGAGGTTGTTCAGGAGCGCCATGCGCACGATGCGCCCGAAGCCGGCGGGCTGGGCCTGCGCATCCATGCGAAGGCCACCGCTTCGCAGCGCCTGCACCGCGAGCCACACCAGGTACAGCGCACCCGCATAGCGCAGCACGTCGAACGACGGTGGCCAGGCAGCCACCAGCGCGGTGACGCCGGTCGCAGCGAACAGCGTGTGCACCAGGTCGGCGGCCGAGATGCCGATCGCCGCCGCGAACCCGCCGCGCGGACCGTGTGCCACGCCGTGCGAAAGCACGAAGGCCATGTTCGGTCCGGGCGAGAGGAACAGCGCCAGCACGGCGAGCAGGAAGAGCGAGAGCGTGGCGATGCCGATCATCGTTCCCGCCCCCTCACACCGGTGCGGGCGCGAGCTTGTGCTCGCCCAGCAGTTCCAGCTCTTCGCGCAGCGTGACGGCGAGTGCGGCGATGGCCGTATCGATCTCCTCCACGCTGGCCGTCACGAACGACAGGCGCAGCGTGCGCGGATCGCCCAGCCCCGCATAGAACGGCGCGCCGGGCACGAAGGCCACGTTGCGCTCGACCGCCTTGGGCAGCAGCTTCACGGTGTCGATGCCCTCGGGCAGGCGCGCCCACAGGAACATGCCGCCCTTGGGTGCGTTGAACTTCACGTCCAGGCCGGTCATCTCGCGGGTGAGCGCGGCGATCATCGCGTCGCGCTGGCGCTTGTAGAGGGCGCGGATCGTCGGCACGTGGCGGTCGAGAAAACCGTCCTTCATCACCGCCGACACCATGCGCTGCGTGAAGATCGGCGTGTGCAGGTCCACCGCCTGCTTGGCCTGCAGCAGCTTCGGATAGATCGCCTTGGGCGCGACCAGGAAGCCCAGGCGCAAGCCGGGCGCCAGCACCTTCGAGAACGAACCCAGGTAGATGCAGCCTTCGGGGTTGCGCGCGGTCAGCGGCAGCGGCGGGGCTTCGTCGAACCAGAGTTCGCCGTAAGGGTTGTCTTCGATGATCGGCAGGCCCGCCTCGGCGGCAGCGGCCGAGACGGCGGCGCGGCGCTCCTCGGTCATGGTGCGGCCGGTGGGGTTCTGGAAGTTGGGCAGCAGGTAGACGAAGCGTGCGTCCTTTGCCTTGGCGACGAGGTCGTCGACGATCACGCCGTCTTCATCGCTCGCCACGCTCATCGGGTTCGGCTCCATCGGGCCGAAGGCCTGCAGCGCGCCGAGGTACGTGGGCGTTTCCACCAGCACCTTGCTGCCCGGATCGATCAGCACCTTGGCCACGAGATCGAGGCCCTGCTGCGAGCCGGTGGTGATGAGCACCTGCGCGGGGTCGACGTTCCACGGCAGCATGTCGGCCACGGCCTGGCGCAGCGGCGCATAGCCCTCGCTCGCGGCGTACTGCAGCGCGGCCTGGCCGTCGTTGTGCAGCACTTCGGCGCAGGCATCGGCAAAAGCCTGGATCGGGAAGGTCTTGGGCGAGGGCAGGCCACCGGCCAGGCTGATGATGCCGGGGCGTTCGGTGACCTTGAGGATTTCACGCAGCACTGACGGGTTCATCTTGGCGGCGCGGGCGGCGAGTTTCCAGTTCATGGTGTTTCTTCTTTCAGGCGGGTGAGGTGAGGTTCTGTGGAATGTCGCCACGGTACACAACATGGATTTTGTTGCCGTCCGGGTCGCGCAGGTAGGCGCCGTAATAGCCCTGGCCATAGCGTGGGCGGGGGCCGGGCGCGCCTTCGTCGCGGCCGCCCCGGCGCAGCGCCGCCTCGTGGGCGGCATGAACGGCATCGGCCGAGGGCGCGTTGAACGCGACCATGCTGCCGTTGCCGACACTGGCGGGTTCACCGTCCAGCGGGATGTACACGTAGAAGCGCGGCAGTGTCTGCCCGGGCGAGACCCAGCAGGCCGACTCGGGCCCGCCATCGGGCACGACGGCGCGGCGAACGAGGCCCAACGGCGCGAGCAGCGCGTCGTAGAAGGCGGCGGCGCGCGGCAGGTCGGTGCAGCCGACGGTGATGTGACTGAACATCAGCGTCCTCCGGTGCGGACTGCGGCGGGCAGCGCTGCCGCCGGCGCGACCGGCGGTTGCGAGAGCCGCTTGCCGATGACCACGGTGGCGACCACCGCGATCGCGAAGCCCAGCGTCACCACATCGAGCGGTTCGCCCAGGATCGGGATCGACGCGAGGATCGAGAGAAAGGGCTGCAGCAGCTGCGTCTGGCTCACGCGCAGCGCGCCGCCGAGGGCCAGGCCGCGGTACCAGGCGAAGAAGCCGATCCACATCGAGAACATGCCCACGTAGACGAAGCCCAGCCACGACGCCGTGGCGATCGGCTGCGTCGGCCACAGCGCCAGCGTGGCCGGCAGTGTGAACGGCAGCGCCATCACGCAGACCCAGCAGATCACCCGCTCGGCGCCCAGCGACGGCGTGACCTGCGCGCCGTAGATGTAGCCGAACGAGGCTGCGATGACCGCGCCCACCAGCAGCAGGTCGGCCCATTCGAAGCCGAAGCCGTGCCCGCTCTGGCTTGCGCGCAGTACCGAGAACACCACCACCAGCAGGCTGCCCGCGATGGCGCAGAGCCAGAAGCCCAGCCGCGCGCGCTGGTGCAGCACCCAGGCGGCGACCGCCGCGGTGACCAGCGGCAGCAGCGCCGTCACCACCGCCGCATGGCTGGCCGTGACCACCCGCAGCGCATAAGCCAGCAGCAGCGGAAAACCGATGCAGTTGCCCAGCACCGCGATGCCCAGCGGCCTCCACTGGTGCGCGGCCGGCCGCGGCGAGCGCGTGACGAGCAGGAAGATGGCCGACAGCACACCCGCCAGCGCCGCGCGCCCGAGCGTCACGAACCATGGCGAGAGCTGCGGCGCGTCTTGCGAGCCGGTGGCCAGCCGCGTCATCGGCAGCGTGATGGCGAACATGGCGACGCCGATCACGCCGAGCCACATGCCCAGTGTTTCGTCCTTGATATTGAGCTTCTTCCTCATACGCTCACCATCCACCACGCCGTGAGCACCAGCACCAAGCCCATTGCGCGGTTGAACCACAGGAGGCGCTTGCCCTTGGCGAGCCAGTCGCGCAGCAGCGCGCCGACCAGCGCATAGGCGAAGTTGCTGGTGAAGGCATAGAACAGCATCACCGGCGCGACGATGGCGAAGCGCGAGAGCGCATCGGGCTGGCCGGCGATCCACCCGGCTACCAGCGTGAGCGCGAGAAGCCAGGCCTTGATGTTGACGAACTGCAGCATCACGCCCTGCCCGAAGCCGACGGTGAGCTTGGCGCTGTCGGCCTTGCCCAGCGTGCCGCTGCCACTCAGCTTGTAGGCCAGCCACAGCAGGTAGCCGATGCCCAGCGCCTTGATCGCCAGGCGCAGCGGCGGCACCGCCACCACCAGTGCGCCGAGGCCGGCCGCGCAGATCGCCAGCAGCAGCGTCCAGCCGATCGGCACCGCGACCACGAAGCGCATCGCGCGCGGCAGGCCGCCATTGGCCGCCAGGGCGGTGGAAAGCGTGGTGTTGGGTCCGGGCGAAAAACTCATCGCCGTGGCCAGCACCAGCAGGGCGGTGAATTCTTGCCAGTTCATGACACAGACTCTAAACTTGTGACCATTACAGTTCCAATACAGATGGCCGGACAAACAAGGCATCTGTATTGGTGAAACCATCGACACAGCCTTTCGACACCGCATGCTGACTCGCACCTCCACCCAGTCGTTGACCGGCCAGCTGGCCGACCGCTTGGCCGAGCGCATCCGCACCCGGTTGCTGCCGCCCGGTGCCCGGCTGCCCTCGGTGCGCGAATGTGCGCGGCAGCAGGGCGTGAGCCCGTACACGGTGGTCGCCGCGTATGACCAACTGCTGGCGCAGGGGCTCGTCGAAGCCCGCCGTCAGCGCGGCTTCTACGTGCGCGACTCAGCACAGACCCAGGACGGTCGTACGGCCAAGGCCTCCGACGCCGTCGGCGTGAACGACATGCCGGCGGCGATGGCCGTGCAGATGATGGCCTCGCGTGTACCGGCCGACGCGAGTTCGCTGATCCGCAGCATGTTCCACCGCCCGAGCGACAAGCCGCAGCCCGGCATGGGCGTGTTCCCGCCGGACTGGATGTCGTCCACCTTCATCCCCACGGCCGTGCGGCGCATGACCAGTACAGCGGTGCTGCAGGAACTGTCGCTCCAGTACGGCGAGCCCTCCGGCGACATGAGCCTGCGCCGCAGCCTCTCGCAGAAGCTCGTGGGCATCAACGTGCCGGCCGCACCCGACCAGATCATCACCACCATCGGCGCGACCCATGCGCTGGACATCGTGAGCCGCACGCTGCTGCGCCCGGGCGATCCGGTGATGGTCGAGGAGCCGGGCTGGGCGCTCGAATTCGCGCGGTTGGAGGCGCTGGGCATGCGCATCCTGCCGGTGCCGCGGCGCGCCGACGGGCCCGACCTGGAGGTGATGGCGCAGTACTGCGCGCTGCACAAGCCCAAGCTCTTCGTGAGCGTGAGCGTGCTGCACAACCCGACCGGCTACAGCCTCACGCCCGGGAGCGCGCACCGGGTGCTCAAGCTGGCGAACGAGCACGACTTCCACATCGTCGAGGACGACACCTACAGCCACCTCGCGCCCGAGCACGCCACGCGGCTGAGCGCGCTCGACGGGCTGCAACGCACCGTCTACGTGAGCGGCTTCGCCAAGATCATCGCGCCCAACTGGCGCATCGGCTTCCTGGCCGCGTCGCCCGCGCTGAAGGAGCGGCTGCTGGAGACCAAGCTCCTGGCCACGCTGACCTCGCCCACGCTGTTCGAGCGGGCGTTGTCGTGGTGCATCGACCAGGGCCAGCTGCGCCGGCATGCGGACCGCATACGCATCCGGCTCGACGGCGCGCGCGGGCGGGCGGTGAAGCTCGCGATGTCGCACGGCTGCACCTTCGCCTCGGAGCCGGCGGGGCTCTTCGGCTGGGTCGACACGGGTGTGGATACCGACGCGCTGACCCAGCGCATGCTCGATCAGGGCTACCTGCTGGCGCCGGGCTCGCTGTTCCATGCGCGCCGGCCGCCTAGCACGATGATGCGGATCAATTTCGCGACTTCGCAGGACGCCGCTTTCTGGAAAGTTTTCAGCAAGGTCAGAAGCGAGCTTTGAGGCCGGACGCCGGGGGCTTGGAGTAAGCTGCCAGCACAAGAAAACCCAGCCAGGAGACCTCCCGCATGACCAACGCCAGCCAACCCTTCAACTTCAGCCAGTTCGTCCCTGGATTCGACTTCCTGAAGAACCTGGCCGGAGGCGCCGCAGCGGGCACCGGCGCCGCATCGTCGGTGCCGGGCATCCCGAGCCTGGCGAGCTGGGTAGCGCCCACGCTGAGCGTGGAGGAGGTCGACAAGCGCATCCAGGAACTCAAGACCGTGCAGTACTGGCTCGAGCAGAACGGCCATGCGCTCAAGGCCACGATCCAGGCGCTCGAGGTGCAGAAGATGACGCTCTCGACCCTGCGCGGCATGAACGTGCGGATGGAAGACCTGGCGAGCGTGTTCACCAAGCAGGCTGCGGCCGCTACTGCTGCGCCCGCGCCGTCGCCCTTTGCGGCCGCCGCACCCGCTCCGGAGCCCGAGCCGGTCGAGGAAGAAGACGAAGCCGAGATCGAGGAAGAAGAAGCACCCGCGCCCGGGAAAAAGCCGCGCGGCAAGTCCGCCTCGGGCAAGTCGGCTGCAGCCGAAGGCGTGGTCGATCCGATGCAATGGTGGGGCTCGCTGACTGAGCAGTTCCAGCAGATCGCGAGCACGGCGCTGCAGGACGCGGCGCAGCTCAAGGTGCCTGCCATGGCCCAGCCGCTGGCCGATGCGGTCGGCAAGGTGATGGGCAAGCCGACGGCTGCCGCCAGGAAGCCCGCAGCCAAAACTGCGGCAAAGAAGGCGGCAATGCCCGCAGCGAAGAAAAAGACGTCGACTGCCGCCCGCAAGCGAACCACCGGCCGCCGCTGACGTCCTACACATTCCACTTTTGAAGAGAACGGGTTGGCACGCATCATGAAGTTGTTTCCCACCGGCCATGCCACCCATCCGCAATGGCGCATGGCGGCCGGCCTCGTGCTGGCCCAGTTGCGCGCGCAGATGGCCCTGCCCGACTACGCGTCGTCGCCAACGCTCGGGCTGCTCTACATCACCGACCACTACGCGGCCGAGGCGCAGGAGATCCTCGATCACCTGAGCGCCGAGCTGCCCGAGGTGACCGACTGGTCGGGAACGGTCGGCATCGGCGTTTCGGCCAACAACGCCGAATATTTCGACGAGCCGGGCATGAGCCTCATGCTCTGCGCGCTGCCGAGCGACCAGTACCGCGTGTTTTCGGGCGTGGCGCCGCTGAGCAATTCGGAGATGAGCGGGTTCGAAGCGCACACCGCGCTCGTCCACGCCGACCCCGCGACGCCCGACCTCACCGAGCTGATCGGCGAGATGGCCGGCCGCGTCGACACCGGCTATCTCTTCGGTGGGCTCTCCTCAGGTCGCGGCGGCGCGCTGCAATTCGCGGTGGGCGGCAACGGCAACATCCGCGGCCATGGCGCGGCCGGGGGCGTGTTCTCGGGCGGCCTGTCGGGCGTGGTGTTCGGCGAGGGCGTGCGGCTGGTGTCGCGCGTCACCCAGGGCTGCCAGCCGCTGCGCTCGGGCGTGCGCGAGCGCGAGATCACCGAGGCCGACGGCAACCTCCTGCTCAAGCTCGACGGCGAGCCCGCGCTCGACGTGCTGCTGGCCGACCTGCAGGTCTCGCTCGACCGCCCGCAGGAGGCCATCGACGCGGTGCGCAACACGCTGGTGGGCCTGGCCGACGCGGGCAGCGACGGCGTGCGCCGCACCGGCGACCTGGGCGCCGACGTGCTGGTGCGCCACATCATCGGCCTGGACCCGACGCGCCGCGGCATCGCGATCGCCGACACGGCCGAGGCTGGGATGCGGCTGACTTTCTGCCGCCGCAATGCGCAGGCCGCGCGGGCGGACCTGATGCGCATCTGCGCGGAGATTCGCGAAGAGCTGGAGCCCGAAGAACAGACGCTGGCCACCGCCCGTGCCGTGGCCGCCGGCGAAGCGGAGGCGGCGCCTCACCCCGCGCGCCGCATCGCGGGCGCGGTGTATGTGAGCTGTTCAGGGCGCGGTGGTCCGCACTTCGGCGCGCCCGGCGCCGAGCTGCAGATCGTGCGCCACGCGCTGGGCGATGTGCCGCTGGTCGGCTTCTTCGCCGCGGGCGAAATCGCCCGGCATCACCTGTATGGCTACACCGGCGTTTTGACGGTGTTCACCAGCAAGGATTGACGGGTCGCGATCAGGCTGCTTGCAGCACGCGCGGCTGCGGCGCCAGCATGCCCGTGAACGCGAAATCCACCTCCGGCACAAGCCCGCTCACGATCCGCGCGATCGACTTGCCCGAGCCGCAGGCGTGCGTCCAGCCGAGCGTGCCGTGGCCGGTGTTCAGGTACAGGTTCGGCAGCTTCGTCTTGCCGATCATCGGCACGTTGCTCGGCGTCGCGGGGCGCAGGCCCGTCCAGAACTGGGCCTGCTCGGTGTCGCCGGCGCCGGGGAACAGTTCCTCCACGCGCCGCACGATGGCTTCGCAGCGCACGCGGTTCAGGTCGCGGTCGTAGCCGTTGAGCTCGGCCGTGCCGGCGATGCGGAGGCGATCGCCCGATTCGGACGTGTAGCGCGAGAACACGAGCTTGAACTCGTCGTCGGTCAGCGAGACCTGGTGCGCCTTCGAGGCGTCCTTGACGGGCAGCGTCACCGAGTAGCCCTTGGCCGGATAGATCGGCAGGCGGATGCCCAGCGGCGCCGCATACAGCGGGCTGAGCGAACCCATCGCCAGCACGAAGGCGTCGCCGCGGATGCGCTGGAAGCGGCCTTCGTTGTCGGTCGCCTCGACGTGGTCGATGCTGCCGCCGGCTTCGCGCAGCGCGGTCACCGTGTGGCTCATGAGGAACTTCACGCCGGCCGCGGCCGCGAGGCCGACCAGTTCGCGCGCGAAGCGGTTGGCGTCTCCCGATTCGTCTTCAGCCGTGTAGGTGGCGCCGGCCAGCTGGGGGCGGATGTGGGCGAGGGCGGGCTCGATCTTCACCGCCTCGTCAGCCGAGATCACCAGCCGTTCGCAACCGAGGGCGCGCATCTGCTCGGCGGGCGCGAGGGCGCCGTCGAACTCCTTCTGCGTCGTATAGAAATGCAGGATGCCCTGGGTGCGCTGGTCGTAGCTGAGGCCCGTGTCGCGGCGTAACTGCTGCAGCATGTCGCGGCTGTAGGTGCCCAGGCGCACGATCTGTTCGATGTTGTGCCTCGTGCGCGCCGGCGTGCATTCGCGCAGAAACTGCAGGCCCCAGAGCCACTGGCGCATGTCGGCGCGGATGCGAAAGAGCAGCGGCGCGTCTTCCTTGCCCAGCCACTGCAGAACCTTGAGCGGTGCGCTGGGATTGGCCCACGGTTCGGCGTGGCTCACCGAGATCTGCCCGCCGTTGGCGAAGCTGGTTTCGGCGGCCGGGGTGGCCTGCCGGTCGATCACGGTCACTTCGTGGCCGAGTTGCTGGAGGTAGTAAGCCGAGGTCACGCCGAGCAGGCCGGCGCCAAGAACGATCACGCGCATTGCAAGTACCTTTGAGGTGCAGCGCTTGAATGGCGGGCGTGGTGTGCTATTGATTCAATAGCAAGCAACCGGACGCCCGCCGTCCAAGTTGCCGCTCCCCCTGTCCTCGGTACCTGAGAGATTCACCTGTTGCACTTTTGCAACGGGTTTGCTCCTTCGGTGCATCGCGATCCCTGCGGGTGCGATGGCTCTCCAGACGGCGTTTGATGTGATGCAGTACTGACCCCCTGTTCGGGCCGACCTGAGCGTTTATGGGAGTTTGCGCCTTCGGTAGGGCCACCGGGGTGGCCCGCTCTCCTGCAGTGGGGGCGATTGTAGGTGGGTACCGGCGATGCGCCAACCCCGGGGTTCGGCCCCTTGGGCCGATGGGATAATCATCCGTTCATTCGCCGGACGGCGATCGTTCGACAACAACAGGGGACCTCATGATCCTGGTAACCGGCGGCGCAGGCTTCATTGGCGCCAATTTCGTACTCGACTGGCTCGCACAGAGCGATGAACCGGTCGTGAATCTCGACAAGCTGACCTACGCGGGCAACCTCGAGACGCTCGCGTCCCTCAAGGACAACCCGAAGCACATCTTCGTGCAGGGCGACATCGGCGACAGCGCGCTGCTCGACCGCCTGCTGGCCGAGCACAAGCCGCGTGCCGTGGTCAACTTCGCGGCCGAATCGCACGTCGACCGCTCGATCCACGGCCCCGAAGACTTCGTGCAGACCAATGTGCTGGGCACCTTCCGCCTGCTCGAATCCGTACGCGGTTTCTGGAATGCGCTGCCCGCCGACCAGAAGGCGGCCTTCCGCTTCCTGCACGTGTCGACCGACGAGGTCTACGGCTCGCTTTCCAAGACCGACCCGGCCTTCACCGAAGAGAACAAGTACGAGCCCAACAGCCCCTACTCGGCCAGCAAGGCCGCCAGCGACCACCTCGTGCGCGCCTGGCACCACACCTACGGCCTGCCGGTGGTCACCACCAACTGCTCGAACAACTACGGGCCGTTCCATTTCCCCGAGAAGCTCATTCCCCTGATGATCGTCAACGCCCTGGCCGGCAAGCCGCTGCCCGTGTACGGCGACGGCATGCAGGTGCGCGACTGGCTCTACGTGAAGGACCACTGCAGCGCCATCCGCCGCGTGCTCGAAGCCGGCAAGCTCGGCGAGACCTACAACGTGGGCGGCTGGAACGAGAAGCCCAACATCGAGATCGTCAACACCGTCTGCGCGCTGCTCGACGAGCTGAGCCCCAAGGCCGGCGGCAAGCCGTACAAGGAACAGATCACCTACGTGACCGACCGCCCCGGCCACGACCGCCGCTACGCCATCGACGCGCGCAAGCTCGAGCGCGAACTCGGCTGGAAGCCCGCCGAGACCTTCGACAGCGGCATCCGCAAGACGGTCGAGTGGTATCTCGCGAACGGCGAGTGGGTGCGCAACGTGCAAAGCGGCGCGTACCGCGAGTGGGTCGAGAAGCAATACGACGCCGCACCGGCGAAGGCCTCTGCATGAAGCTGCTGCTGCTGGGCAAGGGCGGACAGGTCGGCTGGGAGCTGCAGCGCAGCCTCGCGCCTCTGGGCGAACTGGTGGCGCTCGATTTCGACAGCACCGACTTCAACGCCGACTTCAGCCGCCCCGAGCAACTGGCCGAGACGGTGCTGAAGGTGCGCCCCGACGTCATCGTCAATGCCGCGGCGCACACCGCGGTCGACAAGGCCGAGAGCGAGCCCGAGTTCGCGCGCAAGCTCAACGCCACCTCGCCCGGCGTGGTGGCCGAGGCCGCGCAGCAGATCGGCGCGCTGATGGTTCACTACTCGACCGACTACGTCTTCGACGGCAGTGGCAGCAAGCCCTGGAAGGAAGACGACGCGACCGGGCCGCTCAGCGTCTATGGCAGCACCAAGCTCGAAGGCGAGCAGCTGGTGGCTCAGCACTGCGCAAAGCACCTGATCTTTCGCACCAGCTGGGTCTATGCGGCACGCGGCGGCAACTTCGCGAAAACGATGCTGCGCATCGCCAAGGAGCGCGACAAGCTCACGGTCATCGACGACCAGTTCGGCGCGCCCACCGGCGCCGAGCTGCTGGCGGACATCACCGCGCATGCGATTCGCGCGACGCTGCAGAACCCGTCCAAAGCCGGGCTCTATCACGCAGTGGCCGGTGGCGTGACCACATGGCATGGCTATGCGCGCTTCGTGATCGAGCAGGCGAAGGCGGCGGGCGTGGAACTCAAGGCCGGCCCCGAAGCGGTCGAGCCTGTGCCGACCACTGCATTCCCGACGCCGGCCACGCGGCCGCACAACTCGCGTCTGGACACGACCAAGCTGCAATCGACCTTCGGCCTCGTGCTGCCCGAGTGGCAGTCCGGTGTCGCCCGCATGTTGCGCGAAACCTTTTGATATCCGCAGAGCAAGAGAGACACGAACACCCCATGACCAAGACGACGCAACGCAAAGGCATCATCCTCGCCGGTGGCTCGGGCACCCGTCTGCATCCCGCGACGCTGGCGCTCAGCAAGCAGCTGCTGCCGGTGTACGACAAGCCGATGATCTATTACCCGCTGAGCACCCTGATGCTCGGCGGCATGCGCGACATCCTGATCATCAGCACGCCGCAGGACACGCCGCGCTTCCAGCAACTGCTGGGCGACGGCAGCCAGTGGGGCATGAACCTGCAGTACGCGGTGCAGCCGAGCCCGGATGGTCTGGCGCAGGCGTTCATCATCGGGGACAAGTTCGTGGGGAATGACCCGAGCGCGCTGGTGCTGGGGGACAACATCTTCTATGGCCATGACTTCGCCCACCTCCTGGCCGATGCGGATGCCAAGACCTCGGGTGCGACGGTGTTCGCCTACCACGTGCACGACCCCGAGCGCTACGGCGTGGTGGCCTTCGATGCCAAGGGCCGGGCGAGCAGCATCGAAGAGAAGCCGCTCAAGCCCAAGAGCAGCTATGCGGTCACGGGCCTCTACTTCTACGACAACCAGGTCGTCGACATCGCCAAGGCCGTGAAGCCCAGCGCGCGCGGCGAACTCGAGATCACCGCGGTCAACCAGGCGTACCTCGACCTCGACCAGCTGAATGTGCAGATCATGCAGCGCGGCTATGCGTGGCTGGACACCGGCACGCACGACAGCCTGCTGGAAGCCGGACAGTTCATTGCAACGCTCGAGCATCGTCAAGGCCTGAAGATCGCCTGCCCCGAAGAAATCGCATGGCGCAATGGTTTCATCTCGACCGAGCAGCTTGAGAAGCTCGCGGCGCCGCTGGAAAAGAGCGGCTACGGCAAGTACCTCAAGCACCTGCTGAACGACGAGGTGCGTTCATGAAGGCCACGCCCACCGCAATCCCCGAAGTGATCGTGATCGAACCCAAGGTGTTCGGCGACGCACGGGGCTTCTTCTTCGAGAGCTTCAACCAGAAGGCCTTCGACGAAGCGATCGGCAAGCATGTCGACTTCGTGCAGGACAACCATTCGCGATCGGCCAAGGGTGTGCTGCGGGGGCTGCACTACCAGATCCAGCAGCCGCAGGGAAAACTCGTGCGGGTGGTGCGTGGTGCGGTGTTCGACGTGGCCGTTGACATCCGCAAGTCGTCGCCGACTTTTGGCAAATGGGTGGGTGTCGAGCTGAACGAAGACAACCACAAGCAGCTCTGGGTGCCGGCCGGATTCGCCCACGGTTTCCTGGTGCTGAGCGAGACCGCGGAATTCCTCTACAAGACCACCGACTACTACGCGCCCGCCCACGAGCGCGCGATTGTCTGGAACGACCCGCAGCTGGCCATCGAATGGCCCGCGACCGGCGTCGAGCCGCAGTTGTCGGGCAAGGACGCCGCGGCGTCGCTGCTGGCGAACGCCTCGCTGTTCGACTGATCGATCAGTGCGGCGCCGGCGGGCGCTGCGCTTCTTGTCGTGCATCGTCCGTCAGCGGCGGCAACTGCGGGTGCAGGGCCTGCGTAGGCTGGCTCGACACGTCGTAGTTGAGCCACGACAGCAGCAACTGGAACCCCAGGATGATCGGCAGGGCCGACGCCATCACCGTCCCGGCGGAGGCCACGCCACCGCTGATGCGGTTCGAGAGCAGATGCTCGGCGCCATAGAGGATGCCGAACGCCAGCAGCGGCACCGCGCACACCAGCTCCAGCGAGGCGAGCGAAAAATCCGAGACGAAATAGCGGTAGAGCACGCGCTTGAAGAAGTTGCGCGTGTTGCCCTTCAGGAACGGCGCGATCACCTTCGCCGGACTCAGGCTCGACGGCTCGCCGTCGTAGGCGGCCTTCATCGGCATCTCGGAAACCACCGCCCGCAACAGGTTCAGCCGGAACAGCATGTCGGACTCGAAGAAGTAGCGCTTCGCGATCTTTTCCGTGTCCAGTTCGGCCAGCACCCGGGTGTGGATCGCGGTGTATCCATTGGTCGGATCGAACAGTTGCCAGTAGCCGCTGGACGCCTTGGTGATGAACGAGAGCGCGACGTTCCCGATGAGGCGAAGCGGTGGCATCGCGGCCACACCGCCGGCGATATGGAAGCGGTTGCCTTTCACGTAGTCTGCCTGCCCCGAAAGGATCGGGCTGCAAAGCTGCGGGATGCGTTCCGGTGCCATCTGCCCGTCGCCGTCGATCTTGACGACGACCGATGCGCCCGTCTTCATCGCCGCGATATAGCCGGTGATCACCGCGCCGCCCACGCCCAGGTTCTCGCTGTGGAAAAGCACGGTGACCCGCGGGTCGGTGCTGTGCGCCTGCACCGTTTGGCCGGTCTGGACCGGGCAGCAGTCATCGACGACGAAGATCCAGCCGACTTCCGGGCCGATGCGCCGGACCACATCGAGGGCCAGTTCGCCCGAGCGGTAACACGGGATGACGACGGCGATGGAGGGTGAGACGGCGTTCGGTGATGGCGTCATCGGTAGACCCAGGTCTTTGAAATGAAGAACGAGACGAACGCCAGCACCAGCTCGATCCCGAGCTTGGCCGCAAGCAATCGATGGTCGGAGACATGGTGGCTTGCCAGCGTGACCAGCTCCGAACTCACCAGGGTCAGCACCAGCCACAGGACCAGCAGGCGGACGAAGCTCTTCTTGGAGGTCGATGCCGTGTTGTCGGGCTGCCTGAACGTGATGGCGCCGTTCAGCGCAAACCCGAGCAGAAGCGCGAGGAACCGGGAGAGAGAGTTCGCGATCCACGGTGTGACCGACAGCTTGAGCAGCAGGTAGAAGATCAGCGTGTCGGCGACGAGTTGCGTCACGCCGATCACGCCGAAGAGGAAGAGTTGCCGCATGGCTTTCAGAACAGCCTGAGCCGGGCGCTCAGGTCCCGGGTCTTGTAGAGCGCGTCGCCGGCGGCCGTGGGCTGCGGCTTGCACAGGCAATAGAGCGTATGGGTCGGGCCCACGAGGGTGGGCTCGGCCTCTGCGCGCAGCACGGTCCGCAACGCGGGGCGATCAGCCGGATCGTTTTTCGCGAGCACGAAGCCGATGCCGTGGTGCGACAGAAGCTGCTTCCAGCGCTCGCCCGTGAGGTCGGCGTCCGCATTGGCACCCGCTGTCGAGAAGTAGGTGTCGTACCAGCTCTGGGCAAAGGCGCGGCCCGCGAACGGCGCGGTGAAGGGGCGCTCCTTGTCGGCAAGGAAGACGCCCCTTGCATCGGTGGGATCCTTCAGCAGATGCGCGGCGGCGATGGCCTCGAAGGCGAAGGTTCGAAGCGTCTGTTCGTTCGGATCGCCGTTCGATTTCTTGACCAGGGAGCGAAGTTGCCCCTGGAGCAGCTTCTCCCCTGGCAGGTAGATCGATGCCGGAATGAGCACCAGGTTGGCAAGGACCAGGAGGACGATGGCGCCCGTCGCGACTTTCGGCGCCAAGTGCCGTTGCACGGCGAACAGCGCGATCGGGATCGAAACGACCAGCAGCGGCGCGATGTAGCGCAGGTACTGGATCGCTGCGAACATGCCGACGAGCGCGAGCAGCAACCAGAGGGTCGTGCGGCGCAGCGCCGGCGTGGCCAGCGTCGCGAGCAGCGGGATGCTCAGCGCCAGCACCGACAGTCCCGCGCCGCCGGCCTCGACCTCCTGGTACCTTTGTGTCGCGAACGTGAGGTCCCAGAGGCTGCGCCAGTTCAGACCTTGCGACCAGCGCGCGTCATGAAAATTCGCGACCGGGAAGAACGGCGACTTGAAGTAGGCGTTCAAAAGGGGCAGCAGCGGGTTGCCGGTGAGAAACCAGGCGTAGACGTAGCTGGACGCGCAGAAAACGAGGGCAATGGCCACGGCGACCACCAGCTTGCGCGGGTTGGCCTTGAGCAGCGCAGGCGCGCAGACCAGAAGCAGCGGCGCGATCACCAATGCCTGCGACGCCTTCAGCGCGGCGAACAGCCCGGCAAGGATCACGACCGCGTAGATCGCATTCGGGTCCTTGTCCCTGCAGATCCGCACGCAGAGGATGGCCAGTGCCAGAGTGAGGGGAACGAGCTCGTTCTCCACCTGCGCGGTCCCGAAGAGGCCGCTGATGTAGGGCTGACTCGCATAGAGCGCAATGCTCAGCCATTTCCACCTGTCGTTCAGTCCGATGAGTGCGCCGAGCCGCCAGAGCGCGCAGCAGGCGAGCCAGGACCACCCGATGTTGACTGCCCCGCGGGACTCCGTGCCGGCCAGCACGCTCACCACCGCATGAACGATGTCGGAGGCCCAGGGCGCGACCGCCCAGATCTGGGTCGCCACGTCGAACCGGTAGAAGCTCAGATGGATCAGCTGTGTCGGCAGCATCGAGTGGTAGGCAAGGTCGTCGTAGAAGACGTTCGGCCGCCATGCGACGGACAGCGAGGCGATGAGGATGACGAGCGCGAGGTTCGCGGCGACTTTCGAGCCCGACAGGGCCTCGGCGCATCCTCGCCACGTCGCCGCCAGCACCTCGCGCGCTGCGCGGCGCTCCAGGCAGAGCAGCCCGACCAGCAGGACCGTGTAGATGAAGCGTGTGTGGATCTTGTAGGGAAGCGTCCAGCCGATCGCACCCGTCAACACGAAGATGCCGATGAATGTGGCCAGGAGCAGGTCGTCCATGCCGAAGCGCCGCGCGATCCTCTGCCCCACCACGGCGGAAGCAAGGAAGAAGGCCGGCATCGCGATGAAGGCGGACACCTCGACGAACTGGACGGAAAGAATGACGAAGACCGCCAGCAGAAGCACCGCGGGATTCGTGCGCCGCCATGCGCCGACGAGGGCGACGCCGCCGAGCGCCAGCGCGAACAGGAGGTAGGGCTTCGCGTTCTTCAGCGTCTGCGCGGCAGGAATGTCGGATGAAGCAAGCCCGGCGATCAGGCAGAGAAAGACCCCGACGCAGGCGAGGACAGGCCAGAAGGAGCGCCTGGTTTCGGTGGAGCCGAGGTTCATTTGAACGTCAGCATCCGGTGCCCGAAGTAGCTTGTGACCGCGGGCACAAGCACGCCCACGAGGTGCGCGATGGCTTCCGCATGGTTCACGACGCCGAAGGCCGGAAACACCCAGTGCACCAGCACCAGGCTGATCGCGAGCGTCTGCAGCACGGCGAAGACATTCACCACGACGAACTTCGCGACCTGCGCGCGCAGGTCACCGGCCCTGGCATCGAAGACATGGTGCCGCATGAGCGCAAACGCGACGATCATGCCCACCACGTAGGCCAGCACGATCGCCACGCTGTAGCTCAGCCAGATGCTGAAGACGAAGCGCGATCCGTAGTTGGCGGCCGCGGCGACACCACCGGCGATCAGGAAGCGCAGGAACTGGGGAATCACCACGGCAGGCTTCTCACGCGGCGGCCTGCGGCATCGCAAGGGCCGCGGAGGTCGCCAGCTGGCGACCGAACCCGATGCTCTCCGAGATGCCGCGGTCTTCGGGGTAGTAATACGACGTGTCGGCCACCCACAGGCCCTTCACCGGCAGCGCGGCCGGCGGCAGGTGGTCGAGGTAGCCGGGGTCGCAGATCGGCTGCGCGTAGCGGTAGCGGCTCGCGCGCATGTCGACGAAATCGTCGAGCGTGAGTCTCGGGTTGATCTTCATGCAGTAGGTGCGCACCTTGGCCAGGAACACCTCGTCCGCATCCTGGAACTTCGGGTGCTCGCCCGGCATGTAGAACGGCACATACAGCACGTGCGGACTCATGGGCCGCAGGTTGCTGTATTCCACGAGGCCCGGGATATCCATCTCGGGATCGTTGATGTTGAGCCAGAAATTCTCGGTCAGCGGCTTGCGCAGCTTGGCGATCACGCAGACCACCGCGATGTTCTTCAGGGCCGCGAAGGACGCGAGCACCTCGGGCGGCAGATCCGGCATGAGGCGCGGCACGTAGGGCAGCGGCACCGTGCTGATCACCTTGTCGAAGGCTTCCATGCCGGCGGCGGTCTGCACGCCCTTGACCGCACCCGCTTCGATCACGACCTTCGAGGCCGGCGACGAGAGGCGGATCTCGCCGCCCTTGCTTTCGATGGCGTTCTTCATCGCATCGAGCAGCGTCTGCGAGCCGCCTTCCAGGTAGCCCAGCTTCTCCTTGAAGAGGCTGTAGCGCGAGCGCCCGATGCGCCGGATGCGGCTCCAGATCCATGCGGCCGAGAGGTTCGAGCTGTAGTCGTAGAACTTGTAGTCGAAGAGGCGCCGCCAGAGCACCTCGTAGGCTTCCGCACCGACCCAGCGCTTGATCCATTCCGTGGCGTCCAGGCGATCCAGCGGCTTCCAGTCGTTGCGCTTGGTGGAGAGAAAGGCATGCAGGCCGTAGCGGAACTTGGCGACGAGGCCCAGGCCCTTGAAGCGCAGCAGCGCCACCGGATTGCCCCAGGCCTGCAGCCGGTTCTGGTACCAGTAGCCCATCTTCGTGGCGACCCAGTTCATCTTCGCGCCGAGGCCCAGCTCGTCCAGCACCTGCAGGAAGGCCGCATCGGAAATGCAATGGAAGTGGTAGTAACGCTCGATCTGCAAGCCGCTGAAGTCGAACGCCGCCGTCATGCCGCCCACGCGGTCGTCGGCCTCGAAGACCACCGGGCGATGGCCTTCGAGCGTCAGTTGATAGGCCACGGCCAGGCCCATGGGGCCGGCGCCGAGCACCGCGATGCGCTGGGATGGCGTGGTGGAAGTTGGGGCCGAGATGGAGGGCGCTGTCATTCAGAACTCCAATGCAACCTGGCTGTAGACCGGGTGGTTGAAGGTTTCCTCGACCGCCTCGGCAAAGGGCGTGCTGCGCACGCCGAAGATGCCGGGCCAGTCGATGACCTCGAACTCGTCGCGCGCCACCAGCGCCTGCAGCTGCTGCGTGGTGAAAGGCGGGTTGCGGTCGAACAGCGACCACACCCACAGCAGCGCATAGAAGAGGCCGTAGGGAATCTTCACGATGTGCGCCTTGGCCTTGGTCACGCGCTTGATCTCGCGAATGATGTCGATGTAGTCGACCTGCTCGTGGCCCGTGATGTTGAAGATGCCGGTGCGCACGTCGTTTTCGATGCAGCTGATGATCACGTTGCAGAAGTCGCCCACGTACAGCGGCTGGCGCATGAACTTGCCGTTGCCGGGAATCGGGAACACGGGCACGCGCGCCATGAAGCGCGACAGCCAGCCCAGGTGCTTGCGGTCGAACCAGCCGAACATCAGCGTCGGCCGCAGGATCGGGCATTCGATGCCGCTCTCCAGCACGATGCGCTCCTGCTCCTTCTTGCTGCGCGTGTAGAAATCGTCCGCGACCGACTCCACCACCGACGAACTGATGTGGACCAGCTGCGGGATCTTGTGCTTGCGGATTTCCTCGAGGATGAGCTCGGTGGAGGAGACGTTGTTGTCCTCGAACTCCCGGTAGTCGATGCCGCCGATCTGGGCCTGCAGCATCACCACGGTGTGCGCGCCTTCGAAGTGCCGCTGCCAGGTGCCGGGCCTGGCGAGGTCGGCGTGCTCCACGGTGACGCCGTCCTGCGTCTTCTGGAGAACGGCGAGGTTGTGCTCGTGCTTGTCGAGCACGACGATGTCCGTGTAGCCGCGGGCCCGCAGCCGGGCCACCAGGTTCTGGCCCACGAGGCCGGCGCCGCCGGGCAGTACGATTTTCTTGTTCATGGGTCTTGCGTGATTTGTCTTTGGGGCGCGGTGCGCGTCAGAGGCTCAGGCGCTTGAAGATCTTCGTGGGGATGCTCTTGATGATCAGCATGATCCAGCGCCAGAACCAGCGCGTGTAGAGCACGTCGCTGCCGCGTGCCACCGCGCGCTGGATGTCCTGTGCCACCTGGTCGGCCGAGGCCGTCAACGCACCCGGCAGTTCCAGGTGTGCCGTCATCGGCGTGGCCACGAAGCCGGGCTTGATGAGCAGCAGGTGCACGCCCTGCTTGAAGAGGCTTGCCCTGAGGCCCGATGCGCAATCTTCCACGGCGCCCTTGGCGGCGCCGTACACGTAGTTGGTCGGCCGGCCCCGGTCGCCGGCCACCGAGCCGATCACCGCGAGCGTGCCGTTGCCTTGTTTCCGGAAATGCTGCGCCAGCGCCAGCATGCAGACGACGGCGCTCTCGCCGTTGAGGCGGAACTGTTCGATGGCGTAGGCGAGGTCTTCCTCGGCGCGTGCCTGGTCGGGCAGCGAGCCGTGCGCGATCAGCGCGAGGTCCACCGTTCCAAGTTGCTGCCACGCGCTGGCAATCGTTGCGCCGGCCTGCGACACGTCGTGCGCGTCCCATGGCAGCACGTGGACACCCGCCGCACCGCGCGCCGTGAGGTCGCTGGCGATGATGTCGAGCTTGGCCGTGTCCCGGCCCACGAGCACGAAGTTGCAGTTCGATGCGGCATAGCGGCGCGCCACGGCTTCGGCAATGCCGGAGGTCGCACCGATGAGGAGGATGTTCTTGATCGTCATGAGATGGTGGTGACCGGTTGGGTGACCCGCTGCCAGAAGCGGGATTGCAGATGGCGGTCGCGAAGCGCCTCGACGCGGGGCCACGCGGGATAGGCCTTCTGGAAATGCGCGGCACTCATGTGCGCATCCTTGGCCGGGTAGAGGCGTCCGCCCGCTTCGTCGACCAGCGCATCGAGCCGGGCGAACAGGGCGGTGTTGGCGGCCTCGCGCTGGGCGAAGTCGAGTGCGAGCGACACGCCTTCCAGCGGAAACGAGAGCAGGCCCGGCGAGCGGATGTCGCCGCAGCGCTTGAGCACCGCCAGGAAGGAGCCGCTGCCGCTGCGCGCGATCTCCGAGAGCATCGCGCGGATCGCGTCGCGGGCGTTCGCGTGGGGGATCACGCACTGGTATTGCTGGAAGCCGCCGCGTCCGTACATGCGGTTCCAGTGCAGCAGTCCGTCCAGTGGATAGAAGAAAGGGTCGTAGCCGACGACCGACGTCACGCGCTTCGTTTGCTGGCGATGGTAGTAGAGGGCGTTGAAGGCCTTGAGCGTCAGCCCGTTGACCAGCGAGAAGGGCGGGTCCACCGGCATGCTCTTGGGCCGTGGCGCCGCGATCTGCAGCCGTCCGTCGGTTGCGTGGTTGCCGACGATGTAGTGGCCCCGTCCCGCCTGCCGACCGGTGGCCAGGCAGTCGACCCAGGCGACCGCGTATTCGTGGCGCGCATCGAGCTCTTGGGACAACGCGAAGAATTCATCGAGACCACCGAACTTGATGGCGCACTGGTCCACATAGGCCGATGCGACGCGGCGCAACTGCAGTTCGACCGACAGCACGATGCCCGTGAGCCCGAGCCCGCCGACGGTCGCCTGGAACAGGTCGGCGTTTTCCCCGGGCGAGCACTCGACGACGCCTTCGTCGGTGCGCAGCAGCGACAGGCGCCTCACGTGGCGGCCGAAGGTGCCCGTCACATGGTGGTTCTTGCCATGCACGTCGTTGGCGACCGCGCCGCCGAGCGTGACGAACTTGGTGCCGGGCGTCACGGGCAGGAACCAGCCGCGCGGCAGGGCCATGTCGATCAGCGCGCCGAGGGTCAGGCCCGGCTGCGCCACGACCGTGCCGGTGTCCCAGTCCGCCGAGAGCACCCGGTCGAAGCCGGCCGTGGTGACCACGTGGTCCGATTCGGCCATGCACGAATCGCCATAACTGCGGCCCATGCCGAACGCCAGGGTGCCGCCGGTGCCGGCCGCGAGCGCGGCGGCCACGGCCCCGCCGACCTCCGAAGGCCACTGGACAGGATGGACCGTCTGCGGGTGCTGCGGGTACCTTCCCCAGGACAGGCGAGTGCGCGGGTTCAAAGCGAAGCGAGGACGAAAGTGCCTGCGAACGCAAGGCCGATCAACTGGCTCACGCGGTCGCGCAGCGCGAAGACGATGGGGTCGTCGTTCATCTGGCCGCGGTGCGCGATCAGCCAGACCCGGCTCAGCCAGAACAGGAGCAGCGGGCAGGCCACCCACAGCAGCTTGGGGTGCCCGTAGAGGGTCAATGCGGCGGTGTCGTTGATGTAGAGCGCCAGCACCAGCACCGACAGGTAGCCCGAGGAGCCGCCGAGCGATGCGAGCAATTCGAAATCCTGCAGCTGGTAGCCGCGGCCGGGCACGGCGTCGCCCTTGCGCTGTTCCTTGGCGTCGTAGAGCTCCGTGTAGCGCTTGACGAACGCGAGGCTCAGGAACATGAACATGCAGAACGCGAGGATCCAGAACGTCAGCGGCGCGAAGATGGCGGCCGCGCCGGCCACGACGCGCACCGTGTAGAGCATGGCCAGCGTGATCACGTCGAGCATCACCAGCCGCTTGATCCAGAGCGAGTAGCCCAGCGTGAGCAAGTAATACGCGCAAAGCACGAGCGCGAACCGCCACGGCAACGACGCGAGCGCCACGCCGAACGCCACCACGAGCAGCGCCACCATCCAGACCATGGCATGCACCATCGGGAAGGTCCCAGCCGCGAGGGGCCGATTGCGCTTGGTGCGATGCTGCCGGTCGTCCTTCAGGTCGAGCAGGTCGTTCAGGATGTACACGCTCGACGCGCACATGCCGAAGCAGATGAATGCCAGCACGCCATTGAGCATCAGCTCGAGGTTCGTGATCTGGTGCGTTGCGAGCAAGGGCACGAAGACCAGCAGGTTCTTGGCCCACTGGTGCAGGCGCAGCGCCTTGCGCAGCACGCGCAGGTAGCTCGCGCGATCGTCGAACACCTGCCCCATGCGTCCGATGCGGCGCGCACGCACGAGCACGCCGAACTCCGGATTCACCACGTGTACGACGCTCGCGGAGCCCCACACGTTCAGGTCGGCCGACGAGTTGCCGACGTACTCGAAGCCCTGCTCGCCGTAGCGTGCGACCAGCGCCTTGCGCTTGTTGGTGGACGCGAGGTTCTGGTTCTCGGTGCCGAGGACTTCGTCGAAGAGGCCGAGATGGGCTGCGACGTCCCTGGCAAGGCGTGTTTCGGACGCCGTGGCCAGCACGAGGCGGGCGCCGGTTTTCTTCTGTGCCTCGAGCCATGCGACGAGCGGCTGGTTGTAGGGCAGCGTCTGAACGATGGGCGAGACCGCGTCGGCGATCCTTCGCTTGAAATAGGCCTTGCCCTTCAGGACCCAGAACAGGGCCTTCACGAAGAGCAGCGGGTGGTATCTCAGCAGCAGGAAAACGCTCTCGACCAGCAGGTCGGAGCGGATCAGCGTTCCGTCCAGGTCGACGGCGATGATTCTCTGCCCCGCAATCGCCTGGGAAGGGGGCGTGCCGATGTCGTCTTCCACGTGGGGCAAGGCGCTCATTGGATTACCTTCGTGCTTCGCACTGCGGTGCTAGCTTGCTTGGGGCGGCCCGGAGACATCGCGACGGGTTGATCGGCCGTGGCTGTGAGACTGGAGGTGCAGCAACGGTACACATGTTCGCGAGATGGATGCAGAAACGGGGATTCTATTTGCATTGAACAGAGGGAAAGACGCTGCCCAAGGGGCGTGGAAACCGGGGTTCGCGCGGCCCCGCGCCTCGCGTCAACGGGGCTTGAAACGGTTCAGGACGGCGCGAAGCCGACGGCTCGCAGACCGCAGCGGCGCGGTGAATCTCCACGAGCGGCTCTCGCGCAGGGCCGTCAATGCGGCAAGGGCCGTTTCGTGCTGCGCCTTCAGTTCGTCGAGGCGTTCGTTCGTTTGCTCGAGCTCGCTGGCGGTGCTTGCCAGTTGGCGATTGACGCGTTCGCTCGTCGTGGATGCCTCCGCCAGCTGCGCCTGAAGCGCATCTGCCTGGCGCCGCGCCGCCTCTGCGGTGGCCTGCAATGCCGTCGCCTGCGCCAGCTGCGCGACCCCGGCTGCCTGTATTTCGGATTGGAGATCGGACACCTCGTTCTCGAGTCTCTGGCGCGCCTCCACCGCCGCCGGCGAGGGATAGGACAGGCCCGGTCCCTCCGTCCTGTTCGCAAGGCTCAGCACCTCGTGGGGGTACTGCGGCTTGTGCAGAAGCAGGGCCGCGATGTCGTCCGCGTTGTCGATGGGGAACACGCGCGGTGCTCCGGGAGGGATTGCCCGGCCCGATGGCAGAAGAAGGAGGTTGAGCTCCTTGCCGTCGTCGAAGATGTTCCGCGTCTCGCCGTTGAAGTTGCCCGGATTGAACGCGTCGGTCAGGTGACCGAGGCATTCGTAGCCGCTGGCCTGGCACCAGTCGAGGATCTTCAGTCCGGCACTGATCGAATTGGCCTCGGCAAACACCGCGGGCTGGAAGGTGGCAATGGTTTCGCGAGCGCCGTCGAGCACCTGTCTCTCCATTCCCTCGACGTCGATCTTCAGCAGCCCGACCGCCGAAAGCGCGAGGCTGTCGACCGTCACGAGCGGCACTTCATAGGCTGGGCCGGAGGCCGCTCCGGCATCGTCGTCCTCGAGCGCAAGCCCCGCAAAGTTCGTCAGCGCGCCCGGCGCGAGCCGGTGCAGCGTGATGGTGGCCGGCGCATCGGAGACGCCCCGCTGGTGCAGGCGGACGTTCGTCCGCTGGTTGTCTTGGACGTTGCGCGACAGCAGGCCGAAGGCTTCGGCGCGCGGCTCGAACGCGATCACTGTGCCTTGCTCGCCCACCAGCGTGGAGAAGGCCAGCGTGTGCGTTCCGATGAAGGCACCGATGTCCAGCACCGTGGCGTCCGGTGCAATGAAATGGGCGAGAAAGTCGATTTCGCGCTGGGCCCACTCGCCGTACAACGCCAGCGATTCCGACACGATGGAATCCCGCCCGAGCAGGTGCATCCTGCCGTAGCGCGTGGCAACGAGGTGGGGTTCGATGGTGTGCATGGAGGCCGTTGTCGCTCCGGGTTCAGTTCGATTCGGCGGGCTGCGCCTTGTAGAGCGGGCCACCCACCCTGCGTAGCTTGGCGATCCCCTGTGCAACGGTGTCACGGGTGTCGGGCGTGTCGACGAAGAAGTAGCTGGCGATCTTGCGCTTGGCGAGGGCCTCCGGCGCCTCCTGGGACCCGATGGCCAGGGTGGCGTTGGTGTAGAGGACATTGTTGTCGCGAACATCGTGGAAGCGATAGATCGCGCCCCACCTGAAAGCGTGCCCATAGGCGACGAGCAGCACCGCCGCGAGCGCCCACCGTGCCAGGGACTTCTTTCCCGATCCGGTCACGATGATCCAGGAAAGCGGAACCAGGGCCACGACAAGGTAGCCGTAGTGCATTTCCAGCCCCGGCGACCATTCGCCGCTGCGCGAGCGTCCCAGGACGATCGAGACGAAAAGCATGACGTACGCAAGGAGGGTGGCGTAGATCGCGACCTTCGCCATGTCGGCGTTGCCGCGGCGCAGGGCCGGGGCGAGGTAGATCAGCGCGCGCACCAGCGCCGCGCCGAAAAGCAGTGAACAGAGGATGGGACGCCAGTAGCCCTGCAGCCAGCCGTCCAGGATGAAGCTGGATTCGACGAGGTGACGCGCCCAGGACAACATGCGCGTCGCGAGATCGGTTTGCTGCGCCGCGAGTGTCGTTCCCGAGGGCTGCCACGTGAGGAAAATCACCGCGTTCATGGCGAGTACGAGCACGGGGCCCGCGATCATGGCGGGTTGGGTTTTCCAGGCCTTTTGACGAAGCCCGAACGCCAGGAGGGCCGCTGCGATCACCGTGGCGACGATGGCCCCGTTCATGCCGCAGAGGGCGCAGGCCCACAGGGCCACCATCGCCGCGATCAGAAAGGGCTTCGAGTTGGCGGCTTGCGACTTGATGAACAAATAGAGAAACAGGAAGCTGAGCGCAATGCACAAGCTGAACTGGGCCGAGAACGCCCACAGGTAGAGCCCGAAGCCGAAGTTCAGAACCGTCAGCGGAATGACCAGATCGCCCCAGTGCGCCGAACCCCGGTGCAATCGCGCCGCACCGGCCAGCGCCAGGGCGCCCGCGGTTGCCATGGCCGCATTGAACAGCAGCAATACCCGGAAATCGAACTTGCTCAATTTCAACAGGGCGTATTGAACGAGCTTGATGATGGGAATGCGGTGGTCGACGTGCTGTGCGACAACCCACTGAAGGAATTCTTTCCAGTTCGCGCCATAAATTCCCGGGTAGGTCCAGTCGTCCGACGACGGATGCGAGCGAGAAACGGGGAATATGAAAAGAACGAAAACAATGAATATGCCGACAGTGGCGATCTTTACAATTTGTGGCGTAAACCTGGGGTTCATCGAATAGTTCGCTGCTTTAAAGCGATTCCTAGGAGAGGCGTCGGATGGCTTGCGTTATACCTGAAGCCGAATCGTGGGCCCGCGCGCGAAGTGCCTTGCGGCATCGCCAGCGCGTGCCATGCATTTCGTCGTTGGCGAGCCTGCGTTGGCAGCCGAAGGTGAACTGCCGACCTGCGGCGCTGCCGCCCGAGTGGCAAAAATCGGGCTGCTATGATCGTCAACGACTGTCGCCTTGCCCCGTTGTACGTGGGCTGTCGCCCCATCGTTGCCGCCGCGTGACAGGGGGCGTGTGCGCCGGGTTGCAGCGAGATCCTGTCCGAATGAATCAGGCCATGCCATCTGGAGTGAATGATTTGCTGAATTCATTTTCGATTTGGGTAAGCGATTTTGCATTTTTGTCAATTCGGAAATTATTTGGATTTCAGGGTTCCGTCCCGACATTCGCTGCAAAAAAGCGATTTGAATGAACCCGGGAAATTTCATTCAGCCGAAACCAGTGCTGCGCCCGAGAGGCGGCATTCAAAAAATACAGTCGTCAATCTGAATTCCACTGCGAATAGTTTGCCGAACCACAAGGGTCGGCCCGCAGGCTGAAGAAACATGAATAAAAATCCAATTTATTGGTATCGCCGTTTGAAATCCGTTTCCGGTCGGGTGGTCAAGCGGGCGACAAAGGGGCGCATTTCATTCGGCGAGAAATCATTGCCGGACCCACATCCGCTGTTCGATGCGGACTGGTACGCAAAGCGCAATCCGGACATCATGAAAGCCGGTTTGAACCCGATGCGGCACTTCCTGCGCTTCGGCTGGAAGGAGGGGCGCAATCCACATCCGCTGTTCGATGTGGCGTGGTACCTGGAACAGAACCCGGACATCGCGAAGGCTGGCTGGAATCCGCTCGTCCACTATGTCGACCTCGGCTGGAAGGAAGGCCGGAACCCGCATCCGCTGTTCAACACGACCTGGTACCTGGACCAATACCTCGACGTGAAGGCGGCAGGCCTCAATCCGCTGCTGCACTACGTGCTGTTCGGAGCGCCCGAGCACCGGATGCCCCATCCGAGCTTCGACTCGGAGTGGTACTGCGCGGCCTACGGGGATGTCGGCGACGGTGCCGATCCGCTGGCCCATTTCCTCGCGCACCGGCACGATGCCCTGAGGAATCCGTCCTCTGCGATCGACCTGGTCGAGCACGCGCAAAAGCACCTGGCCGCCGGGGCCGACAAGGTGCATGAGCTTGCGCATTTTCTGGTTCAGGAAAGCTCGTACGCACTGGACGGTGACTTCGCCGAGGCGTTTGCCAGGGACGGCATTCCGCGCGCCCGTATGCACGAAGGCCTGGCGCGTGTCGCGAACGGAAGGTGGGAGTGGTCGCGCTACGGTGCGATGCGGGCACGGCTCGCGCAGGCCGAGCAGCGGCGTGCGGAGCGATACCTGCGCGTCGAGACCCCGGTGACCGCGGTCTGCAAGGACGCCGCGAGCGAACCCGCCGCGCCCCTGGTGATCCCGACGTTCGAGCAACCGCTCGTCTCGATCGTGATTCCGGTCTACAACAAGGTGGCATTGACCCGCTCCTGCCTGCGGGCCATCGTCGAAAGCAACTGCCGCGCGTCCTACGAAGTGATCGTGGCCGACGATGCATCGGTCGATCCGGATTGCCTCGAACTGGCGAACGTGTCGGGCCTCACGTTCCTGCGTTCCGAAGAAAACCTGGGATTCGGCGGCAACTGCAACCGGGCTGCGGCCACGGCGCGCGGCAAGTTCGTGCTGTTCCTGAACAACGACACGCTGGTCCAGGACGGCTTCCTCGATGCCATGGTGGCGGCGCACGAGGAAGGCGTCGGCATTGTGGGCCCGCAAGTGCTGTATCCGTCCGGCATGTTGCAGGAAGCCGGTGGCCGCATCCGCGTGGACTGTTCCGCGGCGCTCGTCGGACACGGGGCCAGCCCCGAGGATCCGCGGTTCAACTATCGTCGTGACGTGGAGTACATCTCCGGCGCGTGCCTCCTGATCGAGCGGGCGCTGTTCGACGAGCTGGGCGGCTTCGATCCGCTGTTCCACCCGGCCTACTACGAGGACGTGGATCTGTGCTTTCGCGTACGCGCGCGCGGCCTTCGCGTGGTCTACGAACCGACGGCGCGCATCGTCCACCTGATGAGCGAGACGATGTCGTCGCTGGCGCCGGCCTACAAGCACGGGCAGTCGGCGCGCAGCGCGCAGAACTTTGCCGAACGCTGGCAGGCGCAGCTGGAGGCCGACAACGCGGTGAAGGCCATCGCCTTCTATTTGCCGCAGTACCACATGGTTCCGGAGAACGACCTGTGGTGGGCGCCGGGCTTCACCGAGTGGACCAACGTGTCCAAGGCCAAGCCCAACTACCCGGGGCATGACCAGCCGCGCCTGCCGGCCGATCTCGGGCACTACGACCTCACGAATCCGAAGAGCATCCGCAAGCAGATCGAGCTGGCCATGCAATACGGGCTGCACGGCTTCTGCTTCTACTACTACTGGTTCAACGGCCGCCGCATCCTCGAAGCGCCGCTGGAGCTCTACCTAGAGGACAAGTCGCTCGACTTCCCGTTCTGCCTGTGCTGGGCCAACGAGAACTGGAGCCGGCGGTGGGACGGCCGCGACCAGGACCTGCTGCTGAAGCAGGAATACTCGACCGAGGACGACAAGGCCATCATCCACGACCTCATGCGGTTCATGCGCGACGCGCGCTACATCCGCATCGAGGGCAAGCCGCTGGTGATCGTCTACCGCTGGGACCTGCTGCCCTCGATTGCGGAAACGGTGAGCGTGTGGCGCGAGGAATGCCGGCGCGCCGGCATCGGCGAGATCTTCGTCGCGAGCGTCGATTCGTTCGACCTGGCCTGGAAGCTCAAGAACGCGGCGGATTTCGGGCTCGACGCGAGCATCGGCTTTCCGCCCCACAACATGGGCTCGCCCGTCCCCAAGAAGCCGTCGGCGGTCGGCCCGCGCTTCACCGGAACCATCGACGACTACGAGACGGTGGGCACGCGCTACGCCACCGAGCTGCCGCTGCGGCCGCACACCCATTTCCCGGGCGTGCTGCCGGGATGGGACAACACGCCGCGCCGCCAGGATGCGCCCTACATCCTGGACAGCCCCAGCCCCGGCGCGTTCCGTGCCTGGCTGGAGCACGCGCTGGAGTTTTCGCGCGACTTCAACGTACCGGAGCGCCGGATGGTCTTCATCAACGCCTGGAACGAGTGGGGGGAGGGCGCCTACCTGGAGCCCGACCAGCGCTATGGCCATGCCTACCTTACCGCGCTGCGCGATGCGCTCGAATCACACAAGTACCAGAAGAGAAACGGCTGAGCATGGCGGCAACTGAACACTCCAAGAATCCGGACTGTCTGATCGTCGGCCACCCGTATGCCGCCATCGGCATGGGTGCCCACTGCCGGGGCGTGGTGCGCTCGCTGGCCGCGGCGTACGGCAACCTCTCGGTGCACGACGTCTACAAGGTGACCCAGCCCATGGCGCGGGAAGCGCGGGAGTTCGGCCCGCTGCTGACCGAGCAGTTCACCGCACCCGTGCGGATCTTCTGCATCAACGGGGACGAGATCGATCCCGTGGTCCGCACGATCGAGCAGAAGCTGCCGGGTGCGTTCGCCGGCGGCTACAACATCATCTATCCGATGTGGGAGCTGCCGAGGTACCCGCAGGAGTGGGCGCGGCAGATCGAGCGATTCGACGAAGTCTGGTCGCCGTCGCTTCACGTGGATGCGGCCTTGCGCGCGGCGGTCGGCAAGCCGGTCGTCCACCTGCCCATTGCCGTCGAACCGCGGGTTCACGAGCTCTTCGACCGCAAATACTTCGGCATTCCGGAGTCTCGCTACACGATGCTTTTCTTCTTCGATGCGCTGTCCTATGCCAGCCGGAAGAATCCGTGGGCTGCGATCGACGTCTTCAAGCGCGTGCTCGCGCAGAGGCCGCTGGCCAAGCTCCAGCTGGTGCTGAAGATCAACAACTCGGCGCGCGATGCGAAGTCGCTGGAGCGACTCAAGGCCGAGATCGAACCCATCCATGACCGGGTCACGCTGATCGACAAGACGGTGTCCGAAGAGGAGGTCAAGAGCCTCGTAAGGGTCTGCGATTCCTTCCTCTCGCTGCACCGAGCCGAAGGCTTCGGCCTCGGGCCGGCGGAGGCCATGTTCTTCGACAAGCCGGCCATCGTGACGGCCTGGTCCGGCAACATGGACTACATGACGCCCGACAACTCGCTGGGTGTTCGCTACAACCTCATCCCGCTGGTCGAGGGCGACTATCCGCATTGGCAGGACCAGGTGTGGGCCGATGCTGATCTGGACGACGCCGCGCGGAAGGTGCTCGCGCTCTTCGACGATCCCGAGTTCGGCCGGCAGCTGGGCAAGCGCGCCGGCATCCACATGCGCACGCATTTCTCGCATCGCCGGCAGGGCCTGCGCTACCGCGAACAGCTGCAACGGATCGCGTTGACGCTCCAGCAGGAGCGCTGAGCGCGCGGTGTCCGGTTGCACGGGCGGCTGGCGCTTCCGAAAAAATTGCGCGTACCACGTATGTGCGACTTGGCGATGCAGGAGCTTTCCAGCTGCGGGTTGCTTCTGTGAAAAATTATTGTTAACGAAGGTTCATGGATAAACTGCGCGCAACAAAAAACAACTGTTGCCGCGATGTTTCCTGGTACCCCGCGCACGATCGCCGTCGTCATACCCACGTTCAATCGCCAGGAGCGCCTTCGGCGTGCGGTGGAAAGCGTGCTGCAGGAGACGCGGGTCCCCATCGTCCTGCACATCTTCGACAACGCATCCACCGACGAAACCGAGCGTTTTGCGCGCGAGCTGGCGGCACGCGATTCGCGGGTGGTCTATGTGCGCAACGCCTCCAACATCGGCGGACATGCGAATTACGCGAAAGCGCTGGACAGCGTCGAGGCGGCGTATTTCGTCCCGCTGGCCGACGACGACTATCTGCTGCCCGATTTCCTGCACGACGCCTACCGGATCCTCGAAGCGCACGAGAACGTGGGTGCCGCCGTCTTCGTGACGGAAACGCGCACCGATGGCGGCGCCATCGGGATGACATACCCGGAGCATCCCGAAAAGATCCGGCTCGGCCTGGTGAACCCGCTCGACCACATGCGCGACTGGCTCAGCTACGGGCACTACAGCTGGAGCTCGGTGCTCTGGCGCTCGAAGGTGCTCGCGGAGGTGGGCGCGCCCTACCTGCACGTGGGGCTGCCCAGCGACGTCGACTTCCAGGCCCAGATCTTCTGCTCGCACCCGGTCTACCTCGTGAACAGGCTCGGCGCCGTCTACACGCAACACGACGATCAGGCCAGCATGGGGTACGACCTGTCGCACATCAAGTCGTGGGGGACGCTCTTCAAGCGGCTGGACCGCGCGGTCCTCGACCGGGGCCTCTTCCCGGTGGAAGAGTACCTGCCGCTGCGCGCGAAGATGCAGCAGCGCTACAGGAGCATCTGGAACATCGCCGCCAAGGAAGAGCTCGATTCCCGGCAACTGGTGTCGTCTGCCTCCGCAGCCGGATTCCGGCTGGGCGATTGGCCGCTGGCGTTTTCGCTCATCGACACCCTCGCCGCAAAGCCTCGCGATCCAGGGGTGGACGGCGTTGACGACAGTTCGGTCCTGTTGCTGCCCGAAGACGTCGTTGCCGAGAGCGCGACGCCGGACCGGCCGCAGGGATTTCTCGCGTCGGTGCTGTGGAGCTTCAAGGCGGCCAGCGCGGTGATCGCTTCAGCAAAGAGCACCGCGGCGACCAAGGAGCGGGCCCTGTCCGAACAGAAGACGCTCGCCGCGCAATTGCAGCAGACGTGCGTCGCCCTGGAGTCCAGCCTCGCCGACCAGACCGCGCAGACCGCGGCTGCGCGCGCCGAGGCCGATGCCTGGCGCTCGAAGTTCGAAGCCGTCGACGCCAGGGTGTCGGTGCTTCAAGGCAGATTGCTCTTCAGAATCCTCCGCAAGCTCCGCCTGATGCGGATTTAGGACCGGAAAACCTCGATTCCCGGCGCGCGTCCAGCGCACAATGTCGCCCCATGAAATCCGTGAACATGACGAACTCCGTTGGTGGCATGTGCGCTGCAAGTGAAGCCGGCGGCCGTTGGCTGCCGGGCCATCCCGAGAAGGAGCTCCCCCGATGAAGGCCGTCATCCTCGCGGGCGGCCTGGGCACCCGGATTTCGGAGGAAACCCACCTGAAGCCCAAGCCCATGGTGGAGATCGGTGCCAAGCCCGTGCTGTGGCACATCATGAAGCTCTACTCGGCCTACGGCATCAACGACTTCGTCATCTGCTGTGGCTACAAGGGCTACATGATCAAGGAGTACTTCGCCAACTACTTCCTTCACATGTCCGACGTGACCTTCGACATGCGCAGCAACCAGATGCATGTCCACCAGCGCAAGGCCGAGCCCTGGCAGGTGACGCTGGTCGACACCGGCGAAGACACCATGACCGGCGGGCGGCTCAGGCGGGTTGCAGAATTCGTGCGCGATGAGGAGGCCTTCTGCTTCACCTACGGAGACGGCGTCGCGGACATCGACATCGGCAAGCTGATCGAATACCACGGTGCCCACGGTCGCCTGGCGACGGTCACCGCCGTGCAGCCGGCCGGACGCTACGGCGCGCTCGAGCTCGACGGCGATGCGGTGCGTGGCTTCGTCGAGAAGCCGCGCGGCGACGGCGGCTGGATCAACGGCGGCTTCTTCGTGCTGTCCCCGCAGTGCCTCGACTACATCGACGGTGACCGCGCCAGCTGGGAGGGCGAGCCCCTGGCACGGATTGCGAAGGACGACCAGTTGCGCGCCTTCGAGCACGCGGGCTTCTGGCAGCCGATGGACACACTGCGCGACAAGATGCACCTCGAGCAGCTGTGGGCGACCCAGGCCGCACCCTGGAAGGTGTGGGCGTGAACACGGCCTTCTGGCGCGGCAAACGGGTCCTGGTCACGGGGCACACGGGCTTCAAGGGCAGCTGGCTGGCGCTCTGGCTCCAGGCTGCCGGCGCCGAGGTTCACGGTTATTCGCTCGCACCGCCGACGGCAACCAACCTGTTCACGCAAGCTCGCGTCGCTGATCTCATGGCGGGACACACGCTGGGCGATGTTCGCGATCTCGGGGGGCTGCAGCAGGCCGTTCGGCAAGCCGCGCCGGAGATCGTCTTCCACCTGGCCGCGCAATCCCTGGTTCGCCCTTCCTACAAGGACCCGGTGGAAAGCTATGCCACCAATGTCATGGGCACCGTGCACCTGCTCGAAGCGGTGCGTGCTTCTACCGGTGTCCGCGCTGTTGTCAGCGTCACGACGGACAAGGTCTACGAGAACCGCGAATGGCACTGGGGCTACCGCGAAGACGAGCCCCTCGGCGGACTGGATCCCTACGCCAGCAGCAAGGCTTGCGCCGAATTCGTGACCGCGGCCTACCGCACCTCGTTTCTTGCACAGGCCGGCGTGGCCGTGGCCAGCGCGCGCGCCGGCAATGTGATCGGCGGGGGCGACTGGGCCGAGGACCGCCTAGTGCCCGATTTCTTCCGCGCCACCGACAAGGCCTTGCCGCTGGAGGTGCGCCATGCCGGCGCCACCCGGCCATGGCAGCACGTGCTGGAGCCGCTCGGCGGTTACCTGCTGCTGGCGGAGCGCCTGGCGGGTGGCAATCCCGCATTCGCGCAGGCCTGGAACTTCGGCCCCGGCGACGACGATGCGGTGCCGGTGCGCGATCTGCTGGACCGGCTTGCACGCCGCGTGCCCGGCGCGCAATGGAGGGAAACATCTCCCGGTACCGTGCACGAAGCCAATTACCTGAAGCTCGACAGCAGCAAGGCGCGCGCGGCGCTGGGCTGGCGCCCCCGCTGGACGCTCGACGAAGCGCTCGACAGGACGGTCGAATGGCATCGGGCCTGGCGCGCGGGCGAAGACATGCAGAAGGTCTGCCGATCGCAGATCGTGGCCTACCAGGGCGACGGCGGGCATGGCCAGGTTTGACGTCCGCGCGACGCCGCTCGCGGGCGTGATGCGTATCCAGCGCCAGAAGCTCGAAGACTCGCGCGGCTTCTTCAGCCGCTTCTTCTGCGCGGAGGAGCTGGCCGCTGCGGGATTCTCCGAGCCCATCGCCCAGATCAACCATACGCAGACCCGCCGGCGTGGATCGGTGCGCGGGCTGCATTTCCAGCATCCGCCGCACGCGGAGGACAAGCTGGTGAGTTGCCTGCACGGCGAGATCTTCGACGTCGCGGTCGATCTTCGCCGGGGTTCGCCGACCTTCCTTCAATGGCACGGCGAAATACTGAGCGCCGGGAACGCCACGAGCCTGCTCATCCCCAAGGGCTTTGCCCATGGCTTCCAGACGCTCGGCGACGATGCCGAGCTGCTGTATCTTCATTCGGCGCCGTATGCGGCGGCGGCCGAGGGCGCGCTGAACGCGCGCGACCCCGCGCTTGCCATTGCCTGGCCTCTCGCATTCGGCGATATGTCCGACCGCGATGCCAGCCATCCCTTCATCACCGCCGAGTTCACGGGTCTTCCTGGATGAAATGCCGCCACTGTCACACCGAGCTGAGTCTGCCGTTCATCGATCTGGCGACGGCACCGCCTTCCAACGCGTACCTGCACGCCGATCAACTGAACGCGCCTGAAAAGTGGTACCCCCTGCGTGTCTTCACCTGCACGCAATGCTGGCTGGTGCAGACCGACGACTACGCGCACCACGCCGATCTGTTTTCCAGCGAGTACGCCTATTTCAGCTCCTTCTCGTCCAGCTGGCTCGCGCATTCGCAGCGCTATGTCCGCGACATCGTGCAGCGCTTCGCACTGGACCGCAGCGCTCACGTGATCGAGGTCGCGGCCAACGACGGCTACCTGCTGCAGTACGTGCGCGACGCCGGCATTCCGTGCCTGGGCATCGAGCCGACGGCCAGCACGGCGAAGGCGGCGCGCGAGAAGGGCATCGAGATCGTCGAGGAATTCTTCGGCGTGGCCTTGGCCGAGCAACTCGTCGCTGCCGGAAAGAGCGCCGACCTCACCGCGGCGAACAACGTGCTGGCCCACGTGCCGAACATCAACGACTTCGTCGCGGGTTTTGCCGCGGTCCTCAAGCCGCAGGGCGTGGCCACCTTCGAGTTTCCGCATCTGCTGCGGCTGGTGTCGGAGTGCCAGTTCGACACGATCTATCACGAGCATTTCTCCTACCTCTCGCTCACCTCGGTGTGCCGGATGTTCGAGGCGAACGGGCTCCGTGTGTTCGATGTCGAGCAGCTCGAAACCCATGGCGGCAGCCTGCGCGTGTTCGCGCAGCGGCTGGACACGGGCCGGCGGCCGGTCGAGCCCGCCGTGTCCCGCGTGCTGGCCCTGGAAGACTCGGCGGGCGTCGCAACTTCCGGCTACTACGCGGGCTTCCAGCAGCGCGCCGACGACGTGCGCGACGGACTGATGTCGTTCCTGATCGAAGCGCGGCGCGCGGGCAAGCGCACCGGCGCCTATGGCGCCGCGGCCAAGGGCAACACGCTGCTCAACTATGCCGGCGTGCGCGCCGGCCTGCTGCCATGGGTGGTGGACCGCAATCCAGCCAAGCAGGGCCTCTTCATGCCCGGCAGCCGCATTCCGATCGTCGATGAAGCCCACCTGAAGCGCGCGCGGCCGGACTACGTCCTGATCCTGCCGTGGAACCTCAAGGCAGAGGTCATGGATCAGCTGGCCTATATCCGCGAGTGGGGCGGCCGGTTCGTCTGGGCGGTGCCCGGGATCGAAGTCGCATGAAGATCGCGGTCACCGGCGCCAGCGGCTTCGTGGGGCGCCACGTGCTGCAGGCGCTTGCCCGCACCGACGACGTCGAGGTGGTGGCGGCATCGCGCGGCCCCGCCGGCGATTGGCTGCCGGCCGGCATGCGGCATGTCGCACTCGACATCGCTGCAGAGGCCCCGGATGCGTTCGCGAAGCTCGGGCACCCCGACGTGGTGATGCACCTGGCCTGGGACGGCCTGCCCAATTACCAGGCGCTGCATCATTTCGAGTTGCAGCTGGGGCAGCAGTACCGCTTCCTTCGCGGTCTTGTCGATGCGGGCCTGCCATCGCTGCTGTGCACCGGCACCTGCTTCGAGTACGGCATGCAATCGGGCGAGCTGCACGAGTCGCTGGTGACGGATCCGCGCAATCCCTACGGCTTTGCCAAGGACGCGTTGCGGCGCGAACTCGAGTTCCTGCGCGACGGCAGCAAGCTCCAGCTGACCTGGGCACGGCTTTTCTACATGCATGGGGAAGGGCAGGCGCCCAACTCGCTCTACAGCCAGTTCATGGCGGCAGGCCTTCGCGGCGACGATGTTTTCAAGATGTCGGGCGGCGAGCAGCTGCGCGACTACCTGCATGTTTCAGCGGTCGCTTCGGCGCTGGTCGCGCTGGCGTGCCGTGCCAACGGGGCGGGCGTCGTCAATGTCTGTTCGGGACGCCCCGTATCGGTCCGCGCACTGGTCGAGGGATGGCTCGGGACGCACCCATGGCCCATGAAGCTGGCGCTCGGACACTTCCCCTATCCCACCTACGAACCGATGGCGTTCTGGGGAAGCAACGCGCGACTGACGCAATGTCTGGAGAACCGTTGATGGACCGTGAATTGCTCCGCGTCGAAGACCTGCCGGTGCTTCAGAACAAGGTCTACCCGCATGCCGAAGCGGCCCGCAGTGCGCCCAGAGGGCGCATGGTGCTCGCGCAGAGCCGGGCCAACGGCCTGATCTTCAACAGCGCATTCGATCCCGATCTCCTCAGCTACGACGCCGACTACCAGAACGAGCAGGCCTGCTCGCCCGTGTTCCGCGAGCACCTGGACAACGTCCTGGGCATCGTCCGGCGCCATTTCCGCACGCCTTCGTTGATCGAGGTCGGCTGCGGCAAGGGCTATTTCCTGGCGCACCTGCGCGCGGCCGGCTACGACGCCACGGGAATCGATCCCGCCTACGAGGGCGACAGCCCGCATGTAGTGAAGGCGGCTTTTTCCGAAGCGCTGGGCATGACCTCGGATGCCATCGTGCTGCGGCACGTACTGGAGCACATCCAGGATCCGATGTCCTTTCTTCGGGCGGTGGCCCGTGCCAATGGCGGGCAGGGAAAGATCTACATCGAGGTGCCTTGCTTCGACTGGATCTGCGAGCGGCGCGCCTGGTTCGACATCTTCTACGAGCACGTGAACTACTTTCGCGCGGCGGACTTTCGGCGCATGTTCGGCCGGATCGAAGAGGTGGGCCATCTCTTCGGCGGCCAGTACCAGTACGTCGTGGCGGACCTGTCGACATTGCAGGATCTCGCCCCCGAAGCGAGCGAGTTCGCGCTGCCCGAAGATTTTCTGGGGGGCATCGAACGAAGCAAGGCGCTCGCACGCAGCACCGAAGGCCCGAAGGCCATCTGGGGCGCATCGTCGAAGGGCGTGATCTTTGCGCACCATCTGGAGCGCGAGGGCATTGCGCTCGACCTTGCGATCGACATCAATCCCGTCAAGCAGCAGAGGTACATGGCCGGCACCGGCCTCAGAATCCTGTCGCCATCGGACGCGCTCCAGGTTCTTCCCGCGAATTCGCTGGTGTTCGTGATGAACTCCAATTACTTCGATGAGATCGCGCAGCAGTCTCATCACCGATTCCATCTCGTCAAGGTAGATCAACATGACTTTTGAAGCAGAGGTCGCGCAACGCGTCGCGGCCAACGAAACCAACCTGACGCTCAAGAAGGACGCGCAGAACCTGATGAATTCGTCCATCAGGGCCGGCTACTCGTACAACTTCTCGTGGATGGGGCGGCCGGTCATCCAGTACCCGCAGGACCTGGTGGCGATGCAGGAGATCATCTGGCGTGTGCAACCCGACCTGATCATCGAGACCGGCATCGCGCACGGCGGATCGCTGATCTTTTCGGCCGCGATGCTCGAGCTCAACGCCGCTTGCGGCGGCCCGGCCGATGCGAAGGTCCTGGGGCTCGACATCGACATCCGCGCGCACAACCGCCAGGCGATCGAGGCGCATCCGATGTCCCGCCGCATCTCGATGATCGAAGGCTCCAGCACAGCGCCGGAGGTGGTCGAGCAGGTACGGCAGTTCGCATCGGGCAGGAAGAGCGTGCTGGTCTGTCTCGACAGCAACCACACCCACGCCCACGTGCTGGCGGAGCTGGAGGCCTACGCGCCCCTGGCGACGGTCGGCAGCTACTGCGTGGTGTTCGACACCATCGTGGAGGACCTCCCCAAGGAGATGTACCCCGACCGCCCCTGGGGCCCGGGCGACAACCCGAAAACGGCCGTCCACGAATACCTGAAGACGCATCCGGAATTCGAGATCGACCGCGCGGTCGACCATAAGCTGATGATCAGCGTGGCCCCCGACGGGTACCTGAAACGGGTTCGCTGAATCGCACCGTAAGGCGGAAGATCGGAGGATTGGGCAAAAACGTCACACGTATTACGTTTTACTGACAGCGCCTTTGGCGCGCAGGCGCGTTGTTGTCATGGCGCGGCCTTGCGAAGCGTATTCCGGGTAGCCAGATCGGCATGGCGCTTCGGCGGGGAGCGCAATGCATTGCGGCACAATTACACGCCCCGCCCTGAACTGAAGAAGATTTGAGATCGCATATGAAAAAGCACGCAGTAGTCACCGGTATTACAGGTCAGGACGGCGCCTATCTGGCCCAACTGCTCTTGAGCAAGGGCTACGTCGTGCACGGCACATTCCGCCGCACCAGCTCCGTCAATTTCTGGCGGATCGAGGAATTGGGCATTCAAGATGATCCCAACCTCAAGCTCGTGGAGCATGACCTCACCGATCTCGGGAGCTCGCTGACGCTCATCAAGGAGGCCAAGCCGCATGAGGTCTACAACCTGGCGGCGCAGAGCTTCGTGGGCGTGAGCTTCAACCAGCCCGACGCCACGGCGCAGATCACCGGCATGGGCGCGCTCCACCTGCTCGAAGCCATCCGCCTCACCGACCGCGGCATCCGCTTCTACCAAGCGTCCACCTCGGAGATGTTCGGCAAGGTGCAGGCGATTCCCCAGGTCGAGGACACCCCTTTCTATCCGCGCAGCCCTTACGGCGTCGCCAAGCTCTTTGCGCACTGGATGACGATCAACTACCGCGAGAGCTACGACATCTTCGGCAGCAGCGGCATCTTGTTCAACCACGAGAGCCCGCTGCGCGGCCGCGAATTCGTGACCCGCAAGATCACCGACTCCGTGGCCAAGATCAAGCTGGGCAAGCTCGAGGTGCTGGAGCTGGGCAACCTCGGTGCCAAGCGGGACTGGGGCTTTGCCAAGGAATATGTCGAAGGCATGTGGCGGATGCTGCAGGTCGACGAAGCCGACACCTTCGTGCTGGCCACCAACCGGACCGAGACGGTGCGGCATTTCGTCGATCTCGCGTTCAAGGCGGCAGGCTACGAGCTGCGTTTCGAAGGCGAGGAGCAGAACGAAGTCGGCATCGACATCGCCAGCGGCAAGACGATGGTCAAGGTGAACCCGAAGTTCTATCGACCGTCCGAAGTGGACCTGCTCATCGGCAATCCGGAGCGGGCGAAGCGAAAGCTCGGCTGGGAGCCCACGACAACGCTCGAACAACTCTGCACGATGATGGTGGAAGCAGACCTTCGCCGCAACAAGAGCGGTCACTCGTTCTGACAGTGGCCGGATCGTCCGGCCCGCACGTCCGCAACGCGGAACAGGCGCACCAAGACGCCGAAGGAAAAGAATGGTGATCAACGAACTCAAGAAGGTTGTCCGACGCTTGGGAAGGCAGGCGCGCAACCTGGGAAGGAGCCTTGGCTCCAGGGCTTCCATCGTTCGTGGGATCCGGGAACAGGGACTGTTCGACGCCGACTTCTATCGCCGCGAGTATCCCGTCGTTGCCGCGGAAGTGTCCGATCCGCTGCAGCATTACCTTGCGCACGGATGGAAGCACGCCATGGAGCCCTCGAACCGGTTTTCGGTGCGGGCCTATCTCGGCAGGAATCCCGACGTGCGGCAGGCAAGGCTCGATCCGCTGGCGCACTGGGTGCGCTATGGCAAGACGGACGGCCGCATCCTTCCGCAGGCACCGGTCGCCGAGACCCCGTGGTTCGAAGACGACAGGCTGTACCCGCTGCCCGACGACGTGGTGCACTACGAATTGATGGCGGGCCGCGCGTACTTCGGCGGCGCGGGCTTCGACTTCGCGCAGCGCGAAGCCGGTGCCACGGTCGTCGAGGCGGCCAGGGCAATGGCGTCGAGGACACCGCTTCTCACCATCGATGCCGCATCGCCCAAGGTCTCGATCGTCATCCCGGTGTACGGGCAGACGCACTTCGCGCTGAACTGCCTCGACTCGCTCGTTCGGCTGCGCTCGAAGTATTCGGTCGAGGTGATCGTGGCGGACGATGCATCGCCCGCGGCCGCGCGGACGGACGTGCTCAAGGGCATTCCCTGGATCCGCTATGAGCGCCGCGCAGAGAACGGCGGGTTCCTCGAATGCTGCAACTCGACCGTGCAGCTGGCGCGTGGCGAAATCATCGTTCTGCTGAACAGCGATACACGGGTGGTCGACGGCTGGCTGGACGAACTCGTCGAGGCCTTCGACCTGTTTCCCAAGGCCGGCATGGTCGGCTCGAAACTGTTCAACGACGACGCCACGCTGCAAGAGGCCGGCGGCATCTTCTGGCGCGACGGTTCCGCCCACAACTACGGCAGGGGCGACGATCCCAACCGGCCGCAGTACTGCTTCGCGCGCCAGGCCGACTTCATCTCGGGCGCCTCCATCGCGATCCGCAAATCGGTCTGGGATGCGATGGGCGGCTTCGATCCGGTCTACAAGCCGGCCTACTGCGAGGACGCCGACCTGGCATTCCGGCTGCGCCGCGCCGGCTACGAGGTGTGGTTCGTTCCCACGTCGCGTGTCATCCACTACGAAGGCATCACCCATGGGCGCGACGTCACGCAGGGTATCAAGGCCTACCAGGTCACCAACCTGAAGAAGTTCGCCGAGCGCTTCAGCGCCGAACTGGTGGCGCACCCGCAGCCGGGCTCGAGCTCGGTGCGCGCGGCCAACTGGCGCAGCAGGCAGAACATCCTCTTCGTCGATGCACTGACGCCGACGCCGGACCAGGATTCGGGCTCGATCGTGACCAACGAGGTCATGGCCTCCTACCGCGAGGCCGGTTTCGGCGAGAGCTTCTTCCCGCTTCACTCGCCGTACTGGTCGAAGAAGTACACGGCCGCGCTGCAGCGCCGAGGCGTGTGCTGCCACTACAAGCCGTTTTCCAGCGACATCGGCGAGGTGCTCGATCTCGACAACTGCTTCGACTACGCGCTGCTGTACCGCTACAACGTGGCGCAGGCGATCCACGGGGAGCTGCGCGAGAAAGCACCGGCCACGCGCGTGCTGTTCGCCAACGTCGACCTTCATTTCCTGCGCGAAGCGCGCGCGGCCGAGAACGCCAACGATCAACTGGCGCTCCTGCGTTCCGAGTCCACGAAGAAGAACGAGCTCGAGATGTTCCTGCGTGCGGATGCCTCGTTCGTCCACACGCAGATCGAGAAGGACGTGATCCAGGCGGCCGTGCCGCGCGCGCTCGACAACATGGTCGTGCTGCCCTGGATCTCGGAGGTCTTTCGCGACACCCCGGGCTTCGCGAACCGTGCAGACATCATGTTCCTGGGCAATTTTCCCCATGCGCCCAATGTCGATTCCATGCTGTTCTTCATGCAGTCGATCTGGCCCGCGCTGCAGCGCGACCTGCCGGCGCATGCGAGGCTCCTGGTCGTCGGCAACCAGCCGCCCAAGGAGGTGCAGGACCTGGCGTCGGAGCGCGTCATCGTGACGGGTTTCGTGGAGGAGCTCGCACCGTACTTCCTGACATCCCGCGTGTTCGTGGCGCCGCTGCGCTACGGGGCCGGCATCAAGGGAAAGCTGGTGACCGCGCTGGCCCATGGTGTTCCGAGCGTGGCGACCCGCATCGCCGCGGAAGGCATCGCGACGTCGGAAGAAGGCCACCTTTCGATCACGGACGATCCCGCACAATTTGCCGCCGAGGTGCTGCGCATCTACCAGGACGAAGCATCGTGGCTGCGCATGCGCGAGGCCGGACTGGCCTACGTCGAGCAGCACTATTCGAGGGCTGCGACCCGCAAGCTGTGCATGCAGGCGCTGGCCACCGCGGACAAGGTCTGGGCCGTGCGGCAGGCGTACCAGCAACAGCGGTTCTTCGAAGCGATCATGAGGGAAAACGGTGAGTTCGAACCGACCCGGGCCGATTGAGAAATTCGTGCGTTTTCACATTCGAGTCGTCACGCCTTTTCAATGAACAAGAACGAATCGATCCCGAATCGCCCCGCCCACGAGGGGCCGGCGACTGCCGATGACGTCGAGAAGATCGAAGGCGGTAGCGCGTCCGCGTTCGAGGCCTTGCTCGAGGCGGCGAACGAGCGGGCGAATGCCGCGCTGACGCAGCAGCGCGAGATCCAGAACTCGATCTCCTGGCGCATCACGGCGCCCCTGCGCAAGGCGGCCGATGCGATGCCGGAACCCATGCGCGCCAACCTGCGGCGCGGCGCAAAGGCCGCATGGTGGGCGCTGACGCCCTGGCGCATGCCGGAGCGGCTGCGCGCTCTGCGCATGAAGCGTCCGGAGGAGGCGTCGCTTGGCGGAACGCCCGATCCCGAGGATGCCTATGGCGCGTGGATCGCCGGCACCGAGACCCGATCGGCTCTCGCTGGCGATGCGCCCCAGGCGCCGCAGCTGTCCTTTCTCCTGGCCGCCGAGCGCGACCCCGAGGCGCTGCTTCGAACGCTTGCATCGCTGCGTTCCCAGGCTTCCAGGCGCTGGGAGGCCCTGGTCGCGGTCGAGACCGGCGATGCGGGGGCGGCCATCCAGTCCGCGCTGGACACGCTGGCCAAGGAGCCGCGCATCGTCCGCGTCGCGGTCCCGGAGGGCTCGCGCTCGCGGGGCTTGGCCGTCTGTGCGGCGCAGGCCACGGGCGAATTTGTGGCGTTGCTCGAGGCCGGAGACATCGTGGCGGCGGGCGCACTCGACGAAATCGCCAGTGCATTGGCGCGCGCGCCGCACAGCGACATCGTCTACGGCGACGAGGACGAGATCTCCGCGGAAGGGTTTCGCCAGAACCCGTATTTCAAGCCTGGCTGGTCGCCCGACCTGCTCTATGCCTTCAACTACTTCGGCCGCCTGACGCTGCTGCGCGCAAGCGTGGTCCGGGCGGCGGGTGGCGTCGATCCGACCCTCGAGGCCGGCGCCGAATGGGACCTCAACCTCCGGGCGAGCGAACAGGCCGGCGTCGTCACGCGCATTCCCAAGGTGTTGTGCCACCGGAAGACCGGCGGCAACCGGGAGCGCGCGGGCCCACAGACCCCGGAGGCGGCCGGACACCGCGAGGCGCTGCGCAGGCACTGGGTGCGCCATGGCGTCGATGCCGCCATCGAGACGCAGCCCGACGGCACGCAGCGGGCCACCTGGGCGCTGGCCCATCAGCCGCTGGTGTCGATCATCGTCCCGACCAAGGACAAGGTCGACCTGCTGCGCACCTGCATCGACGGACTGCTGACGGGCACCGACTACGGCAACACCGAGATCATCCTGGTGGACACCGGCTCGGTCGAACTCCAGACGCAGGCCTACTACGAAGAGCTGCGGCACCTCACGCAGGTGTCGATCGTTCATTTCAGCAAGAAATTCAACTACTCGGCGGCATGCAACCACGGCGCGTCGTTTGCACGCGGTGAGTTGCTGCTGTTCCTCAACAACGACATCGAGGTCCTGTCCCGCGACTGGCTCCAGGAGATGGTGCGCTTCGCCCAGCGTCCCGGGGTCGGCGTGGTGGGCACGCAGCTTCTCTACCCCGACGGGCAACTGCAGCACGGCGGCGTCGGCGTGGGTGTCCACCTGTGCGGGCTCATGTACCGCTCGGCCGAGAGCGGGGCGTGGGGCGTGTTCGGGTCCGCGGACCATCCGCGCAACTGGCTGGCCATCATGGGCGCGTGCCAGCTGGTGAGTCGCGAGGCCTTCGAGCGCGTTGGCGGGTTCGACGAAGCCTACCTGGTGGCCTGCAGCGACGTTGCGTTGTGCCTGAACATCTGGCGCGCGGGCTATCGCACGGCCTATGCGCCGCATGCCCGGCTGCGCCATCACGAAGGCGCGACGCGCGGCACGGTCAACCCGACGCTGGACATGCAGCGCCTCGCCGACGACATCCGCCTGCTGGGCATCGACGAAGACCCCTACCTGCATCCGGAGCTCGATGCCCGCGAGCCGATTCCCGCGCTGCGGCTGGGCGGCGCGCCCACGGTGCGCGAGAGCCTCATGGCCGACACGCGCGCGCTCGGCTCGCTGATGCTGCCGGCCACGGTGCTCGACCTGTCCAACGACCGCACTTGCCTGGAGGCTGCGGGCCTGCCGAGGGAGGATGTGGTGTGGCCCCCGGAGCCTGCGCACCGCATCGCCGACACCTGGTCGGCGGCGCGCTGGTGCCTCGACCTGCTGCGCACCCGCCCCGACATCGCCCGGCGCTTTCCGCAGGCGCTGTCCGGTGGCACCGACGGTGAATTCGGCCGCTGGATCGCCAACGAAGGCGGCAAGGCGCTGCACCTGTCCGGCAGTGCGAGGGCCCTTGTGGCCGGCTGCCTGTCGATGGACCTTGGCGCCCGCGCGCGCCAGACCTACCTTTTCCACGACGACATCAAGACCCCTTTGCCCCACGGCCTGCTGCCGACGGGGCAGTTCGAGCTGTTCCAGTGGTTCATGCGGCAGGGGCGCCAGGCCACGGGCCTGCGGCTCGAAGAAGTCTGGTGGCTGCTGCGTGAGGCATCGGAGCAGCCCGCCGTCGAGTTGCTGCGGGCCTATGCCTTCGCTCCCGCCTGGCAAACGCTCTATCCGGACGGCCTCACCATGTTCGGCCGGCGTGCGTTCGCGGCCTGGTTCGGTGCGACCTACCGCGTGAAGGATGCATGGGCCGATCCGACCCACTGGCAAGTGGACATGACGCCCGCAGCGCAGATCCGCACGGCCTACCTGGCCCGCGAGGACTGGCGCCTGCAACATCCGCGCGCGCTCGACGATGCGCGCCATGCCACTGTGCTGATCGAATGGCTTGCCACGCCCGCTGCAGCGCAGTCGGCCGAGGTCGCCGCATGGTGCGCCGCGCTCGACACCGCACAGGTCGCGGCGGAAATGGTCGCGCCGGGGGTCAACGTGATCGGGCATTTCTCCTATCCCTCGGGATTGCGCGTCTCGGTCGAGGCGCTGGTCGAAGGCCTGCAGCGCGTCGGCGTGCAGACCTCGCTGCGTGACCTCAAGACCGACCGCAAGGACGATCCGACGCATGCGAAGTTCGACGGCTTCGAGGATTTCGGGACCACGCTGATCCACGCGCAGCCCGAGCCCTTTTTCGACCAGGCGTTCGCCCGCAGCGATCTCCACGAGCGCTCGCCGCGCACCTATCGCATCGGCTACTGGTACTGGGAGTTCGATTCCATTCCCGAGTCGTGGGTGGCGCATGCCGAGAAGGTCGACGAGGTCTGGGCGGCCACCGAGTTCGTCGCGCGGGGCCTGCGCGCCCGGCTGGCGCAGCCAGTGCGCACGCTGTTCCCGGGCGTGAAGCTCGGCCCCTTCGAGCGTCGCCCGCGTTCGTATTTCGGCCTCCGGGACGAGCCCTACACCTTCCTGTTCACCTTCCACATGATGAGCGTCATGGAGCGGAAGAATCCCATCGGGCTCATCCGTGCCTTCGCGCGTGCCTTCGGTGACGACGACACGGTGCAGCTGGTGCTCAAGACTTCCTTCGGCGATCGCCATCCGCAGCAGTTCGAGGCCTTGCAGGCGGCGGCTGCCGCGGCGGCCAACGTGACGATCATCAACGAGGTCTACAGCCCCGAGGACGTGCTCTCGCTGATGGACGCCTGCGATGCGTACGTGTCGCTGCATCGCAGCGAGGGCCTGGGTCTCACCATGGCGGAAGCCATGCTCATGGGCAAGCCCGTCATTGCCACCAACTTCTCGGGCAACGTCGACTTCATGGACAGCAGCAACAGCCTGCTGGTGGACTACGAACTCGTGAAGCTGGGCAAGTCGATCCCGCCCTACGATGCGCACCTCGAATGGGCCGAGCCCTCAGAAGCGCATGCCGCCGAGCTGATGCGGCGCGTGTTCGACAACCAGGCCTGGGCGGCCGAGCTGGGCGCTGCGGCCAAGGCCAGTGCCGAACGCGCGCTGTCGCTCGATGTCGCAGGGCAGAAGGCCGCGGACCGGCTGGCCGAGATCAGGGCGCAGCAGCGCGACGCCCGCAACGGGCGCCGCGACGACTGATCAGGAAGCCTCGACGATCCGCCCGTGCTCCATGTGGATCACGCGGTTGCATTCCTTGGCGATCAGGTCCGGCGAGTGCGAGGCCAGCACCAGGATGCCGGACTTGGACACCACGTCGCGCATGCGCTGTTCGGCTTTTTCGGTGAACTCGGCATCGCCGACCGAGAGCCATTCGTCCATCAGGAGGATGTCGGCCTCGACGCTGGTCGAGATCGAGAACGCCAGCCGCATCATCATGCCGGTGGAGTAGGTGCGCACGGGCATGTTGACGTACTCGCCCAGGCCGCTGAACTCGCAGATATCGTCGGTGAGCCGGTCGACCGCTTTCTTGCTCATGCCCATCACGAGGCCGCGCAGCATGATGTTCTCGATGCCGGTGGCGTCCATCTCGATGCCGAGCGACGGGTCGATCAGGCTCGCCACCGAGCCCTGCCGGGTGAATTCGCCGGAGGAGGGTTCATACACGCCTGCGAGCGTGCGCAGCAGCGTGGACTTGCCCGCGCCGTTGTGGCCGACGAGGCCCAGCCGGTCGCCGCTCTTGAGCTCGATGTTGATGCCGCTGAGCGCCTGCACCACGGTGACGCCGGTTTCCTTGCCGAAGCGTCCACCGGTGACCGATGCCGCCAGCGTCTTCTTGAGCGATGCCGCACCGGCCCCGTAGATCGGGAAGTTGACGGCGACGTTTTTGAGAGAGATGAATGCCATGAATCAGAGCCAGTAGACGACGCGGCGACGGTATTTGGCGAACAGCAGGGCTGCGGCAATGAGGCTCACCGCCGTCCAGGCCAGGATGCCCCACCAGTTGTGGGCATCGGCGACGCCGCCCATCAATGGGGTACGCAACAGGTCCAGCATCTGCGCGAAGGGATTCCAGAGGATGTACTTGGCGCGCGCGGGCAGGCTCGAGGGTACCCAGAACACCGGCGTGAGGAACATCAGCATCTGCATCACGCTGGTCACGATCTGGGTCACGTCGCGGTAGCGCGTGCAGATCAGGCCGAGCAGCAGGCCGAGGGCGTGCGCATTGACGATCAGGATGAGGAAGGCCGGCAGCACCAGCAGTGCCGACCAGGAAAGCGAGATGCCCGCCCACAGCGCCACCGGCACGTAGAGCACGATCTGGTGGGCGAACTGGATCAGGTTGCGCGCCATGCTGCGCCAGACGAAGAGGCTGATCGGGAAGTAGCCCTGCTTCAGGTAGTTGGACGACCCGACGAAGGCATTGCAGGCATCGGTCACCACGCTGGAGAAGAAGGCCCAGAAGATGACGCCGAGCGCCAGGTGCGGGAAGAATTCGTTCAGCTTGGTGCCGAAGAGCGACGCATACAGCGGCCCCATGCCGCTGATCATGACGCCCATGCTCAGCGTGAGCCACAGTGGCCCGAGCATGGAGCGGCGGTAGCGCAGCACGATGTCGAACCAGGCGAGCGTCCACCAGATGTCGGTACGGCGGGTGCCTTCCCACCAGTCGGAAATGGCGCTTCGATGCAGATTGGAGTGAACTTGGCTCATGTGCGTCCGTAAGTGTCTGCGAGGCGAACGATGTCGTCCTCGCCAAGGTAGCCGCCGCACTGGACTTCGATGAGCACCAGTTCTTCGTCGCCTATATTGGTCAAGCGGTGTTTCTCTTTCAAGGGGATGTAGCGGTACTGGCCGGGCAGGGTTTCGTGCTCGACATCGCCGATCTGGACGATGCCGCGGCCCTGAACCACGACCCAGTGTTCCGCGCGGTGGTGGTGATATTGCAAGGACAGCGATTCTCCCGGCATGACCGTGATGCGCTTGACCTTGTAGCCTTCCTCTTCCTTCAGTGCCGAGTAGGTGCCCCACGGGCGGTTCACCACCGCGGGCGAGTGCACCGTCTCGTGCTTGCGGGCTTTCAGCGTGTCGACCACCTTCTTCACGTCCTGGGCGCTGTCCTTGTGCGCCACGAGCAGTGCGTCGGGCGTGTCGACGATGACCAGGTCGTGCACGCCCAGCGTGGCCACCAGCTTGGGCGAGTGGCTGTCGACCTGCACGTGGGTGCCGGTGGTGTCGATGGCCACGACGTTCGAGGGCATGGTGTTGCCGCTGGCATCGGGCGTGAGCGCCTTGGCCAGCGCGGGCCACGAGCCGACGTCGCTCCAGCCGAACTTGGCGGGCACCACATGCACGTTGTCGGCCGGCTCCATGACCGCGTAGTCGATGCTGATGTCAGGCTGTAGCCCGAAGGTGTGCAGATCGAACTGGATCGTCTCGCCCGTTGCCTGCGACGACTCGAGCGCGCGGCGTGCCGCGGCCAGCAGTTCAGGCGCATGGCGCTCGAAGGCGGCGACGATGGCGTCCGCGGTGAAGCAGAACATGCCGCTGTTCCAGTAGTAGCGGCCGGTGGCCAAGTACTCCTGGGCGGTCTGGAGGTCGGGCTTCTCGACGAAGCGCTTGGCAGCCTGGCTCTCGCGCGAGACCTTGGCCACCTCGACATAGCCGAAGCCCGTGTCGGGCCCGGTGGGATTGATGCCGAACACCACCAGCTTGCCCTGGGTGGCGAGGCGGAACGCCTGGTTGGCGCTGGCCACGAAGGCCTCGACATCGGGCACCAGGTGGTCGGCCGACAGCACGAGCATCACGGTGTCGCCGCTGAATTGCCGGATGCACTGCAGTGCGGCCAGGGCGATGGCAGGCCCGGTGTTGCGGCCCCGCGGCTCCAGCAGCAGCGTGGCCTCGGGCGGGTCGGACATCTGGCGCAGCACGTCCTTGGTGAGAAACAGGTGGTCCTTGTTGGTGACGACCATCAGGTCGCCCGTGCCGCAGGCCTGGCCCCGCTCGATGGCCTGCTGGAGCAGGGTGGTGCCACCGAGTTTCATGAAGGGCTTGGGAAAGGCTTGCCGAGATGCTGGCCAAAGCCGGGAACCTGCCCCCCCCGAAAGCACAACTGAAAGGACGCGCATTTTTTTATAGGGTGTGATGAGGGGATAATTTTACCGGTCCCCACGAGGTGGCCCCGTAACGATTGGAAGCGTCTATTTTCGTGATCTCGAGCAATGCCCAGTAAGCCTACGCTGCCGCCTGCGCAGCCTTTTCCCCGGCGGCGCGGGCTCGACATCGCTTCGAGCAATGCACAGCTGCAGCGGCAGATCGGTTTGCTGGAGGTGCAGGTCAAGGCCCTGGATGCACAGGTCCGCAGCATGACGCAGTCCAGCAGCTGGCGCCTGACGGCCCCTTTGCGGTGGCTGAGCGGCCATCTTCAGCGCGTTGTGCGCGGCGTGCCGTCGGCCGCCGCTCCCGTCCAACGGGGGAGCTATGCCGACTGGGTGGCGCGCTACGACAACCCTGGCAGCGACGCTCCGGAAGAGGGCTGCCGTGCGGAGATGGCCGCGCGTGCCCGCTTCCTGGTGTTGACTCCAGACGCAGCGTCGTCGCAGGAAACGGCCCGGTCCCTGGCGGCCCAGACCTACAAGGAGTGGACGCTTCAGGCCGACCCGCTGACCGATCCCGTGGATGCGGACTGGATCGTCTGGCTCGAGCCGGGTTGCACGCTGGCCGCCCATGCGCTCTTCACGATCGCGAAGGAGATCGCCGCGCATCCCGGGGTCCGCATGCTGTATGCCGACACGGACGTGATCGACGCCGCGGGGCAGCGCAGCGACCCCTGCTTCAAGCCCGACTGGAATCCGGACTTGTTCCTGTCCCGCAATCTTTTCTCGCCGATGGGCGTTGTCCAGGCCAGCCTGTTCGACGAGGCCGGCGGGCTGAATGCCGCCGCCAATGGCGGGCAGGGCTTCGATCTGGCGTTGCGTTGCGTGGAACAGGTCCAGCCTGATCAGATCCGGCACATCCCGCGCATCCTCAGTCATTCCAGCGCGCCGCTCGCAGCGGCCGGTACGGCCGATGTGCAGGCACTCGACAGGCACTTTCAGCGCACCGGCACCACGGCCCACGCCGAGGCGACGGCCTACGGCCTTCGCGCGCACTATGCGTTGCCCGAAACGCCGCCCTTCGTGTCGCTCGTCATCCCGACCCGCAACGGCGTGAACCTGGTCCGCCAGTGCATCGAGAGCATCGTCCTGGAGACTGCCTACCCGAACTACGAAATCCTGCTGGTCGACAACGGCTCGGACGACCCCGAGGCGCTCGCGTACTTCGCCGCGCTCGATGCGCAGCCGGGCATCACCGTGATCCGCGACGACCGCCCCTTCAACTACTCGGCGCTGAACAACGCCGCCGTGGTGCAGGCACGCGGAGAATTCGTCGGCCTGCTCAACAACGACATCGAAGTCATCTCCCCCGACTGGCTCCACGAAATGGTGTCCCTCGCGCTGCAGCCCGGCGTGGGCGCGGTCGGTGCGAAGTTGCTCTACCCCGACATGACCATCCAGCATGGCGGCGTCGTCCTGGGCATCGGGGGCATGGCCGGGCACGCGCACAAGCACCTGCCATCGACCGTCGCGGGCCATGGCGGTCGCGCGCAGCTGGTCCAGAATTTTTCGGCGGTCACTGCGGCTTGCCTCGTCGTGCGCAAGTCGCTCTACGAACAGGTCGGTGGGCTCGATGAAGAGCAACTTGGCGTGGCCTACAACGACGTCGACTTCTGCTTGCGCCTGCGTGAGGCCGGCTACCGCAACGTCTGGACGCCCTACGCCGAGCTGCTGCACCACGAATCGGCGAGCCGCGGCCTCGAGGTGGCGGCCGAATCGCGCGACCGGCTCGCGCGCGAATCCGCCTTCATGCAAAGCCGCTGGGCCGGGCTGATCGCCCACGACCCCGCCTACAACCCCAACCTCACGCTCGACACCGAAGATTTCGACCTGGCATGGCCGCCGCGCAACTCCCGCGACGGCGCCGCCCCGGCAACCCACCCATGAACGCTCCCCGCCCCCTCGAAGTCTCCGTCGCCCTCTGCACCTACAACGGCGCCCGGTTCCTCCGCGAGCAGGTGCGCAGCATCTGCCTGCAGACCCGGCCACCGGTCGAGATCGTGCTGTCCGACGACGCCTCGCGCGACGGCTCTGTCGAGGTGGTGCGCGCCGCCGTCGCCGAATGCGCGGCCGAGCGCCCGGGCCCGCCGATTGCCCTGCGGGTCTTCGAGAATCCGGTCGCGTTGCGCGTTGTCAAGAACTTCGAGCAGGCCATCAGCGCCTGCACCAGCGAGCTGATCGCGCTCAGCGACCAGGACGACGTGTGGATGCCCGACCGGCTCGCGCTGATGGTGGCCCACTTCGAACAGGACGCCAACCTGCTGCTGCTGCACACCGATGCGCGGCTGGTCGACTCCGAACGCCGCGATCTGAACCAGACGCTGTTCCATGCGCTCGAGGTCACGCCTTTGGAGCTCGCGCAAGTGCACGGCGGCAAGGCCTTCGACGCGCTGCTGCGCCGCAACCTGGTGACCGGCGCAACCACCGTCTTTCGCCGCTCGCTGCTGGCCGACGCCTTGCCGCTGCCGGTCGAGTGGGTGCACGACGAATGGCTGAGCATCGTCGCATCGACCACGGCGCGGGTCGACCTGCTGGAGCAGTCCCTCATCGAATACCGCCAGCATGAATCCAACCAGATCGGCGCGCGGCGTGACACCTTTGCGGAGAAGGTGCGCAAGGCGCTGGCTTCCCGCGGCAACACGCACGTCGAGCGGGCGATCAAGGCCGAGCTGCTGCTTGCGCGGCTGCTGCAGATGGGCGATCGGGTCCCGCCCGAAATCATCGCCAAGGTGCGCAGCAAGATCGAGCACCAGCGCTTTCGCGCCGCCTTGCCCGCGTCGCGGCTGGCGCGCATCGTGCCGATCGCCCGCGAAGCCATGACCGGCCGCTACGACAAGTTCGGCCGTGGCGTGCGCGGCGTGGTCCGCGATCTTTTCGAATCTGTGTAGGCTCCGACCCCAAAGAACCATGAACCCAATGAACGCCTCCCTAGATTCCACCATTGCAGCGCAACCGACCGCCTGGCCGAGCGTCGTGGTGATCATCCCGTTCTACAACGGCGCCGATTTCATCGAGCGTTCCGTGAAGAGCGTCTTCGAGCAATCGGTGCCCGCGGCCGAGGTGATCGTGGTCAACGACGGCTCGCGCCCCGAGGAGCGTGCCGCGCTCGACGCGCTGGCTGTGCGCTACCCGTTTCGCATCATCGACAAGGAAAACGGCGGCCAGGGGTCGGCGCGCAACGCCGGCGTGAAGGCGTCCGCATCGGACTTCATCTGCTTTCTCGACCAGGACGATTTCTACCTGCCCAATCACATCGAGACGCTGGCGGCCTCGATCCCTCTGGGTGACCGGCTGTTCGGCTATGTCTACGCCGACCTGTACGAGGCGGACGCCGACGGCAACGTGATCCGCACCGGCGTGATCAAGGAGCACGCGACGCACCCCAAGCGCAACATCAACGACCTGCTGCGCAACGACATGTTCGTGCTGCCGTCGGCCGCGCTGGTGAGCCGCAAGGCCTTCGAGGCCGTCGACGGGTTCGATTCGCAGTTCATGGGCTTCGAGGACGACGACCTGTTCCTGCGCATCTTCCGCAAGGGGTTCAGCAACTACTTCGTGGACAAGGCCGTCACGGTCTGGTGCATCCACACGGCGAGCACGTCCTTCGGCATCCGGATGATCCGCAGCCGCTTCAAGTACTTCAAGAAGCTCACCCAGATGTTCCCCGACGAGCACCTGCGCGGGCGCTACTACTTCCGCGATTGCCTGGTGCCCCGGTTCCAGCCTTACTTCGTCAACCACGCGATCGAGTCGATCAAGAACGACGACCAGTACCGCGAGGAGATGAGCGCGATCCTCAACGAGTACGGCGCGATGGTGCTGGCCAACCCCTATGTGGGGCGCAAGAAGAAGCTGCGCCTGCGGATCACGCTGTTCCTGCTCAACCACTGCCCGCCGGGCGCGGTGCGCCTGGTCGGCGCCATCACGCGCCTGCCCGGCATTCGCAGCCTGCGGCGCCTGTACGCCTAGCGGGCAGGGGCCGCCGCCGCGGGCTGCTTCGGCGTGGTCATTGCCGCATCGATGTAGGTGGCGAACTTGCGTACGTATTCGGCGCGCAGGTGCCCGGCGTCCTTGTAGATCGGCGTGGCGTCGGCGTCGGCGCGGGTGCACCAGTCTTTCTCGCACAGCGTCGGGATCGGGTCGATCACGATGGCGCCGCTGCGCTGCGCGATCTGGCGCATGCGCTCGTGCAGCGCTTTCTGCTCCGGTACCCAGGGTGCGGTTGGCGACATGCGCCCGACCGTCATGTTGCCCAGGCGCCCGCCCTTGACGAATTCCTCGGGGCCAAAGCCTTCGCCGACCGGGTTGTCCAGCAGCAGGTAGACCTGCTTGTGCTTGGAGAGCGCCGTCATCACGGTCTCGAGCGTGTTGAGCGCGAAGTCCGCGCCGCCACCGCCCATGAAGCGGCGCTTGTTCTTGCCATCCAGGTAGTAGTAGCGGTCCGCCGCGGCGTTGTCGGCGGTGGGCTTGTCGGTTTCCGAGAAGTAGCAGTTCCAGCAGCCCCCGAAGACCACCGCGTCGAACTTGTCGCTCACCGCCAGGCGCATGCCGCCGTCGCGCCGTTCCGCGCAGAGGTTGTTCTGCTCGTCCACCACGTTGGGAATCGGCGGGCAGGCGCCCCAGGTCACGAAGGAGAGCGAATCGAGCGTGTCGGGCGCGGTCTTGCTCAGCTCCACCGCGCGCGGGCCGTACTGCTCGATGTGGCTGTCGCCGAAGAACAGCACCCGGCGCTTGCCGTGCCCGATCTGCTGCAGCACCTCGCCATCGACCTTGATCGGGCTCAGGCCGTCCGGGTAGCCCCAGTCCTTGGCCGCGGCCGCCGTCTTGTTGAAGTACGGATCGCTGTGGCGACCGACGTAGTAGCCCGAGGTGGCCAAGAGGCCGAGCACGACGAAACCCACCATCGCCGCCACGAGGCCCGAGGTCACCGTGGGGTTCTCGGTCTTGCGCGTGTAGCGTTCGACAAAACGGTAGGTCAGCCACGCGAGCACGAAGGAGGCGACCAGCATCAGCGCCCGGATGCCGTCGGAAGGCAGCTTGCCTTCCAGGATGCGCGCATACGCCAGCAGCGGCCAGTGCCAAAGGTACAGCGGATAGCTGATGAGCCCGACCCACACCATCGGCTTGGATGCGAGCACGTAGCGGTTCAGCACGCCGGTCGGTCCCGCCGCGATGCAGAAGAAGGCGCCCAGCGTCGGCAGGATCGCCCAGAAGCCCGGGAAGGCCTTGCCGCCGCGAATCATGCACAGGCCCAGCACGATCAGCGCCAGCCCGGCGATGGACTGCGCATGGCGCCCCCAGCCCGGCTTGGGCGGCGGCCGGTGCAGCCGCATGTACGCGAGCATGCCGCCGATCATCAGCTCCCAGAAGCGCGAGAGCGGCGAATAGAAGGCGGCCGTGCGGTGGCTGTGAATGGTCGTCACGTTCAGCAGGAACGACGCCGCCGCGACGATGCCGACCACCCAGAGCACGCGCCACTTGCGCTTCCAGGCCAGGCCCAGCAGAACGGGCCAGAAAATGTAGAACTGCTCCTCGATGGCCAGCGACCACAGGTGCAGCAGCGGCTTGGTCTCCGCCGCGTTGTCGAAGTAGCCGGCCTCGCTCCAGAACGCGAAGTTCGAGACGAACCCGGCGCCCGAGGCCACGTGCTTGCCCAGCTGCACCCATTCGTTGGGCAGGAGCGCATACCAGCCGAAGGCCAGCGTGGCCGCCAGCACCAGCGCCAGCGCCGGGAAGATCCGCTTCACGCGCCGGGCGTAGAACTCGCGGTAGCTGAAGCCTTCGCCCTCGAAGCTGGCCAGGATGATCGTGGTGATCAGGAAGCCCGAGATGACGAAGAAGATATCGACGCCGATGAAGCCGCCCTTGATCCACTGCGGGAACGCGTGGTAACCCAGGACCGAGAGCACCGCCACGGCGCGCAGCCCGTCGATGTCCGGGCGGTATTTGGGGTGAACCAGGTGGGCGTGTTCGTTGTGGAGCGTCGGGCTCGTCGTTGTCGTCGTCATCGTTGGTGTGAAGGCGCGCTTGCTTTTTTCGTTCCCGATTGTCCTCGCAAACGCTTCTTGCCCCGCTCAGGCGCCGGGCGGCTGCATCCGCCGGTAGCGCCAGAAGGCGCCTGAGCGCCACACTTTCAGCAGGCTGGTGACGTGCCAGTAAAGATAGCGCTTGCTGCGGTGGCTGGCGCGCTGGGCGTCGTGCCGCGCGAGCAGGTCTTCGCCGACCTGCAGCTTCCAGCCCGCAAGTTGGGTGCGGGCGCAGATGTCGAAGTCCTCGCCGTACATGAAGAAGCGTTCGTCGAAGCCGCCGATCTGGCGGTAGGCCTCGCTGCGGAACAGCATGAAGAGGCCCGGGATCCACGCGGGCGCTGCCGGCGGCACATAGCCCGGCTTGTTGCGCCCGAGGATCTCGAAGGGCGTGAGCAGCGCCCGGTGCGGTTCGGGCGCGGGCTTGCCGGGCTCGAGGATGCGCGGGGTCATCAGGCCGGCGTCAGGTGCGGCCTGCAGGATCAGCGGCGCGAGCACGTCGCTGTCGAAACGGATGTCCGGGTTGAGCACCAGGAACCAAGGTGTCGTGCAACGCCCGAAGGCCTGGTTGTGATTGGCGCCGAAACCCTTGGGGCTCGTGTTCTCGATCCGCTCGACCTCGAATCCCCAGCTTTGCCCTGCGAGCACATCAGGCTCCGGAATGTTCACCGTGAGCACCACCTTGGCAATCGACGCGCGGCTGTGCCGGTCCAACTGGTCGAGCAGCGGCCGTATCAGGGTGAGCTGGCCGTGGCTCACGATGGAAATGGTGATCGGCGGCAAAGGAGCGGGGGAGGCGGGGGATGAGGGCGTGGGCATGGTCTAATTTCGCTCGGGAATTCTAGGGTTCCCCAACTCCCACACATGATTGCCCTGATCGTCATCAGTTTCTTCGTCGCCGCCTTCGCGGTCCAGCTCTTCATGCGCCGGGCGCGCAGGCACGCACGGCTCTACGGCGCCGACATGCCGCAGCGCTTCCACAAGGGCCACGTGCCGCGCCTGGGCGGTGCAGGCATCCTGCTGGGCATGGGGGTGGCCTGGCTGGCGGCCGGCATCACCGGCACCGATCCCTTCAACGTGTCGTGGCCGGTCAAGACCTCGATGCTGACGCTGCTGTGCATCGCGCCCGCGGTGCTGGGCGGCATCGTCGAAGACATGACGCAGAAGGTGAAGGTGCGCTATCGGCTCGGCCTCACCATCGGCTCGGCCCTCTTGGTGTGCTGGCTGCTCGGCCTGGGCGTTGCGCGCACCGGCATCCCGATGGTCGACGGCTGGCTGGCCATGCTGCCGTATGCCACCGTGCTGTTCGCGGCGCTCGCCATCGGCGGACTGCCGCATGCCTTCAACATCATCGACGGCTACAACGGCCTGGCCGGCACCGTCGCCGTGCTGGTGTGCCTGGCGATCTCGCACGTGGCCCTGCAGGTGGGCGACCGGCAACTGGCCGCCATGGTGGTCTGCCTGGTGGGCGCCACCGTCGGCTTCCTGGTCTGGAACTATCCGCGCGGCAAGATCTTTGCCGGCGACGGCGGCGCCTACGTCTGGGGCATGGTGATCGCCGTGGCCTGCGTGACGCTGGTGCAGCGGCACCGCGTGGTGTCGCCGTGGTTCCCGATGCTGCTGCTGATCTACCCGGTGTGGGAGACGCTGTTCTCCATCTACCGCAAGCTCGCGCGCGGCCAGTCGCCCGGCACGGCCGATGCGCTGCATTTCCACCAGTTGATCTTCCGCCGCATCGTGCGCGTGGCGCTGGCGGACGACGAGGCGCGGCAGCTGCTGGCGCGCAACAACCGCACCTCGCCTTACCTCTGGATGTTCGCCGCGCTGTCGGTGGTGCCCGCGGTGCTGTTCTGGAACAACACCATCGTGCTGATGCTGTTCTGCCTGTTGTTCGTCACGACCTATGTGGGCGCGTACCTGATGATCGTCAGATTCAAGGTGCCGCGCTGGCTCAGGCCTTGAGAGAATTTCTGTTCATTCCCATCGTTCAACGCTTTGGAGCCTGACCGCCCATGACCGACCCCGTCCTCAACATCCCCCCGCGCGACAAGGCCGAGATCCTGGCCCAGGCGCTGCCGTACATCCGCAAGTTCCACGGCAAGACCATCGTCATCAAGTACGGCGGCAATGCCATGACCGACCCGGCCCTGCAGGCCGACTTCGCCGAAGACGTGGTGCTGCTCAAGCTGGTCGGCATGAACCCGGTGGTGGTGCATGGGGGCGGCCCGCAGATCGAGGCTGCGCTGAACAAGCTGGGCAAGAAGGGCAGCTTCATCCAGGGCATGCGCGTGACCGACGCCGAGACCATGGAAGTCGTCGAATGGGTGCTGGCCGGCGAGGTGCAGCAGGACATCGTGGGCCTGATCAACCAGGCCGGGGGCAAGGCCGTGGGCCTGACCGGGCGCGACGGTGGCCTGATCCGCGCGCAGAAGCTCAAGCTGGCCGACCGCAACGACCCCAACGTGCAGCACGACGTGGGCCAGGTCGGCGACATCGTCTCCATCGACCCCAGCGTGGTGAAGGCGCTGCAGGACGACGCCTTCATTCCCGTCGTGAGCCCCATCGGCTTCGGCGAGGAGAACGAGAGCTACAACATCAACGCCGACGTCGTTGCCGGCAAGCTGGCCACCGTGCTCAAGGCCGAGAAGCTCATGCTCCTGACGAACACGCCCGGCGTGCTCGACAAGAACGGCAAGCTGCTCACCAACCTGAGCGCCCGCGAAATCGACGAGCTGTTCGCCGACGGCACCATCTCGGGCGGCATGCTGCCCAAGATCGAAGGCGCGCTCGATGCGGCCAAGAGCGGCGTGAACGCAGTGCACATCATCGACGGCCGCGTGCCGCACGCGATGCTGCTCGAGATCCTGACCGACCAGGCCTACGGGACGATGATCCGCGCCCGCTGAGCGGGGCCGGGGAGCGCCTGTTGCGCTGTGCGAGAATCAATTGATTACATCTTTGCACGCGCTCCCATGCAGAACGAAGAGACAGCTGCTCCCGGCGTAGAGACCCCAGCGGAAACGCCAGCCACCGCCACGCGCAAGCGTCCGAAGCCGGGTGAGCGGCGCGTGCAGATCCTGCAGGCGCTGGCCGCCATGCTCGAGCAGCCCGGCGCCGAGCGCGTCACCACCGCGGCGCTGGCCGCGCGGCTCGAGGTGAGCGAGGCCGCGCTCTACCGCCACTTTGCGAGCAAGGCCCAGATGTTCGAGGGCTTGATCGATTTCATCGAGCAGAGCGTGTTCAGCCTGGTGAACCAGATCCTCGAGCGCGAGGGTGCCACCGGCGCCCAGCAGGCCGCTCGCATCCTCACGCTGCTGGTCCAGTTCGCTGAACGCAACCCGGGCATGACCCGCGTCATGGTCGGCGATGCGCTGGTCTACGAGAACGAGCGCCTGCAGCAGCGCATGAACCAGTTCTTCGACAAGATCGAAGCCACGCTGCGCCAGGTGTTGCGCGGCGCGGCCACCGCCGATGGATCGGCCACGCCCACCGTCGATGCGCAGGTGCGCGCCGCGGCGCTCACCGCCTTCGTGGTCGGGCAACTGCAGCGCTTTGCGCGCTCGGGCTTCCGCCGCGCGCCTTCCGAACACCTCGAAGCCACGATCGCACTGATCGTCTGAGAGGGCCGGGCCTTCGAGCTCACCCGCTGCGGCCGCGGGTCTATCGATGCGATAGCTGAATCTGATGCCATGTCGGCATGTTCATTGACAAAATCGATGGACCCCGACAACTTCATCAGAGGACAGCACCCATGACAGACACCCGCAAGCTCACCACCGAGAGCGGTGCCCCCATCGAAAACAACCAGCAGTCGCAGACGGCTGGCGTCAACGGTCCCGTGCTGATGCAGGACCACAACCTCATCGAGAAACTAGCCCGCTTCGACCGCGAGCGCATCCCCGAGCGCGTGGTGCATGCGCGAGGTTCGGGCGCCTTCGGCACCTTCGAAGTCACGGCCGACGTGTCGAAATGGACCAAGGCGAAATTCCTCGGCCAGGTCGGCAAGAAGACCGAAGTGCTGGCCCGTTTCTCGACCGTCGCGCTCGAACTGGGCTCGGCCGATACGGTGCGCGACCCGCGCGGCTTCGCGCTCAAGTTCTACACGGAAGACGGCAACTACGACCTCGTGGGCAACAACACGCCGATCTTCTTCATCCGCGATCCGCTCAAATTTCCAGACTTCATCCACTCGCAAAAACGCGACCCCTACAGCCACGTGCAGGAGCCCAACAACGCCTGGGACTTCTTCTCGCACTCGCCCGAAGCCACGCACCAGTTCACCTGGCTGTTCGGCGACCGCGGCATTCCGAAGAGCTATCGCCACATGGACGGTTTCGGCTCGCACACCTACCAGTGGGTGAACGCCAAGGGCGAGGCCTTCTGGGTCAAGTACCACTTCAAGACCAACCAGGGCATCGAGACCTTCGTGGCCGAAGAGGCGCAGCGCGTGGGTGGCGAGAACCCGAACCACCACCACCTCGACCTGCTGCACTCCATCGAGCGCGGCGAGTTCCCGAGCTGGCGCGTGCAGGTGCAGATCATGCCGGTGGCCGATGCGCAGACCTACCGTTTCAACCCCTTCGACCTCACCAAGGTCTGGTCGCACAAGGACTACCCGAAGATCGACATCGGCATCCTCACGCTCGACCGCAACCCCGACAACTACTTCGCCGAGATCGAGCAGGCCGCCTTCAATCCGGCCAACTTCGTGCCCGGCATCGGCCCCTCGCCCGACAAGATGCTGCAGGGGCGTCTCTTCAGCTACGGCGACACGCAGCGCTACCGCCTGGGCATCAATCACACGCAACTGCCGGTGAACCGTCCGCACGCCACCACCGCGCAGAACTACGGCCGCGACGGCGCGATGCGTGGCGACGGCAACGGCGGGCGCGGTCCGAACTACGAGCCGAACAGCTTCAGCAACGCGCCCAAGCAGACCAACGAGCCGGTCTACGCACCGCTCGAGATCCACGGCTGGACCGGCAGCCACCAGTGGCAGAAGCACGAGGCCGACACCGATTTCGTGCAGGCCGGCGACCTCTATCGCCTGATGGACGAGGCCGCAAAAGAGCGGCTGATTCAAAGCATCGCGGGCGGTCTTGGCGCGGTCACGCGGCAGGACATCATCGACCGCTCGGTGAGCTACTTCCGACAGGCCGATGCGGACTACGGCGCGCGGCTCGAGAAGGCGATCAAGGCGGTGCAGGCGAAGATCAAAGGCGACGACACCAGCGTGCAGGTGGGCAAGCCGGCGCACGACAGCAGCAAGAGCTGATCGCAGATGTCTTTCTCCCTCCCCCTCTGGGGGAGGGCTGGGGTGGGGGCAAGCGGCGTACCCATCGAGCACTCTGCGTGGGCCCCACCCCACCCCCCCCCCCGCGGGGGAGGGGGAAGGAGGGAGGGGGGTGGGAGAGGCGCCACCCATTTTTTCCGCGGCGCCCGCTTCTTCCCCCCCT